>NZ_JBEPMI010000002.1:0-677656 GCF_040545685.1 Caulobacter sp. 1776
ACGCCCACGTTGTCGCCGGCTTGACCTTGGTCCAGCAGCTTGCGGAACATTTCGACGCCCGTGCAGGTCGTCTTCTGAACCGGACGGATGCCGACAATCTCGACTTCCTCGCCGACCTTCACCACGCCCTTTTCGATCCGGCCCGTGACCACGGTGCCGCGGCCCGAGATCGAGAACACGTCTTCGACCGGCATCAGGAACGGCAGGTCGATCGGGCGTTCCGGCTGCGGGATGTAGGCGTCGACCGTGGCCATCAGGGCCAGGATCGAGTTTTCACCGATCTCCGGGTTGCCGCCGTCGATCGCCACCTTGGCCGAGCCCTTGGTGATCGGAATGTCGTCGCCCGGGAAGTCGTACGACGACAGAAGCTCGCGCACTTCCATCTCGACGAGCTCCAGCAGCTCCTCGTCGTCGACCAGGTCGACCTTGTTCATGTAGACGACCAGGGCCGGCACGCCGACCTGACGGGCCAGCAGGATGTGCTCGCGCGTCTGCGGCATCGGACCGTCGGCGGCCGAGACCACCAGGATCGCGCCGTCCATCTGCGCCGCGCCCGTGATCATGTTCTTCACGTAGTCGGCGTGGCCGGGGCAGTCGACGTGCGCGTAGTGACGGTTGGCCGTCTCGTACTCGACGTGCGCGGTGTTGATCGTGATGCCGCGGGCCTTTTCTTCCGGCGCGGCGTCGATGTCGGCGTAGTTCTTGGCGGTCGCGCCGCCCGTCTTCGCCAGCGTGATCGTGATCGCGGCCGTCAACGTCGTCTTGCCGTGGTCAACGTGACCAATCGTGCCGATGTTGCAGTGCGGCTTAGTGCGTTCGAACTTTTCCTTGGCCATCGTCTCTGTACCTTCGCGCCGGCGGCTGGTTGTTGGGAAGTAACTCTCGGGGAGCTGGAGCGGGTAGCGGGAATCGAACCCGCATCCTCAGCTTGGAAGGCTGCTGCACTACCATTGTGCTATACCCGCCCAATCCCCCAAATGGGGCCAGCGGGGTCGCGATCGGCTCCCGGTCTCTGGCTCTGGGACGCCCGCCTGTCTTCGGAGCTCGTCGCGCGCGTGGTGGGGGAAGCAGGACTCGAACCTGCGAAGGCTGACGCCAGGGGATTTACAGTCCCCCCCCTTTGCCACTCGGGACATTCCCCCAAGCGCGCGACGGAGCTCCGATGAAAAGCGGCCTAATCCGTTCCGACGACCGACGCCTGAGCGCCGAACGACGAAGTGGAACAAAAGCTTCCTAAGCCAGTGGCGGACGGTGCTAAGAGCAGCGCCGGCTAGCCCGAGAAACCCTTGGGGCCCCAAATCGGAGCGCGTCTTATAGTGTCCTCTCATTCCGAACGCAACGACCGGAAACGTCCTTCTGCACAAGGACGCGATTTTCGTTCCAAGTCACGGAATAAGAACGACTTTTCCAGAGGCCAAGGCGACGCCAAGGACTGGATCTGGGGGACTCACGCCGTCGAGGCGGCGCTTTCGAACCCCCTGCGCCCCGCGCCGAAGCGACTTCTGGCGACCCCGGATCGCGCCAAGCGACTCGCGCCGAATCTCCAGAGCCTTGCCTGCCTGCAGGTGATGGAGGGCCAGGAGATCGCCAAGCAGCTGCCGCAGGGCGCCGTGCACCAGGGCCTGGCCCTGAAGATCGACGAGCCCGAGGCCCTGTCGATCGCCGAGATGGGAACGCCGGCCAAGGGCCTGCTGGTCATGCTGGACCAGATCACCGACCCGCAGAACATCGGCGCCATCTTCCGCTCGGCCGCCGCGTTCGGCGCCACGGGCGTCATCCTGCAGGATCGCCACGCGCCGGTGCTGTCCGGCGTGCTGGCCAAGACCGCCGTCGGGGCGGTCGACAAGGTCGCGCATGCGCGCGTGGTCAATCTATCCCGGGCGCTGGAAGAGCTGGCCGAACTGGGCTGGCGGGCCGTCGCCCTGGCCGGCGAGGCCGAGCAGAGCCTCGAGGCGGTGCTGGACGATCAGGCCACCGTGCTCGTTCTGGGTTCGGAAGGCGAAGGCGTCCGGCGTCTCGTCGCCGAGCATTGCGACGCCCTCGGCAAGATCCCCATGCCGGGCGGTTTCGAGAGCTTGAATGTCTCGGCGGCGGCGGCGATCGCGCTCTACGAAGCCTCGAAAGTTCGCTCGAGGGATGAAACCGGTTCGTGAATCTCCCTTAACCGTTTTGATTTCGTCGCAAGCTCGTGCTTCTCTCGCGAACAGTGGTCCGCGAGCCTCGCTTCGCGGAGGAATCTGACATGGGATCGGGGGACCCGATGTTTGTACGTAACGTACGCTTGGCCGCCTTGGCGACTTCGGCGGTGGGCGTTCTTCTGCTCGCCGGCTGCAGCGCGGGGGATCAGGCTAGCTCGCCGCCGCCGCGCAGCGACTACCAGGCGGATTCGAGCACGCCGGAGCTGATGGGCGCCGCGCCGCCGCCGAGCGCCAGCGAGGCGCAGGACGGCCTGCTGGGCGGTCCGGCCGCCGTGGGCGACACCTCGGCCCAGGCACGCGCCAACGCCGGCGTGGCCTCGCGGCCCCTGCCGCCGCCGCCGCCCCGCAATTCGCACCTGACGACCTGGCGTCGTCCGGACGGCACGCTGGTCACGGCCATGCGTCCGATCCCGAACCCGAAAGGCGCGCACCGCGTCTACGCGGCGGCCCAGCCCCATCGCGTCCACACAACGGTCCCGGCCTATCATCCGCCGGTCGCCAAGCCGGTCGTCGTCGCCAACGTCAAGCCGATCACGCCGAAGACGGTCGCCCCGGCCCCCGCGCCGGTGAAGGCCGCCCAGCCGGTCAAGCCGACGACGCCGCTGGCCAAGCCGCCGGTCGTGGCCGCCGCCAAGCCGCTCGCCCCCCCTGCTCCGGCCAAACCCGCCACCAAGCTCGAAAAGCTGCAGGCCGCCGTCGCGCCGGAAGCCACCAATGGCGCCGTCCTGGCCGCCGGTGAGAGCCTGAGCAAGAACCAGCCGGGCCAGGTGACCCTGTCCCTCCCGGCCACTCTGGGCGACCTGATCAAGAAGGAAGCCGCCAAGCTGGGCCTGACCAAGGCCGCCAAGAAGACCAGCGCCTATGCCCAGCTCGAAGGCGAAGGCTACGAGATCACCCCGAACGGCCGCCAGACCGCCGTGGTCAAGCCGGGCGAGCCGACTACGTTCGCCTGGCAAGTAAAGCCGGGTCCGGACGCCAAGGGTCAACTCAAGTCTCAGTTCGGCGTCGAACTGAACGGCGCCAAGCAGCCGCAGGGCTTCGCCCTGGGCGAGATCAGCAAGCGCGTCTTCTCGATGCCGGAAAAGGTCAATAAGGGCTTCGGCGACCTCGACCTCGGCGCGATCAACGGCAACGTGTCGCTGCCGGGCCTCGGCTCGACCCCGATCAAGACCGTGCTGGGCGTGGCCCTGGTGCTGCTGGCCCTGATCATCCTGGTCGGCGTCTCGCGCAACGCCTCGGCGGCTCGTCGCAAGGCCGAACGCCAGCGCAAGTACCGCACCATGGCCGACTACGGCCGCAACGAAATGGAATTCGAAGCGCCCCAGAGCGCCCACGTCTCCTACGTGAACCCGTTCCTGGCCGCCGCTGGCGGCGCGGCGGCGGGCGCGGCGGCCATGCACATCCATGACACCCACCAGGCCGAGCAACGTCATGACGATCAAGGCCACGGCGTCCACGACGACCACCATGGCCACGACCCCCACGCCGAGGCCCATCCCGAGCCGCACGCGCCGGCCGAGCACGTCTCGTATGTGAACCCAATGGTCGCCGCGACGTCGAACCACGACGACCATCATGCTCCGGTCGACCCTGGTCACGGCCATGAGCCGTTCGCGCCGGGTCACGAGGATCACCACGACGCCCATCACAGGGAGCCGGAGCCCGCTCACTAGGCGGCTTCCGACAGGAAAGCGGGGCTCCGGATCGCAGGATCCGGGGCCCTTTCCTTTTGCGCTCCGATTTTCCCTTTGCGCCTTGCATCGCCGCGCGCGTCACCGCATTGAGGACGGATGTTCGAAGCTCTGACGGCCCACCTGGGCGGCCTGCAAGGACCCCTGACGGCCCTGCTGCAAGTCTTGATGATCGACCTGGTCCTGGCCGGCGACAACGCCGTCGCCGTGGGGCTGGCCGCCGGGGGCTTGCCGCCCAAGGACCGTAAGAAGGTCATCCTGTACGGCCTGGCCGCCGCCGTCGTGCTGCGCATCAGCTTCGCCCTGATCACCACCTGGCTTCTGGGCGTCATCGGCCTGCTGCTGGCCGGCGGCTTCCTGCTGCTGTGGGTCTGCTGGAAGATGTGGCGCGAGCTGCGCGAGCAGGCCTCGCAGGATCAGGCCGACGCCCTGGCCTGTGTCGACGGCGATCCGAACACCGAGCCGCGCGCCCGCGCCCCAAAGTCGTTCAAGGCCGCCTTCGTCCAGGTCCTGATCGCCGACGTCTCTATGTCGCTGGACAACGTGCTGGCCGTGGCCGGCGCGGCCCGCGAGCACCCCGGCATCCTGATCTTCGGCCTGCTGCTGTCGATCGCCCTGATGGGCCTGGCCGCCAGCGCCATCGCCAACCTGCTGCACAAGCATCGCTGGATCGGCTTTGTCGGCCTGGCGATCGTGCTCTACGTCGCCGTTCACATGATCTGGGAAGGCCATCGTAGCGTGGTCATGGACCTGAACCAGACCGCCGCCTACAACGCCGCCGCCCCGGCCCCGCTGGACATCAAGCCGGCCGAGCTGGCCAAGCACAACAAGCACAAATAGGCGGGCTGACCGCGATGACGGCATGGACTCCCCGGACCTGGACCGGCTTGGCGGCGGTGAGCGCTCTGCTGGCCGTGGCGTTCGGCGCTTTCGCCGCTCACGGCATGAGCGAGGCCAAGCCGATCGAGTGGCTGCACACCGGCTCGCAGTACCAGATGGTCCACGCCCTGGCCGTGTTCGCCGCCTTCGCCCTGCAGCGGACCGGCGCCAAGGGCATGGGCCTGGTCGCGGGCCTGTTCCTGGTCGGGACCGTGTTGTTCTCGGGCTCGCTCTACGCCATGGCGCTGGGCGGGCCGCGCGTGCTGGGCGCGATCACCCCGCTAGGCGGCCTGTCGTTCATGATCGGCTGGGCGCTGCTGGCCTGGCGCGGCTTCGGCCTGCCCGATCAGACCTGAGACTTGTTCGCGCCCGGCAGGGCCAGGAAGAAGATCGCCAGGGCCGAGCCGACCAGGCAGGCGAACATCACTCCGGCCACCGGACGCGGCGTCCCGTCGTGCAGAAGGCCGCCGGCCCACGAGGCCAGGGCCCCGGCTCCGAATGACGCCGAGCCCATCAGGGCCGAGATCGAGCCGGCCCGGCGCGGGTCGACGCTGAGCGCGCCGGCCATGGTGTTGCCGCCCATCAGCCCATAGATCGACAGCGCCATGAACAGCAGCGGCAGCACCGTCCATTGGCCGCCCCAGCCGGTCCAAGCGGCCAGGGTCAACAACAGGGCCGCAACGATCGAGGCGATGCTAGCCTTGCTCAGCACCTGGTCGGGCAATGAGCGGCGCAGCAGCCAGCGATTGACCTGGCTGGCCCCGATGATGCCGACGGCGTTGAAGGCGAAGATCAGATTGAAGACCAGCGGCGTGTGGCCGTAGGTCCCCATCACCAGGTCCGGCGCGCCCGAGATGTAGGTGAACAGCACCGCCCCGTTCAGCGTCCCGGCGATCGCGTAGCCCATCAGCCGGCGCATGCCGAACAGCGCGACATAGGCCTGCAGCGGGTTCTCGGCCCGGGCCTGGGCTTCCGTCTCGGCCGAGCGGGACTCGGTAAGGCTGACGACGACCCACAGGCCGATCAGCGCGCCGAAGCCGACCAGGGTCCAGAACACGCCGCGCCAGCCGGCCACGAACTGCACCACCCCGCCCAGCTGCGGAGCCAGGACCGGCGCCAGGCCCATGATCAGGGTCATCAGCGACAGCACCCGGGCGGTGTCGGCGTGGCTGAAGCGATCGCGGACCACGGCCCGGGCGATCACCGGTCCCGCGCATGCGCCTAGGGCCTGGACGAAGCGCGCGGCGATCAGGGTCTCGATGCTCGGCGCCAGGGCGCAGACCGCCGACGCCACGACGAAGACGCCGATCCCGATCAGCACCGGCGGACGGCGCCCGAACCGGTCCGAGGCCGGGCCATAGACGATCTGGCCAATGGCCATGCCGGCGAAGAAGGCCGCCAGGGTGGCCTGGGTCTGTTCGGGGCCGGTGTGCAGGGTCCGGGCGATCGACGGAAAGCTGGACAGATACATGTCGATCGACATCGGCCCGAAGGCCGTCAGCGCGCCCAGGAGCAGAACGAGACGCCACGGAACGGCGGCGGGCGGCGGTGGCGCTTCGGTCATGAAGGGCCTTTTACGCGGGTTTGATCCCCAAGAAACGTCAAATGGCGGAAGCCTGAAAAGTCGCTTGCCCGCCGGATGCGAGGGCCTCACGTTATCAGCAATCATATAAAACGGGCGGAGAAGAGCGGTCATGACGGTCAAGCATCCGGAGGCGCCGCCCCTGCCCGCGCCCCCTTTCCCTGAAGCCAAGTTCGCGGACATCAACGGGATCCGCCTGGCCTACTACGAGGCTGGCCCGCGCCAGGGGATTCCCATCGTCCTCTGCCACGGCTTCCCGGAGCTGGCCTTCTCCTGGCGCCACCAGATCGCCGCCCTAGCCGCCGCCGGCCGTTGGGTGATCGCGCCCGACCAACGCGGCTATGGACTCACCGCCGGGCCCGAGGCCGTCGAGGCCTACGACATGGAGCACCTGACCGGCGACCTGGTCGGGCTGCTGGATCACCTGGGCGTCCCGAAGGCGATCTTCGTCGGCCACGACTGGGGCGGCATCGTCGTCTGGCAACTGCCGCTGATGCATCCGGACCGCGTGGCGGGGATCATCGGCCTCAACACGCCCTTCATCCCGCGCCTGCCGATGGATCCGATCCAGATGTTCAGCCACGCCTTCGGCGAGGACATGTACATCGTCCACTTCCAGAAGCCTGGCGTCGCCGACGCCCAGCTGGCCGCCGACGTCGAGCGGACCATGCGCTACTTCATGCGCCTGCCGAGTTCGACGGTGGAGGCCTTCTCCGGCCGGCCCGCCGAACGTCGCAGCCTGGCCTTGCAGGACGGCCTGGCGCGCTTCGATCCGGCCGCCGACCAGAGCCAGTTGCTATCGCCCGACGAACTGGCCATCTTCGTCGACGCCTTCAAACGCACAGGCTTCACCGGCGGCATCAACTGGTACCGCAACTTCACCCGCAACTGGGAGAAGGCCGCGTCCTTGCCGACCCGCGTCGACGGCGTCCCCTGCCTGATGATCATGGCCGAGCTGGACGTGGTGTTGCCGCCAAGCCTGGCCGAACGCATGGGCGATCAGATCGCCGATCTGGAGAAGGTGCTGATCGAGGGCAGCGGCCACTGGACCCAGCAGGAGAAGCCCGCCGAGGTTGATGCGGCGATCCTGGACTGGCTGGACCGCCGATTTCCGCTCTAGTTCCGGGCTGAGATCATGATTTCGGCGCGGCGGCGCATGGCGGCGGCCAGCTGCAGCATAGCCAGGGCCGAGGTGGGGTCGCGCTCGGCCGCGCGCAGCGAATAGACGTTGGCCATGGCGAACAACGCTTCGGCCTTGTCGACGCCCTCGGCTCCGAACATCTCGCCGATCTGGCGGTCAAGCTCGGCCAGCTGCGCCGGATTCAGCATCTCGAGCAGCTCGTCGTCGGAATAGTCTTCAGGAGCGGTCTGAGTCATGGGCGCAACATACAGAACCGAGCGAAAGGCGCGAGCCCACCCCAATCCTCCGTTCACAGGCGGATACAAAGCAAGTTAGGGTCAGTCTCATGGATCGTAACGCTTCCGCCGCCGCCATGGGTTCCGTTGGCCGCCGTGGCCTCTTTCGCGAGGTCGAGCCCTTCTCGTTCGGCTGGCTGCAGACCGGCGGCCCGCACGAGATCTATTACGAGGAGTGCGGCAATCCGCGGGGCAAGCCCTGCGTGATCCTGCATGGCGGGCCGGGCGGCGCGGTCAATCCGACCATGCGGCGCTTCTTTGATCCGACCAAGTGGCGCATGACCCTGTTTGACCAGCGTGGCTGCGGGCGCTCGCGGCCGAACGCCAGCCTGGATGACAACACCACCTGGAGCCTGATCGAGGACATCGAGCGCCTGCGCGTGCATCTGGGCGTCGAGAAGTGGACGGTGTTCGGCGGCTCGTGGGGCTCGACCCTGGCCCTGGCCTACGCCATCAAGCATCCCGACCGGGTCGACGGCCTGGTCCTGCGCGGCATCTTCCTGCTGACGGATCGCGAGCTGGCCTGGTTCTACCAGGAAGGCGCCTCGATGCTGTTCCCGGACGCCTGGGAACGCTTCCTGGCTCCGATCCCGCAAGAGGAGCGCGGCGATCTGATGGCCGCCTATCACCGCCGCCTGGTCGCACAAGACCGCCGTGTGCAGCTGGAGGCCGCCGCCGCCTGGAGCCAGTGGGAAGGCGACACCATCTCGCTGCGCGGGCCGGAGGCGCGTCCTCCGAAATTCAACGAGGAAGACTTCGCGATCGCGTTCGCGCGGATCGAGTGCCACTTCTTCACCAACAAGGGCTTCTTCGACGAAGACGGCTGGATCCTCAAGAACATCGACAAGATCCGTCACATCCCGGGCTGGATCGTCCAAGGCCGCTTCGACGTGGTCACGCCGCTGGACAGCGCCTGGAAGCTGCACAAGGCCTGGCCCGAGGCGCGCTTCGACATCATCTGGGACGCCGGCCACGCCTCGACCGAGCCCGGCGTCATCGACGGACTGGTGCGGGCGACCGAGGCGGCGCTGGTTCGGTAAACCAGCGCGCGCGGGCTACATCAGCGAGCCCTTGCCGCTGGTCACTTCAGTGTAGCGGTGCACGCGCACGGCCTGGACCAGGCCGAAGCCGACCATGACCGTCAGCATGACGGTGCCGCCGTAAGACAACATCGGCATCGGCACGCCCACCACGGGGGCCAGACCCATGACCATGGCCCCGTTGATCAGCACGTACAGCGAGAAAGTCGCGGTCACCCCCGCCGCCGCCAGACGTCCGAAGTGGCTGTGGCTGATCGAGGCTATCCGCAGGGCCATGAAGATGATCGCCCCGTACAGGAACAGCACGCCGAAACAGCCGACGAAGCCGAACTCCTCGGCCAGGGTGGCGAAGATGAAGTCGGTCTGCTTCTCGGGCAGGAAGTTCAGCTGGCTCTGCGACCCGAGGCCAAAGCCCTTGCCCAACAGGCCGCCCGAGCCCAGGGCGATCTTGGACTGCAGGATGTGGTAGCCGTCGCCGGACGGGTCCTGCTCCGGGTTCATGAAGGTCAGGATCCGGTTGCGCTGGTAGTCGTGCAATCCGAACATGATGAAGGGCGGGATAGCGACGACGGCGGCGGCCGCGCCTGCCGCCATCACCCGCCAGTCCAGCCCCGCCAGCATCATGATCGCCCCGCCGGTGGCGACGATCAGGATACCGGTGCCCAGGTCGGGCTGCTTGGCGACCAGCAGGAACGGCACGACTATCATGGCGGCGGGGATCAACAGCCGCCATGAGAGCCTGGCGCTGTCCGACGACAGGCCGTGATAGTAGCGGGCCAGGGCCAGCACGAGGCCGATCTTCATCACCTCGGACGGCTGGAAACGCACCGGCCCCAGCTGCAGCCAGCGCTGGGCGCCCAGCGAGACGTCCCCCACAAGGTCCACCGCCACCAGCAGCACCAGGCCGATGATGTAGATCGGATAGGCGGCCGCGAACCACCAGCGCAGGTCGCACATGGCCAGGATGATCATGATGATGAAATAGACACCGAACCGCAGCAGATGCTTGTCGGCCCAGGGCTCCCACGAGGCCCCCGCGATCGAGAACAGCATCAGGCCGCCGACGCCGGCGATCATCGCCAGCACCAGGCAGAAGGTCCAGTCGACCTCCATGAACTTGATGATCGGCCGGTCGCGCTCGCCGGGTCGGGTCAGGCCGCCGCTCAAGGTCATCTCGGGCCTCCCTGAGGCTTGGTGGACGGGGGCGTGGTGGGCGGAACAGCCGTGGCGTTGGGCGGGAGCGGCGCGGCGCCCTCGACGGGATCCTCCGGCGCGGCGCCTTCCACGACGTCCTCGGGCGCGACCTCGGGCAGCGGCGTCGGGTTCTCGATGCGGGCCCGGATCTCGGGATCCTTCAGCAGAGCCACGCGCATCACTTCGCGCGCGCGGGGGGCGCCGGCGACGGCGCCCCCCAGGCCGCCATGCTCGACGATGACCGCCACCGCGTAGCGCGGGTCATCATAGGGCGCGAAGGCGACGAACAGGTTGTGGTCCCGCAGGCGCCAAGTAGTGGCATAACCCTTGCGGTTCTTGACCCCTTCGTAGCTGCGCACCTGCGCCGTGCCGGTCTTGCCGGCCATCTGCACGTCGCCGAGGCCCAACTGGCTCTGCTTGTAAGCGGTGCCGCGCACGTCGTTGGCCACGGCGGCCATGCCGCCGCGCACATAGGCCAGGTGCTCGGGCGAGAACGGCAGGTCCGGCACGTCGGCGCCGCTGGGCCGCTCGACACCGCCGATCGACTTGACCAGCCGCGGGACCAGCGCCTTCTTGGCGTTGGCCATGCGGGCCGTCATCACCGCCAGCTGCAGCGCGTTGACCGTAAGAGCCCCCTGCCCGATCCCGTAGCTGGGCGTCTCCCCCGGAAACCAGATCTGGTTGGCCGGATTCTTCTTGAAGGCGCGCTTCTTCCACTCCCGGTCGGGCACGATGCCCTTCTTCTGGCCGGGGATGCCGATATCGAAGATCTGGCCGAAGCCCATGGCGCGCGCGGCCTGCGCGATCGCGTCCGGTCCGGCCTTCAGCGCTGTCTGATAGAAATAGACGTCGCACGAGTTCTTGATCGCCTCGTGCATGTTCTGCGACCCGTGACCGCGCTTTTCCCAGCAGCGCCAGACACGACCGCCGTAGTACCAGCTGCCGGGGCAGTTGATGCGCACCTCGGGGTCGACGCCGGCCGTCAGCGCCGCCAGGCCCACCGTCGGCTTGAAGGTCGAGCCCGGCGGGAACAGACCGGTCATCGACTTGTCCAGCAGCGGCTTGCGCTCGTACTCGGCCAGGGCCTTGTACTCGGCGCCCGACAGGCCCTTGACGAAGCGGTTGGCGTCGAAGCTGGGGGCCGAGACCATGGCCAGCAGGTCGCCGTTGCGCACGTCCATGACAACGATCGCGCCGCTCTCCTCGCCCATCACCTCGAGGGCGCGGTTCTGGATGTCTGCGTCCAGGGTCAGATGGATGGCCTTACCCGGGGTCGGCGGAATGTCGCCGGCCGGGTCTAGGCGCACGACGCGGCCCTGGGCGTCGACCTCGGCCTTGGTGGCGCCGGCGCGGCCGCGCAGGTCCTTGTCGAAAGCCTTCTCGACGCCCTGCTTGCCGATCCGGAAGCCAGGATGGTGCAGCAGTTCCTGATCCTGGGTCGCGTCGTCCTTGGCGGCCGTCAGGTCACGATCCGAAGCCTTGGCGACATAGCCGATCACGTGGGCGAAGGCGCCGCCGAACGGGTAAACCCGCACCTCGCCCATGTCGGCGGTGACGTTGGGCAGTTCCGGGGCGCGGATGTTGACGCGGCTGAACTCCTCCCACGAGAGATCCTCCATCACCACCACCGGCGCCTTGCGCGGGGCGCGGTCCAGCTCCTTGAGCACCCGGGCCCGGCGCGTGCCGTCGATCGGGACCAGCTTGGCCAGGTCGTCCATCACGGCCTCGGCGTCCAGGCCCTTGTCCTTGTTGATCATCAGCCGGAAGTTCGGCCGGTTCGACGCCAGGGACACGCCATTGCGATCCAGGATCAGACCGCGCGGCGGCGGCACTAGGCGGTAGTTGAACTGGTTGCCGGCCGAGAGCTTCTGGTAGCGCTGGGCCTCGACCAACTGCAGCTGGGCCAGGCGGCCGCCCAGCGCCAGAAGACCCGCGCCCGTCAGACCGCCCAGCAGGAATGCGCGTCGGTGGAAGACCCCCTGACGCTCGTTGACTTCGAAGAAGAAGATTGAGGGTTCGCTCATGGCCTCACCGGAACCGCACGTCGGCGTCCTCGAAGCGATCGACCAGGCGGTGGGCGAACGGGAACAGCAGCGCGGTGACCAGGAACTGCCAGAAAACCGCCAGCAGGCTCGGCATAGCCAGGCTGTCCAGCATGGTGAACAGGAACGCCGCGATCATGGCCACGCCGGTGACGCCGGCGAACCACACCCACATCATCGGGCGGCTCTGGCCGGTCATCATGTTTCGCAGGATCAGCACCATGGCGTAGGCGACCAGCAGCGACAGACCCCACAGGCCCGTCGGCCCGCCCCAGAAGATGTCCAGGAACAGGCCCAGGAGCAAGATCGCGAAGGGCGCCAGGATCGACGGCCGGATCATCGCCCAGGCGAAGGCCGGGACCATGGCGAACACGGGTTCGGGTAGCTGCAGGCCCCAGATGCGGATCGGCGCGGCGAACAGGATGGTGGCCCCGATGGTGAGCAGCATCGGCACGCCCAGCCAACGGCCGGGGTTGAGAGCGCGTCCGCCGCTCATGCTCATCGCGGCGCTCCGGTCGGCGCGGGCGTCGCGGCCGCGGGCTTCGGCGTTGTCGGCTTCGGCGCCGCCGGCTTGGGCGTGGCGGGCTTGGGCGCTGTCGCAACCGACGGCTTCGGCTGCGTCGTGGTGGCGGTCGGAGGCGGCGCGGCCGTCGCGGGGGCGGCGGGCGGGGTCGCGGCGGGCGGCGGCGGGGCCGACAGGATCGAGGTCTGCGGATCCTCGGTCGTCACCGGCGGAAGGGTCTTGGCTTCCAGCTGCTTCTCGTCGGCCAATTGGGCGAAGTCCTTGAACAGCAGGATGCGGACGTAGTCGATCGCCGCTTGGTCGGCGAACAGCACCACACGCCAGCGACCGTCCAGGCCCTTCACGGCCGCGCCCACGGGCAGACCACGCGGCACCACGCCGCCGTCGCCGGAGGTGACGACACGATCCCCCTGCTGGATCGGATCGACGCCGCGCAGATATTCCAGCTTGGGATTGGGGCCGCCGTCGCCGGTCAGGATGGCGCGGGCGTTGGTGCGGTCGATCATCACCGGCGTGCGCGAGGCGATGTCGGTCAGCAGCAGCACGCGGCTGACGCCGTTAGAGACGCCCACGACGCGACCGACCAGCCCGCGCTCGTTCAGCACCGGATTGCCGACCTGAATGCCGCGCTCCGACCCGGCGTCGGCCAGACGGGTGTTGGCGAAAGGACCGCGGCTGTCGCTGACGACCCGGGCCGAAGCCATCGGGATCGGCGGATCGGTGCGCAGGCCCAGCAACGACTTGTAGCGGTCGTTGGTGTCCTGCAGGGCCAGGGCCCGGTCACGCCACTGGCGCATCTCGGCCAGCTCGGCCTTCAGCCGGCGGTTTTCCGAGGCGGTGAAGAAGTAGCTGCGGACATAGTCCAGGCCCAGGCCCGTCCAGCGGCCCGGCGCGGCGATGGCGCCGCTGACCGGCTTCGCCACGGTGTCCACCGTCTGGCGGGTGACGCCGTAGGCCTGCTCCTGGAGGGTCTCGCGACGGTCCGCCAACAGGAAGGCGACGGCGATGACGGCCGCCACGATCAGGGCTACCGCCGCCGTCCAGGTAAGCGGCACTTTCAGGTCGCCGAGGGGACCTTCGCGAAAGGGCACGTACTTGTATCTCCCGGCGCCCCCCGAGGCGCCTCTAGAGGAACCCTATGCTTACGCCAGCGTGGATTCCAGGACGCCCTTCATCCACTTCGGGTGCTCAAGCACCTTGCCGCAGCCCAGGGCCACGCACGACAGCGGATCGTCAGCCACGGTGACCGGCAGGCCGGTGTGGTCGCGGATCTCGGCGTCCAGGCCGCGCAGCAGCGCGCCGCCGCCGGTCAGCATGATGCCCTTGTCGGCGATGTCGCTGGCCAGTTCCGGCGGGGTGGCTTCCAGCGCCACCTTCACGGCCTCGACGATCTGCCCGACCGGTTCGGCCAGGGCGTCGGCGGCCTGCTTTTCCGAGATGCGGACTTCGCGCGGCACGCCCTGCATCAGGTCGCGGCCCTTGACGTCGATCGACAGGCCTTCGCCGTCGGCCGGCGCGCGGGCGGTGCCGATTTCCTTCTTGATGCGCTCGGCGGTGGTCTCGCCGATCAAGAGGTTATGGTGGCGCCGCATGTAGCTGATGATCGCCTCGTCCATCTTGTCGCCGCCGACGCGGACCGAGCGCGAATAGACGATGCCCGACAGCGACAGCACGGCCACCTCGGTGGTGCCGCCGCCGATGTCGACGACCATCGAGCCGGTCGGCTCGTGGATCGGCAGGCCGGCGCCGATCGCGGCGGCCATCGGCTCGTCGATCAGGCCGACGCGGCGGGCCGAGGCGTTGAGACAGCTGTCGTTGATGGCGCGGCGTTCCACGGCGGTGGCGCCCGACGGCACGCACACGATCACCTTCGGGTTCACGAAGCCCTTGCGGTTGTGAACCTTGCGGATGAAGTACTTGATCATCTCTTCGGCGACTTCGAAGTCGGCGATGACGCCGTCACGCATCGGACGGATGGCTTCCATGTGGCCCGGCGTGCGGCCCAGCATCTGCTTGGCCTCGATGCCCACGGCGTGCACGATCTTGCGGCCGCCGACGTTGCGCAGGGCCACCACCGACGGCTCATTCAGGACGATCCCCTTGCCCTTCATGTAGATGAGGGTGTTGGCCGTACCGAGGTCGATGGCGATGTCGTTCGAGATCACGCCGAAAAGGGAAGAGAACATTGAAAGCCCTGACTGAGGGATAGGAGGGGCGTAACGGGCAGATCGAAGCGGTCAGATCGGAGAAGCGGAGCCTTTTCCGTCCCGGGGACGGGGTCGGCGGAGAAGAAATGGCTCCTACTTCAATTCAATGCGAGGACAACATGATTCCCGCATTTAGGGGATTTCGCCCCCGTCCGCACGCTCTGTCGCCCGACGGGTGCGCCGCCCCCTGGCCGCGCCATCGTCCGAACGGCCCAAAGCGCGCCGACGCCCGCCCGTTTGCCCTGCGAAAGCGTTGATTTCAAGGTCTATTAGCGGCTTGTCCTGAGGCTTTTGCGGTGAAGCCGGTCAACCATCCGATCATGGCGAAATCTAGCCGAGCGCGGCCATGACGACGCCGACCGCCGTTATCGCGCCGGCGATCATCTGCGTGGTCGTCAGACGTTCCTTGAACAGACGACGTCCGGCCAGAGCGGCGACGGGCATTTCGACCACGCCGACCGCCCTCACCGGCCCCACCGGCGACAGGGCCATGGCCGTGAACCACAGACCCGACGCCGCCGCGCCGCAGAACCCCGCGCCCAGCGACTGACGCCAGGCCGCGACCACGGCCTTCAGCGCATCAGGGTTGCGCCAGGCCAGATAGCTGGTCAGGCCGACGGTCTGGAGGGCCTGGACGACCAGCACGGTCGCGAAGGCGGCGGCTGGCGGGTGGCCGGGATCCAGGGCCAGGGCCGCCTGGCGAAAGCAGTTGGCGCAGAGAGCGAAGGCCGCGCCGGAGGCCAGCCCCGCCAGCACCGCGCCGCGTCGGATCTCGATCTCGCCGCGCGGCCAAGACAGCGCCGCCAGCCCGGCGGTGGCCACCAGCCCGCCGGCCCAGGCCACCGGTCCGACGTGGTCGCCGAACACCAGCGCGCCAAACACCAGGGCGAACGGCAGGCCGCTCTGCTGCAGCGCCGTGCCCAGGGCGAAGGACGAGCGGTGCATGGCGGTCAGCATCGCCGCCGTGGCCCCGATCTGGAACATCGCGCCCGCGACGCAGGCGATCCAGAACTTGGCGTGCGGATGGAAATCCAGGCCCGGGGTCACCAGCACCGCGACCAGGGCGAACAGGGCTGCGAACGGCAAGCCGAACAGGAAGCGGACCAGGGTCGCGCCCCAGGGGCCCGCGCCGCCCATGACCGAGCGCTGGGCCGCGTTGCGCGCCACCTGAAAGACAGTGGCGACGACGGTGATGGGAATCCAGATCATGTCCGCCTACCGCCTCGCTGCGATGATCAGGCCGGACGCCCAGGCCAAGCGGGTCATCACCAGCTCGGGATGGCTTCCCAGGCGCGCCGTCAGATCGTCGACCCGCGCTTGGTGGCCTTCCGGCCAGTTGGGTTGGAGCAGCATGTCGTCGACCACATACAGACCTCCCCGCTCAGCAGCGCCAGAGTCTCGTCCAGCGCCTCGTACTTACCGGGCCAGGCGTCGGCGAAGATCAGGTCCAGCGAGCCGGGCGGCTGGCCGCGAACATAGTCGACGCCGTCGGCCAGCACGAAGCGCAGGCGTTGGTCCTTCAAGTGCTCGCGGGCGACGTCCTGGAGGACCGGATCGACATCGACGCTGACGAGGCTGGCGCCCGCGCCCAGGCCGTCCAGCAGCCAGGCCGTGGCGAGGCCCGTGCCCGTTCCCAGCTCCAGCATCCTTCCACCGGGTTTGGACGCGGCCAGCAGACGCAGCAGCGCGCCCGTATTGGCCTCGGAAGGCATGTCGAAGCCGAGCGCGGCCGTGCGGGCCTGGATCGCGCTCCAGGCGGCCGGCGCGGCGTGGGTGTTGTCGCCGAAGATCATGGTTTCCTCCGCCGCACGGACGCGCGGCGTCGCTCGGCGTCGCAAATGCGGCCGGTGAAGGGCGCGCGAAGCTGGTCCCGCCGGTTCAGGCGGGATCAGCGACGCGATGTCGGTGATGGGTCGGTCCAGGCCGAGGCCAGGACGTTCGCGACGGCCTAGAAGCCGCTGGCGATCGCCGCCTCGGGCCGGCTCTTCTCCTTGCGGGCGAAGAGATTGTTGAGGGCGTTGACATACGCCTTCGCCGAGGCCGTGAGTGTGTCCGTGTCGGCGGCCGCGCCGGTGGCGATGCGGCCATCCTCTTCCAGACGCACCGAGACCTGGGCCTGGGCGTCGGTGCCCTCGGTCACCGCGTGCACCTGGAACAGGCGCAGGGCGGCGCTGTGCGGCACGATCTTGTGGATGGCGTTGAACACCGCGTCGACCGGACCGTCGCCGGTGGCCTCGGCCGTGCTCGAGACGCCGTCGACGTCCAGCGTCAGCTCGGCCGACTGTCCCTCGGTGCCGGCGACCACGCGCAGGTGCGAAACGCGGATCTTCTCCGAGCCGCGCGCCAGGGCGTCGTCGACCAGGGCGATGATGTCGTCGTCGTAGACGTGCTTCTTGCGGTCGGCCAGGTCCTTGAAGCGGCCGAAGGCTTCCTTAAGCGCGTTCTCGCCCAGCTCGTAGCCCAGGTCCTTCAACTTGGCGCGGAAGGCGTGGCTGCCCGAGTGCTTGCCCATGACCAGGCTCGACGGGGCTTGGCCCACCGATTCCGGCGTCATGATCTCGTAGGTCTCGCGGTTCTTGAGCATGCCGTCCTGGTGGATGCCGCTCTCGTGTGCGAAGGCGTTCTTGCCGACGATGGCCTTGTTGTACTGCACCGGGAAGCCGGTGATGGCCGAGACATAGCGGCTGGCGCGGGTGATGTGGGTGGTGTCGATGCCGGTCTGGAAGGGCAGGCGATCGCCGCGCACCTTCAGGGCCATGACGATCTCTTCCAGCGCGGCGTTGCCGGCGCGCTCGCCCAGACCGTTCACGGCGCACTCGACCTGACGGGCCCCGCCCTGCACGCCGGCCAGGCTGTTGGCCACGGCCAGCCCCAGGTCGTTGTGGCAGTGGGTCGAGAAGATCACCCGATCGGCGCCCTCGACGTTATTGACCATCCAGCTGAACAGGTCGGCGTATTCCGACGGATAGGTGTAGCCGACCGTGTCGGGCAGGTTGATCGTCGTCGCGCCGGCCTTGATGGCGGTCTCGATGGCGCGGCGCAGGAACTGGCGATCGCTGCGGGTGGCGTCCTCGGCCGACCACTCGACGTCGTCGCGTAGGTTGCGGGCGTGGCTGACCGAGCGGGCGATCACGTCGATGACGGCGTCCGGCTCCATCTGGAGCTTGTGCTTCATGTGCAGGTCGGAGGTGGCGATCACCACATGGATCCGGCCGCGCTGCGTCGGCTTCAGGGCCTCCGCGCAGCGGTCGATGTCGACCTGGTGGGCGCGGCACAGGCCGGCGATGGTCGAGTTCTTGACGATCTTGGCCACTTCGCGGACGGCCTCGAAGTCGCCGTTCGAAGCGATCGGGAAGCCGGCCTCGATGATGTCGACCCCCATCTCCTCGAGGATCTTGGCCAGTTCCAGCTTCTCTTCCAGCGACATCGACGCGCCGGGCGACTGCTCGCCGTCACGCATGGTGGTGTCGAAAATGACGACGTTGTCGCGCTTTTCAAAAGCGGCGGGCGATACGCCCGAAGTGGAGGGGGTCATGGAAGTACTCGTCGAATGGGGTGTCTGCGTGCGGGCTGCGGGTCAAATATCCCCTGTGCGCCCGGCCACGACGATGCGCGGCCCCTAGAGCGCCCAGGGGCTGATAAGCCGAAGCGAAAGCAGGTCGCGCGCGACGTTCATGCAGACTTTCTACACATCGCCCCAGAATCGAGCAAGCAATTTGCGCCGGTCGCGCGATCCGCCGCAGCTGGCGCAACGATCTTCCACGCAGCGGCATGGTTTAGGCGCGTTGCGATCGTGAACATGGTTGAAAGGGCGTCAAAATATCCCGCCAGCGGCGCCCCTCGAGCTTCATCCCGAGCCGCTGGAGCTGGCTCAGCTGTCGGCCGACTCCCGACGCTTGAGCCAGGCCCGGCTGGCCAGGCCCATGCCCAGCCAGATCACCACGGCCAGCGCGATCACGACGATATGCTGCTTGCCTCCTCCCTTCATGGCCTGGACGATCGAATTGCCGGCGAAGGCGGTCAGGGCGATCTTCGGAATGATGCCGATGGCGGTGCCGGCGGCGAAGTCGCGCAGGCGCATGGGCGTCACGCCGGCGGCCATGTTGACGACGATGAACGGCGCCGAGGGCACCAGCCGCACGATCAGGCTGGCCATGAAGCCGTTCTGGCCGATCATCCGCATGAACTTGTTGACGCCCTCGCCGGCGAAATCGCGCAGGATCCGCGCCCCATAGGCCCGGCCCAGCCAGAAGCCGACCAGGGACGAGACCAGGGTGCCGATCCAGCTGTAGGCGAAGCCGGCCCAGGGTCCGAAGGCGACCACCGCCGCGGCGATCAGCACGAACTGCGGCACGCCCAGGAAGGCCATCACCGCGAAGGCCGCCACGGCCATCGGCAGGGCCCACGGCCCGCTGGCCGCGCCCAGCCAGTGCTCGACCGCCGCCTCGCCGTTGACGCCCAGCAGCTGCGCGCCGAACAGGAAGACCACGCCCACCCCGCCGAACAGGACGAACGAGACCGCCACCGTGCGCCAGGCGCGGGCGTCCATATTGGTCACGAAATCGAGTATGCGGCGGATCACCGGCCCTCCTCGCGCAAGCGCCGTCCAGGGTCAAGCGGCGCCGTCAAAAACCACGGGGCGGACAGACGCAGCGGAAACAGGCGTTTTTCCGGCCGAAACCCCGGAACGCGATCCGGGTAGGTTAAGATTCGCCCGCCACGACATTTCGGTTGCGGAAGCTTCACATGACAGCGTTACTTATCCACAGGCTGCAAGGGCCGAAAACCTTGGCCTGATATGGAGTTGCATCGTGAAGACCCTGGCTGTGATCTCCCGCAAGGGCGGCGCCGGCAAGACGACGCTCGCGGTCAATCTGGCGATCACCGCGCACCTTTCGGGCCTGAAGACCATGTTGGCCGACATCGATCCGCAACGCTCGGCGTCCGACGCCCTGCGGGCCCGCAACGGCGACGGGCCGGTGCTGGCCGAGATCAACGCCGGCAAGCTGTTCTCGACCCAGGTGCAGGCCCAGCATGGCGACTACGACGCCCTGGTCATCGACACGCCCGCCGCGCCCGAGGCCGACGGCCTGCAGGCGATCAATAGCGCCGACCTCTGCGTGCTGGTCTGCCGTCCGACCTTCCTGGACATCGCCTCGGTGGTCCGCTCGGCCGAGGCCGTACGTCGCCTGGGCAAGAACGGCCTCATCGTGCTGAGCCAGGCTCCGTCGCGCCGCAACGGCGTCGAACCGCCGGCCGTGCTGAAGGCCGCCGAGGCCCTGCGTTTCACCGGCATGCCCCTGGCTCCGATCGGCCTGCGGGCCCGCACGGCCTTCCAACAGTCGGTCGCCCATGGACGTTCGGTCTGCGAATGGGAGCCCGGTTCGGCCGCCGCCGAGGAGATCGCGCGCCTCTGGGACCTGATCGCCCCGATGCTGCTGGGCCAAGAGGACATCCGCGCCCGCGCCGGCTAGACCTCGCGGCATGAAGATCCTCGCCCCGCC
Source organism: Caulobacter sp. 1776 (assembly GCF_040545685.1). Taxonomy (NCBI): domain Bacteria; kingdom Pseudomonadati; phylum Pseudomonadota; class Alphaproteobacteria; order Caulobacterales; family Caulobacteraceae; genus Caulobacter; species Caulobacter sp. 1776. Next base: position 20,277 of record NZ_JBEPMI010000002.1, read on the forward strand.
AGGCGATCGCGCGTCATTGGCCAGGACCGTCGAAGCGCGATCCGCGTAAGTCTATTGCGCCAGCTTGCGCAGGTCGTAGTCCGGCCCGAAGTCCAGAACGAACACCGGCCCCAGCAGCACGGTCTGCTTGGCCGCTCCGAGATGAAGCGAGACGCTGCCGTCGCCGGCCGGGATATCGATCGTGGCGCGGCCCGGCACGGTGTACATCTTCCACTCGCCTTCCACCCTAAGCCCGCCTTGCATCGCCGCGTCGTAGGGCGCGGCCGCCTGCTGCACGCGCACGGCGGAGATGTCGGCCGCCGCCACGCCGCCATCGACGCTTTCGGCCTTGGCCCAAAAGGCGACCAGCAGCACGTCGCCCTTGGCGACCTTGCCCGCGATGGGCTGCGAGGCGCCGATACCCCAGGGCTTCTCGCTGGCCGCTTGCACCTCGACCTTCATGGCTCCGCCGCCGGCGATGGCCTTGTCCTTGACCGGGCTGCTCTTCTGGCCCGCGCCATAGATCGCCCAGTTGGCCGAGGGCTTGTTGATCGCCTTCTGTAGAATGTCGCCATCGCCGGCTTGGCGGGCGAACCCAGGCGACGCCGCGCCCAGCGCCAAGGCCACGATGGCCAGGGCGATGTAGAGAATCTTCATCTTCATGGCGGTTTCCCTCCCCTTGTGGCCGTTCGAGCGGCCTTGCGTTTCCCCCGAGGACCGTCTGCGTTTCCCGCGATCGACCCTACGAATGGTAGCGGTATCGCGGAGACTCGCCGGGCGCAAGAATGTCGCTCCGGACAAGCGTCGCCAAAATGTCTCAACCGATGCCCGAAACGGCCCCGGCCGCGTTGCGCCGCGGCGAACGGGAGCGTAAAGACCGCCGCAATCCTGAAACGGCCCGCTTGAAGGGCCATGCAAACACAGGGGAGTCCTGCAAGATGTCGCTCGAGTCCGCCGCCCTGCGGCGCATCGCACCGTCGGCCACCATCGCCATCAGCGCCAAGGCGCGCGCGCTGAAAGCCGCCGGTCGTGACGTGATCGCCCTTTCCGCGGGCGAGCCTGACTTCGACACGCCGGACAATATCAAGAACGCCGCGATCGACGCGATCAAGGCTGGCAAGACCAAGTATACCGACCCGGACGGCATGCCCGAGCTGAAGGCGGCGATCTGCGCCAAGTTCAAGCGCGAGAACGGCCTGGACTACAAGCCAGCCCAGATCCACGTCGCCCCGGGCGGCAAGCCGGTGATCTACAACGCCCTGGTCGCCACCCTGAACCCGGGCGACGAGGTGATCATCCCCGCGCCGTACTGGGTGTCCTATCCCGACATGACCCTGCTGGCCGGCGGCACGCCGGTGTCGGTCGAGACCACCGCCGAGAACGGCTTCAAGATCACGCCGGAAGCCCTGGAAGCGGCGATCACGCCCAAGTCCAAGTGGCTGATCATCAACAGCCCGTCCAACCCCTCGGGCGGCGCCTATACCCGCGCCGAGTTGCAGGCCATCGCCGACGTGCTGCTGCGCCACCCGCAGGTCTGGGTGCTGACCGACGACATGTACGAGCACCTGGTGTTCGACGACTTCGAGTTCACCACCATCGCCCAGGTCGAGCCCAAGCTCTACGACCGCACCCTGACGATGAACGGCGTCTCCAAGGGCTATTCGATGACCGGCTGGCGCATCGGCTACGCCGGCGGCCCCGAAGCGCTGATCAAGGCCATGGGCAAGATGATCAGCCAGACGACCTCCAACCCCTGCTCGATCTCGCAGTGGGCGGCGCTGGAAGCCCTGAACGGTCCGCAGGACTTCATCAAGCCGAACGCCAAGCTGTTCCAGGAGCGCCGCGACCTGGTCGTGTCGATGCTGAACCAGGCCGCCGGCCTGCACTGCCCGACCCCGGAAGGCGCCTTCTACGTCTATCCTTCGTGCGCCGGCCTGATCGGCAAGACCGCGCCGTCGGGCAAGGTCATCGCCACCGACGAGGATTTCGCCGGCGAACTGCTGGAAGCCGAGGGCGTGGCGGTCGTGCACGGCGCGGCGTTCGGCCTCTCGCCATTCTTCCGCATCAGCTACGCGACCAGCAGCGACGTGCTGGAAGACGCCTGCCAACGCATCCAGCGCTTCTGCGCCAGCGTGAAGTAGGCGGTTTCAGGCCTCTGGAACGACGAAGGGGATCGGTTCGCGCCGATCCCCTTTCCTTTATCTAGCCGGGCAGCTGAAACAGATCCTCGACGCTGGTCCCCAGCACCCGCGCCAAGGTCAGCGCCAGGATGGTCGAAGGCACGAAGACGCCGTTCTCGACCGTGTTGATCGTCTTGCGCGAGACCCCGGCGCGGTCGGCCAGTTCCGCCTGGGTCAGCCCCCTCCCCGTGCGGATCTCGCGCAGGCGGTTGTTCAGCCGTTCATGCATCCCGGTAAGCGCGCCGCTCCAGATAGGAAAACACCAGCATCGGAACGGCCACTCCAAAGGTGATCACCGCGTGCAGGACCTCGCGGGTCGTCACCGGGTCGAACAGGCTGACGATGTAGAGGCCGAACGCGATTGCCATCATCGCCCAGAACCCCCAGACCAGAGCCAGGCGTCGGTGCGCCTGGGTGGACTCGTCGTTCAATAGGCCCCGCACATCGCGACCGCGCAGCAGATTGCCGCCCGTGGCCAGCAGAACCAGCAGCGCCAGGGCGTTCACCGCCCAGGCGCCGATCTTCAAATGGTTGATCCGCGACGCTTCGACCAGCGCGCCGTTCGACAGATAGATGGTTTGCAGACCCAGAAACATCACGGCCAGAACCGCGAAGACTCTCGCTCGCCGCTTCGACAACCTTTCGGCCTTCTCGACCCGATTGAGTTCGCTCATCGCGCTCCCCCCTTTATGTAACTTGAAGGTTACGTGTAACTCACAGGTTACATGGCGACAAGGCCGCACGCCCAATCGACTCGAACATTCGTTTGACGCGTCACTTGACCCAGGTCGAAATGCCGAAGCAACCGAGGGAGAGGCGCGTGAGATTGTCCGAACCCAGGATCCGCCCGCTGTCGCCGGACGCCCTCACCGCCGAACAGGCCGAGGCGCTCGCGCCGCTCGGCGGCGGCGGCGTGATTCCGGCGGGCCCGGTGCTGAACATCTTCCGCGTCATGGCCCACGCGCCCAAGGCGTTGAAGGCGTTCCTGACCTGGGGCAACTACATCCTCTCCAGGCATAACGACCTGCCGCCGCGTGAGCGCGAGATCGTCATCCTGCGTACCGGCTTCCTGTGCCGCAGCGGCTACGAATGGACCCAGCATTCCGGCATCGGCCTGCGCTGCGGTCTGACGGTCGAAGAGATCCAGCGACTGAAAGAGGGTCCTGACGCCTCCGGCTGGAGCCCGGCCGACGCGGCGCTGATCCGGGCGAGCGACGAGCTGCACCACGACCAGTTCGTTTCGAACATGACCTGGGCCGCCCTGCTCGCCCACTTCAGCGAAAAGCAGGCGATGGACGTGGTCTTCACCGCCGGCCAGTATACCCAGGTCACGATGCTGCTGAACACCTTCGGCGTCCAGCTGGACGAAGGGCAGACGCTCGATCCCGACCTGAAGAGCTTCTAGGCTTTAGGAGCGTGGCAGCCGAAAGTGTGAGCGGTTTCAGCGCCCGCCACGCTCTAAATGTTTGAGATAGAGCCTGTTTATCCGTTTCTGATGTTTCCATCAGAAACGGACAGGCTCTAGCCGTCGATCCAGTCCGTGAGCCCTTCGCGGGCGTGGACCTCGCGTAGCGCCGGGCGCTGGCGCATCCGATCCAGATAGCGCTTCAGGTTCGGCCATTCCGTCGCCGGCTTGGGCATGTTGCGGCTCCAGCGGCAAAGGATCGTGGTCAAGAGGTCGACCGTGCTGAAGCGGTCGCCGACCATGTAGTCGCGACCAGCCAGGTGCGCGTCCAGCCTCGCCAGACCGGCCTCGATCTTAACGCGAGCGGCGGCCTTGGCGGCCTCCTGCGCCGACTCCCCGGCGGGTTCGTGCGGATAGAACCAAGCCCGGAAGTGCGGCTGGAAGCTGTTGGCCAGCCAGAGAGTCCAACTCAGATATTCGGCGCGCGCGATCGAGCCGAGCGCCGGAGCGAAGCCCGCCTCCGGATGGCGCTCGGCCAGCAGGGTCGCGATGCCGGCCATCTGGGTGATCGGCGCGCCGTCGACGATCAGGGTCGGGACGACGCCGTCGGGATTGAGCGCCAGATAGTCCGGAGTCTTGTGCTCGCCCTTGTCGAAGTCGAGAAGCTTCAGATCGAATGGGACGCCGAGCTCCAACAGCAGCCAGTGGATGGCCGTGCCGGCCGTGCTAGGCGAACCATAAAGGGTGTACATGAGGGCCCTCCGCGCTGATGCGGAGGGTGTCGACTGCTTCTCCAGAATGGTCAAGCCAGCGCGAAAGACCCCCGCCCTCGCGGGCGGAGGCCTTCGAAATCAACCGGGTGGCGCGCTTTAATGCTTCTCGCGCCATTGGGCCTTGGCGTCGTCCTTGGTCAGCGCCAGATGGACCTTGTCGTCGTCGACATATTCCACCCATGACAGCGGGATCAGGTGGTGCTTGAAGCCGCCGCCCAGGTCCAGCTTGGCCAGTTCGATCTCGCCGCCGGCGATGTGATCCACCCGGCCGACATGGCCGCCGTCCGAGCCGACCACTTCCTGATGTTCCTTGATCTGCGAGAGGTCGATCATCTGTCGTCTCCTGGGTTGAGCGGGACCGGAACGTCCCTCGCGACATCAAACGGCCACGTCAGCGGCCAAGTTTCAGCTTGCCATGCACGGGCAGATTGTTCTTGATGTGTTCTCACTCGTTCGGAGACCGCCATGCTCACCCTGTTCCACGCCCCGCGCTCGCGCTCGACGCGCTTCCTGTGGCTGCTGGAGGAACTGGGCGCGCCCTACGAGATCCGAAAGGTCGACATTTATCGCTCCGTCAGCAACACCGGCGCTCGCGATCCGGCCAATCCGCACCCGCACGGCCAGGTGCCGGCCCTGCTGGACGACGGGGTGTTGATCACCGAGTCCGCCGCCATCGCCCTCTATCTGACCGACAAGTTCCCGGCCGCCGGCATCGGGCCGGTCATCGGCGACGCCAAGCGCGGGCCGTACCTGTCGTGGCTGGCCTATTATGCCGGCGTCCTCGAGCCGTCTGTCGTCAATCTGTGGAAGCAACGCCAGGATGACGACGACAAGAAGACCTACCAGGCGCTGGACGATCGTCTGCGGACCACGCTGGAAAGCTCGCCCTGGCTGCTGGGCGACGACTTCTCGGCGGCCGATATCCTGTTTATCAGTCTTCTGCGGTTCGCCCGCCAGATGCTGCCGCCCCACGCGGTCTATGACGACTGGCTGGCCCGCGCCAACGCCCGCCCCGCCGTGGCGCGGGCCTTCGCCAAGGACGACACATGAGCCTTCGCGCCCTTCTCGCCGCCGCCCTGCTCCTGGCGACCGCAGCGCCCGCCCTGGCCGACCCCGCGATCGGCAAGCGCGTCGACGCGGTGTTCGCGGACGACGCCGTGACCCTGACCGAGGCCGGCAAGACGGTGCTGGTCTATCGCACCAAGCCGCTGGACGCCGCGGCCGAGCCCGGTCGGTCGAACTATGTCGGTCAGCTCTACGCTCCGGACGGCGCGGCCCTGACCGAGGACAAGCCCGGCGACCATCCGCACCAGCGGGGCGTCTGGTGGGCCTGGATGAAGGTCCAGACCGGCGGCAAGACCGTCGCCGACGGCTGGTACATGAAGGGCCTGACCTACTTCGTCCGCGAAAAGCGCTTCCTGGGCGACGCCGAAGGCGGCGGGACCCTGACGGTCGAGGTCGACTGGATGGTCAATTCCGGGCCGGAACTGGTCTATATCGCCCGCGAGACCACCAAGGTCACGGTGCGCCCCCAAAAGGCCGGCGCGCGGCGGATCGAGTTCGACACGACCATCACCTCTCGCGTCGACAGCCTCGGCCTGGGCGGCAGCGAGGACGACCGCGGGTTTGGCGGCTTCTCGATCCGTCTGGTCGACCCCGAGCATCTGACCTTCTCGTCGGGCGGCAAGGCCATCGTTCCGAACGGCGCGGCGATCGATGCGGGCGCCAATATGGGCTTCGCCTGGACCGGCGACAGCACGCCCGCCTGGGCCGTGGGTCTGGCCTGCAAGGCCAATGGCCAGGCGGTGACTCGATGGATGCTGTATAATGACCGCTCGATGCAGAACTGCGTCTTCCCCGGCCGCGCCCCGCTGGTGCTGAAGAAGGACGAGGCGCTGCGCCTGCAGGAGACGCTGGTCATCCGTCCCATCGCCAAGAAGAAGCCCTGAGACCCGAGATCCCCATGGCCGACATCGTCAACTTCAACCAGGCCCGCAAGGCCAAGGCCAAGGCCGACGACAAGACCCGCGCCGCCGAGAACCGCGCCAAGTTCGGCCGCACCAAGGGCGAGAAGACGCTCGACGCCGCGCGCGCCGACAAGCTGAAGCGCGACCTGGACGGCGCCAAACGCGAGGACTGAGTTCTGGCTGGATTGAAGAAACGGTCGGTGAACCTCGCCGGCCACGCGACCTCCCTAGCCCTGGAGCCCGAGTTCTGGGCGGCGCTGGAGCGCGCGGCGACCGACGAGGCCTCCAGCCTTGCCGGCCTGATTCAGCGCATCGACTCCGCGCGCGGCGAGCGCCCGCTGGCGTCCGCCTGCCGGGTGTTCGCCCTCGAGCGGGCCAGGCCCTAGCCTACCGCCGCGCCTCGGCTTCCACGCCCGGCCGGCGCTGAAGCGGGATCGGCGCGGGTTGCGGGTTCGGAGTCCTGCGAAGCGCCGGCATCTCGGTCAGGCGCTGGCGGAGATCCACCTTGTCGCCCGCCATGACGCCCAGCTTCCAGGCGCCCAGGACCGCCGCCGCGAGAACGATCACGACCAGCAGAGCGGCCCACACGCCGCCGCCGTCGTTCTTTTGGGCGCTACCGCGATCGGAGGCGTGAGATCCGTCGTGCGCGAGGGTCTTCATGGCCGACCTCAACCCGGGGCCTTGGGCGCTTCAGGGACTTTCGGCGCATCGGGCAGCTTGGGCGCCGAGGCCGAGATGTTCACGTCGACCTTCTTCTTTTGCGTGAAGCCGCCGGACATCATGAAGAAGGCGAGCACCGCGACAATGACCACCAGGCCGCCCACGATGAACGCCAAGCCACTGTTGCCCCCGCCGCTGCTGGTTCCTTCGGCCATGAGAGTCTCCGTGCCTGCCGGCTCTGTTTGTGATGGCGGATCAACGACACGCGCGCCGGGAAGTTCCTTTCCCGACACTTGCCGCGCCGCGTGACGGATCCGGTTGGGGCTTAAGCTCGCCGCGCTTTGTGCTACATATGTTCCATGTATCCCGACGCCGACTCATCTGATTTCCCGGGCGACTTCCCAGGCGACCTCCCCGCTCCCCGCATCTCCGACCTCGCCCGGCCGCAGCCGCCCGTGGGCCAAGGGGCGTCGAGCCGCGCCCTGCCGAACTATCTGGACGGCCTGAACCCCGAGCAGCGCGAGGCGGTCGAGACGACCGAGGGCCCGCTGCTGGTCCTGGCCGGCGCCGGCACCGGCAAGACCCGGGTGCTGACCACGCGCCTGGCCCACATTCTGGCCACCGGCCGCGCCCGGCCGTGGGAGCTGCTGGCCGTCACCTTCACCAACAAGGCCGCGCGCGAGATGCGCGAGCGGATCACCCACATCATCGGCCCCGAGGCCGAGGGCCTGCGCTGGCTGGGCACCTTCCACTCGGTGGCCGCCCAGATCCTGCGCCGCCACGCCGAGCTGATCGGGCTGAAGTCGAACTACACGATCATCGACACCGACGACAACGAGCGGCTGCTGAAGCAGCTGATCGAGGCCGAGAACATCGACGCCAAGCGCTGGACCCCGCGGATTCTCTCGCAGATCATCGACGGCTGGAAGAACCGCGGCTGGACGCCCGACCGCGTCCCGACCAGCGAGGCCGGCGAGTTCGCCAATGGCAAGGGGATTAGCCTCTACCGCCAGTATCAGGAGCGTCTGCGCATCCTGAACGCCTGCGACTTCGGCGACCTGCTGCTGCACAATATCAGCATCTTCACCGGCCATCCGGACGTGCTGGAAGAGTTCCAGCGCCGCTTCAAGTACGTGATGGTCGACGAATACCAGGACACGAACGTCGCTCAATACCTGTGGCTGCGTCTGCTGGCCCAGGGCCGGCAGAACGTCTGCTGCGTCGGCGACGACGACCAGTCGATCTACGGCTGGCGTGGGGCCGAGGTCGACAACATCCTGCGGTTCGAACGCGACTTCGCCGGCGCCAAGGTCGTGCGGCTGGAACGCAACTACCGCTCGACCGAGCACATCCTGGCCGCCGCCTCGGGCCTGATCACCGCCAACAAGGGCCGCCTGGGCAAGACCCTGTGGACCGAGGCGACCGGCGGCGACAAGGTCCGGGTCAGCGGCGTCTGGGACGGCGAGGCCGAGAGTCGGATGATCGCCGACGAGATCGAGCGGGCCAGGAAGGCCGGCCGCAAGTACAATCAGATGGCCATTCTGGTGCGCGCCTCGTTCCAGATGCGGGCCTTCGAAGAGCGGTTCGTGCTGCTGCAGATCCCCTACAAGGTGGTCGGCGGGCCGCGCTTCTTCGAACGGGCCGAGATCCGCGACGCCCACGCCTATCTGCGCCTGATCCAGTCGCCCGACGACGACCTGGCGTTCGAGCGCATCGTCAACACGCCCAAGCGCGGCATCGGCGACACCAGCGTCCAGAAACTGCTGCAGATCGCCCGGCTGGGCGGCGTTTCGACCGTCGACGCGGCGCGCCAGATCATCGCCAGCGACGAGCTGCCGGCCCGCACGCGCACGGCGCTCAGCAACTTCATCCGCGACCTGGACCGCTGGCGCGGGCTGGTCGGGAGCGTCCACCACCAGCGCCTGCTGGAGACGGTGCTGGAGGAGAGCGGCTATACCGACGCCCTGCGCCTGGACAAGGGCCCGACCAGCCAGACCCGGCTGGAGAACCTGAAGGAACTGGTCCAGTCGATGGGCGCCTTCGACACGCTGGAGGCCTATCTGGAGCACGTGTCGCTGGTCATGGACCTGGACCGCGAGGCCACCGGCGACGCCGTCTGGATCATGACCTTGCACTCGGCCAAGGGCCTGGAGTTCCCGCTGGTCTTCCTGCCCGGCTGGGAGGAAGGCGTGTTCCCTAGCCAGCGCAGCATGGACGACAAGGGCGAGAAGGGCCTCGAGGAAGAGCGCCGCCTGGCCTATGTCGGCATCACCCGGGCCCGCGAACAGGCCCTGATCAGCTTCGTGGCCAATCGCCAGGTCTACGGCCGCTGGACCAGCCAGCTGCCCAGCCGCTTCGTCGACGAACTGCCGATCGCCCACGTCGATGCGGCGTCGGAGACTGGCTATTACGGCGGCGGCCCCGGCATGCAGTCGACGGCCGCCTCGCGCTGGGACGATCCGGGCACCTCGGCCTTCCAGGCCGGCAGCTATGACAGCCCCGGCTGGAAACGGGCCCAAGAGCGCACGGCCGGCTTCGGCGAGCGCGGGACCGCGTGGCGCGGCGCGACCACCGCCCGAAGCGGCTCGGCCGCCCGCTCGGCCCCGATCGAGGGCGAAGGCCGGCTGGTCGCGATCTCGGCCCCGTCGAACAGCGCCTACGCGCGCGGCGACCGCGTGTTCCACGTCAAGTTCGGCTACGGCAAGGTGTCCGGCATCGAAGGCAACAAGCTGACGGTGGCGTTCGACAAGGCCGGCGAGAAGAAGGTCATCGACAGCTTCGTCGAGAAGGCTTGAGGGGCGGCCGGATGTTTGCCGCATTGTCCCCTCCGCGCCTGCGGCGCTCCTCCCCCGGAGGGGGAAGACGGTTTCCTCCGCTCCCTCCGGGGGCGGACGGCCGCGAAGCGGCCCGGTGGGGGCAAGGGACATCGGCTTCACGCGGTTCACCGCTGAAGGTGGTGGGGAGGCGACGGAGCGGCCGGGCGAACCCGGAGACCGTGAGTTTGATTTTACGTTTCGGCTCGGACGACCGCTCCGCCAGGCTGTTCTCTGCCGTGAGGACGGCGGGCGTGAGCGTTATCTGCTCGGGCCTCCGTTACCCCCGGACGGGCGTGGACCCAGTCGATCGGCTACATCCGTCTCGACCCCGACGATCCACGATAGGCGGCTTTGGATCGATCACCGCCCTGTCGCTCCGCGCTCGGCTAACCCCTCGGCCTTCGTGTGGTCCCGGATCTATCCACGAACAGACCACCACCCGAACCGAGGCGGCGCCCACGCGGCCCCGCTCAACCTATCCCCATCGCCGCTTTGGGCCGGATCCAAGCGCCCTCCCCTCGCGACGGGGACAGCTCTGAGTATGGGGCGGGTTTGAACGCGGATCATTCAGAGGCGCGTAAAAGTGAGAAGTCGTTGATTTCGTGGAGTTCTATCTCGCGAACGCCGGGGATAGAGCGCGCTCAATCCCCGTACTTGCCCACAAAATCTCGTCATCCCGCGCTTCATGCGCGGGACCATCCATCCGCCGCAAGTGCGGAGCAGATGAAATTCTCACGCGTCAACTGAACCATGGGTCCCACGCATGAAGCGCGGAATGACCAATATTGCTTGGGAACGAGCATCCAACCTGCGCCTCGGTGTCGCGGGGGTTGAACGCGACAGACGGCTAACCATATGCTATCCGGAGAACAGCCTAACGCCTTCGGCCTGATCGGTTGAACGCACCCGGCGCTCCATCGCCCGTTTCTCGCCGTCCTCGACGGCTCGGGCGGATTTTTCCATCCCTTTGATTTCTACGGGTTGGCGACACGCCATGCCCCTGTCTGGAACTACATGAAAACCAACGTTATCCGCGCGGCCGCCCCTCAGCGTGAGCCCCGCATGCATACCCCTACCCGCGTCCAACCGATCACCCGCGCTCCGGCGCCGCGTCCCGCCGCATCCGATTGGGCCTGGCCCGGCATCACCCGCGCCGAGCTGCGCGAGATGGTCATCGAACAGATCGGCTGACCGCGCGCCTTTCCACGATCGCCGTCTCCCAAGCCCCGACCACCACCAGCGCCACGGTCGTCAACACCGACAGCGCCAGCAGGCTCAGGCGCCCGGCGATCGGAACCATCGCCGCCAGCAGCGCCAGGCCGACGATCCGCGTGTGCGACCATCGGCCGAACACGGCCAGCTTGAACACCAGCGACCCGAACAGGAACAGGGCCGGCCCGCCGATCACGGCGGCGGCGGTCTTGAAATCCGCGTGGTTCGAGGAATGGTGGATCACCCACTCGTCCCCGACGGCCGCCACGATGATCCCCGCGACCACCAGCAGGTGGCTGTAGGTATAGGCCACTCGGGCGATGGCCCCGGGATTGGTCGAATGGGCGATCGCCTCGCTGGCCGCCTCGGCGGTCGACGAGAAATAGATCCACCACATGGCGATGCTGCAGACCAGGGCGCTGGCGAAGGCGGCGATCACCTCGGCGCTCCAGGGCAACCCCGCGAAGGTGGCGCCCGTGACGATGATCGACTCCCCGAGGGCGATGATCGTGAACAGGGCGCAGCGCTCGGCCAGGTGTCCGCCCTCGACCGCCCAGTCGTTGGCGTTGGACCGCCCCAGGCCCGGGGTCCAGAAACCAAGGGCCGGCGAGACATATTCCAACCCCATGGCGAAAGCCCAGACCAGCAGGCGCGCCTCGCCCTGCTGGAAGGCGCCGACGATCCAGAAGATCCCGGAAAACGCCAGCCAGGTCAGAATGCGGATGAAATTCTGGCGATGCGCCGGCTCGCGCCAGACGCTGATCACGAAAAACAGGGTGCGCCCGACCTGGATGAAGACATAGGCGGCCGCGAAGACCAGGCCGCGCGCTCCGAAGGCGTCCGGAATGGCCGCGGCCAGCACCAGGGCGGCCGCCATCATCGAAAACAGCATGATCCGCACGGGCGGCCGCTCGGGGTCCAGCCAGTTGGTCGCCCAGGCCGTGAAGATCCACGCCCACCAGACGGCCAGCAGCAGCAGGCCGGCGTGCAACAGCCCGAGGGCGTCGGGGTGGGCCAAGACCGCGTGCGACAGCTGGGTGACCGCGAACACGAACACCAGGTCGAAGAACAGCTCGCCATAGGTGACGCGGGCGCGCTCGTCGGCGTTGCGTTGGCGTAGCAGCGGCTTGCGGTCGGTCATGGCGTCCCCTTCGACGCCGAAACTAGCCGCGCGGCGGCGAGTCTCGCGAGAGGCTTTCGCCAAGCTTCGAACCAAAGGCCGCCGTCGCGCGCTATCTCCAACATGGAACGGCTCGAACATCTCTTTGCGCAGCTAAAGGCCTTCGCCCTCACGCGGCCGATCGCCTATGGCGCGCCGACCTGCGCCGCGATCGGCGTCGTGGCGGGCCTGGCCATGCAGACCGGGCCGCAGGACGGCCCGTACGCGCCCGAGATGGAACCGGCCCAAACGCCCTACGAGGCCATGGCCGAACCGATCGCGTGGCCGGCCGGCAAGGTCCCCGACTATGTGATCGGCACCGACTTCCTGCGGGCCACCCAGCCGCCTCCGGTCCAGATGGCTTCGTACGAGGAACCCGCCTACGAAGCCCCGCCGATGCCGGACATCCCGCCCTATCAGTCCGGTCAGCATGGTCCCGCGGCGACGCCGCCCGATCCCGACGGCCCGCATTGGGCGTCGGAGCGTGGCGATATCCTCGACGTCTCCCTGCCCGAGGACCGCACGCCGCCTTCCACCCCGCTGGCCGCCGCGCAGACAACCCCGGTGGTGCTGGCCGACGCGGCAGCGACCGGCATGACGACGCGCTGAAGGCTCGCTTTTTCGACCCTTTGCCGCTAACGGAGCGGCATGACCGACTATACGCCCCAGCAGATCGTCGCCCGCGGCGCGCGCGCCGAAGCCGAGACCGCCGCCGACGCCATCGACAACCATCCGGGCCTGGAAGGCGCGACCTACTCGATCCTGGAAGAGGACGAGGACAAGAACGTCTGGCGCATCGACGCCTTCCCGACCACGGAAGACGAGGACGCGGGCCTGATGGCCCTCTTGGCGGAACACGACCTGAAGGTCACGCGCGACACCCTGGCCGACGCCGACTGGCTGGCCATGGCGCTGTCGGGCCTGCCACCGGTGCGAGCCGGCCGCTTCTTCGTCTACGGCATGCACGATCGTGGCCGCCTGCCGGCCAGCACGATCAACCTGCGCATCGAGGCTGGCGCGGCCTTCGGCACCGGTCACCACGGCACCACCGTCGGCTGCCTCCAGGCCTATGACCGCCTGATCAAGGGCAGCAAGTTCAACAAGGTGCTGGACGTCGGCGCCGGCACGGGCCTGCTGGCCATCGCCGCGGCCCGCACGGGCGCGAAGCTGGCCGTCGGCACCGACATCGACAAGCCGTCCGTGCGGATCGCCAAGGAAAACGCCCAGGTCAACAAGGCCAACGCCCGCTTCGTCCACGCTTCGGGCCTGTCGAACAGGCTGGTGGCGCAAAACGCGCCCTACGACCTGGTGTTCGCCAACATCCTGGCGCGCCCGCTGATCAGCCTGGCCCAGGACATCAAGCGCGCCCTGGTCCCCGGCGGCACGGTCATCCTGTCGGGCCTGCTGCGCACCCAGGAGCGGATGGTCAAGGCGGCCTATCTGTCGCGCGGCTTCAAGGTGGTGAACCGCATCCACCGCGACGCCTGGGCGACGCTGGTGCTGCAGCGCCCCTGACCGGAACCGCGCGGTCAAGGGCCACGTTTCTCTGGGCACAAGCCTTGTGGCTGGAGGAACCGCCCATGACCTACACCGATCCCCAAACCCCGCCGCCGGAGCGTCCGGTGGAGCGTCACGTCGAGGTCCGCGAGAGCGGCTCCAACAACGCCGGCTGGCTGATCGCCGGCATGATCGCCATCGTCGCGGTCGTCGCCGTCGGCTTCCTGATGATGCGTCCCAGCGGGACCGATCCGAACCAGCTGCAGCAGGCCCAGGAACAGGGCCGCCAGGCCGGTCTGGTCGAAGGCGCCTCCTCGGCCACCCAGGCCGCCCAAGCCGCCGCCGAGAACGCCGCCCGCGACGCCCGCGCGACCGCCGACCAGGTCCGCCGCGACGGCCAGCAAGCCGCACAGAGCGCCGCCCAGTCGGCTCAGGACGCCGCCGACCGCGCCGCTGCCAGCCGCAACGACCAAGCCGCCTCGCCCGACAATCCGCCGGCGCAGCCGCAGCAATAAGCGTCCCCTTTCCAGGGCCGGGCCGGCGGATTACATCGAGGCATGCGCCAGACCTTCGATGAATCCACCGACCCGTCCTTTGGTCCCCAGCACGTCCCCCTGATCCGCGCGGCCATGGCCGCCCAGGGCCTGGATGGCTTCCTCGTGCCGCACGAGGACGAGCATCAGAACGAGTATTTGCCCCCCGCCAACGACCGCCTGGCCTGGGCCAGCGGCTTCACCGGCTCGGCCGGGGCCGGCGTGATCCTGAAGGACCGTGCGGCGGTGTTCGTCGACGGCCGCTACACACTGCAGGTTCGCGAGCAGGTCGATCAGGGCGTGTTCGAGATCCGCGACCTCGTCGAGGGCGGCGTGCCCGCCTATCTGGAAACCGCTGAGAAGGGCGCGGTGATCGGCTACGACGCCCGCCTGCACAGCCCCGCGGCCCTGGACGGCCTGAAGGCCGCCGCCAGCCGGGCCGGCGCGGTGCTGAAACCCGTCGCCGCCAATCCAGTCGACCAGGCCTGGGGTCAGGCCCGGCCCGCCCAGCCGATGGCGCCGATCGTTCCGCATTACGTCGAATACGCCGGCGAGGAGTCGAGCTCCAAGCGCGCCCGCGTCGGCGCCGCGGTGGCCGGGCTGGGCGCGGACGCGACGGTGATCACCGCCCCGGCCTCGATCGCCTGGCTGTTCAACATCCGCGGCGGCGACGTCATCCGCTCGCCCCTGCCGCTGTCGCAGGCGATCCTCAACGCCGACGGCACGGCGCGCCTGTTCATCGAGCCGGCCAAGGTCACCGCCGACCTGCCCGCCTGGCTGGGCAACCAGGTCTCGCTGGAGACACCGGACAAGCTGGAGGAAGCCCTGGGCGACCTGTCGGGCAAGAGCGTCGTGGTCGATCCCGGCCAGTCCTCGGCCTGGTACTTCGACACCCTGGCCGCCGCCGGCGCCAAGGTGGTGCGGGCCATGGATCCCTGCACCCTGCCCCGCGCCTGCAAGAATGCCGTCGAGCTGGACGGCACACGCGAGGCGCACAAGCGCGACGGCGCGGCCCTGACCCGCTTCCTGCACTGGCTCGCCACCGAGGGCCAGATCAATCCGCCGGACGAGAAGGAGGCCGTCGCCAAGCTGGAGGCCTTCCGCGAGGCCACCGGCGTGCTGAAGGACCTCAGCTTCGACACCATCGGCGCGGCCAACGGCCACGGCGCCCTGCCCCACTACCGCCCGACCGAGCGCAGCAACCAACGCGCGGCGATGGGCTCGTTGCTGCTGGTCGACAGCGGCGGCCAATATCTGGACGGCACCACCGACGTCACCCGCACCGTCGCCATCGGCGAGCCGTCGGCCGAGATGGTCAATCGCAACACCCTGGTGCTGAAGGGCCACCTGGCCATCGCCCGCCTGCGCTTCCCGGCCGGCACCACCGGCTCGGCGATCGACGCCCTGGCGCGGATGGCGTTGTGGGCGCAGGGGCTGGACTACGACCACGGCACCGGCCACGGCGTCGGCGTCTATCTGGGCGTCCACGAAGGCCCGCAGCGGATCTCCAAGGCCCCGAACGTCATCGCCCTGCAGCCCGGCATGATCGTCTCGAACGAGCCCGGCTACTACAAGGACGGCGAATACGGCATCCGGATCGAGAACCTGGAAGTCGTCATGCCGGCCGAGGACATCCCCGGCGGCGACCGCCCGATGCACCGCTTCGAGGCCCTGACCCTGGCCCCGATCGATCGTCGCCTGATCGACAAGGCGCTGCTGACGGCCGAGGAGACAGCGCAGGTCGACGCCTACCACGCGCGGGTGCTGCGCGAGATCGGGCCGCGGGTTGAGCCGGAAGTGCGGGCCTGGATGGAAGAGGTCTGCGCGCCGCTTTAGCGGTCACTTGCCCCCACCTGACCATGCTTCGCATGGTCGTCCGCCCCCGGAGGGGGCGGAAGATGCGCGTCCGTCTTCCCCCTACGGAGGAGGAGGGCCGAAGGCCCGGAGGGGGCGAGTAAGCAGCCTTACCGAATCCGCGTCCACTTCTGCGTCTTGCAGAATGGCGCGACGATGCAGCCCTTCAGCTTCAGCTCGTTGTCGCTGAGCTGCTCGATTGTGCCCGAATAGGTGCCGCCGTCCTCGGGATTGTAGACCTTGCCGCCGGTCCACTTCTTGGGGCCGCCGGTGAAGTCGTACAGCATCTGCAGGCCCTTCAGGGTCCGGCCGCGCTGGGCCTCGTCCTTGTTCTTGGTGTCCTTCAGCGTCGGGTCGTTCTTGATGTTGTTCGAGGTCACCAGCTTGCCGCACAGGCTGTTGCCGCAGCGGGCGATCTCGACCTGGCCGCCGTTGCCGGGCGTGGCCCACAGGCCCGTGACGTCGGCGGCGAAGGCCGGGGCGGCCATGGCGGTCAGGGCGGCGGCGAGCAGGATGGTGCGCAGCATTTAGAACTCCCAAATCGGTTCGCGCATTCGAATGCGCGTTTGGCGTCATTCGTTGCGTGATCCGCCCAGTCAGGACAAGAGGCGCGGCGAAAACGAGGCGTGATTTGCGGTCGCGACGATCCGCCTCAACCGGCGAAGGCCGGCCGGCGATACTTCGGGGCTCCGCGTGGGGGCGCATAACCGTCGGGATCCAGCCGCCCCAGCGTCATGCCGAGTCTGCCCGGCAGGTCGCGCAGATGCCCGACGCCGTTCAGGCCGGCCGCCGCCAGGGCCACCCGCCCGCATGCATAGGCGTCGGCCGCCGCGTCGTGGTGGGCGAAGTCGACGCCGAGATGACCGCAGACCACGTTCAGCTTGTGCGACGGCAGGTCCGGCCAGACGCTTCGCGCCACCTGAACCGTGCAGGCGTAGTCGAAGCCAGGCGGGCTGATGTCGTAGTGCTCGCAGGTCCGGCGAATGACGCTGATGTCGAACGAGGCGTTGTGCGCCAAGACGAGGGCGCCCTGCAGCGCGGGCCGCAGGCGTTCCAGCACGTCCGGCCAGTCTTCGGCGTCCTCGACGTGCTCGGGCCGGATGCCGTGGAACGCCATGTTGAACGACGCGAACCGCATGCCCGGCGGACGGATGTAGTGGTGCTCGACCCGCGCCACCTGGCCGTCCTCGATCCAGGCCAGGCCGATGGAGCACGGGCTGGCGCGCTGCTCGTTGGCGGTCTCGAAGTCGATGGCGATGACCGTCATGCCCCCACCATCGCCAGCCATTCGTCCTCGGTCATCACCTGGACGCCCAACTCCGTCGCGGTCTTCAGCTTGGAGCCGGCGCCGGGGCCGGCGACGACCAGGTCGGTCTTCTTCGACACCGACGAGGCGACCTTGGCCCCCAGCCCCTCGGCCTGGGCCTTGGCCTCGTCGCGGGTCATCTTCTCCAGCGCGCCGGTGAAGACGATGGTCTTGCCGGCCACGGCCGTGTCGGTCTTGGGCTTGGCGACCGGCTGGATGTCCAGCTCGGCGACCAGATTGGCGACCTTGGCGCGGTTATGGTCCTCGGCGAAGAACCGGGCCAGCGACTGGGCCGCCACGGGACCCACGCCGTCGATGGCGGCCAGGTGCAGATAGTCGTCGCCCGGCGCGCCCGAGGCGGCGGCGGCCAGACCCTCGGCGAAGGCGTCCCAGGTCCCGTAGCGCTGGGCCAGGGCCGCGCGGGCCGGCTTGGTCAGCTTGGGGACCGCGTGGCCGATCTTGATCTCCAGATCATCCGTTTGCGGCCACGGATCGGCCATCGGCCCGCCCTTCCCCGCCTCGACCAGGGTGTCCAGCGCCTTGGGCCCGACCCCCGGCGCGGTGGAGAGCTCCAGATAGGTTTCGCCCGGCAGGCCCTGGGCGGCCTTCTCGGCGGCGGCTTGCAGGTCCTCGAAGCGGTCGAAGTTGCGGGCCAGCACGGTCGAGGTGGTCTCGCCGATGTCGCGCGCGCCCAGGCCGTAGATCATCCGGTCCATGCCGATCGTGCGCCGGGCCTCGATGCCCTTGATCAGGTTGGCGACCGACGTCTCGCCGTAGCCGTCGCGTTCGCGCAGGGTCGCCAGCTTCTCCTCGTCCTTGGCCAGCTTGAAGATATCGGCCGGTTCGGTGATCCAGCCCTCGTCGAAAAACGCCTGCAGCTGCTTCTCGCCCAGGCCCTCGATGTCGAAGGCGCGGCGGGACACGAAGTGGCGCAGGTGCTCGACCCGCTGGAACGGACAGGCGAACTCGCCGGTGCAACGGCGCACCACCGATTCCTGGCCCGAGGCCGTGACCTCGCGGGCCAGCGGCGTTCGCAGCGGGCACGGGCAGACGTGCGGGAACTCGTAGGGCTCCGGCGCCGGGTCGGGCCGCGCCTCCAGCGCCACCTCGACGATCTGCGGGATCACGTCGCCGGCCCGTTGGATGATCACGGTGTCGCCGATGCGCGCGTCCAACCGAGCGATCTCGTCGCCATTGTGCAGGGTGGCGTTGGTCACCGAGACGCCGCCGACCGTGACTGGCTTCAGCCGCGCGACGGGCGTGATGGCGCCGGTGCGGCCGACCTGCAGGTCGATGGCTTCCAGGATGGTGCGGGCCCGCTGGGCCGGGAACTTGCGGGCGATGGCCCAGCGCGGCGAGCGCGAGACGAAGCCTAGACGGCGCTGCTGCTCCAGGTCGTCGACCTTGTAGACGACGCCGTCGATGTCGAAGCCCAGGGTCGGCCGCAGGGTCTCGAACGCGGCGTAGACGTCCAGCAGGCCCTGGGCGTTCTCGACGCGCTTGGCCGGCGGGGCCGTGGTCACGAAGCCCCATTCGGAGAGCTTTTCCAGCGCGCCCCATTGGCTGTCGGCGAACGGCTCGGACAGCAAGCCCCAGGCATAGCCGAAAAACCGCAGCGGCCGCTGGGCGCTGATCTTCGGATCGATCTGGCGCAGCGAGCCGGCGGCGAAGTTGCGCGGGTTGGCGTAGGTGCGCTGCCCGGCCTCGAGCGCGGCGGCGTTGAAGGCGGCGAAGGCGTCGAGCTCGACATAGACCTCGCCGCGCACCTCGATCACGTCGGGCCAGCCCGAGCCCTTCAGGCGGTGGGGGATGTCGGCGATGGTCCGCAGATTGGCCGTGACGTCCTCGCCCACCCGGCCGTCGCCGCGCGTCGCGCCCTGGACCAGCACGCCCTTCTCGTAGCGCAGCGAGGCCGACAGGCCGTCGATCTTGGGCTCGGCCGTGTAGGCCACGGTGTCGGACGGCGAAAGCCGCAGGAACCGCCGGATCCGCGCATCGAACTCGATCGCCTCGTCATTGGAGAAGGCGTTGTCCAGGCTGAGCATCGGCACCCCGTGCTCGACCGGCGAGAATTGCTCGGCGCGCGCCGCGCCCACGCGCATGGACGGGGAATTATCGCGGACCAGGTGCGGGAACCGGGTCTCGATGTCGAGGTTGCGACGCTTGAGGGCGTCGTACTCGCCATCGCTGATCGTGGGCGCATCCTGCTGGTGATAGGCCAGGTCGTGGGCGGTCAGCTGGTCGGCGAGCTGCTCCAGTTCCTCGACGGCCTGGGCTTCGGTGAGGTCGGCGACGGGGATCTGGGACACGGGCGGCGAATCCGAAGGCTTGGCGAGGCGGATACGTTAGCAACGTGGCGCCGACCTTGCGACGGGGACGGTTCAAGGAGCCGCCATGTTCAAGTCCAGCACAGTCCCCGCGCCCGTAGGCCCATTGCCGACCCTGTCGCGAGAGGGTCCCCTGGACGCCCTGCGGTTCCTGGCGGCGCTGTTCATCGTGCTTTACCACGTGGCCGAGCGGGCCCCGGTGTCGCTGTTCAGCCTGTCGCCGGCGTTTGGGCGCGGCTATCTGGCCACCGACTTCTTCCTGATGCTGTCCGGCTATGTGCTGGCGCGCACCTACGGACCCCGGGTTCTGAATTCCGAGGTCGACACCCTCACCTTCCTGAAGCGCCGCGTGCAGCGGATCTGGCCGTCGCACCTGGTCATGCTAGCTCTGTTCGTCGCCTTCTTCGTCCTGACCAGCGTGATCGGCCTGGCCCCGCAGAACCCCCAGTGGTTCCAGTGGGATCAGCTGCTGCCGCAGATCTTCCTGGTCCAGGCCTGGTTCGTGCCCGGGGCCTCCGGCTGGAACGTTCCGACCTGGACCCTGTCGGCGCTGATCGTCGCCTACGCCCTGTTCCCGATGGTCTGGCGTCGTGTGGCCGCCACGAACCGCCCGCTGCAGCTGCTGGCCATGGGCGTCTGCGCCTGGGTCGCCATCGACTTCGCCGCCTTCGACGTGCTCGGCGTCCACGGCTACCAGCTGCCGCTGCGCTTTGGCCTGATCCGGGGCGTGCCGCTGTTCATGATCGGCCTGCTGGTCGCCCGCCTGCCGGTGACCGCCCTGGCCCGCCGCCAAGCCCTGCCGCTAGCCGTCGCCGCCCTGGCGATCGTCGTCGGCATCCAGGCGCTCGGGAACTTCGACCACTTCAGCCTGGCGCTGCTGGCCTTCCTGATCTACGCGGCCGGCGCGTCCAAGCCGAGAGCCTGGCGCTGGGCCGGCGCGGCGGGTCAGCTGTCGTTCTCGCTGTTCCTGACCAATTCGCTGACCACCGTGGTCTGGTTCGGCCTGGTCCGCGCGGTCGAGGCCAAGATCGGTCTGCCCATCGTCGCGACCTGGGTTCTGTGGGCATTGGCTATCCCGGCGACGATCGTGGCCGCTTGGGTGTTCGAGCGGATGGTGGACGCGCCGCTGCAGCGGTGGATCAAGGGGCGGCAAGCGAAAGCGGTCGCGATCAACGCGACGCCGGCGCGGGCCTAACTTTTCCTGTCATCCCGGCCGTAGCGCAGCGAAGAGCCGGGATCGCAGCAAGCTCAGCGCTTCCGGCGGTCCCGGATAGGCGCTCCGCGCCTTCCGGGATGACAGAAGAGAGCTAAGCCATCAAGGCCCGCGCCGCCGCCCGCGCGGCCTCGGTGACCTCGGCGCCCGACAGCATCCGGGCGATTTCTTCCTCGCGCTGGGCGGGGCTCAGCGGCTCGACCTTCGTCCGGGTCGACGTGTCGTCGCCGGACTTGGAGATCCGCCAGTGGGCGTCGCCACGCGCGGCGACCTGGGCCGAGTGGGTGACGACCAGCACCTGGGCGTTGGCGGCGAGGCGCTTCAGGCGCAGACCCACGGCGTCGGCCACGGCCCCGCCGACGCCCTGGTCGACCTCGTCGAAGATCATCAGCGGCTGCGGGCCGCCGCCGCGTCCGGCCAGGGCGGCCTTCAAGGCCAGCGCGAAGCGGGCTAGTTCGCCGCCCGAGGCGATGGCCTCCATCGGGCCGAACGGCGCGCCGGGATTGGTCGAAATCTCGAAAGCCACCCGGTCCAAGCCGGTCGGGCCGGCGCGCTCCTCGGGCAGCGCTTCGACGGCGACGCGGAACTTGGCCTTTTCCAGTTTCAGCGGGGCCAGTTCGGCCTCGACGGCCTTGGCCAGGGCGTCGCCGGCGGCGCGGCGCTCGGCCGACAGGGCTTCGGCCGCGAACAGATAGGCCTCGCGCGCTTCGGCGGCCTCCTGGTCGGCGGCCTTCAGGGCCTCCTCGGAGGTCTCGATCGCCTGCAGGCGGGCGGCGAACTCGGCGCGCTTAGCCGGCAGGTCCTCGACCAGGACATTGAGCTTGCGGGCCATGCCGCGCAGGGCGAACAGCCGCTCCTCGGCCTTTTCCAACCTGTCGGGCTCGAACTCGAACGACTCGGCGACGGCGTCGATGGCGGCGCTGGCTTCCTGCGCCTCGACCAGGGCCCGGTCGACGGCCTCGCAGGCGGCCGACAGGCGACTCATGGCCGAGCCCTGGGCGGGGGCCCCGGCTTGCAGGGCGCGGTCGCGCGCCCGTTCCAGGGCGCGATAGGCCTGGGCCAGCTTGCCGGAAAAGTCGCCGCCCAGCGCGTCCTGCGCGGCGGCGACGTCAGTGATGGCCTTCTCGGCCGCGCTCAGCAGCGCTCGCTCCTCGGCCAGGCTGGTCTCCTCGCCCTCGCGCGGGTCGAGGCGGTCCAGCTCGGAGAGGCGCAGGGTCAGCTCCTCGGTCTCGGCGGCGGCGCGGCCGGCCAGATCGCGCAGGCCCTCGGCCTTTTCGCGGGCGGCGCGCCAGCCGCTCCAGGCCGCGGCGACGGCCGAGACCGCGACGCCGCCGAACGCATCCAGCAGGCCGCGATGAGTCTTGGGGTCCAGCAGGCCGACGGTCTCGTGCTGACCATGGACCTCCAGCAACAGGCCGCCCAGATCCTTCAGCACGCCGACGCTGGTGGCCTGGTCGTTGACGAAGGCTCTGGAGCGGCCGTCGGGCGACAGCTGGCGGCGCAGGACCAGGTCCTCGTCACGGGCGTAGTCCAGGCCCTTGTCGTCCAGATAGGCGAAGGCGGGGTGGTCGGCCGGCAGGGCGAAGATGGCGGTGGCCGAGGCGTGGCCAGCCGCCCCGCGCCGCACCAGCCCGGCGTCGGCGCGCGCGCCGGTCGCCAGGCCCAGGGCGTCGAGGATGATCGACTTGCCCGCGCCGGTCTCGCCGGTGAGCGCGGTCAGGCCCTCGCCGATGGCGAGATCCAGGCTCTCGATGAGCACGACGTCACGGATGGAGAGGCCGATCAGCATGATGCGCAAGATCGCCGGGAATCAGAGTTTTTCAAAGCGCAAAGGTAGAACGAAACGGGACCGACGACCGATTCTGGCGACCGATCCCGTCGTCGCTACATGCCCAGGACGCCCATCAGGCCGCCCTTCTTGACCTTCTTCTCGCCTGGAGGGGCCAAGGTGGTGGCCTTGTCCTTCGACAGGATCCGCTCCAGGGCGTTGCGCTTCGTGCCGGCCTTCAGCGGCTCGACGGCGGGGCGCAGGCCGTTGTCGTTCAGCAGCTTATAGGCGTCGGCGTACCAGCGGTCGCCCGGGAAGTTGTAGCCCAGCACCGCGCCGTTGCGCTTGGCCTCGTCCAGCAGGCCCAGGGTCATATAGGCCTCGACCAGGCGGTAGAGGGCCTCCGGGGTGTGCGAGGTGGTCTGGTGCTTCTCGATCACGGCCTTGAAGCGGCCGATCGCGGCCAGGGTCTGGCCGTTCTTCAGGTAGTAGCGGCCGATGGCCATTTCCTTGCCGGCCAATTGGTCGTTGACCATGTCGATCTTCAGGCGGGCGTCCTGGGCGTATTCCGTGGTCGGATAGCGCTGAACGACGTCGCGCAGGGCGGCCAGGGCTTGCTCGGTGGCGGCCTGGTCACGGTTCACGTCGACGATCTGCTCGAAGTAGCAGATGGCCTTCAGATAGAAGGCGTACTGGGCCGACGGATTGCCCGGATACAGCGAGATGAACCGATCGGCGTCGCCGATGGCGTCGTTGTACTGGTTGGCTTGATAGTGGGCGTAGCCGGTCATCAGGATCGAGCGGCGCGACCATTCCGAATAGGGATGCTGGCGCTCGACCTCGCGGAAATAGTCGACGGCCTCGTTCCAGTTGCCGCGGTCCAGGCGATCGGCGCCGGTGGCGTACAGCAGCTCGACGGGACGCTCTTCGTAGGCGAGGCTCGGCTTCTTGGACTTGCCGGCGCAGCCCGCCACCGACACGGCGACGAGGACAGCGGCGATAGTGACGGCCGAACGTCCCGAGAAATTACGAAGCACGGAGTCTCTCACCTTCGAAGCAAACGCGCGCCCCTGCGCCGTGCAAGGCTTCTACACCACGCCGTGAAAGGCGCAAATGCGAACGCCGAGCCCCGACTCTCGGAGTGCAGTCCTAAACCGCTTCGGCCAGTTCCGACGCGAGAGCGCGAAGGCGCCAGGCGCGCGGCTGGGACAGCAACGCTCTAACCACGGCGTTATTGAGGCCGTGACCGGCCAGAACGCCTTCGAAGCGGCCGAGGAGCGGCTTGCCCAGCACGTAGAGGTCGCCCACGGCGTCCAGCGCCTTGTGGCGCACGAACTCGTCCGGACGGCGCAGGCCTTCCGGGTTCAGCACGCGGTCGCCGTCGATGACCACGGCGTTCTCCATCGAACCGCCGCGGGCCAGGCCGATGGCGCGCAGGGCCTCGACGTCGCGGACGAAGCCGAAGGTGCGGCAGTCGGAGAGTTCGGCGCGAAACGATTCTTCGTCGATGGTCAGGTCCACGGCCTGGCGACCGATGACCTTGCTGCCGAACGCGATCTCGAACGCGACCTCGAAGCGGTCCGACGGCAGCAGGCTGGCGCGCTTGTCGCCCTCCTCCACCGTGACCGGCGCCAAAATCTCGATGTACTGGCGGACGGCTTCCTGCTTGCGGCGGCCGGCGCGGTCCAGGATCTGGACGAAGGGCTCGGACGAACCGTCCATGATCGGCACTTCCGGGCCGTCCAGCTCGACGACGCAGTTGTCGATCGACAGGGCCGCCAGGGCCGCCATCAGATGCTCGATGGTCGAGACGCGGACGTCGTCGCCGTTGTTGATCACCGTGCCCAGTTGCGTCTGGCAGACCGCCTCGACGGTCACGGGGACGCGATTGTCACGGTCGTGCACGTCGGTCCGCACGAAGACGATCCCCGCGTCGGGGGCCGCCGGACGCACCACGACGCGCACGTGCGCGCCGGTGTGCAGGCCGGTCCCCGCGAAGATCACCGGTCCCGCGACCGTGTGCTGAAAATAACCCGAAGCCGACACCAGAGACCCTTATCGTTGGACGGACGACTCTACGGCCGTCCTATCGCCCCGACTTAAGCATGTAGGAAGGATGCTGCGTCGCGGCAAAGCAAGTCCTGTTTCGGATTGTTACTCTCTAAGCGACTGACTTTATTTTACTTTTATTACGGAAGCGCGCAGACGGAAACAGAACGCCTGTCAGCGATCCGTGCTCGGGACTCTGAGGCCCGGCTCCCCTAGGCGGCGGTCGAAAGCGGGACTAGGCTCCGCCGCCAAAGGGATAACCGTTTCCGGGAAATTGGGTTTCATGATCAAGAGTTTGCGCCTCGCCGCCTCCGCCGTCGCCCTCACCGTGGCCTTGGCCGGAATGGCTCACGCCCAGGGCGCTCATTCCCAGGGTGGCCAGACCCCGGCGCAGGCCGCCGCGCCAAAGACCCACGTGTTCACGGCCAAGGACATGGCCAGCCTGCCGCGACTCAGCGACCCGCGCGTCTCGCCGGACGGCCGCTACGTCCTCTATTCGGTGCGAACGATGGACTATCCGGCCAACAAGGCCGCGATGTCGCTGTGGCTCGCCGACCTGAAGACCAAGATGGCCCCGCGCCGGCTGAAGATCTCGGATGGCGGCGCCTCCAGCGGCCGTTGGAGCGGCGACGGCAAGACCATCTACTTCTCGTCCAGCCGCGCGGGCGGGACCGAGCAGGTTTTCCGCACCGACGTGACGGGCGAGGCCGCGACCCAGGTGACCTCGACGCCGTTCGACGTCCAGGCCTTCAAGGTCGCGCCGGACGGCAAGACCATCGTGATCGGCCTGGCCGTGTTCCCCGACTGCGCCGACTTCGCCTGCACCGAGGCGCGCCTAGCGGCCAAGACCGCGACCAAGGCCACGGGCGTGGTCTTCGACCGCCTGTTCGTGCGCCACTGGGACACCTGGAACGACGGGACCAAGAACCACCTGTTCGCCTACACGCTGGACGCCAACGGCGTGGCGGCGGGCCAGCCGGTCGACCTGATGAAAGGCTTCGACGGCGACACCCCGACCAAGCCGTATGGCGGCGACGAGGACTTCGCGATCACGCCAGACAGCAAGTCCATCGCCTTTTCGGCCAAGGTCGCCGGCAACGACGAGCCTTGGACCACCAACTACGACGTCTGGGGCGGTCCGCTGGACGGTTCGGAGAAGCTCCAGAACCTGACAGCCGCCAACAAGGCCTGGGACAGCGCGCCCGTCTTCTCGCCCGACGGCAAATGGGCCGCGTACCGCGCCATGAAGCGTCCGGGCTTCGAAGCCGACCGCTTCGGAATCATCCTGCGCGACCAGGCCACCGGACAGGAGCGCGAGCTGGCCCCGACCTGGGACCGCTCGGCCGATTCGATCGCCTGGAGCCGCGACGGCAAAACGATCTACGCCACCGCGCTGGATGTCGGCCAAGGCAAGCTGTTCGCCATCGACGTGAAGAGCGGCAAGGTCACCGCCCTGACCGGCGATGGCCACGTCACCGCCTTCGACGTCGGCCCGACCGGCGTCGTCTATGCCTCCGACTCGCTGAAGAGCCCGTCGGAGCTGTTCATGACCGCCCCCAAGGGGCCGCCGATCAGGGTCGCCAGCGTCTCGGACGAGGCGCTGAAGGACGTCGCCTGGGGCGAGCCCGAGCAGTTCGCCTTCAGGGGCTGGAACGACGAAGAGGTCCACGGCTTCGTGCTGAAGCCCGCGAACTTCGATCCGGCCAAGAAGTATCCGGTCGCGTTCCTGATCCACGGGGGCCCGCAGGGCTCGTTCAGCAACAGTTGGTCGTATCGCTGGAACCCGCAGATCTACGCCAATGCCGGCTACGCGGTGGTGATGGTCGATTTCCACGGCTCGACCGGCTACGGCCAGGCCTTCACCGACGCGATCAGCCAGCATTGGGGCGATCGTCCGCTGGAGGACCTGCAAAAGGGCTGGGCCGCCGCTCTGGGCAAGTACGCCTTCCTCGACGGCGATCGCGCCTGCGCCCTGGGCGCCTCGTACGGCGGCTACATGATCAACTGGATCGCCGGCAACTGGAACGCGCCCTGGAAGTGCCTCGTGGCTCACGATGGCGTCTTCGACACCCGCTCGATGGGCTATGTCACCGAGGAGCTATGGTTCACCGAGTGGGAAAACGGCGGCACGCCCTGGACGCCGAACACCACCTACGAAACGTTCAACCCGGTCGACCACGTCGCCCAGTGGACCAAGCCGCAGATGATCGTGCAGGGGCAGCTCGACTACCGCATCCCGGTCGAACAGGGCCTGTCGGCCTTTACCGCCCTGCAGCGCAAGGGCGTGCCCAGCAAGCTGCTGTATTTCCCGAATGAGAACCACTGGGTGCTGAAGGCCCAGAACTCGGTGCAGTGGCACAAGGAGGTGCTGGACTGGCTGGACCAGTGGACGGGGAACGCTCGGCCGGGGAAGTGACGCGATAAGAACTGTCATCCCGGCCAAGCGCGAAGCGCGCCGAGCCGGGACCGCCGGAAGCGCGGAGCCTGTTGCGGTCCCGGGTCTTCGCTACGCTGCGCCCGGGATGACAGATATTGTTTGGGCTTACACCCGCCCCGTCGCCACCGCGAAGGTCAGCCGAGCCTTCTTCTCCAGCTCGCCCATTTCGCGCCCGGCCACATAGGCTCGCGCCAACGCCGCCGGGGCCACGGCCGGGAAAGCCGCCACGGGCAGTCCCTTCACCTCGGCCCGCGCGGCCTTCAGCTGGTCCACGACCCGCCGCGCCACGTCGGCCTGGGTCCAGTCCGCCGGCAGCCGCGAGCGGCCGGACTGCTTCAGTCGCCACAGGCCCGAGAGGCCATAGGCCCGCGCCGCGCCCTTGACGGCGTGCGGGTCGGCGGAGGCGTCCAGCCGCCGGGCGGCTAGCACCGCCAGCGCGCCGGCGGTGGCGTCGATATAGGCCAGCACCGCCGCCTCGTCCTTTGGCAAGCCTTCATCCAGGTCTGCGAAACGGGCCTCGGCCATGGCGGCCAGCGCGTTGGGATCGATCTTCGATGCGGCCAGAGCCTCGACATTGGGATGCTTGCGCGGCGTCTTGCCGGCCGCGATCTCTTCCATGGCCTCGCGCCACCAGGTCAGGCGGATCTCGCCCATCAGGGCGTTGGAGACGCCGCCGGCCACCCGGGCCAGTTCGTAGTTCATGGCGAAAAGCGCGATCACGTCGGCCCGCGCGGCCGGATCGCCGATGAAGCGGCTGGCCAGCCAGCGGTCGGGATCGACGCGGCGGACGAGGTCGTCGAGGGTTTCGGTGTCGGCCATGAGTCACAAACGAAGAAGGCCCGCCGGCGGATTCGCGGCGGGCCCTCCCCTTACAGCATTTCTCGGCGGTGTTTAGCCGAACAGCGTCTGGTTCATCGCCATGGTCGCCAGCATCGGCAGGCTGAGCAGCGTGTTGGTGCGCGAGAACAGCATCGCCGTCTTAGCCGCCTTGGCCTTGGCGTCGGCGTCGGCCTCGACCATGCCCAGGGCGATCTTCTGGTTCGGCCAGATGAAGACCCAGACGTTGAAGAACATCACCGTGGCCAGCCACATGCCGGTGCCGATGAAGGTGAAGCCCATGTCGACGCCGGGCGTATAGCCGCCGGCCAGACCCAGGGTGGCGGCTTCCAGCAGGTAGCCGCGGCTGAAGGCCAGGATCACGCCCATCACCCAGGTGGCCAGGGCCGCCCAGCGGAACCAGAACAGCGCTTCGGGCGCGATGTACTTGCTGACCGCCGGTTTGAGCTCGGCCGGGATCTGCGGCATGACGCGGATCTGCACGAAGTTGAAGTAGTAGAGCAGCCCGATCCACAGGATGCCGAACATCACGTGCAGCCAGCGGAAGATGGCCTGGAAGTAGCTGGCGTCGTGGCCGTGCGGGCTGTGCGCGTAGCCAACGATGATCACCAGCGCCAGCACGAAGCTGACGATGACGGTGTTGCGGAAGTTGGAAAGCAGTCCGGACATCGGTTTCCCCCTCGGATCCCTGTTGCTTGAACGGGACCATAGGCCGGTTCGCAGAGTCGGGCAAAGTTCCGATATCGGAGGTATCTGGAGCGGCTTTGCCTCCCCTTAGCCGTCATCCCGCGACGTGTTCGCGGGCCCCATTTGCCCGCCGCACATGAAGCGCGGACCTAAACTCTCACGTGTAGGCTGAACCATGGGTCCCGCGCATGAAGCGCGGGATGACGATGGGGGTCGTCAAACCGCGATCAGGGCCGCCGCCAGCCGCCGGCCTTCGCTGGCCAGGACGTTGTAGGTGCGAGCCGCCGCCTCGGTGCTCATGAACTCCAGGCCCACGCCCGCCGCCTTCAGCGCGTCGCGGACGGGGCGCGGCGGCAGGGCGTTGACCAGGCCCGTGCCGAGCAGCACGAACTCCACGGTCGACGTCGCCGCGAACACCTCGGCGAAGGATTCCGGCGTCAGCTCGGCCAGGGCCGTCGCGGCCCAGTCGCGCGGTTGATCGTCGATGATCAGCAGCGAGCCGGGCCGCCAGTCGCCGGCGACCCGAAAGCCGCCGCCGCCCCAGGCGTCGATGGACGGCGGCTGCCGCATCAGGGCCGCGAGGCCGCACCGAGCTTGATCGGCGTGGCTTCCTCGTCGCCGCGCTTCACGCCCCAGACCAGGATCATAGGCAGAGCGATATAGACCGACGAATAGGTGCCGATGATGATCCCGAACACCATGGTCAGAATAAGAGGTTTCAACACCGGACCACCAAACAGCAGCGTTCCGCCCAAGGCGAGCAGCGCTGTCGAGCCGGTGATGATCGTCCGCGACAGACGTTCGTTTTCCGACAGGTCGATGATGTCGCGCAGCGGCGTCGTCTTGTACTTGCGCAGGTTCTCTTTCAGACGGTCGAAGGTGATGACCTTCTCGTTCATCGAATAGCCGATGACCGTCAGCAGGGCCGCGATCTCGGTCATCGAGAACTCGGTGCCCGTGACCGACAGCATGCCCAGGGTCAGAATAATGTCGTGGATCACGGCCACGACGGCCCCGGTGCCGTAGGACAGGCCGAAGCGGAACCAGATGTAGCCCAGGGTCAGCAGCAGAGCCACGGCCAGGGCCTTGAAGCCGGACATCAGCAGTTCGCCCGAGACCTTGGCGCCCACTTCCGAGCGGCTGGTGACCTTCAGGTCGGGGAAACGCTTCACCAGCTCGGCCTCGACGTGCTTGGAGGCGTCGCTCGCCTTCTCGCCTTCGGCCGGCCGGAACTTGACCATGGCCGAGTTCGGCGAACCGAAGCCCTGCACCTGGCCGTCGTGGGCGCCGATCTGGTCCAACGTCGTGCGCAGCTGCGCCAGCGGCGCGGGACGTGGCATGGCGATTTCCAGCGCGACGCCGCCCTTGAAGTCGATGCCCAGGTTCAACCCCTGGAAGACCAGCAGGCCGATCGAGGCGACGACCAGAATGGCCGAAAAGACGGCCGCGACGGGGGCCCAGCGCACGAACCGATAGTGCGTGGAGCGGGGGATGTAACGAATGAGGGGCCAACGCATTGGTCGGGTCTCCTATGCGATCGGCAGCTTCTTCGGCTTGGTGGCCTTGAACCACCAGCCGATGAGCACTTGGGTGATGAAGATGGCGGTGAACAGCGACGTGAAGACACCGATCACCAGGGTCCAGGCGAAGCCCTTCACCGGGCCCGAGCCGAAGCTGAACATGATCAGGCCCGAGATCAGGCTGGTGATGTTGGCGTCCAGGATCGAGGTCAGGGCCAGCTTGTAGCCGTGGTCGGCCGCCGCCATCGGCGTTCGCCCGGCATTGGCCTCGTCGCGCATGCGCTCGTAGATCAGCACGTTGGCGTCGACGGCGACGGCCAGGGTCAGGATCAGGCCGGCGATGCCCGGGAAGGTTAGGGTCGCCTGGGTCACCGACATGATGCCGACGATCATCAGGACGTTGACCACCAGGGCGATGGCCGCGAAGCCGCCGAACAGGCCATAGGCCAGGATCACGAACACGAACATGGCCGCCGCGCCGACGGCCAGCGAGATCGCGCCGGCCTTGACGGCGTCGGCGCCGAGCTCGGCGGTCACGGTGCGCTGGTCCTCGACGTTCAGCGGCGCGGGCAGAGCGCCCGAGCGCAGCAGCAGCGCCAACTCATTAGCGCTTTGGGGCGTGAAGCTGCCGGTGATGATGCCGTTGCCGCCCGTGATCGGATCGTTGATCACCGGGGCCGAGATCACCTTCTTGTCGAGGACGATGGCGAACCGCTTGCCGCGATTGCGGGTGGTGACATCGGCGAACTTGCGGGCGCCCGAGCCGTTGAAGGCGAAGGCCACGGCGGCCTGCCCGTTCTGGTCGAAGGTCTGCGAGGCGTTCGTCAGTTCGTCGCCGGACACCACGGCGCGTTTCTTGACGACGTAGAACGGCGCGAACCGATCGCCGGGAAGCATCTCGGTCCCCGGCGGAAGGCGACCCGCCTGCATGTCTTCCGGCGTCACCGTCTCGTCGACCATCTGGAAGGTCAGCTTGGCGGTCTTGCCGATGACGGCCTTCAGGCGCTCCGGATCGCTCTCGCCGGCGGCCTGGATCATGATCCGGTTGGTGCCCTGACGGTTGATCGAGGGCTCCTTGGTGCCCAGGCTGTCGATACGGCGACGGATCGTCTCGATCGACTGGTCGACGGCCTTGGCGGCGTCGGCCTTGGCGGCTTCCGGCACGAAGCGGATTTCGATGCGGTTGTCGTCCTTGCCCGAGACCGTGACGTCCTTGCCGCCGATCACGCCGGCCAGCGGCGCGCCGAGGTTCTTGCGCAGCAGGTTCAGCGCGTCGTTGTAGCGGGCGGCGTCACCGATGCGGACATTGACCACCTCGCCTTGCTGGGCCAGTTCGCCGAACGGGATCTGCTCATTGCGCAGCTGGGTGCGCGTATCCTCGACGAGGTTGCTCAGACGCTCGCGGTGCAGGGCGTCGGTGTCCACCTCGTACAGCAGATACGAGCCGCCTTGCAGGTCGAGGCCGAGATTCAGCTTCTGGTGCGGCAGCCAGCCGGGCATGGCGTCCAACGTCTTCTGCGGGAGGACGTTGGGCAGGGAGAACAGAATGCCGAAGATCACCGACAGGGTGACGGCGATGATCTTCCAGCGGGAAAGGGTCAGCATGGATCAGTGACTTTTCAGGCGGCGTCGCTACGAACGCCTCGCGTAAGGGTTCGGATACGCCTTAGTTCTTGGCGTCGTTGGCCGCGGCCGGCTCGCCCTTGGCGCGGACCTCGGTGATCATGCCCTTCAGCACCTTCACCGTCACGCCCTGGGCGATCTCGACGCCCACTTCCTTGTCCTCGACGCGGACGATCTTGCCGATGACGCCGCTGGACAGCACCACGGTGTCGTTGCGCTTCAGATTGCCGAGCATCGCCTGGTGGTCCTTGGCGCGCTTCTGCTGCGGACGGATCAGCATGAAATAGAACAGCACGACCATCAGCAGGATGGGCGCGAGCTGCAGGATTTGAGCGTTGATATTGGACATAGGGACTCCGAGAAATTCCGTGAGGCGCGCCGCCCAGGGGAGCCATGCTCATGGGGTCGCGCCAAGTCGGCGGAAGCTATGCGTTCGCCTCCCCTTTTGCAATGCAAGCGCACCCGGTATGCAGCGTGTCCATGACCGACGCGACCGTTCCCCTGCTTGCCCCCTTGCTTACGCGCATCGCGGACGCCCTGGAGCGCCTGGCGCCGCCGCCGCCCGCCGCGCCCGATTTCGGCGCCGCGCGCCTGTTCCGGCACGAGCCCAAGGACGCCGCCTTCGTCCCCGCCCCGGACTATCCGCTGGCGCTGGACCTGCTGGTCGGCATCGAGCGGCAAAAGGCCCGGTTCGTCGAGAACTTGCGCCGTTTCGCCGTCGGACTGCCCAGCAACCACGTGCTGCTGTGGGGCGTGCGCGGCACGGGCAAGAGCTCGGTGACCAAGGCCGCCTTCGTGACCCTGGCCGACGAATTCCCGGCCTTGAAGCTGATCGAGGTCGACCGCGACGAGGTCGCGGCCCTGCCCCCGCTGTTCGACCTGCTACGTACGCGTTCGGAACGCTTCGTCGTGCTGTGCGACGACCTCTCGTTCGAGGACGGCGCGGCCGCGGGCAAGGCGCTGAAGTCGGCGCTGGAGGGCGGCGTCTCGGGGCCGCCCGAGAACGTGCTGTTCGTGGCCACCTCGAACCGCCGCCACCTGATGCCGCGCGACCACGTCGAGCGCCAGGGCGCCATCGCCGCCGCCGAGAACGCCGAGGAGGAGATGAGCGTCTCCGACCGCTTCGGCCTGTGGATCGGCTTCCCGCCGATGGACCAGGACACCTATCTGGCCGCCATCCGCAGCTACGCCGACCAGTTCGGCCTCAAGGTCCCCGACCTCGAGCGCCGCGCCCTGCAGTGGTCGCAGCTGCGCGGCGGGCGTTCGGGCCGGGTGGCCTGGCAGTTCGTCCGCGACCTGGCGGGCGAGCTGGGCGTGAAGCTGCCGAGTTGACCCACCCAATCCTCAACAGCACGACGATCGAGCCGATGGATACCACCGTTCCAGCCTTCCGCATCGTTGCCGGCGACTTCGACGACGCCAGGGTCGTCGCGCTGCTGGCCACGCACTTCGCGGCCATGCGGTCGACGGCTCCAGAGGAGAGTTGCCATGTCATGCCGCTGGACGCCATGCGCGAGGCAGGCCTCGACTTCTTCGCCGTATGGGACGGCCAGGACCTTGCCGGCGTGGGCGCGGTCAAGCGGCTAGACGCCGCTCACGGCGAGATCAAGTCCATGCACACGGCCGCCGCCTATCGTCGTCGCGGTGTGGGTCAGGCCACCCTGGACCACCTGATCGCTCACGCGATCGGCCTGGGTCTCTCGCGCCTGAGCCTGGAAACGGGGGCCGGCGACGCCTTCGTCCCGGCGCGCAAGATGTACGCCCGCAATGGATTTACGCCCTGCGCGCCGTTCGGGCCGTACAAGCTCGACCCCAACAGCGTCTTCATGACCCGCGCGCTCTGACGACGGCCCGGATACGGATCGGCCCGCCTCTCTCGAGGCGGGCCGCCGCGATCTGGTCGGGAAAGACGCCTTAGCGCGGCAGGACCAGGCCCGGATCGACCGGCTTGGCCTTGTCCTTGACCGTGGGCGCGTAGCGCATCTCGAAGTGCAGCTTGGGCTCGTTGGTGCCGCCCGTGGCGCCGACCGCGCCCAGCTGTTCGCCCTGGCTCACCTGCTGGCGCATCTTGACGTTGATGCTGGAGAGGTGGGCGTAGGCGGTGACCCAGCCGTCGGCGTGCTTGACCAGGACCAGGTTGCCGAAGGTCGGGACCTGGTTGCCGGCATAGGCCACTTCGCCGTCGGCGGCGGACAGGACCGGCGTGCCCTGCGCGGCGCGAATATCCAAGCCGTCGTTGCGCTGGCCCGTGCCCTTCACGCCGAAGCTCGAGATGATCTCGCCGCGCACCGGCCAGGCGAACTTGCCCTTGCCCGAGGCGATGATCTCGGCCTCGGTCGGCGCGGCGCTGCTCTCGATGATCGGGCGCGAGGTCGGCGGCGGCGTGACAGGCTGGGCGGCGATCGGGCCGCTGGGCCGCGAATAGCTGGGCGTGTACGGGACCGGGCTGGAGGGCGTCGGGGCCGGGGTCGGCGCGGTATAGGGACGGCTCGGCGCCGGCGACGGGGTCTCCACCTTGGCGTAGGTGTTCAGCGGCTCGGCCAGGGTCGGCTTGCTGGCGACCGTGGTGGTGGTCTTGATCGGGCCCTTGTCCTTGTAGCCGTCGGGCAGGACGATCTTCTGGCCCTTCTTGACCGCCGCGCTGGTCCTCAGGTTGTTCTCGGCCGCCAGTTCCTTGACGCTGACATTGAAGCGCTTGGCGATGGCGCCCAGGGTGTCGCCGGACTGGGCGACATAGGCCTTGGACGTGGTCGCCGGGCCCTTGATCTTGGCGCCCAGCTTCAGCGGCTTGTTGGTCTTCAGCTTGTTGTCGTCGGCCAGGTCGCTGACGCTCATGTCGAACTTGCGGGCGATCGAAGTCAGGGTGTCGCCCGACTTCACCGTGTGGACCTGACGCGGGCCAGCGACGCTGACGACCGCGCCGGTGACGCTGAGCGTCGTCGTGCTGGTTGTGGTCGGTTCGGCGGCCGGCTGGTAGGTCGATCGCGACGGCGTGGAGGTCGAGGCCGAGCTCGTGGGACGGGTCGTCGCCGGGGCCGGCGCGGGCTCAGCGCTCGCCGACGAGCCCGGGGTCCCCGGGATCACCGTCGTGGTCTTGATCGGACCCTTGTCCTTATAGCCGTCCGGCAGGATCAGCTTCTGGCCCTTCTTGATCGCCGCGCTGGTCTTCAGGTCGTTCTCGTCGGCCAGGGCGGCCGCCGTGACGTTGAAGCGCTTGGCGATGGCGAAGATGGTGTCGCCGGTCTGGACGACATAGGCCTTCCGTCGACTGGCGGGGCCTTTGATCTCCTGGCCAAGGCGCAGGGTTTGGCCCTTCTTGTAATTGTTGTCCTGGGCCAGGTCATTGACGTTGACGCCGAAGCGCTTCGCGATCGAGGTGAGGGTGTCTCCCGACTTCACCACGTGCACCTGTGGCTTGCCTTCGACCTCCACTACGGACCCGGTGACGCTGCTCGTGACGACGGTCTTTGACGGAACGGGACGCAGCGCCGGTTGGGGAGTCGGGGTTGCCGCGCGAGCCGGAGCCGGCGGCAGCTCGGACTGGCTGACCGGTTGCGGCAGGGACTGGCTGGAGATCGGCACCGGACGCGGCAGCGTCTCGGCCTCGCCCGGCGCGGTCTGGATCGTTTCGGCGGCCGCGGTCGTCGGTTGCGCCACCGGCTGGGCGGGCGGCTGGGTGATCGGGAAGTTCGGCGTGAAACGCTGGCCCGCGGCGCGCGCGTCCTGCGCATGGGCGCCGAGCGTTCCAGCCGTCAGGGCGATCACCGCCGCGCGCGTCCACAACTGCCTCATAGCCTCTCCTTTCCCGTCGGGGCCACCAGAGGGCTCCGCCAGGGTAAACCAACCTTTAACACCGAAGGCCGCGACGCCGCGCCCCTCGAAACTCACTGATCCTTGGCGACGCCGGCCAGCAGCGGCACGAAGCGCACGTCGCACAGGATCTCGACCCGGAAGCCCCCCTTGCCGTCGCCCGCATAGCGGCGAAGGCTCTGAACTGGCCCCTTGCCCACCGGCGCGACCAGCACGCCGTTGGGTTTCAGCTGCGAAAGCAGCTTCTTCGGATCATCTTCGGCCGCAGCCGTGACCATAATGCGGTCGAACGGCGCCTGTTCGGCCCAACCTTCGCCGCCGTCGCCGAACTTGGTGATGACGTTGGTCAGGCCCAACTTGTGGAAGCGGCTCTCGGCCTCCTTCATCAGGGTCCGATAGCGCTCGATCGTATAGACCAGGCGCGAGACCTTGCTGAGGATCGTGGTCTGGTAGCCCGAGCCCGTGCCGATCTCCAGCACGCGACAGCGCGGCTCGATCGTCAGGGCCTGGGTCATCAGGCCGACGATGAACGGCTGGCTGATCGTCTGGCCGCAGGCGATCGGCAGGGCCGAATCCTCCCACGAACGGTCCTTGAACAGATCCGGCGTGAACAGGTCGCGCGGCGTGGTCTCGATGGCCTTCAGCACCTGGGGATCGGTCACCCCCTGGTCGCGCAAGGCCTGCATCAGGCGCGGCAGGTCGGCCTTGGCGTTTTCGGCGGCCTTGGTCGTCCGTCCGCTCATCCGCCCACCCCAAATGGCTTTGGAGCCTTCGGCGGGGCCCCGCCCAGCAAGCCCTTCAGCTTGTGAACGGATTCGTGGTGCGTCAGGTCGATATGCAGCGGCGTGACCGAGATGCGGCCTTCATAGACCGCGCGCAGGTCGGTGCCCTCGGCCGGCTCCGAGGCCTTGGCCGAAAAGCCCATCCAGTAGTAGTCGCGGCCGCGCAGGTCGGTGCGTTTTTCCATCTTGCGCAGCAGGCCGTCGCGGAAGCCCTGACGGGTGACCTCGACCTCCGAGACCTGCTCGGGCGGCAGGGCCGGGAAATTGACGTTCATGACCACGTCGGCCGGCCAGCCCACTTCCAGCAGACGCTGGACGATCCCCGGACCGAAATGCTCGGCCGTCTCCCAATGGGCGACGATCTCGTCGTGGAAGAAGTTCATGGTCTGCGACAGGGCGATCGATGGGACTCCGTGGGCCATGCCCTCGATCGCGCCGGCGACGGTGCCCGACAGGGTGACGTCCTCGGCCAGGTTCTGGCCGCGATTGACGCCTGAGAGCACCAGATCGGGCGCTGGCCCCTCGATCAACTGCTGCACGGCCATCATCACGCAGTCGGTCGGCGTGCCCTCGACGGCGAAGCGGCGATCATCCAGCTTCCGCACGCGGATCGGGTCCGACAGGGTCAGGGCCCGGCTGGCCCCCGACTGCTCGTATTCCGGCGCGCAGATCCAGACGTCATCCGTCAGGGCGCGAGCGATCTTCTCCAGG
Source organism: Caulobacter sp. 1776 (assembly GCF_040545685.1). Lineage (NCBI taxonomy): Bacteria > Pseudomonadati > Pseudomonadota > Alphaproteobacteria > Caulobacterales > Caulobacteraceae > Caulobacter > Caulobacter sp. 1776. The sequence goes on from NZ_JBEPMI010000002.1 coordinate 57,382, forward strand.
GCCGTCAGGCCCGGCGCGTGGATGCCGTCGTCGTTGGTGAGGAGGATGCGCATGGTCTAGCTCATCCGCTCAAGGAACCCTGTCATCCCGGGCGAAGACCCGGGACCGCAAGAAACGCGGGCGCTTGCCGAGGTCCCGGCTCTACGCTGCGCTTCGGCCGGGATGACAGATTTAGAGGTCGGGCTCACCCCTGCCCCCCGATATGCGTCAGGCCGCCCATATAGGGCTGCAGCGCGGCCGGGATGGCGATGCGGCCGGCCTCGTCCTGATAGTTCTCCAGCACGGCCACCAGCGTGCGGCCGACGGCCAGGCCCGAGCCGTTCAGGGTGTGGACGAAGTGGCCGCCCTTCTCGCCGGTCTTGCGGAAGCGCGCGTCCATGCGACGGGCTTGGAAGTCGCCGCAGTTCGAGCACGAGCTGATCTCGCGATACATGTCCTGCGAGGGCAGCCAGACTTCCAGGTCGTAGGTCTTCCTCGCGCCGAAGCCCATGTCGCCCGTGCACAGCAGCATGGTGCGGAACGGCAGCTCCAGCTTCTTCAACACCGCTTCGGCGCACTCGACCATGCGCTGGTGCTCGGCTTCGGACTGGTCGGGCGTGGTGATCGAGACCAGCTCGACCTTGTAGAACTGGTGCTGGCGGATCATGCCGCGCGTGTCGCGGCCGGCCGAACCGGCCTCGGCGCGGAACGACGGCGTCAGGGCCGTCAGCCGCATCGGCAGCTCTTCCTCGGCCAGGATCTGCTCGCGGACGATGTTGGTGAGGGAGACCTCGGCGGTGGGGATCAGCCAGCGGTCGTCGTCCGTGTGGAACAGATCGTCGGCGAACTTCGGCAGCTGGCCCGTGCCGAACAGCGCCTCGTCGCGCACCAGCAGCGGTGGGCTGACCTCGGTGTAGCCGTGCTCAACCGTCTGTAGGTCCAGCATGAACTGGCCGATGGCGCGCTCAAGGCGGGCGATCTCCTTCTTCAGCACCACGAAGCGCGCGCCGCTCATGCGGGCGGCGGCTTCGAAGTCCATGCCGCCCAGGGCCGCGCCCAGATCGACATGGTCCTTCGGTGCGTTCAGCTTGCCGGCCGGCAGGGCCTTGGCGTCGCCCCAGGCGCGCTGCTCGACATTGCCGTGCTCGTCCTCGCCCGCCGGAACCTCGGGGGCCGGGATATTGGGCAGGGACGCCAGGAGGTCCTTCAGCTTACCGCCGACCAGGGCCTCTTCTTCCGAAGCGGTGGCCATGACGCCTTTCAGCGCCTCGACCTCGGCCATCAAACGCTGCGCCTCGGCCTCGTCCTTCTTGGCCTTGGCCATGCCGATCAGCTTGGAGCTCTCGTTGCGCTTGGCCTGAGCTTCCTGCAGGGCGGTCTGGGCGGCGCGCAGCTGGGCGTCCAGCTTCACCGCCTCGGCGGCCGCGCCCGAACGCCCCTTGGCCGACCAGTGGCGGTCAAAAGCTTCGGGATTTTCGCGGATGGCCTTGATGTCGTGCATCGAACGCAAGCTCGGAAGTCGAGGAGAAACGCCCTCTCTAAGGCGCGTCGGCGGGGGCGCCAAGCTTTCCGGGCGGGCGCGCGGCCCTTCAACGGCTTCGTGATCCGACAACGGGGCGAACCCCGGCGCCCTTCATTGCGCGAAATCGCGAAAATCTGGAACGTGCGACCAAATGACACCGGGGTCTAAAACACGTTTTTCCGCGTTTTTATGGTCAAGCTGCACGAACAGGCCGGTTGTTAACGGAAATTAGCCGCGCTTCTGCACGCGGGCTTAATCCCGATCGCCGAAAAGCCCGCCTCAATTCAGTACGCGTCCTTTTCGCGGCCCTCCCCGGCCCGCTCGATCATTCAAAGGAATTGAACACCATGAAGACCTTCGCCGCTCTCGCCGCCCTCGCCATCGCCGCCACCGTCGCCGCTCCGGCCAGCGCCACGACCGCCAAAGAAGTCCGCGTCTCGATCGTCGGCAAGAACTCGGTCCAGATCGAAAACGAGATCAAGGCCGCCGCCAACAGCGTCTGCGCCGCCGACCAGAAGATCGCCGCCCAGGACTGCATCGACGGCGCGCTGATGAGCGCTCACCGTCAACTGGCCTCGATCATGCGCGTCCGCGACACCGGCAAGACCCCGGCCACCGAAACCGTCTCGGTCGTCCGCATCTCGCTGAAGGGCAAGACCCGTGACCAACTGCACGCCGAAATCCGCGCCGCCGCCGCCACGGTCTGCAAGGCCCAGCCGCGCTTCAGCGTCGTCACCTACCAGGCCTGCGTGATCGACACGGTGCGCGCCGCCAAGGCCCAGCTGCAAGCCCGCATGGGCGCCGCCGCCTAAGGCTCTCACGCCGACAGAAGTCGCTCGCGTATTTGAGCGGGAGAAGGCTCCGCGGCACGGTCGCGGGGCCTTTTTCGTGGCCGAACGGTTCACGCGTCGCGGCGTGATTGCCAAGCTCGACCGTCGCCCCCACCTACCCAGCGTCACTCGCCATAGAGAACGCTCCGATGATCCCCGTCGCCCTCGTCGTCGCTCTAGCCCTCCCGGCGACCACCGCGGATCTGCCGACGCCGACACCCTGGCAGCCCGGGGTCATTTCGGGGCCCATCCACGACGCCGCGCCCGCCTTCACGCCCGACGGACGCACGGTCTATTTCGGGCGCAGCGTCGGCGGCGGCCGTCCCTATCCGGCGATCTACACCTCGCGTCTGGTCGCCGGTCGCTGGACGCCCCCCGAAATCGCGCCGTTCTCCGGCCGCTACAGCGACATGGAGCCGGCCATGTCGCCCGACGGCGCGTTCATGATCTTCGTTTCGAGCCGCCCCCTGCGGACGGGCGACCCGATGCTGAACGGCCACTATGCCGGCCAGGACTGGCCCGAGGGCGGCGGCGCGCTGTGGCGGGTCGATCGTACCCCCTCGGGCTGGAGCCGACCCTACCGCCTGCCCGATACGGTCAATGTCAGCGCTTCGACCTTCGCGCCGGCGGTGGCTTGCGACGGCACGCTCTATTTCATGCATCCGACGGAGCCGTCGGGTCGCTTTCACATCTACGAGGCGCGCTATCGCGACGGAGCCTATGAAGCCCCGCGTCAGATGCCGTTCACCCAGGAGGCGGTGTCGGATGTCGACCCGGCCGTCGCCGCCGACGGTTCGTTAATCGTCTTCGGCTCGCGCCGCGATCCGGAGATCGCCGTCGGCTCGATGGACCTCTTCATCGCCTTCAAGCGCGAGGACGGCGAATGGGGGCGTCCGGTCCATCTGGGACCGAAGGTCAACGCCGCGGGCTCGGACGCCGAGGCTCGCCTGTCGCCGGACGGCCGCCGCCTCTATTTCAGCAGCGAGCGGCTGGCCGCGGACAAGCCGCGCGACGAAAAGGGTTGGAACAACGGCAAGTACAACATCTGGACGACGCCGCTGCCGCCCGCCGCGCTGGCGCGCCTGAAGGCCGTGTCGATCGCGACGCCTTAGAGCGCCACGACGTCCGTGCCGGCCTCGGCTTCGTCGTCCTCGCGCTTGCGGCGGCGTTCGATCAGCCACACGCACCAGATCGAGATCTCGTAGAGCAGGCACAGCGGCACCGCGAGGGTGATCTGGCTGATCGGGTCCGGCGGGGTGACGACGGCCGCCACAACGAAGACGGCGACGATGGCGTAGCGCCGGCCACCGCGCAGCATCTTGGAATTGATCAGGCCCGCCAGGCCGGCCAGCGACAGCACCACCGGCAACTGGAAGCTGAGACCGAAGGCCAGCAGCAGGGTCGTCACCAGGGTCAGATATTCCGAGACCCGGGTCTGCAGGACCACCTTCACGCCCTCGCCGACGATCTGCTGGCCCAGGGCGAACCAAAGCACGAACGGCAGCATGACGTAGTAGACCAGCGACGCCCCCATCAGGAACAGCACCGGCGAGGCGATCAGGAACGGCAGGAAGGCGTTGCGCTCCTTCTTGTACAGGCCGGGCGCGACGAAGCGGTAAAGCTGCCAGGCGATGATCGGAAAGGCGATAATGATCGCCCCGAACGCCGACAGCTTGATGTTGGTGAAGAACTGCTCCAGCGGCGCGGTGGCCTGCAGGGTAATGTCGGCCAGCGACGCGGCCGGGACCTTCTTGACGCCGATCAGGGCCAGCAGCAGGTCGAACGAGCCGTGGTGGCCGCCGCTGGCCTCCTGCACGGCTTTCAGACCCTCGGCCACCGTGAACGGACGGACCAGGAACAGGAAGATCGGCTTCACGAAGGCGAAGCAGATGCCGAACGCGACGGCGATGGCGCCGACGCAGACGATCAGGCGCATGCGCAGCTCGATCAGGTGATCCAGCAGCGGGGCGCGCGAGGACTCGATCTCGTCCTCGTGCTCGTTGTCGTATCCGATGGCCTTGTCGTTCACGAGACGATGTCCGTAGCGGTCGAGCCGCCGGCCTTGGCGGCGCGCTTACGCGGCGCGCGGACGGCCTTGGGGGCTTCCACGCTGATGTCCTTCTTGCTCGCCGCGGCCTTGCGGACCGGTTTGGCGGGCTCCACCACCGCCGGCTCGGCGGCGGCCTTCTTGCGCGGCGCGCGCTTGGGCTTCTCGACGATCTCGACGCTGGGCTGCGGCAGGATCGAATTGTCGGTGCTCAGGGCCGGATTGTGGATCTCGCCCCCGGCATAGGGGTGCATCTGGGTCGCGCCGCTGGACAGCGAGGCGTCGATGTCGGCGAAGACGCTGTCGACCTCGGCGCGCCCGGCGTCGGTCGCGGCCTGGACCGGATTGGCGAACTGGCCCGAGCGCATGGCCTGCACCTCGCGACGCAGCTCGTCCAGCTCGGATTGGCGGGCCATCTCGTCGAAGCTGGCGCGGAACTCGGACGCCATGCCGCGCATGCGGCCGACGAACTGGCCGAGCTTGCGCAGCAGAGCGGGCAGGTCCTTGGGACCCACCACGATCAGGGCGACGGCGGCGATGACGAGGAGTTCGGTGCCGCCGATATCAGGAAGCATGGACGCGCCTTAGAACGGCGGAGCCTCCAGGGCTCCCCGCGAGGTTGGATCGTCGCGCGCGGAGAACCCCTCCCCGCGCGCCTAGTTTTACGACTTGCGGAGCTCTTCCGCTTCGGATTCGGTGCGCGGCAGCGAACCCTTGGCCTTGTTGTCGGCCACTTCGCTGCTGGTGTCGTCCTTCAGGCCGTCCTTGAACGCCCGGATGCCCTTGGCCGCGTCGCCCATGATGCCCGACAGCTTGCCGCGGCCGCCGAACAGCAGCAGCACCACGACGGCGACGATGATCCAGTGGATAGGACCGAGACTTCCCATAACCTAGACTCCTTGCGACAGCGCCCTGTAGCCGCTGCGACGCGTCGTTACAACATGCCGGACAATATAGGCGTTCGCTGGGCCGGCGACCATCGTTTGACCTTGGGACGCGAGGTCGCGGGACAGGCGGCAAGTTCTGCTCGGTCAAGTTGACCCTCCGGTGACGCCTTCCTCGAGCCCTTGTCCGGCAAGCGATTGAAAAGTCGAGCTTAGCTTCGCTGGCGCGCTTCTTGCCAAGATGTCGCACCCTTGTAGCGGGAGCGCGTCCCATGTCGATTTCCTCGATCGGTTCTTCCTCGTCCGTCGGCGCCTATGGCGGCGTCAGCGCCTCGCCCCTTGGCGAGCCGTCGGCCAAGGACGAGTTCCTGAAGTTCCAGGCCATGACGCCGGCCCAGAAAATGCGGGCCCTGATGCTGGCCAAGCTAGGCGTCACCGAAGAGCAGCTTAAGGCGATGACCCCCGAGGATCGCAAGAAGGTCGAGGACAAGCTGAAGGACATGATCAAGCAGCAAGTCCAGGGCGATCCCGAGAAGAAGGGTCAGAAGGGCCTGGTGGCGGATATTTTGGCTTAGGCCCCGTCCGCCTTTTCCGGCTCGCCCAGGAAGTCCTGGGCGAATTCGGGCGTTTCGCCGTCGTCCAGGTCCAGGGGATCCTCGTCCTCGCCGGCGCGCAGGCCCAGCGGGTCGGGCACGGTGAAGCCCGGCGGCAGGTTCATTTCCAGCAGGCCGGCGGCCTTCATCTCCGCGACGCCCGGGAGATCGCCGAGGTTGGCCAAACCGTAGTGCTCTAGGAAGGCGTCGGTCGTTCCGAACGTCACCGGGCGGCCGGGGGTGCGGCGGCGACCGCGCATGCGGATCAGGCCCAGTTCCAGCAGGACGTCGATCGTCCCCCGGCTAGCCTGGACGCCGCGCACGGCCTCGATCTCGGCCCGCGTCACTGGCTGGTGGTAGGCGACGATGGCCAAGGTCTCCTGGGCGGCCTTGGACAGGCGACGCGGCTCCTCGCGCTCCTCGGTCATCAGGAACGAGAGGTCATTGGCCGTCTGGAAGCGCCAGCGCTCGGCGACGCAGACCAGCTCGATCCCCCGGCCCTCGTAGCGGGCGCGCAGCGACGCGATCCCGGCGGCGATGTCCGCGCCCTCCGGCAGGCGCTTGGCCAGGTCGACGTCGCTGAGCGGTTCGGCCGCCGCGAACAGCAGGGCCTCGATGCAGCGCTCGACGAACAGGGGTTCGAGTTCGACGGTCATGCAAACCCCATAGCCGCTCTCCCCGGCGAAAGCCGGGGCCCAGATACATCCTGAGCGGTTTGGGCGTTCGCGCCAACGATCTGAGAAACCGCTCCGACGCTAGTGAGCTCGATCTGGGCCCCGGCTTTCGCCGGGGAGAGCGGATGGAGAGAGGCGATCACTCCATCACCTCCAACGGTTCCGCCCGGGTCCGCAAGTAGATGTCCTCGAACGCCGCCATCTGGCGCGCCTCGAGGATCCCTTCCTTCACCAGCTCCAGCGAGGCCGACAGGGTCGAGGCCAGGTACGAGGCGGGCGTGGGGCCGTCTTCCTCCTCCAGCGCCCGCTCGATCGGGGCGACGGTGGAGAGGACCGTCCAGTCCTCCATCTTCGGCAACAGGCTGCGCAGGCGGTCGCGGGCGTCCTCCAGCGGATAGGCCGTGGGCGGACGCGGGGCGTAGTGGCGGCTGTGCTCGCGCTTGCGCTGGGTGATGTAGGCGCTCATCAGGCCATAGAGGTCACCTTCCAGCCGGGTCGAGGAGACGATCCTGACCGCGTCCGGATCGCCGCGCATGAAGACGTCGCGGCCCAGGATCGGACGATCCTTCAAGGCTTCGACGGCCTTGCGCATCACGTCCAGCTTGGCCAGGCGGAAGGCCAGCTGCGCGGCCATCTCCTCGGCCGGCGGCTCCTCGGCCTTGGCCCGCTCGGGCTTGGGCAGCAGCAGGCGGGACTTCAGATAGGCCAGCCAAGCAGCCATGACGAGATAGTCGGCCGCCAGGGCGAAGCGCACGCGGCGGGCTTGCTGTACGAAGGCCAAGTACTGCTCGGCCAGGCGGGTGATCGACAGCTGCAGCAGATCGACCTTCTGGCTGCGGGCCAGGGCCAGGAGGACGTGCAGCGGGCCTTCGTAGCCGTCGATGTCGATGACCAGCGCCGCGCCGTCTTCGGCCGCCTCGTTCGCGGCCTCGAAGTCGAAGGTGGGCTGAAAGCCCGTGCTCACGCAAACTTGCCGTCAAAGGCGGCGTCGAAACGCGCGCGGGCCTCGGCCACGTCGAACGGCTCGGGAACCTTGACCAAGCGGCCCATCACGGCCTGGGCCCGGCGGCGGCCCTCCTTGGACAGCTTGCCGACGCCCGACATCACGGCCTTCATCTCGGCCATGTCGCCGTTGCAGTGCAGGACGACATCGCAGCCGGCCGACAGGCTGTCCTTGGCGCGCTGCTTGAAGTCCCCCGACAGCGCCTTCATCGACAGGTCATCGCTCATCAGCAGGCCGTCGAAGCCGATGGATTCGCGAATGATCTTCTTGATGGCCTTCTTCGAGGTGGTGGCCGGGTTCTTGCGATCTATGGCCGTGTAGACGACGTGGGCCGTCATCGCCATCGGCATGTCCGACAGCACCCGGAACGGCGCGAAGTCGCGGATTTCCAGCTCCAGCAGCTTGGCCTTGACCACCGGCAGCTCCAGGTGGCTGTCGCTCATGGCGCGGCCGTGGCCGGGGATGTGCTTGATGATCGGCAGGACGCCACCGGCCAGCAGCCCTTCGGCCGCCGCGCGGCCCAGGGTCGCCACCTGCTCGGGCGTGTCGCCATAGGCGCGATCGCCGATGATCTCGTGACCCTTGGGGTCTGGCACGTCCAGCACCGGCACGCAGTCGACATTGATCCCCAGCGAGCGCAGGTCATGGGCGATCAGCCGCGAGCCCAGACGGGTGATCTCGCGCGCCGTCAGCGGGTCGTTGGCCACCAGCTCGCCATAGGCGCGGCCGGGCGGATAGATCCGCCAATGCGGCGGCTGCAGGCGGGCGACGCGGCCGCCCTCCTGGTCGATCAGGATCGGCGCGTCGTCGCGGCCGACCGTGGCGCGCAGGGCGGCGGTCAGCGCCCTCACCTGCTCGGGATCGGCGATATTGCGCTTGAACAGGATGAAGCCCCACGGCTTTACGTCCTTGAACAACGCGACCTCGTCGGCCGTCAGGGTGGTCCCGGCGCAGCCGAGAATGGCGGCCGAAGAAGAAGCGCCCGACAGCAGGCTCATTTGACGAAGCAGGACTTGCCCGAGGCCGAGATGGCCTCGCAGAAGGCCTTGGCCGCCTCGCGGCTGGCGAAGCCGGTGACCGAGGTGCGGTAGAGGGTCGTGCCGTTCTTGTCGACGGTCTCGACCTTCTTGCCCTTGCCCGAGGCCAGGCCCGGGGCCAGGCGGACGGCGTCGGCCCAGGCCTTGTCGGCCAGGGCCGGCGACGACAGCGCGCCGATCTGCACCGCGGCCGGTCCGCTGGCCGAGGCGGCGGGCTTGGGCGCCGTCGGGGCGGCGGCGACGGGCTTGGTCGGCGCGGCCGAAGCCACCTGCACCGGCTTCGGCGCCGGCTTGGTCGCGGCGGCGGTGGCCAGGGACTCGATGGTCGGAGCCGGCTTGGCGGCCGGGGTCGCCGGCTGCGTCGTGGTCGGCGCGGGCTGGGCGGCCGGCAAGGTCGCCGTCTGCACCGGCACGGTGTTCAGCGGCACGGCCGGACGGGCGGCCGGCGCTTCCGGTGGCGCGGCGAAGGTGGCCGACGGCTGCGGATCCTCGTTGTGATAGATCTGCAGGCCCGCGGCCGGGTCCTGGGGCTGGCTGCCGGCCGGCGGCGGCGTCTTCATCTGGGCGACTTCCGTCCCCACGGCCTGCGGCGGCTCGTTCGGGCCGCGGATGCCGCCGCGATAGATCATCACCACGGCCACCACGAGGGTCACCAGCACCACCGCGCTGATGATCAGGGTCATGGGCAGCGGGCGCGCGCCACGCACGGGCTGACGCGCGTCGAACGACAACGGCGCGTCGGTGGGCGGCGTATAGGCCCCGCGGTGCGGATCAGACATCTTAGGCTAGGCTCCAAAACTCGGCGCGCGGATCGAACACCTCGAATCAGACGCGCGCGACCCTAGGTTACCCAACGCGGGCGCGTCCCAGAAGCGTCCACCCCGCTCAGGTGGCGGACAAAACCCCGCTCGTGTCCCCGTTCCGAGTCCGTCGAGCCCCTAGAGCGTGGTTCCCACGCTCTAGCCTCTTCCGATTGAGCCTGTCCGCGTCGGACAGGCTTTGGGCTCAGTTCCAGACATCGAGATGGAACAGCTTGCGGTGCTCTTCTATCGCGAAGCGGTCGGTCATGCCCGCGATATAGTCGCAGACCACGCGGGCCCGGCCGGCTTCGTCGCGGTTCTGCGACTTGGCGAACCAGACGGTCGGCAGGACCTCTGGCTCCTTCAGGAAAAGCCCGAACATTTCGCCCAGAATACGGCGAGCTTGGCTGCGCGTGCGGTTGACGCGCCAGTGGCGATACATCCGCTCGTGCAGGAATTTGCGCAGGCGAGCCAGGTCCTCGGCCATGTCCGGCGAGAAGGCGACCAAGGCGTGGCTCAGGGCGCGCACGTCGTCGGCCGAGGCGACGCCGGTGGCGGCGGCGCGCTGCAGGGTCTCGCCCATCACGTCGTCGATCATCGCGCCGATCATGCGGCGGATGGCCTCCAGGTGGGTGAGGCGCGCGTCGAGATCGGGACGCTCGCTCTTCACGGCCGCCAGGATCGGGCCGATCAGTGGCACGTCCATCAGCTCGTCCAGGGTGAACAGGCCGGCGGTGACGCCGTCGTCGACATCGTGGTTGTTGTAGGCGATGTCGTCGGCCAGGGCCGCGACCTGCGCTTCCGCCGACGCCCACGTGTTCAGGCCCAGGTCGTATTCATTGTCGTACTTGGCGATCGCCTTCCAGGACGGCTTGCCCAGCTTGTTGGTCACCGGACCATTGTGCTTGATGATCCCTTCCAGGGTCTCCCAGGTCAGGTTGAGGCCCAGAAAGTCCGGATAGCGGTGCTCCAGCTCGGTCACCACCCGGAATGTTTGGACGTTGTGGTCGAAGCCGCCGAAGTCCTTCATCTGCAGTTCCAGCTCGTCCTCGCCGGCGTGGCCGAACGGCGGATGGCCGATGTCGTGGCCCAGGGCGATGGTCTCGGCCAGGTCGCTGTCCAGCCCCAGGGCCGTCGCCAACGAGCGGGCCACCTGCGCCACTTCCAGCGAATGGGTCAGGCGGGTGCGGAAGTTGTCGCCCTCGTGGGCCACGAAGACCTGGGTCTTTTCCTTCAGCCGGCGAAACGCCGAGGTATGGATGATACGGTCGCGATCGCGGGCGAACGGGGTCCGGGTGCGGCTTTCGTCCTCCTTGAACCGGCGGCCCCTCGACTTGAAGGGATCCTCGGCATAGGGCGCGCGGGGAACGAAGTACGGGGCCTGGGACATAAACCGCCTTTATCGCATTGGACGATTTGGCCCCTTCCGTCGGGGCCGCGACATCCTCATATAGGTCAAGGATGACTTTTCCACAGCCATGACCCAGCCAGACTTAACGCTTTCCGAAAACGCCGCCCGCCGGATCAAGACCATCGCCGCCAGCGAAGGCCGGCCCCTGATGCTGCGTGTCGCCGTCGACGGCGGCGGCTGCTCGGGCTTCCAGTACCGCTTCGACCTGGTCGACAGTGTCGAGGATGATGACCTGCGGATCGAGCGCGACGGGGCCGCGGCCCTGGTCGACGTGGTGTCCCTGGCCCTGCTGAAGGGTTCGGAGATCGACTTCGTCGACGAACTGGCCGGAGCGGAGTTCCGCGTCCGCAACCCGAACGCCAAGTCCAGCTGCGGGTGCGGCGTCAGCTTTTCAATCTAAGGTTCCAGCCCTAGGATCGCCGCAACGCCGGTTCGCGTGAATCGACGTCGGGGATCTCGTCATGCTCGCTATCGCCTTCGCCGCCGCTCTGAGCGCCACCGCCGCCTCGCCCGTCGAAACGTTCGTCGAGATCCCCGGGCCGCTGAAGGGGACGCAGTTGGCGCCCGCCTCCGGAGCCAAGGCGCCGGTCGCCCTGATCCTGCCGGGTTCGGGCCCCACCGACCGCGACGGCAACAACCCGCTCGGCATCAAGGCCTCGACCTATCGCCTGCTGGCCGAGGGCCTCGCCGCCCAAGGCGTGACGACGGTGCGCATGGACAAGCGCGGCCAGTTCGCCAGCGGCGCGGCCGCCGCCGACGGCAACAAGGTTTTCATCGCCGACCTCGCCGCAGACGCCAATGCCTGGGCGGCCGACCTCAAGAAGCGCACCGCCGCGCCCTGCGTTTGGCTGATCGGCCATAGCGAGGGCGCGCTGGTCGCCGAAGTCGCCGGCCAAGGGGGCAAGGACCTTTGCGGCCTGGTGCTGATTTCAGGGTCCGGGGAGAAGCTAGGTGACACGCTCCGTCGCCAGCTCAAGGCCGCCGTGCCAGCGGGGCCCATGCTCGACCAGAGCCTGGCCAATGTCGCCACACTGGAGGCTGGTGGCGACGTGGACGCTTCGACCCTGCCGCCAGGCCTGCAAAGGCTGTTCGCGCCCCAGGTGCAGCCGTTCCTTAAAGCCATCTTCGCGTACGACCCGGCGGCTTTGGCTAAAACCTACAAGGGTCCGATGCTGATCATCCAAGGCACGACCGATCTCCAGATCACACCGGACAACGCCAAGCGCCTGAAGACCGCCAAACCGGACGCCACCGTTGTCGAACTGGAGGGTGTCAATCACGTGCTCAAGGTCGCGCCCGGCGATCGCGCCAGCAATATGGCCACCTACGCCGACCCATCTCTTCCCCTGGCGCCGAACGTGGCCGAAGCGATAGCTGGTTTCATCAAAGCCCACTAGGTCGGCACGAACCGCAGCAAGGTCAGCGCCGCCGCGCCCCAGGCCAGCGGGATGGCCATGGCCGCCCAGGCCAACGGCGTCTCGCCCTTGCGCCACAAGATCCAGCCGGCCAGCGGAGCCAGCAGGCAGACCACCCAGAACAGCGCCGCGAACGCGAAGCCCAGCCAGGCGACCGGGTTCATCAGGTTGCCCGACCGGTCGAAGACCAGCGGCGTGAAGATGGCCAGGACGCCGCCCAGCACGGCCAGCCCCAGACACGCGCCCGTCGCCAGGACCATCAGCAGGACCTGCCGCGTGTCGATCGTTCGCCTGTCCGACTTGAGCACGGTCTTCATGGGCTCTAGCCTCCCGCTCCTGCCTGGAGCCGTCAATGCGTATAGCCACCTGGAACGTCAATTCGATCAACGCTCGCCTGGAAGGCGTGCTGGCTTGGTTCGAATCGGAAGCGCCCGACGTCGCCGTGCTGCAGGAGATCAAGTGCGTCGACGAGAAGTTCCCGACCGAAGCCTTTGAACGGCTTGGCTACAATGTCGTCGTCCACGGCCAGAAGACCTATAACGGCGTGGCGCTGCTCTCGAAGTTCCCGGTCGAGGACGTCCGCAAGGGCCTGCCCTTCCTGTTCGACGGCGAGGTCGACGAGCAGGCGCGCTACGTCGAGGCCGTGATTGGCGCGCCGACCCCATTCCGGGTGGTCGGCATCTATCTGCCCAACGGCAATCCGATCGGGACCGAGAAGTTCGACTACAAGCTGGCCTGGATGCGCCGCCTGCACGTCCATGCCAAAAGCCTACTGGCATTCGAGGAGCCCCTGGTCATCCTGGGCGACTACAACGTCATTCCCGAGGCCGAGGACGTCGCCAATCCCGAGGCCTGGCTCGGCGACGCCCTGTTCCAGCCCGAAAGCCGAGGCGCGTTCCGGGCGCTGAAGAACTTGGGGTTCGCCGATGCCTACATGCAGGCCGACGGGACGCCGGGCGGCTACACGTTCTGGGACTATCAGGCCGGCGCCTGGCCCCGGAATCTGGGCATCCGCATCGACCACCTGCTGCTGTCGCCCCAGGCCGCCGATCGTCTGACAGGCGTCGTGATCCACCGCGACGAGCGCGACAAGGAAAAGCCCTCGGACCACGTGCCAGTCGTCGGCCACTTCCGCGACTGATCGTCCTCTAATCCGACACCCTCTGTCCCGGAATCAGGACTCCCGCTAGCCTGGCGCCACCATGAGCGAACTCGCGCGTCTTTTGCTGTTCGTCGCCATCGCCGGGTCGGCGGTGACGTTCCTCGGCAGCTTGGCCATCTGGTACGGCGACGAGGACCGGCGCATCCGCCGGGCCCTGCGCAACGTCCTGAAGAGCGATCCCGAGGGCGTGGTCGTCGCGCGCGGCCGAGGTCGTGGCGCGGGCTTCTCGTTCTCGACCAACCTGCTGGCCGTGGCCTGGGATCGCGGCGCCTGGTGCCTGGTCTATCGCCTGGACGAGCTGATGGGCGCCGAGCTGCTGGTCGACGGCCAGGTCATGGGCCGGGTGTTCCGGGGCGAGGGCCGCCGGGCCATTGATCATGTCGCGCCCCAGGCGCAGAGCGTGACGCTGCGACTGGTCTTCGACGACCCGCGCCATCCGGACTTCACCCTGGAGCTTTGGGCCCCGGGGGACGAGCAGCGGCGCGAGAGCCGTTCGCCCGCCGAGCTGATGCAGGAGGCCAACCGCTGGCTGGCGCGCTGCGAGGCCATCGTCCGCCGGCCGCTGCCGCCGCGTCCAGAGCGCCCCGTCCCCGCCGCGCCGCCGGTCGTGGCCCGGACCGCCCCCCCGCCGCCGCCGCCGCCGCCTCCTCCGGAAGCGTTCGACGACGAGGACGACGACGACGATTTCCAGCCGCCGCCGGCCCTGCCCGACACGCCGCCGCCGCTGGCTCGCCGCTCGTCGTTCGACACGGCGCCGCGCGTCGCGCCCGCTCGCCCGATCTCGCGGCCCACATCGCGCCCGACGACGCCTCCACCGCGCCCCGCCCCCGAGCCCGACATGTTCGACGACGCGCCCCCCTGGGACGACGAACCGGACGACGCGCTTCCGCCGCCGGAGCCGACGTACAAGCCCGTCTCCAAGGCCAAGCGCGAAACCGCCGCCGATCAGGACGAGCTGCCGTTCGACCTCGACGACTAGAGCCGGTCCATTTCTGATGGAAACATCAGAAACGGATAAACAGGCTCTAGGCGCGCGCCTGGGGCGAGCGGGCATCACGGTTTCGAGAGTGGCGCCTTTTCCATTGCTGCAACGCACAGGCGGGCGTAAAGGGCCGCCGCCGGACGTATGCCGGCGCTAGGAGCCTCGAGCTTACATGGCGGGTAAAGATCCCCTCGCCGCTGCCGATTCCACCACCCCGACAACTCAAGCTTCCCACCACGGCCACGCGGCGTCGCGTTTCTGGCCGTTGGCGCTGGGCAGCGTGGGTGTCGTGTTCGGCGACATCGGCACCAGCCCTCTCTACGCCTTCCGCGACGCGCTGGAAGAAGCCGCGCGCGACGGCTTGGTCCGCCCCGAGATCATGGGCGTCCTATCCCTGGCCCTGTGGGCGCTGATCCTGGTGGTCAGCGTCAAATACGTCCTGTTCCTGATGCGCGCGTCCAACAACGGCGAAGGCGGGGTGCTGTCGCTGATGGCCCTGGCCCAACAGGGCGCCAAGGGGCGCACCGGCCTGATCTTCGCGCTCGGCGCCATCGGCGCGGCTCTGTTCTATGGCGACGGCGTCATCACCCCGGCGGTCTCGGTGCTGTCGGCGGTCGAGGGCCTGAAGTCGGTAAAGGGCTTCGAGCACTGGTTCGGGACCCAGGAGGTGATCGTCGTCAGCCTGGTGATCCTGACCGCCCTGTTCAACTTCCAGGCCAAGGGCACGGCCAAGGTGGCCGGGATCTTCGGCCCGATCATGGTCTGCTGGTTCCTGTGCCTGGGCGCTCTGGGGATTTGGCACATCAAGGACGACCTCAGCGTGTTGGGGGCGATCTCGCCGACCTACGCCATCTATTTCCTGGCCCACCACGGCCTGACCGGGTTTCTGGTGATGGGCGCGGTGTTCCTGACCGTGACCGGGGCCGAGGCCCTGACGGCGGACATGGGTCACTTCGGGCGAGGTCCGATCCAGCTGTCGTGGTTCGCCCTGGCCCTGCCGATGCTGGCCCTGAACTATTTCGGCCAGGCGGCCCTGGCTTCCAAGGCCCTGACCGCCGCGGAAGCCACCGGCTCGGCCCTGCCCAACGCAGACTGGTTCTTCCTGATGGCGCCGCACCAGTGGCGCCTGGGACTGGTGCTGTTCTCCGGCGTCGCCACCGTCATCGCCAGCCAGGCGGTGATCACCGGCGCCTTCTCTTTGACCCAGCAGGCGATCCAGCTGGGCCTGCTGCCGCGCATGGACATCAAGATCACCTCGTCGACCGAGGCCGGGCAGATCTATGTCGCGCCGATCAACTGGCTGCTGTTCGTCGGCGTCGTCTTGGTGGTGCTGTCGTTCCGCTCGTCCAGCGCCCTGGCCCACGCCTACGGCATTTCGGTGACCGGCACGATGGTGGTGACCACCTTGCTGGCCTACATCGTCGTGCGCCACGTCTGGAAATGGCGCCTGGCCGCGGCCCTGGCCCTGATCGTGCCGCTGTTCGCCCTGGACCTGACCTTCTTCGTCGCCAACCTGCTGAAGGTGCTGACCGGCGGCTGGGCGCCGCTGGCCCTCGGCGCGGGCCTGTGCCTGCTGATGGCGGTCTTCGTCAGCGCCTCCGAGCGCCTGCGCAGCAAGCTCAGCAAGGACGGCCTGCCGTTCACCGACTTCCGCGAGATGATCCTGCGCCGGCCAGCGACTTCGACGCCCGGCACGGCCGTGTTCCTGACCTCGGACCCGGACACCACGCCGCCGGCCCTGATGCACAGCCTCAAGCACTTCAAGGTGCTGCACGACCGCAACGTGCTGCTGAAGGTGGTCAGCGAGACCACGCCGCACGTGCCCGACGAAGAGCGGATCGAGACCCGCGCGTTGGACGACCGCTGGTGGCTGATCACGCTGCGCTACGGCTACATGGAAAGCCCGAACATCCCCAAGGCCCTGGCGGCCTGCCGCAAGCAGGGCCTGAAGTTCGACATCATGAGCACGTCGTTCTTCGTCAGCCGCCGCACGATCGTGCCGTCGACGGCCAACGACGCCCTGCCCGCCTGGAAGCGCAAGCTGTTCACCTTCCTGACGCGCAACGCCGCCGACCCGACCACCTTCTTCCACCTGCCGCCCGGGCGCGTGGTCGAGCTGGGGACGCAGGTCAGCCTTTAGCCGTAAAAACTGTCATCCCGGTCAAGCGCGTAGCGCGTCGAGCCGGGACCGCCGGAAGCTCTGAGTTTCTGGCGGTCCCGGGTCTTCGCCCGGGATGACAGCGTTGACTACAGATCCATGTAGACGTGGGTTTCCTCGGCCGCGCCGGGGTGGGTTACGGCGCCCCGGTGGGCCGGACCGACCAGCTGGGCGAACTTCCAGATCGCGCCGCTGTTGTAGTTGGTCTTGATCGGCTTCCACGCGGCCTTGCGGCGAGCCAGCTCGTCGGCGTCGACCTCAAGGTCGATCGTACCCTTGTGGGCGTCGATCGAGATCATGTCGCCGTCCTCCACGAGGGCGATCGGGCCGCCCTCCTGGGCCTCCGGCCCCACGTGGCCGATGCACAGGCCGCGCGTGGCGCCCGAGAAGCGGCCGTCGGTGATCAGGGCGATGTTCTCCACGCCCTGGCCGTACAGCGCCGCCGTTGTCGACAGCATCTCGCGCATGCCCGGACCGCCCTTGGGGCCTTCGTAGCGGATCACCAGGACGTCGCCTTCCTTGTAGTCGCGGCGCTCGACGGCCTCGAAACAAGCCTGCTCGCCGTTGAACACCCGGGCGGGGCCGCGATGGACCTGGTGCTTCAGGCCGGCGACCTTGACGATGCAGCCGTCGGGAGCCAGCGAACCCCAGAGGCCCACCACGCCGCCGGTCGGCGACAGCGGGGCCGCGACCGGACGGATGACGTCCTGGTCGTCGCGCCAGACCACGTCGGCCAGGTTCTCGGCCAGGGTCTTGCCGGTGACGGTCATGCAGTCGCCATGCAGCAGGCCGGCGTCCAGCAGGGTCCTCAGCAGCATCGGCACGCCGCCGGCCTCGCCCATGTCCTTGGCCACGTAGCGGCCGCCGGGCTTCAGGTCGGCGATGTAGGGGGTGCGGGCCGCGATCTCGGCCACGTCCTTCAGGGTGAACTCGATGCCGCACTCGTGGGCCATGGCCGGCAGGTGCAGGGCGCCGTTGGTCGAGCCGCCAGTCGCGGCCACCACCACCGCGGCGTTCTCGAACGCCTTGCGGGTGCAGATGTCGCGCGGGCGGATGTTGCTCTCGATCAGGCGCATGACCGCCTCGCCCGAGGCCACGGCATAGGCGTCGCGGTCGGTGTAGGGGGCCGGCAGGGCCGACGACAGCGGCAGGGCCAGGCCGATGGCTTCGGAGACGCAGGCCATGGTGTTGGCGGTGAACTGGCCGCCGCAGGCGCCGTCCGACGGACAGGCGGCGCGCTCGACCTTGCACAGGCGCTCCTCGTCGATGACCCCGGCCGAGAACTGGCCGACCGCCTCGAAGACATCCTGGACGGTCAGGTCCTTGCCGTCCAGACGGCCGGGCAGGATCGAACCGCCGTACAGGAACACGCTGGGCACGTTCAAGCGCAGCATGGCCATCATCATGCCCGGCAGGCTCTTGTCGCAGCCGGCCACGCCGACCAGGGCGTCATAGCCGTGGCCGCGCATGGAGAGCTCGACGGAGTCGGCGATCACATCGCGGCTGACCAGCGAGCTGCGCATGCCCTCGTGGCCCATGGCGATGCCGTCGGTGACGGTGATGGTGTTGAACTGACGCGGCGTGCCGCCGGCCTTCTTGACGCCCACGACGACAGCCTCGGCCTGGCGGTTCAGGGCGGTGTTGCAGGGGGCGGCTTCGTTCCAGCACGAGGCCACGCCGACGAACGGCTGGGCGATCTCTCGCGTGCCAAGGCCCATGGCGTAGTAATACGAACGGTGCGGCGCGCGGGCCGGCCCCTCGGTTACATGGCGGCTGGGCAGATTGGACTTGTCCCAGGTGCCGTCGGGTTTCTTGGTCATAGCAGAACGCCTTGGTTCGATAAGAGCGCCGTGGTTAGCCCATGGCTCAGCAGGACGGAAGGGTTCGACGCTCAGATTTTGCCCGGAAAGAAGCCGCTGCGGCGACTTTCATTGCGATCACGTCGCAAAAAGCCCGCCGCGACGCATAATCCATGCGGCCGTCAACCCTCCGCCGCCTGCTCCGCCGCCAGGGCCAGGTCCAGCGCCCGGGCGGCCTCTTCGCCGGTCACCACAGGCCGAGGCGCCTCGCCGCGCACCGCGGCCAGGAAGCCGGCGACCGACAGGCCCAGCGGGTCCTTGCCGGCCGGGGTCTCGGTGAAGTTCTCGATCAGCGGATAGGGCGTGGTGTTGCGGAAGGTGCGCTGGAGGAAGTCGATCTCGACCTCGCCCGAGGGGTAGACGACCTTCATTGTCCGCTCGCGGGCCTCGGCGACGCGCGAGCTGTCGAACACGGCGACGAAGCCATTCTCGAACATCGCCTCGACCTTCACCCAGTCGAGCGACGTCGAACGGGTGATCCCGCCCTCGCCGTCCACCGTCATCGGCTGGGCCTCGCACAGGGCCAGGGCCAGGTCGATGTCGTGGATCATCAGGTCCAGCACCACCGAGACGTCGAGATTGCGGTCCGAGGGCGTGCCGCGACGGACGGCTTCAAGGCGCAGCGGCTGCTCAGGGATGTCCAGCAGGCCCATGGCCTGGAACACCACTCGCTCCTGGTGACCGCAGGCCAGCGGCACACCGGCCTTGGCGGCGGCGGCGACCATCCGGTCGGCGTCCTCCGGCGTCACGGCCAGGGGTTTCTCGGAATAGACCGGCTTGCCCGCCTTCAGCGCCGCCAGGGCCGCGCCGGCGTGGTGGACGGCGGGCGTGGCGACCGTGACCACATCGACGGCGGCCAGGAAGGCGTCCATGTCGTCGAAGGCGGCGGCGCCTAGCGGCTCGGCCAAGGCCTGGGCGCGCGCCAGGTCGACATCGAACACGCCGACCAGCGTCACGCCGGCCAGCTCGACATACTTCTTGGCGTGATAGCCGCCGAACACGCCGGCGCCGACGACGCCGGCCCTAAGCTGAGAAGAAGAGCGGTCTTGGGTCATGGCGCGCTGTCTACCCCGCTTCGATGTCGCTTAGAAGCACTGGAGCCTTCGTCGCGGACGCGCTAAACATCCGTTTAAATTTGCAACGCTCCGAACGAGCGACCTGGGAGGACCACCATGACCACCTCGCGCGAGATCCGCCTGAAGAGCCGTCCCGTGGGGCTGCCCAAGGCGTCGGACTTCGACCTGGCCACCGTCGAGCTGCCCGCGCCGGGCGATGGCGAGATCCAGGTCAGGAACCTGTGGATGTCGGTCGACCCCTATATGCGCGGCCGCATGTACGACCGGCCCAGCTACGTGCCGCCGTTCCAGATCGGCCAGGCCCTGCAGGGCGGCGCGATCGGCGAGGTCGTCGCCTCCAACGATCCGGACTTCAAGCCGGGCGACATCGTCAATTCGATGTTCGGCTGGCGCGAGGCCTTCAACGCCCATCCCAAGTCGTTGGCCGCCGCCGGCATGGGTGCGATCACCAAGATCGACACCCAGGGCGTCCCGCCCCAGGCCTTCCTCAGCGTCGTGGGCATGCCAGGCATGACCGCCTATGCGGGCCTGCTGCGCGTCGCGGCGCTTAAGGATGGCGATGTCGTGTTCGTCTCGGCCGCCGCCGGCGCCGTGGGCTCGGTAGTCTGCCAGATCGCCAAGCTGAAGGGCCACACCGTGATCGGCTCGGCCGGCGGTCCCGAGAAGGTGGCGTTCCTGAAGTCGATCGGCGTCGACCACGTCATCGACTACAAGGCCACGCCCGACGTGGTCGCCGAGTTGGCCAAGGTCGCGCCCAAGGGCATCGACGTCTATTTCGAGAACGTCGGCGGCGTGCATCTGGAGGCGGCCCTGAACTCGGCCCGCCCGTTCGCCCGCTTCGCCCTGTGCGGGATGATCTCGCAATATAACGAGACCGGTAAGCCGGAAGGCCCGTCCAACATCATCCTGGCGGTCGGCAAGAGCCTGCGGCTGGAGGGCTTCATCGTCTCCAACCACTACGATCTCTATCCGCAGTTCGCCAAGGACATGAGCGAGTGGATCAAGGCCGGCAAGATCACCTGGAAGGAGACCGTCGAGGAAGGCGTCGAGCGGGCCCCGGACGCATTCCTGAAGCTGTTCTCCGGTGAGAACCTCGGCAAGATGCTGGTGAAGCTGGCCTAGCCCCTATTCGCGGGGCTCGAGCTTCGACACCTCGAGCCCCGTCGGCGTCTTCTTGAACTGGAACTTCACGCGCGCGCCCGGCGTGATCGGCGCCTCGGCGATCACGTCGGCATAGACCTTGAACTTGTCGCGGCCGGGCTTCAGACCCGCCGCGCTCGCGCCGTCGTGATCGAGCGTGAGAATTTGGCCGTCCAGGCTCGAAATCACGCCCTGCGCGTCGTAGGCCGGCAACGATTCCGTCGATGGAACGGCCTCCACGACGCCCGGAATTGATCGCCCTTCTTGTGAAGCTTTCCCGCAAGCCGCCAAGCTTGCGACGGCGATCATGGCGGTAAAATTCCGAAAATTCATAGCTTTACCGAAATTCCCCAGATCGGCGAGCATCGCTCGCGCGACGCGTTGCCAATGTTTTTTCTCGCAACTGCGAAATCCGCGTGATTTCCGGTAGCGAATTTGTGATCGAAGTTTTACTGTAGCGACTACCGGCGGCTCTCCACGTCGGTTTTCGACCGTCACGAAGCCGTCACACGCCGTCGACCGGTTCCCTAGCGGACCGAGGACGACGCGGGAAGAGGCCAACGGCGCCGAAATACGCGGAGAGAGCCCGGCCCGCCGGAAAAGTCCGAGACCTGACGATATGAGCGATCGCTCCGCCCTCTTCGACGTGCGCTCTTCCACGAGCGTGACCCTCGATCAGGTCGTTCGCCGTGACACGATCGAGATCCCGGCCGAGGTTCCGCTGGCCATGCCGGTCCAGCCGCTGGGCTTCTGGCAGGGCGGCCCTCGCCGCGCCGCCGCCGTGGCCGCCGACATGACCCTGCGACGCTGGATCGTGGCCCTGGCGACGATCGTCATGGGCTTCGCCGGCTGGAAGGCCACCTTCGACACCGTGGCCCTGGGCGGCGTAACCCGTCTGGAGACGGTGGTCGTGGTCCTGCTGGCCCCGCTGTTCCTGGCGCTGTCGCTGTGGTTCTGCACCGCCGTGGCTGGCTTCGTGATCCTGCTGGGCAAGCCCAAGGATCCGCTCGGCATCGACGGCGAGGCCCCGATGCCCAAGCTGCACACCCGCACCGCCATCCTGATGCCGGTGCACAATGAGGACGCCGCCGCCGTCTTCGCCCGCCTGCGCGCCATGGACGCCTCGCTGGCCGAGACCGGCCTGTCGCGCCACTTCGACATCTTCGTGCTCAGCGACACCCGCGACGCCCAGGTGGCCCTGGCGGAGCAGGCCTGCTTCGCCCGCTTCCGTCGCGAGGCCCACAGCAACGTCTTCTATCGGGTCCGCAAGGAAAACACGGGCCGCAAGGCCGGCAACGTCGCCGACTGGGTCAGCCGCTGGGGCAGCGCCTACGAGCACATGCTGGTCCTGGACGCCGACAGCCTGATGACCGGCGAGGCCATGGTCCGCCTGGCCGACGCCATGGAGCGTCACCCGGGCGCCGGCCTGATCCAGACCATGCCGATGATCATCAACGGCCAGACGATCTTCGCCCGCACCCTGCAGTTCGCCACGCGCCTGTACGGCCGCGTCGCCTGGACGGGCCTGGCCTGGTGGTCGGGCAGCGAGAGCTCGTTCTGGGGCCACAACGCCATCGTCCGCACCCGCGCCTTCGCCGAGACCTGCGGCCTGCCGCACCTGGCCGGCCCCAAGCCGTTCGGCGGCGAGGTGATGAGCCACGACGCCCTGGAAAGCGCCCTCCTCCGCCGCGGCGGCTGGAGCGTCCACCTGGCTCCCTATCTGGAAGGCTCGTACGAGGAGAGCCCCTCGAACCTGCTGGACTTCGCCACCCGCGACCGCCGCTGGTGCCGCGGCAACGTCCAGCACGTGCCGCTGATCGCCCTGCCCGGCCTGCACTGGATGAGCCGCCTGCACCTCGTGATCGGCGTGCTCAGCTACGCCCTGTCGCCGCTGTGGTTCATCGCCCTGTCGGCCGGAATCACCTCGCGCGCCCTGATGCCCGAGCTGAAGAAGGCCGCCTTCACCATGGCCGATCTGCAGGCCGCCGCGCACGCCCTGATCGACTGGCGCGAGATCCAGGCCACTGCCTGGGCCATGATCATCACCTTCGTCCTGCTGTTCGGCCCCAAGATCCTGGGCTCGATCCTGGTCTTCTCGCGCAAGAGCGAGATCAAAGGTTTTGGCGGCAAGCGCCGCGTCGCCGCCGGCCTGGCCGTCGAGATGCTGCTCTCGGCCCTGGTCGCCCCGATGCTGATGTTCACTCAGACCCGGGCCATCGTGGAAATCCTGGCCGGCAAGGTCGGCGGCTGGGCCACCCAGCGCCGCGACGCCGACAAGGTCGACTTCAAGGAAGCCTCGGCCGCCATGGGCTGGATCAGCGTCACCGGCCTGATCCTGGGCGCGACCTTCTGGTTCACCCCGGACCTGTTCACCTCGACCGCCCCGATCCTGCTGGGCCTGATCCTGGCCGTGCCGCTGACCATGCTGGGCGCCCACAAGGTGGCCGGCCTGAAGCTGAAGACCAACGGCCTGTTCATGACCCCGGAAGAGCGCCGGCCGCCGGCCATCGTCCGCGCGGCCCTCGGCCCGGCCTGCGAACCGCCGATCCGCTGGTTCGCCCGCAACGGCCGTCCGATCGGTCCGACGACCAAGATCCGCGACGCGGCCTGATATCTCTCTGTTCCCGTCTGGCCCCTCGCGCCGGACGGGAGTAGAAGCGCGGCTTCCTTATCCAACAAGGAGCCGCGTACCGTGTCGCGTCTGTTCAGCGCCTATGTGATCGTCGACTGGAGCGCCGCGGCCAAGCCGACCACGGGCGCGGATTCGATCTGGATCGGCGTGCTCAAGCGCGACGTGCGTTTCCGGCTCACCTTCGAAAGCTACAACCCCGCGACGCGCGGCGAGGCCGAGACCCGACTGGCCGCCGTGCTCGACGACTTGAAGAAGCGCGGCGAACGCGCCCTGGTCGGCTTCGACTTCCCGCTGGGCTTCCCGCGCGGTCTCTCCAAGGCCCTGTCCTTGCCCGGCGAGAAGCCCTGGCGCGCGGTTTGGGACCAACTGGCCAAGATGGTCAAGGACAAGGCCGACAACACCAACAACCGCTTCGGCGTCGGCTCGGAGATCAACCGTCGCCTGACCGGCGGGCCGTTCCCCTTCTGGGGCTGCCCGCCCAAGGACGCGCTGACGACGCTTCAGCCCAAGCGGCCTCGCGAACACGGCGAAGGCGACCTGCCGGAATTCCGCTACGCCGACGAGGCGGCCAACGCCAAGGGCGCGCACTCGATCTGGAAGCTCTACTACAACGGCTCGGTCGGCGGTCAGGCGATCGTCGGCATCCCGGCCGTACGCCGCCTGAAGGATGCGCGCGGCGAGGCCGTGCGGATATGGCCGTTCGAGACCGGCTTCAAGGCCCTGACCGACGCCGACCTCGAGGGCGTCGCGGTCGTGGTCGCCGAGGTCTATCCGTCGATGATCAAGACCGCTCCGGTCGCCGGCGAGGTCAAGGACCTGACCCAGGTGCGGACCCTGGCCGAGCACTTCGCCAAGCTGGACGAGGCCGGCAAGCTGGGCGCCGTCTTCGCCGCGCCGAAAGGTGTCGCCGAGGAGGCGCTGGAGGCCGCGGCGACCGAGGAAGGCTGGATCCTGGGGGCTTAGAAGCTGTCATCCCGGCCAAGCGCGTAGCGCGCCGAGCCGGGACCGCCGAAAGCGTCGAGCCCGTTGCGATCCCGGCTCTTCGCTTCGCTACGGCCGGGATGACAATTTCTTGTCTCGCCAGTCCAGGATCCTGAACCGCGCCAGCAGGAAGCCCGCGGCCAGGAAGCTGGTGACGATCACCGACAGCACCACCCCGTTCAGGCCCATGCCGCGCGGAATGGCCAGGAACCAGGCCAGCGGCCCCATGACCAGGGCGTAGCTGATCAGGTGGGTGACGGTCGGGACCCACACCTCGCCCCGGGCGCGCAACGCCTGGGCGGTCACCACCTGCACGGCGTCGGGCGCCAGGAAGAAGCAGGTCAGCACCAGGGCCGGCAGGATCAGCTTCAACGCGGCCGGATCGGTGGTGTAGGCCAGCGCCACCCAGTGCCGGGTCGGATAGAGCAGCAGGCCGGCGGCGACGCCGATCACCGCGATCACCGCGAAGGCGATCCAGCCCGCGCGGGTCATGCCCGCCGGATCGCGCGCGCCATAGGCCCGTCCGACCAGCACCGCGGTCGCCGACGCCATGCCCAGCGGGATCATGAAGATCACCGCCGCCACGTTCAGCACCACCGCCCAGGCGGCGACGGCCAGGCTGCCGATCCAGCCGGCCACCAGGTTCATGCCGGCGAAGGCCGAGACCTCGAAGAAGTTCGACGCGCCAGCGCCGTAGCCGATGCGACGCTGCTCGATCTCGGCCGGCCGGTCGCGGGCGGGCTTGTCGAAGACGCCCAGCGCGCGGGCCTCCTTCATGCGCAGGACGTAGATCGCCAGGGCGATGGCCAGGGCGCTGCGGGCCACGAAGGTCGACCAGGCGCCGCCGACCGCGCCCATGGCGGGCAATCCGAAGGTCCCGGGCACGAACAACAGGTTGGCGCCGAGGTTCACCAGGTTGGCCAGCCACATCATCACCGCGCCGGGGCCGGGACGCGCTAGACCCTCCAGCCAGAAGGTCAGCACCACCGAGATCGCGTAGACCGGCAGGGACAACGAGAACACGATCAGCGGCGGGGTCGCGCCGTCCGCCAGCCCGTCTTTCAGGCCCAGGCTGTGCAGAAACAGTGGTCCCAACAGCGCCAGCGCCGCCGTCGAGCCCAAGCCCAGCCAAGCCGCGTAGACCAGCCCTCGCCGCAGCACGGCCCCAGTCTCGTGGCGCCGGCCCGCCCCGATCGCGCGGGCGGTCATCACCTGCACGCCGACCAACAGGCCGACCGTGGCGGTCACGAACACTGAGGTCGGGGCCCAGGCCATGGCATGGAAGCCCAGCTGGCGCGCCGAGAAATGGCCGACGACGATGGCGTCGGTCAGGCCCATGATCATGATGCCCAGGCGCGACAACACGACCGGCCCCGACAGGCGGAGCAGCTCGATCAGATCGGTCATGATGGGGCCGCGCGGCCGCTTCGGAGGAAGCGCCGTTCCGGCCGCGTCGCGCGGCATGGTCGTCACCAATGTCAAAGAAGACGGGCAAGGTGGCCCATGCCCGTTTTCCGGGCAACCCGTATTCGGTCCCGCTTGGAACATCGGTCGTCGCCAGCGGTTTTCCGGGCTCAGCCCAGGAGCAAGCCATGGCCGACACCCAGACCCCCGAGTTCGAGAAGGCCGCCGATCAGGTCGCCGAGGTCGAACGCGCCATCCAGGCGCCTTTGGACGCCAAGGAAGAGCGCAGCTTCAAACCCAAGGACGAGCAGAAGGACGGCAAGGTCAGCCACGCCATGCAGGCCGGCGCCCGCCCCTACCCCGCCCCGCCATTCCCGGAGCAACACCAGGCCAAGCCGGGCGACGAGGCCGCCCTCGACCCGGCGCCGATGTACGACGCGCCCTTCTACAAGGGCTCGGGCAAGCTGGAGCACAAGGTGGCTCTGATCACCGGCGCCGACAGCGGCATTGGCCGGGCCGTGGCGGTGCTGTTCGCCCGCGAGGGCGCCGACATAGCCATCGCCTACCTCAACGAGGACAAGGACGCCAACGAGACCCGCCTGGCCGTCGAATTGGAAGGCCGCCGCGCCATCCTGCTGCCCGGCGACGTCGCCGACCCGGCCTACGCCAAGGCGGCGGTGGAAAAGACGGTGGCCGAGCTGGGCCGCCTCGACATCCTGGTCAACAACGCCGCCTTCCAGGAGCACGTCACCGCCTTCGAGGACCTGACCGAGGCGCACTTCGACCGCACCCTGAAGACCAACCTCTACGGCTATTTCCACATGGCCCAGGCGGCGGTGAAACACCTGCCCAACGGCGGTTCGATCATCAATACCGGCTCGGTCACGGGCCTGCTCGGCAACAAGGACCTGCTGGACTATTCGATGACCAAGGGCGGCATCCACGCCTTCACCCGGTCGCTGGCCACCCACCTGATCGACAAAGGCATCCGGGTGAACGCCGTGGCGCCGGGCCCGGTCTGGACCCCGCTGAACCCCGCCGACAAGCTGGGGCCGCAGGTCGCCGAATTCGGGGCCAAGACGCCGATGAAGCGGGCGGCGCAGCCCGAGGAGATCGCGCCGGCCTATGTCTTCCTCGCCTCGCCGCAGACCTCCAGCTACATCACCGGCGAGATCCTGCCGATCATCGGCGGCTATAGCGGCGGCTAGGCCGTAGAGACTGTCATCCCGGCCAAGCGCGAAGCGCGCCGAGCCGGGACCGCGGAAAAATCGACGTCTGCCGTGCTCCCGGCTCTTCGCTACGCTACGGCCGGGATGACAAATTGAATTGCGTGCTATGCCTTGGCTCCCAAAATGGAGTCGCAAATGGCCCGCCGCGTCGCCCTCGTCTCCCTGCTGGTCGCTGACTATGACGCGGCGATCGCCTTCTATGTCGGCAAGCTGGGCTTCACCCTGGTCGAGGACACCGACATGGGCGGCGGCAAGCGCTGGGTCGTGGTCTCGCCTGGAACCGACGGCACGGACTTCCTGCTGGCCCGCGCGGTCGGCGATCAGGCCGAGGCCATAGGCCGCCAGGGCGGCGGCCGCGTCTGGCTGTTTCTGCACACGGACGACTTCGAGGGCGACCACGCGCGCATGACCGCCGCCGGGGTGACGTTCCTCGAAGCGCCCCGCCACGAGGCCTACGGGACCGTCGCGGTGTTCGAGGATCTTTCCGGCAATCGCTGGGATCTGCTGCAACCCAAAAACTGAGACAACGATGACCCGCCTGCTGACCGTTATCGCGGCCGTGGCCGCCCTCGCCGCGCCCGTCGCCGCTCAAGCCGCGCCGCCTGTTGGCAAGACAGGCAAGATCCGCGTGCTCTACCTGGACCAGTCGGTCGGCTTCCGTCACAAGCCGGTCACGCGTCCCGAGAACAGCAACGGCCCGACCTTGTCCGAAGTGACTCTGGCCGAGATCGGCGCGAAGTCGGGCTTCACGGTCGAGTCGACGCAGGACGCCCGGGTGATCACGCCCGAGAAGCTGAAGGACATCGATGTCCTGGCCTTTTACACCACCGGCGAGCTGCCGATCCCAGCCGAAGCCTGGGCGGCGATCCAGACATGGGTCGAGAGCGGCAAGGGCGGCTTCATCGGCCTGCACAGCGCCACCGACACCCATTGGGACTATACGGGCCCGGGCCAGACCTACACCGCCTTCATCAATGGCAAGTTCGCCGGCCATCCGTGGACACAGGGCACGCCGATCACCGTGCAGGCGCTGGGCGGCAAGGACCCGGTCAACACCGCCTGGCCGGCTCGGTTCTCCTATGCCGAGGAGATCTATCAGTACTCGGACTACGACCCGGGCAAGGTCCGCGTGCTGCAGGCCCTGGACTTCACCGACATGGCTTTGAAGCGCCCCTGGTTCGTGCCGATCACCTGGACTCGCGAGATCGGCCACGGCCGGCTGTTCCAGACCAATCTGGGTCATACGCCCAGCACGTGGAGCGATCCGCGCTACCGCGCCCAGATCGTCGAGGCCGTGCGCTGGACCGCTCACCGCACGCCCGGGACCGCTAAGCCCAATCCCGACGAGCAGGCTCTGTGGGCGCTACGCTCTTTGCTGGCCTACGACGGCCGTCCCAAGGCCGAGGTCGAGGCGCGCCTCGCCAAGCTGGCCAAGGCCGACCCCGCCTGGCGGCGCGACGCCGCCGCCCGCACCGCCGCCCTGCGCCCGCTGTGGCCCGCCAAGCCGGACAGCGACAAGGCGCCGTTCGACGCGGCCTACAAGGCGGTGCTGGATGAGGTGCTGGCCAAGTCCAGCTGATCCGCCCCGAAGGCTTCGGCGGCGTAGGTCCGCAGCTGGGCGGCGATGTCGGCCGGCCAGTCCTGGATCCGCGCCTCGAAGCCCGCGTCGTCGCCGGCGAACAGCGACCGCATGGCCTCCTCGAAGCCCGGCAGGTTCCCACCGATCGCCGACGCGAAGCGATAGGTCGCCTCGCGGGCGGCGCGGATGCGGTCCGGTCCCTCGCTGGCCCGGCGGGCGGCCTCGACCAGCTTGCGCAGCGCCACCGACGCGCCGCCGGGCTGGCTGGCCAGCCAGTCCCAGTGACGCGGCAGCAGCGTCACCTCGCGCGCCGTCACGCCCAGCTTGGGCCGACCCCGTCCACGCGGAGCCTCGGCCGGAGGCGATAGGCGCAACGCCAGAGCGTCCGGCCCGCCGCTGAGATCGAAGTCGACCGAGCGGCCGTCGGGCCCGAAGATCAGGACGCCCGTCTCGCCGGCCAGTCTCTGAGCCGCCAAGGCGGCCTCCAGACGCGAGCCTGCAGCCACGCGCGCCTGACCGTGGAAGACGACGTACCGATCGGTCATCGATTCAGTCCCTTGGCGTTCAACGCCTCGATCCAATGCTGGCGCCGCTCTTTCAGCCGGCTGTCGCGTCCGAACCTGTCCAGCCCTTCGGTGTCGACCGCCTCGATCGGCTCGAAGGCGAAGGCGTCCGCGCCGTGCGCGTTCCAGGCGGCCTGCAAGCCCGGCTCGCGATGCGAGCCCTGGCGCAGCGAGAACCAGACGCCGTTCTGACGGGTGGAAAGGTCCGGCGTCGCGCCGACCCACACCTCGCCGCTCGCCGCGCAGCGCACGGCGTAGACGCCGGCCTCGACCTTGCGTTCCTTGTATGCGCGCAACAGCGCCTTGCGTCCGGACATGGCGAACCTCCCTAAGGGATTTTGAGCTCGCCTTTTACCCGGACGAAATATTAAGTCAATAATATCCGGGTAAATTACCCTTGAGTGGCGCGGTACGGGACGTAGCCGCGCTCGACCATCCGCCGCGTGGCCTCATAGACCGCCGACAGCTCATCATAGGCCGAGCGCAGGTGGGCCAGGCGCGCGACCTGGGCTTCGGAGAGGCTGGTTCCCGCCTCGGCCATCGACGCGGCCTCGGCCACCCAGCGAGCCCGCGCGGTGGCGGCGGCCAAGGCCAGGCGCTGGAACCGTTCGGCGTCGACGTGAGGGAGCGTCGCGCCCAATACCGCCTTGTTCGAAGCGTAGGCGGTGTAATCGATCTGCTCCAGATAGCCGCGCAGGCGGCGCTGGACCTGGGGATCGTCGTCGTTGGGCTCGAAGTGGTCGCCGGTGCGGCGGGTGCTGGAAGTCATGGTCGCCATGACGGTCTCCGATCCGGCCGAAAGCCGGCCGCTCGGAAAAAAGCATGCGCTCTACAGCTTAAGGACGGGTTGAGGTTACTCACCCGCCCTTTCCAGGCCCTAGAGCAGCTTGCGGAAGCTGATCCGCACCGTGCGACCCAGCGGGTCCAGATAGTCCCGCTGATAGGCTTGTGGCGTGACGCCGTTCTGGTCCTTGACCGCCTGCTTGGCGTCCAGGAGGTTGTCGAAGTTCAGGGACACCTGCGCGCCCTTCAGGATCGGGAATTGCTGGACGGCCTTCTTGCGCGCCGGCGCGTTGAAGTTGGCGAAGAGATTCACGTTCAGGGTCGCCAGGTCCGAGAAGTACAGCGTCTGGCCGCCGGTCGCGCCGCCATTGACCCAGGTCGAGGCCCGCCAGTTGCCAGCGACGCGCATGCCCAGGCCGTCCTTGAAGTAGTTGGCCTGGACCGAGACCTCGTGGCGCGCCTGGCCGCCGCGCGAGCCGATCGCCGAGCCGTCGAGTTGGTCGAGCACCGGCAGACCCTTGCGGACCGTGATCTCGTCGGTCAGGCGCCAGGTGTGGTAGACCGACAGCTGGAACAGGCCTTGGCCGGGCCGCATCATGCCCGGCGGGGGGCCACCGCCAGGACCGCCACCGCCACCGGGGCCGCCGCCCGGGCCGCCGAAGCGCATCATCCCGCCGCCGCCCGGGCCGCCGCCTGGACGACCGCCGCCGGGTCCGCCGATCACGCCCGGGGTCGGCTGACCGACGGGCCGGAACAGGTTGAAGCCCCAGCGGATATTCTCGCTCTCGGCGCTGGCGAAATTGACCGGCCGCGCGTCGATCGCCAGCAGGCGTCCGGTGGCGTCGCGGGTGAAGCGCTCCGGGAACGCGGCCTCGAGATCCGGCGTGATGGCCGGGAACGAGGAGATCATGTTCTTGGTCTGGGCCCGCGTGTAGGTCGCGTTGAAGGTGAGCTCGACCTTCTCGAACGGCTTGTAGTTCACGCCCAGCCGCTGGACCTGGCGATTGTCGTTGCGCAGGGTGGCGTTGCCGCCATCGGTGCGGTTGATGATCACCGTCTGGCCGGTCGTGAAGTCGAACACCGAGACGTTCGGGGTCACCACCACCGGATCGTTGATCTGGTTGGTCGAGGGCGCGCCCTCTTCGTCGGTGTAGCTGGCGATGAAGCTGATCGGCTTGAACGGCGACCAGTTCAGGCCGCCGCCCAGGGTAGTCAGCCCGCCCAGGTCCGACAGTTCCTCGTAGCCGAGGTTGAAGTTGGCCGAGAGGTCGCCGAACTTGGCCAGCACGTCCTGGCGGGTGCTGGTGAGCGGCAGGTTGAAGCTGGTCTGCACGCTCTCGCGGTTGCGGGTGATGTCCCGCGTCGTGGTCACGCCCGAGCGGACGGTCTTGGAATCGAGCGCACGAGTGTCGGCCCCGATCTTCAGGGTCGTTTGCAGGCCGCCGGCCGGCAGCCGGAAGAGGTCGCCGTTCAGCACGAACTCGGCGCTGGCCGAGGTCGAGACCGAATGGGCGGTGTCGGCGGCCGCGTTCTTGTACAGATTGGCCGGGATCACGCCGAACGGATTGACCGTCGGGTCGCCCGCCGCCACCGCGGCCTGAAAGGCCGAGGCGTCCAGACCGCGGCCCGTCGTCGTGTCGGTCTTGGTGCGGTCGAAATCGCCGGTGAAATTCCAGCGCCAGTCCTTGATCCGGCCGTTGGCCGCCATGCTGGCCTGGGTGCGCAGCGTGTCGACGTCGCGGGTCATCGCCCCCGGCGCGTCGATATAGCGATAGCCGGTCACGGCCTTCGAGAACGGCGAGAACGGGCTGCCGGCCGGCAGGATGAAGGTCACGCCCGGCAGGCCCAGCAGCGCATGGCTGCTGGTGTCCTCGATATTGCCGGTGAAGGTCACCTGGACCTGCTTGTTGATGTCGCGGGTCATCGAGCCGCGCAGCGTGCCCTTGTCCACCCGGTTCATCAGCGAGCGTGACGCGGTCAGATCGCCGGTGTTGTAGCGCCCCGCGCCGGCGGCGAAATCGGCCAAGCTGGCGCGCCCGACCAGGGCCGAGCTGGGCGCGCCGGCGAAGGTGACCGGGTTTCCGGCCAGGGCCGATAGCGCGGGATCGATCTCGGCCCCGCCCAGGCTGCTGATATTGCCGACCTTGTCGAACGGCTGGCCGTTGGGCGTGCGGACGATGTCGCGGTCGGTCTCCAGCAGATACGGATCGTGCTGCACCGAAACGTCGATGTTCCAGCGCTTGTCGCCGTTGATGTTCAGACGGTTGCCGTTGGCGCTGGGCACGACGCGGCCGCCGTCGGTGGCGACCGTGGCCGCCGCCTGGGTCATCAGGGCGTTGTAGTTCTTCTTGAGGATGATGTTCACGACCCGCTGGTCAGCCTTGTAGCCGTAGCTGAGCGCGACCTCCTCGGGGAACACCTGCCACTTCTCGATCGCCTCGGGCGGGATGCCCTGGATCTCCTGGAAACCCGAGATCCGGCGGCCGTTGATCAGCATGACCGGCCCGCTGCTGGCGTCGCGGCCGCGCGTGCTGGTGGTCTGGGGAGCCAGGATGTTCAGCAGCTCGACGACATTGGCCGCGCCCAGGCTCTGGATCTCCTCGGCGTTCAGCTCGAGGTCCGGCGGGATGTCGCTGTTGACCTTGCCGCGCTTCTCGGCCTCGATGGTCAGGCCATCGACCTCGGTGGGACCGTCGTCCTTGACCTGCGGCTTCTTCTGATCGGCTTCGGCGGCGACCTCGGCGGGCGCCGAGAGCGGCGCCGTAGCCGTCGTCGGGTCGAGCGCGGCGGCGGCCAGGCCGTACAGAAGCATGGTCGAAAGGGTCATATAGGCCCACGGAAACACGAGTGACGGGAAGCCTCGACGCTTCGTGGCGCCAACGCTGGGTTGATGCTCCTTACGAGCCCGCGACCTTCACCGCAACGCCCCCCGGAATTAAGAAACGGCAATGCAGCATAAACCGCACACTGGTGTGTCCCGCTGCGCTTATCTTGCGCTCAAGCATTGAAATAACGTCACATTTTCGTCGATCACGTGTGGCCGTCGAAACGATGTTGCAAGCAGGACATAAAGCTCGCGCCCTGTCATGGCGCGTCCCAGATGGCGGGGTTTGGGCGTCGCTCGGCGGCCCGGCGCGCGAGCGACGCAACCCTGGGACGTCAGCGCTCGATGAAGGCCTGGAAGCCGCCGAAGATCATCCGCTTGCCGTCGAACGGCATGTTGGCCATGTCGCCTTTCATGCGCTCGTCGGCCATCACCTTGGCCATGACCTCGTCACGGCTGGCGCGATCCTTGTAGGTGACCCATGAGAAGATCACGACCTCGTCTTCGGCCAGCTGGACCGCGCGCGGGAACGAGGTGAGCTCGCCATAGGGCACGTCGTCCGCGACGCATTCCACATAGGACAGGGCGCCGTGCTCCATCCAGACGTCGCCGCCCTTCTGGGCCAGCGCCTTGTAGGCGTCCAGCTTGTCCTTCCGGACCGGGACCAAGAAACCGTCGACATAGGCCATGACGTCCTCCTTCTGCGTCGTCGTTGACGCACAAGGACGTACGAGCCGGCGTGGTTCCGACATCCTATCCGCCGGTCTGGCGGATTTTCTCGATCAGGGCCTGGATGGCCTTGGCGTGACCACCGGCCAAGTCGCCGTCTGGAAAGATCGTCATGGGAATATCGGGAGCCAGGCCCCGCCCCTCCAGGTCCTCGCCCTTCGGGCCCTTGTAGAGCTCGGCCGGCAGGGCCATCGCCCAGCCGTTCGGCAGCGGCTTGGGCAGCTGGTCCGAGAACGCCCCGCGGGTGGTCCCGCCCACCTGCTTCACATTGGGCAAGGCCTTCATCATCAGGGTGAAGGTCTCGCCGGCGCTGACGGTGACGTCGCTGGTCACCAGGTAGACGGGACCGGTGAAGCGCGCCCCGCTGGCCGGCTCGACGCGGACCGGCTGCGGCGACGCCTTGGCGCCGACGCCGACCTTGGAATAGGCCAGGACGGATTGATCGGCGAACCGCGCGGCGATCCGCTGGCTGATCGTGTCGTAGCCGCCCCGGTTGTTGCTGACGTCGACGATCACCGCCTTGGCGCCGGCGAAGGCCGCCATGGCCTCGTCCAGCACCGCGTCCAGCGGCCGGGGATCGTCCGGCGCGGCGTTGCGGGCGAAGGCGCCCATGGTCACCAGGTTCAGATAGCCGATGTCGTCGGCCCGTCCCCAGAAGATTCGGTTGTTGGCGGCCTGGCGACCTCGCCCGGCCAGGATCTGGGTC
This sequence comes from Caulobacter sp. 1776, assembly GCF_040545685.1. Lineage (NCBI taxonomy): Bacteria > Pseudomonadati > Pseudomonadota > Alphaproteobacteria > Caulobacterales > Caulobacteraceae > Caulobacter > Caulobacter sp. 1776. The sequence goes on from NZ_JBEPMI010000002.1 coordinate 91,384, forward strand.
AAAATCCCTTCGCGATAGGCCTGCAGCCAGGCCTTCTCGCCGCCGACCGGATCCGCGGCGGCGACGCGGGCCAGGGTCGGCGAGACGCCAGGCTCCAGGTCGCGCTGCGCGCCGTCGACCATGCCGTGCAACTCGACGTGCGGATCGTCCAGACCCGCGATCAGGCCCGACAGCGCGGTCCACAGCTGGAAGTCGGTCGCTGTCGGCGAGACCTGGGCCAGGGCCGCGGCCTTGCGCGCCTTCCAGTCCAGCTTGCGCTCGGCCGAGCGCGGATAGAGCTCGGCGAAGGTGTCGGCGGCGAAGGCCACGACTCGATCGGGCGTCCAGCCGGCCGCGCTGATGCAGGCGTTGGGAAGGTTCGGCAGACGGTCGAACAGGTAGCGCGCGCCGTCGGCGTCGCCGGCCAGGGTGACCACGCCCTGCCCTTCCAAGCGCCAGACCGTCATGACCCCGTCGGGATCGGACTGCCGGCGCGGGTCGGGATAGCAGGCCTCGCCCGCCGTCTGGAACAGCTGCGCGCCGTCCGAGCCGAACTGCACGATCCAGCCGTAGCCGCGCGACTTCCACGCGCCGCGCAGCTCCGTCGCCACGGCCCCGCCCTTGGCCTGGACCGGCCAGAACGGACTTTCGGCCAGGGCGGGTGTCGAAAAGGCGAGGACAGCGGCGGTGGCCAGGAGACTCAAGCGTTTCATGGACGCGACGGTGGAGGCGTCACCGCCGCCGCGCCAGTGAAATCGCCGCGACGCCCGACGCTAGCGGAGCAGAACGGCCTGAGGGCCACGGCGCAGGGACCGCGGCAATTCAGGTCCGTAGCCGAACCGGACGACGAGATCGGGGCGTTTGGCCGGCTCACCCAGCCACGCGGCCATTCGGCGGCGCATCGACGGATCCTCGACCGGCTGGTTGAGGAAGGCCAACTTCAAGCCCGCGGCGGTCGCCGTCAGCGCGAACCGGGTGAAGGCTCGCCCGACGGCGATCCAGCTGGCGGGCGTCTCCGCTGAACCGGTGAAGATCACCGCGCCCGCCGAGCTCCTTACCCAGCCGGCGAGGCGGTCGGCTTCGCCCTGCTTCGTCATGACCATGTGCAGCAGCCGCTCGCCCAGCCAGCGCGGCGCCGTGAGGTTGCCGGAAGCGGCCGCGAACAGGCCGTCCCGCCGCGCCAAGGCTTCTTTGGCGTCGAAGCGGATCCAATCGGCGAGTTCGCGCATGAAGGCGGGATCGGCGAGTTGAGCGCTATTCCCGGCGACGATCATGTCCGTCAGGCGAGCCCGCTCGTCGGGCTCCAGCACCCATCGAAGCGCCACGTCCGGTCCGGCCGCGGCTTCAAGCCGACGAAGCGTGGCCGCGTCCACAAGTCTTCCGTCATAGTTAGTCCGCGTCGATGCGCGACGGGGAATGGCCTGGAAAAGAACGCCGGGGCGAGCCGGCGCGCTGGAGAACGCTATACGGACGCCGCCTCCCGGCAATATCTCCGGCTCGCCCGCCCAGCCATAGCCGAGCCCCGCCTGTAGCAGGGTCTCCAGGGCGCAGCCGAGGCTGACGAACAGGTGATGGTCGTCCGGATCCACCACCGGGGTCCGCCGCGAAAAGTCCGGTAGAATCTCGATCGCGCGAGGCTCGATCCTAAAGCGCCAGGGCTGGGTATTGTGCCCGTTCGCCGCCAGCGTCGCGGCATGGATCAAGGCGATCATCGGAACGCCGCCGCCGCCCGGGTCAGGCAGTCGCCAGAGATCCCGGGCCGCGCGGTCGTAACGGCTTTCACCGCCGGAACATCCCGCGACCAGCAGCGGCGTGGCGGCGATCAGGGCGCGGCGGGTGGGCATGGCGGCGGCTCCGAAAGCCTAAGCTGTAGCCGCCGCCGTCCGCCTCGCCTTGCGCAGCGTCAAGCCGCCTCTACTCGGTCTTCAGGTAGATTTCCGACCCCTGCTCGCGGAACTTCTCGCTCATCTCGGCCATGCCCAGTTCGGCGTTGTTCGGCGCGATGCCGGCCGCGAAGTCGCGGACTTCCTGGCTGATCTTCATCGAGCAGAACTTGGGGCCGCACATCGAGCAGAAGTGGGCGGTCTTGTGCGCTTCCTTCGGCAGGGTCTCGTCGTGGAACTTGCGGGCCGTTTCCGGATCGAGGCCCAGGTTGAACTGGTCCTCCCAGCGGAACTCGAACCGCGCGCGGCTGATGGCGTCGTCCCACATGGCCGCGCCGGGGTGACCCTTGGCGAGGTCGGCGGCATGGGCGGCGAGCTTGTAGGTGATGACGCCGGTCTTGACGTCGTCGCGGTCCGGCAGGCCCAGATGCTCCTTGGGCGTGACGTAGCAGAGCATCGCCGTGCCGAACCAGCCGATCATCGCCGCGCCGATCGCCGAGGTGATGTGGTCGTAGCCAGGCGCGATGTCCGTGGTCAACGGACCGAGGGTGTAGAACGGGGCCTCGTGGCAGTGCTTCAGCTGCTCGTCCATGTTGGCCTTGATCTTGTGCATGGCCACGTGACCCGGCCCTTCGATCATCACCTGGACACCGTGCTTCCAGGCCACCTTGGTCAGCTCGCCCAGGGTGCGCAGCTCCGAGAACTGGGCCTCGTCATTGGCGTCGGCGGTCGAGCCCGGACGCAGGCCGTCACCCAGCGAGAACGACACGTCGTAGGCGCGCATGATCTCGCAGATGTCCTCGAAGCGCTCGTAGAGGAAGTTCTCCTTGTGGTGGGCCAGGCACCACTTGGCCATGATCGAGCCGCCGCGCGAGACGATGCCCGTGACCCGCTTGGCGGTCATCGGGATGAACGGCAGGCGCACGCCGGCGTGGATGGTGAAGTAGTCGACGCCCTGCTCGCACTGCTCGATCAGGGTGTCGCGGAAGACCTCCCAGTTCAGGTCCTCGGCCACGCCGTTGACCTTCTCCAGGGCCTGGTAGATCGGCACGGTGCCGATCGGGACGCTCGAGTTGCGGATGATCCAGTCGCGGATGTTGTGGATGTTGCGACCGGTCGACAGGTCCATGACCGTGTCGGCGCCCCAGCGCGTGGCCCAGACCAGCTTGTCGACCTCGTCGGCGACGGTGGAGAGCACGGCGGAGTTGCCGATGTTGGCGTTGATCTTGACCAGGAAGTTGCGGCCGATCGCCATCGGCTCCAGTTCGCCGTGGTTGATGTTGGCCGGGATGATGGCGCGGCCGCGGGCCACTTCCTGGCGCACGAACTCGGGCGTCACGAAGTCCGGGATCGAGGCGCCGAAATCCTCGCCGTCGCGCACGCACGGACGATCCTGCTCGCGGCGCAGGTTCTCGCGGATGGCCACATATTCCATTTCGGCGGTGATGATCCCGGCGCGGGCGTATTCCAGCTGGGTGACCAGCTTGCCGGGCTTGGCGCGGTAGATCGTGCGGCCTTGATCGGGGAACTCGGGAGCCAGGTGCTTGCCCTGGGCGAAGCCGTTGTCCTCGGGCTTCACCTGGCGGCGATCGGTGACGATCTCGACGTCGCCGCGCGCCACGACGAAGGCCTCGCGGGTGCGCGGCAGGCCCTTCTCGATGTCGATGGCGACGGTCGGATCGCTGTAGGGACCCGACGGGTCGTAGATGGTCACCGGCGGCTCGTTGGCCGACGGGTGGACGGCCACCTCGCGGAACGGCACGCGCAGCTCGGGGAACAGCTCGCCGGCCTGATAGACCTTGCGCGAACCGGGGATCGGGCCGGTCGAGATGGTCTCGGCGACGGCCTTGATGGTGGTCTGGACGTTCATATCGGGCGCTCCTCAAGCGATAAGGAGACCCGGACGTGTCGTGCTTGGATCGGTCTGACGAACGGAAACCAGGCCCCGTTCGCGTTCCCTCCCTTCGCCGGCATGACCCGGATCAGGTTCTACGGGTCAGGGCGGAAGCCCAATCTCAGCCGCGCGAGCGACCCCCCGGTGAACAGAAGGCGGACACTAGGCCGGTTGACGGGTAGGTCAAGGCGCAAAGGCCGGGCGACGTGACAGGGAATTCACTTGCCGTCGGCGCGCCCCGGCCGACGATCAGGGACCGTCGTGCTTTCGGAGATCCGTCCATGGCCTTCCGTCGTTTGGCCCTGCCCGCCCTCTGCGTCCTGCTCGCCACGCCCGCCCTGGCGCAGGAGACCTATCCGAAAAAGATCCCCGCTCCCGGCGGCGAGGTGATCATTCCGACGGCGCGGTCCCAGAAGTCCTATGACGAGATCAAATACGCCGCAGCCCGCCGGGTCGGCGACATGCTGTACGTTTCGGGCGTCATCGTCGGCCGGGCTCCGGACGAGGGCTCGGATCCGGAGTCGTTCAAGACGCAGGTTCGCCGCGCCTTCACCAGCCTGGACAACACCCTCAAGGCCGCCGGGACCAGCTTCGACAACGTGGTGATGATCAACAGCTTCCACGTCTGGGAGGGCCCCGATCAGCCCGCCCCGCGCCGGGAGCAGCTGAACATGATCAACGCCGTGAAGAGCGAGTTCATCAAGGGTCCCAACCCCGCCTGGACGGCCGTGGGCACGACGGGTCTGCTGGCGCCCGGCGGGATCGTCGAGATCCAGGTGATCGCCTACGTCCCGTCGAAATAGGCGCTACAGCCGCGACGCCGCGAAGGTGTCGCAGGCCGACGGGTCGCCGTTGTCGTAACCCCGCGTGAACCAGCGCATCCGCTGGGCGCTGCTGCCGTGGGTGAAGCTATCGGGCACGACCTGGCCCTGCGTCTGCTTCTGGATGGTGTCGTCGCCGACCGCCGCCGCCGCGCCCAGGCCATCCTTGATGTCGGCGCGGTTGATGACGATCCGGCCGCCCGAGGCCTCGCCCGCGTGGGCGGCCCAGACACCAGCGTAGCAGTCGGCCTGCAGCTCCAGCCGCACCGAACCGCTCTCCTCGCCCCGCGCGCCGAGGCGGCGGGCCTGCTGGTCCGCGCCCAGCAGGTGCTGCACGTGGTGGCCGATCTCGTGGCTGATCACATAGGCGCGGGCGAACTCGCCCTGGGCGCCGAAGCGGGTTTCCAGCTCGCTCCAGAACGACAAGTCCAGATAGACCTTCTGGTCGGCCGGGCAATAGAACGGCCCCATCGCCGACTGACCGGTACCGCAGCCGGTGCCGGTGGCCTGCTTGTAGAGCACGATCGCCTCGGGCGGCCGGTACTCGACGCCTTCGTTGCGGAAGATCGGCGTCCAGACCTCGCGGTTGGAGGTCTCGATCACATCGACGAATTGGCCTTCCTTGTCAGTGACCTCGCCGCGCGCACCTTCCTGCTGGGCGGGCTGTTGCAGGCCCTGCGTCGCCTCCATCGTGCTGCGCGGATCGATGCCGAACACGAAATAGCCGATGGCGGCCAACACCACCGCGCCGATACCGCCGCCGGCGATGCCGACCGGGCCAAGCCCACGTCGGTCCTCGATGTTGCCGGACCGGCGACCGCCTTCCCACTCCATGAGATCCTCAATCCTTCTTGCTGGTGTTCTGGCGCTCGCTGGCGGGTCGGATGGCCAGCATGCGGGCATTGCTCTGCGCCAACGCATCCTGCGTCAGGCGCTCCATCCGGTCCATGGATCTTGCGAGATCGGCGTCGCGACGGGCGACGTCGTCAAGCGGTCTCGCTGGAGGAACGGTCAGCGACCGCAGGCTCGGCGCGCCGGTCCGCTGGGCGTCGAGATCGCGCAGTCGCAGCTCCGTCCGCGCCCGTTCGTTGGCGTTGGAGGTCTCGATCTGGCTGGACAGCAGATCGCGTCGCGCGTCTTCCAGCGCGTGGGCGGCGGCGTTGCGAGCCTGGATGTCGCGCAGGTCTTGAGCGCGCGCGCTGGCCATGCTCAGCGCCGCCAGGCTGACCGACAACAGAAGCACCGCGCGCGTCATCGAACACTCCTCACCCGGAACGACCGACGACGCGCCCGGCGTCGCTTCCCTTGGGACCTAGGGCCGCTTGACGGTGAAACGCGCGAGTTCGGTCTTCGGCGCCGGCCAGTCGGGCTTCAGTTCAGCCGCCCGCGAATAGTCCTTGTAGGCCGCCTGCAGGTCGCCCAGGCCCTCATTGGCCAGACCGCGGTTGAAGAAGGCCTTCTCCGGGTCCTTGACGCCCAGGGTAAGCCCCTTGTCGATCTGCTCGACGCCCTCGCGGTAGCGCTCCTCGCCGACATAGGTCGCGCCACGGTTCACATAGGCCTCGCCCAGGTTCGGATCGATCGTGGCGGCTTGGTCGAAATCGGCGCGCGCCGCGGGAAAATCGCGCTGCCGAAGTTGCAGTACGCCCCGGTTCACATAGGTGCGGGCGCGGTCGCGGAAGTTCAGGTTTTCGACCTCCAGCGCCGTGGTGCACGCCAGCACCGCGCGGTTGTCGGTGCGGCCCTTCAAGGCCGCGTCGGAACACTCCTGGGCCGAGCCGCTGCCGATCACCAGGGTCGAGGCGCCGGCCGCTCCGGCGGCGCTGAACAAAGCCGCCGCGCAAAGGGCGGCGAACGGGATCATTCGGGTCATGTCTTCCTCCCTGGAACCGATCGTATGTCCGTCGGCCCTCCGGCCTCATCATACCACCACTGGCCCGGAGGTTCATGTCCGTCGACGACATCCGCGCAAGAGCGGACATTGCATATTTAAGGTTGCGAAATACATTTCCGCCGACCACCATCCCGACAGAACCCATATGGATGTGATCCCATGATGTTGTCCGTCATGTTCGCCTTCGCCATGGCGGGAGCGCCTCCGCAGAGTGCTTCCGAGGCCAATGAAGTCGCGCCAGCGATCATCCAGCCGCGCCGTGGCTGGGGCGGCGCCGTGCCCTCGGACCTGGAGATCGAACGGCAGCTGGATGTCTTGCTAAAGGAGCAGCCGGACAGGGTGATCTGCGTGCGCCTCGTCAGGGGGGACTCGCGACTGCCTCATGAGGCCTGCAAGACCTTACGCGGCTGGTACGACTTCGAAACCGACCGGGGCAAGGAAGGCCAGGTTCGCGACGTCATCGCGATCCTCAAGCACTCCCCGCGCGGCGGCGACGAGGTCGGCGGCAGGATCGGCGCGGCGCCATATGAGCTGATCGAGATGATCAAGGATCGCTATCGCAGCCCCACGGCCCGCAACCAGGCCGCTCAGCGGGCCAAGGCGCGCGTGGCGCCCCGGCGCTCGCCGGCTGATCCGCCAGTCTCCAACCCGTAGGCCGAGACTCCGCGGTCGCGCTTGGCGCTGGCCGTGCTAACAGAGGCGGCGACTCTGTCAGGGACCGTCGCCGTCATGCATCTCGCCCGCTTTCCTCGCGCCCGCTTCGCCCACCTGCCGACGCCGCTGGAGCCCCTGCCCCGCCTGGGCGCGGAACTCGGCATCGATCTCTGGGTCAAGCGCGACGACTGCACCGGCCTGGCCGGCGGCGGCAACAAGACCCGCAAACTCGAGTTCCTGCTGGGCGAAGCCCTGGCCCAGGGCGCCGACACCCTGGTGACCCAGGGCGCGGTGCAGTCCAACCATGTCCGCCAGACCATCGCCGCCGGCGCCCGCTTCGGCCTGAGGACCGAGGTGATCCTGGAGGAGCGCACCGGCTCGAAGGCCAGCGACTACATGGGCAACGGCAATGTGCTGCTGGACAAGCTGATGGGCGCGGCGATCCGTTACGTCCCCGGCGGTACGGACATGGTCGCCGAGCTGGAGAGCACCGCTGAAAGTGTCCGCCAGCGCGGCGGCAAGCCCTATGTCATCCCGGGCGGCGGCTCGAACACGATCGGCGCGTTGGGCTATGTGGACTGCGCCCGCGAACTGGTGGTCCAGGCCGACCAGATGGACCTGAAGCTCGACCGCCTGGTCACCGCCACCGGCAGCGCCGGCACGCATGCCGGCCTCGTCGCCGGCTTCGCGGCGCTGTCGGTCGACATCCCGATCCTGGGTTTCGGCGTCCGGGCGCCCAAGGCCAAGCAGGAAGAGAACGTCTTCAACCTGGCCGTCGCCACCGCCGAAACCATCGGCGCGGCCGACCGCGTCAAGCGCGAGAGGGTGGTGGCCGACTGCGACTATGTCGGCGAAGGCTACGGCCTCGTGGACCAGGCCGTGATCGACGCCCTGGCTCTGGCCGCTCGCACCGAAGGCCTGCTGCTGGATCCCGTCTATTCGGGCAAGGCGATGAAGGGCTTGATCGATCAGGCGCGCAAGGGCGCCTTCAAGGGCGAGCGGGTCGTGTTCCTGCACACCGGCGGAGCCCAAGGTCTGTTCGGCTATCAGAGCGTGCTGGAGCCCGCCCTCTAATGAGCAAGACCCCTGACAGCAAGGTTTTGGGCGTCCTGGGCGGCATGGGTCCGGCCGCCACTCTGGACTTCCTGGCCAAGCTGCAGGCGGCCACGCCGGTCAAGCGCGAGCAGGACCATCTGCGCGTGCTGGTCGACATCAATCCCAAGGTCCCGGACCGCAATGTCAGCACGTCCGACCCCGGTCCGGTGCTGGCGGCGATGGCGGCCGGCCTGCGCGACAGCGGGGCCGAGGTCCTGGCCATCGCCTGCAACACCGCCCACGCCTATGCCGAGAACGTTCGCGCCGCGGGCCTGCCCCTGGTCGACATGCTGGAGACGGCCGGCCTCGCCGCCCAGGCCAAGGGCGCGAGCGTCGTCGGCGTCCTGGGCACCAGCCTGGCCCTTGGCCTCTATCGCGACCGCTTCTCGCACATGGGGCTGGAGGTGGTGATGTTGGACGACCACGAGCAGGTCGAGTTCATGGCCCTGCTTTACCGGATCAAGCAGGGCGATATCGGCGCGGCCTCCCGCGAGACCATGGCCGCCCTCGCCCACCGCCTGGTCGGCAAGGGCGCGCAGAGCGTGGTGGCGGGTTGTACGGAAGTGCCGTTGGTGCTGAGCGCGGCGGACCTGTCGGTCCCTTTCCTGGATGCGACGGAAGAGTTGGCGCGCCGCTGCGTGGCGGTCTGCCTCGGCGAAATCAGCGCGTAAGCGTCGGCCGGGCGTCTTCGCCGCAGGCGTCGAACAGGCCCATCAAGGCCGCCGCGCCGCGCGAGGCTTGCGCCATGCGCAGCAGCGCCGCGCGAGCATGCGCGTTGTCGGCGATCTCGGCCTGTCGCTCGAGATGCTCCGCTTCAACGATATGATCGTTACGGTTCCCCATGGCGCAAACGTTTACAGGAGATGAACGGGCCCGCCATGCGACCGCTGGACGCACAGCGCACGTTGTTCGAGGAATAGTGTGCGCCCGATTGTCACAGAATGTAAAAGTCTGAGTATTGAACCAAATGAAAACGCCCCCGGACCTGCTGGTCCGGGGGCGTCGTCCTGTTCCCCAACAGGACGGCGTCGGCGGCGCTGAACTTCGAGCGCGGCGGCGTCGCCTCAGAAACTTGATGACCCTCATTTCGCCGAACGCGGATCGACAGGCAACGCGTCCGCCTGTCGCAGGCCCCATTCTGGGGACAAAGCCAAGCTAGAAATCGTTTGCGATCAAAGGTCTTGCGCGCGCGCGCCGCTCAGACCGCGACGAGCCGCCGCAGTTGGCGGGGCGAAGAGAGACTGGGGACAAGAATGGATGACCAACCCCAAGCGCCGAGACCATGTCGGCGCTACGTCACGGCCTAGCTCAGGCGGTCAGACGCATCTCGGCCGGGGTCACTTCGGCCAGCAACCGACCGAGCGCGTACTGATAGACCGCGATGTCCTTCTGGTTCCGCCAAACCAATTCGCGATAGGCCCCGGGGCCCAGGACCGCCTCCGCCGAATCCTCGGCGCGCGTGACATTCAAGCGCTGGACGGTCGACACCCGTCCGTCGAAAGCGATGTCCGCCCAGGCCAGCGACTCGTAAGGGTGCTCGCAGACATAGAACCAGACCATGCGATCGATCAGCGTCCTAGCGGCGCGCAGGTCGCGCTCATAGGCCGACGACCAACCCGATCCCGTCAGCTGACGGAAATGATGATCGCTGGTATGCAACAACACGGCAGGATCGTCGCAAGTCACGAAGTCATCCAGCGACAGGCTCTTGGCCAATCGAACGGCCGTAAAACGCGGGTCGCGGGCCTGGACGTCGGTCAGCTCGACCACGTGCCGGAAATAGCGATAGACGGACACCACGCGGTCGATCGGCCAGCGGAAGTTGGTCGCGATCGGCAGACGCCCGCCGACGGCTTCATAGATGTCGAGGCCGTAGTGACCCGCGTAGAGGTCGTAACCTCGGAACACCTCATATCGACCCGCGCGTATCTCATGCTCGGTCGCGTCGTTCTCTATGCGAGGACAGCGCCTCTGGGCAGGGAACAGTCGGCTCAGCGCATCGACAACCGAAGTGCCGCCGGCCTTCGGGTTGTGAAAGAAGAACAGTGTTTCGACCATGGAGTGCCTCGAAACCTTGAAGTCAGCGCCCGTTGCCAAGCTAAACGAGCGAGCCTCACCATTCCGTCGCAGATCAAAAAGAATCCATGGTTAACGTCGTCGTTCCCATGCCTGTTCAGAAACGATCGACCAAAAAATGCGGCACTCGGTCGTGACACAAATCCCGGAGGTCAAGAAAAACCATTGTTATCTGGAAAGAACGAATACTGGCCAACCCCATCCTGACACCGGTTTCCAGCGCCTCTTACTTGCCGGCGCATCGTAGGTTCACCGGCGTCTTTGGCGTACCCTTGCGTATGAAGGCCTTCGGAATCGGTCAATCCGCGGTCAAATGGTGGTCGTGGAGCGCGGCCGCCAACAAGGGCCCGCGGCCGCCCCCCGCTCGATCTTCAGACCGCCCCGATCGCCGGAAGCGGTGCGGCCGACGGGCTCACCACATGGACGCTAGGAGACCGCGCGGCCCAGCGCGGCGCGCACCACCCCAGGCGCGTGGTCGATAACCCGCAGATAGGCGGTCAGGGCGGCGTCGGGCCGGGCGTCGCCGTGCTCGAGGTCTTCCAGCAGCGTCAGGTCGATGTGGAACGCCTCGGCGAACTCGGCCTGAGATAACCCGGTGCGCCAGCGGACCGCCTGGACCAGGGCGCGGGCGGACCGCGCACGGGCGGGCGTGGCGGCTTCGTCGATCGCGGGGTCGGCGGGTCGGGTCATCATCGGTACGCTCCTGGGCTGAAGCGTGGCAGCCGAAAGTGTGGGCGGTTTCGGCGTCTGCCACGCTTCAAAACTTTGAAACCATGCCAGTCCGTTCGGACAGGCATGGAGGCCTCCCCCTCTTGGAGATCTTGTAGGGCGTCTCGATTGCAGAAATTCGACGGCTTTGAGTCAGCGTTGCGTTGTCATCGCGCGCGCCTTGGCGTCGACCTGGTCGACACCGCGCAGCGGATCGCCGGACGCTTCGAGCATGTTGTTGAACACGCGCAGGTCACCGGTCGTGATGTGGCGGATCTTCTTGTCGCGCGACCATTCCAGCCCGATCAGCTGGCCCAGGCGGCAGGCCTTGGGCAACAGGGCCGGCTGCTCCCGAGAGCCGCCCTTGGCCATCAGCTTGGCGACGATGTCGTTCCAGTTCGGCGACCCTGAGAAACAGAACGGCAGGTGGTCGCAGGTCCCGGTCCAGAAGCGCTTGTACCAGCGGGCATGGACTGGCGTGTCGTAGTTCAGGCCGTGGCTCGGCGCGACAAATGACCGGCAGTCGTCGCGGACGAACTCCTCGGCTTCGACGGCGTGGGCGACCAACAAGGCCGCGGCGAGGACCGACGCCATAAGAACGGACTTGGCGAGACCAACCAAGAAGGCTTCTCCAGATGAACTGAAGCGTTGTTAAGTCCGCGTCTTCGACAAAAATGCGGCGGTCGCCTCGATCGCGTCAACGAGCCCCACCCGCTCGATGGTCACGCCCTCGGGCAGGCTGGAGAACAGACGCGTGGGCGCGGCGGCGTCGAGCATGACGAAGACGCCCTGGTCGTCGGCGCGGCGGATCAAGCGGCCGAACGCCTGGCTGATCCGGGCCCGGGCCACGGCGTCGTCATAGCCCTTGCCGCCAAAGCGCAGGCGGCGGGCCTTGTGCAGGACGTCGGGACGCGGCCACGGCACACGGTCGAAGACCAGCAGACGCAGAGACCGGCCCGGCACGTCGACGCCGTCGCGAATGGCGTCGGTGCCCAGCAGGCAGGCGTCCTCCTCGGCCCGGAAGATATCGACCAGCGCGCCGACCTCCAGCGGGTCGACGTGCTGGGCGTAGAGCGCCAGGCCCTGGTCGGCCAGCGGCGCGGCGATGCGCTCGTGGACGGCCTTCAGCCGGCGGATGGCGGTGAACAGGCCTAGCCCCCCGCCCCCGGCGGCCAGGAACAGCTCGCGCATCGCGGCCGAGACCTGGCGCGGGTCTTCCTTGTTCACGTCGGTGACGACATAGGCCTTGGCGTGGTTCGCATAGTCGAACGGCGAGACCAGGCGCAGCACCTTGGGCGCGGTCGGCAGGCGCGCCGCGCCGGTGCGCATCTCGGCCAGGGCGAACGGATCCTCCAGGGCCGGGTCGACCAGGGTGGCGCTGGTCACGAGCACCCCGTGGGCGGGCGACAGCACCGCCGCGCGCAGCGGCTCGGTCGGGTCCACCCAGTGGCGGCGGCAGGCGGCGTCCACAACCCGACCGTAGAGGAAGGTCGCCTCGAACCAGTCGACGAAGTCCGGGTCGGTCTCGGTCGGATCGACATCGTCGTCCTCGATCGCCTTCAGGATCGAGCGCCAGGCCGGCAAGGTCATGCGGGCGCGACGATCCAGGCCCCGCAGCGCGCCTTCGATGCGGGCGCGTTCGGAAGGACCAAGATGCTCGGCCTCCTCGTCCAGCACATCTTCGAGCGCCCGAGCCAGGGCCAGCAGCGGGGCCTCGAGCGAGGCCAGGGCCCTGGCCGCTTCCGGCGCCCGCTCGCGAACCAGATCGGTGGCCGGACGGGCGTCGCATTGCAGGCCGAGATCCGCCCCGCCGCGCTCGCTGGTGCGGGCTCGCAACTGTTCGATGACGGCGACCAGGAAGTTCTCGATCGGTCCGATCGGATTGATCTGGCCGTCCGGCGGCGCGACGCGGCCCGACCAGCCCTCGCCCGGCAAGGCGGCGGCGGCGTGGATCGCCTGGGTCATCGCCCCGCGTGCGCCCTCGCGGTCCCCGAGGATGTCGAGCAGGCGGGCTTCCAGGCCGCGCCCGCGCCGGCCGCGTCCCTCGGGTCCGCGGATCCAGCGGCGCAGCTCCGCGGCCTCGGCCCCGGACAGAGCGGCCGAGAAGGCGCTGTCTGCCGCCTCGAACAGGTGGTGGCCCTCGTCGAAGACGATGCGCTTGAGGCTGGTGGTCTCGTTGTCGCCCTTCAAACCCCGCGCCGTCCGCGCCCCGTCGAAAGCGGCCTGGGTCAGCACGAGGGCATGGTTGGCGATGACGATGTCGGCGCGCTTGGACGCCCGCACCGCCTTTTCGATATAGCAGATGCGATAGTGCTGGCAGCCGGCGTGGATGCACTCGCCGCGCCGGTCGACCAAGTTCGAGGGGCTGGCCTGGGCCGAGGGCGGCACGGCCGACAAGGTCGGCAGCCAGGCCGGAAAGTCGCCACCGGTCATGTCGCCGTCGCGGGTGGCGCGCGCCCAACGGGCGGTCAGGGCCAAGCCGATCAGGTCGCCGTTGCCCAGCTGGGCGCCGTTGATCTGTTCCTGGAAGTTCAGCAGGCACAGATAGTTCTCGCGGCCCTTGCGCACGACCGCCTTGCGGGCCCGCTCCTTGGGGTCCGGATAGATCGAGCGGCTCTCGCGCTCGATCTGGCGCTGCAGGGCGCGGGTATAGGTGCTGACCCAGACCGATGGCCCGTTGGCCTCGGCCCACAGCGAGGCCGGCGCCAGATAGCCCAGGGTCTTGCCGACGCCCGTGCCGGCCTCGGCCAGCATCATGCGCGGCTCGCCCTCGCGCTCGCGCGGCTGGAAGGCGAAGGCGGCCTCCTTGGCGAAGGTCACCTGAGCCTCGCGCACCTCCTCCAGGCCAGAGCGGTGCAACAGCTCTGCCAAGCGCTCCCCAGCCCGTTCGGGATCGATCGGGCGGGAGCCAGCCTCGCCCGGCGGGGCCTGGTCCTCCCACTCGGCGATGCGGGCCCAGACGTCGAGGCCCGAGCCCCGGAACTGGTTGCCGGCCTGGACCGAGCGCAGCGCGCCGATGACGGCCGGTCCCCACGACCAGCCAGCCTTGGCCAGGGTCTCGGCCACGGCCAAGGCCTCCTCGCGCGATGGAACCGGCGTCAGGGCCAGCTCGCGCAGCAGGGCGTCGGCGCTTTCGCGCAGGCTCTGAGCTTGCTCCGCCGCGCCATGCGGTTCGACCAGACCCAGCGCCATGGCCAGGCCAACGGCCGACGGCGCGCAGAAGGTGGCCGGGCGGACGAAGGCGTAGAGTTCCAGCACGTCGAACAGACGCGGCCCGCGCGACGGCGGCGACAGGTTCAGGCGCCGGGCGGTCATGGCCGCGTGGGCCACCAGCACCGGGCCATGCTCGAACAGGTCGCGGGCGTCCGGCGCGCGCAGGATCCGACCTTCGCCGCCGCCATCGGCCATGCCGGCCCGCGGCCCGGGCAGAACGACCAGGGCGGGCGCGAGATCCAGAGTCGGCGGGAAAGCGGTCACGCGAGTCTGTTAGCAAAAACCGGCGCGAAACAGAATGGGAACAACGGCTTTTCGGCTCAGACGATCGGGCCGTCCTCATCGTCGAAGCCTTCCAGCCGGTTGATCGCCTTCTGGGCCTTCTGCCGCAGGTCGGCGTCCTGGCTCTCGGCCGCCCGGCGATACATCAGCAGGGCCAGGTCATCATCGGCCTTAACGCCCTGGCCGCGCTCGCACATGACGCCCAGATCGTACCAGGCCTCCAGATAGCCCCGGTCGGCGGCCATCTGGAACCAGCGCAGCGCCTCGGTGTAGTTGATCGGCACGCCCTCGCCGTTGTGATGCACGACGCCCAGGTTCGACATGCCCGCGGGCAGGTCGTTGCTGGCGGCGGCGGCGTAGAGGCGCAGGGCCTCGGCGTGGTCCTGCCGCACACCCGCGCCCTCCGAGTGCAGGCGGCCCAAGGCGTTCATGGCGTCGGCCGAGCCCATCTCGATCGCCCGGCGCAGCATCAGCACGCCCTGGGCCAAATCGATCCTGGTCCCATAACCGTCGAGATAGGCCTCGCCGGCGCTATAGGCCCCGCGCGCCGAACCGGCGGCGGCCGCCTTCAGGTACCAGGACAGCGCCAAGCGCCGGTTCTCGCGGATGCCGCCGCCGCCCTCGTGGGCGACGCCGACATTGTACATGCCGTTCGGATCGCCCAGCTGGGCCGCGCGGGCGTAGAGCTTCAACGCGGCCCGACGGTCGGCCTTAACCCCGTCCGCGCCGTCGAAATAGACGTTGCCCAGCTCGACCATGGCGTCGGTGTCGCCGCAGGCCACGCCCTTACGCAGCCAAAACAGCGCCTGGGGCACGTCACGGCCCACGCCTTCGCCGTCCAGGTACAGCATGGCCAGGTCGACATAGCGCGTGGCGTCGCCGCGCTTGGCCTGACTGAGAGTGGTCTCGAACGTCGCCTTGGCCTCGGAAGGACCGCCATAAGAAACAACGTCCGCCCACGCGCGAGCTCCGCCGTCGATCGACAGCGCCAAGCCCAACAGCACGGGCAGCATCCTGTTCCGCATCACGTCCCCACCGTCTCCCGATCGTCGCATCGACGGGCGGGGCGTCAAGCCAGACAACCGCAAGCCCGACCCCGCGCAACCGGACTCGCCCGCCAATTGCGCAAAGGACGGCGCAAAAGACGGATGAAACAGAAGGGGAACATGCTATATCGCGAACAATGCTCGCGGCTGACGCCCTTCCCCCCAGGTTCCGAGACTGGTTCGCCGCCCGCGGCTGGAGCCCGCGTGAACATCAGCTGGCCATGCTGGAGAAGGCCCGCCAGGGGCGCGGCGCGCTGCTGATCGCCCCGACCGGCGGCGGCAAGACCCTGGCCGGTTTCCTGCCCAGCCTGATCGAGCTGAGCGAGCGGCCGCCGCGCAATACGCCGGCCGGCGTCCACACCCTCTACATCTCGCCGCTGAAGGCCCTGGCCGTCGACGTCGAGCGCAACCTGCTGACTCCCATCCGCGAGATGGGCCTGCCGATCGTGGCCGAGAGCCGCACCGGCGACACCGGCGAGAGCCGCAAGGCTCGCCAGCGGATCAAGCCGCCCGACATCCTGCTGACCACGCCAGAGCAGCTCGCCTTGTTCTGCGCCTGGGAAGGCGCGCGCGAGTACTTTGCCGACCTGCGCTGCGTGATCATCGACGAAGCCCATGCGATCTGGCCGTCCAAGCGCGGCGACCTGCTGGCGCTCGGCCTGGCGCGGCTGCAGCTGTTCGCGCCGGCGCTGCGGCGCGTGGGGCTGTCGGCGACGGTGGACGATCCAGACCTGGTGCGGAAGTGGCTGGGGCACAATGCGCCTCCCCACCCGGGGGAAGAGGTCCATGAACCCGACATCGATCTCGTCCTCGGCTCGGGCGGCGCGCAGCCCGTGGTCGAGGTCCTGGTCTCCGGCGGTCGCGTGCCGTGGGCCGGCCACACGGCCGAGCACGCGATGGCCGAGGTCTATGAGATCATCAAGTCGTCCCAGACCGCCCTAATCTTCGTCAATACCCGCTTCCAGGCCGAGTTCGCGTTTCAGAGGCTGTGGGAGCTGAACGACGAGGGTCTGCCGATCGCCCTGCACCACGGCAGCCTGTCGGCCGAGCAGCGGCGCAAGGTCGAGGCCGCCATGGCCAAGGGCGCGCTGCGGGCCGTGGTCTGCACCTCGACCCTCGACATGGGCATCGACTGGGGCGACGTCGACCTGGTCATCCAACTGGCCGCGCCCAAGGGGGCCTCGCGGATGGTCCAGCGGATCGGCCGCGCCAACCACCGCCTGGACGAACCCAGCCGCGCCCTGTTCGTGCCCGCCAGTCGCTTCGAGATGCTGGAGTGCCGCGCCGCCGCCGACGCCATCCTGGAAAACCATCTGGACGGCGACCCGCCACGGATCGGAACCCTGGACACCCTGGCCCAGCACGTCATGGGTTGCGCCTGCTCCGAACCGTTCGACCTGATCGCCCTCTATGACGAGGTGCGCTCCGCCGGTCCCTATGCCGAGCTGTCTTGGGAGGATTTCGAGACCGTCGTCGACTTCGTCTCGACCGGCGGCTACGCGCTGCGCACCTATGACAAGTTCCGGCGCATCGTGCGCAACGAGGACGGTCTGTGGACCGCCCGCAACGCCCAGGCCCGCCAGCAGCACCGGATGAACGTCGGGGCCATCGTCTCGCCGGGCATGATCAACATCCGCATCGGCGGCGGCCGCAAACCCGTGGGCGGCAGGAAGATCGGCGAGGCCGAGGAAGGCTATTTCGAGCAGCTGACGCCCGGCGACACCTTCATCTTCGCGGGCCAGGTCTGGCGCTACAACAGCATGGTCGGCGCCGACGCCTTCGTGTCGCCCGCGCCGAACGACGATCCCAAGATGCCCAGCTGGGGCGGCTCGAAGTTCCCGCTCTCGACCTATCTAGCCAGCCGTGTGCGCCAGATGATGCACGACGAGCGCGAATGGACAGCCCTGCCCCCGGACGTCCAGGAATGGCTGGCCTGGCAGAAGGTCCGCTCGGCCATTCCGGACGAGGGCGAAATGCTGCTGGAGACCTTTCCGAACGGAAAGCGCTTCCACATGGTCTGCTATCCGTTCGAGGGCCGCCTGGCCCACACCACCCTGGCCATGCTGCTGACCCGCCGGCTGGATCGGCTGGGCGTCGGACCGCTGGGCTTCGTCTGCAACGACTACGCCCTGAACCTGTGGTCGCTGCGGCCGATGGACAACCTCGATCTGGACGAGCTGTTCGCCCAGGACATGCTGGGCGACGACCTGGAGGCCTGGCTCGACGAGAGCTTCATGATGAAGCGGGCCTTCAAGCATTGCGCTCTGATCGCCGGCCTGATCGAACGGCGCCACCCGGGAGCCGAGAAGTCCGGGCGGCAAGTGACCTTCTCCACCGACCTGATCTACGACGTGCTGCGCAAACACCAACCCGACCACCTGATGCTCCGCTGCGCCCGGCACGACGCCGCCACCGGCATGCTCGACATCGCCCGGCTGGGCGACATGCTGACCCGCGTGCACGGGAACATCCGCCACATACCGCTGGATCGCGTCTCGCCGTTCGCCGTGCCGATCATGCTGGAGATCGGCCGCGAGCGCGCGCCGGGAGACGCCGCCGGCGAGATGATCCTGGCCGAGGCCGAGGAAGACCTGATCGCCGAGGCCATGTCGTGACGCGTTTCCAACCCTCCGTCTGTGGCGGTCTGCGGATCGCCCTATCCAATGTCGAGGTCATGCTGCGCTGGTCCGGGGCGATGTGGCTGGAGGCCCAGCGCACCCTGGTGGTCGCCGACCTGCACTTCGAGAAGGGCAGCAGCTACGCCGCGCGCTTCGGCCAAATGCTGCCGCCCTACGACACCCGCGAGACCCTGGACCGGCTGGACCGCGAGATCGCCCTGCTCTCGCCGGCGCGGCTGATCTTCTTAGGCGACAGCTTCCACGACGGCGGCGGCGAGGCCCGGCTGGCGGCCGACGACTATCGACGCCTGGAGGGGCTGGCCCTTGGCCGCGAGCTGGTCTGGGCGGTGGGCAACCATGACGCCGACGGCCCCCGGGTTCTGCCCGGCGAGATCATCGACGAGGCCGTGATCGCGGGCCTGACCCTGCGCCACGAACCCCTGCCCGGCGTGCAGTTGGGCGAGGTCGCTGGCCACCTGCATCCGGCGGCCAAGGTCACCAGCGGTCGCGCCACGATCCGCCGCCGCTGCTTCGTCACCGACGGCCAGCGGCTGGTGCTGCCGGCGTTCGGCGCCTTTACGGGCGGGCTGAATATCCTGGACGAGGCGTTCTCGAACCTGTTCGCCGGCCCGCTGTTGGCGGGCGCGCTGGGGCCCAAGCGGGTTCACGCGGTTGGCGTCAAGTCGCTGCGACCGGACTAGGACCGACTGGAGATCTGCAGGGCGTTGCCGTCGGGATCGCGCCCGTCGCAGATGTCGAACTTGGCCGAGGACTTGACCGGGCCCAGAGCCTTGAAGCCTCGCAGGATCAGATTAGCCCGCGCCGTCCCGACGTCCGTTGCGTGAAAGACCAGCTTTGGCGGCCTGGCGCCGACCTTCGAACGGCCGGCGTGAATCGCGATGGCGCAAGCCCCGCCGTCGAGTTCGACCCAGCCTTCCTCGGTTCCGATGACCGGCAGCCCGATGACATCGCGATAGAAGGCGGCCAGCCGGGGCACGTCTGACGAAAAGAGAATGATGCGTTTGAGGGCGAGGTCCATGTCGTTCCGATCTTCGGTTGCCAGGACCTCACTGATCGGGTCGCATTTATTTTAACAAGCCCATCACGGGCTACATATGCAGCGCCTGCTCCAGCGAAAACGCCAGCGATATGGCCGCGCCGGCCGTCATCAGGGTGCGCATGCGCGGGCGCCAGGTCGGGCCGTCGTGGTCGGTGACGTCCCAGACCCATTGCAGCAGGAAGACCAGCAGGAAACCCGACAACTGCCAGGCCGGCTCGAACTTCAGCTCGCCCAGCAGCAGGCCGAATCCGGCCAGGGGGAACAACAGCGAGATGCCCAGCACCGACCAGCGCGGGCTGGGGTGCTCGATCTCCAGCCCCGTGCGCACGCCGCCGAAATACGAGACCATGGCCGCCGAATAGGCCAGCAGCCCCAGCAGCGACGATTTCTGGATGGCGACCGGGCCGTAGCAGAACAGCCCCGATGCGATGAAGAAGGGAATGAGGGTCGATAGACCAAAGACCCATACCGCCGGCGGAACCGGCGTCCGCTCCGCCGCGGACTCGTTCATGACTCAACTCCTTCGGAAGGCGACCGAAGCCGCCCACCCTGCCCCGAGCGCGACTATTACCGACACGAGCCCATAGGTCCACGGACGATCTTTCGCGAACAGGTAGAGCGCCCGCTCGGCGCCGGCCTTCTCGACCACCAGGGCGCGGTCGCGGATCGAGACCGGCTTGCCGTCCTGGAACAGCACGATACGGGCGGTGTACTGGCCGATCGGGGCCTCGGCGGGCAGGTCCAGCTGGGCGCGGAACAGGCCCTTGTCGACGAAGCGGACCCCGCGCGGGTCGGCGGCGTAGAGGCCGGCCTTCTGCTTCAGGCGCAGCACGGCGCGCCGCCAGTCCAGATAGTCGGCGCCCAGGCGGCTGACCACGACGTCGCGGACGCCGTAGGTGGTCTCGACCCGCTGCTCCAGCGGCGCGGCGATGGCCAGGTGCTCAAGGCCCGCGCCAAGATGTCGCAGAGGTGCGAAGCCGGCGATCTCCTGCAAAGGCCGGGTCGAGGCCACGCGGTAGAAGCCGGGCGCGCCCCGGAACACCACCGGCCGGCTGTTCAACCACAGACCGGCGACCTGGGTCTTGCGGGCGATGCGCAGCGGCTGGTCGGGACCGCGTACGATGACGACGATGTCGCTGGGGCGATCCTTGGGGTCGAAGACGGCGCCGTACAGCACGATCCGCGCGCCCCGGAAGCCGGAGCTGACCCGGATCTCGGTGTCGGTCAGGGCCGCCGACACAGCGGCCGCCGGCGGGGCCTGAACCAAAGGAACCTGCGCGGGCGCGGTCATCGCGGCGTCCCCGTCATCAGGACGAAGGCTTCCTCGGGCTTCAGGAACAGGCCCGCGCCCATGCGCAGGCCGACCAGCAGCACCAGCAAGGCCAGCAGGGCCCGCAGCTCCTCGGCGCGGAACCGGCCCGAGGCCCGCGCGCCCAGTTGGGCCCCAATCACCCCGCCCAGCAGCAGCAGGGTCGCCAACACGATGTCGACCGTCTGATTGCGGCCGGCCTGCAGCACGCTGGTCAGCGAGGTGGTGATGACGATCTGGAACAGGCTGGTGCCCACCACGACCGGCGCGGGCATCCGCAGCAGGTAGATCATGGCCGGCACCAGGATGAAGCCGCCGCCGACGCCCATCACCGCCGACAGGATCCCCACGAAGACGCCCAACAAGATCGGCGGGATGACGCTGATAT
This sequence comes from Caulobacter sp. 1776, assembly GCF_040545685.1. Classification (NCBI taxonomy): domain Bacteria; kingdom Pseudomonadati; phylum Pseudomonadota; class Alphaproteobacteria; order Caulobacterales; family Caulobacteraceae; genus Caulobacter; species Caulobacter sp. 1776. The sequence goes on from NZ_JBEPMI010000002.1 coordinate 112,304, forward strand.
AGAGCCGCGAGCGCGGGAAACGGACCTTGAACGGCAAGGCGTAGAGCAGCAGCGGCCGGCGATCACGGCGCGGCTTGGGCGGCTGGCCGCTGCGGCGACGCAGGATGGCGCCGACCGACTCGGTCAGCATCAGCCCGCCGATGACGCCCAGGAACAGCAGGTACGAGACCGAGACGGCGAAGTCCGCTTGGCCAATCAGGCGCAGCCAGCGGAACACCTCGACCCCGGCGAACGAGCCGATCGCCCCGCCGCTGGCCAGCACCGCGCCCATGCGGAAGTCGACCGCGCGCTTCTTGCTGTAGGCGATGACGCTGGAGACCGACGAGGCGGCGACGTGGTTGGCCTCGCTGGCCACGGCCACGACCGGCGGGATGCCCATGAACACCAAGACCGGCGTCATCAGGAAACCGCCGCCGATGCCGAACATGCCGGAAATGAAGCCGACGAGCCCTCCCAGCACCACCAGCAGCAGCGCGTTCACCGACACCTCGGCGATGGGAAGGTAGAAGTGCAAAGCTCGCGCGGCCCTTGCGGCGTCAGGGATATCCCTGATTGCCGGTCGGGGCCTTGCGCGTCAACGCGAAGCGATCAGCGCGCGTAGACCGCCAGACGGTTCAGGGTCTCGCCGTCCATGGCGCCCGAGGCCGGCAGGCCCTGGTCGCGCTGGTAGGCGGCGATGGCCATGCGCAGGGCCGGCGAGGCGACGCCATCGCGCGGACCTTGGTAATAGCCCAGCTGCGACAGCACTTTCTGGGCCAGGCCCAGATTGGCGTTGGCGGCCGGGGCGGCGGTCGACAGGCTGGCCGTCTGGGCCTGGGTCTGCGGACGGAAGGCCAGGGCCGAGCGATCGGCGGTCTGCTGTGCCTCGGCCGTCAGCTGGGCGCGCAGGGCCTGGGCGCGGCCGCGGGCTGTAGCGTCACCGGCGCGGCCGGCGATCACGTACCACTTGTAGGCCTCGGCCGGGTTCTGGCTGACGCCGAAACCGCCTTCGTAGAGCTGGGCCAGGTTGAACTGACTGTCCACCAGGCCCAGGTCGGCAGCCTTGCGGAACCAAGTGGCGGCGGTGGTCACGTTGCGCGGACCGCCTTCCCCCTTGAAGTAGTAGAGCGCCAGGTTGTGCATGGCGCGCGGATCGCCGCCGGCGGCCGCGCGCTCACTCCAGCGGCGGGCCTCCGGCATGTCCTGCTTCACGCCCTTGCCGCTCTCGTACAGCTTCGAGAGGTAGAACTGGGCGGCCGGGTAACCGCCGTTGGCGGCTTGCTTGAGCGTGTCCAGGCCTGAGCGGTCGCCGGTCTCGATCTTGCGGACGCCATCCTCGAACAGGGCCTTGGCGTTGTCGGCGGGCTGGGCCGGGGTGAGCGCGTCGACCGGCGTGGCCTGGCCGGCGGTCAAGGCCACGGCGGCGCGCGGCGATCCGGGGGTAGTGTCGGCTTCGGGGCTGGTGACCACGACATCGGCCTTGCGACCGGCGATGGCGGCGGCGACGCGGTTGGGCGCGGCGCCCGAACCGTCGGTATTGAGCAGCAGCAGGCCGCCCACGCCCGCGCCCAGGGCGCCGGCGGCGCCGAACACGGTGACGGCGGTGGCGACGGTCGCGCCCAGGCGGCGCTTCTGCTTCTTGGAGGTGAAACCGCCGAAGCCGCTGAACAGCGAACCCGACTTCTCGCCCTTGGCCTTCTTTTCCGACTTGGCCTTGCCAGCGCCCTTGGCGTCGGCGGCCGCCGCGGCGCGCGCGGCGGCGCGGGCCTGCTCGATGATGTCGCGAGTCGACAGCGGGCGCGGCGGTTCGGGCGGGGCGAAGTCGGAAACCTCCGGCTCGATCTCGTAGCGCGGCGCTTCCGGCTCGAAGCCGTCGGCGATCGCATAGTCGTCGTGCGCGAAGGAAGGCTCTTCCGGCTCGGCGGCCGGGAACTCGGCGACCTCGAAGGCCGGCGCGCGCGACGGCGCCGGCGGCGCTTCGAAGACGTCCTCGTCCTCATGCGTGTCGTGGCCGCTGAACGACGCGGCCTGACCGAAATAGCTATCCTCGAACGGCGAGATGGCCGGCGCGGGGCGGGTCGGCGCGGGGGCCGGAGCGGCGACGACCGGCGGCGGCGCGGCCTCGAGCTTGCGCTGGGCGTCGTGCAGGCGGGTGTCGATCTTCTCGCGCGCTTCCTCCAGCATGCGGAGCGTGCGCTCCTCGCTCTGGCGGATGCGGTCGACCAACTCCTGGCTGGAGCGTTCGTGGCGTTGGTTCAGACGCTCGGTGACGCGAGCGACCTGCTCGCCGACATCGTCGATGGCCAGGGCGTTGCGACGTTCGGCGCTGCCGATGCGCTCGGCCAGCTTTTCGGTGATGCGGGCGATCTCGCCGCCCAGCTTTTCCAGGGCTTGAGCCTGGACGCTGTCGGCGCGGTTCAGCTTGTGCTCGACGGTCGCGGCGATGCGAGCGACCTCGCCCCCGACCTGCTCAATGGCCGTGGCGTTGCGCTGCTCGGCGGCCTGGACGCGGCGATTGAAGGCGTCGGCGACGCCGACCACTTCGCGGCCCATGCGCTCGATGGCCTGGGCCGAGCGCTGCTCGGCGGCCTGAACGTGCGCGGCCATCTCGCCCAGCTTGCGCTCCATGCGATCGAAGCGGCCGTCGGCGCTTTCGCGCAGCTTGGCGGCCATCTCGACCCGGGCGGCTTCCATGCGCTGAGCCAGGGTGGCGGCCAGGGTGTCCAGGCGCTCCTGCACGCCGGCGGCCGGATTGGCGCCTTCGACGGCGCCCAGACGGCTGTCCAGGGCCGAGAACGACGAGCCCAGCTCGCGCAGGGCTTCGCTGGTGCGGGTCTCGGCGGCTTCCAGGCGCTCGCCCAGACGCGCCACGACGGCGTCGACCAAGGCGGCGGGATCCTGCGGGGTCGCCGATTGTTCGTTGATGCGGGCTTCCAGCGCGGCGATCGCCTCGCGGGTGCGGGCCTCGCCGTCATAAAGATGGCTGGCGACCTTGCCGAGCGCGCCTTCCAGCGCGCGCAGCGCTTCGGCCGAACGCGGCCCAGCCGCCTCGGTCTCGATGCGGCGCACACGCTCCACGGCGCGGGCCTGCTCGGTCTTAAGCTCGTCCACAGCGCCTTCGAAACGAGCGGCGACGGCGATCTGTTCACGCTCGGATTGTCCCAATCGCGTGAGCGCGTCGCGGACGGAGTGGTCGATGCCGGAAATGGCGGCGGCGTTGCGGCCCTCGGCCGCCTCGATGCGTTGGGTCAGACGGTCGAGCGCGATCGCGACGCGGCCGACCTCATCTGCCGGATGCTCGGCGATCTCGATACGCGGGGGCGCATCGTCCTTGACGATCTCGAGATAGGCGCGGCTGGGCGCGCTGTCGGAATTGGCGTTCTGCTCCGAACCCTGACCATCGCCTTCGATGATCATTCGATTGAGCCATTCGCCCAGAGTCATGCCGGAGCGACGCGCGAGGTCCTTGGCGACCTCACGTGCCTTGGGGTCGATCCCCTTTACGCTCCATGGCGAAGCCGCCGTCATGCGAATCGATCTCCACACATCTGTGGAAAACGCTAGTCACCGATTCCTGGGGTGTAAACGCGACGAAAACGCTAGATCTAGCGCCTTACCGATTCACTGTGGAGGAATCGGGACAGAGTCCCAAGGTTCTGTAGCGCGCTTCAAATGCAAGAGGGTTAACGCACGTTAACCATTTGCCAGGCGGATTGTCGCAGGCCTAGAAGGCGCCATGGACCTCGCCATCACCATCGCCCTGACGGCCACGTTTCTCGTCCTCGCCGTCGTCTGCGGCTGGTTCGGCGCGCGCCCGATCAATGTCCTAAAGGGCCCGCGCATGGTTCCGTGGCGCCCTCTGATGATGGTCTGCGTGGTCGGCCTGATGCTGATGGTCGTGCACCTGGTGAACCTTCTGGGGGTCGAGACCGGCGGCCAGCCGCGCTACTAGGTCGCGCCTAGCTGGAGGCCTTCTTCGGCCGTTTCGCGAGCCCGGAGACCCCGCCCGAGGACAGCAGACCGATGTCGGCGAGCAGAAAAGGGATGGCCCACTTCTGGGGCGCGGCAATGTAGCGCGGCTGCCAGACGGGGTCGTACTTGTCCTTGTACCGCCGAACGCCCTGGAAATTGTAGATCTCCTCGCCGCGCTCGTAGAGGAGCCGGCCGACCCGCGACATGATCGGGGCCAGCGGGCGGTCCTGCAGGCCGGCCAGGGGCGCGACGCCGAACTCGAACGCCTGGTAGCCCTCGTCCTTGCCCCACTGCAGGAGTTCGACGAACAGGTAGTCCATGACGTTCTTGGGCGCCTCGTCCGAGTAGCGCATCAGGTCCATCGAGAACGCGGTCTTACTGGACGTCGTCCACAGGGTGGCGAAGGCGACGATCTTGCCCTCGCTGCGCACCACCGCCACCGGGAACTCGGCCACGTAGCGCGGATCGAAGCCGCCCATCGAGAAGCTCTTCTCGCCGCCGGCGTGGTGGCTCAGCCAAGAGTCCGAGATCCCCTTCAGCTCGTCCATGATCGCCACGGCCGCGCCCACGGGCAGGACTTCGAAGGCCGCCCCGCCCTCCCCCGCCTTGCGCCAGTTGCGGCGCAGGACCTCGCGGCGGCGGCCGACCAGACTGAAGGCGTCCAGCGGTACGGCGGCGCTCTCGCCGGTCTTCTGAATGGCCAGTCCGAGATCGACGGTGTCGGGCAGGTCCTCGGGACCCAGGCCGTAGAAGCCCGCGCGCGCCGCATGGGCGTCGGCCAGCTCGCGGAAGCGCCAGAAGAGCTCCATGCGCTCCTCGCTCTTGCCGACCGGCGGCCCCAGGGCGATCCAGGACCGTCCCCGTACGCCGAACATCAGGAAGCTGTCGCCCGAGGCCGAGAACAGGAAGCGCTTGTCGCCCAGCAGGGCCAGGTTGGCGCTGGGCTCGGCGTCCTCGGCCTTGGCGAGGATGGCGCGGACACGGTCGAAGTCGGGATCGGTGTCGTCGACCACGGCCGGGGTGGCGGCGGTGGCGACCAGCCGCCAGACCCCGACGGCCAGCAGCACGATGGCGGCGGCCACCGACGAGCGGATGGCCCGGGCGGCCTCGTCATGGTCCTGCAGCACCCGGATCCAGGACTTGTCGGCGAATTCGGTGTGGTTGAATGACCACCAGCCCAGCAAGCCCGCGCCCGCCACGGCCGCGCCGGCCGACAGCAACCAGCCGGGCGTGATCTCCATCTTGGTCAAGGCCGCCTTACGGGGGAAGGCCTCGTGGAACGGCAAAATGCCCAGGAAGCAGACCGACAGCATCGCCGTCTCCTCCCAGTTCAGGCCCTTGAAGATGGCCAGCACCGCCGAGGCGGCCAGCACGATCAGAGCCGCCCACCACGCCGCGCCCAGCCGCGCGCGCAGGCCGAACGCCAGCAGCAGCAGCACAAGGCCCAGGATCGAGGAGAAGAAGTGGCTGATCTCGATCAGCAGGTCGGGCGCGAAGGCCAGCAGCAGCAGGAAGCGGGTGGGCTCCGAGGGCGTCGCGCCCGAGGCCAGCAGCATGACCCCGGCCGACGCGGCCAGGATCGCCGCCAGGGTCGGCGCGATCGCCAGGGCCGCGGGCCTGAAAACGGTCGAGGACATCCAGATCCCGAAAGGACGAATCCCTCGCGGGATCCAGCAGCGGCCCCTCCTATACAGCGCAAACCCCGGACCGGTCGCGGGCCAAGATGCGAACGACCGTTTGAATCGACTTGCCGCCGCCGCCGCGTGGCGTAGTGTGTCGGAAAATGCCGTCCTTCTGGGACTGGCCACCTAGGGAGATGAGACGATGGCCGACTTCGGCGGAACCGAACTCGACGCCTTCCGCGCCGAGACCCGCGCCTGGCTGGAGGCCAACTATCCCGCGTCCCTAAGCGCCCCGATGGGCGAGGACGAGGCCCCTTGGGGCGGCCGCAAGATGGTTTGGAAGAATTCCGACGCCAAGCTCTGGCTGGACCGCATGGCCGCCAAGGGCTGGACCGCGCCGATGTGGCCCCAGGAATACGGCGGCGGCGGTCTCTCCAAGGCGCAGAACAAGGTGTTGGAGCAGGAGCTTCGCCGGCTCAAGGCGCGCCCCGCCCTGATGAGCTTCGGCATCTGGATGCTGGGCCCGGTGCTGCTGGAATACGCCACCGAGGCGCAGAAGCAGCGCTTCCTGCCCCAGATCGTGAAGGGCGAGATCCGCTGGTGCCAGGGCTATAGCGAACCCGGCGCGGGCTCGGACCTCGCCGCCCTGCAGACCAAGTGCGAAGACAAGGGCGACCACTACCTGATCAACGGCCAGAAGGTCTGGACCAGCTACGCCGACCAGGCCGACTGGATCTTCTGCTTGGTGCGCACCGATACCTCGAAGAAGCACGAGGGCATCTCGTTCGTGCTGTTCGACATGACCTCGCCCGGCGTCGAGGCCCGGCCGATCAAGCTGATCAGCGGCTCCTCGCCATTCTGCGAGACCTTCTTCGACAATGTGAAGGTCCCCAAGGACCAGCTGGTCGGCAAGCTGAACGGCGGCTGGGACATCGCCAAGCGCCTGCTTCAGTATGAGCGCCAGAACATCAGCGCCTCGGGCTTCGGCGGCGGTGGCGGACTGAGCCCCGTCGAGGCGGCCAAGAAGGAGATCGGCGTCGACAGCGAAGGGCGGATCGCCGACGGCGACTTCCGCGCCCGCCTGGCGGCCCATTCGATGGACGCCCACGCCTTCATGCTGACCGTGCGCCGGGCCGAGGCGGAATCCAAGCAGGGCTCGGGCCCCAGCGCCGCCGTATCAATCATCAAGTACGCGGCCGCCAAGATGAACCAGGAACGCACTGAACTCCTGGTCGAGGCGCTCGGCCTCCAGGGTCTCGGCTGGGAGGGCGAAGGCTTCAGCGCCGAGGAGCTGGCCGCCCCGCGCGCCATGCTGCGCGCCAAGGGCAATTCGATCGAGGGCGGCACCAGCGAGGTGAACCTCAACGTCGTCGCCAAGCGCGTTCTCGGCCTCCTGGATCACCAATAGTCCGATGATCGAGTTCTGGTACGAGTTCGCCTCGACCTATTCCTATCCGGCGGCCATGCGCATCGAGCGGCTGGCCGCCGATCGGGGCGTGGCGGTGGCTTGGCGGCCCTTCCTGCTGGGACCGCTGTTCCATGAGCAGCAAGGGCTGAACGACAGTCCTTTCAACGCCTTCCCCGTGAAAGGCGACTATATGTGGCGCGACCTGGAGCGGGTCTGTGCGGACTCGGGCCTGCCGCTTCGTCATCCCAGCCAGTTCCCGCGCAACAGCCTGCTGGCCGCCCGCGTGGCGATCGTCGGGCTGGAGGATGGCTGGACTCCGGCGTTCAGCCGCGCGGTCTACCAGGCCAATTTCGTCGACGACCAGGACATCGGCAGTCCCGAGGTGCTCGCGCCGCTGATCGCGGCGGTGGGCGCCGGTCCCGAGCACGTCCTGGCCGCCGCCCAGTCCGATCCGATCAAGGCCAGGCTGAAGGATCATGTCCGCATGGCCAAGGAGCGCGGCCTGTTCGGCGCGCCCAGCTTCCTCACCGCCGACGGAGAGCTCTTCTGGGGCAACGACCGTCTGGAACAGGCCCTCGACTGGGCCGTCCGTCATCAATCCAGGGAGCACGCCTGATGGCCGTCCTGACCGAAGAACAGACCATGCTGCGTGACGCCGCCAAGGGCTGGACCAGCCAAAGCGCGCCCGTTGGCGCCCTGCGCAAGCTGCGCGACGGTAAGACCGGACAGAGCTTCGATCCCGCCGCCTGGGCCGAGATGGGCGCCATGGGCTGGGCCGGCGTGGTCGTGCCCGAAGCCTATGACGGCTCGGCCTTCGGCTATCTGGGCCTGGGTCTGATCCTCGAAGAGACCGGCCGGACCCTGGCCGCCTCGCCCCTGCTCTCCACCGCCATGATCGCCGCCTCGGCCCTGCAGTTGGGCGGGTCGGACGACCAGAAGCAAGCCTGGCTGCCCAGGATCGCCACCGGCGAGGCCGTCGCCACCTTGGCGATCGACGAAGGCTCGCACCACGCGCCGGCGCGCACGGCGCTGACCGCGACCAGGGGCGCCAGCGGCTATGTCCTGAATGGAACCAAGACCTTCGTGCTGGACGGCGAGGCCGCCGACCTGCTGATCGTCGCCGCGCGCACCGGCGGCAAGCCCGGCGACACCGATGGCCTGACCCTGTTTCTGGTTCCGGGCGACGCGCCCGGCGTGACCCGCACGCACCTGGCGCTGGTCGACTCGCGCGGCGCGGCGCGCATCGCCTTCGACGGTGTCGAGGTCGGCATGGCCTCCGTGCTGGGCCAGGTCGACAAGGGTTGGGCGGTGCTGGAGCCGACCCTGGACCGCGCCTATGCAGGTCTCGCCGCTGAAATGCTCGGCAGCGCCAGCGCCGCCTTCGACATCACGCTGGACTATCTGAAGACCCGCACCCAGTTCGGTCAGGTGATCGGCACGTTCCAGGCGCTGCAGCACCGCGCCGCCAAGTGGTTCACCGATCTGGAGACCACGCGCTCATGCGTCGAGGCCGCCCTGGAAGCCGTCGATGCGGGCGGGGACACCCGCGCCCTCGCCTCTCTCGCCAAGGCCAAAGCCAGCGAACTCGTGCATCTCGCCTCCAACGAGATGGTGCAGATGCATGGCGGCATCGGCATGACCGACGCCCACGACGCCGGCCTCTACATGAAACGCGCCCGCGTCACCGAGGCCCTGTTCGGCGGCGCCAGCTTCCATCGCGACCGCTACGCCCGCCTGATGGGCTTCTGATCGTCGTCAGGCGCTAGTCAAATATTTCGAAAGGCCGCCGATCTTCGGCGGCCTTTTTCTTATCAACGTCAGCTCACCCTAAGTTGCGCCACGCTCTCAATGAGTAGTTATGTCGGGAAGCCGACAAACCGATGGCGTATCAAATGATGACCTAAAACAGCGAGTTTCTTCGACTCTACTATTTTTGCGGCGCTCTTGACTGGATTGTGTCGGCTAAGCGACGGCGCGCCTTTCGTGGCCCACCTATATCTTGCAACCCTTGCCGTAAGACGGCGTTCGATTCCGCATGACTGGGCCGTTAGCGACCTTGAAGAACCGCCTGCTTTCCGCGATGCCGTCCGAAGACAGGGCCCTGCTCACGCCTCATCTGACCACGGTCGAACTCGAGAAAGGCCGCCTGCTCTACGATCCAGGCGACCTGATCGATCACGTGTATTTTCCGAATGATTGCCTGATCTCGCTACTGACCTTGATGGAGAACGGCGCGGCGATCGAGTCGGCCACCATCGGCCGCGAGGGGGCCCTGGGCCTCATGGCCGCCGTCGCCCCCCGTCAGTCGCTAAGCCGCGCCATCGTCCAGGCCCCCGGCTCGGCGCTCCGCATCGCCTCGGGTCCGCTGCATGACGCTTGGAACCGCAGTCCGGCCCTGCGAGACCTGACCGACCGCCATAACGAGGCGCTGTTCGGCCATGCGATCCAGTCGGTCGCCTGCAACGCCCTGCACGCGGTCGAGGCCCGCTTCTGCCGCTGGCTGCTCTCGTGTCACGACCGCATCGACAGTAATACGGTCAGCCTGACGCAGGAATTCCTGGCCGACATGCTGGGCGTCCAGCGAACCACCGTGACGGCCGTGGCCGGCTCGATGCAAGCCAAGGGCCTGATCCGCTACCGCCGCGGCGTGGTCGACATCCTGGACCGCGGCGGCCTCGAAGCGATGGCCTGCGAGTGCTACGGCGCAGTGCGCCGCGGCTACGAGCGACTGCTGCCGGCCTCGTTCGCCGACTAGCGCCGGCGAGCCGGCGGCTCTCTTTCTTGACTAGCGCCGGCGAGCCGGCGGCTCTCTTTCTTGACTAGCGCCGGCGAGCCGGCGCGGGCGCATGGGCCAGGCGCAGCAGATTGGCCGCGCCCGGCGCGCCGAACGGTGTCCCGGCCACGACCAGCAGGCGCTCGCCCGGCGCGACCAGACCCAGTTCCAGGGCCTTGCTCGAGGCGTCGGTGGTGACAACCTCCAGGCTGTCGGGCTGGGCGCTGACGCGGGGCTCGACGCCCCAGCATAGGGCCATGCGGCGCACGGCGTTGATGTCCGGCGACAAGGCCAGCACCGGCTGCAGCGGCCGTTCGCGGGCCAGGCGGCGCGCGGTCGCTCCGGTGGTGGTGAAGGCCACCAGGCACTTGGTCGAACCAGCCTTGGCCGCGCCGGCGGCGGCGACCACCAGCACGTCGGCGTCGTCGTCGTCGTGCCGCTGCTCGGCCTGCATCAGTTCGGGCCAACGGGGGTCGCGTTCGACCCGCTCGATGATGCGGTTCATCATCGAGACCGACTCTTCCGGATATTCGCCGGCCGCCGATTCCGCCGACAGCATCACCGCGTCCGCGCCCTCGTAGACGGCGTTGGCCACGTCCGAGGCCTCGGCCCGGGTCGGCGTGGGCGAGCTGATCATCGATTCCAGCATCTGGGTGGCGACGATCACCGGGATGCCCCGCTCGCGCGCCGCCCGCAAGATGACCTTCTGGGCCACCGGCACCTCCTCGGGCGCCATTTCGACGCCCAGGTCGCCGCGCGCCACCATGACGCCATCGCAGAGGTCGAGGATTGGACCCAGCACCTTCAGGGCCTGGGGCTTCTCGATCTTGGCCAGCACGGCGGCGCGGCCTTCGACGATGCGGCGCAGTTCGGCCATGTCTTCCGGGGCCTGCACGAACGACAGGGCGATCCAGTCGACGCCCAGGCGCAGGGCGAAGGCCAGGTCCTCGCGATCCTTGGCCGTCAGCGGCGACATCGGGATGACCACGTCGGGCACCGCCACGCCCTTGCGCTCGGACAGCTTGCCGCCATTGACGACCGTGGTGTTGGCGTAGCCGGGACCAGCCTCGGTCACCGTCATGCGCAGCTTGCCGTCGTCCAGCAACAGGGTCGCGCCGGGCCGCATGGCCGTCAGGATCTCGGGATGCGGCAGATGCACCCGCGTCTCGTCGCCCGGGGCCGGGTCGCTATCGAAGCGGAACGCCTGGCCGGCCTTCAGAACGACCGGGCCGTTGGCGAACTTGCCGACGCGCAGCTTGGGGCCCTGCAGGTCGGCCAGGATGCCCAGCGGGCGATCGACGATCGCCTCGGCCTCGCGGATCGCCGCGTAGACCGCCGCGTGGGTCTCGTGCGCTCCGTGGCTGAAGTTCAGGCGGAACACGTCGGCCCCGGCCTTGGCCAGGGTGACGATCATGTCGCGTGAACTGGAGGCGGGACCGATCGTGGCGACGATGCGGGAGCGACGGGCGCGGATCATGCCGTCGCTCCTTCTTGTTGGATCAGCTTGGCGGACAGAAGGCGTCGCCCTCGTTGGACGCCAGCCGAATTTCCGTGAACGACAACGTCAGCCGCCCGGTGGTGGACAGCGCGAATGGGGAGGAAACATGCGTCATGTCCGCCCCCTTGGCCATGAAACAGGAAAGTTTGATCTTGGCCGTACGCCATTCGCCGATTTTCGCACCTGACAACGCTGACGTCACGTCTACAGCCGCCCCGCAGGATTCGCCACAGCCTATCCCAAGGGAAACGGGTTTCTCCGGGGAGGCGTCGACGCGGTAGCGGATCATCACGGCCATGTCGCCGGTGGTCTGGCGAGACAGGTCGACGGGCTGGCCCATGATGTTCAACGCGCCGGAGCCTTCCCCGCTCCATGTCGCCTGGCGCGCGTTTTCCTGGGCGCCGGCGTCGACCGTCTTCACCGAGACGGCCCCGGCGGCGTTCATCGTCCACGGCGCGGGCGCGCGCCCAGCGACGAAGTAGCGATCGACATTGACCGCCGCCGACGCCGTCCCCGGATCCTCGGACAGCGCTCCGACCTTGCCCGGCTTGGCGTAGCTCAAGCCGTAGCCGTAGGCGAACAGCGGGTCGTAGTTCTTGTCGCCGACATTGATCGGCTCCTGGTCGGCGCGCTTCGGCCAACTGAACGAGAGCTTGCCCTGGAAGTCGTGGCGCGGCTTGCCGGCCTTGTCGCCGATCAGCACGTCCGCGACCCCGCCGCCTTCCGAGCCCGGCAGCCAGGCCGCGACGAAGGCGTCCGAGGCGTTGATCTCTGGGTTGGTCCACAGCGGGCGGCCACTCAGGAACACCGACACCACCGGGATGCCGGCGGCCTTCAGCTTTTTCAACAGCGCCAGGTCGGTCTTGTCGCCCGGCTGATATTCGGCCGTGGCGATGTCGCCCTGGAACTCGGCATAGGGGTTCTCGCCGAACACCACGATCGCGACATCCGGCTTTTGCTTGAAGTCGCCGGACACCGACAGTTCGGCGCTGCCGCCGCCCGCCTTCACCGCCTCGGCGACGCCGGCATAGATCGACTGGCCGTGCGGGAAGTCGCTGTTCTTGTTGCCGGTCCCTTGCCAGGTCAGGGTCCAGCCGCCGGCCGCCTTGCCGATGTCGTCCGCCCCATCGCCGGCCACCAGCACGTGGGCCGAGCTCTTCAGCGGCAGCACGCCCTCGTTCTTCAGCAGGACCAGCGACTTGCGGACCGCCTCGCGGGCCACGGCGCGGTGCGCGGGGGCGCCCAGCAGCTCGTACTTGCCTTCCAGTGGACGCTTGTCCTCGAACAGACCCGCCTTGACCTTGACCCGCAGGATGCGGCGCACGGCGTCGTCGATCCGCGCCATCGGGATCTGGCCGGCCTTCACCTGGGCCAGAGTGTTGTCGTAGAGGCCCTTCCAGCTGTCGGGGGCCATCATCATGTCCATGCCGGCGTTGTAGGCCTGGGCGCAGTTGGTGTTGGTGCAGCCCTCGACCTGGCCGTGGGCGTTCCAGTCGCCGACGACGAAACCCTGGAAGCCCAGCCGTCCCTTCAGCACGTCGGTCAGCAGGCTCTTGTTGCCGGTGTGCTTGACCCCGTTCCAGCTGGAGAACGAGACCATCACCGACAGGATGCCGGCGTCGATGGCCGGCGGATAGCCGGCCGCGTGCAGACGCACGAGCTCGGCCTCGGAGATCTTGGCGTCGCCTTGATCCTTGCCGCTCTCGGTGCCGCCGTCGGCCAGGAAGTGCTTGGCCGAGCCGGCCACGTGGCCGGGCGTCAGTGGCTTGCCGGCGACCAGCGCGCCCTGCAGCCCCAGGGTCATCGGGCCGGAATAGGTCTTCACCACCTCCGGATCCTCGGCGTAGCCCTCGTAGGCCCGGCCCCAGCGCTCGTCGCGCGGCACGGCCACCGTGGGGCCAAAGGTCCAGTCGGCGCCCGAGGCGGCCATCTCCTCGGCCGTCGCCGCGCCGATGCGCCGGATCAGGTCGGGATCGCGGGCCGCGCCCAGGCCAATATTGTGCGGGAAGATCGTGGAGCCGACGACGTTGTTGTGCCCGTGCACGGCGTCGACGCCGAAGATGATCGGAATTTCCTGGTGACCGCCACGGCTCGAAAGCGCCGCGGCGCGGAAGGCGCGGATCCATTCGACCCAGCGCTGGGGCGTGGCCCGGTCGTTGCCGTCGGGCGCGCTGTTGCCGCCGACCAGCACCGAACCCAGGCGATAGCGCTTCAGCTCTTCCGGCGTTATCGACGCGCCGTCGGCCTGGATAGTCTGGGCGACCTTCTCCTCCACCGTCATCTGGCCCATCAGCCGGGTGATGAAAGCCTCGGTCTTGGCGTCGGTGATCGCCGCGGGACTGGCGGCCTTGGGCCAGACGTCAGGGTGCGCGACCGCGGCCGACGAGGCCTGGGCCAGGGACGTCCCCGCCAGACCGCCGGCCAGGATGAGAGCCACGGCGGAGACGCGGACGAGACGACCGGATACGGACATGATGCTTCCCAGCATAGGTCCGCCCCCCGACGGACCCTGCGAAATGTCTAGAAAAGACGCCCGGCGCGGCGCTTGCGGGGTGACCGCGCCGAGCGAAAGAAAAGCGGTCAGGTCCGCTTGGAGGGGAGTGATCGTGCGCACAGGGCGCGACGGGCGCTGGACTGGCCAGACGAGGTCATTTGGCGTTTCCTCCTGACGCCGCCTTTCCGTGGGCGACCGTCTTGATCAGAGTGATCTCACGTCGATTGGACAGCGCTGTCAAGTACAATATGATTGCGCTACCATGTCAGCGACGCCCCTGAAACGACCTAAACCGCCGCTGGTCCGGTGGATTCCCGCACCACCAGCTCGAAATCCAGCAGGCGCGACGGCGGCGGGGCCCCCTCCTCCTGCTCGACGCCGCGCATCAGCATGTCGGCGGCCGCGCCGGCCATGGCGGCGATCGGCTGACGCACTGTGGTCAGCTGGGGCCAGGTGATCTTGGCCCCCGGCGTGTCGTCGAAACCGGCGACGGACAGCTGGGCCGGCAGGTCCAGGCGCATCCGGTTGGCCACGGCCATGACCCCTAGGGCCATGTCGTCGTTCGAGGCGAAGATCGCGGTCGGACGGTCCGCGCCGCCCAGCAGCTTCTCGGCGGCCTCGAAACCCGAGCGGAACGAGAACCAGCCCTGCTCGACGCGGTCGTCGCGAATAGGCAGGCCCGCGTCGCGCATCGCGTCGATGAAGCCCTGATGGCGGCGAGCCGAGGCGCCGTGGTCCGGGTGACCGATGATGAAGCCGATATCCTTGTGGCCCAGCCCGATCAGATGCTTGGTCATCTCGTAGGCGGCCAGGCGGTCGTCCATGCTGACCCACGGCGCGCGATCGATCTCGCCGCCCGGCGCGATGCGGACATAGGCCACGCCCTCCCGCTCCAGCGCGGCCAGCACCACCGGATGGTCGCTGAGCGGCGGGGTCAGGATCACGCCGTCCATGCGCAGCGTCGCCAGCATCGGCGCGACCTGCGCCTCGACATCGCCGGTCGAGTCGATCGGCTCGACGATCAGGTGATAGCCCTCCTGCCGGCACCGAGCGATCGCGCCCAGCTGCACGTCGGTGACGTAGCCGGGGCTGGGGTTGTCGAAGAAGACGCCGATCAGATAGGCCTTCGAGCCCGCCAGGCTGCGAGCCGAGATGTTGGGCCGATAGTTCAGCGCCGCCACCGTCGCCTGCACCCGATCACGGGTGTCGGCCTTGACGTTGGGCTCACGGTTGAGGACCCGCGAAACGGTCTTGATCGAGACCCCGCTCTCGCGGGCGACGTCGTGGATCGTGATCTTGGCGCTCAATTCCGTCCCTCGCCGCCCTGATTCGGTCGGTTACGGCCGATACTAAGCCATGACAGGGTTGTCATGGCGAGCCCCAAGCGCCGGATCGTCCAAAACGTCAAAGTGGCGGGGGTTTACAATCTAAAATCGACGCCATTATCCATGGTTGTGCGTCACGTCGACGTCTGCGGGGGCTTTGTATGTTGAACTGGAAGATCGCGGCCATGGCGGCCGCGCTTGGGGGGATATGCGCGAATTCGGCCGCGGCTCAAGTGGAGACCGATACCGTCGCGCGGCTGAACCAGTTGGGCCGGTACGCGGGCCACGCCACGATCTGCGAGCACTTTGGCTTTCAGGTTCACCAAGACAGGGTCGAGGGGTATGCCAACAACGCCATAGCGTTAGGTCAGCGCGCTGGCCTTTCGGAGGACTTGGCATACGGCTACGTCAAGAGCGCCATGGACGACGCCATGCGCCTGGCCCAAATTGACATCAAGGAAATGGCCGGCGGAAGCCACGATGACGAAGCCAGCCTGGCGCAGAATGTCCGCGCGAAGGCCCGCAAGATCATCACCGGCTGCCGTGAAGTGGCCCACGATCCGGCGGGGCGCAGTATCCTTTCCGACTCCGTCCTGAGCGACGACATCTTGCTGCGCAACGCCACCGACGCCGTTTTGATGCCTACGGGTTACGCCAGCTGGCAGACGCCGTACATGCGCGCGGGCGCGGACATGGTTCAGGCGGTGGCGGTTTGCGCCGGGCATCTGGACCGTGACCAGGCCGACGCCTACCTCGCGGGCCTTTACGCGCCTGACCGCTTCCCACCGGCGATCAGGGACAAGGCGCGGGAATATCTCGATTTCTGGAAGCAGAAGGGTCGCGAAATGGCCGCCGATACTGATCTAGACGCCACACAGTGTAACCGGCTGCTGACCACGCGCGCCGCCGCATTGAAGGCCGCCACGCCGAAACCCGCGGCGGCCAAGGCGAAGCGCTAAGTCCACCAACCCAGGCGGTCTCTTACGAGACCGCCGCCCTGCCCTCCGGCGTCAGCGCCACGGCCGCGCCGATCAGCGCCGTGTGCGGGTGCAGGATCACGTGGGTCGGGATCGCCTGGGTGAAGCCCGACAGCCGCCCCTTGGCGTCGAAGCGTTCGCGGAACGGGCTCTTTTCCAGGATGTCGATGATCCGGGGCGCGATGCCGCCGGCGATGAATACCCCGCCGCGCGCGCCCAGGGTCAAGGCGATGTCGCCGGCCGTCGCACCCAGCACCGCGCAGAAGCGGTTCACGGTGGCCAGGCTGTCGGCGCAGCCTTCGACCGCGCGTTCGGTGATCTGTTTGGCCAGCAGAGGTTCTACCTTGCGGCCCTCGGCGGCGGCCAGGGCGACGTGCAGGTCCTCCATACCCGGGCCCGACAGGATGCGCTCGACCGAGACGCGGCCGCCATCCAGCTGCTTGGTCAGAGCGCGCAGCACCTCGATCTCGATGTCGTCGACCGGCGCGAAGGCGACGTGACCGCCCTCGGTGGCCAGCGGAATCTCCTGACCGTGACGGCGCACCAGGCCGGCGACGCCGAAGCCGGTGCCCGGGCCGAGGATGGCCAGATCCCCCTCGCCCGAGGTCGGCAGCTCGCCGATCTGCCGCAGATCCTTCGGCGTCAGCCGCGGCGCGGCCAGGGCCTGGGCCGTGAAGTCGTTGATCAGCTTGGCGGTGCGGAAGCCGCCCGCGCGACGCAGGCTGTCCTCCGAGATCCGCCAATCCAGGTTGGTCATGTGGACCGAGCCGTGCTCGATCGGGCCCGCCACGGCGACCACCGCCTGGTCGGGATGCCTGACCCCGACCTTCTGCAGATAGTGGGCTATGGCGTCCTCGGCCGTGCTGTAGTCCTCACCCTTGTAGGTGGTGGGTTCGATCAGCCGCGGATCCTGACCGTCGAATTCGACCAGGGCGAAGCGGGCGTTGGTGCCGCCGATGTCGCCGACGAGGCCGAGACCCCCGCTGTGATTGCCGTCCATGACCGAGTGCTTCCTCAAGCGAAGACGGAGGCGCCGGCGTCGGCCGCGCCGACCCCCGACCGCATCCATCCGAACAGTTCCCTACCAAAGCCCGGCTTGCTCGCCGGAACGTTCGCCGGCGTGCGAGCCAGCAGCGCCGCCTCGTCCACCAGAATTTTCAATTCGCCGGTCTCGGCGTTGACTCGGATCACGTCGCCGTCCTGGACATAGGCCAGAGGCCCGCCCTTGGCGGCTTCCGGCGTCACGTGAATGGCGGCCGGGGTCTTGCCCGAGGCGCCGGACATGCGGCCGTCGGTGACCAGGGCGACCTTGTAGCCGCGGTCCAGCAGCACCGAGATCGACGGCGACAGGTTGTGCAGTTCGGGCATGCCGTTGGCCGACGGGCCCTGGAAACGGACGACGACGACGACGTCGCGGTCCAGCTCGCCGCGCTTGAAGGCGGCGATGAAGTCTTCCTGCTCCTGGAACACGGCGCAGGGCGCTTCGATTACGTGGTGTTCCGGTTTCACGGCCGAGATCTTCATGACGCCGCGGCCCAGGTTGCCGGACAGCAGGCGCAGTCCGCCTTCCTTGCTGAAGGGGTCGGAGACCGGGCGGACGATGGCGGTGTCTAGGCTCTCTTGAGTCCCCTCGCGCCAGGTCAGGACGCCGTCCTCGAGGTGCGGCTCCTGGGCGTACAGCGACAGGCCCGGACCGGCGATCGTCTGGACGTCCTCGTGGACCAGACCCGCCTTCAAGAGCTCGCGGATCACGAACGCCATGCCGCCGGCGGCCTGGAAGTGGTTCACATCGGCCGAGCCGTTCGGATAGACGCGGGCCAAGAGCGGCGTGGCCTTGGAGATGTCGTCCAGGTCCTCCAGCGTCAGCTGGACGCCGGCCGCGTGAGCCATGGCGACGATGTGCAGGGCCAGGTTGGTCGAGCCGCCCGTGGCCATCAGCCCGACCACGCCGTTGACGATCGACTTCTCGTCGATCATCCGGCCGACCGGGATGAACTCGTTGCCCTTGTTGGTCACGGCGGCGGCGCGGCGCGCGGCTTCCTTGACCAGGGCTTCGCGCAGCGGCGTGTTGGGGTGGACGAAGGCCGAGCCGGGCAGATGGAAGCCCATCAGCTCCATCAGCATCTGGTTGGTGTTGGCCGTGCCGTAGAAGGTGCAGGTGCCCGGGCCGTGATAGCTGGCGCTCTCGGCCTCCAGCAGTTCGGCGCGGCCGACCTTGCCCTCGGCGTAGAGGGCGCGGATGCGGGCCTTCTCACTGTTGGGCAGGCCCGAGGTCATCGGGCCGGCCGGCACGAACAGGGCCGGCAGGTGGCTGAAGGTCAGGGCGCCGATGACCAGGCCCGGCACGATCTTGTCGCAGACCCCCAGATAGAGCGCGGAGTCGAAGGCGTCGTGGGTCAGGGCCACGGCCGTGGCCATGGCGATGACGTCGCGCGAGAACAGCGACAGCTCCATGCCCGGACGGCCCTGGGTGACGCCATCGCACATGGCCGGCACGCCGCCAGCGAACTGGGCGGTGGCCCCGACCTCGCGCGCGGCCGCCTTGATCAGCGCCGGATATTCTTCCAGCGGCTGGTGGGCCGACAGCATGTCGTTATAGGCCGAGACGATGCCGATGTTCGGCGCGTTCGGATCCAGCGCCCGGACCTTGTCGACGCCCGGCGAGGCGGCGAAGGCGTGGGCCCAGTTGGCGCAGGACAGCTTGGCCCGGCCTGGCTGGCTCTCGATCGCGTGCTGCATGTTGGCGAGATAGGCCGCGCGGCTGTCCTTGCTGCGCGCCACGATGCGGGCGGTGACTTCGGCGATGACCGGGTTCAGGCTCATGGCGATCTACTCCGCCCAGAGGATACGGACCTTGGCGCGGTCCTGCTTCAGGATAGCGGCGACCGGCAGGGCCGGATCGACGTCGCCTTCCAACAACGCTTTCTTGGCCACGCCGGTCACCAGCAGCACGATCAGATCGGTGCGGGTCAGGGCGGCGAGGGTCAGGCTAAGGCGCTGGATGTCCGGGGCCGGATCGCCGGGCGGCACGGCCAGCACCGAGCGCTCGGACGAGAGGTCCAGGCCCCGCGCCAGCACCGGGTTTCCCGGGAACAGCGAGGCGAAGTGGCCGTCGGGACCGACGCCCAGCAAAACGACGCCGAACGGCGCGGCGGCGTTCACGCCCTCCTCCGCCTTCAGCGCGCTCTCCTCGTGGCTGACGCCCTCGAAGAACAGCGGCGCGAACTGGGCCTTGGCCGCCTCCCCGGTCAGCAGGTGACGACGGACCAAACCCTCGTTGCTGCTGGGATCGGTCGGCGGGACGAAGCGCTCGTCGGTCAGGGTGACCGTGATCTTGTCCCAGGGCGCGGTCAGGGTGGCCAGGCGGTCATAGACCGGGGCCGGCGTCGTGCCGCCGGTCGCGGCGAAGCCCGCACGGCCGTGGGTCGCCACGGCCGTGGTCAGCGCCCCGACCAGGATCGAGGCGGCCGCGTCATAGAGGGCTTCGCGCGAGCCGAAGGCTTCCAGCTTGGGCATGGTCAGGCCTTCCAGGACCGGCCGCCGGGCGAGATCAGACCTTGCGCCGACTGCGGTCCCCAGGTGCCCGCCGCATAGGGCGCGGGTTCGATGCCGGCGTCCGCCCAGGCGGCCGAGACGGCGTCGATGAACCTCCAGGCCTGCTCGACCTCGTCGCGCCGCACGAACAGGGTGCGGTCGCCGCGGAAGACGTCCAGGAACAGCTTCTCGTAGGCGATGCGGCGACGGCCGCCGCTCTGGCCGAACGACAGCGACAGCGGCAACGACTGCAGCCGCATGCCCTCTTCCGACAGGCCCGGACGCTTGTTCATCAGAGTCAGGACGATGTTCTCGTCCGGCTGCAGGTCGATGACCAGCCGGTTGGCGCACAGGTCGTTGTCGGTCGCCATGCCGAAGATATTGTGCGGCAGCGGTTTGAACTGGACGACGATCTGGGTGCGGCGGTCCGGCAGGTTCTTGCCGGTGCGCAGGAAGAACGGCACGCCGTCCCAGCGCCAGTTGTCGATCGCCACCTTCATGGCCACGAAGGTCTCGGTCTTGGTGGGCTTGCCGACTTCCTCGACATAGCCCGCGCGCGCGCCGCCCTCGACCACGCCGGCCACGTACTGGCCACGCACGGTGTCGTGGGCCACGGTCTCGCGCGTGAACGGACGCAGGCTGCGGAGAACCTTGACCTTCTCGTCGCGGACGGCGTCGGGGTCGAAGCCCGACGGCGCCTCCATGGCGACCAGGCAGAGCAGCTGCAGCATGTGGTTCTGCACCATGTCCCGCAGCGCGCCGTACTCGTCGTAATAGGGCCAGCGGTCGCCGACCTTCTCGGTCTCGGCGATGGTGATCTGCACGTGGTCGATCGTGTTGCGATCCCACAGGGGCTCGAACAGCACGTTGGCGAAGCGCAGGGCGGTCAGGTTTTGGACCGTCTCCTTGCCCAGATAGTGGTCGATCCGGAAGATCTGGCTCTCGTCGACGATCGCGCCGACGGCGGCGTTGGTCTTCCTGGAGCTTTCCAGGTCGCGGCCGATCGGCTTTTCCAGCACCAGGCGCGTCTCGGGGCCGGTCAGGCCGGCCGCCTGCAGGGCCGCGCAGGCCGGGCCGTACAGGCTGGGCGACAGCGAGAAGAAGATCACCAGGCTGCCATGCGGGCCGATCCGGTCGGCCAAGCGCTTGGTGTCCTCTTCCTTGGTGATGTCGACGGCGACGTAGTCGAGACGCGCGGCCAGGCGGTTCCAGGCCGCCTCCTCCAGCGTGGCGCGCTTGGCCAGCTGTTCGCGCACCAGGGCCTTGTAGCTGGCGGCGTCATGGTCCGCGCGAGCCACGCCGACGATCCGCAGGTCGTGCGGCAGCAGGCGATCGACTTCCAGGAAGTAGAGCGAAGGCAGAAGCATCCGCAGGGCCAGATCGCCCGCGCCGCCCAATAGCACCAACACTTCGCGGCCGTTTTCGCCGTCGTCGTTCTTCTTAGCCAATGTCGTCCACCCTATGACAACGTTGTCATGACATGCCTGCGTCAGAATGGCAAGCACCCGCGAGCCGATGGTCCTTGTGGAACGATCAGCGGGCCCTAACTAGGCTAAACGTCTGGAGCCCGCCATAAGACCAATCAGGTTTCGGCGGGTATTTTTCGGGCGCTTGAAAGCGCTTCGAGGATGCTCATGCCTCGAAGGGCGAAGGATTCCGACGGTCTCGGAAATTCCCTGCCCTATTTCCCTGCTCGCGCGGGAGACCCGGCCGGCTGGCCGGTCCGGAACTTGTCCTTCATCCGGCCGATCCAGCCGTTGAAGGCCTCGTTGTCGGCGGTGACGCGACTGAAGTCCGAGGCCGACAGCGATTCGACGTTCATGCCCTGCAGCGCCACGCGCAAGCCGTCCGGGTTGCCCGCCGTGTCGATGAACCCGCTCCAGCGCTGGCGAAGGCGTCCCAGCGCGGCGTCGTCGTCAGCCAGGCTGTAGGCCACGGCGGCGCGCAGCAGACGGGCCTCGTCGCTCGGGGCCAGCGCGCCCGGGGTCTTGAAGCGATCCCCCAGCGAACGCTCGTACAGCGCCCCGGCCGCCGGCCAGGTGTGCTGCTTCCAGGCGATCTCGGCGCGGATCTCCTGGCCGTCGCGGCTGTTGTCCTTCTCGATCAGCTCGAGGGCGTCGTCGTAACGGCCCAGGCTCATCAGCGCGCGGGCCGTGGCCAGGCGGCGCTCGACGTTCAGGGCCGGCGGGAGAATGGTCGTCCGCGTGTCGTTGATCGCGGTGAGCGCATCCTCGGGCTTCTTGTTCATCAGATAGATCCAGGCCAGGTCAGTGGCGACCTGGGCCTTGGGCACGCCGTTCAGGCGATTGTCGACCTGATACTTCAAGAGCTTGGCGGCGTCGTCCAGCAGGTCGACGTCGACCAGTCGGCGCACCAGGTTGCGGACCATCTGGTCGCCGTCGGCGCCGATCGGGGTCAGGTCCTGGAAGTCGTAGAACAGGCCCACGGCCTGGATCGGCTGCATGCCGTCGGCCAGGCCTTGCAGGAACAGCTGACGGAAGGTGTTCGAGAGATCGTTTTGCAGCGCCAGCGCCTCGGGACGGTCCGGCAGCTGGCGGCCGGCCGAGCGCAGCACTTCCAAGGCCTCGCGATAGCGGCCTTGGTCGATGAACAGCTTGCCCAGCGCCCGAATGACTTCCAGTTCGACGCCGTCGCCGCGCCAGCGGTAGCGCAGCTGGTTCAGAGTCTCAGCGGCCTTGGCGGCGCTGATCTGGCCCTTGGCGTAGCCGATCTCGGTGGCGTGCAGCAGGGCCGGCGTCGCGATGCGGTCGATCGGCGCCCTGGCGATGGCCTGGAACATGCGCTGGGCGCGGACCTTCTCGCCCTTGGCCTCGAAGATGCGGGCCTGGGTCAGCCGAGTGTCCAGCTGATCCTCGATCGGGATCTGGGGCAGGGCCAGGGCTTTGGTGATCAGCTGCATCGCGCCGGTCAGGTCGCCGACGCCCAGGGCGGCCTGGGCCTCGGCATGCAGAAAGCGCGCGCGCCAGAGCGGCGGGAACAGGTCCAGCGCCCGGCCGCCGCCGACGAACTTGCTGCGCGCATCGGCCCATTGGCCTTGCTTGGCCGAGATATAGCCGCGCCACAGCGCGCTCGAAGGATCGTCGGCCAGGACCGGCGAGGAGAAGTCGGCGTCGGCCTCGGTCAGGCGTCCGGCCATGACCTTGGCCATGCCGCGCAGGCCGCGGAACTCGGCGTCGCCCAGCAGGGTCTGGTGCTTGCGGCCCGCCGCGTTGAGGACACCAATGGCCTCGAACGACATCTGCGAGCCGACCAGGAAGCGGGCCAGGGCCATGCGGGCGCCGGTGTCGCTGTCCTTGCCCTCCCCCTCTGGCGCGGCGGGGATCGCGCCCTGCAGGGCGTTGTAGCGCGTCAGGAAGCCGCCGGAGCCGGTCTTGGGCCAGTTGTCCAGATCGATCAGGGCCGGCATCGACATCGGCTGGGGCGCGCCGGCGGCGGCCTCTTCCGGTGGCGTCGAAGCAGAGATCGGCGACAGGACCAGACCCTTGGGCCGGCCGATGCGCAGCAGGTCGCCGTCGGCCTGGACCAGCAGGTCGGTGGCGTAGGTCTCGACGGCCAGGCCCTGCACGGACTGCAGCAGCGCCATCTCGATATATTCACGGCGCGACGGCAGGCCCTTGGACGGAGCCAGGGCCGGGGCGATGACCATCTTGTCGCCGACGGCTGGGTCGTCGACCCACACGGCCTTGGTCACGCCCGAGACCGTGGCCGACAGGGTGGCCGGGTGGACGCTCTCGTCGCGCGCCACCTTGATGACGTCCGGCGTCTCCTGATTTCCTGGGCCCAGGCTGATCTTCCACAGACCGCCCTGCCCTTCGGCGACGTAGGGCGTGCCGGCCTGGGTGACGATCCGCAGGGCGCTGTAGTCCGCGCCCTTGAAGGCTTGGATCTTCGAATAGCGCATGCTGGAGGTCGGCAGCTTGCCGATATCCAAGCGCGCGGGCGTGTCGAACACGATCCAGACCGCCTCGCCGCGCCGGAAGACGGCGGCTCCGGCGGGAGCGGCCCAGTTGAAAGCCAGCGTGACCTGCTGGTCCTGGCGCTCGAACTCGACCTTGACCACCCCACCGGCGGGCATCGGATTGGGACGGCCGATGGGCGCCGCGGGCGCGGCGGTCTGACTGGCGGGCGGCGCGCCCGGTCGGGCGAAAATGTTGACGAAGTCGACGCCGTCGCCATTGCCCAACCGCGCGTCGGCGTCATCGGTCAGGGTGACGACGATCTCCAGCACGCCGTTGACGTGGCGGGCTTCGGACGCCTTCACCCAGCGAGGCGGCGCGATCTTCAGGCTGGACAGGTCGGGATTGGCGTCGCGGCTGAACCGCATCACCAGGGTCTGGCCCTCGCGGTGCGAGACCATCTTCGCGCCGCCGGCCCAGTGGAACTCGATACGCGAGAAGTCCGCCGCCTGCGCCACGCGCACGTCCAACGAACCGCGCGCCGCGACGGGCGGCGGCGCGGCGTACGTGGACGGCGCCAGCGTCCCCGCGATACACGCGGCGGCGACGCTGGAGCGCAGGAGCTGGCGAAGGGTCATGGGCCTCCCTTAACCGACCTTCTTGGGCGAAGCCTTGCCGCGCTTGGCGGCCTTCGGCGTGGCGGGATCCGCGCCCGCCAGCCCGGCGTCGGCCTGCTGCGTGGGGGCGGCGGCGCCAGAGCCGCTGGGGGCGGCGTTGTCGGCGATCGCGGCCTTGCCCTTTTCCACGGCGGGATTGGTCAGACGCGAGGCCAGGCGCTCGGTCAGGACCTTGGCGTCGCCCGGCGACATGTTGGCCAGGATCATCGCCAGGGTGCGTTCCTTCATCTTGGCGGCGATCGGCAGGCGGACCTCGTCCGACAGCAGGGTCATGCGGGCGGCGGCGTCCTTGGGCTTCATGCCGGCATAGACGGTGACCAGGCGGTCGACCTCGGCCTGCTTCTGGCTGTCGACCTGGCCGAGCAGACCCTGGATGTCGCCTTTCAAGCCGGTCAGGGCCTTCATCTTGGCGTCGAGCTTGGCTTCGGCGGCGGCCAGCAGCTGCAGCTGGACGTCGATGTCCTGCTCGCGCTGGTCCAGCTGGCCGCGACGGGCGCCCAGACTCTGCAGCACGCGCAGCTCGGCGGGCGAGAGGCCGGCTTCCTTGGCCAGGGCGTCGGCCGATGGCGCGCAGACGCGCGGCGGCGGGGCGTTGGCGGCCGCCGGCTGGGCGGCGCCTTCGGCCGAGGCGGCTTCCTGGCCGCCCTTGGCGGGACCGCCCTTGCCCTCCGGCTTGACGACGCCCTCGGCGAAGGCCTTAGCCCCGCCCAGCAGGTCCGGCAGCGACTTGGCGCCGGCCAAGGCGTTGATCGCCAGCACGCCGCCGACGGCGACGCCGACCAGAGGCAGGATACGCGGAACGTTCTTCATCGGCGGGGATCTCGGGGGTTGCTTCCGGGACGCGAGCCATCGGTCGGTCCGTCGAAGAGGTCATCGTCGATCCGCGCCCGGGAGCGCGGCGGTTCGCGGGAGGCGCTGGGCGCTCCCAGGGTAGGGCGAGCGGTTGGTGGGATGCGGTCTTCCCGCTCCAGCAGACGCTCGAAATCCTCGGCTTTCAGGCGGCGCTCCGGCTGCGGCGCGGCCTGCGGATCGCGGCTCGGACGGGCGAGCGGCGGGGCCTCGCGCTCGGCGCGCTCCACACGTTCGGCGGCCCGGGGCGCGGGCGCCGCCAGCGGGCGATTGACCCGTTCGTCTAGTTGCGCCGCCAAGGCCTGGGCGCGCTCAATGCGCACCGCCAGAGTCTCGGCCGCCTCGTCGGTGGCCGCGCGCAGATCGGCGAGGCCCTGTTCGGCGCGCGCCGCGGCCTGGTCCAGTTCCGTCACCGCCTTGGCGAAGCCCTCGTGGCTGTCGCGCAGGGCCTTCAGGCGGCGCTCGAGACGCCAGCCAAAGACCAGCGCCGCGATCAGCAGCACCGCGAGGAACCCGTTCATGGCGAAGGCGACGAGGCTCATTTCAGCTTCTGCACCGCCTTCTTGGCGGCGGGCGTCAGCGGCGCTTCGGCCCGCACGGCGATCGAGTGGTTGCGGCGGCCCATGCGGCCGCGCGTCAGCGGGATGGCCCCGGCGCGCAACTCGACCAGGCTATCGGGCGTCGCGTTCAGCATCAGGGTGTCGCCGATCTGCATGTTCAGCACCCGCGACAGCGGCACCTGCTGCTCATCGAGAACGGCGCGGACCTCCATCTGGGTGGTCCACAGCTCGGTGGCCAAGTGGCCTTCCCAGATGTTGTCGCGGCCGAACTTCTCACCCATGAACTGCTGCAGCAGCATCTTCCGGATGGGTTCCAGCGTGGCGTAGGGCAGCAAGAGCTCGATGCGACCGCCGCGGTCTTCCATGTCGATGCGCAGCTTGACCAGGATGGCGGCGTTGGCCGGCCGGGCGATGGCGGCGAAGCGCGGGTTAGTTTCCAGGCGGTCCAGCGAGAAGCCGACCGGATGCAGCGGCTCGAAGGCGCTTTTCAGGTCGTGCAGCACGACCTCGATCATCCGCTGCACCAGGACGCGCTCGATCGTGGTGTAGGGCCGGCCTTCGATGCGCATCGCCGCCGTGCCGCGACGGCCGCCCAGCAGCACGTCGACGATCGAGTAGATCAGGTTCGAGTCGACCGTCAGCAGGCCGTAATTGTCCAGCTCCTCGGCCCGGAACACCGCCAGGATGGCCGGCAGCGGGATCGAGTTCAGATAGTCGCCGAAGCGGATCGAGCTGATGTTGTCGAGGCTGACCTCGACGTTGTCGGACGTGAAGTTCCGCAAAGACGTCGTCATCAACCGCACCAGGCGGTCGAAGACGATTTCCAGCATCGGCAGGCGTTCGTACGAGACCAGCGCCGAATTGATGATGGCGCGGATGCCCGTGCGGTCCTCGCCGCCGTCGCCGGACAGATCGAAGCCCAGCAGGCTGTCGATCTCGTCCTGGTTCAGGATGCGCTCGGAGCCGCCCTCGCCGCCGCCGTCGTCCCAGCCGCCCATGCCGCCGGAGAAGTCGCCGAATTCGTTGCCGCCAGCGGCGGCGTCGCCTTCACCGAAGGCGCCGGGGGGATTTTGCGAGGCCCACTGGGCCATCGCCGCCTGATCGTCGAGTTCTTCCGCCATGATCGTTCGCCCAACAGGTCCGGAGACCTAGTTGATCAGCATCTCCTCGATGAGGACCGCGTTCACCTTGGCCGGCGCGGCGACAAGGTTCACTCGGCGCAGCAGTTCGACCCGCAGCTGGAAGGTGCCCTGGCTGCCGTTCAGATCTTCGGGACGCAGTTCGCGCAGGAACGTCTGGAACATATCCTGCAACCTGGGCAGATTCGGCGTCAGCGCCTCGGCCGTGTCCTCGTCGGGCAGCTCGAAGGTCAGCTTCAGCTTCAGGAAGGTCGACTTGCCGTCGGCCGTCTGCATGTTCACGACGATGTCGGGCAGGGTGTAGAAGACCACGCCGTCGGGGCCTTCCTTGATCACGGGCGCCGGACCGCCGGCGGCCGCGCCACCCTCGCCTTCCTTCTTCTCGCCGTGACCGCCCTCTTCCTTCTTCTTTTCCTTCTTCTTTTCCTTGCCGTGTTCGCCGGCGGCCGCTTCGGG
The DNA here is from genome assembly GCF_040545685.1 of Caulobacter sp. 1776. Lineage (NCBI taxonomy): Bacteria > Pseudomonadati > Pseudomonadota > Alphaproteobacteria > Caulobacterales > Caulobacteraceae > Caulobacter > Caulobacter sp. 1776. The sequence goes on from NZ_JBEPMI010000002.1 coordinate 139,484, forward strand.
CTTCGGCTTCATCAGCAGGAACGCGGTGACCCCGCCGCCGCCCAGCACGAGGACGCCCGCCGCGATCGCGATGATCAGGATCGGAGGCTTCTTCTTCGCGGGAGCTTCGCCCTCGGCGCCGTCTTCGCCTTCGGGAGCGGGAGCTTCCTTTTCGGGTTTCTTGGCCACGCGCGCGGTTCCTTGGAATCTATACCCGTACTCATGCCCGGGGCATGGTTAACGATGTGTTTTGGAGGCCATTTGGTCGCAGGCTGAATCTGCCCGGCAGACTCCGACCAACACCCCCGCGTTAACCTTCCTATTCGTTGTTTTATATAACGATTTGGCTCTGGCACGAAGGTTGCTTCAGGGGATGCGGCGCATTTGTCGCGCCAGCCGCCCGAGTTAACTCGCCATGGACAACGCGCTCTACGTCGGCCTTTCGCGCCAGATGACGCTTCGCCGCGAGCTGGACATCGTGGCCAACAACATCGCCAACGCCAACACCACGGGCTTCAAGGTCGAGGACCTGATGGTCCGCACCGAGCAGGCCAAGCCGGCCAAGACCCTGGACGGCGCGTCGCCCGTGAAGTTCGTCATGGACACCGGCGTGGCCCGCGACTTCAGTCAGGGTGCGATGACCAAGACCGGCGGCGACTACGATCTCGCCATCGAGGGCAAGGCGTTCTTCAAGATCCAGGCCGGCGGCGGCGAGCGCTACACCCGCGACGGCCGCTTCACCACCAATCCGGAAGGCGTTCTGGTCACCCAGGGCGGCAATCCGGTGATGGACGAGGGCGGCGGCCAGATCACGATCGACCCGAAGCTGGGTCCGGTCACCATCGGCAAGGACGGCATCGTCAGCCAGGGCGCGGTCCGGGTCGGCAAGATCGGCCTGGTGCGACCGGATGACATGGCCAGCCTCGCGAAGGATGGCGACAACCTCTACCGCAACACCGCCAACACCACCCTGCAGCCCGTCACGGACGCTCAGATCCACCAGGGCATGCTGGAAGCCTCGAATGTCCAACCCGTCGTCGAGATCACCAAGCTGATCGAGGTCCAGCGCGCCTACGAGGGCGTCGCCAAGATGATGGACAACACCGCCGAACTCTCGCGCAGCGCCGTCGAGCGTCTGGGCAAGCTCAACTAAGGACGCTAGCCGATGCAAGCTCTCCGCACCGCCGCTTCGGGTATGGCTGCTCAGCAGCTGAACGTCGAAGTCATTTCGAACAACATCGCCAACATGAACACCGTTGGCTTCAAGCGCCAACGGGCCGAGTTCCAGGACCTGCTGTACCAGACGATCGAGCGAGCCGGCTCGCAGTCGTCGAGCGACGGCAACGTCGTTCCGACTGGCGTTCAGGTCGGCGGCGGCGTCAAGGCCGGCTCGGTCTATCGCATCACCGAGCAAGGCACCCCGACCCTGACCGACAATCCGCTGGATGTCGCGATCCAGGGCAAGGGCTACCTGCAGGTGCTGCTGCCCTCGGGCGAGACCGCCTACACCCGGGCCGGCAACTTCTCGACCAACGACCAGGGCCAGGTGGTCACCGAGGACGGCTATATCGTCCAGCCCGGCATCACGGTCCCGCAGAACTCGACCGACATCACGATCAGCAAGACCGGCCTGGTGCAGGTGAAGCTGGACGGCCAGACGGCGCCTCAAACGATCGGCCAACTGCAGCTGGCCAACTTCATGAACGAGGGCGGCCTCGAGGCCATCGGCGACAACCTCTATCTGGAAACCGCGGCCTCGGGCGCGGCCAACCTCGCCGCGCCCGGCGAGCCGGGTTTCGGCGTCCTGCTGCAGCACTACACCGAAGCGTCGAACGTCGACGCCGTCTCGGAAATCACCGCCCTGATCACTGCCCAGCGCGCCTACGAGATGAACTCGAAGGTCATCACGACGGCCGATCAGATGCTGCAAACCACCTCGCAACTGCGGTCGTAAGCTGATGAAAACCTTCCTGCTCGCCGCCGCCGCCACCATCGTCATCGCCGCCCTCTCCGCCCCGGCCTTCGCCGGGACCGCCGTGAGCCTGCGCATGGACACCACCGATGCCGACGGCCGCATCACGCTGGGCGACCTGTTCGACGGCGTCACCGGCCCGGCCGCCGACATGGTGGTCGCCGCCCGCATGGGCCCCACCGCCGTGCTCGACGCCGGCCAGGTGCAGGTCTCGGCCCGCCGCGCCGGCTTCGACTGGACCAACAGCAACGGCGTGCGCCGCATCATCGTCCGCGAAGGCGTCGACAACGGCGGCGTCTCGGCCAATGGCGCGCGCGCGGCCGCCGCGCGCGGCAATGTGGAAGTTCTTGCCTACGCCCGCAGCATCACGGTCGGCGAAATCGTCCAGCCGCAGGACCTCATCTGGACGAAGATGGCCGGCGCCCCGGCCGACGCCCCCCGCGATTCCGACGCCATCGTCGGCTTGGCCGCCAAGCGTCCCCTGCGTGAAGGCGCCGCAGTCTCGATGCGCGACGTGGGCGCCGCCCAGGTCATCAAGTCCGGCGACCTGATCACCGTCACCTATGACGACGGCGGAATTTCCCTTTCGCTTCAAGGCAAGGCCATGGCGGCGGCCGCCACGGGCGACGTCTTCGCCGTCCAGAACACGCTCTCGAAGAAGATCATCCAGGCGGTCGCGACCGGTCCTGGCGCCGCCGCCGTCGGTCCGCAGGCCCAGAGCTTGCAAGCCCGTTCGCAACCCGTTCGTTTCGCCGCTCGCTAAGAGGTCTTCACCCCATGCGTCGCCCCGCTCTCATCGCCGCCGCCCTCCTGCTCGCGCCGCTGGCCGCCTGCTCCACCGTCAAGGAAGCCGTGAAAGGCCCGCAGCTGGCGCCCGTCGGCTATCCCGCCGAACTAGCCCCGATGCAGCAGCAATACGTCTCGGCCCGTGAGCCGGCCCCGCAGGCGGCCTCGGCCAACTCGCTGTGGCGGGTCGGCGCCCGCGCCTTCTTCAACGATCAGCGCGCCAGCCGCGTCGGCGACATCCTGACCGTGATGATCGACATCGACGACAGCGCCAGCACCAAGAACCAGACCGCCAGCTCGCGCACCTCGAACATGAAGGCCGGCATCCCGAACCTGCTCGGCCTGGAATCGAGCCTGGGCAAGGTTCTGCCGGGCGGTTTCGATCCGGCCAACGCCCTGAACACCAACTCGGCCACCACCAACGCCGGCGCGGGCAGCGTCCAGCGCTCGGAAAAGATCAGCCTGACGATCGCCGCGGTGGTCAGCCAGGTCCTGCCGAACGGCAACATGGTCATCCAGGGCACCCAGGAAGTCCGCACCAACGCCGAGCTGCGCCAACTGACCGTGGCCGGCATCGTGCGTCCCGAGGACATCTCCTCGGCCAACACCATCAAGCACACCCAGATCGCCGAAGCCCGCATCAGCTACGGCGGCCGCGGCGACATCAGCCGCGTCCAGAAGACCCCGGCCGGCCAATCGCTGGTCGAGAAGTTCTCGCCCTTCTAAGCGAAGCTTCCAACGACAAGATTGTCGGGCGCGGCGGCCGCAAGGCTGCCGCGCCCGATGCGTTTTCAGGAGCCATTCAGGTCCGCGCCGCGTTGATCGGGCGAGGAGAACCGCCATGGCGTCCCGCATCGCCGCCTTCACCGCCCTGACCCTGTTGGCCGCCGGTCTCGCCGGCTGCGCGCACGAGAAGGTCGGGATGGACGGCTATCGCTGGGCCTATCTCGCCGACGGCGGCGAGGCTCCTCGCCTCGCCTACGGCCGCCCCAACAGCGACGACGTCGTGCTGATGATCAGCTGCCAGCCTGGGCGGGACCGGGTGAACGTTTCGGCCGTCGGTCTGTCGGGCAGTGAGATCGTCCTGGCCTCGGGCCGCGCCGAAAGCCGCTTCGCCGCCGCCACGGTCGAGGACGCCCTGAGCGACGGCGGCCTGCTGGAAGCGCGCGGCCAGGCCAGCGCGCCGGCGCTCGAAGGCTTTCGGAAATCAGGCGACCTGGCGCTGCTGACCAAGGGCGAGCGCCACAGCCTGGCGGCCGAGTCCGCCGATCGAGGCTATGTGCGGGCCTTCTTCAAGGCTTGCGGGGCCTAGGCCCGTCGCCCGGCCCCCGCCGCGCTGACATTGTCCATGCCCAGGGCCGACAGCGCGCCGCGCAGGATGCCCTCGGCGTCGAGACCCGCCTGGGCGTACATGACGTCGGGCTTGTCCTGGTCCTGGAAGACGTCCGGCAGGCACAGGGTGCGGACCTTGAGGCCGCGATCGAACGCGCCGTGCTCGGCCAGGGCCTGCAGCACGAAGCCGCCGAAGCCGCCCATGGCCCCCTCTTCCACCGTGATCAGAGCCTCGTGCTCGCGCGCCAGGCGCAGCAGCAGGTCGATGTCGAGCGGCTTGGCGAAGCGGGCGTCGCAGACGGTGGCCGACAGGCCGCGCGCGGCCAGCAGGTCGGCGGCCTTCAGGCTTTCGGCCAGGCGGGTGCCGAACGAAACGATGGCGACGCTGGTCCCCTCGCGGACGATGCGGCCCTTGCCGATCTCCAGCGGGTCGACGTTCGCGGGAATTTCGAGGCCCAGGCCCTCGCCGCGCGGATAGCGGAAGGCGCTGGGGCGGTCGTCGATGACGGCGGCGGTGGCGACCATCCGGGCCAGCTCGACCTCGTCGGCGGCGGCCATCAGCACCATGCCGGGCAGAGCGCCCATGAAGCCGATGTCGAAGCTGCCGGCGTGGGTCGGTCCGTCGGCGCCGACCAGGCCGGCTCGGTCCATGGCGAAGCGCACCGGCAGGCCCTGGATGGCCACGTCGTGCACCACCTGGTCGTAGCCGCGCTGCAGGAAGGTCGAATAGATCGCCGCGAACGGCTTCATGCCGTCGGCGGCCAGGCCCGCGGCGAAGGTCACCGCGTGCTGCTCGGCGATGCCGACGTCGAAGGTCCGCTCGGGGAACGCCTTCTGGAAGATGTCCAGGCCCGTGCCCGAGGGCATGGCCGCGGTGATGGCGACGATCTTGTCGTCCTTCGTCGCCTGCCGGACCAGTTCCTGGGCGAAGACCTTGGTGTAGCTGGGCGGGCCGGCGGCCGGCTTCTGCTGCTGGCCGGTGACGACGTCGAACTTGGCCACCGCGTGCAGCTTGTCCTCGGCGCCCTCGGCTGGAGCATAGCCCTTGCCCTTCTGGGTGACGCAGTGGACCAGCACCGGCTTGTCGCCGAAGGCCTTGGCGTTCTTCAGCACGCTGACCAGGGCGTCCATGTCGTGGCCGTCGATCGGGCCGACATAGTGGAAGCCCAGCTCTTCGAAGAAGGTGCCGCCGGTGACCATGCCCCGGGCATATTCTTCCGCCTTGCGGGCGGCTTCACGCATCGGGGTCGGCAGCTTTTCGACCACCGTCTTGCCCAGCTTGCGCACCGAGCGATAGGCGCCGCCCGAGACCAGGTTGGCCAGATAGGCGCTCATGCCGCCCACCGGCGGGGCGATCGACATGTCGTTGTCGTTGAGGATGACGATCAGGCGCTTGGTGGCGTCGGTGGCCGCGTTCATCGCCTCATAGGCCATGCCCGCGCCAAGCGAGCCGTCGCCGATCACGGCGATGACGCTGTTGTCCTCGCCCTCCCCCCTTGCGAGACGGGCGTCGCGCGCGGCGCAGAAGCCCAGGGCGGCCGAGATCGAGGTCGCCGCGTGGGCCGCGCCGAACGGGTCGTATTCGCTCTCGGCCCGCTTGGTGAAACCCGACAGCCCGCCGCCCTGGCGCAGGGTGCGGATACGGTCGCGGCGGCCGGTGAGGATCTTGTGCGGATAGGCCTGGTGGCCGACGTCCCAGATGACGATGTCCTTGGGCGTCTCGAACACGTGGTGCAGGGCCACGGTCAGCTCGACCACGCCCAGGCCCGCGCCGAGGTGTCCGCCCGTCACCGACACCGCGTCGATCGTCTCGGCGCGGACCTCGGCGGCCAGTTGTTTCAGCTCGGCGAGGGAAAAATCTCGCGTGTCGGCTGGCGAGGCGATGGTGTCGAGCAGCGGCGTTTTGGATGACATGTTTGACAAAAGCGCGGTCAGTTGCGGCGGTCCAGCACGAAATCAACGCTTTCGCGCAGATGTTCGGCCCGTTCGCCAAAGATTTCGAGATGGGAGCGGGTCTGGTCGGCGAGAAGCGCCACGCGCTCTTTCGCCGCGTCCAGCCCCAGCAGGGTGACGTAGTTGGCCTTGCCCTTGGCGGCGTCCTTGCCGCCGGCGGCCTTGCCCAGGGTCTTTTCGTCGCCCTCGGCGTCCAGGATGTCGTCGACGATCTGATAGGCCAGGCCCAGGTCCTGGGCGAAGGCCATCAAAGCGGCGCGTTCGCTTTCCTTGGCGCGGGCGATGATCAGCGGGATCTCGAAGGCGAAGGCGATCAGGGCGCCGGTCTTCAGGCGCTGCATCCGCGCCACCGCCCCCAGGTCGTCGCGAACGCCCAGGATGTCGATCATCTGGCCGCCGACCATGCCGCGAGCGCCCGAGGCGATGGCCAGCTTGCGCACCAGCTCCGAACGGACATGGCCGTCGTCGTGAGTGTCGGGGTGGGCCATGATCTCGAAGGCCGCCGTCTGCAGCGCGTCGCCCGCGAGGATGGCGGTGGCCTCGTCATACTGCTTGTGCACGGTCGGACGGCCCCGGCGGACATTGTCGTCGTCCATGGCCGGCAGGTCGTCGTGGACCAGACTGTAGGCGTGGATGCACTCCAGCGCGCAGGCCGCGCGCAGCACCGGCCGCTCGGGCAGATCGAACATCTTGCCCGTCTCGAGGGCGAAGAACGGCCGCAGGCGCTTGCCGGGACCGAGCGCGGCGTAACGCATGGCTTCGGTCAGGCGGCTTTCCGGACCATCGGCGCGCGGCAGCAGCTCGTCGAGCGCCACGGTGACGATGTCGGCGGCCTGGACAATGCGCCGGGCAAGATCGGTCAAGGGCGTCTCCCCTCGGTCGCCGGACGTGGGCCAGGCATCAGTTGAACTCGGCCGCTTCGGCGGCGACGGTCCCGCCCTGCCCCAGGACGATCTTTTCGACCTTCAGGCGCGCGGCCTCCAGCTTCTTCTCGCAGTGAGCCTTCAGGGCCGCGCCGCGTTCATAGATGTCGATCGACCGTTCGAGCGGCGCCTGGCCCGACTCCAGCTCGGCCACGATCCGCTCCAGCTGCGCCAGCGCTTCCTCGAAGCTGAGGGCGGAGATGTCAGCGGGGGGGCTGGAGGCGTCGGTCATTTCAACTCTCAGGTGAACAGCGCCAGCCTAGTGGCCTAGACCGACGCGGGCAACGGCCTAGAGCCTAGGCGTGGTTAAGGGAAGAGGGTTTGGCGGATCAGGCGCGACGGAAGCGCTTGATGCTCCAGTAGGCGTGGCCTTCGTCAACCAGCTTCGTCAGTCCACGCGCCTTCAGGGCGTCGGCGATCATCCAGTTAAAGAAGCCGTGGGCCACCACCAGCACGTCCTGGCCGGCGTCCGACAGCTCGATCAGCAGCTCGGCGGCCTGAGCTGCGCGGGCCTCGGCCTGTTTGCGGGTTTCCTGGCCGCCGTGATTGTTGAAGAACCACCACCAGAAGCGGGCGAAGAAACCTAAACGTTTGGGCGACATCCGCAGCCACAGGGGCCAGGGCGGCGGCGGCAGCGGGGCTTCGATGAAGGTCGGGTCGGTCGCGAAGGCCCGGCCGCCGACCACCGCCTGAGCCGTCTCGATCGAGCGCCGGCGGGTCGAGGCGATGATCACGTCGGCCTCGCGGGCGATCTGGATCAGCGGGTCCGGCGGGGTCTGGCCTTCCTTCAGGCCGCCCAGCTCGTAGCGCCCCCACCATTCGCCGTATTCGGGCGCGTTGAGGCGGACCTTGCGCGACAAGGCGGGTTCGCCGTGGCGAGCCAGGGTGATGACGCCCGGCTTCGCGGGCGGGGACGCTTGGTCGGCGATGGTGACGTCGGCCATGTTGTGGAGAAGCCGGTCGGCCAGCGGGCCGTCCCGTCCCCTCACCCCTCCTGAAGAGCGCGTACATGCGCGGCGGCGGACCGCCCCAGCGCCTGGAGGTCGTAACCGCCCTCGAGCGAGGACACAACCCGGCCCTTGGCCCGAGCGTTCGCGACCGAGACGATCGCGCGAGTCGCCCAGGCGAAGTCGTCCTCGGTCAGGCTCTGCGCCGACAGGGGATCGCGGACGTGAGCGTCGAAGCCGGCCGAGACGATCAGCAGCTCGGGCGCGAAGGCGTCGACCTTGTCCATCAGCCCCTCGAATCGCGCGCGCCAGACCTCGCGAGGCGCATGCGGCGCGACGGTGGCGTTGGCGATATTGCCCAGGCCGGTCTCGGACGGATCGCCGGTGCCGGGATAGAGCGGCGACTGGTGGATCGAGGCGAAGAATACGGTCGGGTCGTTCTCGAACACCGCCTGGGTGCCGTTGCCGTGATGGACGTCGAAATCGACGATCGCCACCCGCCTCAACCCCGCCGCCTGGGCCGCGCGCGCCGCCACGGCGACGTTGGAGAAGACGCAGAAGCCCATGGCCGTTCCGGGCTCGGCGTGGTGACCCGGCGGGCGCACGGCGCAGAAGGCCCGCTCCGCCTCGCCTCGCGCCAGGGCCCGCGCCGCGGCCACGCCGGCCCCGGCCGCGCGCCGCGCCGCGGCCAGGCTGCCGGTCGAGAGCACGGTGTCGGGGTCCAGCGCTAGCCGGCCGGTTTTAGGCTCGGAAGCCAGCACGGCCTCGACGAAAGCCTTGGGATGCACCCGCAGCAGATCCTCGATATCGACCATCGGCGCCTCGGCCGGTTCGAGCTCGAGATTGGGGTCGTCGTTCAGGGCGTCGATCACGGCCCGCAGCCGTTCGGGGCTCTCCACGTGCCCGTCGCCGGGCCGGTGGTCGAGCATGTCCAAATGGGTGTACAGCGCGACAGCCATGGGGAGACTCTTAAACCGTGAACGCCGCTCCGACCATCCGCCCCCTTTCGCTTCGGAGGGCCACGCCCGCCGACGCCGACACTGTGTCCAGCCTCGGGGCCCGCACCTTCACCGAGACCTTCGGCCATCTCTATCCGCCCGAGGATCTCGAGACGTTCCTGGCCGAGGCCTATGGCCTGGAGCGCACCCACAACGACCTGGCCCACCCCGACAAGGCGACCTGGCTGCTGGAGGACGAGGACGGCGAGGCCATTGGCTACGCCCTGGCCGGTCCCTGCGCGCTGCCGCACGACGACGTCGCGCCGGGCGACGGCGAACTGAAGCGGATCTACGTGCTTAAGAGCCATCAAGGCGGCGGTCGCGGCTCGGCGCTGCTGACCACCGCGCTGGACTGGCTGGGCCCGCGACGGATCTGGATCGGCGTCTTCTCGGAAAACTTCGGCGCTCAGAAGCTGTACGGCCGCATGGGCTTTACGAAGGTCGGCGAATACCACTTCAAGGTCGGCGAGACGCGGGACCTGGAGTTCATCCTGCGGCGGGGGTGATCCGGCGCCATTGCGTCCCGTTTGAGAACCCTCCATTCTCTCGAACGATCGTTCGAAAGCCGCGCCGATGTTCCTTCGCTTCTTCTCCGAGCTCCGCCAAGCCAAGGTGCCGGTGTCCTTGCGCGAATACCTGCTGCTGATGGAGGCCCTGGACAAGGACGTCATCGATCGCTCGGTCGAGGACTTCTATTTCCTGTCGCGCGCCAGCCTGGTGAAGGACGAGAAGAACCTCGACAAGTTCGACCGCGTGTTCGGCCACGTTTTCAAGGGCCTGGAGACGGTCAACGAGGGTCTGGCCGCCGACATCCCGGAAGAGTGGCTGAAGGCCCTGACCGAACGGTTCCTGACCGACGAGGAAAAGGCTCAGATCGAGGCCCTGGGCGGCTTCGAGAAGCTGATGGAGACCCTGCAGGAGCGCTTGCGCGAGCAGAAGAAGCGCCACGAGGGCGGCAACAAGATGATCGGTTCGGGCGGGACTTCGCCGTTCGGCAACAACGGCTACAATCCCGAAGGCGTGCGGATCGGCCAGGACAAGAGCCGCCACGGCCGCGCGGTGAAGGTCTGGGACAAGCGCGAGTACAAGAACCTCGACGACTCGGTCGAGCTGGGCACCCGCAACATCAAGGTCGCCCTACGCCGCCTGCGCAAGTTCGCCCGCACCGGCGCGGCCGAGGAGCTGGACCTGCCAGGCACCATCAAGGGCACGGCCGAGAAGGGCTATCTCGACATCCAGCTGCGCCCCGAGCGCCGCAACGCCATCAAGGTGCTGATCTTTTTCGACATTGGCGGCTCGATGGACGGCCACATCAAGCTCTGCGAGGAGCTGTTCAGCGCCGCCAAGACCGAGTTCAAGAACCTGGAATTCTACTACTTCCACAACTGCCTCTACGAGACGGTGTGGAAGGACAATCGGCGGCGGCAGACCGAGAAGATCCCGACCTTCGACGTGCTCCACAAGTTCCCGGCCGACTACAAGGTGATCTTCGTCGGCGACGCGACCATGAGCCCGTACGAGATCACCTATCCGGGCGGCAGCGTCGAGCATTGGAACGAAGAGCCCGGCGCGACCTGGATGCAGCGGGTCACCGACATCTACCAGAGCTGCATCTGGCTGAATCCGACACCCGAGCGGCACTGGGACTACACCCAGTCGATCGGCGTGATGAAGCAGATCCTCGGCGACCGCATGTATCCGCTGACCATCGAGGGCCTGGACAAGGCGATGCGAGAGTTGGTGCGCGGCTAACGGCTCAGCGCGCCGGCGTCGTGGGATCGACGAAGTGGCCCAGGTCGGTCGATGACTGTCCGATCAGCGGCACGTCCGGCGAGGCGGCGGCCGCGCCGTGGTCGTTGGCGATCGTCGTCCCCACCCGGAACGTCGTCGCGGTGGCGCCGCCTAGCAGGATGAAAACATCCTCGCGCCCGTCGCCGTTGATGTCGAAGCCGACGCGGGCGCCGGCGATGGTATGGGTCACGTCCGTGACCTGTGGGGCGACGGCTTCGCCCAAGGTCGTGCTCTGGACGGCAAGCACGTCATTGACCGACGCGGTGCTGACCACCGTCATCTGCCCCTTGCCCAGCACCGCCAGGTGGTCACCCTTGGCGGCCGAAAAGTCGAGCACCACGCCCAGCAGCGCCTCGAGCTTTTCGGTCGGTGGCGTGGCCGAGAGCAGGAAGGTGTCCGCGCCCGGGCCGCCGCTGGCCACCACGCGCGCGTTCATGACGATATGATCGTTGCCCGCGCCGCCGTCCAGGCGATCGATCCCGCCGCCGCTTCCAGCCAGGCCCGACCCGGCTGCGGCGAGGTTTCCGCCCCCCACGCCGCCGCCGTCGATATAGTCGTCGCCAGCGCCGCCGTGGATTGTATCCGCGCCGACGCCGCCCTTCAGGACATCGTCGCCGGCGGTTCCGTTCATCACATACTTGCCTCCGGCGAAGCCGTTGTCGTCCGCGCCGGGCTTGGCCGGTTGGTCGGGAAGACCTTCCGTCGCGCCCTGGCTCGCGGATACGGGCGCCTCGGCCTGGCTCAGATGGATGATTTTCGGGACGGCGATGCCGGGTTGCCCCTCCGCCGGGATCTCGACGACCACGGCCTTGCCGCTTTCCGGCTTGATCGGCGTATCGCTGGTCGGGGCGGCGGCCACGACGGCCGGAAGTCCGGCGTGGCTCTGGACGCGGTCGGCCTCGAGGTTCAGCGCGGCGATCAGCTTGGACGCCACGCTGTCGATGGCTGGGTCGTCGGCGCGAGGCAGATTTTCGAAGTTCAGGCGGCCCGCCTCACCCAAATCAATGCCGCGAAGCTCCAGATAAAGGCCCACGGCGATGACCAGCGACAGGAAGGACTGGGCTTCGCGACTGGACGGGTTGAAGGCCACCACGACCCCGCCCTGATCCTCGACACCCGAGGCCAGAACCTGGCGCAGCGCGCTCCACAGGCTGCCGACCTGGTGGAACATGTCGATCGCCGCGTCGTGCACCACGAACTGGCCGTCGATACGGGCGATATGGACCAGCACCTCCTGGTTGCTGTCGGTGACCACGTACCAGGGGTCGCCTGAATCGGTCTGGCCGAACACGCCGTCGACCTCGCCATAGCTGGACTCCAGCTGCTGGGTGAGCAGCATCAGCAGGCCGCGCTCGTTGGCGGACCAGTCACTGGCCGGAGGCCTGGGGCTGAAGGCTAGGATCTCACCCATCTGCGACTCGTCAGGCTTGAGCCGCCCGCTCGGCGAGAGCCGGATCGGCCTCGTCAGCGGCGCCGTCGAACAGCAGGCGATGCAGTTCGGGCTCGTAATAGCGCAGCAATGTGCGCGCGAACTGGCCCGGATCAAGCCCCAGGCTCTCGGCCCAGACCGCCTGGGCCTCGATCGGCACGCGGCCCAGGCCGTTCTCGACCTGGGAAACGAAGGTGTAGTAACGCAGGCCCGTCTTCTCGGCCAATTCGGCCTGGGTAAGGCCCGCCGACTCGCGCGCGGACTTCAGCCAACGCCCCGCCTCGCGACGGAGGGTCTTGGTCAACGCCGCCTTGGCGGGGTTCATCGCCGTTCGTGACATCGCAAAGCCGCTTCCCCGCCCACAGGCGGGCGCTCCCCTAGTTGTTACACATTGCGTAAAAACGCAACAATCCGTTGTCGACCGATCGATTGATCTTGCGGATCATCATCGACGCACATACAGTTTTAACGCAACTATTTTGAACGAAGCGATAGCATGTACGTCTCGATCGACCCCGCCCACTCTCGCGCCGCCGCGCTCGCGGTAGCCCCGCGCCTGTCGCTGGTGATGGTGGTCTACATGACGGGCCCGGCTCTGATGGAGAGCGTGCGCCATGCCCTGGCCGAGCCCCGGGTCGAGGAATTCATCATCGTCGACAACGGCTCGTCCCTGGCCGACGCCGCCTGGCTGCGCGAGCTGGCTCGACGCGAGCCGCGCGTGCGCTTGCTGCAGGGCCTGGGCAATATCGGCTTTGCCCGCGCCGCCAACCTGGGCGCGGCGGCGGCCAAGGGCGAGGCGCTGGTCTTTCTCAATCCCGACGCCTTCTTGACTCCCGGCGCGGTCGCGGCCCTCGCCGACGCGGCCCGCGACCGCCCCTCGCCCTGCATCATCGGGGGTCGGGTGTTCAATACGGACGGCACCGAACAGCGGGGCGCGCGGCGCGGCGAGATCACGCCCGTCACCACCCTGCTCACCCTCTCGAAGCTTAGCGCCATTCTGCCCCCGCTGCGCCGCTTCGAGATCCACCGGGAGGGCGAGCCCCCCCCTGCCCACCCGGTGGACACCCCTACGATCTCGGGCGCCTGCTTCTACATGTCGGCGTCCGACTTCCATGCCCTGGGCGGCTTCGACGAGGGCTATTTCCTGCACGTCGAGGACATCGACCTGTGTTGGCGCGCCCGCCGGCAGGGGGGCAGCGTGCTGTTCCAGCCCAACGCCCGCATCGTCCATGTCGGCTCGACCAGCCGCGAGAACCCGCTGATCATCGAATGGCACAAGGGCAAGGGCCTGGTGCGCTACTTCCTCAAACGCGCCGACAGTCCGCAGCGTAAGGCGCTGGCCTTGCTCCTAGCCCCGCTGATCCTGGGCGTTGCCGTGGCCCGGCCCCTGTTGCGCCAACTGCGGCGCGGCCGCATGGGCCGTCCCGTCGAGCGCCTGGCCGCCATTCCCGGCTGAGGCTTTCCGGCGAACCGCGTTACCGCTATCTCTAGGCGTGAACCGCCAGAGAGCGTCGATGCTTCGCCCGATCCTGCTAGCCTTGACCGTGACGCTGCTGGCCCGGCCGGCCTGGGCCGAGCGGCAGCGGGACGACGAAAGCTGGGGACAGGCCGGCGTCTCGTTCCTGCAATACCGCACCGACGCGGTCGAGTGTGCGTATCGCGTGGGCCAGGACGCGCCGGTCGAGTATCCGGAGGTCGACCTCATCTTCTCGACCAACATCGCGATGCCAGGCGCCGAGAAGGACGTCGACATGCCGATGCGCGAGATGGTCGACGCGGCCGCGCCCAATCCGCAGCGCATGACCCGCCCCTGGCGCGAAGTTTCGAGCCAGCTGCAAGAGCCACTGGCCAAGTGCCTGGGCGAGCGGGGCTATCGCCGCTTCCGCCTGACCAAGGATCAGGTCAAGGAACTGCGCTCGCTGTCGGCGGCCTCCAAGGCCCGGCAGGTCTATCTGTGGAACTTGGCGGTGGATACTAAGGTCCAGCAGCGCCAGACAGCCCGTCGCTAACCGGCCAGCGGTTTCATGCAGGCCGCTTCGACCACGCTCTCTTCGAAGGCGCCGGGCTCGGGCTGGGTCCACTGGCGATCCTCGAAGGCATAGGCCGTCTCGGCGCCCTTCAGATTGTTCTCGGGATAGCGATAGACCGCCAAGCTGCGGAAGGCTCGAGCGGTGCAATCCACATCCTGCGCCATGCGCTCGGAACGATAAGTCAGGCCCGCCTCGCTCCGCGGCGCGCGGAACTCGTGACGCACCCAGACACGCTGCCAGGGCTGCCCGACCGGCGTCTTGCCCGTTTTGGCGAAGGTGATGATGCTCTTGTCCTGGCCAACGCCCAGATACGGCCAGCCGATCCCTTCGATCCGAGTCGACCACTTGGGCGGCGGCGCGGATTTTTGGCCGGGCGCGGTGATGGTCACGGAGTCGACCTTGGACGATGCGGTCGGATCGGTCGCGGTCGGAGCTGCCGCCTGCCCGCTCAGCGACATCAAGGCCGTCAGCATGCCGATCATTGCTCGCTCCCGCCCATTTCGCGGCGGAAACCTAAACGCGAACGCTGTTACGCGCTACCATGGGCGATACTTGACGCTTGCGCCAAATTCGAACGCCCGTAAGACTTCCCTACGGGTAAAGGGGAATATGTAGTGAGTCCGACCACCGACGCCGCCGTTTCACATGAGATCGAGGCCGCCGAGACCGAAGCCGCCACCAAGAACCTGGTCTTCGTCGCCGCCGAGCGCCTGTTCGCGCTGCATGGCTTCCAGAACGTGTCGGTGCGCGACATCACCGCCGCCGCCGGCGTGAACCTGGCCTCGGTGAACTACCACTTCGGCTCGAAGGACGCGTTGCTGTTCGAGATCTTCCGTCGCCGCACGGCCGAGCTCAATCGCGAGCGCGCCAAGATGCTGCACGAGGCCAACGATCGGAACGGCGGCGCGCCGCCGCTGCGCGAGATCCTGGCCGCCCTGCTGACTCCGCCCCTGCGCTGGCTGGCCCCGGACCACGAGCGCCGCATCTCGCTGCAGTTCTTGATCCGCGCCCGCAGCGAAGGCACCGACGAGATCCGCGCCGTGCTGAAGACCGACGTCTCGCACCTGCGCCGCTTCTCTGACGCCCTGCTGCGCGCCCGCCCAGACCTGTCGCCGGAGGAGGTGTACTGGCGCCTGCACTTCACCCTGGGCATGCTGCACAACAACCGCTTCGCCGAGTTCGACCGCCTGAACGTGCTGTCGGAAGGCCAGACCAGCGAGGCCGACGTCGTCGCCCTGCTGAACCGCATGCTGGCCTTCGCCGAAGCGGGCTTCCTGGCCTGACCCTCGCCAGGGTGGCGGGAGGTCCTGGAACCTGAGCCATGCCGGCGCGTTGTCGCTCGGGCATGGGACGGCTGCGCATCCTTCACGAGACGCGGTACTATTACGAGAAGCCGGTGCGGTTCGGGCCGCAACGGCTGATGATCCGCCCGCGCGACAGCCACGCCCTGCGCATCGTCGAGGCCTCGCTGCGGCTGTTCCCGCCCGGCGGCACCCGCTGGAGCTATGACGCCAACGGCAACTGTGTCTGCATCTTCCAGCCCGACGGTAAGGCCGACGCCATGCGGGTGGCTAGCGAACTGGTCATCGACCGCTACCCCGCCCCTCTGGCGCCGCAACGGATCGAGAACCCCGACACCCTGACGCCGATCGTCTATTCCCGCGAGGATCGCGCGACGCTCGAGCCGTTCATCGCGCCGGTCACCGATGACCCAGACGCGGTGCTGCTGCGTTGGCTGCGCGGCCTGCACGGCCATCGCGACGAACCGGCCCTGGCCTTCCTGCTGCGGGTCAATGAGCTGATCCATCAGCAATTCCAATACTGCACCCGCACCGAGGAAGGCGTGCAGACGCCGGTCGAGACCTTGCAGAAGCGCACCGGCGCCTGTCGCGACCTGGCCTGGCTGATGGTCGAGGGCTTGCGTCGCCTCGGCTACGCGGCCCTGTTCGCCACCGGCTATATCCATTCCCCTGGCGCTCACATCCGCGGCGCGGGCGCCACCCACGCTTGGTGCGAGGTGTTCCTGCCCGACCTGGGCTGGCTGGAGTTCGACCCCACCAACGGCTTGGTCGAGTCGCCGGACCTGATCCGCGTCGCCGCCACCCGAACGCCGGCCCAGGCGTTACCTGTGTCGGGCGCGATCATCGGCGACCCCGGATCGTCGCGTCTTCACGTCTCCGTAGATGTGCGTTTGATCGACGAAATCGACCGGGCGGCGTGATAGTTTCAGGAGCGTGCGGGAGGAAAAGCCCATGACCAGCGGCTTCCAGAACCAGAACCCGATGACCAATTTGAACTTTCCGAAGTCGGAGCCAAAGGCCCAGCATGGTCAGAAGCCCGACGAGGCCTGTTTAAAAGTGAAGGAAAAACGGGCCTTCGAACCCAAGCCGGGCCACTGAGGCGCCTAGACGCCGACCGATGCCCCGCTCGCTGACGCCTGTCACGCGAGGCGCCTATACAGGCGCGTAAGGCGCCATTAACCTTGACGCCAGGGGAATGGGGAGCTGAACGAGCATGCGACGCGTCGCGCTCGGATGTCTGTTGGCGACGGCTGGTCTCGCGGTGGTAGGCGCCGCGACCGCCCTGTCGACTCACGCCCCCGAGGAATTCAACCAGACCCTGACCCTGGCCGGCGGCCCCGACGCGGCGTCCGCGACGCTTCCCGTCGACGATCCCGACGCACCGATCGCCACGGCCAAGTATGGCGGCGAGCGGTCTCGCGCGGCCGCGGCGCAGCCCTACGCCGCTCCGGCCGCCGCCACGGTGGCGCTCGCCGGCGGTCCGGCGGAGACGGGTCTGGCCGGCGCGGCTCCGGCGCCCGCTATCCAGACCGTCGCGATCGCCGTTCCCGCCACGGCCGAGCCGTCGCGCCCGGTCGCGCGCCTGTTGGCCGAAGCGCCCGCTCAGCATCGCGGGCCAGTGCTGGGCCTGACCCGGGTCCACGAGATCCGTCCCTACGGCAAGGTGCTGAAAGTCGAGGTCAACGACCAGCCGCTGGCCTTCACGCCGATGGGCCTGCAGTCCAGCGCGGTGAAGCGCTTGACCTTGAGCGCCTCGAATCTCATGTCCAAGACCCGGGTTTCGGTCGAGGACCTGCGTCGCGGCCGGTGGATGCTGTTCGCCGCCAGCTCGGGCAAGGCCTATGGCCTGAACCTGATCCGCGACAGCCTGGGCAGCTGGCGCAACGCCGGCTACAGCGAGGAGAAGCTGGCCCGTTTCGGCAGCCGCCAGATCGGGATCGGCTATCGGAAGGGCAACAACCAGGTTTCGCTGTCGGCCACGCGCCGCAAGCTCAATTCGATCGACTATTCCGACAAGGACACGGTCGTCGGCGTCACCGTCTCGATGCGCGGCAAGTAGGCTCTACGCCTTCGGCGGCGGCCACAGGAAGCACAGGGCGTCGAAGCCCTCGGACAGGCCGACCTTCCACTGGGTGCGGATCGGCGCGGCGAGGGCCGGCGTGGCGGAAACCCCCATCAGGGCGGCGGCGGACAGGAAAAGCTGGCGTCGGTTCATGCCGCCAGCTTCGCCGCGGTCGGGTGTTTCGGTCTTGAAAGGATGTGACCGGCGCGCGTCTGGACCCTTGCCGCCCTTGGGCGTAAAGCCCGCTCGTGTCCGATCAGCCCTCAGCGTCCGCGCCCGCCCCGTTCTCGACCCGTCTCGTCTCGATCGCCGTGGCCAGCGCGCTCCTGATGGAGTTCATCGACTCCACGGCCCTGTCGACCGCCCTGCCCACCTTGTCGCGGGCCTTCGCGGTCGACCCGATCCACCTGAAGCTGGCCCTGACCTCCTACATCCTGGCCTTGGCCGTGTTCACCCCGGCCAGCGGCTGGGCGGCCGAGCGGTTCGGCGCGCGGCGGTTGTTCCTGTCGGCCATGACCGTCTTCCTGTTGGGTTCGGCCCTGTGCGGCCTGTCGCGTGACCTCGGAGGCCTGGTGGCCTCGCGGATCGTCCAGGGCTTGGGCGGCGCGATGATGACGCCGGTGGCGCGGCTGATCGTGGTCGGCGCCACGCCCAAGGACAGGCTTCTGGCCGCCATGGGCTGGTTCACCATGCCCGCCCTGATTGGCCCGCTGATCGGTCCGCCGATCGCCGGCCTGGTGCTCAGTGTCGCCGACTGGCCGTGGATCTTCTACATCAACCTGCCCGTCGGCCTGCTGGGTGTGACGGCGGTGATGCGCTTCGTGCCGAAGAGCCAGCCGCGCCGCGACCTCGGCCGTTTCGACACCCCGGGCTTCATCCTGTCGGCCCTGGCGATCAGCGGCTTGGTGGTCGTGGCCGAGACGTCGGGGGTGAACCTGCTGCCTCGTTGGGTTCAGATCGGCTTGCTGGCGCTGTCCGCGGCCTGCGGCGTCATCTATCTGCGGATCGCCAAGCGCACGGGACGCCCGATCCTGGATCTGGGCCTGCTGCGCTATCCCACCTATCGCGCCAGCCTGCTGGGCGGGACCCTGGTGCGACTCGGCATCGGGGCCAGCCCATTCCTGATGCCGCTGCTGCTGCAGGTCGCCCTGGGCTGGAGCCCGCTGAAGGCCAGCTTCGTCACCCTGGCCACCGGCGTCGGCGTGCTGGTCGCTCGCCCGTTCGCCGCCGCCGGTCTGAGGCGTTTCGGCTTCCGCACCTCGCTGACCGTGTTCGTGACCCTGACGGCGCTATTCACCGCCGCGCCCGGCTTCTTCGGCCCGGCGACGCCGATGGCCCTGATGATGGCGGTTCTGACGCTGGGCGGGTTCTGCCGCTCGAACCAGTTCATCGCCGCCAACACGATCGCCTATGCCGACGTGCCGGAAAGCTCGACGGCGGCCGCCTCGACCCTGTCGGCTGTGACCCAACAGGTCGGCCTGGCCTTAGGGGTCAGCTTCGGCGGCATGATGCTGCACTGGGCGCGCGGCGCGGACGGCGCGCTGACGCCGGATCGGTTCGTCATGCCGTTCGTGGCGATCGGCGTGATGACCCTACTGGCCCTGCCGGTCTATCTGGCGCTGGACAAGGACGCCGGCTCGGCGATCAGCGGTCGGAACCGGGCAGCCTAAGCCTTCCGGCGGCGGCCGCCTCTGGAATGGCCAGCGGTCATCGGATCCGGCTTGGACGGCGGAACCCAGCCTTCGGGCGCCTTGGGCGTCGGCTGATCGGTTCCCAAGCCCATCCGGCCCGGAACCTGACGCTGGAAGTAGGACGCCTGGGGCGGATCCTCGACGTTGCGCACCAGCGCGCTGTGCTGGATATCGCCGATCTGGTCACGCAACCTGCTGGCTGTCTCGAAGTCCTGAGCGGCGACAGCCTCTTCCATCTGCTGTTTCAAGTCATCGACATGCGACATGACGGTCTCCGTGGGATCGGCGCCCACGGAGAACGCATGAAGTCGCCTTTAGCCGCGCGCCGTCGCGATGCGGGCCCGGGCGATCTCGTCGGCGACCAGGTTGGCGGGACGCTTCTCGGCGATCGACTGGTCGATCACCTCGGCCAGGGTCTGGGCCAGGCGGTCCAGCTTGGTCGACACCCAGTCGCCGTCGAACGCGCCGCCGGCTTCCAGGGCGCGGATCTCGGCGGCCACGTTGATGATGCCGCCGCCGTTGATGACGTAGTCGGGGGCGTAAAGGATGCCGCGATCGAACACGGTCTGGCCGATCATGGCGTCGGCCAGTTGGTTGTTGGCGCCGCCGGCGATCACCTTGACCTTCAGGCGCGGCAGGGTCGCGGCCGAGATCGCGCCCCCGAGCGCGCAAGGCGCGAAGACATCGGCCTCGACGTCGAAGATGGCGTCGGTCGGCACGATCGTCGCGCCGGTCTTGGCGGCCACCGCGTTGAGGGCGTTCTGGTTGACGTCGGCGATGGTCAGAACCGCGCCGGCGGCGTGCAGTTTCTCGGCCAGATAGGCGCCGACGTGGCCGACGCCCTGGATGGCGACGTGGACGCCCTTCAGGTCGCGCTTCAGGGCCCGCTCGACGCACAGGCGCACGCCGCGGAACACGCCCTCGGCGGTGACCGGCGACGGGTCGCCCGAAGCGGCCGCGTGGCCCTCCAGGCCGGCGACGAAGCGGGTGGTCTTGCGCGTGCTTTCCAGGTCCGACGGCGAGACGCCGACGTCCTCGGCCGTCCAGTACCGACCACCGAGGCTGTCGACCGCGCGGCCGAAGGCCTCGAACAGCGCCGGCGTCTTCTGGCTGCGGCTGTCGCCGATGATCACGGCCTTGCCGCCGCCGAAGTCGAGGTCGGCCATGGCGTTCTTGTACGACATGCCGCGCGACAGGCGCAGGGCGTCGGTCAGCGCCGCGTCGGCGCTGGAATAGTCCCACATGCGGCAGCCGCCGGCGGCCGGGCCGCGAGCGGTCGAATGGATCGCGATGATCGACTTCAGACCAGTTTTTTCGTCGAAGAAAGCGTGGACGCCTTCGTGTCCCTCGAAATCGGGGGAATCGAACAAGGTCATGCTGTCGGTCTCGCCTCAGCCGGGATGAATGTGGCGGCGGTGTACGCCCCCTCGCCGCGCCTCACAAGCCCGAACCCTGACCTTGCGACATCTTGCGTTTTGGCGCTTTGCGCGGGTCCAACGCTGTCATGGCCGCGACCGTCGCCGGGATGGCCGGCGCGCCCGACGGCGGCCAGGGTCCGGGCGTGTCGCGCAGGAAGGCCTCGGCGTCGGCCCAGACCTTCTCGGCCTGCCTGTCGACCAGCAGCAGGTGGTACCCCTTGGCGTAGTAGGCGGTCTTCGCCCCGGGCTTCAGCCGGCCCACGGCCTCGACCGTCGGCTCGCGCGGGATGATGTGATCGTTGGCGCCGTAGAACCAGGCGGTCGGGACCGAGATGGCGCCCGGCGACTTCCAGGCCCGCTCCATCAGGCCGACCAGGCCGTAGATCGTGTCCGAGCGCGCGCCCCAGATCATCAGCGGGTCGTGGCCCATGCGGCGCAGCTCGTCGATGTTGTCGCTGGGCATGACGTTGCGGACCAGCCAGTCCGGCGGCTTGACGACCCAGCTCCCGGTCGTGTGCGCGGTGATCCAGAGGCTCATGCGATTGGGCAGCGGCTGGTTCGACCAGCCCCAGACGGCTGGGGCGAACAGCATCAGCTTGTCGACCGCCGGCGGGTTCGGCGCGGCCATCGCGCTGATGGCCAGTCCCCCGCCCATGCTGATCCCGGCCAGGGCGACCTTGGCGCGGGGATGCCGTTCGCGCACCGCCTCGACCAGGAGGCGGACGTCCTCGAGGACCAGGTCGGTCGGCGCCCAGACGCCGCGCTCGGGCGAGCGGCCAAAGCCCCGCACATCGAGGGCGTAGGTGGCGATCCCCCGTCCCGCCCACCAGTCGGCGGCCAGGTGATAGGCGTTGGCGTAGTCGTTCATGCCGTGCAGCCCGACCACGACCCAATCCGGTTCTTTGGCTGGCTCGCTGGAGGGCGGCCAGCGCATCAGCCCCAGCTTGGCGCCGTCGAAGCTGACGAAGGCGTCGTCCGTGATCCTGGGCCCCCGAAAGCCCAGCGCCGCCAGATCCGGTCTCTGCCTCAGAGGCGCGCAGGCGCCGAGCACGGCGGCCGAGGCGGTCAGGATCAGGGCGCGGCGATTCATCGGTCCAGAATGTCCGCGACGCGCCGGCGAAGATAGGGCGTGACCTCGGCCTCGAACCATGGATTTCGCTTCAGCCAGGCGGTGTTGCGCCACGACGGGTGGGGCATCGGCAGGACGTTCGGCCCGAAATCGCGCCAAGCCGCGATGGTGTCGGTCATGGTCCGGCCCGTCCGTCCCGGCAGCGCCCAATTCTGAGCATAGCCGCCGACCAGCAGGGTCAGCTCGATGTTCGGCAACTCAGCGAGCAGCCGCGATCGCCACAGGGTCGCGCAGCGCGGCGGCGGCGGATAGTCGCCGCCCTTGGGATTGGTTCCGGGAAAGCAGAAGGCCATGGCCGCGACGCCGATCTCGGGCCGGCCGTAGAAGGTCTCGCGGTCGATCCCCATCCACTGCCGCAGGCGGTCGCCCGAGCGGTCGTTGAACGGCAGGCCGGTCTCATGGACGATCCGGCCCGGGGCCTGGCCGGCGATCAGGATCCGCGTCTCTTGCCGGACCCGCGTCACCGGCCGGGGCGTGTGGGGCAGGTACGGCGCGCAGGCCCGGCAGGCGGCGATGTCGGCGAGAAGGGCGTCGAGCGGCATGGGCGGGATTTAGGCGCGCCAGCGCCGGCGCCAAGCGTAGCCGATCAATCCTCGGCGTCGTCGGCCGTTTCATCGAAGCTGGTCGGATCGCCGTCCATGCGCAGGCGCAGGCGGTAGACGCCGCGGAACTTCTCGGGATTGACTGGCTTGTTGTGGCGCAGGACGACGATCTTGCCCTCGCGGGCCAGTTCGATGGCGTTGGTGCGCACGTGGCCAAGGATCTGCTGCCAGCGCTCGGGCTGGATCGCCTTGGCGACATTCATCGGATCGATCGACTTGCCCTCGGGCAGAGCCGCCAGCTGGGACAGGATCGTGTCTTGGATCGGGGTGGTCATGCGCGCTCCCTTGCCACGGATTGTCAGCAGAGGCGAGACCGACGACTTGCGCCAGCCCCTCCGGCCTTCTAGCTGATCTTCAAAGACAACGATCAAGAACAAGAAGGGGGATCGGCCATGGACGGCGGCAACGACATCTGGAGCGGCCCCAAGCTGGTGGAGACCGGCGAGTGGGCCGGCTGGCGCACCTGGGCCGGCATGGACCCGTTCGAGGACCAGTCGGGGCCCTTCTACTTCCAGGAAGACGCCGACGGCCGGGTGACCGCCGCCTTCCGCGCCGAAACCAAGCACATGAACGGCGGCGGCTTCATGCACGGCGGCTGCATGATGACCTTCGCCGACTATTCGCTGTTCGCGATCGGCTGGAAGGCGCTGGGCGACAGCCGCGCCGTGACGGTCAGCCTGAACGGCGAGTTCAT
This sequence comes from Caulobacter sp. 1776, assembly GCF_040545685.1. Classification (NCBI taxonomy): domain Bacteria; kingdom Pseudomonadati; phylum Pseudomonadota; class Alphaproteobacteria; order Caulobacterales; family Caulobacteraceae; genus Caulobacter; species Caulobacter sp. 1776. The sequence continues at coordinate 162,521 of NZ_JBEPMI010000002.1, forward strand.
CGGCCCCGCCCGCCCCGGCGACCTGGTCACCTCGACCGGCGAGGTGATCAAGGCGGGCGGTTCGCTGCTATTCGTGCGCGGCCTGATCTCGACCGGAACCGGGCCGATGCTGAACTTCTCGGGCGTGATCAAGAAGATCCGGGCGCGCTAGATCCCCCCCGCCGCCGCCGGCCTAGCCATCATCTCCTCGCGCCACCGGGCTAGGTGCGCCAGCTCCTTGGGCGGTCGGAAGCGGATCATCCGCGCGAAGTCGATGGCGGTGATGGCCAGGATATCGGCCATGGTCACGCGATCGGCGGCGATAAACGGACTCTCGGCCAGTCGGCGATCCAGCACCTTCAGCGCCCGCTCGGCCATGCCGAGATTGTTCTGGGCGACCTCCGGGACCTGGGTCTCGATGCCGGCCATAGCCGGATGGCTGTGGCGCACAGCCATCATCATCGGCGTGGAGACCATCATCTCGACGCGCCGCATCCACATCTCGATCACGGCGATCTCCTTGGCGTCGCGGCCGAACAGGTTGGGCTCGGGATAGACGCTTTCGAGATAGCGGCAGATGGCGACCGACTCGGTGATCGTGGTCTCGGCGTCGATCTCCAGCGCCGGCACGTGCGGCAGGCCGGCCTTCGACAGGTAGACGGCCGTCTTGTGATCGCCGTCGAAGATCGACACGTCGACGATCTCGACGTCCTCGATCCTCTTCTCCGCCATGAACCAGCGGACCCGGCGAGGATTGGGCGCGCGGCGGCTGTCGTAGAGTTTCAAAAGAAATCCTCCCGGCTTGTGACCGGGAGGATGATCTCATTCCGCGACGGAACGGAAGTGTGGGCTTAAAGCCCGAACAGCGCCCGGGGCATCAGGCCGACCAGCGAGCCGGTCAGGCAGGTGGCGAGGAAACCGGCCATCATCGCCTTCCAGACCAGGCCCAGCACTTCCTGGCGGCGCTGGGGCACCAGCACCGAGAAGCCGGCCACGTTCATACCGACCGAGCCGATATTGGCGAAGCCGCAGAGCGCATAGGTCATGATCATCCGGGTGCGCTCGTCCAGCAGGGTCGCGCCGACCTTGGACAGTTGAATGAAGGCGGTGAACTCGGTCAGGATCAGCTTCACGCCCAGCAGTCCGCCGGCCGTGCCGGCTTCCTTCCAGGGGATGCCCATCGACCAGGCCAGCGGCGCGAAGACCACGCCCAGGCCGCGCGAAATGCTCAGCGGCTGGCCGCCGACCATGGGCATGGCGCCCAGGATCTTGTCGACCATGGTGGCCAAGGCCACGAAGACGATCAGGGTCGCGCCGACGTTCAGCGCGATCTGCAGGCCGTCGGTGGTGCCCTTCATCACCGCGTCGATCGCGCTGCCGTAGGTCTTGTCCTCGGCGGCGAGATCCAGGTCCCCGCCCTTCTCCATCGGATCCGACGGCACGATGATCCGGGCCAGCAGCACCCCGGCCGGGGCCGAGATGATCGAGGCGGTCAGCACGTGGGCGGCGGCGTTGGGCAGCACATCGTGCAGGATCGTGGCGTAGGCGACCATGGTCGAGCCCGAGACACAGGCCATGCCGACCGCGATCAGCATGAAGAGTTCCGAGCGCGACAGCTTGTCGAGATAGGCGCGGATGAAGATCGGGCCTTCGACCTGGCCCATGAAGATGGTGGCGGCGGTGGCCAGGGCCGGCGGGCCGCGCAGGCCCAGCGTCTTCTGGAACACGAAGCCGAAGCCCTGGGCCAGCCACTTCAGGATCTTCCAGTGCCACAGCAGCGCCGACAGCGCGCAGACCACCAGGATCACCGGCATGACCCGGAAAGCGAAGATGAAGCCCGCGCCGGGATTGCTGACCGTGAACGGCTGGTCGCCGCCGGCCAGGAAGCCGAACACAAAGGCGGTGCCGGCCTGAGTCGACGAGCCGAGGCCCTCGACCGCGCTGTTGACGCCGCGCAGCATCTGCTGGGCTTGCGGCAGGCCGAACAGCACCAGCACCAGCATGACCTGGACGATGATGGCGCCGATCGCCAGAACCCACGGGAATCGCTTGCGATTCTCGGAAACGAGCCAGCAAAGGCCCAAAGTGAGCGCCAGACCCGCGAGGGCCTGCACGTTCTCGGGACGGAACATCAAGACGAAGACCTTACGATGAGGCGACGCCCCCGCGACGCCGACCAAGGGCGAAGAATGACACCAAGTCTGGCATCCCGCGCAAGCGGCTTGCGTAAGGAATGGTTAAGGACGGCGCCCGGCGCCTAAGTCAGAAGCCTATTACCACCCGTCATGCCGGCTGGGATCGCGAGCGACCTGACGGGTCAGCGGCCGGCTTCGGCGCCGCCCCCCTTCAGTTCCTCGACCAGGGCCTTGCGGTCATAAACCTTCGCCAGCGCCTCGCTGATCGCGACGGCCGAGACCGACACGGTCCGGTTCCGCGCCGCGTCGTAGCCGTAAATCCCGCCCAGCGAATGGATGTTGCCGTCGAAGGCCACGCCGATCAGGCGGCCCTTGGCGTCGATCACGGGCGAGCCCGAGCTGCCGCCGACGATGTCGTTGGTGCTGGAGAAGTCGAAGACGGTCATCAGCTTCAGCCGGTCCTTGGCGTCCAGCCAGCGCTGGGCGGCGGCGAAGGGCTCCGCGCCCGTGGCCCGGTCGTAGAGCCCGGCGAAGGTGGTGGTGGCTGGGATCTTCTCGCCCCGCGCCTTCCAGCCGGCGACCTCGCCGTACGACAGGCGCAGCGAGAAGGTGGCGTCGGGATAGACGCTGTCGCCCAGCAGGGCGAAGCGGGCCCGGGCGATCTTCTCGGCGGCGATGTCGACCGGTCCGGCGACCTCCGCCTCGTAGGCCGCGCGGGCGGCGCGGGCCAGCGGATCGACGCGGCGCACGAACTGGATCAGCGGATCGTCGGACGCCTCGATCGCCGCCTCGCCGCCCTTCCACAGGGCCATGCGCACGTCGGGGTCGGACAGCTGGCTGCCGGCCAGCGTCTCGGCGACCCGCTCGGGGCTCTCGCGGCCCAGTAGCGCCTCGACCCGGGGATCGTCGACGGTCAGGGCCTCGCGGGTCTTCAGCAGCCAGTGCTCGAGATAGATCCGCTCCAAGGCCGCGTCGGCCGGCGGCGCGTCGGCCAGCTTGCGCTCGATCAGCGGCAGGCGGGTGTCGACATATTCCGGCAGGCGCTCGGCGTTGGGCTTGGTCCGCTCCTTGGCCGCGCGCACCAGCAGGCGGGCGTAGTAGTAGGTCTCGGAACCACCGCCCGCCCCGCTCTCCAGCATCCGTAGGGGCAGAAAGGTTTCGGCGGCGGCGGCTTGAGCCTCGGCGATCTTGTCCCAGGCCTTGCCGGCCTCGGCTTCCAGCTTGGGGTCGGCGGCGACCTTGGCGCGCAGAGCGGCCTCCTCGGCCTGCTTGGCGGCGAGGAAGGCGTTGTCGTTCAACATGGCCTGGCGGCCCACGCCCAGCTTGTAGCTGTTCTGCACCCAGGCCAGGGCCTGGCTGGCGGCCCGCCGGTGCTCGCCGCTCTCCTGACCGAACTGGATCAGCCGGCCGCGCAGCTCGGCCCGTTGCAACTGGATGACCGGCAGGACGAGGTCGCGCTGGGTCTCCAGCTGGGCCACGGTCAGCTGGCGCTCGGTGGCGCCGGGATTGCCGACGACGAAGGTCGGCTCGCCCTCGACCGGCGCCTTGTCGCGCCAGGCCAGGAAGGTCGGGGTGTCGGCCGGCTTGTCGTCGGCGTAGAGCCGGACGAACGCCGCGTCGAGCGCGTAGCGCGGGAAGTTGAAATTGTCGGGATCGCCGCCGAACGACGCCGCGGCCGTCTCGGGCGCGAACACCAGCCGCACGTCGTTGTAGCGCCGGTACTTGTAGACCTTGAACTGGCCGCCCCGGAAGAAGCTGATCGTCTGGCAGCGCAGCGCCTGATCCTGGCCGCAAGCCGCCAGTTCGGCCAGGGCCATGGCGCCCTCGCGGGCCCGGACGAAGTCGCGGCCGCTCTTGCCCTGGGCCGCCGCCCGCACCTGGTCGGTGACGTCGATAATGGTCAGGAGCACCTCGGCCGCGACGCCGGCGCACTTGCGCTCGTCGTCCTTGCCGTCGGTCAGGAAGCCGTCCTGGACGTAGTCGTCATGCCCGCTCGACAGCGCCTGGGCGCATTCGGAGACGCAGTGGCTGTTGGTCAGCGCCAGGCCCTGGCCGCTGACCAACGCGGCCGAGCAGCCGTTGGTGAGCCGCGCGGTCGAGGCCTGGGCCGCGTCGAGCCATGCCTGGTCCAGGGTCACGCCCGTCGCCGCCCGGATCTTGTCCACCGGGATCTTGTCGAAGGTCCACATGCCCTCGTCCGCCCGCGCCGACGCCGTCGCGGCCAGCGCGAGGATCAGGGCCGAGGCGGCGCGGAGGAGCGTCATGGGCGTTGTGGATCGCTGCACGGAAAACGTCGCTTAACCTCGACCATGGGGCTCGACCAACCTTCTTCCGCATCCATGGCGAATATTTCACTACGGAAATCCGTCTTACCCCGATTTAACTTGGACCTTCGACGATCGCCGTTCATTGCTGCAACCGTCGGTTTGGGGGAGCACGGTTTCGAATGTCGTTGGCCTTGGCCACTCTTCTCTATGAGTGGCGTCGTTATATGGCGGCCGTGGTCGCCCTGGCTTTTTCCGGCCTCCTCGTCCTGGCCCAGGTCGGCATGTTCGTCGGCATCGGCAAGGGGTTCACCGCCCAGATCGATCGCGCGCGCGCCGACGTCATGGTGCTGGGCCCCGGCGCCAAGGCGCTGTTCGGCGGCCCTTCGGGCCTGCCGCGCCGGATGATCCCGCTGGTCTACAGCCACCCCGAGGTCACCCAGGTCGCGCCGCTGGACGGCTCGGGCGGTCGCTTCCAGAACATCCTCAGCCCCGAGCAGCAGGCCAAGGAAGAGGCGCGCGCCAAGAAGGGCGGCAAGGGCAAAGGCGGCGGTTCGTCCCGCAAGAGCGAGTTCGTCAACGTGACGGTGATCGATGCGATCCCCGGCTACGTGACCGTGCCGACCGACTACACCCAGTCGATGATCGAGGCCCTGCGCCGGCCGTACGCCGTGGCGGTCGACGAAACGGCCCTCAAGCGCCTGGGCGTCAAGAAGGGCGACCGCGCCCTCTACAACGGCAAGACCATCACCATCGCCGTCGTCACCCACGGCTATCCGAACATCATCCAGCCGACCCTGGTCATGTCGCGCGACACCCTGCGGATGCTGGGCGAGGCCGACACCGGCCAGCGCGTCGGCCCGCTAATGGTCGAGATCCGCGATCCCTCGCGCGCCGAGATCGTCGCGGCCCAGCTGAACAAGAAGGCCGACGGCAAGTTCCGCGCCTGGACCCGCCAGGAGCTGGCCGACGCCAATTCCGGCGCCATGCTGGACGACCAGATCATCGGCATCATGCTGGGCTTCTCGGCGTTCCTGGGCCTGCTGATCGGCGTGGCCATCACCTGGCAGACCCTGCGCGGCGCGATCATGGCCAACATCAAGGAGTTCGCCAGCTTGCGCGCCTTGGGCGTCTCGATGGGCGACCTGCGCAACATCGTCATGGAGCTTTCGTTCTGGGTCGGCATCGTTGGCGTTCTCGCCGCGGGCCTGCTCACCTGGCTGGTCACCCTGCTGGCCAGCGCCGGCGGCGTGCCGATGTACTTCCCGCCGACCCTGGTGATCGTCGTCGCCGTCTTCCTGGTGGTCATCGCCATGCTCTCTGGCTTCCTGTCGCTGGGCATCCTGAAGAACAGCCAACCCGCGGACCTGCTGCGATGAGCAACGATCACAGCCACAAACGCGGCCAGAGCGCGCTCTCGGCCAAGGGCCTGGTCAAGCGCTTCAAGACCGGCCGCACCTTCATCGAAGTGCTCAAGGGCGTGGACTTCGACGCCAAGCACGGCGACGTGACCATGGTCATGGGCCCCTCGGGCTCGGGCAAGTCGACCCTGGTCGCCGCCCTCTCCGGCCTGCTGAAGCCCGACGAGGGCTTGGTCTCGGCCTTGGAGGCGGACGACCTCTGGTCGCTGTCCAAGAGCAAGATCGATCGGTTCCGCCTCGACCACTGCGGCTTCATCTTCCAGGGCTTCAACCTGTTCCCGGCCCTGACGGCCAAGCAGCAGGTGATGACCGTGCTGAAGTATCAGAGCGTCGGTCCGGGCGAGGCCTCGCGCCGCGCCCAGGCGGCCCTGGAGTCCGTGGGCCTGGGTCCTCGCGTCAACCAGCGCCCGTCGGAACTGTCGGGCGGCGAGAAGCAGCGCGTGGCCATCGCCCGCGCCCTGGCCAAGAACCCGAACCTGATCTTCGCCGACGAACCGACCTCGGCCCTCGACGGCAAGAGCGGCGAGACGGTGATCAAGCTGCTGCGCGCCGCCGCCACCGAGCGCGGCGCGGCGGTGATCTGCGTGACCCACGACCCGCGGCTCGAGGCCTATGCCGACCGCGTCATCCACATCGAAGACGGCCGGATCCTGGACGACGTGCGGAGAACGCCCGACGCCAATCCCGCGCCGCTCAGCCACTGATTTTCTGGGGGAAACTCTGATGCCCGGCTTCCTGCGCCGACCCGCCTTCTACATCGTCCTCGTCGTCGTGCTGCTGCTCGGCGGCGGCTTCTTCTACATGAAGGGCCAAGCCGCCGAGAAAAAGAAGAAGCTCGAAGCCGCCGCCGCCCAGGAGGAACCCTCCCCCTACGCGGCCATCGCCCAGGGCAAGGCCGACGTCGAGGGCGGCGTGATCCAGGTGGCCGCGCGCCGCCAGGGCATCATCCGCGAGGTGTTCGTCCAGGAAGGCGATGTCGTCACCCAGGGCCAGCCACTGGCCAAGCAGGAGGACGACGATGTCCGCCTCGCGGCCCAGACCTCCGCGGCGAACCTGGCCTCGGCCAAGGCCCAACTGCAGCTCTATCAAGTGCAGCTGCGCACCGCCCAGCGCGAGTACAATCGCCTGCAAGGCCTGGCCGCCTCGAACTACGTGGCCGCCCAGAAGCTGGACGCCGCGCGCGACCAGATCGCCTCGGCCCAGGCCAATATCGGCGCGCAACAGGCCGCGATCGGCGTCGCCTCCGCCCAGGTCGCCCAGGCCAAGTACAACGAGGAACTGACGGTGATCCGCGCCCCGGCCAACGGCCGCATCGCCCGCCGCCAGGCCAATCCAGGCGCTGGCGCTTCGACGCTGAACGTGACCGCCATGTTCGACCTCGAGCCGAACACCCAACGCATCGTTCGCGCCGAGATCGTCGAGGCCGACATTCCCAACGTGAGGATCGGCCAGGAGGTCGAGATCCAGCCCGAGAGCAATCCGGACCTGACCTATGTCGGCAAGGTCCTGCGCCGCGCCGCCGTGTTCGGCGCCCGCAAGCTGGCCTCGGACGACCCCAGCCAGCGCAGCGACGAACGCGTCGTCGAGGTGGTGGTCAGCGCCGACGGCGCCCCGCTGCTGGTCGGCCAGCGCGTCCTGGTCAAGTTCATGAAGCCCGGCCAGAAGGCTGGCGTGAAGCGGGATAAGCCGACGCCGCCGGTGGCTGGTGGGATGACGAAGAAGAAGGCTTAGCAGAGCTAGGAAGGGAGCGGGCGGCGGCGTCCGCTTCCGACCCTGAGGCGACGTTCGAGGTCCGCTTGTGCGCTAGGCCACATTAGCATTCAGGGGATCCGAACATGACACGATCATATGTCCCGACGCGACGCGACTTCTGCATCCTGTCGTCAGGAAGCTTGGCGGCGCCGGCAACGGCGGCCGTGGCCAAACCCCGCCGCTCGGAAGCAGCGCGCCTGCGCAGGTACGCCGAAACGACCCACCCGCGTGGCTTGATCGCCGCAGCGGACCCGGCTTGGCGGTCCGGCTGGGATCGCCTCGCCGCCGAGGCGGACGCCATGACCTCCGAGGCCTATCTCATGGGCCTCATGGCGCGGTTGGCTTGGTTCCACGACGGCCATACGACGATGTACGTGGATGGGCGTGCGGGACCAACGAGTATGATCAAGGCGCCCGGCTTTGACCTCACCCTTCCAATTGCCGCCACCCCCTTTTTCGACGGCCTCTACGTCACAGCGGCCAAGGCAGAGGGCGAGCCCCTGCTTGGTGCGCGGATCGCGCGTGTGGATGGGGTGGCCATCGAGAAGGTCCTGGGATCCTTCGCGGCCATGTGGCCCGGGAACAACCCCACCCGGGCTCACCATGACGCCGATTTGATCCTGAGACCCGCGGTCCTGCGCGGCGCGCGATTGGCCGCGCCCGCCGGCGTCTCGGCGCCGGTCACCGTCGAGGCTGAGATAGGCGGCTCGCTCGTCAAGGCAGTGCTGATACCGCGCCTGAACGCGCGCGAGGCGCTGGTCCCGCTTCCCCGAAAGCCGTTTCCGGTCGAAGTTTGGCGGCCGGGACCCGCGCCCAACTTCGTCCACGCGGAAGGCCGTGTCCTGGTCATCGCCTTCGACCGCTTGTTCGCTAATAAGGCCTCGATCCTGGCCTTCGTGCGAGAAGCCTTTGCGGCCATGGAGGATCCCGCGATCGAGCGGGTCGTACTCGATCTGCGCCGCAATGACGGCGGCGACAACCGCCTGGGGGAAGGCCTTAGAAAGCATCTCGAACGGTCCCGCTTCAACCGGCCTGGCGGGCTCTATGTCCTGATCGGACCTCACACCTTCTCGGCCGCCCAGAACCTGACTTCCAGGCTCGAGCGGGAAACCTGGGCCGTGTTCGTGGGCGAACCCACCGGCGGCTCCCCCAATCACGAGGGCGACGCCAGGCCGTTCCAGGGCGATGGGTTCAGCGCATTCGTGTCGACCCTGCCCTGGTTCGACTCCCACCCCTACGACAAGCGAATCTGGACCATGCCCGATGTAATGGTCCCGCTCCGGTTCGCCGATTGGACGGCCGGCCGGGATCAGGCGATGGAAGCTGCTTTCGCTCACGTCAACGACCAGCCGTTCGACGACCTGAGCGAACTCCACACCATGTATTCTGAGCGACCGAGCCAGAATGCGGAGTGGAAGCCGTTCTGGATGTAAGGGGGCGCAATCAGCGCCTTTCCACCCGTCTCGGCCATACCCACGCCCGCTCTCCTCGGCTTTCGCTTGGATAGCGAAGCTGGGAGCGGTCACGGGGATTGACGCCCCTGTATCCCCGGCGTTCGCGACTTCGAACGCCACGAAATCAATCGCTTGTCGATTTTACGCGGCTCTGAATGATCCGCGTTCAAAACCCCCCGATACTGACTCCACCTGACGGCTTGGAAGGGACGTCCGGCCGGCGATCGTGACGGCTGTCGGGGGTGGTCGAGCGGGAAGCGCTCGTCGAGGTCTCTTCGGGGACGCCTTCGTGGCGGATCCAGCGGCGGGCGCCCTGGAACATGGGACGAAGCCCTGGCGGCGAAGGTTCGGCGAGCGCGGCAGGCCTGGGCTGAAATCGCCCAGGCGCTCCGGGACCGGGGTTCGTCGCCCCGGCCCGCCCGTCGGGGGCGCGTTCGGAAGCGGGTTAAAACCCCGCGCGCCGAAGGCTCACCGGATAACGGCTACGCGGAGCGCTCTGGCTTCGTCGAAACGGTACTCATTATCCAAACCTCCGGGCGTCGCCCGGGCGCTCCGCTTCCCTTCCATGCCTTCAGCGGCCAGCCGCGTGAGGACGAGCGCGCATGGGGATCGCTCCCCTTGACGCCCCTGCCCTCGCGCCGCACAAACGGCGCGAACCAAACACGCGTTTGAGGGAGACTACGGGCATGGCGGACATCCGCTTCGACGGCAAGGTGGCGATCGTGACGGGCGCCGGCGGCGGCCTTGGCCGGCAGCACGCCCTAGAGCTGGCCCGGCGCGGCGCCAAGGTGGTGGTCAACGACCTGGGCGGCAGCGTCGACGGCTCGGGCGGCTCGTCCGAAGCGGCGCAAAAGGTCGTCGAGGAGATCAAGGCCTTCGGCGGCGAGGCCATCGCCAACGGCTCGTCGGTCACCGACGACGCCGGCGTCGCTCACATGGTCCAGCAGGCCATGGACCAGTGGGGCCGCATCGACATCCTGATCGCCAACGCCGGCATCCTGCGCGACCGCACCCTGACCAAGATGGCGCTCGAAGACTTCGAGGCCGTCATGCAGGTCCACGTCTGGGGCACCTTCAAGCCGATCAAGGCCGTCTGGGACGTCATGAAGGCCCAGAACTACGGCCGCATCGTCGTGACCACCTCGTCGTCGGGCATGTACGGCAACTTCGGCCAGTCCAACTATGGCGCGGCCAAGATGGCGATCCTGGGTCTGATGAACACGCTGAAGCTCGAGGGCGCCAAGAACGACGTGAAGATCAACGCCATCAGCCCGGTCGCGGCCACCCGCATGACCGAGGGCCTGATGCCGCCGGAAGTGCTGGCCAAGCTGGCCCCGGAATATGTCACCCCCGGCGTCGTCTATCTGGCGTCGGATGAGGCCCCGACCGGCGCGATCCTGACCGCCGGCGCCGGCGCCTTCGCCCTGTCGCGCATCTACGAGACCGAGGGTGTCTATCTGGGCGAGGGCGGCCTCTCGGCCGAGGAGGTCCGCGACAACTGGGACAAGATCACCGCCGAGGACGGCCAGAAGGCCTATTTCAACGGCGGCGAGCAGGGCCAGAAGTTCTTTCGCAAGATGGCGGGCGGTTGACGTTACGTAAGCATATCCGCCGCGCGAATACCTGGATTCAAGCGAATTTTGACATAACAACGATTGATACGGGGGCCGCGCGCCCCCGTTTCTTTATCCATACTGACAAAATTCACCGTCTTATCAATTTATAGCAACGCTCTTTGAGCAGATGCGTTAAAGGCGGCGCTCCTCGAGCGCCTTCAAGACGCTCGGCGGACTTCTCCTCCCCCAGAAGGTCGCTAAGTCATCATGTCTCTCTCGCGTACCAGCCTCGCCGCCGGCGTCGCTCTGCTGGCGCTCGCCGCCGCTTCCCAGGCCTCCGCTTCGGCCTTCTACCTGCAGGAACAGTCGGTGCGCGGCACCGGTCGCGCCTATTCCGGCGAAGTCGCCGACAAGGGCGTCGGCAGCCTGTGGTGGAACCCGGCCTCGATCGCCGGCATCGAGCGCAGCGAAGGCTATCTCGGCCTCAACGCCATCCTGGTCGACTCGAAGGTCAGCGACACCGGTTCGACCATCACCCGTCCGGTCCCCCCGACCGGCCTGACCACCCCGGTCGGCGGCGAGAACCGCGCCTCCAAGCCGATCAACAATGGCCTCGTGCCGAACCTGGGCGCGGCCTTCAAGATCAACGACAAGCTGTCGCTGGGCCTGTCGGTCGCCGCGCCGTACAACTTCACCACCGAGTACAGCAAGGCCAGCTGGACCCGCTACGACGCGCTGAAGTCGCAGCTGCGCACGGTCAATGTCGACGGCGTCGTGGCCTACAAGGTCAATGACCTGATCGACCTGGGCGTGGGCGTCACGGCCATGTACGCCGACGCCGAGCTGACCAACGCTCTGCCGAACATCTCGCCGCTGCAGCCGGACGGTACGCAATCCCTGAAGGGTGACGGCTGGGCCTATGGCTACACGGTCGGCGCCCAGCTGCACCCGTCCAAGAGCCTGACGATCGGCGCCAGCTATCGCAGCAAGATCGACCAGAAGCTGAAGGGCACGGTCACCGTCGGCGGCCTGCTGGCCCCGATCCCGGCCGCCAACAACTTCTCGACCGACGGCCAGGCCAAGATCACCCTGCCCTGGATCGCCAATGTGGGCGCCCGCTGGGCGGTCAACGACAAGCTGACGCTGAATGGCTCGGTCAGCCGCGTCGGCTGGGGCGAGTTCGACGCCATCCGCATCAAGTTCGCGACCAGCGCGACCGAGAGCGTCCAGAACTACAAGGACGTCACCACCTACGCCGTCGGCGTCGACTATCAGGCCACGCCGCGCCTGACCTTGCGCACGGGCGTCCAGTACGACCCGACCCCGACGCCGGACGTCGGCCGCACCGCCCGCGTGCCGGACGGCGACCGCATGATGTACGCCGTCGGCGCCACCTGGGCCGCGACCGACAATCTGAAGCTGGACGCCGCGATCAGCTACATCGCGTTCGACAAGGCCAAGATCAATCGCACCGACGTGACCGCCACCAGCTCGACCGTGAACCTGCGCGGCGACGTGGAAGGCTCGGCCGTCGTGCTGGCGACGGGCGCGCGCTTCAGCTTCTAGGGCTGGCGCATCGCTGAACGAGAAGCCCGCCCGGAGCGATCCGGGCGGGCTTTTCATTGAAATCTGTCATCCCGGCCAAGTGCGTAGCACGCCGAGCCGGGGCCGCCGGAAGCTCGGAGCCCGCCGCGGTCCCGGGTCTTCGCCCGGGAAGACAGAGATTTAGTGGCTAATCGCCTCCCACAGCGCCCTCGCCGCCGCGACGAACACCGCCGCCGCCGCGCCCTTGGGCTCGCCGATCACGACCGGAACACCCTGGTCGCCGCCGATCCGGACGGCGATCTCGATCGGCACGCGGCCCAGCAGCGGCGCCTTCAGGCGCTCGGCCTCGGCCACGCCGCCGCCATCGCCGAAGATCGGGATCGGGGCGCCGGTCGAGGGATCGGCGAAGAAGGCCATGTTCTCGATCAGACCCAGGATCGGGGTGGCGGTCTTCTCGAACATCGCCGCGGCGCGGCGGGCGTCGATCAGGGCGATCTCCTGCGGCGTCGTCACCAGCACCGCGCCGTCGATGCGCAGCTTCTGGACCAGGGTCAGCTGGACGTCGCCGGTGCCCGGCGGCAGGTCGACGACCAGCACGTCCAGCGGCGCGGCCTCCGAACCCCAGGCCACGTCGTGGATCATCTGTCGCACGGCCGACGAGGCCATCGGCCCGCGCCAGATCATCGCCTTGCCCTCGTCGACGATGAAGCCGATCGACATCAGCTTGACGCCATGGGCTTCCAGCGGCTGGAGCTTGTTTTCCTCGAACAGCGGGTCGCCGTCGACGCCCATCATCTTGGGGGCCGAGGGGCCGTAGATGTCAGCGTCCAGCAGGCCGACGCGCAGGCCCATCCGGGCGAAGGCGACGGCCAGGTTCGTGGAGACCGTGGACTTGCCCACCCCGCCCTTGCCCGAGGCCACGGCGATCACGTGGCGGACGTGGGCGGGCTTCTCGGCCTCCGGCGGCGGGACCATGCGGGCCTGCGGATCTTCCGACACCTTGGCCCCCTTGCGCACCCGGGTCGCGCCTTCGGCCGCCTGGGCGGTCAGCACGACCTGGGCGACATCGATCCCCGGCAAGGCGGCTAGGGCCTTTTCGGCGGCTTCGCGAACGGCGGGATAGGTGGCGGCCCGGCTGGCCGGGACTTCCAGCATGAAGCCGGCGCGGCCGTTGCGGACCACCAGCCCCTGCACCAGGCCGGCGGCCACCAGCCCCTGCCCGCTCACCGGGTCGGCGATGCGGTCCAGCGCCGCGCGGGCGTCGTCGAGAGTAGCGGTCACGGGCGGGCCTCCGGGTTCGGGGGCTTCATATCCGCGCGATGGCCGGGGTTTACAAGAGCGCCGCGCCCTACCGCTCGACGATGTCCTTCTGCTGCGGGGCCAGCTTGGCCAGCAGCCTGTTCTGGGCGGCGAAGGGCACGCCTTCCTTGTCCATGGCCATCTGCAGGTTTTCGACCACGGCGTTGAAATCCTTGTTGGTCGCGCCCTGGTCCTTGTGGGACGCGCGCATGTCGCGGCCGGTGTAGTCGCAGCCGCCGCCCAGGATGTAGCAGAACTGCTCCTTGAGGGTCCGCTTGGTTCGGACCTTGTCGGCGGCGGCGAAGAAGTCCTTGGTCCGGGGATCGGAGAAGTTGCGCTCGACGAAGGTCTCGACGATGCGGTCGACACCCGCCTTGCCATGGAACGCCGCCAGCACCGACGGATCGGTGATCGGCGTCGCGCCAGCGTTGGCGTTCGACGGCTTGTAGGCGTCGACCGGCTTCTCGCCAGCGGGCGCGGCGCTCTCTTGAGCGAGAGCCGAGCCAGTCAGGGCGATGACGGCGAAGCCGGCGAGGATGAAGGTCTTGACGGTGTTCATGGTCGCTCCTCCTAGAAGCCGGCCTGCAGCGACAGGTACAGCCCGCGCTGGTTCTTGAAGGTGGCGATGTCGCCGAGATCGACATAGGCGGCGGTCACCGACAAATGCCTGTTCACGACGTAGGCGGCGAACAGGTCCATCCAGTCGTCCTCCTTGGCGAAGGCCAGGTTGCTGGGCTTGGTGCGGTATTCAGCCCCGACCACCAGACGCCGGCTCAGCAAATAGCCGGCCGAGCCCTCGAACTGGGGCCTGTAGCCGCCGTCCTTGGCCGCGCCGAAACCCAACAGGCCGGTCTGGTTGGCCTTGGTCATCCGCACCGCGCCGTTCAACACCAGCGACCTGTCGAGCAGCAGCTTGGTCGCCGCCACGTACCAGTCGACGCCGCTGTCGTCCTTGGCGCCGACGGCGCGGACCATGGCGTCCTGACTATTGTCCTTGTACTGCGCCCCGACACTGACCTGCGGAACCCAGCTGTCCTGGGTGTAGACCGCATCGCCCAGCACGCGGACCTTGGCGCCCAGCACCGTCTGCTTGAAGGTGAAGCCCTTGCCCAGGCCGAGCTCGACGCCGGTCGGGCCGGTGTCGAACGCCTGGCGAGTGGCCGACAGCTCGATGCGGTCGTGCCAGCCCACCGCCCCGCCGAAGGCGCGCAGCTTGTAGTCCTTGACGTCGACATAGGTCGCGTGAACCTCGCCGCCGATGCCGCGATCGGTCTCGTCGCCGGCGATCACCGCCCAGGTCGACAGACCTCCGCCCGCGCCGCCTTCCAGAGCGCTGACGCCGTGGGTCAGCAACTGCTTTCCGCCCGTCTCGATTTCGCCGGCTTGCGCGCCCGTCGCGACACAGGCAGCCAACACAGACGTGGCGAACGCCCCGCGCGAAAGTCGTTTCATCGCCCCCTCCAGAGAAACCCGGCGACGAGCGCCCAACTCAAGCCGATGAGGCGGACCGTGACCTCGAAGGTTTTACAGAGGGTTTCGAAGTAAACCGCGTCCCCAAATCAGGTGTCGCAGCCCATGTCGCACCCTCGGACGGTGCGTTAACGCCCATTTCACCGGGGCTAGGCTACGAGAAAGCTGATGAGACATCTGGCTCTACTGCTGATGGTTGCGCTCTGGGGTGGGCGCGCGCTGGCCGGTGATTTCTCGGTCACCGTACGCGACGCCGAGGGCAGACCCGTGCCGGACGCGGTGGTCACCGTCTATCCGAACGGCCAGCCGACCAAGGGCCCGATCAAGTTCCCCTGGCCCTATCGGGTGGCGCAGCAGAACATCCAGTTCAGCCCGTTCATGCTGGTGGTCCCCGTCGGGGCCGAGGTGGCGTTCCCGAACCTCGATAAGGTGCGCCATCACGTCTACTCGTTCTCGCCGGGCAACAAGTTCGAGATCAAGCTGTACGGTCACGAGGAAAACCGCACCGCCAGGATGAACGCGGCCGGCGCCGTGGCCATCGGCTGCAACATCCACGACCAGATGGTCGGCTTCATCAAGGTCGTCGACACCGCCTATGCCGGCAAGACCGACACGAACGGCGCCGTAACGATCCAGGACATCCCGGCCGGCGCCGTCGTCGCCAAGGTCTGGCATCCCTATCTGCGCGCCCTGAAGAACGAAAAGACCCTTCCGACTACCAGCGTTGGCGTCGGCCCGGTCCGCGAGGCGGTGTCGGTCGAGCTGCGCGCGCCGGCCGACCACCACTGACGCCATGACGTTCAAGCGCCTCCAGACCAAGCTGACAGTCCTCTACGCGGGGCTCTTCGCCCTGGCGCTCAGCCTGGTGGCCGTGACGGTCTACGTGGCGATCGCCAACAACGCCCAGCGCGCCGTCCGCCAGGAGCTAGCCGCGTCGGGCACGGTGTTCGATCGTGTCTGGGCCCTGCGCACCCAGCGTCTGCACGACGGCGCCGAGCTGCTGTCGCGCGACTTCGGCTTCCGCGCCGCCGTGGCGACCCACGATCGCCCGACCGTGGAGTCGGCCGTCGCCAACCTGCGCCAGCGCCTGGGCCTCGACCTGGCCTTCACGGTCGGCGTCGACGGCGACGTCGTCGGTCTGGACCCCGGCCGTCTGGACCTCGAAAAACTCTGGGCCGCTCTGGACGCCGAGGATGGCGCGCAAGGCGTCTTCGCCATCGACGGCCAGCCCTATCAGCTGATCTCGGCCCCGATTCTGTCGCCGACCCTGACCGGCTGGGTCGTCTTCGCGGCCAAGCTGGACGAGCCCGAGATGCAGGCCCTGGAAAAGCTGTCGGCCATCGGGCTGGACGCCCAGGTGTTCGACCAGCGCGGCGGTCAGTGGATCTCGGCAGACCGGGCCCCGGCCAACACGGTGCTGGCCGGTTTCGTCGGCAAGGCCGTGCGGGACAAGCTGCGCGAACCGACCATGCTGCGCGACGGCGCCGACAGCTTGGTGCTGGTCAAGCCGATCCGAGCGCTGGACAAGGCCAGCGGCGCGGCCCTGGTGCTACGCTATCCGATGGCTCAGGCCATGGCGCCCTACCGTCCCCTGATGGCCGCGGTGCTCGCCGTCGGCTTGATCGGCGCGGCCCTGGTGGCCGCCGCCAGCTGGGCCCTGTCGCGGGGCCTGGCCAAGCCGATCACGGCTCTGGACGTCGCCGCCCGCCGCCTGCAGCGCGGCGAGGATGTCAGCGTCGAGGTTACGACCCGCGACGAGATCGGCCGCCTGGCCGAGAGCTTCAACCTGATGGCCGGCGAGATCCGCCAGCGCGAGGCGGAAATGACCCGCCAGGCGCTACACGACGGCGAGACCGGCTTGCCCAATCGCCGGGCCCTGGAACGCGCGATCGAGGCGCGGCTGGCCACCCTCGCGCCCGGCGAACAGGTGGTGATCAGCGCCATCGGCTTCGACCGCTTCCCCGCCGTGCGCGCCGCCATCGGCTACGAGCTGGCCACCGAGCTGGTCGCCAAGCTGGGTCAACGGGTCGCCGACACCGTGCCTGGCGTCACCGTTGGCCGCCTGACGACCTCGATCCTTTGCACCCTATCGGCCACCAACGATCTGGACGGTGTGCTGCGCCGCGCCGACGGCTTCCTGGCGGGCCTGGAGACGCCGATCCTGATCGGCGGCGAGCCCGTCGACGTTCATATCACCCACGGCGTGGCGGCGACCTCGGTCGACGACCTCGACGCCGCTCGCCTGATCGAGCGCGCCCTGATCGCCCTGGACCAGGCCCGCGCCGCCCACAAGAAGCTGATGGTGTTCGACCCCGTCGTCTATGGCGATCCGGCCGCCAACCTGTCTCTGATGAGCGAGATGCTGGAAGCGGTGCGCAAGGGCGACCTCTTCCTGAACCATCAACCGAAGCTGGACCTGCGCACCGGCGCCGTCACCGGGGTCGAGGCCCTGGCGCGCTGGAACCACCCAACCCGCGGCTATATTCGTCCCGACCTGTTCGTCGGCATGGCGGAAGAGACCGGCCACATCCGCGTCTTGACCGACTATGTTCTCGCTCAGGCCATCGAGGACCAAGCCCGCCTGCGCGCGGCCGGCCACGACGTCATGATGTCGGTCAACATCTCGGGCCGCCTGATCGACGACTCCGACTTCGCCGAATACGCGATCGCCGAGGTCACCGCCGCCGGCGCGCGCCTGTGCTTCGAGATCACCGAAACCGCCGTGATCGGCAATCCCGACGTCGCGCTGGCCGTCATCGAACGGATCGCCGGCGCCGGCATCCCGATCTCGATCGACGACTACGGCTCGGGCCTGTCGTCTCTGGCCTATCTGAAGCAGATCCGCGCCGATGAGCTGAAGATCGACAAAGCCTTCGTGATGACCTTGACGTCCGGCGGCAAGGACGCCCTGCTGGTCAAGTCCACGGTCGACCTGGCCCACAGCCTGGGCATGAAGGTCACCGCCGAGGGGGTCGAGACTCGCGAAGCCTTGGCGGCGCTGCAATTGATGGGCTGCGACCTGGCCCAGGGCTACCATATCGCCAAGCCGATGAGCCTGGAGCAGCTGGTCGACTTCCTGGGCTCCTGGTCGATCGAGCTGCCGAGCGACGAGGCGCGCCGGACGGCGTGAGATTGAGAGCGTGTCCGCCGCGTGCTAAACTCGCGACGGTTGTGGAGACATCCGATGGCCTCGAAACCTCGATCGCCCCTGGAGCCCGGTGCCTACGGCAAGCCGCAGCGTTGGCACGAGATCCTCAGCGGCGCCGCCACGGCGCGGCGCGAGAAGCGCGAAGAACAGCGCCAACGCACTGAGGAGGCGGCCAACAATTCCGTGCTGCTCTCGGCAGCGGCGGTGTTCGCCACGCTGTTCCGCTAGGCCATTTCCTCCACCGACGCCTTCAGCAGGTCCAGCACGTGATGCAGGCTGTCGGCGACGTGCACGCACTTGTCGTGCATCTCCTCGTTCGGATCGAGGATATCGGGCACCATCACCGTCATCATACCGGCCGCGTGGGCGGCGCGGACGCCCGGATGCGAATCCTCGAGCGCCAGGCAGCGGGCCGGGTCGACGCCGAGGCGGCGGGCGGCTTCCAGATAGGGCTCCGGGTTCGGCTTGTGCTTGGTGACGTCGTGGTGGGCGACCACCGCGTTGAAACGGCGCAGCAGATCGAAGCGCCCCAGATACTTCTCCACGGCGACCATGCCGTTCGAGGTGGCGATACCGCGCGGCAGGCCCAGGTCGTCGAGATAGTCGAGGATCTCGATCACCCCGGCCTTCAGCTTGGTCTCGGCCGCCAGCAGATCCTCGACATCGGCCCAGACCCGCTCGAAGTACGACTGGACCGGGAAGTCCTGGCCGTAGAGCTCCTGCAGCATGACCCCGCACTCCGGCGTGGTCTTGCCGACCATCGCCGCGTAGGTCTCGCCAGTGAACTGGACCCCGAAGACGTTGCCGGCCTCGATCATCGCCGCGCGATAGACGATCTCGGTGTCGAGCAGCAGGCCGTCCATGTCGAACACGACGGCCTCAACGCGGCGGGGAAAGCTCACTGGACGAACTCCTCGGTCCTGTAGCCCTGGAAATAGAGCAAGGTGGTCAGGTCGGTATGGTCGACCTTGGCGTCGGCCTGGGCCGCCACGATCGGCTTGGCGCGATAGGCCACGCCGAGGCCAGCGGCCTCGATCATCGCCAGGTCGTTGGCCCCGTCGCCCACGGCCAGGGCGTCGGCCGGCGTCAAGCCCAGAGCCGCCGTCTCCTCGTTCAGGGCGGCCAGCTTGGCCTCCTTGCCCAGGATCGGGTCGCCGACATGGCCGGTCAGGGCGCCGTCCAGTTCGATCAAGGTGTTGGCGCGATTCAGGTGGAAACCCGCCGCCTCGGCCACCCGGCTGGTGAAGAAGGTGAAACCGCCGGAGACCAGGGCGCAGCGCGCGCCGTGCTTGGCCATGGTGACGACCAGGGTCCGCGCGCCGGGGTTAAGCTGGACTCGCTGGTCGTAGCAGGTCTGCAGCGCCTCGACGCCCAGGCCCTTCAGCATGCCGACCCGCTCGCGCAGCGCGCCTTCGAAGGCCAGTTCCCCGCGCATGGCCCGCTCGGTGATCTCGGAGACCTGTTCCTTGACGCCGGCGAAGTCGGCCAGCTCGTCCAGGCACTCGACGTTGATGATCGTCGAGTCCATGTCGGCGATCAGCAGACGCTTCCTGCGGTTTTCGGCCGGTTGGACCGCGAAATCGACCGCCAGGTCGGCCAGGTCCGCCTTGACCACCGCCAGGTCGCCGCCTTCGATGAAGAAATCCGAGGCCAGCGGCCCCAGGTCCTCGCGGCGGCTGGACAGCCTGGCCTCGACGCGCGAAACGGCGGATGCGTATGCGTCGGGGTCTGCCCCCACGACGGTGAGGACGGTCGGTATGGTGGAGAGTTCGGACATTGCGCCCCGCATCTGGCTGATCGCGGGCCCGACCGCAAGCGGCAAGTCGGCCCATGCGCTGCAATTGGCCGAGCGGATCGGCGGCGAGATCGTCAACGCCGACTCGATGCAGATCTACGCGGGCCTGCGCGTTCTGACCGCCGGACCGTCGCCGGAAGAGACCGCCCGCGCGCCGCATCACCTGTTCGAGGTGGTCGACGCCGCCGTCGGCTGGTCGGTCGGCCGTTGGCTGGAGGCGGCGACCAAGGCGCTCGCCGAGATCGAGGCGCGCGGCCGTCCGGCCATCATCGTCGGCGGCACCGGCCTCTATTTCCGCGCCCTGACCCATGGCCTGGCGGACGTCCCGCCCGTGCCCGAGACCCAGCGCGAGATCTCCGGCCTGCTCTACGCGGCGCGGGGCGAGGAAGAGTTCCGCGAGGTCCTCAAGCCGCTCGACCCGCAGGCCGAGGCGCGCATCGAGGTCGGCGACCGCCAGCGCCTGGTCAGAGCCCACGCCGTCGCCGTGGCCACCGGCAAGTCGCTGACGTCCTGGCAGACCGACACCAAGCCCGCTCTCGCGCCTGGCAGCTGGAAGGGCGTCGTGCTGGATCCGCCCCGCGCCGAGCTTTATGCCCGCTGCGACGCGCGGCTGTCGGTGATGGTCCAGCACGGCGCGCTGGACGAGGTGCGGGCTATGGAGGCGCGGAGCCTAGATCCGTCCCTCCCCGCGCTCAAAGCCGTCGGCTATCGCGAGTTCGCCGCCCACCTGCGCGGCGAGACCACGCTGGACCAGGCGCTTGACGCCGCGCGCCAGGAGACCCGTCGCTACGCCAAGCGCCAGCTGACCTGGTTCCGAAACCAGACCTCCGATTGGGAGCGGATTAGCGTTCCGTGATGGTCGCCCCGCCCCGCACCAGCCGCGGCTTGACCGCCAGTTGGTAGTCCTCGTCGAACATCTGGTCCTTGAGGCGGTCCAGGGCCGCGATCACCCGATCCTCGGCCGCCGTCACGGGCTTGGCGAAGACCTCGCAGGTCGTCCCGGCCGGCAGATCGACCTGGCCGTTTTCCACGGCCGTCAGCGGCTTGGTCGCGCCCTCCTCGCAGCCCAGCAGGCCCGTGATCGAGTAGAAGCAGAGGTCGCGCTGGAGGTAGGACTCGACCGTCCAGGCGCAGGGGATCGCCGACACCGTCACGCCCTCCGGCGTCGCCGGGGTCGGACCAGGCTTGACGATGGTGCGCAGGAAGACCTGGTAGCGCACCACCGCGTTCTCGGTCCGGCCGCCCTTGGTCAGCAGCAGCGGCCGCGCCTTTTGCGAGATGGGCGCGAGGCGCTGCAGCGCCGGCGGTGTCGGGACGGCGGCGGGCGGCGGGGCGGCTTGCAAGAGCACGAAGGCCTCCGGGTTGAGCTTGGCCATGGTGAGCACGTTCGCTCAATCTTGGCGATAGCCCTCGGTCATGCGTGTTTGCACGCCCGCGCCTTGCCCCTATGGAGAGGGCTCAACACGAGAGAACCAAGATGTCCGACCTCAACGCCCTGGCCGAACGCGTCGCCGAGCGCCTGATCGCCCGGGGCGAGACCGTGGCCATCGCCGAGTCCTCGGCCGGCGGCCTGATCTCGGCGGCCCTGCTGGCCGTGCCGGGCGCGTCGAAGTTCTATGTCGGCGGGGCGGTGGTCTATACGGCGCGGGCCCGCCTGACCCTGATGGACATCCCGCAGAAGGCCATGGACGGCCTGCGCTCGGCCAGCGAGCCCTACGCCGTCATGCTTGCCCGCGTGGCCCGCAAGAACCTGAAGGCGACCTGGGGTCTGTCGGAAACCGGCGCGGCCGGCCCGGACGGCAACCGCTACGGCGATGCGCCGGGTCACTGCTGCTGCGCCGTGGTTGGCGAGGAGGTCTCGGTCAGCGCCACTCTGGAGACCGGCGGCGACCAGCGCGCCGCCAACATGCAGGCCTTCGCCGCCTTTGCGCTGGAGCAACTGGCGCGGACCTTGGAAACCTAGACGACGCCCATCAAGGTGAAGGCCAGATCGTCCATCACCTTCTGCGACAGGCCGGTATTGTTCAGCAGCACCACGGTCGTCTGGTCGTCGAGGCGGTGGCCCAGCACCGAGCGATAGCCGCCGGTGCGCCCCGTCTCCCAGGCCAGGACGCGCGGCATGGCCTTGTCGAACCGCACCTTCACCCGGCCGCCCAGGGCGTAGTCCTGATCCGAGCGGATGACCGTCAGCATCTCGCGCTTGCGAGCCGGAGACAGTAGGTCGCCGTCGAAGACGCCGTGCGCGGCCTTCAACAGATCGCCCGCCGTGCTGACGAAGCCGCCGCTGGCCGCCATCAACGACACGCGCGCCTCGTTGTGCCGGACCAGAGGTTCGACGCTGCGATAGGCGACCGCCAGAGCGGACGGATCGGCCAAGCCGGTGTGGGTCAGTCCCAATGGCGTCGTGACCAGGTCGGCGATAGCCGTGGCGAAGGGTTTGGCGGTCAACGCCTCGACCACCGCCACGACGATGATCCAGTTGGTCATCGAATAGTCGAACTGGGCGCCCGGCTCGAAGGCCAGGTCGCCCATGCCCCAGCGCTTGACGCCCTCGGCCGCGCTGACCGGCGTCTCGACCAGGCTGGGCAGCAGGGTCGGGTCGGCCTTCAGAGCCGCGATGAAGCCGTTGGGCACGCCGCTGGTGTTGGACATCAGCCGCCGCATCGTGACCTTGGCCCCCGTGTCGGCGCGGTAGTCGGACAGGTAGCGGGTGATCGGTGCGTCCAGGTCCAGCCTACCAGCCTCGACCAGCCGCAGCAGGCCGACCGTGGTTAGCCACTTGGAGATCGAGGCGATGGCGTAGGGCGTATCCAGCGTGGCGGGCCGCTTGGCCTCGATGTCGGCGAAGCCGATGGCCCGCGAGTAGATCGGCTTGCCGGCCTTGCCGATCAGCACCACGCCCTGGAATAGCTGGAGCTTGAGGAACGCGTCGACCGCCTTGTCGGCGGTTCCGCCAGACAATACCCCGGCCGCCGCGTTTTCGGCCAAGCCCAGCGCGGCCGCCCCGGCCAGAAATTCACGCCGTCCGAACACTAAAGACGCCCCTCAATTGCGAGAGCGCGACCGTGCGGGGTCGAACCTGCCCCTGTCACGTGAAACTCCGGTAAGGTCACATCGCCCAAAAAGGCACAACCTTGCGACAAACAGCGCCTTGACGCCCCATCAGGTGCATGTCATGACCCATTCCGTAGCTTTGGAGCAAGACTCGTGCGCAAAACCATGATCGTACTTATGGAGCGGCCGTTCGCGGGGTGACCTAGAAGTCACGTCGTAGCTCGGTCGCGCGCGCAAAGGTCCTTCGGGACCTTTTTTCTTTTCCGCTTCCCACCAGTCCAGCTTTCCGCCCCTTCCCATCGGATCCGTCCCATGACCGCTCACCAGACCATCGAGAGCAAAGCTCCCGCCGACACAGCCGACCGCGCCATGACCGGCGCCGAGATCGTGGTTCGCGGCCTCGTGGACCAGGGCGTCGAGGTTCTGTTCGGCTATCCGGGCGGCGCGGTCCTGCCGATCTATGACGCGCTGTTCCACGAGCCGCGCCTGCAGCACATCCTGGTCCGCCATGAGCAAGGCGCGACGCACGCCGCCGAGGGCTACGCCCGCAGTTCGGGCAAGCCGGGGGTCGTGCTGGTCACCTCGGGCCCGGGCGCGACCAACGCCATCACCGGCATCATGGACGCCCTGATGGACTCGATCCCGATGGTGGTCATCACCGGCCAGGTCCCGACCCACCTGATCGGCACCGACGCCTTCCAGGAAGCCGACACGGTCGGCATGACCCGCTCGTGCACCAAGCACAACTACCTGGTCAAAGACGTCCGCGACCTGCCGCAGATCATCCATGAGGCCTTCAAGATCGCCACCACCGGCCGTCCGGGCCCGGTGCTGATCGACATCCCCAAGGACGTCCAGTTCGCCAAGGGCGAATATTACGGCCCGGCCGAGGTCGCCTCGACCCACGCCTATGCGCCGAAGACCAAGGGCGACGCGGGCCGCATCGCCGAGGCGGCTCGGATGATCGCGGGCGCCCGCCGGCCAATCTTCTACACCGGCGGCGGCGTGATCAACGCCGGTCCCAAGGCCAGCCAGGCCCTGCGCGAATTCGCGGCCCTGACCGGCGCGCCGGTTACCTCGACCCTGATGGGCCTGGGCGCCTTCCCGGCGGCCGACCCGGCGTGGCTGGGCATGCTGGGCATGCACGGCACATTCGAGGCCAACAACGCCATGCACGACTGCGACGTGATGATTTGCGTCGGCGCCCGCTTCGACGACCGCGTCACGGGCCGCCTGGACGCCTTCTCGCCAGGCAGCAAGAAGATCCACATCGACATCGACGCTTCGTCGATCAACAAGAACGTTCGCGTCGACCTGCCGATCGTCGGCGACGCCGGCAGCGTGCTCGAAGACCTGATCGCCGCCTGGAAGGCGGGCGGTCATCAGCCCAACAAGGCCGCCCTGACCGAATGGTGGGCCCAGATCGACCAGTGGCGCGCCCGCCAGTGCCTGAACTATCGGCGCTCAGACACGGTCATCAAGCCACAGTACGCCATCGAGCGCCTGTACGAGCTGACCAAGGACAAGGACGTCTACATCACCACCGAAGTCGGCCAGCACCAGATGTGGGCCGCGCAGTTCTTCCGCTTCGAGGAGCCGAACCGCTGGATGACCTCCGGCGGGCTCGGCACCATGGGCTACGGCCTGCCCGCCGCCCTGGGCGTGCAACTGGCCCATCCCAAGAGCCTGGTCGTCGACATCGCCGGCGAAGCTTCGATCCAGATGTGCATCCAGGAGCTGTCGACGGCGATCCAGTTCGACCTGCCGGTCAAGATCTTCATCCTGAACAACGAATGGATGGGCATGGTCCGCCAATGGCAGCAGCTGCTGCACGGCGAGCGCTACAGTCACTCGTATTCGGACAGTCTGCCCGACTTCGTGAAGCTGGCCGAGGCCTATGGCGCCCACGGCATTCGCTGCTCGGACCCGGCCGAGCTGGATGGCAAGATCCTGGAGATGATCAACAGCGACAAGCCGGTGATCTTCGACTGTCGCGTCGAGAAGCACGAGAACTGCCTGCCGATGATCCCCTCGGGCAAGGCCCACAACGAGATGATCATGGGCGAGGTCGAGGACATCGGGAACGTGATCGGCGAGGATGGCGCGGGGCTGGTCTGATCGCCCCTGCCCTTCCCCAACCCTTTGGCATAGAAGCGATCCATGACCGCCAACGTCCAACCCGCCCCCGCCTCGGCCTACGACCTTAGCCCTAAGGACCAGGCCGAGCAGACTGCCACCTTCGCCCTGCTCGTCGACAACGAGCCCGGCGTCCTGCACCGCATCGTCGGCCTGTTCGCCGCGCGCGGCTACAACATCGAGAGCCTCACGGTCGCCGAGACCGACCGCAAGGCCCACACCAGCCGCATCACCGTGGTGACCCGCGGCACGCGCCAGGTGCTGGACCAGATCGAGGCCCAGCTGAACAAGGTGGTCAACGTGCGCCGCGTGCACGACGTGACCCGCGACCCCAACGGCGTCGAGCGCGAGCTGGCCCTGGTCAAGGTGCGCGGCTCGGGCGTCGACCGCGTCGAGGCCCTGCGCATCGCCGAGATCTTCCGCGCCAAGCCGGTCGACACCACGCTGGAGAGCTTCGTGTTCGAGATCTCGGGCGCGCCGTCCAAGATCGACAAGTTCCTGGACCTGATGCGCCCCCTGGGCCTGGTGGAACTTTCCCGCACCGGGGTCCTTTCCATCGAGCGGGGCGTCGAAGGCATGTAAGGGAGCCGGGTGATGAGCGGCCTGACGGGATTGATCGCGGGGCTCGCCCTCGCCGTCCAGCAGGTTCCGCCGCCCCCGCCCTATCCGGACCCGGCGACCTGGTGGTCGCCGGACGTGCCGCGCCCGCCGCCCGAACTCGAGCCGCTCTATAACCGACGGCCAGGGCGCGACGAACAGCCGATCCCGATCGACAACGGCGTCCACCCGCTGCTTTACCGCCTCTGGGGACTGCAGCCGCTGCAAAGCCAGGTTCTCAAGCGGGGCGAACTGATCCTGGAAGTCTGGGCTCGGCCCGCGCGCGGCGTGCGCCAGGCCGTGGTCCGCGTCACCCTGCGCCGCGACGGCCGCGCCTTCGTCCAGGCCCGCGCCGGCCTCGGCTGCTGCACGCCCGAGATCGGCCGCCGGGTCGATATCGACGCCGAACTGGCCGCGCCGCAGATCGCGCCCCTCCGGTCCCTGCCCGCCGATCCGGCCTGGAGCCAGCCGCGCGCGGTGATCGTCGACTATGGCGGCGGGGCCGTCTCGGCGCTGTGCGTCGACGGCGTCTCGTGGGACGTGACCTTGCTGGTTCCCGGCCAGGCCCGCCATCTGCGTCGGGCTTGCGACGACGCCGAGGTCGGCTCGATCGCCCCTATCCTCGCCGCCGCCCTCGGCGCGGCGGTCGGGCGCGACCCGCGCTTCGACGCCGTCCTGCCCCGGGGCGCCGATTTCTCGCGCCAGCAGCGGGCCTATGACGACCTGCTGGCCAGTGGCGGCGGGCTGAAGGCCGGCGAGTCGAACCGGCCGCAGCCGCCGGCCGTCCCCTTGCCGCCGGAGGATGGGCAACCCGATTGACGACTTATGGTCGAATTATAATGTGACACAACTCACAGTCTAATTTCACATAACGATGTTACCCTTCCCTCGTCAAAGATCCTGGGAGGGACGCCATGACCTATCGTCGAGCTGTCGCCTACGCCTTCAAGACCATCCTGATCGGAACCGGCGCTGTTTGCGCGACCCTGGGCGCCTCCGCGTCGCAGGCGCAGACCACGCCGCAAATCGCCATCGTGCCGGCGAGCAGCAATCCGCCAGTGCCGGCCGGCCTCAAGGTCACCTGCACGCCCAACGCCAATACCGGCGCGCCGAGCCCGACCTGCCCTGTCATCCAGTACGGCGGGGTCACCACCTGGGCCTACAGCTTCATCGACAATCGCGTGTCCTACGGAATCGTCAGCTACGACGCCAATGGCGCGGTGCTGAAGAACATGACCCGCGACGGCGCGCGCTACGTCTACAAGATGACGGTCGACCCGATCGCCAAGACCGTCAGTATCTTTGGCCAGAGCGACGCCAAGGTCGACGTGGCCTGGAGCGACCTGCCGACGAGCAGCCCCGTCTATGCCTGGGTCCCCGCCGCGTCGCCGCCCGCCAATGTGGTCAAGGGCGCCAATATGGCCCAGGCTCCGGTGTGCCGAGGGCTGGGCCAGTACGACCGCCCCTGGGCCGGTTGGTGGGACGGCGCGGCCTGCAACGGCAGCTATGGCGGCAACAAGATGCCGGCGACCAAAAACGTCCAGTTCCTGACCTTGGTGTCGGGGACGGTCACCTGGACGCCTGGACAGTCGAGCCGCTACAATCAGGTCGGCCCCCTGCCGCCCAACAGTATCAACGCCGGCAAGACCTATAGCGGCTACGACCAGGTGCTGTGTTCGTACGGCGGCTATATCGGATGGGTGTATTCCAACATCTGCGAGCAGAGCGGCACGCATCAGGGCGGGATCGGCCCGTTCGTGCTGACGGGCGCCGTGCAGTAGGGATGATCGGCCCCGGCGCGGACGCCGGGGCCGCCACGCTCGGGGTCAGCCTACCTTCAGGAGGTTGAAGCGATAGAGTAGCGCGCCGAGGATCGCGCCGATCGCCGGGGCGACGAAAAACAGCCAGAGCTGCGCCAGAGCCTGGCCGCCGACCAGCACGGCCGGACCGAAGCTGCGGGCCGGATTGACCGAAACGCCGGTCACCTGGATGCCGACGATGTGGATCACCGCCAGGGCGATGCCGATCCCCAAGCCCGCGAAGCCGGGCGCGGCGTCGGCGCCGGTCGCGCCCAGGATGACGATCACGAACAGGGCCGTCATCACCACCTCGAACACGAAGGCGGCGTGCAGCGGATATTCGCCCAGATAGCCCGGACCCCAGCCGTTCTGGCCCAAACCATGGGTGGTTCCGCCGGCGATGCAGGCCAGCACGGCCGCGCCAGCCAAAGCGCCGGCGAACTGGGCGATCCAGTAGAGGCCCATCTCCTTGACGCTCATCCGGCCGGCCACGAACGCCGCCAGGCTGACCGCCGGATTGACATGGCAGCCCGAGACCGGACCGATCCCGTAGGCCAGGGCGATGATCGCGAAACCAAACGCCAGGGCCGTGCCCAGCTGACCAACATGGTCTCCGCCCAGCACGGCCGCGCCACAGCCAAATAGAACCAGAGCAAACGTACCGATGAACTCGGCAACAATTTTTGACATTTCGTCGTCTCCCCGATCGAATTTAAGCAAGTTCACGAGCCCTTGCGCTGTCGACCATGCAGGTTTTCGACGAGTCTTGGAATAGCTCTACTTAGTCTATGCGCCAGCCATCTGTTCCGGCTGCTCCCGCAGCCGCGCCACGTCCCTGAGCGGCGGCGCGCCGAACAGCCGCGCGTATTCGCGGCTGAACTGCGAGGGACTGTCATAGCCGACGCTATGGCCGGCCGTGGCCGCATCCAGGCGCTGGACCAGGATCAGCCGCCGCGCCTCCTGCAGCCGGATCTGTTTCTGATATTGCAGCGGCGACAGCGAGGTCACCGCCTTGAAGTGCTGGTGCAGGGCCGACGTGCTCATCCGCGCCTCCTCGGCGACGGCCTCGATGCTGAACGGCTGGTCGAAGTGGCGCTTGATCCAGCCGATGGCGCGATTGACCTGCCGCAGGCGGCCGTCGCGGCGTGCGATCTGGGCCAAGCGTGGGCCCTGGTCGCCGGTCAGCAGGCGATAGATGATCTCGCGCTCGATCAGCGGCGCCATGACCGCCACGTCCCCAGGCGTTTCCAGCAGGGCCACCATTCGGCCGACGGCGTCGAACAGCTGCGGCGTCATCGCCCCGGCCGACATGCCGCCGACCAGCGTCACCGCCGCGTCCAGCCGGCCGGCTAGGCCGCACTCCATGATCATCTCGCTGATCAGGTTCGCGTCGAGCACGATCCTGAAGCTGAGATAGGGCTTCTCCGGCGAGGCCTCCACCACCTGTCCCGTCACGGGCACGTCGATCGACGACAGGAAGAAGTGCCTGTCGTCGTACTCATGTACGGCCTCGCCGACCGTGACCCGCTTGCGGCCCTGGGCCAACACGCAAAAGGACGGGTCGTGCAGGCCGTGGTTGGGCTCGCTGGGCTGGGTGAGCCGATAGAGGTTCACCCTCGGGCAGCAGGTCTCGACCGGCCCTTCCTCCGGTGTGAATCGTTCAATCAGGGCGGCCAGCGCCTCACGCGTGCTCATGGAATTTCCTTGTTGGAACGCGGCTATTTGTAAGCCTTGCACGATCCTCCGTCACGCGACGGCGTTCGGTTCTGTAGGATTGTGCAATCATGCCGGAGCATCGGTCTACCGGCTAGACCGGCCCATGCCCCATAGTGGCCTCGTTCCGCTCCCCGACGCGGCAACTCCCAAAATCTGGATACGTGATGAGACGCTACACGCCCCGACGCGGCGTGGCGGCTCCGCGCTGGTTCGTCGCCGTCCTGCTGGGCGGCGCGGCCGCGCTGACCGCCATGACCGCCGCCCTTCCGCCCATGTCACCCGCCCCTGCCGCCAGCACCTGGAGGATCGCCCCATGATGATGTCCGCCATCGTTCCCCACATCCCGGTCGCCGGCGTCTGGACCTCGCCCGACGGCCACGTCTGCCTCGAACTGCGCGCCGACGGCCGCTTCATCGAGACCCGCGACGACTTCGCCGACGTGTTCACCGGCGTCTATGTTCTGGTCGGCGAAACGCTGAAGCTGTTCGAGGACCAGGGCGCGGTCGTCAGCGGCACATTGTCCAACGGCCGCCTAAGCCTGGGGACGGTCGAACAGCCGGCCTTCCATACGGAGGTGGAAGCTCCTATATTGTGATTGTCCGGCTTCGGCCGAACTATGGGGATAAACGCGCACGTAATAAGCGGACTGGACCCGGGTGCGATTCCCGGCGGCTCCACCAAACTCTCCCAAGTTATCATGGGACTGCATGGGGCCGATCAGCATCGACAGACGTGTAAAGGTGTCTGCTTTCCCTCGGCTTGATCCACCGTTTCGGGTCATTTTTCTAAATGCGAACGATAACTTCGCTGAAGAGTTCGCCGTCGCCGCGTAATGCGGTGCAGGTGAATTCGCCTCTTAAGTCCTAGGGGTTCAGATCCCTAGGCGGGGCCCGGAGGGAGCCTGCCAACAGAATCCCTCCACTTTCCACGACATCGCCGAGGCTCCCTCCTCTCTTTTCGAGAATTTATGGGGGAGCCTGCCAACAGAATCCCTTCACTTTCCACGACATCGCCGAGGCTCCCTCCTCTCTTTTCGAGAGGGTATGGGGGAGCCTGCCAACAGAATCCCTCCACTTTTCATCACATCGCCGAGGCTCCTTCCTCTGTTTTCGAGAAGGCATGGGGGAGCCTGCCAACAGAATCCCTCCATCTAATCCGCAAAACTGTCATCCCGGCCCAGGGGCGCGAAGCGATCCCGCCGAGCCGGGAGCTCCGCGCGCACCGCTGCAAACGGTTGCGCTTCCCGAAGCCCCGGATCTTCGTTGCGCTATGTCCGGGATGACAAAGGACCCGCTTTGCGCGAGGCCTCCGACGCGCTACGTTCCGGGCTTCGTTTTCAGTTCGAAGTCCCGACTCCAGCGCATGTCCCAGACCAATCCGCCCGAAGACCTCATGCAATACGAGGCCATGGCCCAGGACGCCCTGCGCGGCGTGGTCAAGGCGGCCCTCAAGAAAGCGGCCGCGCCCGGCGGCCTGCCCGAGCCGCACCACCTGTACATCACCTTCAAGACCAAGGCGGCCGGCGTTTCGGGTCCGCAGGACCTGCTAGGCAAGTATCCGGACGAGATGACCATCGTCCTGCAGCACCAGTACTGGGACCTCGCCCCCGGCGAGACCTTCTTCTCGGTGACGCTGAAGTTCGGCGGCCAGCCCAAGCGCTTGTCGGTGCCGTACGCGGCCCTGACCCGCTTCTATGACCCATCGGTGCAATTCGCGCTGCAGTTCGCGCCGCCCGAGGTGATCGAGGACAAGCCCGAACCAGAACCCGAAGCCGAGGACAAGCCCTCCGTCCCGGCGGGCGAGGATGGTCCCAAGATCGTCTCCCTGGACCAGTTCCGGAAAAAATGAGCGGCATCGCCTCGGACGCTCCCCAAACCTTGAGCGACGAGGCGATCCTCGCACGCTTCCGCGCGTCCAAGAACGCGCCGACCGGATCCCAGACCCTGGGCTTCGAAATGCTGGCCGTGCGCCAGGCCGAGCGCGAGGTCGAGGTCGGCTTCACGGCGCGCGCCGAGCTGCTGTGCAATCCGATGGGCCAGATCCAGGGCGGCTTCGTCTGCGCCATGCTGGACGAGTGCATGTCGGTGGCGGGTCTGGTCACCTCGGGTATGACCCATGTCGTCCCCACTCTAGAGATGAAGACCAGCTTCCTGCGCCCCGCCATGCCCGGATCGCTGCGCGGGGTCGGCCGCGTGGTCAAATGGGGCCGCACCGTCTGTTTCATGGAAGGCGAACTCTACGACGCCGACGGCCGGCTGCTGGCCAAGTCGACCGCCACCGCGATCCCGACGCCCTTCGCCAACTTCAAGAAATAGCCCGACCGAGAAGGGATAGAGCCATGCGGAGCGCGGCGGCGGTCATCGGACTTCTGGCTTTGCTCTTCCTGCCGCTCCAGCCCGCGCCGGCCGCCGCCCAGGCGACTAAAGCCGCCGGCCCGTTCTCGAACTGGGCCGCCGTGGTGGTGGCCGGCGACTTCCACGCCCATTCTGGCGGCCCGACCGAGGCCTTCGACAACGCCCGTCGCGACGTCTCCAACGCCTTGGTCGAGCTGGGCTTCGACAAGGCCGCTATCCAGCAGTTCTCGGTGCGCCCCGGGCGTTATCGCGCCGACAAGCCCGGCTATGCCGACGTGAACGCTATCCAGGACGCTCTGCGGATCAAGGCCCGGACCGCCAAGGCCGGCTGCCTGTTCTACATCAGCTCGCACGGCGGGCCTGAAGGGGCGATTCTCGGCGAAGGCGTGCTGCGGCCCCATCGTCTGGCCGCCCTGCTCGACGAGGCCTGCCCCAGCCGGCCTAGCGTGGTGGTGATCTCCGCCTGCTTTTCAGGCGTCTTCATTCCGCCATTGCAGAAAGGCGATCGCCTAGTGCTGACCGCCGCGCGCCCCGACCGCGCCTCGTTCGGCTGCGGTGAGAGCGACAAGTACCCGTATTTCGACGATTGCTTCCTGTCGTCCGCCCCCGGCGCGCGCGACTTCGCGGCCTTGGGCGCGGGGGTTCAGGCCTGCGTGGCGCGCAAGGAGAAGGAGACTGGCGCCGAGCCCGCCTCCGAGCCCCAGGTCTGGATCGGACCCGCCTTGCGGCCGATGCTGCCGCTCTACGCGTTCAATCGCGCCAAACCAAAGTCACCTTGACCGGCGATCGGGTTTGACCCTGGCCCGCAGCGCGCTACACAAACCCTAGAAGTTTTCCGCTTCACCCAGGGGACATCGTTGACGTCGCGCGTTTCGCCCGCGGCCGCCTACATGGCGGCCTTCATCGTACTTTGCTCCTGGGTCGGATCGACGGCGCTGGCGCAGGACGCTTCGACGCCTTCGCCGGCCGCCGGCGAACCGACGCTGAACGCCGCGCCGCGCCCCTATAACAGCCTGCGTCCGCGCCGAGTGCGTCCAGTCGTTCGGCGCGCCGTCCCGGCAGCCGCCACGACGCCGGTTCGTCCCAGTCCCGCGGCCACGGCGCCCGTTCCCCCCGCCGCCGCCGCAACGCCCACGGTCGCTCCGCCGCCGGCGTCGGCCAACGCCGCGCCGATGCCCGCGCCCCAACTGGAGGCCTTCGTCGACGGCGTCGTCCGCCGCGCCATGAGCCGCGACCACATCGCCGGCGCGACCATCTCGGTGGTCCAGAACGGCCAGGTGGTGCTGAAGAAGGGCTACGGCTTCGCCAACCTGGAACAGCGCAAGCCGGTCGATCCGGACAAGACCCTGTTCCGCGTCGCCTCGATCTCGAAGACGTTCACCTGGATCGCCCTGATGAACGAGATCGAGTCGGGCCACATGCGCCTCGACGGCCCGGTGAACCTCTACCTGCCCGAGCCGCTGCAGCTGAAGGACCAAGGCAAGAAGACCCCCGTACGCCTCAAGGACCTGATGACCCACACCGGCGGCTTCGAGGACCGGGCGCTGGGCCAGCTGTTCGAGCGCGATCCCAACCGCGTCCGCGCCCTGGCCGACTATCTGCGCCAGGAGCGTCCGCGCCGGGTGCGCGAACCGGGCCTGCTGCCCAGCTATTCCAACTATGGCGCGGCCCTGGCCGGGGCCGCCGTCGCCAACGTGGTCGGCAAGCCCTACGAGCAGCTGGTCACCGAGGAGATCATCCTGCCGGCCGGCATGGCCCACACCACCTTCCGCGAGGCCCGCCCCTGGCGCGACGGCCTGCCCGCGCCGATGAACGAGACCCTGGCGGCCGACCTGTCGGACGGCTTCTCGTGGACGCCGATGGGCTGGAAGACCCAGCCGCGCGAGTTCATGGGCCAGGTCGCGCCCGCCGCCGCCGCGTCCAGCACCGCCGGCGACATGGCCCGCTACATGACCCTGCTGCTGAACGGCGGGACGATCGACGGCAAGACCATCTTCTCGCCGAAGACCTCCCTGGCTTTCCGCACGCCGATGTACCGCCCCGCCCCCGAGGCCGCCGGCTGGAACGCCGGCTTCCAGGACACGCCCCTGCCGGGCGGTCGTCGCGGCTACGGCCACCAGGGCGCGACGCTGTACTTCTATTCGAACATGATGATCGTGCCGGATCTGGGCCTGGGGATCTTCGTCTCGGTCAATACCGACAGCGGCGCGAACCTGCCCGCCACCCTGCCCGCGACCATCGTCGAGCACTTCTACGCCCCCGCCCCGGCCGCGCCGCCGCCCAGCGCCCTGACCTATGACCAGGCCCGCAACTACGAGGGCGACTACCTGACCACCCGCCGCGCCTATGGCGGGCTGGAAGGCTTCACCAACCGCATCATCGGCCGCGCCACGGTGCGGGCCACGCCCGAGGGCCGGCTGACCGTCACCGAAGGCGGCGTCAGCACCCTGTTCAACGGCACCGACCATCCCGGCGTGTTCAAGGCGCTGGACAGCGCCCTGACCCTGGTGTTCGACACCAACGGCGACCGCCCTTCCCGCTTCTACGCCGCGCGCGGCTTCTCGACCTATGAGCGGATCGGCTTCTTCCGCTCGGCCAGCCTGCTGGTCTGGACCGTTGCGGCCTCGGTCCTGGCCTGCGCGGCGACCGTCCTGGGCGTCCTGTTCCGCAACCGTCGCGAGGCGCGCCAGACCCCCGTCCAGGCCCGCGCCAGCCAGATGCAGACGATGCAGTCGGTGCTGTGGCTGATCTCGGCGGCCTGCATGGGCGTGTTCGCGGCCAAGGCCGCCGACCAGACCAACGTCTTCTTCGGTTGGCCCAGCGGCTGGCTGCTGAGCGGCTCGGCCTGCGCCCTGGTCGCCTCGGTGCTGAGCATCCTGACCCTGGGCGTCCTGCCGATGGTCTGGCGCGGCGGCCGACGGGTCGACAGCTGGAGCGGCGGCCGCAAGGTGGCCTTCACCTTCACCGCCCTGCTGTTCGTGCTGCTGGCCGTCCTATTGGGCCTGTGGGGCTACCTGCTGCCCTGGAGCTGACCCCCTCCCTGAAACGTCACCGTACGGCGCCCTGCTTGCAGATCGCCGTTCCAGGAGACGAGCGAGGGAGACGCGACGTGTCAAAACTGGACGGTTTGGCGTTTGGGGGAACGGGGCTGGCGGCCTGGTCGGCGGCCACCCTGTTTTACGCCGCTTTCGGTGGGGGCCTTTTGGAAAGCGCCTTCTGGTTTTACGCACTGAACGCCTTCGCGGCCGCTGCAACGGTCACGTTCGCCTTCCAGGCGGTGGCGCGACTGACGCATACGCCGCGCCGCCGCCGGCTTTTCCCGATGATCCTGTTCTCGACCCCGGGCCTGGTGGCCGGCGCTCTGGTGGTGTCGCGCTACGCCGAGGTGATGCCGACGGGCGACCCGGTCAGCGTCGGCCGCTACGGCGCATTTCTGGCGGTGACCTACGTCGCCGTCGCGGCCTCAATCTTCGAGCGTGCGCCGCATAAGGTTTGAGGTCAGCTTCCGCACCTGGATGATGATCCGCTCGCGCTCGCCCGGACGCCGCTCGACCAGCAGCCGGGCGACCTGGGCGTCGTCGTGGAAGGCATAGCCCTTGATGGCGTCCAGCAGGGCCTTGGCCAGGTTGTCGAGATCCATCCACGGGGGCTCGCCGAGATATTCCATGCCGATCTCGACGCTGAATTCGCCCCAGGCCGGCCGCGCGCCGCGCCAGGCCTTGCGGAAGAACTCGTAGATCAGCGGCTTGTAGTACTTGCCCTGGGTGGTCAGGCCGTCGACCACGATGGTCAGCTCGCCCCCTGCTTCGCGGGCCCGGACCTTGCCGTGATGCGTCCAGTCGTCTTCCAGCAAGTTCAGAGCCTCAGATGGATCCCGCGCTTGTGCAGGGGGATCAGGATCGCGGTGATCAGAGCAAGAACCAGAACCGCGCACGCAAGGGAAGCCAGATAAGGATCCGCGATCGCCTTCTGCGTCAGGGCATAGACGAAGCCTTGCGGCGAGGGATTGGCGCCGCGCAGGACGTGCATCCCGCCGAACGCGCTCAGCAACTGGGACAGGATGAAGCCCAGGATCGCGTTGCCGCCCAGCACGATCGGGACGAAGCCCAGCCCCGGTCCCCGCCTGGACCGCGACAGCAGATCCAGACCGACGAACGCCACCGTCGAAATGCCGCCGCTCAGCAGGGCGAAACTGGGCGTCCAGATCCGTTTGACGATCGGCATCAGCGGGTCCAGCGCCAAGCCGGCGATGATCAGCGCGGCGCCCAGGGCCAGGACCGGCATGGGCTTGCGATCGCTCCGCATCGTCATGTGGGCCACGATCGCGCCGACCAGCACGTTGACGGTGGCCGGCAGGGTCGAGAGCAGGCCCTCGGGATCATAGGTCACGCCGACGCCCTCGGTCGTGCCGTAGGGCCACAGATGCGGGACGGTGAACACGACGCGGTCGATATAGGCCGGCAGCGAGCCGTTGGAATCCAGATGGCCGGGGCCGAAGCCCGGGACCGGCGCGAAGGCGAGCAACGCCCAGTACAGCGCCAGCAACGCCGCCGCCGCGACCGCCGCGACCGGCAGGTTGAACCTCAGGCGACCGTCTTCCCCGCGCCCCGCCGCGAGGACACAGATCGCCGTCGCCAGGGCGTAGCACAGCGCGATCCGTTGAAGGATGCCGGGAATGCGCAGGTGGGCCAGATTGAAATCCGGCAAGGCGTTGAGGACCAGGCCCAGCAGGATCAACAGCCCCGTCCGACGGGCGACCTTCAGCCATAGGGCCGAGCCGCCTCGGTCGGCCGAGGCCAGGCGCGGGACCATCAGGCCGATGGCCATGCCCACGCAGTAGAGGAAGGTCGGGAATACCAGGTCCGCCGGCGTCCAGCCGCGCCAGGCGGCGTGCTTCAGCGGCGCGTAGGTCATTTCCCAGGAACCAGGGCTGACCACCAAGATCATGCCCGCCACGGCCAGGCCGCGCAAAAAATCCAGCGCCACCATGCGCTGGCCAGGCTGACGGGCCGCCATTCGAAGTCCTCCCCCGACTTGTGGCGGTCTAGATGGAAGTCATTGACAGCGATGTCAACACTTATGCAGCGAGCATTTCCGTCAGCTTGAGCACCGTGTTCCAGTTGCGTGTGGTGCCGATCGGATGGCGCTTGGTCTTCTTCCAGTCCCTGTCCAGCAGCGAGTCCGCGATACTGATCGGGAAGTCGACATAGAGTTCGCGCGTCCCGACCGCGAACCGCTCGGGCCCGGTGATCGCCGCGCGCAGCACATCCTCGTCGCCCTTGGGCAGCGGCGCCTTCAGGAAGTTGACGATGACGTGGCTGGGATGATCCTGCGCCTCGGCCATGAACGGATTGGCCTCGACGATCGCGCGCATCTGGGCCGGAGAGCGCACCATGAACTCGGTGCGCAGGCCGATGCGCGCCTCGAGGGCGTCCTCCAGCGCCCGCTCCAAGGTCTCGCCGCCGGCATGGTCGCCCCAGAGCAGTAGGTTGCCGCTGGCCAGATAGGTCTTGGCGTCCTTGAAACCGGTGTCCTGGGCGATGCCCAGCAGGTCTTCCTTCAGCACCTTGCGCTTGCCGGTGTTGATCGAGCGCGGCAGCGCGACGAAGGCGTTCATCTAGAGCGCCTCGACGCGGACCGCCGAGCCGTAGGCCAGCACCTCGGTGATGCCTTCCATGATCTCGTTGGCGTCGTAGCGCGTGGCGAGAATGGCGTTGGCCCCGACCTCGCGGGCGTGGGCGACCAGCAGGTCATAGGCTTCCTGCCGGGCCGTTTCGGCCAGGTTGGTGTAGATCGACAGGTTGCCCCCGAACAGCGACTGGATCGAACCGCCGATATTGCCGATGACGCTGCGCGAGCGGACGGTGACGCCCCGCACCAGGCCCAGATGTTCGACGACGCGATAACCGGCCAGATCGTTGGTGGTGGTGACGAGCATGGGTCCCTCCTGCTGCCTTCGGTATAGCGAAGCCGATTGTGCGGCGCCACGGCGTTGCGCTTTGGGGGCGTTGCGAACCGGGGCCTCAGGGTCTAGACCGCGCTCGACCGTTTTTCCGGAGATCGCCGCATGACCGCCACGCGCATCGAGACCGACACCTTTGGCCCGATCGAAGTCGCCGCTGACCGCTATTGGGGCGCGCAAGCCCAGCGCAGCCTGGGCAACTTCAAGATCGGCTGGGAGAAGCAGCCCCTGCCGGTCGTCCGCGCCCTAGGCATCGTCAAGCGCGCCGCCGCCGAGACCAACCTGAAGCTGGGCAAGCTGGACCCGAAGATCGCCGAGACGATCATCGCCGCGGCCAACGAGGTCATCGACGGCAAGCTGAACGATCACTTCCCGCTGGTCGTCTGGCAGACCGGTTCGGGCACCCAGTCGAACATGAACGCCAACGAGGTGATCTCGAACCGCGCGATCGAGATGCTGGGCGGCGAGATGGGCAGCAAGAAGCCCGTCCACCCGAACGACCACGTCAATATGAGCCAGTCGTCGAACGACACCTATCCGACGGCCATGCACGTGGCGTGCGCCGAACAGATCGTCCACGATCTGCTGCCGGCCCTGAAGCATCTTCACGCCGCCCTGGAAGCCAAGACCAAGGCTTGGGCCGACATCATCAAGATCGGCCGCACCCATACCCAGGACGCCACCCCGCTGACCCTGGGCCAGGAGTTCGGCGGCTACACCCAGCAAGTCGCCAACGGGATCGAGCGCATCGAGAGCACCCTGCCCAAGCTGATGCAGCTGGCCCAGGGCGGCACCGCCGTCGGCACCGGCCTGAACGCCCCGATCGGTTTCGCGGAAGGCGTGGCCGAGGCCATCGCCAAGATCACGGGCCTGGCGTTCACCACCGCCCCGAACAAGTTCGAGGCCCTGGCCGCCCACGACGCCATGGTCTTCAGCCACGGCGCCATCAACACGGTCGCCGCCAGCCTGTTCAAGATCGCCAACGACATCCGCTTCCTGGGTTCGGGTCCGCGCGCCGGCCTCGGCGAACTGTCCCTGCCCGAGAACGAGCCGGGCTCGTCAATCATGCCGGGCAAGGTCAATCCGACCCAGTGCGAGGCCCTGACCCAAGTCTGCGTCCAAGTGTTCGGCAACCACGCCGCCCTGACCTTCGCCGGCAGCCAGGGCCATTTCGAGCTGAACGTCTTCAACCCGGTGATGGCCTATAATTTCCTGCAGTCGGTGCGCCTGCTGGCCGACGCGGCGATCAGCTTCACCGACAACTGCGTGGTCGGCATCGAGCCGCGCATCGACAACATCAAGAAGGGCGTCGAGAACAGCCTGATGCTGGTCACGGCCCTGAACGGCAGACTGGGCTACGACATCTGCGCCAAGATCGCCAAGACCGCGCACAAGAACGGCACGACCCTGCGCGAAGAGGCTGTCGGCGGCGGCTATCTGACGAACGAAGAGTTCGACGAATACGTCCGTCCGGAAAAGATGGTCTCGCCCGGCTGATGCTGCAGCTGGTTCGTCTGGCCGACGAACCGCCGGACGGTTTCGACGACCTGGTCGCCGAGGCCTCCGGCGAAGGCGTGCGCAACATGGCCCGGCTAGCCGAGAGCTGGCGGGGCGGCGCGCGTTTCCAGGGCGATGGCGAGGCCCTGTTCGCCGCGTTCCTGGTGGGCGAGCTGGCGGGGATCGGCGGCCTGTCCGTCGAACCCGCTTCCGCTGAACCGGCGCGCCGCCTGCGCCGCTTTTACGTCCGTCCTGCGATGCGTCGGCGGGGCGTGGCGACCGCCCTGGCCTCGGCCTTGATCCACGA
Source organism: Caulobacter sp. 1776 (assembly GCF_040545685.1). Classification (NCBI taxonomy): domain Bacteria; kingdom Pseudomonadati; phylum Pseudomonadota; class Alphaproteobacteria; order Caulobacterales; family Caulobacteraceae; genus Caulobacter; species Caulobacter sp. 1776. The sequence goes on from NZ_JBEPMI010000002.1 coordinate 201,761, forward strand.
GGGTTTCGACGGCGTGGCTCTGCTGACGGTCAACGCGCAGGCCTCGGACGGGGCCGCGCCCTTTTGGGAGGCACAGGGCTTCGTGGCCGACACAAGCGGCCCGTGGACCCATACGCTGCGGCGTGCGGCTTCGCGCTGGCCATAAAGCGCGCTATCGTGCTGGCCATGGACGCGCCCGAACTCGACCTCGGCATCGACCCCGAACTGCTGGCCCAGGCCAAGCGGTTGGGCATCTCGGTGTCGGGCATGAGCGAAACCCAGCTGCGGCTGCATCTCCAGAAGGTCGATCCCGCAGGCGCCGAGGAGCGCGCCCGTCGCTGGGCGGAGGAGAACGCCGAGGCGATCAAGGAGCATAACGAGCGCATCGAGCGTCGCGGCCTGATCTCCGACCACTTCAGACGGTGGTAGTTTGCGCCAATTCGACGCCTACCAAAATCCGTCTCCAGAGGCGCGTTTGATCGCGCCATACCTCGTTGTTCTTTCCTCGCATCACCTGCATGGCTTATCCGAGGTCATTGTCGCACCAGCCGTCAATGATGCGACACGAGTGATCGGTGATCTGGAGATAGCGGTCGAAGTCCAGGACGCCCCCTTGACCTTGGTGGTCAGCGAACTCTTCAGCCTCTCCGCGACCGCGCTGCGTCGGCGCGCCGGCAGCTTGGTCGAGCACGAGGACGCCATTCGTCGCGCGCTCGACCGCCTATTCACCGGCTTCTAGCGCCGCACCACGTCCCGGCCGATCGGGGCCAGGGCGATATAGGCCAATTGCAGATCCTTGATCGCGAACGGGATGCCGATGATCGTCACGGCTTCGGCGACGGCGACCACGACGTGGCCCAGGGCCAGCCACCAGCCGGCCAGGATGAACCAGATCACGTTCAGCACGGTCCCCAGCGGGCCGGTGCCGACGTCCGAGCGACCCAGCACCTCGCGATGCACGATCTCCTTGCCGAACGGCCAGAAGGCGAAGCCGGCGATGCGGAAGGCCGCGCCCGCATAGGGCAGGCCAACGATGGTGATGGCCAGCAGCACGCCGGCCAGCAGCCAGCCCAGTCCCGTGACGAGACCGCCGCAGATGAACCAGAGAACGTTCAGGATGAAACGGATCATTTGTAGCCCCCAATGGGGTCCCCAATCAGGCCCTTCGAGGCCCAGGCCCCGTACGTGGCCCCGTCTTGCCCCGCTGTGAAGGCCGCGAGGCCCGGATTACACCGAATTCACCGCCTACTTGATCAGCTGCCAGCGCTTGGCCCAACGGCTTTTGCCGATCGGGGCCAGGGCCAGGAGGTAGATACCGGCGTAGATCACCGTCCCGACCGCGATCAGCGCCCAGGACCAGGGGCTGGGCATGTGCAGGGTCGGCGCCGTGGTGACCCAGTCGTGGCGCGGCGACGTGAACTCCAGCCACAGGCCGCCGATCCAGATCAGGGCGAACAGGGCCACGATCGGATAGCGCAGGATCGGGCTGCGCTGGACCAGCAGCACGGTCTGGACGAAGGCCGCCGCCGCGCAGGCGACCAGGCCGGCCAGCCACGGCTGCCACGCGCCAGGAAAGAACCGCGCCGTCCGCAGGCCGGCCCACAGCGGCGCCCACAAGATCGGTCCCAGCATCAGGATGACCAGCACCGCGCCGATCAGCACGCCCAGGCCGCCGCCGATCACCTTGCCCGCCGCCTCGCCGGCCTCGTGAGGCCGCACGTTCGGATCGCCGCCGGGATTCTCGGGAGAGCTCGCGATGACCGTCCGCAGCCTCGGCAGTTCGCCCGGCTTGGCCGGGGGAAGTCCCCCGTAGGATGACTTCCGTCTGGCCATCTAGGCGAGACGGCTGACCGCGAAGTCGGCCAGGTCTTCCAAAGCCCCGCGCCAGTCGTTGGCCGGGAACATGGCCAGCGCCCCCTTGGCCTTGTCGGCGTAGTCGGCGGCCAGGTCCAGGGTCGCGTCCAGCGCGCCCGAGCCGATGATCAGCTCGCGGGCCCGGCGGAAATCCGCCTCGGTCTGCTCGCGACGCCCGATGGCGCGCTCCCAGAACTCGGCCTCGCGAGGCCCCGAGCGGGCGATGGCCAGCAGCAGCGGCAGGGTCGCCTTGCCTTCGCGGAAATCGTCGCCGGCATTCTTGCCCAGGGTCTCGGTCGCGCCGCCATAGTCGAGGGCGTCGTCGGCCAGCTGGAACGCCAGGCCCAGGTTCAGGCCGTAGGCTTTAAGCGCCTCGGCCTTGGCCGCGTCGATGCCGGCCGAGACCGCGCCGGCCTCCGAGGCCGCGGCGAACAGCTCGGCGGTCTTGGCCTGGATGATCTCGAGATAGACGGCTTGCGACAGGTTCAGGTCGTGGCTGCGCATCAGCTGCAGCACCTCGCCCTCGGCGATGACGCGGCTGGCGCGGGCCAGGATCTCCAGCGCCTTCATCGAGTTGGTCTCGACCATCAGCTCGAAGGCGCGGGCGAACAGGAAATCGCCGACCAGAACGCTCTGGGCCGCGCCCCAGATCAGGTGCGCGGCGACCTTGCCGCGACGCAGCTGGCTGCCGTCGACCACGTCGTCGTGCAGCAGGGTGGCGGTGTGGATGAACTCGACGGACGCCGCCAACTTCAGGCAGTGGTCGTTGTCCGATCCGGCCAACCGCGCGGCGGCGACGGTCAGCAGCGGACGCAAGCGCTTGCCGCCGGCGGCGATCAGGTGCTCGGCCAAGGCCGGGATGATCGGCACGTCGCTCTGCATGCGATCGGTGATCAGGCGGTTCACGCCGGCCATGTCGGCCTCGGCGAGGCGCACGAGACGATCCACCGAGCCCGACTTACGGGGGAGGGTCGCTGCGGCTGCGTCCAAAACCATACTCTCCTTACGGCGTTCCCTCGATCTTCACGTCGGCCAACGGTGGCCGGCCGAGGATGAACCGTTGCGAGGGACAATGGTGGCGGGATAGGTCACGGTCAAGGCGAGCACAAGGCCTAGAAAGCATTGGAAGAGACAGGCGTTACCGAGGATCGGGTTCTGGGAGGCCGCGTGCGGCTCCGTCAGAAGCCCGACGGCTACCGGGCCGGCATGGACGCGGCCCTGCTGGCGGCCGCCTGCGACGCCCTGCCCGGCCAGCGTGTGCTGGAACCTGGCTGTGGAGTCGGCGGGGCCTTGCTGGCGGCCGCGACCCGCCGGCCGGACGCGATCTTCCAGGGCGTGGAGCGTGATTCCGCCGCCGCCGCCCTGGCGGCCGGGAACGCGGCCCTGAACGGCCTGGCCGATCGCGTCGCCGTCGTCGAAGGCGATGTCGAGGCCGGCTTCCGGGCGTTGGCCCTGCCCGTTTTCGACGCGGTGATGACCAACCCGCCGTTCTTCGACGACCCCGGCGCCCTGCGCGCGCCCGCCGAGGCCAAGAGCGGCGCCTGGATGGCCGACGGCGGCCTCGCGGCCTGGACCGGCTTCTGCCTGAAGGCGGTGCGCGAGGGCGGGACCATCACGATCATCCACCGCGCCGATCGCCTGGCCGACCTTCTTGCCCTGCTCGCCCCCAAGGCCGGTTCGTTCCGGATTCGCCCGATCGCCCCGTTCGCCGACGCGCCGGCCAAGCGGGTGATCGTGCGAGCGCTCAAGACGGGCAAGGCGCCGCTGGTCCTCCTGCCGCCGCTGGTCCTGCACGACCGCGAAGGCGGCAAGCACAGCGTCGAAGCCGAGGCGATTTTGCGCGGCGAAGCGGCGCTGGGGTGGTGAGGTCACGGCTCCGCCGCTTCACGCGGTTTGCCGCTGAAGGTGTGAAAGGGACCGCGGAGCGCCGGGCGTCGCCCGGGATGTGAGTGTGTAAGTACCGTTTCGACGAAGTCCGAACGCTCCGCGTGGCGCGTTATCCGGTGAGCCTCCGGGGCGCGGGGTTTTAACCCGCTCCGGAAGAGGCCCCCGACGGGCGGAGGGATTGGCCATCCCGTCCGGACCGCATGAGCGATTTCAGCCCATGCCTGCCGCGCCGCCGAAGCCTTCGCCGCCGGGGCTTCGTCCCGTGTTTCAGGGAGCCTGCCGCCGGATCCGTCGCGAAGGCGCCTTCCCGAAGAAAGGCCGGCGAGCGCTTCCCGCTCGACCACCCCTGACAGCCGCCCAAGTCGCCGGCCGGACGTCCCTTTCAAGCCATCAGGTGGAATGATTATGACGTCAGGATTCAACGCGGATCATTCAGCGGCGCGTAAAAGTGAGAAGTGGTTGATTTCGTTGAATTCGATCTCGCGAACGCCGGGGATACAGCGCGCTCAATCCCCGTACTGACCCCTCCGCGCCCGCGGCGCTCCTCGCCCGGAGGGGGAAGAGGGTGCGCGCGCAGGCCAGGTGGGGGCCTGCGCTATTGAACCTGGAAAATCGAAGCGCTCGCCAAGCGCGTACGTCACATCAAACGCAACTCGAAAATTGTGCTAGTGTCGGCGTGGCGATTGCACAGGGCGCAAGCGCGCTTCCTCGTCGGGCTTGGCTTTCGCACGGTAAAGCCTCCCGGACGCCCTTGGACGAGCCTATGCCGAACTCCGCGCCTTTACGCGACGATCCGGGGCTCACGCTCGCCCTGGCCATCGTGGTGACGTCCACGGTTCCCATGCTGTTGCTGGACGCGGATAAGCGCGTCGTCGCGGCGAGCGCCTCCTTCTGCACCGCCTTCGACGTCGATTGTACGGTCGCGGGCGCCTTGCTGACCGAACTGGGCGAGGGAGAGTGGGGCTCGCGCACGCTCCAGTCCCTGATCGACGCGACCATTTCGGGCGACGCGGCGATCGAGGCCTATGAAATGGACCTCCAGCGCGCCCACCGGCCACCCCGCCATCTGGCGATCAAGGTGCAACGGCTAACCGCGCCGGATGACCCGACCCAGATGCGGCTGCTGCTGTCGATCACCGACCTGACCGATCTTCGGCGCCTGGAGAAGAGCGGTCTTGCAACCCGCGCCAAGAACGAAGCGCTGGAACGCGATAACCAGCTTCTCCTCCTGGAAATCCGGCACCGCGTCGCCAACAGCCTGCAGATCATCGCCAGCGTGATGATGCAGAATGCGCGCCGGACCCAGTCCGAAGAGACCCGCAGCCATCTTCGAGACGCCCACAATCGCGTCATGTCCGTCGCGGAATTGCAGCAGCAGCTGGCGGTGTCCACCAGCGGAGCCGTGAATATCCGGTCCTATCTGACCAAGCTTTGCGCCACCATCGGCGCTTCGATGATCGCCGATCCCGACCGGCTGCGCCTCAGGGTCGATGCTCAAGACGTCGATGTCGATCCGGCCGTGTCGGTCAGCCTGGGCCTCATTGTCACCGAACTGGCGATCAACGCGCTCAAACATGCCTTTCCCGGCGAGGTCGAAGGAACCATTACCGTGAAATACGCCGCCGTGGGGCCCGCTTGGACGCTCTCGGTGACGGACGATGGCAAGGGGATGCCGCAGCCTCATGGCCCTGCCATGGCGGGGCTTGGCACCAGCATCGTACAGGCCTTGGCAAGGCAGTTGCGGGCTCAAGTCACCGTCGAAGACGCACGTCCAGGCGTGAGCGTGTCCGTGATCCACGCGCTGGCCGGCGAACTGGACCATGATCCAGACCTCACACAGCCCGAACCCGCTATCTAGGCCGCGCCAAGGAAACCCTCGCGAGGCCCCCGCTCACCCATTCCAACGGACATCCAGGCCCCTCGCCGCCCCCTACTCCGCGTACAGCGCCAGGGCCTGCAGGCACAGCTCCAGTCCGGTCAGGTCCCGCAGCGGGTCCTGGGTCACGATCACGAATAGCCGCCGGGCCTCGCCCCACAGCATTACGGTCTCGGGCAGGCCGTGATCCTCGACCCTGCAGCCGTCGCCGTCGCGCCAGATGCGATTCTCGTCCAGGGTCGCGCCCAGGATCGAGTCGACGCGAGCCACGTATTCCGCCTGGATCTCGCTGGTGACGTTCAGATAGGCGAAGGTGGGCTTGCCCAGGCCGGCCAGGACGCCGGCCTCGAACACCGCGGCGGTGTCGGCCGACGGCCCTCGGAAGGGGGTCAGGTTGATCACCGCCGCATCGGCCTGGCGCAATTGCGCCATGCGGGCGGCGTAGAACTGGCGGGCCTCCATCTCGTCGCCGCCCTCGCCCAGCGGCATATGGGCGGGGGTCAGGGGTTCGAGCCCGGCCTCCAGGCAGAGCGCCCTCTGCCGGGCGGCCTGGGCCTCGGAATCGGGGAGCCAGGCCTCGGGGCCGGCGAGCCATAGGGAACGGACAGGACGCATGCGTCTTAGGTCTGGGTCCTGGGGCCTGGAGTCAATGACTTGATGGGAAGCGAATGACGCCTATCGCGCGAAGAACCCTATTGGCCGTCCCCCTGGCCCTGGCCGCGGCGTCCGGTTCGACGCCCGCCTGGGCCGCGCCGCCCCAGCCCTGGATCGCCTATGACCGCCGGCTGCGCGACCTGCTGGCCGACCCGCCGGGCGGCGACTTCGACCCGGATTTCGAGGAAACGCTGCTCGACCTCAACAATATTTTCCGGAACCGCCAAGGGCCCGCGCCGCTGGCCTGGGACAAAGGCCTGTCGCTGGCCGCCCGCGCCCACGCCGCCGACATGGCCCGGACCGAGCTGTTCGACCACGTCACCCGCGAGGGCTACTCCCCCGCCGGTCGCGTGGGCCTGCTGGCCCGCGACCTGGTGGGCGCGCCGGGCGAGAACATCGCCATGCGCCGCAACGCCGCCGGCGCGGTGACGCCGGACCAGATCATGGGCCAGTGGCGCGCCAGCCCCGGCCACCGCGCCAACCTGCTGGCCCCGGGCTTCACCCATGTCGGCTACGGCGTGCTGCGCCAGGGCCCGCGCGTCGTCGCGGTCGGGGCCTATGCCGAGGTCGCCGCGCGGCTGGCGGGGCCCGCTCCGCTCCGCGTGCGCTCGGCCGACGAGATCGCCCGCGCCCTGTCGAACGCGGCGCCGGCGATCCGCCAGTTCTCGGTGTCCGAACCCGGCGGCGAGGTGCTGACCACGACCTATGTCGAGGGCCGCCCGCCCAGCGTGCTCGCCCCGGGCGCCTGGCAGCTGCGCCCGCACCTGTCCTCGGGCGAACATCGCTACCAGGTGGCCTGGGGACCGGTGTTCGTGTTGGGGTGAGGCTGACGAGCGCCCCCTCCGTCTCGCCGCGTATCCGCGGCGATCCACCTCCCCCGCAGGCGGGGGAGGATGGGCGACTTCCTCCTCACCCGTGAAACGGGGGAGGTGGCGCGGCGCGGATACGCGCCGTGACGGAGGGGGCGCTCCCTAAAGCCACTACTGCGCCACCGCCAGGGTCTCGATGCGGATGTTGACCGTGTCGCCGATGACGCCCGCGGCGCTGGCGCTGCCGAAGGCCTTGCGGCTGACCTGGCCGGTGATGGTGAAGCCGGCCTGCTTCTTCTGATTGTTCGGCGCCGTGCCGATCTTGTTCAGCTTGACGTCGAACGTCGCCGGCTGGGTCACACCCATCACCGTCAGGTCGCCGGTGACCTTGGCCGTCATGTCGCCGGTCTTCTCGACCTTGGTCGACTTGAAGGTCATGGTCGGGTTCTTGGCGGCGTTCATCCACCGCTCGCCTTCGATGTGCTGGTTGCGGGTGTCGTCACCGGTGAACAGGCTGTCGACGGCCACCGTGGCCTCGACGCGCGACTTCTCGGGCGCGGCCTCGTCCAGCCAGATCGTACCTTCCGACTTGGCGAAGATGCCGATGATCGAGGTGAAGCCGAAGCGGTCGATCGTGAACGTGGTCTCGGTGTGGGCCGGGTCCAGCTTGTAGGCGACCTCGGCGGCGGAGGCGGGCGCGGCGATCGTCAGGGCGGCTCCGGCGATCAAGCCAGCAATCTGGGTGGCGAGCAGGCGTTTCATCAGGATATCCCCTCCGGATCCCCAAGCGGGACCAGCGAGACAGCTTCAGTCGCTCTCTCCGCTCACGCAAGCCTCAAGCGAAGTCCCTCGGCCTCAGAGACCGAGGGACGTGCGGATCAGTCGCCGCCGGTCGTCGTCGGCCAGGGGAACGGGGGAGCCGGGGGCGGGAAGTTTGGCGGCGGCCCCGGCTGTGTCGCTTCGCAAGCGGCTTCCATCGTATCGATGCAGGCGCCCCATTCCGGTGTGCCCTGCTCGTAGTGAGTGCAGCGGGACCATGCCCACTGGAGGCAGATCGGCGGTTTGGCCTGGGCCGGCGCCTGGACATAGACGGTGGAGAGCAGAGCGCCCGAAGCCAGGGCGAGGCGGAGCAACTTGGACATATCCATTGACCTCCTACAGCGCGCGATTGCGCCAAGGAACTCAATCACAGATTTAAACAACCTTCAATTGATTGAAATGCAACCCGCGAACGAAAAACGGCGGACCTTTCGGCCCGCCGCTTCGTCGTGGGATTTCGTGGGATTTTCGTCGAAACTAGTTCTTGGCCTGGTCGACCAGCTTGTTCTTGGCGATCCAGGGCATCATGCCGCGCAGACGGCCGCCGACTTCCTCGATCTGGTGCTCGGCCGAGCGGCGGCGGGTCGCCTTGAAGCTGGGCTGGCCCACCTGGTTTTCCAGCATGAAGTCGCGGACGAACTTGCCCGACTGGATGTCTTCCAGCACGCGCTTCATCTCGGCCTTGGTCTCCGGCGTGATGATGCGCGGGCCGGTGACGTACTCGCCGTACTCGGCCGTGTTCGAGATCGAGTAGTTCATGTTGGCGATGCCGCCTTCGTACATGAGGTCGACGATCAGCTTCAGCTCGTGCAGGCACTCGAAATAGGCCATTTCCGGCGCGTAGCCGGCTTCCACCAGCACTTCGAAGCCGGCGCGGACCAGCTCGACGGTGCCGCCGCACAGGACGGCCTGCTCGCCGAACAGGTCGGTCTCGCACTCTTCGCGGAAGTTGGTCTCGATGATGCCCGAGCGGCCGCCGCCGATGGCCGAGGCGTAGGCCAGGCCGAGGTCCAGCGCGTTGCCGGTGGCGTTGTGATGCACCGCGATCAGGCAGGGCACGCCGCCGCCCTTCTGGTACTCGCCGCGCACGGTGTGGCCCGGGCCCTTCGGCGCGACCATCAGGACGTCGATGGTGTCCTTCGGCTCGATCAGGCCGAAGTGGACGTTCAGGCCGTGGGCGAACAGCAGGGCCGCGCCGTCACGGATGTTGGGGGCGATCTCGTGCTTGTAGATCGCGGCCTGATGCTCGTCGGGCGCCAGGATCATGATCAGGTCGGCCCACGCGGCGGCCTCGGCGACGGTCATGACCTTCAGGCCTTCGCCTTCGGCCTTCTTGGCGGTCGGCGAGCCGGCGCGCAGCGCCACGGCGACGTTCTTGATGCCCGAGTCCCGAAGGTTGAGAGCGTGCGCGTGACCTTGCGAACCATAGCCTACGATCGCGATCTTCTTGTCCAAGATGCGGGCGAGGTCGGCGTCGCGATCATAATAGACGCGCATGTTTTTTCTCCAAGGACTGGTCAATCTGGCCGCGCCGCGCAACGGCGGAGCGACAAAGGCCGGGCGTTTGAGCGTTTTTTTGCCGTTTCGTCAAGGTGAAGCCGACAGAACGGCGAAATGCCGAAGCCCTCGCGGCCACGTTTTAGGCGCTCGTGCGTTCGTACGCCATGCCGACACCCGAAAAGGATGGTCACGAGCCTCCGACCGCCATGGTCCGGCCGCCTGAACCGCGCCCCCTGCGGGTGCTGATCGTCGCGGGATCCCAGCGCCGCCACAACAGCTGCCCGGGCCTGGATTCCAAGGCGCGCGCCCTGATGCTGCGGATGGCCGCGCGGATGCCGCCCGGCTGGCAGGTCGACACCGAGGACCTGGGCAACCAGCACGGCAAGCCCAAGATCCAGGCCTGCAACGCCTGCGTCAGCTCGTCGATGGCGCTCTGCGTCTGGCCCTGCAACTGTTACGGCCCGCGCTCGACCAGCCAGCCGGACCTGATGTGGGATCTGGATCTCTACGGCCGCCTGGCCCGCGCCGACGCCTGGGCGCTGATCGGGCCGACCAACTGGTATGGGCCGACCACCAACTTCAAGCTGATGTTCGATCGGCTGGTCTGCGCGGCGGGCGGCAATCCGCGTCCCGACCTGATCGACAAGAAGGACACCCAGAAGGCCCAGGCCCTGGAACGCTCGCCCGAGTGGCGACAGCTGACTCGCAACCACCTGGAGGGCCGCACGGCCGGGTTCTTTACCTATTGCGACGGCGGGGCCAACGAGCTGGGTCCAGACGGGCGGCCCAAGCTGCTCCAGCACAAGACGTGGTTCGATCCGACGGAAGAGCCCTACCAGGACGAGCGGCTGGCCTATCAGGGCCTGGTCTGGCAGTGCCGCTACAGCGGGATCGAGGTTCCCGACGAGCTGTGGGTGGCCGGGGCGTTCGGCGAAGGCGTCCCCTACGCCGACGACCAGATCGACGACATGATGGCCGACGTCGAGGGCTTGAAGCCCTTCGACGCCTGGGCGAGCGCGTTCATCCGCCACGTCGAGCGCAAGGGGATCGTGGCGACTAAGGACGACGAACAGGCCGCCAAGTCGACGACCAACGTCTAGCTAGCCGCGCAGCTCCAGCCCGTTGCCGTCCGGATCCTTCAGATAGATCGAGGTCGACAGGCCCGAGGCGCCGTGGCGCTCGCCCTCCTCGCCGAGCGCGACGCCCTTGGCGATCAGCTCGGCCTTGATCGTTTCGACGTCGAAACCTTCGATGGCGAGGCAGAAGTGGTCCATGTTGCGGCCCTCGACGCCCGGCCCCGCCCCGCCTTGCCGGCCGATCGGGCCGTCGATGGCGACGAGATCGACCAGCGACGCTCCGGCCCGCAGCTGGGTCAGGCCCACATGCTCCTGGCGGCGTTCCAGTACGCAGCCGATGACGTCGACATAGAAGGCCTCGGCCACGGCGCGGTCACGCACCCTCAGCACCACGTGATCGATTCCGGCCGGCTTCATGCGGGCGCCTCCCTGGTTTCGGCCGATATAGGCGCCGCTAAGCCCGACGCCAGGGGAACAGGGCGCGGAGGGCCGGATCGCGCAGCCACAGGCCGCCCACAGGAACAGGCCCAGATAGATCGGGAACAGCTCGTGGCTGAACAGCGGGTTCTCGACCCGCACCTGGGTGGCCATGGCCCCGCCCAGCAGGCCGGTCATCAGCACCGCGCCCAGCAGTGACGTGCGCGGGAACAGATACAGCGCCAGGAACGTCAGCTCCATCAGGCCGATCATCAGCACGTAGTCGGATTTCCAGCCCAGCGCGCTCAGCGTCTGGGCGGCCACCGGCATGCCCAGCAGCTTGGGCGCGATCGAGGCGCTCAGCATGAACAGGGCGAAAAGGCCGGTCAGGACACGGCCGGTCCACACCATCGGGGAAGCTTTCATCGGTCTCTCCTTGTGGGCGGGACAGCCGCCTTCCGTTTCAAGACGGATCGGCGGAACCGGCGCCGACAGGGGAGACCAAAAAAGTTCGGGCGGGCCTCCGCGAGGAAGCCCGCCCGTCGACACTCGCCAGGCGAAGCGCTTACCAGAAGAGGTCGTAATAGACGCTCAGGACCTGACCGCTCCAGACGTCGACCAGGATGGCGTCGTCGCCGACCCGGACCCATTCGCAACCGATCGGCGGCTGCGGCAGGTCGTAGCGGTACCAGTCCAGATAGTACGGGCTGGAGTACCAGCCGCCCGGCAGATAGTCGCCGAACGACCAGCTGCGGACATACCAGCCGCGCGGATAGCGGTAGGCGCCGATGCGGTACCGCTGCGTGGCCCGGAAGCTTGGACGGTAGTGGTTGCGATCGTACTGGGGACGGCCGCGATCGCGGTCGCGATACTGGCCCTGGCCCGGACGATGGTCGTTGCGGTCCCAGCCGCCGCGATTGTCGCTCCAGTCGTTGCGGTCCCAACCGCCGCGATGGTCGTTGCGGCCGTTGCGATCCCAGTCGCCGCGATTGTCGCCGCGATGGTTGTCACGGTCCCAGCCGCCCCGGTTCCAGTCGCGGCCACCGTTGTTCTGCGGCTGCTGCTGTTGGGGCTGCGGTTGCGGCTGCTGTTGCGGACGGTCGCCGCCGCGGTTCCAGCCGCCGTTCCCGCCGTTGCTGTTCCAGTCCGGCCGGCCGCCGCGATCACCCCGGTCACCCCGGTTCCAGCCGCTTCCGTTGTTCTGCGGCTGCTGCTGTTGTTGCTGAGGTTGGGGTTGAGGCTGGGGCTGCGAACGGTCGCCGCCGCCTCGGTTCCAGCCGCCGCCGCGATCACCGCCCCGGTCGCCTCGATCGCCGCCGCCTTGCCAGCCGCCACGATCACCGCGGTCGCCGCGAGGACCGCCGTCCCCACGCTCGTGCTGCCCCTGCTGTTGCTGCTGCTGGGCGACCACCGCGCCAGCGGCCCCGGCCTCGGCCGCCGCGCCGCCAAGCAACGAAAGCAGCATGGCGGTCGTGATCAGACGTTTCATTTCTCGCTCCGAAGGGCCTTGAAGCGCGGCCCGGGCTTGTCCCTTGATAGCAATCTCGGACTCACCCGATGAACCGGGCTTGAACGGATTTCACGAGGCGTCTCGATGACCGCGCACCCCAACGACGTCGTCAGCTTCTGGCACCGGGCCGGGCCCAAGAAATGGTTCGCCAAGGACCACGCCTTCGACTCCGCCATCGCCTTGAAGTTCGAGCAGACCCACTACCGCGCCTCGATGCGCCGCTATGACGCCTGGGCCGAGACGCCGGACGGCGCCCTGGCCCTGATGATCCTGCTCGATCAGTTCCCGCGCAACCTCTACCGCAACACGCCGCACGCCTTCGCCACCGATCCGCTGGCCCGCATGTTCGCCCGCGCCGCCATCGCCGCCGGCCACGACCAGGACCCGATCATCGCCCCCGAGCTGCGGCGGTTCTTCTATCTCCCGTTCGAGCACTCCGAATCCCTGGTCGACCAGGAGTTCAGCGTTCAGCTGTTCGCCTCGCTGCAGGCCGACACTGGCGACGAGGAGTCGATGAAGTACGCCCTGATCCACCGCGACATCATCGCCCGGTTCGGGCGCTTCCCGCACCGCAATCCCGGCCTGGGCCGCGAGACGACGCCGGCCGAGCAGGAGTTCCTCGACGAAGGCGGGTTCGCCGGTTAACCACGGCTCAATCTTGGCGCGACCGGGGCTCGCCTGTAGGGTGACGCTTCGAGTCCGGGGATAGATCGGGGAACACCACCTAATGAAAGCCTTCCGTAGCGCGCTGACCGTCGGTCTGGCGCTGACCGTCCTGACGCCCGCGCAGACCTTCGCCCAGGCCAAGGCCAGTAAGGGCCAGACGATGCAGACCCAGGCGTCGGCCGAGATTCCGCACTGCTCGCGCAAGCTGGGCACGCTGTCGATCGTCGACGGCGACGACTCCAGCGGCTGGACCCAGTACAACCTGGCCTCGCCGCAGAAGGTGCTGCGCGCCATCGTCCAGCGTTCGGGCTGCTTCAACCTCGTCGACCGCGGCGCGGGCCTCAGCGCGGCCGAGAAGGAACGGGCCATCGGCGGCAATCTCGGCCTGCAGCGCGGCTCCAACGTCGGCCAGGGCCAGGTCAAGGCGGCCGACTACGTGCTGGTCGCCGAGGTCCAGGGCAGTAACAGCAATGTCGGCGGCGGCGCGGTGGCCGGGGCCATCGGCGGCTTGATCGGCGGCCGCGTTGGCGGCCTGGTCGGCGGCATCAAGACCAAGAAGCTGGAAGCCAACACCGTCCTGTCGCTGACCAATGTCCGCACCACAGAAACCACCTCGGTGGCCGAAGGCTACGCGGTGAAGAACGACATCGGCTGGGGCGCGGGCGGCGGCATCGGCTGGGGCGGCGCGGTCGGCGGCGGCTACGAGGACACCGACATCGGCCGCATCGTCACCCTGTCGTTCATCAACGCCTATTCCAAGATGATCGGCGATCTGGGCCTGCTGTCCGACAGCGCGCCAGCGGCCGTCTCCGCGCCGTCCAAGACCTTCGTGGCCACGCGTCCCACGAACCTGCGCGCCGCGCCGGTGGCCGCCGGCAAACTGATCCGCGCCCTGCCCGCCGGCGCCATCGTCTACCCGACCGGCAAGAAGCAGGACCTGTGGTGGGAAGTCGCCGACGAGAACGACAACGTCGGCTGGGTCCTGAATACGGCGCTGGAGCCGGGGAAGTAGATTTACTCGAAACAGCGTGTCATCCCGGAAGCCTCGCAGAGGCTATCCGGGACCGCCGGAAGCGCCGAGCTTGGGGCGGTCCCGGCTCTCCGCTCCGCTGCGGCCGGGATGACATCGATTTGCGATGGAAAACAGCGGCCAGCCTGTGGACGCCTCCCGGCGCCGCAGTGTTCAACCGGCTGATTCGCCGCCACACTCGTCCCCATGACCACCGCCGTCCTCGACGCTCCGAAAGCCGCCGCAGACCATCCCGAGCGGCAGTACCTGGCCTTGCTCGCCGACATCCTGGCGAACGGCGTCCAGCGCGGCGACCGCACCGGTACCGGCACGCTCGGCGTGTTCGGCCGGCAGATCCGGTTCGATTTGGCCAAGGGCTTCCCGGTCCTGACCACCAAGAAGCTGCACCTGCGTTCGATCTTCATCGAGCTGCTGTGGTTCCTGAAGGGCGACACCAACATCGCCTATCTCAAGGACAATGGCGTGCGCATCTGGGACGAGTGGGCCGACGAGAACGGCGACCTCGGCCCGGTCTACGGCAAGCAGTGGCGCTCGTGGGCCGCTCCGGACGGTCGGGTCATCGACCAGATCAGCAATCTCGTCGAGAACCTGAAGACCAACCCCAACAGCCGCCGCCACATCGTCTCGGCCTGGAACCCGGCCGATGTCGACGACATGGCGCTGCCGCCCTGCCACTGCCTGTTCCAGTTCTTCGTGGCGGATGGGAAATTGAGCTGCCAGCTCTACCAGCGCAGCGCCGACGTCTTCCTGGGCGTGCCGTTCAACATCGCCTCCTACGCCCTGCTGACCCTAATGGTCGCCAAGGTCGTCGGCCTGGAACCGGGCGAGTTCGTCCACACCTTCGGCGACGCCCATCTCTATCTGAACCACCTCGACCAGGCCCGCGAGCAGCTGACCCGCGAGCCGTTCGCCTTTCCGACCCTGAAGATCGCCGACAAGCGCGATCTGTTCGCGTTCGAGTACGAAGACTTCACGCTGGAGGGCTACCAGGCCCATCCGCACATCAAGGCCGAGGTCTCGGTTTGATCCCCCTTTCCCTCGTCGTCGCCCGCGCCGCCAACGGCGTGATCGGTCGTGACGGCGGCCTGCCCTGGCGGTTGAAGTCGGACCTGGCGCTGTTCAAGGCCAACACCCTGGGCAAGCCGGTGATCATGGGCCGCAAGACCTGGGACAGCCTGCCCCGTAAGCCCCTGCCCGGCCGCATGAACCTCGTCCTGTCGCGTGACGGCTCGTTCGCGCCCGAACAGGCCGTGGTCTGCGAGAGCTTCATGGAAGCCGTGCAGATGGCCCGCGAACAGGCGGCCGACGATGGGGCCGAGGAGGTCTGCGTGATCGGCGGCCGCAGCCTGTTCGAGGCGGCGATGCCGAAGGCCAAGCGGCTTTACCTGACCGAGGTGGACGCCACGGTCGATGGCGACGTCACCTTCCCCGATTTCGACGAGGCCGCCTGGACCGAGGTCCGCCGCGAGGCCCACCCCGCTGGCGAAGGCGACGAGCAGGCCTTCGTGTTCCGGGTGCTGGAGCGGCGCTAGGCGGTAAAAACTGTCATCGCGGCCTCGGGCCAATCGACATTCAGATATTATAACTCCGTCATTCCCGCCCTTGTGGCGGGAACCCCTCGTGCCGCCGCAGGTGCGGGAGGGGCGGATCGCCAGCGATCCGTTTGCGTCTCACGTGTCAGCTGAACCAGGGGTTCCCGCCACAAGGGCGGGAATGACGAAAGGTTTGGTAGTTTTTGGCTGAATGTCGACTCGCCCTAGTTCGCGCCCTCCGCTGGCAGCGGCATCGGATGCTTCTCCAGACCGGCCAGCTTGCGCGTTTTCAGGAGCTTGCCCGTGCAGGCCTTGAACACGATCTCGACCTCGCCGCCCTTGCCGGGCTCGGGCATCGCGAACTTGGCCGGACCGATCCGTTGGGCGGTGATCACGGTGTCGCCCTTGTCGGTCTTGCTCCAGGCGAGTCGCACATGGACCCCGGTGTCGGCGAACCGCTTCTGAAGATCGCGGTCGAACGTCTTGTGGACCGCGCCCTCGACGACCGGGCTCCAGGTTTCGTTCTTCATCGCGGGGCAGCTGGCCCGCGTCGGCATCGCCTTGGGCTTGGACGACAGCAGCGGAAGCCTGGTCCCGCAGCCTGTCACCATCAGTCCTACCGCCGCGATCGCCATCAAAGGTGCGCGCATTCTGGAATCCCCTGTCCGTTCGTTGCCCCACGCTCACCGCGAACCCTGTCGCGCGCAAGGCCTCAGTCGTCGGTGAAGTAGTCGGCGATCGTCGCGTCGACGGTCTCCAACTCGAACTTCGGCGAGGCGGCGCGCTCCAGGGCCCGGCGGATCTGCCAGGCGCTGCGGCCGACGTGGACGCCCATGCCGCGCAGCTCGGCGACGATGGCCTCGCGGGTGGCCTCGTCGACCGCTTTGTTGTTCTCCAGCCGCGCCTGGTCGAGACGCCAGCCGAAGAAGGTGTCGGGCGTCAGCTCGACCACCGCCCCCGGCGCGGGCAGCCACTCGTAGATCGCGCTCTGCCGGTCGACGGCGTGATCGACATAGTTGGCCAGGCAGTTGCGATAGCGGCGGGCGGCGTCGCGGATGGCGGCGGCGGTCTCCAGCGGGCGCAGGCGCTCGGTGCCCGGATGGGGCGGTGGCGGCAGTTCGCGGCGGAAGTCCTCGGCCACCAGGGTGAACAGCGCCTTGGACGTCGGCACGTGACCCCAGGCCGCGACCCGATGAGCCAGCTGTTCGGGCGACAGGCGCTTGGCCAGCACCGCGTGGGCCTCGGCCAGCAGCGCGGCCTGGGCCGGCGTCACGCGCAGGGCCACGCCGCCGATCTCGCGCAGGTCGGCCGGCAACGCCGCCAGGGCGCGAACCAGGTCGGGCGTGATCGCCTCGGCGTGGCGCAGGGTCTTGGCCGGCGCGGGATCGGCCAGCATGTGGACCAGGGCGCGGTAGTCGTCCGGCGCCCAGGCGATCTCGCCCAGGCGTTCGAGCGCCCGGCGCAGGCCTTCGGGCGCCGCGTCCTCCAGGGCCAAGGTGATGGCTTTGCGCAGCGGCAGGTCCATCAGGCGCGTGACGTCGATCGGCGGACCACCCAAGGGTTCGGCCGCCAGCATCAGGCAGATCAGATGGCGCCGCGCGGCGGGCGCGGTGACGAAGGCGGCGTGCGGCGCGGGCCACAGGGCGGCCAGCACGTCGGCGTAAGGCGGCGCGATCAGGCGCAGCAGGGGCGAGGCGACCAGGGTCGTGCTCGCGAGAGACTGGACGGTCATCGAAGAGCTCCGGCGGCGGCCGGAGCGGCCGCGACTAGCGGGTGGTGCGCAGGGGGCGGTGGGCGGATCGGCGGCAACGCGACATCGACGGCGCGCGCCAACCCGCCTGCGGCGGTGCGTTGGTTTTCGCGGCGAGAGTCATGTTGCGGATCGGCCTCCTGGAGCTCGATGAGAGCGTGCTGATCCCATGATCTCCGACTCGCGACAAGAGCCGAGAACGTCGTTCGCGCACGCGCGCCGGTTGCTGTGGCTCGCGCGACACGGTTCGCCGAACGGACCCCTCGCCAGATTCAAACGCGCGTTTATAGTAGTCGCCAGCGCCCGCCAGAGGCGCCCCCAAAGAGACGCCTAGGGAGACGCGCGATGGACATCCAGCTGGTCGCCGAAGGCCTGCAATTCCCCGAAGGCCCCGTGGCCATGGCCGACGGCTCGGTGATCCTCACCGAGATCCAGGGCCAGCGCCTGACGCGGGTCTGGCCCGACGGCCGCCAGGAGACGGTCGCCGAGACGGGCGGCGGACCGAACGGCGCGGCGATCGGGCCGGACGGGGCGCTGTACGTCACCAACAACGGCGGCGCCTTTCAGTTCTTCGAAGCCAATGGCCTGAACATCCCCGGCCCAACCCCGCCGGCGCACACGGGCGGCTCGATCCAGCGGGTCGACATCGCCACGGGCGCGATCACCACGCTCTACGCCGAGTGCGAGGGCAAGGCCCTCATTGGCCCCAACGACCTGGTGTTCGACAGACAGGGCGGCTTCTGGTTCACCGACCACGGCTGCACGACGCCGGAAGGCCGTAAGTACGGGGCGCTATATTACGCCCTGGCCGACGGCTCGAAGATCGTCCGCTGGCGCGACCACTTCGTCTCGCCCAACGGCGTGGGCCTCTCGCCCGACGAGAAGACCGTCTACATGGCCGACACCATGCTGGGCCGGCTGTGGTCGTTCGAGGTGACCTCGCCGGGCGTCCTGGCCGATCCGCATCCGCTGATGCCGGGAACCGTGGTCTGCAACCTGCCAGGCTATCAGCTGCTGGACAGCCTGGCCGTCGAGGCCGGCGGCAAGGTCTGCGTGGCCACGATCATCAACGGCGGGATCACCGCCTTCGACCCGGACGGCTCGACCGAGCACTACGCCTTCCCGGACGTGATCGTGACCAACATCTGCTTCGGCGGCGCCGACATGCGCGACGCCTGGATCACGGCCTCGGGGACCGGCAAGCTCTACAAGGCGCGGTGGCCGAGGCCCGGGCTGAAATTGAACTTCAACGCCTAAGATGATGACGTGAATTCACAAGAGCTGGTCCGCGCCACGGCATAGTCTGGCGGCGCGGGTCTCCCATCTGAGGCTCCATCAACAACGGAGCCCAGCGATGGACCTGAAACTGAACGACAAGACCGCGCTGGTGACCGGCGCGACCGCCGGTATCGGCCTGGAGATCGCCCGCGCCCTGGCGGTCGAGGGGGCCAAGGTATTCGTCACCGGCCGCGTCCAGGACAAGCTCGACGCGGCGCTGGCCGACATCCGCGCCTCGGGCGGGACCAAGGTCGAAGGCGTGCTGGCCGACGCGGCCACGGCCGATGGCGCGGCCGCCATCCTGAAGGCTGTCCCAGCCGTCGACATCCTGGTCAACAATCTCGGCATCTACGAGATGAAGGCCTTCGCCGACATCCCCGACGAGGACTGGCTACATCTGTTCGAGGTCAATGTGATGAGCGGCGTGCGCCTGTCGCGCGGCTACTTCCCCGGCATGCTGGAGCGCGACTGGGGCCGAGTGATCTTCATCTCGTCCGAGTCCGGTCTCGCGATCCCCGGCGAGATGGTCCACTACGGCATGACCAAGAGCGCCCAGCTGGCCGTCGCGCGCGGCATGGCCCAGGCGACCAAGGGCACCGGCGTCACGGTCAATTCCGTCCTGCCCGGCCCGACCCGCGCGGCGGCGATCGCCGACTTCCTGAAGAGCGTCTCGACCAATCCCGAGGGGACGCCCGAAGAGCACGAGGCCGAGTTCTTCAGCCAGCACCGCTCGGCCTCGCTGCTGCAGCGGATGATCGAGCCGCGGGAGATCGCCAGCCTAGTGGCCTATGTCGCCAGCCCGCTGTCGGCGGCGACCAACGGCGCGTCGCTGAGGGCCGAGGGCGGCCTGGTCACCACCATCGCCTGACGACGGACCCTCCCCCGCTCGCGGGGGAGGTAGTCGCGCCGCCCGAAACGCTCGTGTCTAGTAGAGAACCCCCAGAGCCTCACGTTCGAAGTTCTTCAGCTCGTCCTGGCGGCCGTCGCGGATCTTCACAACCCATTCGGGATCCTGCAGCAGGGCCCGGCCGACGCCGACCAGGTCGAATTCGCCGCGCTCCAGGCGCTCCAGCAGGCCGTCGATCGAGGCTGGCTGGCTGCCCTCGCCGCCGAACGCGGCGATGAACTCGCCCGACAGGCCCACCGAACCGACGGTGATGGTCGGGGCGCCGGTCAGCTTCTTGGCCCAGCCGGCGAAGTTGAGGTCGCTGCCCTCGAACTCCGGCTCCCAGAAGCGGCGTTGGCTGCAGTGGAAGATGTCGGCCCCAGCGTCGGCCAGCGGCTGCAGCCAGGCCTCCAGCAGCTGCGGCGTCTCGGCGTTCTTGACCGCGTAGTCCTGCTGTTTCCACTGCGACAGGCGGATGATCACCGGATAATCCGGGCCGACCGCGGCGCGGACGGCCTTGAGGATCTCGGCGGCGAACCGGCCGCGGTCGGCGATGGTCGGACCGCCGAACACGTCGTCGCGGACATTGGTGCCTTCCCAGAAGAACTGGTCGATCAGATAGCCGTGGGCGCCGTGCAGCTCGATGGCGTCGAAGCCCAGGCGCTTGGCGTCGGCGGCGGCCGTGGCGAAGGCGGCGATCGTGTCGGCGACCTCGGCGTCGGTCATCGGCTCGGTGAACGGGTTGCCGCCTTTCTTGGACAGACCCGAGGGGCTGTCGACCTTGCCCAGCTGCGCCGGCCCCTTGGCCGCGCCCACGTGCCACAGCTGCGGAGCGATCAGGCCGCCGGCGGCGTGAACCTCGTCGGCCACCTTCTTCCAGGCGGCCAGCTCGGCCTCGCCGTGGAAGCGCGGGACGTTGGCGTCGTTCAGCGAGGCGGGACGCGCCACGCCCGTGCCCTCGGTGATGATCAGGCCCACCTGCCCTTCCGCGCGCCGGCGATAATAGGCGGCGACGTCGTCGGTCGCCACGCCGCCCGGCGAGAACGACCGCGTCATCGGCGCCATCACCACCCGGTTAGGCAGCTTCAGCGACTTGAATTCGAACGGCTTGAACAGGGCGTCGAGGGACATCGAGGATTCCGGCACAGGAGATGTTGCGGGAGATCCAAACACTTGTTTGGCGTCGTGGCCAGTTAGAAATACTGGGAGGGATCGGAGCGCCCCCTCCGTCACGCCGCGTATCCGCGGCGCGCCACCTCCCCCGCGAGCGGGGGAGGATGAAGCGGTATCCTCCTCACCCGTGAAACGGGGGAGGTGGCGCGGCGCCAATAGGCGACGTGACGGAGGGGGCGTTACGGCGCGAGCCTCACAGCCCCAGCACCATCTTGGCCATGATGTTGCGCTGGATCTCGTTCGAGCCCGCGTAGATCGAGGCCTTGCGATAGTTGAAATAGGCCGGCGCCGCTGGCCCCGCGTAGTCTGGTCCAGCCCGGCCGTCGTTAGAGGCCGCCCAGGTGTCGCGCCCGAACGGGGCGGCATAGGTCCCGACCGCCTCCAGGGTCAGCTCGGTGATCACCTGTTGGTGCTCGGAGCCGACGCATTTCAGCATCGACGAGGCCGGGCCGATCGCCTTGCCGGCGGTGCGGCCCGAGAAGATCCGCAATTCGGTGGCGTTTAGCGCCGCGACCTGGATCTCCAGATTGGCGATCTTCTCGCGGAAGTCGCGGTCGTCGATCAGCCGCCCGCCGTCGTCGGCCCGCTCGAGGGCGGCGATGCGCTTGACCTTCTTCAGCATGTTCATCAGGCCCGGCGCATAGGCGTTGCCGCGCTCGAATTCCAGCAGGTACTTGGCGTAGGTCCAGCCCTTGTTCTCCTCGCCGATGCGGTTGGCGACCGGCACGCGGACATTGTCGAAGAAGACCTGGTTGATCTCCTGCTCGCCATCGGGCGGACCGTCCAGGGTGGGCAGCGGTTTGATCTGAACACCGGGGGTGTCCATCCGCAGCAGCAGGAACGAGATGCCTTCCTGCGGCTTGCCCGCCGACGAGGTGCGGACCAGGCAGAACATCCAGTCGGCCCACTGGGCATGGGTGGTCCAGATCTTCGAGCCGTTCAGGACGTAGTCGTCGCCATCTCGCTCGGCCTTCATCTGCAGGCTGGCCAGGTCCGAGCCCGAGCCGGGTTCCGAATAGCCCTGGCACCACCAGATGTCGGACCGCAGGATGGCCGGCAGATGCTGGGCCTTCTGTTCGTCCGAGCCGAACGCCATGATCACCGGCGCGACCATCTTCAGCCCCATCGGCGAGGCGGTCGGCACGCCGGCCAGGCTCATCTCCATGTTGAAGATGTAGCGCTGCGAGGGGGTGAAGCCCGCCCCGCCCAGCTCGACCGGCCAGTCCGGCGCCGCCCAGCCGCGTTCGAACAGCTTCTTCTGCCAGCGCACCTGGCCGGCCTTGTCGAGATAGCCGTTTTTGGACTGGGCGTACTGCTTCCGCAGATCGTCATCATAGGCGGTCGCGATCCAGTCGCGGACCTCCTGCTGGAATGCCAGGTCCTCGGGAGAAAAGGCGAGGTCCATCCCCCTACTCCACCGCGTCGAGATACTCGATGTCCGGGCGACCGGCCATGAACGGCCCCATGGCCGCGCCGGCGGCCTTGAAATAGTCCGTGCCGCCGTGATGTTTCAGCGCTTCCTCGGACGCGTAGAGCTCTAGCACCTTGTAGGTCCCGGCCTCGGTCCTGGACTTGGTCAGCTGATAGACGAGGCAGCCCGGCTCGTTGGCCTTCACCCGGTTCTGCAGGTCCAGGAACACCTTCTCGAAGTCCGCCGACTTGTCCGGCTGAACCTTCAGGATCGCGACGACGCCGATCATGCTTGCCTCCCAACGTTTGTTTGAATGGCAGGATGAGGTACGGGCGCGGCGGGAGCAAGTCTTCTCCTCACCTCCCCCACCTGTTGTCATTCCCGCCCCCCGGGACCGGCTTCGCCGGCCTGAGGGCAAGCCAAGTGGCGGGAACCCCTGGTTCAGCTGCACGCGAGATGCAAGCGGATCGCCAGCGATCCGCCCCTACCGCACCTGCGGCGGACAGAGGGGTTCCCGCCACAAGGGCGGGAATGACGGATGGAGGGGGTTTAAGGCCGCTCGTTCCAGCCGTAGGCGACCCACGAGTGGCCGCCGACGTTGCGGGCTTCGATCAGGCTGGGATCGCCTTCCCGCGCCTTGCCGACCTTGCGGCCGCGTAAGGCGAAGGCGGCCAGGCCGAACAGGGCGCTGCCAATGAAACCGACCACGACCACGGTCGCGGCGAACACCACCGCCAGCACCGCGCCGATCACCACGGCCGCCGACGTCGCCAAGGCCCCGGCCATCCAGGCCAGGCTATGGAAGGGCGAAGCTGCGGCGCTTTGGCTGCTCATCGGGGTCCTTTCGTCCGCGCCTATGGTCAATCAAGTTGGTTCACAAGCGCTGAACGCCAACTGAACACCCGACGACGCCGGATGAAAAGCCTTTTCCGATCCCTTACGGGAGAGACCGCCAGAGACAGATTGTCTCGGCTCAGCCCGCGGCCGCCAGACCCAGTTCCTTGCGCTCGCGCATCACGGTCGAGAAGGCGGCGTTGATCGCGGCCGCCTTGGCCTCGGCCACTTCGATGAATTCGCTGGGCAGGCCCCGCGCCCGGGCCCGGTCGGGATGGGCGATGGACAGGGCGGACTTCCAGGCTTGGCGCACGACCGAATCGTCTGCGTCGGGCGGCACTTCCAGGATGGCGTAAGGGTCGTCGGCCCCGACGCCCAGGTGAGTAGCGCGCAGGCGACGGAAGGCCAGCGGCGACATGCCGAACAGGTCCGAGACTCGCGCCAGATAGTCCAGCTCGTCCTGGGTCACCACGCCGTCGGCCTTGGCGATGTGGAACAGGCCGTCGACCACGTCCTCCAGCAGCTGCGGGCAGCTGGAATAGCGCTTGGCCAGCCGCTTGGCGTAGCTCTCGAAGCCGTGGGTGGTCTGGCGGGCCAGCTCGTACAGGCGATGAATGTTGGGCTCGGACGCCGGATCGGGCTGGAACACCTCGGTGAAGGCCGCGAACTCGCCGCCGTCGGCGCGGCCGTCGACCTTGGCCAGCTTGGCTCCGAGCGCCGTCACCGCGGTCGAGAACGCCGGATCCTCCCCGGGCAGACCGCTCGGACATTCCGTGCAGTCGGCCAGGTCCAGACGCCGGGCGGCGATGCTCGCGATGTTGCGCCAGAAGGTCATGAACGCCTCGATACCAGCGACGAACGAAAGAAATACGCGCGACGGGCCGATACGGATCACCCGTCATCGCGCTTCTAGCACAATGAGAATGATCGTTCACATGACTTTAGTGCAATGCGGCGAAACCGCCCGCGCATGCGACGAAGGAGCCGATCGGCCGTTCGTTCGTTATGGCCACGCTTAATCCGGAATGGTCACGCAACGGTCCCATTCCGGAAAGAAATGCTCTAGTGACCAAGCTCCGTATTCGAAAGGACCTCCGCCACATGGCGAACGCCCTCCTCCTCGCCCTCGCCCTCCTCGCTCAGGACGGCCAAGTGGCCGCGCAAAGCCCGAACGCTCCGCCGACCGACGAGTATGGCTATGTCGCCTGGTGCTACGGCGCCCTGGGCGGCTACGCCTCGCTGTATGATCGCGTGATGCCCGAGGTGACGCGCATCGAGAAGGCGTTCCCAGGCCCCGACGGCGTGGCGGCCTCGCTGAAGACCTATCCGGAGCTGAAGGCTCAGGCCCAGAAGGACCTCAAGGTGTTCTCCTCGGCGATCACCGCGGCCGAGAAGGCCAGCCCGCGCCCGATCTCGGAATATGGCGGCGCCCAGGTCAAGCGCGGCGCGGCCATCTGGCAAGGCGCCGGTTCGGTGGACAAGGCTCGGCTCGCTCAGATGTGGATGAGCTGGAGCCCGCCCAGCGATTGCGAGCGCCGCGCCAGAACCCTGGAAACCAAGTCGACGATCCTGGGCAAGGCCCTGAGCTACAACAGCGTCTCGGCCACGGCCTCGGTGCCCCAGCCCGCGCCGGAAGCGCCTGCGCCGGCCGCCCCCCAGCCGACCGCCCCCCAGCCGACCACTCAGGCCGCCCCGCCCGCTCCCGCGCCCGAGACGCCGCCCGCGCAGACGACCGAACCGGTCGCGACGCCGAAGCCGGCCGCGCCTAAGCCCGCGCCGACCAAGCCTCTGGCCAAGGCCCCGGCCAAGCCTCTTCCGCCGATCGGCGGCAACGAGAAGATCGTCGATCCGGTCAACCCCGTCGCCTGCGCCGGCAGCCTGGTTCCCGCCAAGCGCGGCGGCCGGGATGTGCTGATCTGCAAGGCGGACTGAACATCATCGTCGTCATCCCGCGACGCGTTCGCGGGGTGACGGGCGGCTCTAGCGAGCCCACACCCTCGCCCGCGCGCCGGCGATCGCGTCGGCCGGCATCGGGCGGCCCAGCAGGAAGCCCTGGAACTCGGCGCAGCCCAGCTTGATCAGGGCGTTCAGCTGGCTCTCGGTCTCGACGCCCTCGGCCGTGGTCTTCAGGCCCAGCGACTTGGCCAGGCTGACGATGGCGCTGGCCACGGCCATGCTCTCGCTATTGCCCGGGATGCTTGAGACGAACGAGCGGTCGATCTTCAGCTTGTCGATCGGGTGGCGGCGCAGATAGGCCAGGCTGGCATAGCCGGTGCCGAAGTCGTCCAGCGCCAGGCGGAAGCCCAGGCGCTTCAAGCGACGCAAGGCCTCGTGGACGCCGTCGCTGTCCTTCAGCAGGGCCGTCTCGGTAATCTCCAGCATGAAGACATCGGCGCGGGCGCCGGTCTCGGCCAGGGTGGCGACCATCTCGTCGACGAAGCCGGCGTTCGACAGCTGGATGGCCGAGACGTTGACCGACACCTCCAGCCCCGACCAGCGCAGGCTGTCATAGCAGGCGCGACGGAACACGGCCGCGCCCACCGCGCCGATCAGGCCGCAGGCCTCGGCCAGGGGAATGAAGATAGCGGGCGAGATCTCGCCGCGCTCGGGATGGCTCCAGCGGGCCAAGGCCTCAACCCCGACCATGGCGCCGCGCGCGTCGGTCAGCGGCTGGTAGGCCACCGTCAGGGCGTCCTTGTCGAGGGCCGCGCGCAGGTCGCGCTCCAGCCCCTTCCGCAGGCGAAGGGCCGCGTCCATCTCGGGCTCGAAGAAGCAGTAGCGGCCGCGACCGCCTTCCTTGGCGCGATAGAGGGCCACGTCCGCCTGGCGCAGCAGCTCGGCCTGGCCCTGCTCGGCGTCGGAAACCACGGCCACGCCGACCGAGCACGACAGCTGGGCGCGGCCGATCGAGAGGTCCACCTCGCCAGACAGCCCTTCGACCACGCGTTGGGCCAGGGTGGCCGCGCCGGAGGGGTTGGTGTCGGGCTGGATGATCGCGAACTCGTCGCCGCCCAGGCGGCAAATGGTGTCGGTGTCGCGGCAGATGGCCTTCAGTCGACGGGCGACCTCGCGGATCAGCTGGTCACCGGCGTCGTGGCCATAACTGTCGTTGACCTCCTTGAAGCGGTCCAGGTCGATGCACAGCACGCTTAGATGGCCTGGCTTGCGGCGCAGCAGCGCGTGGGCGTGGACCAGGCGGTCGGTGAACAGGGTGCGGTTGGCCAAGCCCGTCAGCGGATCGTGCAGCGACAGGTGCTTGGCCTCGGCCTCGCTGAGCAGCAGCTTCTTGGCCGCGCGGCGCGTGATGCGGAACAGCAGGAACGAGCCCAGCGCCGCGGCGAACACCGCGGCGGCCAGCATCGGCGTCGCCGACTTCAGGAGCTCCTCGCCCGGCTTCCGCGGCGTCCAGCGCAGGACGATGCGGCGGCCGTCGGCGGCCTTGCCCAGCACCGCCTGGGCGTCCTTGGTCCGCAACTGCTCCGGCTTGACGATTTCGATGTGGGTCTGGTGCAGCAGGAAGCGGTCGGCGAAGGCCTTCACCACGCTGTTGGCCACCGGGATGCCGGTCACCAGCAGCGGCGCGCGCGGGCCGCGGGTCTTGGCGTTCAGGTCCGGGCGGACCAGGGAGACGGTCATCAGGACCGGCTCGCCGCCGATCAGTTCGACCCGGCTCCTGTGCACGGCGCGAAGCTCGGCGACCTTCTTGGGATCGTCCTCGATCTTGCGGATGGCGGCCACCAGCGGCGCGGTCGGCGCGGCGTAGCGGCTGTAGGTGTCGACGCCGACATCCCTGCCGTTCAAATGGCCGTAGATCGGCTGGTCGGCCGCGTCCAGGACGTAGACCACCTTGTAGCCCAGCGCCCCGCCCAGCGAAGCGCCGATGTTCTGGCTGGCCCAGGCCTGATCGAACTGGTTGTCCAGCTTGATGATCGCCTCGTCCCAGATGACGTAGGGATTGAGGGCGGTCTGCACTTCCTTGCCACGCTGGCGCAGGCCGTTGCCGACCAGGGTCTGCTCGTACTGGCGCTCGCGGGTGTCGGCGTGGCGGGTGGCGACGGTCAGCGCGAAACCGGCGAGCAGGATCATGCCCGCCGCCATGCCGGCGATCAGGCCAAAGATCTTCAGCTCGATGTTTCTGCGGTCCATCAGGGTCCCTCGAGGGGGCCCATCCTTCACGGGAACGGTTGCGGAAATCCTTATCCTGGATGGCTTCCGGACATATTATCGCACGCCGTTACGCGATTTGGGTTTTTCGAGGCCCAGAAAGCCCTTCCGATGTCGGGAAGCCGACCGAGGCCTACGCCGCCGCGCCTCGCGTCCGCGTCGCCGGGTCGTAGTTGAGGATCGGCGACAGCCAGCGCTCGGCCGTGGCCACGTCCCAGCCCTTGCGGGCCGCGTAGTCCTCGACCTGGTCGGCGTCGATCTTGCCGACCCCGAAATAGTGGGCCTGCGGATGGCTGAAGAACAGGCCCGAGACCGCGGCGCCGGGGGTCATGGCGTAACTCTCGGTCAACTTCATGCCGGTCGCAGCTTCCACGTCCAGCAGCTTGAAAAGCGCGCCCTTTTCGGTGTGGTCGGGCTGGGCTGGATAGCCGGGCGCGGGGCGGATGCCCTGGTATTTCTCGGCGATCATTCGCTCGACGTCGCCGTCTTCCTCGGCCGCGTAGCCCCACAGCTCGACGCGGACCTTGTGGTGCAGCCACTCGGCGAAGGCCTCGGCCAGGCGGTCGGCCAGGGCCGAGGCCATGATGGCGCTGTAATCGTCGCCGGCGTCCTTGAACGCCTTGACGATCTCGTCCTCGCCATGGCCGGCCGTGACCGCGAAGCCGCCGACATAGTCGCCGCCCTGGCCGATCGGGGCGACGAAGTCCGACAGCGCCACATTGGTCTTGCCCTCCCCCTTGTCCATCTGCTGGCGCAGGGTGTGGAAGCGCGACAGTTCGGCGGTGCGGGTCTCGTCCGTATAGAGAACGATGTCGTCGCCCTGGGCCTGGGCCGGCCAGAAGCCGATCACGCCCTTGGCCCCGAACCACGTCTCGGCCACGACCTTGTCCAGCATGGCGCGGGCGTCGCGATAGAGGTCGGTGGCGGCCTGGCCGACCACGTCGTCCTCCAGGATCTGCGGGAAGCGCCCCACCAGCTCCCAGCTGGCGAAGAACGGCGACCAGTCGATATAGGGCTCCAGCTCGGCCAGGCTCGGCTCGAAGGTCCGCGCACCGATGAAAGCCGGCTTGGGCGGGACATAGCCCTTCCAGTCGATCGCGAAGGCGCGCTTGCGGGCCTCCTGGATCGACGCGCGCGCCTTGACCGTCTGACCGCGCGCGTATTGCTCGCGCACCTTGACGTATTCGGCGCGGGTCTCGCCGATGATCCGGTCGCGCTCGCCCTCCGACAGCAGGCCCGAGACCACGCCCACGGCGCGGCTGGCGTCGACGACATAGGTGGTCGGGCCCCGGCGATAGGCCGGCTCGATCTTCACCGCGGTATGGGTGCGGCTGGTCGTGGCGCCGCCGATCAGCAGCGGGATGTCGAAGCCCTGGCGCTCCATCTCGGCGGCCACGAACACCATCTCGTCCAGTGACGGCGTGATCAGGCCCGATAGACCGATCATGTCGACCTGGTGCTTCTTGGCCTCCTCGAGGATGCGGTCGGCCGGGACCATGACGCCCAGGTCGATGACCTCGTAGTTGTTACACTGCAGCACGACGCCGACGATGTTCTTGCCGATGTCGTGGACGTCGCCCTTGACCGTGGCCATCAACACCTTGCCGGCCGCCTTGCGGACCTGGCCTTCCTTCTCGGCCTCCATGAATGGCATCAGCCAGGCCACGGCCTGCTTCATCACGCGGGCCGACTTGACCACCTGGGGCAGGAACATCTTGCCCGCGCCGAACAGGTCGCCGACGACGTTCATGCCGTCCATCAGCGGGCCTTCGATCACGTGCAGCGGACGCTCGGCGGCCAGGCGCGCTTCCTCGGTGTCGGCTTCGATGAACTCGGTGATGCCATTGACCAGGGCGTGGGTGATGCGCTCGCCCACCGTGCCTTCGCGCCAGGCCAGATTGACCTGCTGGGCCTGCCCCTTCTCGCCCTTGTAGCGCGGGGCCATGTCGACCAGACGCTCGGTGTTGGTCATCACCGGATCGCGCTGCGGACGGTTGAGGATCACGTCCTCGACGGCCTCGCGCAGCACGGGGTCGATGTCGTCATAGACCGGCAGGTCGCCGGCGTTGACGATGCCCATGTCCATGCCGGCGTTGATGGCGTGGTACAGGAACACCGAGTGGATCGCCCGGCGCACCGGCTCGTTGCCGCGGAAGCTGAACGAGACGTTCGACACCCCGCCCGACACCCGCGCATAGGGCAGCATCTGCTTGATGCGGCGCGTGGCCTCGATGAAGTCGACGGCGTAGTTGTCGTGCTCCTCGATCCCCGTCGCCACGGCGAAGATGTTCGGGTCGAAGATGATGTCCTCGGGCGGGAAGTCCAACTTGTCGACCAGCAGGGCGTAGGCCCGCTCGCAGATCTCGACCTTGCGGGCCTCGGTGTCGGCCTGGCCGACCTCGTCGAACGCCATGACGACCACGGCCGCGCCGTAGCGCTGGCACAGGCGGGCCTGTTCGAGGAACTTCGCCTCGCCTTCCTTCATCGAGATCGAGTTGACGATCGCCTTGCCCTGGACGCACTTCAGCCCGGCCTCGATCACCTCCCACTTGGAGCTGTCGATCATCACCGGCACGCGGGCGATGTCGGGCTCGGCGGCCATCAGGTTCAGGAAGGTTACCATGGCCAGCTTGGAGTCGAGCAAGCCCTCGTCCATGTTGACGTCGATGACCTGGGCTCCGGCCTCGACTTGCTGGCGCGCGACCGACAGCGCCTCGGGATAGTTGCCCTCGACGATCAGCTTCTTGAACTTGGCCGAGCCGGTGACGTTGGTGCGCTCACCGATGTTGACGAAGACGGGTCTCATTAGACGATCTCGCGCCCACCCCCTTGATGGGGAAGGGTTGGGGTGGGGATGACGCGGCGGTCGATCTGACCACGGCGCTCAATTCTGAAACGCTGTCACCCCCATCCCTGCCCTTCCCCCATCGAAGGGGGAAGGGAAAGAACGAGGGCCGCTAGGCTCTAAGCCAGCTCGAACGGCTCGAGCCCCGCCAGCCGCATGGCCTTCGGACGCTCGGGGATCTGGCGCGGCGCGACGCCCCGCACCTCATCGGCCACGTGGCGGATGTGGTCCGGTGTGGTGCCGCAGCAGCCGCCCAGGATGTTGACGAGGCCGTCCTTGGCCCATTCGTGCAGGGCGTGGCCGGTCTCGTGCGGCTGTTCGTCGTACTGGCCCATGGCGTTGGGCAGGCCGGCGTTGGGATAGGCCGCGACCAGGGTGTCGGCGATGCGGGACATCTCGGCGATGTGCGGGCGCATCAGGTCCGCGCCCAGGGCGCAGTTGAAGCCCACCGCGAACGGCTTGGCGTGCTTGACCGAGTTCCAGAACGCCTCGGCCGTCTGGCCCGACAGGGTGCGGCCCGAGCGGTCGGTGATGGTGCCGCTGATCCAGATCGGCAGCTCTTCGTGACCCTCGTCGCGCCAGTCGAGGATCGCCTTGATCGCGGCCTTGCAGTTCAGGGTGTCGGTGATGGTTTCGATCAGGAACAGGTCGACCCCGCCCTGGTACAGCGCGTCCACCTGCTGGCGATAGGCCTGGTAGACCTGGTCGAAGGTCACCTTACGCGCGCCGGGATCGTTCACATCCGACGACATCGACAGCATGACGTTCAGCGGCCCGATCGAGCCGGCGATGAACTTCGGGCTGGCCGGGTTCTCGGCGTTCCAGCGATCGGCCACCGAGCGGCCGATCCGAGCGCCCTCGAAATTGATGTCCCAGACCTCCTGCTCGCCCAGGTGATAGTCGGCCTGGGCGATGGTGGTGCCCGAAAAGGTATTGGTCTCGGAGATGTCGGCGCCGGCCGCGAAATAGGCGTCATGAAGCTCGGCGACGAGATCCGGCCGGGTCAGGCACAGGATGTCGTTGTTGCCCTTCATCTGGCCGTCGTAGGCGGCGAAGCGCTCGGCTCGGTAGTCGGCCTCGGTCAGGCCCTTCTTCTGGAACATCACGCCCCAGGAGCCGTCCAGGATCAGGATCTTCTGCTTGGCGGCGGCCTTGAGGGCGGCGACGCGGTTCGAACGAACGGAGAGATCGGTCATCGCTTGGCTCCCGGGTTCGCCGCCTGCTGGCGGGCGAGTTCCTGGTTGAACTGGCCTTCATAGGCGTCGACGAACTTGGCCAGTTCGGTCGGATCGACGAAGGCGTTGGGGTCGCCGCGCAGCTGCTTCTGGCGCTTGGCCAGCAGGCCGCCCTGCTCCTCGTGCGACGGCAGCATCACGTCGGTCGGGAAGGTCCGCATCTTGATGAAGCTGGCCCGATAGTCGGCGACGATGTCGCGGTAGGTCTTGTTGCCGACCAGGTGGTTGCCGGCCACCGACAGCGAACACGGGAAGGTCACGTTCAGCGGCCGGCCCTTCTCGGTCACCGCCGTGGTCCAGGTGGTGCAGCCGATCGTATGGCCCGGCGTCAGGTGGGCGACCAGCGTGGTCTCGCCCAGCTTCAGCTTGGTCTCGTCGCCGAAGCCCTTGTCGACCTTGACCGCCGGAAAGGGCGTCAGGCCGTTGTCGTTGTCGCCGAAGTGCTGGCCCTTCTCCAGGGCCGGCGCGTCGCCGCGCGAGGCCCAGACCTTGGCGGTCGGAATGTCGGCCTTCAGCTGGGCTAGGCCGCCGGCGTGGTCGAAGTGGGCGTGGGTGTTGATCAGGATCTTCACGTCGGCCAGTTGGAAGCCCAGCTGCTGGATGCCACGCTCGATCAGCTTGGCGCCGTCGGCCGACGGGCCGCTGTCCAGCAGCACGTGGCCTTGCGACGAGGTGATCAGCCAGGCCGACAGCCCTTCGGAGCCGACATAGTAGATGTTGCCGACCACGCGGTACGGCTTGATCGGCTTGGTCCAATTGCTGTTGTCCGCGTGGGCCGGCGTAGCGCTCAGCACCAGCACGGCCAGGAGGGCGGCCAAAGCGCCCCCTCCGTCACGCCGCGTATACGCGGCGCGCCACCTCCCCCGTTTCACGGGTGAGGAGAAGGCTTGCTCTCCTCCCCCGCCCGCGGGGGAGGTGGCCCGGAGGGCCGGAGGGGGCGTCTTGCGGGGCGTCATGCGGCGGCCTCCGAGGCGGCGGGCGAAACCTCGCGCACGCCCAGCACACGGCAGATAGCGTAGACCAGGTCGGCGCGGTTCAGCGTGTAGAAGTGGAAGTCCTCGAAGCCCTGCTCCTGCAGCTTGGCGCACATCTCGGCGGCGACCGAGCAGGCGATCAGACGGCGGGTCTCGGCGTCGTTCTCCAGGCCTTCGAACAGGTTGCCCAGCCATGACGGGATCGCCGTCTGACAAGCGGCGGCCATTTTCTTCAGGCCCGCGAAGTTGGTCACCGGCATGATCCCCGGCACGATCGGGATGGTGATCCCGGCCGCGCGGACCTTGTCGACGTAGCGCAGAAAGGCGTCGAGATCGAAGAAGAACTGGCTGATGCCCAGGGTCGCGCCAGCGTCGACCTTCTGTTTCAGCACGTCGATGTCGTGATCCAGGGACGGGCTTTCCGGATGCTTCTCCGGATAGACCCCGACCAGCACCTCGAACGGCGCGATGGCCCGCAGGGCCTTGGTCAGCTCGGTGGCGTTGGCGTAGCCGTCGGCGCGCGGCACATAGATCCCGCCGATGCCGCCCTCGCCCGGAGGCGGATCGCCGCGCAGCGAGACGATGTGGCGGACGCCGGTTTCCCAGTATTCGCGGATGATCTCGTCCACTTCCTCGCGGCTGGCCCCAACGCAGGTCAGGTGGGCGGCGGGCTTCAGGCTGGTCTCGTCCAGGATGCGCTTGACCGTGCGGTGGGTGCGCTCGCGGGTCGAGCCGCCGGCGCCGTAGGTCACCGAGACGAAGGCCGGGTCCAACGGCGCCAGGCGGGTGATCGCCTGCCACAGGTTCTCTTCCATCTGCGGCGTCTTGGGCGGGAAGAACTCGAACGAGACGCGCGGACGTCCAGTGCGCTCGCCGGCGCGGGCGACGGGACCGATCACGCGACGGGTGGGCGGAAGGGTCATGCGGCGTTCCTTTCGGCGGCGGCCTTACCGGGCCGACGCGCGGTCCAGATCTTGACGGTCAGGCCCTCGTCGGTGGCCGGCGGCAGGGCGATGTTGCTTTCCAGCTGCAGGCCCGCGGCCTGCAGCCAGGTGATGATCTCGACGTCATCGAAGCCCAGGCGGCGATGCTGGTGGACCTCGCGCAGGAATTCGTGGTCGTGCGGGGCGAAGTCGGCGATCAGCAGCAGGCCGCCCGGCGTCACCAGGCGCGCGGCCTCGGCCACGGCGTTGGCGGGATCGGACAGGTAGTGCAGCACCTGGTGAACGGTCACCAGGTCGGCGCAGCCGCCCGGCAGGCCGGTGCGGAAGATGTCGCCATGGCGCAGCTCGCACTGGGCGAGGCCCGCCTTGGTGACCTCGTCGCGCGCGATGTTCAGCATCTGCTGCGATAGATCCAGGCCCAAGGCGTTGCTGGCGCGCTTGCCTAGCAGGGTCAGCATGCGGCCAGCGCCGGCGCCCAAGTCGACCAGTTCGTCGAACGGCCCCTCGCCGGTCGCGCGCAGGATGGCGGCCTCGACCTCGGCCTCATCGACATACAGCGAACGGATCTCGTTCCAGCGCGCGGCGTTGCGGGCGAAATAGGCCTGGGCGTCCATCGAGCGCTCGGCCCGCACGGTCGCCAGCTTGTCGGCGTCCAGGCGCACGATCGGATCGGTGTCGTCGATCAGGTCCAGGGCCTGCTCGACGAGGAAGCGGCCCGGCGACTTGGCGGCCAGGCGATAGAACACCCACGCCCCGTCCGGGAAGCGCTCGACCAGGCCGGCCTCGGCCAGCAGCTTCAAGTGCCGCGACACGCGCGGCTGGCTCTGGTCGAGGATGCGGCACAGCTCCAGCACCGACAGCTCCTCGACCGCCAGCAGGGCCAGGAGTCGCAGACGCGTGGACTCGCCGGCGGCGCGCAGCACCTCGACGACCTGTTCGGCGGTAAGCTTCATGGGGACATAAAGATATCTTTATGTCCGATTTGGCAAGGGGAAATTATGCCTCAGGGTCGCCCTTGGCGGGCTCCCAGAGCTCAATCTTGACCCCTGCGGGATCTAGAAGCCAGGCGAAGCGGCCCATGCCATCCTCGTCCTGGCGGCCCGTGGGCTCGACGCCCGCGGCGGCGGCCTTGGCCAGGAGACCGTCGATATCATCGACTATGAAATTGATCATGAACGGCGCGGTCGACGGCTCGAAGTATTTGGTGTCGGCCGAGAACGCCGACCAGTTGGTCGAGCCGCCCTTCACGGGCTTGAAGACCGCCCCGCCCCAGTCGTGGATCTCGAAGCCCAGCACCCGGGCGTACCAGTCGCGCACCGCCGCCGGATCCTCCGCCTTGAAGAACACCCCGCCCAGACCCAGCACCTTCGCCATCGTCGTCTCCCCACGGCGTTCGCCATCCTTGGGGCACCTTAGCAGAGGCGAGCACGCGGTGAACAACCCGCACCGGCCTCTTTCCCGCCCCCCCCCTACAAACGGCGATGCGGCCGGATGGCGATCCTCCTTAGCTGCGCCCGTGGAAGAAACCGACGATCCGAAGAGGGCGCATGCAACCCAATCCCACCCTGTCGCTGATCGGCCTCTGGACGCCGGTTTCGGTCTCGCAGCTTTCTGCCAACTATTCGGGCGGGCTGGCCATGTCGCTCAGCGCGCTGGTGTCGACGCCCGCCGGCTACGGCGTGGTCTTCACCGGCTGGACCTTCCCCAACCAGGCCCCGGCCGATCCCTATGACGTGACGATAGCGTTCCTCACGCCCGGCGCCGCCGCGCTGTCGACCAGCGCCATCGCCAATCCGGTCATCGAGGGAACCCAGTCCGTCCTGACAGCCGACTTCAACGGCGACGGACGCTCGGACATCGTGCTGTTGCCGTACAACGAAAAGCCCTTCGCGGCGGCGGCGGGGACGGCGTTCATGTCGAACGCGTCCGGCGGCTACGACCGCGTGACCCTGCCCGGCGCGGTCAACGCTCACGACGCTGAGGTCGCCTATGTGAACGGCCGACCGGTGATCGTCACCGCGACCATGCTCGGCACGGCGGACCAGCACGCCAACGCGATCTTCGGCTACGCCAACGGCGCCTGGAGCGAGACCGTGTCCCCCACGTTGAACAAGCCCGGCTTCGGCAACAGCGAGGCGCTGGCCGCGTTCGGGACCGGCGGCGCCTACCGCTTGGTGCGGGGCGATAACCTGTTCGACTACAGCGCCCCCGGCGTGGCCGGCGCGTCGGACATCGCCGTCTACGCCTTCGACACCGCCAGCATGGGCCTGGTCGACACCACCGCCTTCCCGACGCCCCTGCAGCGCATAACGCCCTATCTTTCGACCCTGCCGGAATACCGATCCTACGTGTCGAATATCGGCAAGGGCCTGACCCACACCTATCGGCTATGGACCGAGGACCTGAACCACGACGGCGCGCTGGACCTGATCGCCGGCCAGACCCTGTGGTCGCAGACGGCGACCGACTATCCGACCACGCTTCAGGTCCTGCTGAACAAGGGCGACGGGACCTTCGCCGACGCCACCGCGACCCTGGCGGCGGCGTTGGGGACCAATCACGACTTCTTCGACTACAGCCCGCAGTTCGTCGACATCGATCACAGCGGCATCAACACGCTGCTGTTCGCGTCCTCGACCTATCAGGGCGCCGCGCGGCAGACGAACTACGTGTTGCTGAACGACGGGACCGGCAAGCTGTACGTGGCCCTGCACGACGAGTTCAAGGCGCTCAACGAAACGCTGCTGACCTATGTGAAGCAGCAGTACCCCGCCTCGGGCGGCTACTATTTCAACGACAACTGGTTCAGCAAGTTCATCGCCGTTCCCCAGGCGGACGGCTCGCTGAACTTCGTCGCCCAGGTGCTGGTGGGCAAGACGATCTCGCCGGGCGTCTACCAGGACGGCTTCGCGCTGGTGAGCGCGCCGCTGGCCTACAACCCGGCGACAGACTTCACCCAGGCGATCACCATCACCGACCGCAACGGCTCGTCCCTGATCCGCACGTGGGCGGGCGACGACGTGATCGGTGATGTCGGCGGCGCCAAGCAGGCCCGCATCGACGGCGGCGCGGGCGTCGACACGGCGACCTATTCGAACGCCCTGGCCAGCTATCAATTGACGGTCAACGCCGATGGCTCGATCGCCGTCGACGCCGCGGCCATCCACGACACGCTCGTCAACGTGGAGAAGCTGACCTTCAAGGACGGAGCCCTGTCGACCGCCAGCCTCAAGTCCGTCTCGGGCTGGTTCGGCGCCATCCTGCGCGAGAGCGCGTCCGGCGCCCACGCCGGCCTGGCCACCGACCTCGGCGTGGCCATGACCGCCGGCCAGAAGAGCGCGGACGCGGCCCTGGCCGACGTGCTGAAGCAGGCCGGCTCCAGCACCTCGGTCGCGACCGTGGCCTATCAGTTCTTCACCGGAAAAATCCCGGGCGCGGCCGGGATCGACTACCTGGTCTCTCCCACGGGGCCCAACAGCGCCAATCTCAACAGCGCCTACTACCAGAGCTTCAACCTGGAGAACCGCTACATCAACTTCGCGGTCAATCTGGGCAAAGTCGGCGAAGGCGCCGCCAAGTTCTCGGCGGACTACGGCGCGCTGTCGCTGCTCGACGCCACCCGAAAGGCCTATGCGGCGATCTTCGGCGGCACGCCGACCGACGCCAAGGTCCATGCCCTGATCGATGCGCGCGTCGACTACTTCGCCAGCTACGGCCGCGACGGGCCGGACGGACTGGGGACCAAGGCGGCGATGGTCGGCTGGCTGATGGCCGAGGCGGTCAAGGCCGATGTCGGCGTCATGGCCAGGTCCAACGATGCGTGGCTTCTGGATCTGGCCGATGGTTCGGCGCCGTTCGCCATCGACATCCTCGATCCGGCCAAGGGCTACTACAAGACCGACTTCGTCTTCGGCGGCGGCTGACGTCGCGCGGCGCGACCAAGCCGTTGGCGCCCTCCGCCCCTCAGCGGGCGACGGCTTCCACCTGTTCTCGCAGCCAGGCGCTGGCGGCGTCGGCCTCCAGCTGCGGCGGGTGCATCAGCCATTGCTGGTCGGGGTCTTGGGGGATGGCCAGTTCGACGCCGCGCACGCCCAGCGGCGCGCCGAGCGCGGCGACCATCCGCGACGGCAGCACCGCGACATGCCCGCCCCGCGCCACCAGCTGCAGCGCCAGCAGGTAGTGGGGCACGACGGCGGCGATACGGCGCGAACGTCCCTGCTCGGCCAGCCAGCGATCGACCGGGTCGCGCGTCGCGCCCGCCGCGATCACCGCCACATGCTCCAGCGCCAAGGGATCGCCCCGAGGCGCCGCGCCCGCGAAGGCCAGGATGTCGTGGTCCTGATAGAGCGGCTTCATCCGATAGTCCGGGAAGGCGTCGATTTCGGTGGTGATCACTAAGTCCAGGTCGCCCGGCTGCTCGGCCTGGGGCCGCCAGGGCAGCAGCTCCAGCCGGCAGGCCGGCGCGGTCTTGGCCAAGCGCGCCAACAGATCGGGCAGGATCACGGCCGCGACGACGTCGGGGATCACGGCCCGGAACACGTGGCGGGCGGTCGCCGGATCGAAGCCGGACGGCGCATAGAGGTCCTCGGCCGCTCGCAGCATCGCCGCCAGCGGCGCGCGCAAGGCCTCGGCGCGGGGCGTGAGCCGCATCCGATTGCCCACCCGCACCAGCAGCGGATCGTCGAACGCCGCCCGCAGCCGCCCCAGCGCCCGACTGACGGCCGGCTGCGACAGGCCCAGGCGTTCGCCGGCCAGCGTCAGGTTCTGACAATCCAGGATGACGTCGGCGGCGACCAGCAGGTCGAGCTTGCCGCGCAGAGCATGCGCATCACGCATTATGAATATCAGGTCTATGCATTTCACGCATAGGCTAACCGACGGCAGGATGGCGTTCAAAGGAGAACCTCATGAGCGCCGCCGAAAACAAGGAAACCATCCGCCGCATCTACGCCGCCCTGGAGACGGGCGATCGCGCCGTATTCGGCGACAGCGTCCACCCGGACTATGTCTGGCGCTTCCCCGGCCACTCGGACTGGTCGCGCCGGTTCGAGGGCCAGGAGAGCATCCGCCGCGACCTGCTGGCCCCGTTATTCAACCTGTTCGCCGACACCTACACCGCCCGCGCCATCAACCTGATCGCCGAGGGCGACCAGGTCGTCGCGGAGGTGCGCGGCAGCGTGCTGACCAAGACGGGCCAGCGCTACGACAACGAATACTGCTTCATCTTCCGCTTCCGCGACGGGAAGATCGCCGAGGTGGTCGAGTACTGCGACACCGACCTGGAGGTCCGGGTGCTGGGCCCCTACGACGCCGCCGTGGCGGCTTATCGGGCCCCATCCTGACTTTGTTTCGCTTGAAGGTCGTCGGCCCAGGCCTGCGACCAGGCCATCAGCGGCCACAGGGCCTGGATCAGCTGGATCCCGCGCGGACTGAGGCGATAGCCCTCGTCGGCCGCGACGATGTCGGCGGCGCGCAGCTCGGACAGGCGGGTATTCAGCGTGCCGGGCGGCAGCTCGGCCGCCGCCTGCAGGGCCCGGAAGGTCAGGACCCGGTCTTCCCGCAGCTCCCAGACGATCCGCAGCGCCCCGCGCCGGCCCAGCAGGTCCAGCGCCGCCATGATCGGCTGACCGCTCGTCGAGCCGCGCACGGCGCGCCCCGGCAAAGGCGCTTCAGTTTTTGTAGCATCACCACGATCTTGCATGATACAAATTTTGTAGCATGGAGGATTTTCGATGTCGCCCCGGAACGCCCCAAGGAACGCCCCAAGGATCGCCCCCGCCCAAGCGCCCTACCCGCCCGCCGTCGCGCGCACGCTGGATCAGTTGAAGACTCCCGGCGACCAGCCGCTGTCGCTGTTCCGCACCTTGGCCCGCGACGCGCGCCTGTTCGCCCGCTTCACCGGCGCTGGCCTGCTGGATCCGGGCCATCTGAACTTGCGCGAGCGCGAGATCGTCATCCATCGGACCTGCGCCCTGAACCGCTGCGGCTATGAGTGGGGTGTGCACGCGACGATCTTCGCGGACGCCGCCGGCCTCGACGCCGAGCAATTGGCGGCCACCGCCGCGCCGGGGATCGCCGCCTGCTGGGGCCCGCGCGAGGCGCTGCTGATCGGCTTCTGTGACGCTGTCCACGCCAGCGCCGATCTCGACGACGGCCTGTGGGCGCGCCTCGCCGAAGCGTTCTCCGAGGAGGCCTGCATCGAGCTGATGCTGCTCGCCGGATTCTACCGGACGGTCAGCCTGCTGGCCAACGGCCTTCGGCTGGAGATGGAGGGGTTCGCGGCGCCGCCTCCCTGGGCCTAGGCGCAGCGCGCCGAGACCTTGGTCCAAACCTCGCGGACCGAGACCGTCGTATCGTCGGCGGGAGCGCCTCCGCCGCCCAGGCTGGCCTTCAGGGCCGCCAGCTGCTGCTTGGCGGCCTCGGCCTCGGCGGGCGGGCCGGAGCGGATCGTCGCCTCGATCTGGGCGATGACCGGGGCCATGGCCGCCTGGGTGCGGGGGTCGATAGGGGCGGCCGGGACGGCGGCGCGATGGGTCTCGAACGTCCGCTCCCAGCGTCCGTCGGCCAGTCGCCGCCAGCTGTCGGCGATCATCCGTCCGTCCGCGCAGACGGCCTGTTGGGTCGAGCCGCCGCCGGGAAGGGTCTCGAACACCCGGTTGGCGCAGGCCACGGCGCCGGGCGGCGGGGGACCGGCGCCGACGCAGAAGCGATAAGCGCTCTTGCCGGGATAGGTCTGGCGCGCCGAGGCGCCCTCGCTGGCGGACTGCTCGACGGTCGTGGTCCCCGTCGCACCGTCTATACGCTGCACCGACCGCAGCACCATCGGCCCAGCCCGCGTCGTCGTGGTCGCCTCGGAATCGATCTGGTAGTCGCCGGGCGGCGGCGCGACCTGGCCGGCGGCCAGGACGGCGCCCGTCGCGAGGAAGGCGAACGAGACGAGGGCGACCGCGACGCCCACAATCGGAAGCTTCATAACGCCTAGGCCGCGACCGGCGTGGCCAGCGGCTCGCCGTGGAAGTAGCGGCGCAGATTCTCCAGGGTCAGGTTGACCATGGCCGGGATGCTGTCCAAGGTCGCCCCGGCGGTGTGCGGGGTCAGCACCGTGTGCGGCACGCCTTCCCAGCGCGCGGGCGACGTCGGCTCGTGGTCGAAGACGTCCAGCGCGGCCATGCCCAGGGTCCCGGTCTTCAAGGCCTCGATTAGGGCGTCCTCGTCGATCAGCGAGCCGCGCGCCACATTGACGATCAGCCCCTGCGGCCCCACCGCCTCGATGACGGCCTTGCTGATCAGGTGGCGATTGTCGGCGTCGGGCCGGGCGCAGACCACCAGCACGTCGCTGTCGCGGGCCAGGGCCATCAGGCTGTCGGCGCGCGGATAGTCGGTGTCCTTGGGATGCGGGCCCCACCAGGCGATCTTCATCTCGAAGGCCTGCAGGCGATTGGCCACCGCCTCGCCGATATAGCCCAGGCCGACGATGCCGGCCTTGCGGCCGCGCAGGCCGTGGCGCGGGGCCATGCGCTCGGCGTGGGTCCAGTGCCCGCCGCGCAGGCGCTTGTCGCCCTCGACGATGCCGCGCCAGGCGGACAGGACCAGGCCCACGGCGTGGTCGGCGACGTCGGACGCGTTGAGGCCGGTCGAATGGGTGACGGCGATACCGTGCGCCTTGCACCACGGCACGTCGACGCCGTCATAGCCGACGCTGACACAGGCGATCAGGCCCAGCTGCGGCATCTCCGAGAGCATGTCACGCGACAGGGTCATCTCGCCGGCGTGAACGATGGCCCGCACCCGCCGCCCGGGCCCTTCGAAAAAGGCCATTCGGTCAGGATAGTCCCACAGCCGATGCACCTCGTAGGCGCCCTCCAGCAACGGCTGCAGCGGCAGGAGCATCTCGTGCGACAGCAGGACGTGCGGTTTGTCGACTACGGCCTTGTTCGCCGGGCTTTG
Source organism: Caulobacter sp. 1776 (assembly GCF_040545685.1). Classification (NCBI taxonomy): domain Bacteria; kingdom Pseudomonadati; phylum Pseudomonadota; class Alphaproteobacteria; order Caulobacterales; family Caulobacteraceae; genus Caulobacter; species Caulobacter sp. 1776. Next base: position 242,811 of record NZ_JBEPMI010000002.1, read on the forward strand.
CGGCATGCGTGTCCTCCATGGGAGGCCGGCCTCGGCCGGCGGGACAATCGTCTTCTGCGTGACCAAGCTACTCCTCTCGGAGCGCTTATCCAGAGCTAAGCAGCGGTCGGCTCCACCGCCAGCGGCCAGGTCATCACGCTCTAGTGACGCTGCCCCCTGCGGCGGAATTACGCCCGCGAGGAAAACCGACCCAAGAGGCGCTGGTTCCCCCGCCCGCCGCAGGCGACACAAGTCCCAAGGCCAAGCTGTGAACAACCTGAGCCGCGAGGGGTTTTGCTAGACGGCGCCAAGACGGCGCTCTCTCGGGAGTATCCTCATGTTGACCAAGACGTTCGCCGCCGCAGCGGCGCTCTCTATGCTGGTCGGCGGCGGCTCCGCCGTCGCGGCCCAGAAGTCCTCGGCCGTGATCGGTCCCAAGCAGCCGATCCCCTACTCGCAGCTGAACGCCTATCTGAAGGCCTCGCCCAAGGCGCGGGCCAGCAAGGACTGGTGGGCCGGCGAGACCACCGCCTCGACCGGCATGTCGGCCGACACCTCGGCGACCGCGTCCTCGACGACCATGCCGTCGAGCAGCGCCATGCCCTCGACGCCCGACACGGCGGTGAATCCCGCGCCGTCGGCCGCGCCGCCCAGCATGCCCGTGACGCCGCCGACCGACGCAGCGCCGACGCCCAGTGACTCGACCTTGTCGAACCAGTCGACGCCCGGCGCTCCGGCCACGCCGCCGGTGACCCCGCCGACCGAACCGAAGTAAGGCCTGCGATCCGGAGCGGCGGCCTCGCCGTCGCTCCAGTCGCTCAGGTTCCGCCGAAGACGAAGTCGGCCTTGTAGTAGCCCTTGGCCGGATCGAGGATGTCGATCGCGAACGGCGCCGAGCCGTCGGCGAGATCCGTCAGCCAGGCGTCGTTGGATCGCACCATGACGCCCAGGTCGGCCTTCTGCGCCTCGGCCAGCAGCCAGCCGACCATGGCCGCCTTGGTCCCGATGCCGTTCGCGCCATCGCCGCCATAGGCCGCGAAATAGTCGGCGCGCGTGTCGATCAGGGCGTGGATCTTGGTGTCCGTCGGGGCCGCGCCGAAGATCGTCCTGTAGGCCTCGCGCGTCGCATCGAAGAGGCTCAGCGCTCCATACTTGCTCAGAAACGCGTCCTTGCCCTCGCCCAGCTTGCCCAGATTGACCGCGAAATTGATGTAGCGGTTTTCGAGATTGAAGCTCTGATAGTAGGCGCTGTTGAGATTGTTGGCGTTCGGCCCGGTGGGCGAGACCAGATAGTCGATACCGCCCTGCCCCGGGATCTTGCCGGTGAAGAACTCGTAGGCCAGGGTCGCCACCGAAGTGGTCGCGCCGGCCTTGGTCACCAGCTCCGAGACGGCCTGGGTGGCGCCGATGGCGCCGCTGGCCAAACGATTGGACAGATCCGTCGCGGTCGTGGAGGCGCCTGTCTGGCGCAGGATGTTTCCGGTGACGAACGTCATGCCGTCGCCCAAGGCCACGGTCTTGTCGTAGTATTGGATGAATTCGACGTTCTTGATGAGGTCGACGCCGTCATAAGGGCCGCCATTGGCGCCGGGCGCGAGATAGGGCCGCTTGTCGGCGACCTGCCAGCCATTCACCGTCCAAGTGACCGCATAGTCGCTGGCGTAGCCTCGCATGCTGGCTGTGTCGACGCCGCCGCCGCCATCGATGACGTCATCGCCGTTATAGCCGCCGATCACGTTGTCGCCCGCATCACCAGTCAGCCTGTCGCCGTAGTCCCCGCCATATATCCGCTCGACGTTCTTGATCGTCAGGGTGAAGCCCGGCGCGATTTGCTGCTCGGTCGTAATGCTCAGATTGATGCTGACAGCGAACTTGGTGAAGGGCAGTTGGACCGTGTCGATACCATCACCGCCGTCGATGTAGTCCGAGCCCATGTCATAGGCGCTATTCTCGGAATACAGACCGATCATGTCGTCGCCGGCGTCGCCGTAGACGAAGTCGTTGCCCGAGCCGCCGTTCAGATTGTCGTTGCCCGCGCCGCCGTGGATGATGTCATTGCCGGCGTCGCCGCCGATCCCATCGTCGCCGCCACGTCCGTCCAGGTCATCGTTGCCGTCATAGCCGCTGATGCTGTTCGACCCGCCATCGCCGTAGAGCACGTCGTTGTAGGCGCTGCCCAGCAGGGACTCGATCGACGTGAAGGTGTCGCTCCCCTCGCCGGTGCTCTGCGGTCCCGAAATCGCCAGATCGACGCGCACGGCCTGCGGAGACGAGATGAAGATCGCCAAGTCACGGCCGTCGCCGCCATCGAAGGTGTCGTTGCCGGGCGAGCCATAGAGATAGTCGTCGCCAGCGCCGCCGCGGATGATGTCCTCGCCGGACGTGCCGTACAGGTTGTCGCTGCCGGCGGTGCCCAGGATCACGTTGGCCGCCGGCGCGACGATCACTACCAGCTTGTCGGTGAACTTCAGCTGCTCGACGTTCCTTAGGGCGTCCGTGCCCTCGGGCGACCCCGCGCGCAGGTCCTTGATCGTCCAGGAACCGTCCGAACTCTGGGTCCAGCTGAAGTCCGTCGAGGCGCCGTTGAACTGCACCGTGTCGGTCCCAGCGCCGCCGTCGATGACGTCGTTCGCGCTGGTCGCGAACAGCGTGTCGTTGGCGCTCGTGCCGTTGATGACGTTGGTCACCGGCGGCGCGCTGATGATCTGGACCACCTTGTCGCTGAACTTCAGCTGCTCGATGTTCTTCAAGGTGTCGACGCCGTCGGCAGCCCCGGCGCGCAGGTCTTTGACCGTCCAGGAGCCGTCCGAGCCCTGGGTCCAGCTGTAGTCGGTCGAGGCCCCGAGATAAGCGGCCGTATCGGTCCCAGCGCCGCCGTCGATCGCATCGTTGCCGCCGCCGCCGCGCAGAGTGTTGGCGCCCGCGTCGCCGGTCAGGGTGTCGGCGAACGCCGAGCCGATCACGGCCTCGACGTTCATCAGCTGGTCGCCGCCCGCGCCGGTCTGGGCCAACAGCGACACCGTCACGGCCGAACCGTAGCCGCCGTAGTCGACCGTGTCGAACCCGATGCCGCCGTCGAAGATGTCGCCCGCCAGACCGCTGACGAAACGATCGTCGCCCGCGCCGCCCGATACGGACACCGAGCTGTTCGAGGAAATGACGACGTCATCGCCGCCACCCGCGTCGACGGTCAGTAGCGTGGCCTGGGTGGCCAGCGTGATCGTATCGGCGAATTCACCGCCGCGCAGATAGGTCAGCGTCTCGACGCCGGTGATGACGCCGCCGAACAGGGTGGTCGATTGCCCTGACACGATCCCGGCGGTGCTGAAGACCAGGCCGCTCGTCGCGCCGCCCAGCGCCAGCCACAACGTATCGGAGCCCGCGCCGCCATCGACGTCGTCGCCATAACCGGCGGCCAGAATGTCGTCGCCGCCGCCGCCCGACAACACGTCGTGTTCGCCGCCGAAGTCGTCGAGCGGCTTGCCCGTCACCGATGACAATAGCCCATTCGAATAGAGCGTGTCGGCGCCGACGCCGCCCTTCAGGATGTCGGCGCCTTCGTTGCCCGCCAGGCGATCGCCGTAGCTCGAGGCGCGCAGTTCATCGTCGCCCGCTTCCCCGAACGCCCAACTGCTTCCCCAGGTGCTGCCCTGCATGACGATCAGATCGTTGCCGGCGCCGCCGTAAGCCTCGTTGGAGGCATAGATCGTGTCGTTGCCCGCGCGCCCATAGGCCGGTCCGGCGCCGTAGCCAGTGTAGAGCGTGTCGTCACCGGCGCCGCCGTCCACCAGCCGCAGGTAACCGCTTGCGCGGCCATCGACGATGTCGTCGCCATCGTCGCCGTAGAGCTCGCCGGTGTAGTAGCCCGCGACCAGCTTGTCGTTGCCTCCCATCCCGTGAACCACGGTGAATTCAGTATAGGGGCCCGAAGCGCCCACGTTGATGTCGTCGGCGAAATTGCTGCCCTGGATCCAGCTGATGTTCTCGATGCCGGTGATCGTGCCGCCACCGATGGTCTGGGTGGCAAGGCGGCCATCGAAGGTCACCCCCGACGACGCGCCCATGAAGCTGATCAGCAGATAGTCGCCGTAGGATCCGTTGGCGCCGCCATCGACGTTGTCGCCATAACCGGCGAAGAGGCGGTCGCTGCCGTCGCCGCCAACCAGCGTGTCGATGTCGCTCCCGGTGTCCAGCGCCGGCGGAGACGACGAGTTGCCCGAAAACTGCGTCTCGTAGGTCGACGAGCGATCCCCGGCATAGAGCGTGTCATCGCCGTCGCCGCCCTTCAGCGTATCGGCGCCGGCATTGCCGACAAGAATATCGTTGCCGCCGTTGCCGCTCAGATCGTCGTTGCCCGCATTACCGACGATCGTGTCGGGGTCCGCCCCGCCCGTGAAAACGTCGTCTCCGGCTGTCCCGGTGAAATTCGGCATCGTAACTCTCGCGCGAGCGTCCGACGCCTTGCAATAGGCGCCCATTGTCGCGCTAGCATCGAGCCTTTCCGCTTGCAATCTAAGATTATACAAGAAATCGCCCGCGCACCTAAAGATGCGCGGGCGAGAAGCTCGATCTGGTGTTTTGCCGCGCCCTACCGCGCGAACTTCTGGAACTTGATGCGCTTTGGAATGAGGCTGTCGGCGCCCAGGCGGCGCTTCTTGTCTTCCTCGTACATCTCGAAATTGCCCTCGAACCACTCGACGTGGCTGTCGCCTTCGAAGGCCAGGATGTGGGTCGCCAGGCGGTCCAGGAACCAGCGATCGTGGCTGATGACCACGGCGCAGCCGGCGAACTCTTCCAGCGCCTCTTCCAGGGCCTGCAGGGTCTCGATGTCCAGGTCGTTGGTCGGTTCGTCGAGCAGCAGCAGGTTGCCGCCGGTGGCCAGCGTCTTGGCCAGGTGGACGCGGTTGCGCTCACCGCCCGACAGCAGGCCGACCTTCTTCTGCTGGTCGCCGCCCTTGAAGTTGAAGCTGCCGACATAGGCGCGGCTGTTGATCTCGCGCTTGCCGACGATCATCACGTCGGTGCCGCCGCTGATCTCTTCCCAGATGGTCTTGTTCGGGTCGAGGGCGTCGCGCGATTGGTCGACGTAGGACAGCTTGACGGTCTCGCCGACCTTGACCGTGCCGGCGTCGGGCTGTTCGCGACCGGTGATCAGCTTGAACAGCGTCGACTTGCCGGCGCCGTTCGGTCCGATGACGCCGACGATGCCGTTCGGCGGCAGGCGGAACGACAGCTCCTTGAACAGCACCTTGTCGCCATATTCCTTCTCCAGGCCGGTGACTTCCAGCACCAGATTGCCCAGGCGCGGGCCGGGCGGGATCTGGATGTGGGCCTGGGTCTGGGCGGCGCGGGCGTTTTCCTGCGCGGCGACCATTTCCTCGTAGCTGGCCAGACGGGCCTTCGACTTGGACTGGCGGGCCTTGGGCGAGCTGCGGACCCATTCCAGTTCGCGGGTCAGCGCGCGCTGACGGGCTTCGGATTCCGACTGTTCCTGAACGACGCGCTTCTGCTTCTGCTCCAGCCAGCCGGAGTAGTTGCCCTCGTAGGGCACGCCCTTGCCGCGGTCGAGCTCCAGGGTCCACTTGGTGACCTGATCCAGGAAGTAGCGGTCGTGGGTCACCAGGATGACGCAGCCCGGGAACTCTTCCAGGTGGTGCTGCAGCCACGCCACCGACTCGGCGTCCAGGTGGTTGGTCGGTTCGTCGAGCAGCAGCATGTCCGGCTTGCTGAGCAGCAGGCGGGCCAGGGCGATGCGGCGCTTCTCACCGCCCGACAGGCTCTCGATGTTGGCGTCGTTGGGCGGGCAGCGCAGGGCGTCGATGGCCATCTCGACCTTGGAGTCGATGTCCCACAGGTCGCGGGCGTCGATGACCTCCTGCAGCTTGGTCATCTCCTCCATCAACTCGTCGGTGTATTCCTCGCCGAGCTGGGCCGCGAGGGCGTTGTAGCGATCGAAGATCTGCTTGTCCTCGCAGTCGGCGATGACATTGCCCCAGACGTCCAGGGTCGGGTCCAGCACCGGCTCCTGCGGGAGATAGCCGCGCTTGATGCCGTCGGCGGCCTTGGCCTCGCCGGAGAATTCCTTGTCGAGGCCGGCCATGACCTTCAGCAGGGTCGACTTACCCGAGCCGTTGACGCCGACGACGCCGATCTTGGCGTCGGAATAGAACGACAGCCAGATGTTCTCGAAGACCTTCTTGCCGCCGGGATAGGCCTTGGTCAGGCCCTGCATCTGGAAAATATATTGCTGCGCCATGAGGGCTCGCGTTCTCGCTGGACGAGGGTTTCGGGGATTGGGCGCTGAAATAGCGGTCAGGGGCGGTTTGCGCAATCGTGGCCGGCGGTTCCATCGCGCGCGGCCGTCATCGAGTTGTCGCGCCAGTGTCGGGCAGCCGACATCGAACCGTCGCCGCGCTGTCGTCGACCCCTGTTAGCCGAGCTCTCCAGGTCGACGCCTCCCCGCGTCGGCATGGGGAATCAAGAAACATGAAGAACCATCTGATGCTGGGCGCCGCCGCGAGCGCGCTCTTGATCGTCGCCGCCGGCCAGGCGTTCGCCGCCGACGCCGCCGTGGCTCCCGCTCCGGCCGCCGCGCCCGCCGACTCCTCGGAAGTCGATGCGGTCGTCATCATCGGCCAGGGCCAGAGCCGCCAGGTCCAGACGGTGAAGGACGACGTCATCGGCCTGGAAGCCGCCGGGACCAGCGCCCTGAAGGCGATCGACAAGCTGCCGGGCGTCACCTTCCAGTCGGCCGACGCGTTCGGCGCCTACGAGTGGTCGACCCGCATCTCGATCCGCGGCTTCAACCAGAACCAGCTGGGCTTCACCCTGGACGGCGTGCCGCTGGGCGACATGAGCTACGGCAACCACAACGGCCTGCACATCAGCCGCGCCGTCGCCTCGGAAAACATCGGCCGCGTCGAGCTGGCCCAGGGCGCGGGCGCCCTCGGCACGGCCTCGACCTCGAACCTGGGCGGCACGCTGCAGTTCTTCTCGCGCGATCCGCAAGAGACCCTGGGCGGAGAGATCGACGTCACCGGCGGCTCGGACAACATGCACCGCGTGTTCGGCCGCTTCGAAACCGGCGCCATCGAGCAGCTGGGCGGCCTGCGCGGCTATATCTCTATCGCCGACCAGAAGGCCGAGAAGTGGAAGGGCGGCGGCGACCAGAAGCAGCGCCAGTACGACGCCAAGGTCGTGATGCCACTGGGCGAGCGTGGCGACCTGACGGGCTTCTACCACCGCTCGGAACGCCGCGAGCAGGACTATCAGGATCTCTCGTTCGAGATGATCAAGCGCCTGGGCCGCGACTGGGACAACACCCAGCCGAACTGGGGCCTGGCCGTGGCCGCCGCCCGCGCCTACCAGACCGGGACCGCCCTGCCCGCCCCGTTCGCCACGGTGGACGACGCCTACTACGCTGGCGCCGGCGTGCGTGACGACGACCTCTACGGCGCGGCGCTGAAACTGGACGTCACCGAGCATGTGACGTTCAACGCCACCGCCTACCAGCACAAGAACAAGGGCCAGGGCCTCTGGTACACGCCGTACCTGGCCAGCCCGGGCTTCGGGACGGCCGGCTCGACGGCCGCTCCGCTGTCGATCCGCACCACCGAATACGACATCGACCGCGGCGGCCTGATCGCCGACCTGGCCGTGGAGCTGGGCGCGCACCGCTTCAGCGGCGGCTTCTGGCACGAGCGCAACCACTTCAACCAGGCCCGCCGCTTCTACGCCGAGACCGCCGCGGCCCCGTCGCGCGACCCGCTGGACTTCCAGGACAACCCGTTCTTCACCCAGTGGCAGTACGCGTTCGAGACCAAGACCTGGACCGGCCACCTGGAAGACGAGTGGACGATCAGCGACGCCTTCAAGGTCAATTTCGGCTTCAAGGCCATCAAGGTCACCAACAGCGTCAAGACCGTGGTCGGCAACCCGCTGGCGGGCGAGATCGAGAGCAAGGACAACTTCCTGCCCCAGGTCGGCTTCGTCTGGAAGCTGAGCCCCGACCTCGAAGCTTTCGGCGGCTACACCGAGAACATGGGCGCCTTCGTCTCGGCCGGCACCGCCGGTCCGTTCGGCTCGCAGAGCCAGGCCGTCGTCGACTACGTCGCCAAGACGCTGAAGCCGGAAAGCTCCAAGACCTTCGAACTGGGCGCGCGCTATCGCAACGAGCGCTTCCAGGGCGTCGCCGCCGTCTATCACGTGGCCTTCGACAATCGCCTGCTGGCCGCCAACACGGCCGCCCCGATCCTGGGCCTGCCGGCCGTGCTGTCGAACGTCGGCTCGGTCGAGACCAAGGGCGTGGAACTGGCCGGCACGTATCGCCTGAACGACGCCTGGACCCTGTACGGCGCCTATACCTACAACGACTCCAAGTACGAGGACGACGTCGTCGACGGCACGGGCAAGGTCACGGTCCGCACCAAGGGCAAGACCGTCGTCAACACGCCCAAGAACATCTTCAAGGGCGAACTGGCCTACAACCAGAATGGCGAGCAGGCCGGCCTCTTCGGCAAGCTGGGCGTGGCCTATACCGACAAGCGCTACTACACCTACGAGAACGTCGGCGGTCAGGCCCCGTCCACCACGGTGGCCGACCTGACCCTGGGCTACCGCTTCAGCGACGAAGGTTGGGGCAAGGGCCTGGAGGTCCAGGCCAACATCACCAACCTGACCGACAAGGACTACATCTCGACCATCGGCTCGGGCGGCTTCGTCAACAGCGACCCGACCGGCACGGCCCAGACGGTGCTGACCGCGCCGCCGCGTCAGTTCTACATCTCGGTGAAGAAGACGTTCTAGGATCCCGTCAGGATCGACACGACGAGGGCCGGGAGGGCGATCTCCCGGCCTTTTTCGGTGGGCGCGGTGTCCGCAACGGGTGGAAGGCGGACATAGCGCCCCCTCCGTCACGTCGCCTATTGGCGCCGCGCCACCTCCCCCGTTTCACGGGTGAGGAGAAAGGCCGCTTCCTCCTCACCCGTGAAACGGGGGAGGTGGATCGCTGCGGATACGCAGCGAGACGGAGGGGGCGCTTCTGAACGCCCGCCACGGGTCGTAAGCCGACGTTCACCCGACCGAGGTCGCCGCCTCGGCTTTCGGCTTCCGCCGCTTCACCCCGGTCGGATTGCCCCAGAACGTCGCCACCGTCAGTGTGCCCAGCAGGGCCAGGGTCAGGCCCGACAGCGTCATCACCAGCCGATAGGCCAGGCCGCCGACCTTGGCCGCGTGCAGCGGATAGTCGGCGTTGGCGATGCGCGAGCCCAGCGGCAGGGCCAGGGCGTCGCGGCTGGCGACCAGCCTGCCGTCGGCCGGATCGAACCAGGCCATGCTGCGGCCGTTGGGCAACCACTCCCTCTGCTGGCGCAGGCGGATGGCGATCAGTCCGCCCTTCTTCTGCGGCAGGCCGATGGTCCGCACCTCGGCGCCGGGGAAACGCGCCTGGGCCGCGCCGATGATCTTTCCCCAGTCGAGCTCCTTGGTCAGCTTGCCGCCCTTGATCTTGGGCGCGACCGAGGCCTGCTCCATCACCGCCGGCGGCGAGAACGGCGCGCGCAGGGCCTGCGAGAACCATTTCAGGTTCATCGCCGCGCCGGTGGTCAGCGACAGGATCAGCAGCGGCGCGAGCAGCGCGCCCAGGTCTCGGTGATGGTGGACGATCGCCGCCCGCTTCATCATCCGGGGCCACGGTCGGATGTGGAACATCCGCCGGGTCGGCCACCAGAGGATCAGGCCGCTGATCACGAAGCCAAGGCCCGCAAGGCCCGCGATGCCACCGACGATCTCGCCCGTGTCGCCGTTGAACAGATGATGGTGCAGGTCGAACAGCCAGATCTCGGGCCGGGCCCAGTTCGAGGTCCAACTCTGGACGATGTTTCCGTCCTGGTCGGCATAGGCCGCGTGCTCGCCCTTGTAGGCCAGCTTGTTGAGGCCCAGCCGCGGGGTCGCCAGCACGATCGAACGCGGGCGATCCTCGGCGGCGAAGACCTTGGCCGCCATCGCCGCCAGGGTGGCCGTGTCCTGCCGCTGGGCGTCGGCGGCGTGGGGCATGGTGGCGCGCAGGAAGGCGTCCTCGTGCACCAGCAGCGCGCCGGTGAAGCCCAGGATCGCCAGCAGCAGCCCGATCAGGCCGCCCGTCCAGCGGTGCAGCAGGCGCAGGGTCTTCATCAGAAGCGGGTTTCCCAGCCCAGGGTCGCGGTGCGGCCGCGGCCGGCGTAGATCTTGTCCTTGGCCGGCAAGGTGGTGTCCGAATAGTAGGTCAGGAACGGCTTGTCGAAGAGGTTCTGCACGCCCAGCGACAAGGCCCCGACCGGCAGTTCGTAGCGCACGAAGGCGTCGACGACCGTGTAGCCTTCGAAGTCGTCCTTGACGAGCGCCCGCTGCATGTCGCGCGACAGATACGACTGCGCCTGCAGCCGCAGGGCCCACTTGCCGGCCTGGTAGTCGGCGGCCAGGTTCAGGCGGTCGGGCGAGATGTTGGCGCCGTCGAGCGCGGTGTCGACCTTGCCGTCCTTGTTGGTGTCGGTCTTGCCGCGCAGACGGGCGTAGCCGGCCGAGACGTCCAGGCCGGGGACCGGCGTGCGGGCCCTTACGTTGACCTCGAGACCTTCGATGGCGATCGGCTGGCGCTGGACGTCGAAGACGTTGCCGGCGTTCTTGACCAGCAGCTGGCCCAGCTTCGACGACGACCAGAAATAGGCGACGCTGGCGTCGATCGGCCCGCGCTTGTACTCCGCGCCGAGCTCACGGTTGTTGGAGACAATGGGCTCGACGGCCAGATAGGTGTCGACGTCCTTCCCCGGCTCGTTGATCGCGCGCAGGATGCGGCCGACGTCGGGCACGGTGTAGCCCTCGGCGTAGCTGCCGTAGACGCGCAGGCCCGGGGCCGGCTCGAACACAACGCCGCCATTGAGCAGGGTCGCCTTGAAGTCGGGATCGCCGCCGCCGACCTTGCGCGAACCGTAGAAGGCCAGGGTCTGGAAGTCGTCGACCTTCAGCTGGACGTTCTCGAAACGCACGCCGCCGGCCAGGCGCAGCTTGCCGTCGAACAGGGCGTAGTTGCCCTGCACGAACGGGGCGGCGCTCTGGAACTTGGTCGGCGGCACCCAGGCGCGGCCGGTGGCGGTCAGCACTTGCTCGGTGCGGTCGGTCAGGGCGTCGAGGCCGGCGGTGGCGGTCAGGCCCTCGATCCCCGGGACGGCGCGCTCGTAGCTGACCCGCGCGCCCAGCTTGCGCGAGCGGTTCGAGGACTGGTCGAACAGTGTGCCCACCGGCGCGATGCCGACGTCCTGGAAGGTAGCGTTGACGTCGCCGCCGAAGGTGTCGCGCGAGCGGTTGAAGAACAGCTGTGCGATCAGGTTGCCGCCCGCCAGGTCGCTGTCGGTCAGCGAGGCCGACACGGTCTCGACCCGCCCCGCCGCCGGCGTCCCCGGCTGGACGCCGCGATAGGCGGTGGTCGGCAGGCGGGTGGCGCGATTGCCGTCGGTCCGCGCCGCGGCCGCGCCGGTGACCGTCACGTAGTCGCCGTCGCCCTTCAGCTCGAAACGGTTGGCGACCACGTCCAGGCGGGTGTTCGGCGCGATCTGCCAGCCGAAGCGGCCGAAGATCGACAGGGTCTTGGAATCCTGGATATCGCCCTGGGTGTTGTCCATGCCGATGCGGCGGCCGTTGGCGTCGTAGAAGGCGCCGCGCGCGTCGTAGGCGACGCCGGCCGTGGCGTCGAACGCTCCGCCGCGCCAGCCGACCAGGCCGGCGACCTTGCCGCCGACCGCGTCGCCCAGCTTGTGGGCCAGGGTGCTCTGGACCAGGACCTTGCCCGAGACGCCGTCCGCCTTCGGCGGTCCGACCGTCACCTGGTTCACGACCCCGCCGGTGGCGCCGATGCCTTGCAAGGCGTTGGAGCCGTAGATCAGCTCGACGCGGTCGATGAAGAACGGGTCGATCGTGTAGCCATCGCGCGAACCGTCGCGGATCGGGGTCGACTGCGGGATGCCGTTGATCGCGTACAGCGGCGAGCGGCCGCGCAGGGTCTCCCCTGCTCCCGACAGCTTCTGGCGGGTCGGCGAGAACGACGGCGACAGGGTCGAGACCGCGTCGACGATCGAGCCGCTGACGGTTACCTGCTGGGTCAGGGCCTGGTTGTCGACCACGTCCACGGTCAGCGGCAGGGCGCTGGCCGGCAGGATGGTGCGGGCGGCGGTGACCACCACCTGGTCCACGTCGGTGTCGCGCGTCTGGGCTTGGGTCGCGCCGGCGCAAGCCAGGGCCAGCAGGGAAACGGCGGCGAAGCGGTGGGCGTGGAACGACATGGGCGCGGGATCCAGAAAACGAAGCCCGGCGCGTATAGCTGTAATTGCGAGTTATTAGCAATAACGAAGGGTCCCGTAAGGGTGACGCTTCGGCCGCCCCGTGCCTTAGGGACCCGGATTCCAAAAAGAAAAGCCCGGCCAAAGGACCGGGCTTGAAAGTTATTAGGGAGGAAACGCCCAGGAAGGGCAGAGGCGCTCGGCGCCTCACGGAACCCTGGTAGCGCTAACACGGGCCTGGATGCAAGCGATTCTTATCGACGTGACGCCCTGTCGCAGTCGATAGCCATCCAGCGCTTTACGGCGCGGCGAAGAGGTCATACCAATGTTACCGCTACCGTCAGCAAGGCGGAGTGGGGAGAAACGTCCACATGAAGATGTTCGCGCGGCCAGCGTTCGTCGCCGCCGGCCTGGCCCTCGCCCTGGCCCTGCCCGTCCATGCCGAGACCCCCAGGACACAGAGATGGGTCGGCAGCTGGGCCAGCGCCCAGATCGCGCCGGACGCCAAGAACAGCCTCGCGCCCGAGGACTATCCGAACGCCACCCTGCGCCAGGTGGTCCGCCTGTCCCTGGGCGGCGACACGATCCGCGTGCGGCTATCCAACGCCTTCGGGACCCAGCCCCTGACCATCAAGGCCGCGCGGGTGGCGGTGTCGGCGGCGCTGGACAGCGCCCGCATCGACCCGGCCACCGACCGTCCCCTCACCTTCTCGGGTCGCGGCCAGGTGACCATCCCGGCCGGCGCCGACTACTGGTCGGATCCGGTGAGCCTGAAGGTCGCGCCGCTGACCTCGCTGGCCGTCAGCCTGCACTACGCCGCCGCGCCGAACGTCCAGACCGGCCATCCCGGCTCGCGCGCCACCTCCTACGTCCTGGCCGGTGACCACACGGCCGACACCGACCTGCCCGGCGCCAAGACCGCCAACCAGTGGTTTCAGATTTCCAGCGTCGATGTCGTCTCGAACAAGGCGAGCGCGATCGTCGCGTTCGGCGACAGCATCACCGACGGCTACGGCGTCCAGCCCAACACCAACCTGCGCTGGACCGACGCCCTGATGACGCGGCTCAAGGGCAAGACCCTCGGCGTGCTGAACCTGGGCATTGGCGGCAACCGGGTGCTGCAGGACGGCCTGGGCCCCAACGCCCTGGCGCGCTTCGAACGGGACGTCCTCAGCCAGGCGGGCGTCACCCACGTGATCCTGCTGGAGGGCGTCAACGACCTCGGCGTCCTGACCCGCGAGGCGCCCGCGACACCCGAAGCCCACAAGGCGCTCGTCGAGCAGGTCATCGCCGCCTATCGCCAGATGACCACCCGCGCCCATGCCCGGGGGATCAAGGTGATCGGCGCGACCATCCTGCCCTATTCCGGCTCGGCCTATTACCATCCCGGCCCTGAGAGCGAGGCCGACCGCCAGGCGATCAACGCGTTTATCCGCGCGCCGGGCAGCTTCGACGGGGTGATCGACTGGGACCAGGCGCTGCGTGACCCGGCCCGGCCCGCCTACATCCTGCCGGCCTATGACAACGACGGCCTCCACCCCAACCTGGCCGGCTACAAGGCCATGGCGGGCGCGGTGCCGCTCAGCCTGTTCGAGGCCCATTAAGTCCGCCCTCCCCCGGTGAAGGCCGGGGCCCAGATCCATCCGGAGAGTCAGACGTGTTCGCGCCCAAGCCCTCAGCCAAGACCTCCAGCACTCTGGGTTCGATCTGGGCCCCGGCGTTCGCCGGAGAGATCGGGAAGTGGGTGGGCATGATTTGTGCGGCGGCCATCGCTTCGACGGCCCACGCCGCCGAAAAGCCCGTCATCGCCCTGACCTGGGACGACCTGCCCGCCCACAGCGCCCTGCCGCCGGGCGTGACGCGCGTCCAGGTGGCCGCCGACCTGCTGAAGGCGTTCGCCGACGCCAAGGCTCAGGGGTTTGGCTTCATCAACGGCGCGCTGACCGAGCGTGAACCGGATTCCGCGCCGGCGCTGAAGATGTGGCGCCAGGCCGGCCAGCCGCTGGGCAACCACACCTGGTCGCATCCGAACATCGCCAGCCTGACGCCCGAACAGTTCACGGCCGAGATCGCCCGCAACGAGCCGATGCTGAAGGACCTGATGGGGAAAAACGACTGGCGCTGGCTGCGCTACCCGTTCCTGTCGGAGGGCGACACACAAGAGAAGCGCCTGGCTGTCCGCGCCTGGCTGGCGGCCAACCACTACAAGATCGCCAGCGTCACCGTGAGCTTCGGCGACTACGCCTTCAACGAGCCCTACGCCCGCTGCGTGGCCAAGGGCGACCAGGCCGCCATCGCCGACTTGGAGACGCGCTTCCTTGACGGCGCGGCCGCCGTCGCCGATCGCTCGCGCGCCATGGCCAAGACCCTGTACGGCAAGGACATTCCCTACGTCCTGCTGATGCACGGCGGCGCGTTCGACGCCCGCATGGCCCCGCGCCTGCTGAAGCTCTATCAGGACAAGGGCTTCGGCTTCACGACCTTGGCCAAGGCCGAGCGCCATCCGTTCTACAGGACGGATGTCGATCCCAGCCGGCCGCCGGAGCCGACCACCTTGGAAGACGCGCTGAAGGCCAAGAATCTGCCGGTTCCGGCGTCCCCGGTGGACCTGGCGGCGCTGGAGGGGATGTGCCGGTAGCGCTTGACGCCCCCTCCGTCACGGCGCGTATTCGCGCCGCGCCACCTCCCCCGTTTCACGGGTGAGGAGGAAAAGCGCCCTATCCTCCCCCGCTTGCGGGGGAGGTGGATCGCTGCGGATACGCAGCGAGACGGAGGGGGCGTCCTCGCCGTTTCAGCGCTGAAACACATTCCCTGCTGACAACGGCCACGCTCCCGCATAGCGTCCCGCGCCATGATCAAGCCCTCGCTCACGGCGCTCGCGGCCGTCCTCGCCCTCTCCACGCCGGTTCTGGCGGAAAAACTCACCCCGGAGCGGGTCTTCGCCGATCCGGGCCTGTCGGGCCCGACCGCCAAGGGCGTGGCCCTGTCGCCGGACGGCAAGCGGGTGACCTATCTGAAGGGCAAGCCGGAAGCGGCCAACGTCCAGGATCTGTGGGCGGCCGACGTGAAGGGCGGCGAGCCCTATCGCCTGATCGACAGCGCCGCCCTGTCGTCGGGCGCCAAGGAGCTGTCCGAAGCCGAGAAGGCCCGCCGTGAACGGGCCCGTGTCTCGGCCCGCGGCATCGTCGAATACAGCTGGGACAAGCAAGGCCGCTTCATCCTCGTCCCACTGGACGGCGACCTCTATCTGGACAGCGTCGCCGACGGCAAGGTCACCCGCCTGACCGAGACCCCCGGCGACGAGGTCGACGCCAAGGTCTCGCCCAAGGGCGGCTATGTCAGCTACGTCCGCGACCAAAACCTCTACATCAAACCGGTCACCGGCGGCGCCGAGACGGCCCTGACCACCGACGGCAAGGGCGCCCTCTCGTTCGGCGTGGCCGAGTTCGTCGTCCAGGAAGAGCTGGATCGCTTCACCGGCTACTGGTGGAGCCCGGACGAGGCCCGCATCGTCTATACCCGCGTCGACGAGAGCACGGTCGACATCGTGCCGCGCGCCGACATCGGCCCGGGCGGCGCGACCGTCGTCAGCCAGCGCTATCCCCGCGCCGGTCGTCCGAACGCGGTGGTCGAGCTGTTCGTCCGCGACCTGGCCACCGGCAAGGTGATCCCGCTCGATCTCGGCGCGAACAAGGACATCTACCTGGCCCGCGTGGCGTGGTCGGCCGACGGCAAGACCATCTACGCCCAGCGCCTGTCGCGCGACCAGAAGACCCTGGACCTGCTGGCCTTCGACGCCGCCACCGGCGCGGCCAAGACCATCCTGACCGAGACCGACGCCCATTACATCGAGATCGGCGACGACTTCCAACCGCTGAAGGACGGCACGTTCCTGTGGTCGTCGGAGAAGGACGGCAACCGCCACCTTTATCGCCACGCCGCCGACGGCAAGCTGATCGCCCAGCTGACCAAGGGCGACTGGCCGGTGGCCGGGCTGGAGGGCGTCGACGAGGCCCGCAAGGTGGCGATCTTCGCCGCCTCGAAGGACACACCTCTGGAGCGCCGCATCTACGAGGTCTCGTATGCCAAGCCGGCTGAACCCAAGCCCCTGACCTCGGCCGGCGGCTGGTGGACGGCCAAGGTGGCCGAGACCGGCGGGGCCTTCGCCGCGACCTACGAGGATCCCAAGACCCCGCCGCAGACGGCCCTCTACGCGGCCGACGGCAAGCGCGTGCGCTGGATCGAGGAGAACAGACTGGCCGAGGGCCATCCCTACTGGCCCTATGCCTCGACCCTGCCGACGCCGGAATACGGGACGCTGAAAGCCTCGGATGGCGAGACCCTGTACTACGAGATCCTCAAACCGCAGGGCTTCGACGCCAGCAAGAAATACCCGGCCATCGTCGCGGTCTATGGCGGCCCGCACGCCCAGCAGGTCAAGAAGAGCTGGCAGAGCGTGTCCGAGCGCACCTATCTGGAAGCCGGCTACGTCCTGTTCCGCCTCGACAACCGCGGCAGCGGCAATCGTTCGGCCAAGTTCCAGCGCGCCCTAGACCGTCACCTGGGCACGGTCGAGGTCGAGGATCAGCTGCTGGGCGCCAAGTTCTTGACCGGCCTGCCCTATGTCGACGCCGACAAGCTGGGCGTGATGGGCTGGTCGTACGGTGGCTTCATGACCCTGATGCTCATGACGGCCGACAACACCCCGTTCAAGGCGGGCGCGGCCGGCGCCCCGCCGACCGAGTGGAGCCTGTACGACACGGCCTATACCGAGCGCTACATGGGCAAGCCGGACGAGAACAAGGCCGGCTACGCCTATTCGGATCTCAATACCCGGATCGGCAAATTGAAGCCCGACACCCTGCTGCTGCTGCACGGCATGGCCGACGACAACGTGATCTTCGAGAACAGCACCCGCCTGATGTCGGCCCTGCAGGCCAAGGCGATCCCGTTCGAGATGGCCCTCTACCCGGGCGAGCGTCACAGCGCGCCACGCAGCAAGACCAAGGGCCTGCATATCCTGAAAACTCACCTGGGCTTCTTCGGTCGCAAGCTGAAGGGCGAATAGGCTCGCGGCGTCCGTCCGCGCTCGTTCGGAACGCGGACGGACACCTGCGACATCTTGCGCGCCCGCCCGGCCTTATGTCGCAGAGCCGACGGCGCGCGCGGGGCCTATAGTCATGGCGCTGGTTCAGGAACAACCGCCATGACCAAGACCACCGAAGCCGCCGTCGAATGGCTGATCGAGACCGTCAAGGAGGCCCTCGAAGAGGGGCGCGCCACCGAGACCGAACTCGAGGAATGGCTGCTAGCCGCCATCCTGCTGGAAGAGATGGCGCTGGAAGAACAGCGCGACGAACAGGAAGCCCGCACCTTCGGCGCCTGGATCACCGCCGCCAGCGGAACGCTGCACTGATCTTCTGACGTGCTAAGCGTGCGCCGGCCGCCAATGCGGATAGGTCACATAGGCCGTCACCGCGCCCTCCGCGTGTGAGCGGATGGTCACCGCCTGACCCTTTGGCATGTAGACGATCTCGCCCGGGCCGGCCGTGACCGTCCCTGCATCGCTCGAAACCGTCAGCCGCCCTTCCAGAACAATCATGACATCGTCGACCGCTATCGTCTCGGCCAGGCTCTGATCGGGCCCATAGCGGCCATAGCCGATGGTGACGGGTCCGCCGTGCCGCTCGTCGACCAGGTTGCCGACGGCGATGTCGGCGTCCTGCCCTGGCGAACGCTCCAGCGTGGCGTCGGCGATCGCGAACTTCTGAACCTTCATGCTGCTGCTCCGTGCGAGGGGCCTCGACGGTAGAAACTCTCCAGACCGCCGAGAGAAGCATCGCGGCCGCGCACACCCATCGGGAGGCGGGTGGGGCGATCCTTCTCTCCACGACGGCCTAGAATCGCTTAGCCGCCCCCACGCGAGCCGTCGCCGACGAATGGGTCTTGGCCAACTCCGCGCCGAGATCCAGGTCGAGAGACCAGCCGTGCTCGAAGCCGAAGCCGCTGCCGACGCCCAGAGCCACGCGATCAGCGGCCCAGGCGTCGCCGACAAGCTGGTAGGACGCGCCGTCCAACCAATCGGCGTAGCGAATATGCTGGGGATCGACCGAGGCGAATTCGTGGGAGAACTCGACCCGCACCCGAGGCGTGACCCGCACCGCGCCGACCTCGCGGTCGAACTGGACACGGCCGCCGATCGCACCGACCAGCGAGTCCAGCCGACGCCTGTCGTAGGCCAGGGCGTAGACGTCCGAGCCGCGCTCGGCATAGGCGTCCAGCGAGGCGTTGAGCGCCTTTGCCCGCAGATACAGCGACCAGGTCGCATGACGCGCCGCGCCGTCATAGCCAGCCGTCAGCGAGCCGAACCGCAGGTTCGCGTCGCGTTGGCCGGTGACCAGCTCTCCGCTCACCGCGACCACGCGGCGCGTATCGAAGGCCAACTCGCCCACGCCCGCCACCACGTCGACGAAGACGCCCGAGGTGGGGTGAAGACTGGCGTAGGTCGCCGCCGTCCAGCCGTCGGCGTCGACGCGCCCCTTGCCGCCCGAGAGCTTCGTGACGTCCGAGGCATAGCCGCCGCCCAGGCCAAGGGTGAACGCGGGTGACAGACGGACGTCGGCTCCGCCGCTGATCCCCGAGGTCTGAACCGTCAGCTTGGCCAAACGGGTGTCGGCGTCGCGACGGCCGAGGGTGATCGCCCCGCCCGTCCACATCTCGACCTTGCCGATCGGACGCTGGCTGGGCCCCGCGATGGGTTTGGTGGCGGCGGTTCGAGCCTGTTCTTGGCAGTCGCGTTCCGCTTCCGGGGTGCGGGCGCGCAGGCGACAGTCGTCGGCCTGTCCCGTCCCCGACACTAGGTTCAGGCCGAAGCTGTCGCCCGACCGGCCGCCGTGTAGGCTTTCCAGACGGCGCCCGAAATTGTCGAGTTGGGCCCCGGCGAAGCGGCGGGCCGCCTCGGTCTGGGCGTCGCTGACCGCCCGCACCGTGGCGTCGGAGGTCGGATCCGAGCGCGCCTCGATTGTCAGGATCACGGTCAGCGGGTCCGACACGCCCGAGCTGTTGGTCAGCGTATAGGTGAAGGTGACGTCGCCGGTGAACGCACCCTTCGAGGTGAATTCCAGAGCATAGGTGTGGGCGGTCGCGGTCCCGCCCTCGATCAGGCGGGCCGTCCCGACCGAGGCGGCCGGAGTCGTGACCAGGGCGGCGGCCAGGAACGGGCCGTCGACGGCCGCTGCGGTCAGGTCGACCGTGACCTTGCGCCCGCCCATGGTCTTGACCTTCAGGATGGGCGCCGTTGGGATCGACTTGATCACCTGGATATTGACCGTGGCGGGCGCCGAGACGCCGCCGGGGCCAATGGCGACGAAGGTGAAGCTGTCGCGACCGACATAGCCCTTGTCGGCCGTGTAGACCGCGACGATCTCCGGCGTGGCCGGCGCCGCGGCGGGGGCGTCGACACGGAGGCGCGCGGCCGTCTGGCGCGTGGCCACGGCCGCGGCGCTGCGGACCAGGTCGACCTTCCCGTGCTGCGGGGGCGTCGCGATCTGGACGTCGGTGACGATGCCCTTGACCAGCGCGGCCAAGTTGAAGTTGACCTTGTCCACGACCACGGCGGCGTCGCCGGCGGCGCCCGTGCCGCCGCTCCCGCCCGCAGGTCCCGTGGTATCCAGGGTCGTGGTGGGGGGCGGCTCGGCCGTCGGCGGCGGGGGCGGCAGGATGTTCAACTTGACCGTGGCGACGCGCGATTGCCCCCAAGCTCCGCTTATCGCGAAGCCAAAGCCATCCGCGCCGATGTAACCGGAATTGGGCGTGTACTCGACGATCGGTCCAGCCTGGGAAAGCTTGCCGTTGGCGGGACCGGACCGCAGCTCCAGCGCATCGCCCGCGTTCAGGGTCGCCAGGGTGATCGTCGCGGCCGTGTTGTAGGCCACATTAACCGACTGATCGTCGACGACCACGGCCACGCCAACCACCAGGGTCAGAGTCTGCGTCGCGGACGCGCCATCGGCGTCCGACACATGCACGGTGACGCTATAAGAGCCGGCCATGGCCGGCGCGCCGGTGACCGCGCCCGTCGAGGCGTTCAGCGTCAGCCCCGACGGCAGGCCGGCGGCCGAGAAGCCGTACGGCGCCTTGCCGCCGCTCGCGCCGACGTTGCCGGCGTAGGTCTGGCCGACAACCGCCGGGCCAAGGCTCGCGGCGACCGTCAGTTGCACGGCGATCGCGCCGCTATAAGCCTGAGTGGCGGTGACGCCGTTGTTGTCCGTCGCGCTGATCGTGAAGGCATATGCCCCGGCCGTCGTCGGCGCGCCCGTGATCGCGCCCGTCGAGGCGTTCAGCGACAGGCCGGCCGGCAAGCCGCCCGCCGAGACCGCGAAGGTCACCGGCGCCACGCCGCCCGAGCTCGAGATCGTCTCGCCGTAGGCGGCGCCGAGCACCGGCGTCGGCAGGGTCGAGGTGGTGATCACCAAGGCCGCCGCGATCGCGCCGCTATAGGCGTGGGTGGCGGTCGCGCCGTTGTTGTCCGTCGCTTGGATCGTGAAGGTATAGGACCCCGCCGTCGTCGGCGTGCCCGTGATCGCGCCCGTCGAGGCGTTCAGCGACAGACCGGTCGGCAGAGCGCCGGCCGAAATCGCGAACGCCATGGGGGCCGCGCCGCCCGACGTCGCCACCGTTTGGCTGTAGATCTGGGTCAGCACCGGCGTCGGCAAGATCGAGGTCGTGATCGCCAAGGCCGCCGCGATCGCGCCGCTGTAGGCGCGGGTGGCGGTCGTGCCGTTGTTGTCCGTGGCCTGGATGGTGAAAGCATACGCTCCGGCCGCGGTCGGCGTGCCGGTGATCGCGCCGGTCGAGGCGTTCAGCGACAGACCGGTCGGCAAGCTGCCCGCCGAGATCGCGAACGTCACCGGGGCAGCGCCACCCGAGGTCGCCACCGTCTGGCTGTAGGCGTTGCTCAGGATCGGCGTCGGCAGGGTCGAGGTCGTGATCGACAGTCCCGCCGCGATCGTGCCGCCATAAGCCTGGGTGGCGGTGACACTGTTATTGTCGCTGGCCTGGACGGTGAAGCTGTAGGTTCCAGCCGTCGTCGGCGTACCGGTGATCGCGCCGGTCGAGGTGTTCAGCGACAGGCCGGTCGGCAAGCTTCCCGCCGAGATCGCGAAGGTCATCGGCGCCGCGCCGCCCGACGTCGAGATAGTCTGGCTGTAGGCGGCGCCCAGGATGGGCGTTGGCAGGGCCCCCGTGGTGATGGCGAGGCCGCTGGCGATCGTACCGCTGTAGGCCTGAGTCGCGATGACGCCGTTGTTGTCCGTGGCCTGGATGGTGAAAGCGTAGGGCCCAGCCACCGTCGGCGCGCCGCTGATCGCACCGGTCGAGGCGTCCAACGATAGACCACTCGGCAGGCTGCCGGACGAGACCGCGAAGATCACCGGCGCCGCACCGCCCGAGGTCGCCACCGTCTGACCGTAGGCGATACTTAGCACCGGCGTCGGCAGGGTCCCCGTGGTGATGGCGAAGCCGCTGGTGATCGAACCGCTATAGGCCTGGGTGGCGGTGACGCCGTTGTTGTCGGTGGCCTGGATCGTGAAGCTGTAAGCGCCCGCCGCCGCCGGCGTGCCGGTGATCGCGCCGGTCGAGGCGTTCAGCGCCAGGCCGGTCGGCAGACTGCCCGCCGAGACCGCGAAGGTCACCGGCGCCGCGCCGCCCGAGGTCGCCACCGTCTCGCCGTAAGCGATACTTAGCACCGGCGTCGGCAAGGTCGCCGTCGTAATGGCCAACGCCGCGGCGATCGCGCCGCTGTAGGCCTGGGTCGCGGTCGCGCCGTTGTTGTCCGTCGCCTGGACGGTGAAAGCATACGCTCCGGCCGCGGTCGGCGTGCCGGTGATCGCGCCGGTCGAGGCGTTCAGCGACAGACCGGTCGGCAAGCTGCCCGCCGAGATCGCGAACGCCATGGGGGCCGTGCCGCCCGACGTCGCCACCGTTTGGCTGTAGATCTGGGTCAGCACCGGCGTCGGCAGGGTCGAGGTGGTGATGGCCAAGGCCGCCGCGATCGCGCCGCTGTAGGCGCGGGTGGCGGTCGTGCTATTGTTGTCCGTCGCCTGGATGGTGAATGCATACGCCCCGGCCGCGGTCGGCGTGCCGGTGATCGCGCCGGTCGAGGCGTTCAGCGACAGACCGGTCGGCAGGCTGCCCGCCGAGATCGCGAACGTCACCGGCGCCGTACCGCCCGACGAAGACACCGTCTGGCTGTAGGCCTGGTTCAGCACCGGCGTCGTCAGGGTCGTTGGCGTGACAGCCAGCGCCGCCGCGATCGTGCCGCTATAGGCTCGCGTGTTGCTCTGGCTGCCGGAGTCGGTGGCGCGGATCGTGAAGCTGTAAGCGCCCGCCGCGGTCGGCGTTCCGCTGATGACCCCGGTCGAAGCGTTCAATGACAGGCCCGTGGGCAGCGAACCCGAACTAACGGCGAACGCATAGGGCGAGGCCCCGCCACTGCCGGAGATCGTCTGGCTGTAGGCGGCGTTGAGCACCGGGGTCGGCAGGCTGCTGGGGCTAACCACCACCGACGACGCCGCAGCCACCGTCATGGTGTATTGTGTATAGCCGGTGTTGCCGGCCGAATCCGCCGACTGGATCTGGAAGTCGAAGCTGCCCGCCGCGCTGGGCGTGCCGCTGATCGTGCCCGATGAGCTCAGGCTGAGGCCCGTCGGCAGAGCGCCCGTCACAACCGTGTAGGTGTAGGGCGACGAACCGCCCGAGGCGCTGATCGTGGCCGAATAGTATTGTCCGACCTGCGGCGTGGAGCCGCCCGAGCTGATCGCCCCGCCGCTCAACGCGCAGCTGTTGGCCGGCCCCGCGGTCATGTTGATCGACACCGACTGGTTGCTCTGGAAGTCGGCGAAATTGCTGTCGGCGCTGGTGACCCGCACGGCGACGTTATAGGTCCCGTTGGTGCTGACGCAGTTTACGCCCGTGACGAGCCCGGAACTGGACATGCTGAAGGCGGCCGGCAGCGCCCCGGACAGGATCTCGAACGTATAGGGCGAGGTCCGCCCGCTCGGCGCGAGCTGGAACGAATACTGCACGCCGCGCTGAGCTTGCGGCATGTTGATATCGAGCGAGATGCCGTTGACCGTCTTGGTCACCGCGAAGGCGGGGCCCGCGACCACGGTCGCGATGACCAGGACCAGCGCCGCGCAGGCGCGCGCCAGCCGTCGCCACGTCTTAGAGACGACGGCGAGACCGACATGGGAAGCGAGGGGCGGAACGGTCATGGATGGCCTGTTGTGCGCTTTGCGTGCGCGCAGACAGCGGCCTCAACCCTTAAGGCGAGAGTTACCAAAACCCCGTTCAGCGAGCGGCAAAAGGTCCCACCATAGGTGGTCCTCGAACTGGGGACTCCACTCGAAGCCGTTGCCGATCAGTCGGTTGGAGACGTTCGTCCTGGTCGCGACGGTGCGCGCGCATGATGTCGCAGCTAAGCTGTTAGACGCCTAGACCGTCGAAACGCACGACGGCTTGACTTCCGTAGCGAAAGAAAACGAACTTCGGCGCATGACCCGTTACACCGATTTGCTCGCCGCCATCGTCGCTACCGACACCGGTTTCTCGGCCGCCGTCACCGACGATTGGAAACAGGGCCGCACCACCTATGGCGGGCTCAGCGCCGCCCTGTGCGTCGAGGCGGCCCAGCGCGCCTTTCCGGACGCGCCGCCGCTGCGCTCGGCCCAATTCGCGTTCGTCGGTCCGGCGGCGGGCGAACTGTCGATCGGCGTGAGGGCGCTGCGCCAAGGCAAGTCGACCCTGTTCGCCGCCGTCGACCTGGTCGGCGAGCAAGGCGTGGCCACCCACGGGACCCTGACCTTCGGCGCGGCGCGCGAGTCGCATGTCCCCGCGCATGTCGACGTCCCCTGCCCCGCCGTCGCCCCGCCCGACCAGTGCGAGCCGTTTCACAAGGGCGACACCAGCCAAGCCCCCAGCTTCATCCGTCAGTTCGATTTCCGCGTCGCCGGCGGCGCCCGGCCAGGCTCGGGCGGACCACCGGAATATCTGCTGTGGATCCGCCACCGCGATCCGGCCGCCACGTCGCTGTCGGCCCTGATCGCCCTGGCCGACGCCCCGCCGCCGCCCGCCATGGCCCTGTTCACCCGCTTCGGACCGATCTCGACCATGACCTGGTCGCTGGACGTGGTCGGCCTTCCCGACGACAACGATGATGGCTGGCGCTTGCTGCGCAGTCGGGCCGAGACCATCGGCGACGGCTATTCGACCCAGGAGATGCACTTGTGGGACGCCCATGGCCGCCCGCTGATCCTGGCGCGCCAGAACGTGGCGATCTTCGTTTGACTCTTTTCTGATCCGCTCTCCCCGGCGAAAGCCGGGGCCCAAATGGAAGAGCGCTGAGGTAGGTTCCAGAGGCGCCGAGCTGGTCCAATCAGCCCAAGCGCCTGGGATCTGGATCCCGGCTTTCGCCGGGAAGAGCGGAAAACAAACACAGGCACGAAACGCCCCGCCCGGCCCTTGGCGAACGCCAGTTTTTGCCCCCATGCTCCCGGCCGTCCGGTCGCGCTCGAGAGTCGCGGCCGCGTTCGGGGAACGCCTCATGATCAAGTCCGCAATCTTGGCCGGCGCGGCCGCCATCGGCCTGCTCGCCGGGACCGCCAGCGCCCAGACCTCCGAAGACACGACCAAGCGCTATCTGGCGGTCATCAAGGACAAAAACGCCGTCCTACACGCGGTGATCGTGACCAATCCCCACGCCCTGGCCGACGCCCGCGCCCTGGACGCCGAGCGCAAGGCCGGCAAGCTCCGCTCAGCCCTGCACGGCGTCCCGATCCTGCTGAAGGACAACATCGAGAGCGCCGACGACACGGCGACCACCGCCGGCTCGCTGGCGCTGAAGGACAATGTCACCAATCGCGACGCCCCGCTGGTCAAGCGCCTGACCGATGCGGGCCTGGTCGTCCTGGGCAAGGCCAACCTGTCGGAATGGGCCAATATCCGCTCGTCCAAGTCGATCAGCGGCTGGAGCGCGATCGGCGGCACGGTGCGCAATCCGTACGTCCTAGATCGCAGCGCCTGCGGCTCGTCCAGCGGCTCGGGCGCGGCGGTGGCGGCGGGCCTGGCGCCCCTGGCCATCGGCACCGAGACCGACGGCTCGATCACCTGCCCGGCGGCGATCAACGGCCTGGTCGGGCTCAAGCCGACCGTGGGCTTGGTCTCGCGCACCCACATCGTGCCGATCAGCCACAGCCAGGACACCGCCGGCCCGATGACCACGACGGTCGAGGACGCGGCCAAGGTGCTAACCGTCATCGCCGGCTCCGACCCCGCCGACGTCGCGACCAAGGACGCCGACACGCACAAGACCGACTACGCCGCCGGCCTGTCGAAGGACGCGCTGAAAGGCGTGAAGCTGGCCGTGGCGCGATTCTACACCGGCTATTCGCCCAAGACCGACGCGGTGTTCGAACAGGCGCTGAAGGACCTGCGGGTCCAGGGCGCGATCCTGGTCGACGTCAAGGAGTTCGACGAGGGCCCGATCGGCAAGGCCGAGGGCGTGGTGCTCTACACCGAGCTGAAGGCGGACATGGCCGCCTATCTGGCCTCGACCGATCCGAAGCAGGTGAAGAGCCGCACGCTGGCCGACCTGATCGCCTTCAACAAGGCCACGCCCAAGGAGTTCGAGTGGTTCGGCCAGGAGAGCTTCGAAAAGGCGGAGAAGACCAAGGGCCTGACCGACCCCGACTATCTGAAGGCCCTGGCCGACTCCAAGCGGATGGCGGGGCCCGAGGGTATCGACAAGATCCTGAAGGACACCGGCGCGGTCGCCATCGTCGCCCCGACGACCGGTCCGGCCTGGACCATCGATCCGCTGAACGGCGACAACTACGGCGGCTCTTCGACCACTCTGCCCGCCGTCGCCGGCTATCCGCACCTGACCGTGCCGATGGGCGACGTCACCGGCCTGCCGGTCGGCCTGTCCTTCATCGGCCCCGCCTGGAGCGAGCAGCGGCTGCTGAACCTGGGCTACGCCTATGAGCAGGCGACCCACCACCGCAAGCCGCCGACCTTCCTGAAGACGATCGCGCCGTAGACGCCCCGGCCACCTTCCCCGTCTCGGCCGTTCTCCGCACCCGCTCTCCCCGGCGAAAGCCGGGGTCCAGATTCATCCTGAGCGTTTGGGGCTGACGCGCCAGCGGCTTGGTCCAGAACGTCAGATGTCCGTGGATTCGATCTGGGCCCCGGCTTTCGCCGGGGAGAGCGGAAGAAGGATGCTACGGAATCTTCGGCCGGATCACGTCGATCGGCGGCGGGGGCGGCGTCACCGTGTTCGGGCGCGGGGCCACAGGGGCCGGGCCGCCGTGGTACGGCGGATAGGGCCGAGGACTGCCGCAAGCCGCCAGGGCCAGGGCGACGAACCCTAGAGCCAGGGTCGTCCTCAGCATCGGCGGTCGGCCGCGCCCGGGCCGAACAGGCCGACACCCGAGCGGAAGCAGCGGTTGTCGAGACGCGGATCCCAGATCTCGGTGCGGCCGTCGCTGCGGGTGAACTGATAGCGCTCGCCCCGGTCGTCGCGGCCGGAAAAGCTGATCTGGCCCGGACGGTCCGAGGTCACGCCGTACGACTCGCGGGTGATGCCGTCGACGGCGCAGGACGCCACCAGGCCCGGCCGGCTGAGGTCGCCGGTCAGGGCCGCGGCCGAGCCGGTCTGGGCGTTGTAGGCCGACACGTCCGTGCCGCCGCCCCGTCCCCCGCCCACGAACACTTGAGTGCCGGTCGTGCTGTCATAGGTCATGATGTCCGGCGCCTGGCCGTTCAGCGGCGCGCCGCAGACGCCGCCGCTACGCTTGGGGCCGCCCGGGCCGCCAAAACCGCCCGAGCGGTCCTGCGCCCCGACCTGGGTCGTGGCGAGCGTCGAGACGGCGACGAGGGCGGCGCCGAAAATGGCCATTGAGCCGTGGGCCAGCTTGCTCATTTGGGAGCTCCCCGTTGTTGAGGCGGACCTCCGGCCAGGCCGGTGGCGGCGGCGTCCGACAGGTCGGCCGGAACATTGGCGGCCATCGGCGTCGGGCCCATCGGAGCGGCGGGCCAATAGGTGTCGTAATCCAGGCGAGCCCGGTCGCGTGGCGTCCGGTACAGCTCCGGCGCCTCGAACCACGGGCGACAGGTCAGCTCGCCGTCGAAGAAGCCGCTGACCAGGGCCTTGCAGCCGTCCTTGCGGGCGTAGATGCGGTTGTCGACCGCGCGGATCTGGCCACCGGCGTCGGCGTAGATGCCCGAGCGCATGACGCCGACGATCTTGTTATTGCTGGCATAGGCCACGCCCGAGGCGACATAGAGACCGACATCGACCGCCTCCAGCTCGGCGTCGTTGATGCGGAGGTTGGCGTTCTCGACCGAGACGGCCCAGTCGCTGTCGCGCACCACCGGCCGCAGCAGCGTCGTCTCGTCACCGCCGCCGATGTAGACGCCGCGCGAGAAGCCGTCGACGTACAGGCCGTCGATGGTCACCAGCTGCTGGCGATTCATGCCGCTGATCACGAAGCCGGCCGAGTTGCGGGTCCGCGACGAGCCGGTCCAGTCGCCCAGCCGGACGATGCGGATGTCGCGAAGGCGGCTGTCGCCCGAAGTCTCGAACGCGCCGCCGATCGCCGTGGCGGCGATCTCGACGTCCGACGCCATGATCGTGCCGGTCGCCTTGACCACCGCCGAGCGGGTGCGGCCGATGAAGACCGCGTTGGACAGCTCGATGCGGCTGTCGCCGATGTCGAAGGCCGAGGCGTCGCCGTCATAGCGGACGGTGACGTCCTTCAGGGCGATCTCGGTGGCGCGGCCGACGATGCACGAGGCCGAACCACCGCGACGGGACTCGATGCCCAGGCCTTCCAGCACCACGTACTCCACGCCCGGCGCGATCTTGATGCAGGGCTGGTCGGCCGGGGCCACCAGGATCGGACGGCCCGGACCCGACTGATAGCCGCGGACCACGATCGTCACCGACTGGGTGATGTTCAGCGACTCGACGCAGGCCCCGCCATTGGTCGAGGTCAGGGTGATGGTGTCGCCGTCATAGAGGCGCGCCAGCGTGTCGGAGACCTGGCCCGGATAGGCGTAGTCGCAGTTGATCTCGCGGGGAACGTAGCGGCCGCCGCCGGGACCATAACCGCCGCCGCCCACGACGCAGCGACCGCTTCGCGAGCGATAGTAGCCGCGGGCGCACGGCCTGGGCTTGGCGTAGCGGACCTTGCAGCCGTGCGAGAGGTTCGGCTGGATCAGCAGGCCGAAGCAGGGCCGGATCTGCTGGTCGATCTTGGCGTCGGGCGAGGCGAAGGCGACCTCGGGCGCGGCGGCCGCCACGCCCAGGATCAAGGCGGCCCAAAGCGCCATCAGGCGGCTAAGGCGCAACATCAGAAGTCCCTTTCGCTATACGGACGGCCACGCTCGGCCATGGGCCGGGGCGGACGCGAGACCTGGGCCAGCAGCTGCTGCAGGCGCCAGACCGACGGCTTGAAGCCCGCCAGGGCCCCGTCGAGCTGGTAGACCACCGCCTTGGCGCGATCCTGGTCGGCCACTCCCTGCAGGCCCAGGGAGAAGAAGGTCGACATGGCGTACTTGGCCTCGGCGGATCCTTGGCGTTCGGCCTCTTCGTACCAGTGATAGGCCCGGGCGTAGTCGCGCGGCACGCCGACGCCCTCGGAGTACATCACCGCCAGCACCAGCTGGGCCTTGGACGAGCCATTGACCGCCGCGTACTGGATCGCTCGCACCTTCTCGATCGGCGCCAGGCGTCCGGTGGCCGGGCGGCCGATCATCGCCTGCAGGGTCTGGGCGTCGTTGACGCTCAGCGTCCGCTCGTCGAGCAGCGCCGAGGGGATGACCCGCAGATAGGCCAGCGCCTCGCCGACATGGACGAAAGGCAGCTCGCTGATCCGCGCCAGGGCCGCCTCACGCTGCTCGCCCGACAGGTCGGATTCGTCGGAGTGGGGCACGCCCGAGTCGGGCGATTCCGGCGGATAGAACTCGTACGGCGGGATCCAGCGCTTGGCCTTGGTCTCGACGAACGAACCGTAGGAGGCCCGCTGCGGCGAAGAGCGCTCGAAGTCCTTCAGCATGACATAGGCCGACACGTCGCCGGTCTGCACCGCCAGATAGTTGTAGAGATAGGCGTCGACGTCGTTGCGGCGGAACAGGTCCAGGGCCGCCGGCGCGCCGGGCTGGCTGGGCTTGCCGTAGGCTTCGATCGCCTGGAGGTTGTCCGACGGCTCGCCATAGGGACCGAAATAGCCGTCGTGGATCCGCGCCAGGGTGCGGAAGCCGTCCGCGCCCTGCGCCGACAGCACGTAGATCACGCGGTTGCGGACCTTCTCGCGCTCCTCGGTCGACATGCGCGACAGCAGGCGGTCCAGGGCGCCATAGGCGCTGCGCCGCTCGAACGCGCGGCAGTCGTCGAAGCGCGACAGAGCCCGCGATTCCTTGCCCCGGCGCTCATAGGCCGAGATCGGCGCATAGCCGCCGGAATTGGACAAAGCCATGGCGTACCAGACGGCCGCCTCGACCGGGTCTTCCAGATTCTTGTCGACGGCGCGCTGTCCTTCGTAGCGGCGCGCCAACTCCAGCTGGGCGAAGAAATCGCCGCGGAAGCCGCCCTGACGCAGGGCGCGAATCTCTTGTTGCTGCTGGTTGAACTGCCCCGAGACGCCCTGGGCCGCCTGCGGACGCGGACAAGCGCTCGCCCGTTTGTGGAACCAGAAGCTGGGGCCCGTGTCGCAACCGACGAGGGGAATCACCACGGCCGCCACGAGCGCCCCCACCGGGGCGCGACGCAGCAGCGCGGCGCGACCGGCGAAAGCTCGCCCGGCCGCTTCGCGGAGTATCCGAAGGCGCGCAAATGCGTCGCCGGCCTCGCGCATGAATCCCCCTTCAGCCGCCGCCGTTAACTATAAAACAATGATCTCTCATGTGCCCCGCGGCGGGTACTGTCAAGCTCAGCTCAACCCATCTGGCGATGAAGACTTCGTCACCACAGGCAGGGTTCGCTCGTCAGGCGAATTTCCCGGTTTTCATGGCGTTTCATCGTCCACGGAGCATTTCGGGAAACGTCGAGTAGCCGACGACTAAGCTAGCCGACGCCCCGCCTGATACAGCGCGAAGTTGCATGAGGATGCGACGAAGTCAGCGCCGGCCTGATCAGCGCCCCCGTCACCGACCCGTCGGCATGTCCTTGAACGGCACGTCCTTGTCGACGCGCACGTCGCCCGGCAGGCCCAGGACCCGTTCGGCGATGATGTTCTTGAGGATCTCGTCGGTGCCGCCGGCGATGCGCAGGCCCGGGGCCCACATCAGGCTCTGCTGGAACGCCGCTTCGGCCGGGGCCTGGTCGGGATCCACGAGGATGCCGTACTGGTCCTCCATCTCGACGGCGGTGTTGGCCAGGTCTTGCAGCTGGTTGGCCGAGATGATCTTGCCGATCGAGCTCTCCGGCCCCGGCGTCTGGCCGCGCGACAGGGCGGTCATGGTGCGGAAGCGGGTGAACTTCAGACCCTCCGACTGGACGTACCAGTCCGCCAGTTTCTCGCGGAATGCCTGGTCCTTTAGCGCTGGACCGGTGACGCCCGACAGCTGACGCGCCAACTTCATGATCTCGCGATAGTTCGGACCGGCCGAGCCGCCGACGGCCAAGCGCTCGTTCATCAGGGTGACCAGGGCCACCTTCCAGCCCTCGCCGACCTCGCCCAGGCGCTGGCTGTCCTTGACCCGCAGGTCGGTGAAATAGACCTCGTTGAACTCGCGCCCGCCCGACATCTGGTGGATCGGCCGGCACTCGACGGCGGCGTCCCTCATGTCGATCCAGAACATGGTCAGGCCCTTGTGCTTGGGCACGTCCGGGTCCGTCCGCGTCAGCAGGATGCCGTAGTCGCAATAGTGGGCGCCGGTGGTCCAGACCTTCTGGCCGTTGATCACCCACTCGTCGCCGTCGCGAACGGCGCGGGTCCTCAGCGCGGCGACGTCAGAGCCGCCGGCCGGTTCCGAGAACAGCTGGCACCAGATCTCCTCGCCCTTCACGGCGGGCGAGACGAAGCGCTTCTTGGTGTCGCTGTCGGCGAAGGCCATGACCGTGGGCACGCACATGCCCAGGCCGATCGTGAAATAGCCGTAGCCGAGGCCGGCCTTGGCCTCCTCCTGGCCGAAGATCACCGACTGGATCGGCGTGCCGCCGCCTCCGCCGATAGCCGCGGGCCAGGTGATGCAGGCGTAGCCGGCGCCGGCCTTGGTGGCCTGCCAATCCTTGGCGGCGGCCATGTGCTCGGGCGTGTTCGGCTTGAGGTCGCCGAACTTGGCGCGGTGAGCCGCGGCGTTCTCGGCGAGCCAGGCCCGGGCCTTCTCGCGATAGGTGGCTTCCTCGGGGGAGTCGTTGAAATCCATGTCGATCTCCAATCTTGTCATCCCGGACGACCTGAAAGGTCGATCCGGGACCGCCGGAAACGCCGGCGCTCGCGGCGGTCCCGGCTCGGCGCGCTTCGCGCTTGGCCGGGATGACAGCCGTTGCTAGGCCGCGTTCCTCTTTTCCAGTTCCCCGACCAGCCGCTCCTTCCAGACCTTGGGCGCGCCGGCCACCAGGCTGAGCTGCCGCGAGCGGCGATAATAGAGGTGGCAATCGACGTCCCAGGTGAAGCCCATGCCGCCGTGGACCTGGATGCTTTCCTTGCTGGCGAACCAGAAGGCTTCCGACGCCGCGATCCGGGCCGCGGCGGCCGCGATCGGCAGCTCTGGCGCGTCGTCGTTCAGGGCCCAGGCGCCGTAATAGGCGTTGGAGCGGGCGACCTCGTTCTTGACGTACATATCGGCCAGTTTGTGCTTGATCGCCTGATAGCCGGCGATGACGCGGCCGAAGGCGTAGCGGCCTAGGGCGTACTCCTTGGCCATCTCCAGGCAGCGATCGGCGCCGCCAAGCTGTTCGAAGGCCAGCAGCACGGCGGCCCGATCCATGATCGCCTGGACGAGGTCGAAGCCGGCGCCGGCCTCTCCCACCCGCTCGGCGACCGCGCCGTCGAAGCTCAGCCTGGCGACGCCCCGCGTCGGGTCGAGGCTCTTCAGCGTCTCGCGTTTCACCGCGGCCTGCTTTAGGTCGATCAGATATAGGCCCGGACGACCGCCCTCGCTGGCCAGCACTAGAGCGGTATCGGCGACGTCACCGTCGGTGACGGGGATCTTGGTTCCAGACAGCTTGCCGCCCTCGACCCGGCAGGTCAGCGTATTGGGTCCGACGACGCCGGGGCCTTCGGAGGTCGCCAGGCAGCCAATCAGGTCGCCGGCGGCGATGCGCGGCAGGATTGCCGCCTTCTGGCCTTCGCTGCCGAAGGCCTGGATCCCTTCGGCCAGGAAATAGACGGTGGAGGCGAACGGGATCGGCGCGACGGCGCGGCCCAGCTCCTCTGCGATGGCGCACAGCTCGACGCGCCCCAGGCCCAGCCCGCCGTGCTCTTCGGGGATCGAGGCGCCCAGCCAGCCCTGCTCGGCCACGCCCTTCCACAGCCTGTCGTCGAACGAGCGGTCGGGATTGTCGAGCACGCCCCGCACGACGGCCACGTCGCAATGGGCGGCGAGGAACTTGCGCGCCT
The DNA here is from genome assembly GCF_040545685.1 of Caulobacter sp. 1776. NCBI lineage: Bacteria > Pseudomonadati > Pseudomonadota > Alphaproteobacteria > Caulobacterales > Caulobacteraceae > Caulobacter > Caulobacter sp. 1776. Next base: position 275,719 of record NZ_JBEPMI010000002.1, read on the forward strand.
CGTCCTTCAGGAACTTCTGGTCGTCCGAATAGTCGAAATCCACTGGAGCCTCCCTGGACCAAGCTCTGCGGCTGGTCTCGGGAACCACACTGAACGACGTTCACGCGAAGGGAAAGATTGACCCGGCGTCAAGGATTTCAGGTTCTTATGACAGCCTTTCGTATGCTTTCGGACGTTACCATCGGGCCATGGCCAAGACCGTCTTCCAGAAGAACCAGCGGGTGTGGGTCGAGAGCGTCGGCTGCTGGGCCAATGTCGAGAAGATCGTGCCCATCTGGGCCAAGGGCTTCGACGAGCCGGTGCGGGTGACCTATGACCTGGGCCTGGGCCGCGAGTTCCAGGCTCACGAGCTGAAGGCCGAGGACAAGGCCGATCCCGAGGAAGGCGGCGCCCATTCGAACTGGCGCGTGCTGCGGGCCCGCAACAAGTGGCAGCAAGAGAACGACTGCGCCCACCACCCCTATCCGGGCACCTATCCGGTCGTGGTCACCGATCCTAACGATTGGGGCGGCTGGCGCACGCCGGGGGCGGAGTACGATCGCGACCCGCACCGGATGGAATACCAGGCCCGCCTGATCGCCAGCGCCCCGCGCCTGCACGCCATCGCCCGCGAGGTCCTGACCCTGGTGGCCGACAGCCCCGAGGACGCGCCGCCTGTGCTGACGGCCCTGGCCCAGAAGATCGTGGCGATCGAACGCTACCTGCAGGAAACGCCGGCGGCGGGTCCGGGCGGGACGGTCGAGGCGTAACGTCTTCTGGAACGGCCGGCGAGAGTCGCCCTATGCTGGAGCGCAGCTTCGCGATCCGACGCGCGCTCACATCCGGCGCGACTCTGGCGTTTCCGTCGCTGCATGCGACCGCGACGGGATGATCGCCGACGTCGATTTCAGTAGGAGACCCTCGCATGCCGCTCGAACTCATCAATCCCGCGGATCTGCCGACTCCGGAAATGTACACCCAGGTCGTCGTCGCGACGGGGTCCAAGCTGGTGTTCATCTCCGGCCAACAGCCTGAGGACATCGACGGCAAGCTGGTCGGACAAGGCGATTTCGCGGCGCAGGCGCGCCTGACCTTCGCCAATCTTGGCCGAGCGCTTAGGGCGGCGGGCGCACGGCCCGAGCAGGTCTGCAAGATTACGGTGTACGTCGTCGACTACGACCGCGACCAGCACGTTCCGATCCTCGAGGCCGCGCAGATCTCGCTCCTTGGGGATCATAAGCCCGCGAACGTGATCGTCGGGGTGGCGGTCATGTCTCCAGGCTATCTGATCGAGGTCGACGCGATCGCCATCATCGACGAGAGCAACGCCAGCTGAGCGCTTCGCCGCTCATCAAGGTCGCGGCGGCGCCTGCACGTCTGGCCGGGCCTCGAAGTTCCCCTTCTTCCAGGCCCACCAGAGCGTCACCAAAGCCGCCAGCGTGCCGACCACCATGGCCGGCAGCGAGGCCTCGGGCCCAAAGGCGCCGCCGCTCAGCAATTCGGGCGCGCCCGGCTTGGGCTTACTGACCAGCCAACTCTCGACCACCGGGATGCCCGAGACCGAGGCGCCCCAGACCCAGCCTTGCGTGAAGTTCCAGGCGGCGTGGACGCCGATCGACACCCAGAGGCGTCCGGTCAGCAGGTAGAAGCCGGCCAGCATCAGGCCGGCCTCGACGGCGATCGCGGCGGCGGCGACCGGCGTGGCGTTGGGATTGGCCAGGTGCAGCGCGCCGAACAACGCCGCCTGCGCCACCAGGGCCGGCCAGACGCCGAAGGCGCGCATCAGCAGGCGCAGGACGATGGCCCGCATCAGGAGCTCCTCCATCACGCCGGACTCGATGGCCATGGCGATCGTGCCCCAGGCCGAGGCCGGGCGCGGGCCGCTGATGTCGTAGACGCCCAGGGCGTAAAGCCCGCCCACCGCCGCGCTCAGCATCGCGGCGCCGACGAGCAGGCCGATCGCCAGGTCGACGGGGGCCCTACGCGGGTCCAGCTCCTCGGGCCAGCGCCCCTCGGCCAGCCAGACGACGCCGCCGTAGAGCGCCAGGCCCGCGCCGCAGATCGCCGCGACCTCCAGCACCTCCAGCAGATGGCCGCCGCCCTTGAACAGCGGATTGCCCACGGTCTGGGCCCCGGCATAGACCAGGGTGAAGATGATGAAGAGCAGCATCATCCAGCCCACGGCGCGCAGCCAGCGCAGCGGCCCTGGATGCAGGAAGCGCCTGCGGCCGACTTCCAGCCCCGTCCGATCGTCCGTCATCGCCGTGTTCCCCCACGCCCGTTTCGAGGGCGAAGCAGCCATTAATTCGGGCTTGGCCGTCAAGGTCCTCTCGCGGAGGTCGCCCCGGGGGACTAAGTAGGACCCATGCGCACCGACACCCCTCAGCCCATCCGCCTGGCGGACTATCGCCCGTTCCCGTTCGCCATCGAGACCACGCGGCTGGTCTTCGAGCTGCATCCGTCAGCGACGCGGGTGAAGACCGAGTTGGCGGTGCGCCGGATCGGCGACGAGAGCGAACCTCTGGTGCTGAACGGCGAGCGGCTGAAGCTGGTCTCGATCGCCGTCGACGGCCAGGCGCTGGGCGCCAACCAGTACGCGGCCGACGCCGAGCACCTCACGATCCACGAAGTTCCCGACCAGTTCGTCCTGACCACCGAGGTCGAGATCGATCCTCTGGCCAACAAGGCGCTGACGGGCCTCTACATGTCGGGCGGCCGCTTCTGCACCCAGTGCGAGGCCGAGGGTTTCCGAACCATCACCTATTTCCCCGACCGTCCGGACGTGCTGTCGCGCTATAGCGTCCGGATCGAGGCGGGGGCGAAGTTTCCCCACCTGCTGAGCAACGGCAATCTGGTCGACCAGGGCTCGCTGGCCGACAACCGGCACTTCGCCGAGTGGGTCGATCCCTTCCCCAAGCCCAGCTACCTGTTCGCTCTGGTGGCCGGCGACCTGGACGTCCTGACCGACAAGTTCGTGACCATGAGCGGCCGCGAGGTGGCGCTGCGGGTCTTCGTCGATCCGGGCCAGGCCTCCCGCGCCGCCTACGCCCTCGACAGCCTCAAGCGGGCGATGAAGTGGGACGAGGACACGTTCGGCCGCGAATACGACCTCGACCTGTTCATGATCGTGGCCGTTCGTGACTTCAACTTCGGGGCCATGGAGAACAAAGGGCTGAATATTTTCAACAGCTCCCTGCTGCTGGCCGACCCCCAAACCGCCACCGACCTGGACTACGAGCGCATCGAGGCCGTGGTCGCGCACGAGTATTTCCACAACTGGACCGGCAACCGCATCACCTGCCGCGACTGGTTCCAGCTGTGCCTGAAGGAGGGCTTCACGGTCTTCCGCGACCAGAGCTTCAGCGCCGACATGCGCGGCGGCGCCGTGCAGCGGATCAAGGATGTCCGCGCCCTGCGCGCGCGGCAGTTCGCCGAGGACGCGGGCCCCCTCGCCCACCCGGTGCGGCCGTCCAGCTATCTGAAGATCGACAATTTCTACACGGCGACGATCTATGAGAAGGGCGCGGAGATCATCCGCATGCTCAAGACCATTCTGGGCGCCGCGGCCTTCCGGAAGGGCTGCGACCTCTACTTCCAGCGCCATGACGGCCAGGCGACCACGGTGGAGGCCTTCATCGCCTGTTTCGCCGAGGCCTCGGGCCGCGATCTTTCCGACTTCTTCGGCTGGTACGAGCAGGCTGGCACGCCGGCGGTGACGATCGAGACCGCCTATGACGCGAGCGCCCAGGCGGTGACCCTGACCCTGACCCAGTCGACCGCCCCGACGCCCGGCCAGCCGACCAAGAAGCCGCTGCCGGTCCCGGTCGCCATCGGCCTGCTGTCGACGGACGGCGAGGTGCTGCGCGACACCGAGGTCGTGCTTCTGGACCAGGAGACGCTGACGGTCCGCTGGGACGGCGTCGCCAGCGTCCCGGTCCTGTCGGCGCTGCGCGGCTTCTCCGCGCCCGTGAACCTGACGACCGACGCGCGTCCTTCGGACCGCTACGTTCTGTTCGGCTCGGATCCGGATCTATTCAACCGCTGGGAGGCGGGCCAGACCCTGGCCCGCGACCTGATCCTGGCGCGGGCCGCCGGGACACCTGACGAGGTGGGCGAGGAACGCTACGCGGAGGCGCTCGGGCAGGCCTTGATCGACGACGCGGCCGAGCCCGCCTTCAAGACCCTGTTGCTCTCTCTGCCGTCGGAGCCGGATCTGGCCCTGATGTCCGAGCCCGCTGATCCGGCCGCCCTGCACGCGGCTCGCGACCACCTGCGCGCCCGCATCGCCATCCATCTAGGCGACCTGCTGCGCCGCCTGCATGGCGAGATGCAAAGCGAGGGCGAATTCTCGGCCAGCGCTCAAGCCGCGGGCCGTCGCGCCCTACGAAACGCCTGCGCCGAGGTCCTGTCGGCCGATCCGCACGCCGACAACCTGATGCGTCTGGTCGGCCACTTCGAGGGCGCCCGCAACATGACCGACATGATCGGCGGCCTCTATCCGCTGGTCTCCATCGGCGGCGTGGCCCGCGACAAGGCCTTGGCCAACTTCCACTATGCCTGGCATCTGGAGCCGCTGGTCCTGGATAAGTGGTTCGCCGTTCAGGCGCGCGACCCGAACGAAGATGTCCTGGAACGCGTGATGGCCCTGACCACCCACGCCGACTTCGAGCCGACCAATCCCAATCGACTGCGGGCCTTGATCTCGACCTTCGCCAACTTCAATCCGGCCCGTTTCCACGATCCCAGCGGGGCCGGCTACCGCTTCCTGGCCGACAGGATCCTGGCGGTGGACGCGTTCAACCCGATGACCGCCGCGCGCCTGGTCGAGCCGCTGGGCAACTGGCGACGCTACAAACCCGAACTGGGCCAGCTGATGCGCGAGCAGCTCGCGCGCGTCGCGGCCCATCCGGACCTGTCGAAAAACGTGCTGGAGCTGGCCACCAAGGCCTTGGACTGACAAGGTTTTCACGAGTCGCGCCGGGAGGGGATTGCGACCAATAAGCCCACAAGCGCGGAATCCGCCTCTTCGGCGGTGACGCCATCGTGGCCGGTAAGTTAGATTCACCATCTTGGCGAAGTGACTCGCCGCGTGAATCCGGGAGCCGGGCGGTTTGGATAGGGGCATGGCGAGACACGGGGGGACGGCGCGCGCCGGACCGACCGCGCCCGCGGCCATGCGGGCCAAGTCCGTCCAAGGACCCTCCCAGGCGTTCGTTCGCATCGCGATTCTGGCCGCGCTGCTGCTGCTGGCCGTCTACACCGCCTTCGGCGTCAAACGTCTGCAGAATGACGCTTCGATCCAGCCGGGCGGCGCGCCGCTGTCGGCCAAGGCCGGTTTGATCGCCGGCCGAGTCGAGGTCAATCTCGCCGCTCAGCGCGCGGGTCTGTCGGCGGCCGCCGACCTGCTCAAACGCGATCCGGGCGCGACCATGGACGCCGCCGAGACCGCCCTGCGCGCCGCCGGCGGCGAGGCCGCGGCCGTCGCCGTCATCGGCCCCGCCGGCGTGGTCTCGGTGTCCGGACGCGACGAGGGCGCCGACTGGAAGGCCGCCGCCCAGGCCGCCGCCGCCTCGGGCCACTCCACCTGGACCGGCTCTGTCGGCGACACGGGGCGGCTCTATGTCGCCACCACCGCCACCCTGGACCAAGCCCGCGCCTTCGTGATCGCCAGCGGCGACGCCACGCGCCTGATCGAGGATCCCGCCAAGGGCGACAGCGCGGCTCTGGCTTTGCCGGACGGCAAGCTGATCGCCGCGCGCGGCCGGGGCGCCCAGGGCGCCGGCACGTTCCGCGAGGCCTTCGCCCTCTCGCCCGAGGATGTCGGTGACGGCGCGGTCGCTCTGCGCGGCCAGGCGATCGACGGCGCGGCCCTGGACATCGCCGTGCGCCCAGCGGCCGAGGGCGCCCTGCTGGTGCTGGCCGCGGCCCCAACCCACACCGTCGCCAACCTGGACCGCCAGGTCATGGAAGGCGCTTTCAACCTGTTGGCCCCGCTGGCCGTCGGCATCGCCCTGGCCCTGCTGCTGCTGATCCAGAGCCGCAAGGCCGAGGTCGCCCATCGCGAATTCATCGACAGCGAACAGCGCTTCCGCCTCGCCGTCGAGGCCGCCCGCTGCGGCATCTGGGAATGGGACCTGAACGGCGACCAGGTGTTTCTGTCGGACGTGACCGGCGCCATGTTCGGCTGGGGCGGCGGCGGCGTCGTCGCGGGTCAGGACCTGCTCGAACGCATCTCGATCGACCACCGCGAACGGGTCCGCCAGGCCCTGGCCAACGCGGCCATGTACGGCGCCTTCGACGTCTCGTTCCGGGTCCCCGCCGCCGAACAGGGCGGCCGCTCGTTGTGGATCGACGCGCGGGGTCAGGGCTTCGGCAAGCCTGGGACCGACGGCTATGTCCGCATCATCGGCGTGGCTCTGGACGTCACCGAGGAGCGCATCGCCCAGGCTCGCGCCCAGGCGGCCGAGAACCGGCTGCGCGACGCCATTGAAAGCGTGTCGGAGGCCTTCGTGCTCTGGGATCGCCAGGGCCGGCTGCTGATGTGCAATCGCAACTACCGCAGCGTCTTCTCGCTGGAGCCCAAGCTCTTGAAGCCCGGCGCGGCCCGCGCCGAGGTCAACCGGTTCGCGGCGCTGGCCATCAAGCAGGAGATCCCCGCGCCCGACGGCGCCAAGGGCGTGCGCGAGGCCGAGCTGATGGATGGTCGCTGGATCCAGATCAGCGAGCGCCGCACGGCCGAGGGCGGTCTGGTCATGACCGCCGCCGACATCACCGCGATCAAGACCCAGGAAGAAGCCCGCCGCCTCAACGAGGAGCAGCTGCAGAACGCTATCGCCGGCCTGGAGCGCAGCCAGGAGCAGCTGGCCGAGCTGGCCCGCAAGTACGAGACCGAGAAGGTCAAGGCCGAGAGCGCCAACAAGGCCAAGAGCGAGTTCCTGGCCAACATGTCCCACGAGCTGCGGACGCCGCTGAACGCCATCAACGGCTTCTCCGAGATCATGATGAACGAGATGTTCGGGGCGCTCGGGGACAAGCGCTACAAGGGCTACAGCCAGGACATCCACTCGTCTGGCCAGCATCTGCTGGCGCTGATCAACGACATCCTCGACATGTCGAAGATCGAAGCCGGCAAGATGAACCTGAAGTTCGAGCCGATGCATCTGGAGGACGTGGCCGAGGACGCCGTCCGCCTGATCCGCAACCGCGCCGAGGCCGCCGGCCTGAAGCTCAGCATCGACTTCCCGCCCCTGCCGGAGATCGAGGCCGACTATCGCGCGGTCAAGCAGGTGCTGCTGAACCTGCTGTCGAACGCCATCAAGTTCACGCCCCGGGCCGGCAGCGTCACGGTGCGAGCCGAGGTCCGTCGCGATCCGTTCAACGACACCGTCAAGGTCTCGGTCACCGACACGGGCATCGGCATCGCCAAGGAAGACCTTGAGCGCCTGGCCAGGCCGTTCGAGCAGGTCGAGAGCCAGTTCTCCAAGACCACCCAAGGCACGGGCCTGGGCCTGGCCCTGACCAAGTCTCTGATCACCATGCACGACGGGGTGTTGGAGATGCACTCCCTGCCCGGCGAAGGCACCACGGTCAGCTTCACCCTGCCCGTCCGCCAAAGCGACCACAAGGCCACGCGGGACTTCGTCGCGGCGTAGGATTGGCACGCGACAGTCCAATTCTAAATTTTTCGAAATATTACTTCTGTTTCATAGACTTAAATCGAAGTCATGACGCCATCGTAACGGGTGTTCGGCGAGCGCGAAGACTACACCCTCCCTCAACGGATCGCCGCGGGCGACCAACCAGAGAGGGACCTTCAGACCATGAGCAAGCTCGTCAACCGTATCGCCGCCATCGCCACCCTGGTGCTGGCCGCCACGCCGATCATCGGCCTGAGCGCCGCCCACGCCGCCGAACCGGCTCAGCCGGTCGCCCGCATCAAGGTTGGCGACCTGCGCCTCTCCGAACCGACCGACGCCCGCGAGTTCGCCCGCCGCGTCAACATCGCCGCCAACCGCGCCTGCGAGGCCAAGGGCCTGCGTGGCCTGTCGGTGAAGGCTTGCCTGATGGACTTCAACGAAGACCTGAAGGACGCCCTGACCGAGCGCCAGGTCGAGGACCTGAAGATCGCCCAGCGCGCGGGCGTCGAGCTGACCTTGAACTAACCGCGACGCATCCACGCCGCGACGGCCCAGGCATGGGCGTCATGGCGGAGGGCGACCACCGCGTCGCGCGGGTCCAGCCAGACCAGCGTATGGTCGTCTTCCACCTTCAGGGCGGGCTTCTCGCCGGTCACCTTGACCGTGTAGATCCCGCCGAAGTTCCGCACGGGCTGGCCGTCGGACTTCAGGAACAGCTGGGACACCGTATCGATCAGAAGACCGGCCTCGACCACGAGGCCGGTCTCTTCGCCGAATTCGCGGACCACCGCTTCCTGTTCGGTCTCGTCACCGTCCACCGCCCCGCCGGGCAGGTCGAAGTACGGCGCCTTGCCGGGCTTGGTCACCTGGGCCAGGGCGATCTGGCCCAGAGCGTTCTCGGCGACGCCGAACGCGGCGGGACGATCCAGATAGTTGAGCCCCGCGACCGGCGCGCCGAAAGCCAGCATCCTCAATCCTTGCCGTACAGGTCGAGCCACGGATCGGCCTTGCCGGACTCGACATCCGCCACGCTGATCTCGGGACGATAGCCGATCGTGCCCTTGGCGCTGGCGCTCCAGGCGTCGGTGACCAGATCGCGCAGCGCCGCGGCGCCAGCCGCGATGCGAGCCTGGACGAAGGTCTTGGCGCGTGGGTCGGTCTCGACCATGCCGCCGGCCTTCTCCAGCTGATACAGCGGCTCGGTCTGCTTCCAAGTTTCGGTCAGGTAGCCGACGACGCGTGTCTCGATCGAGCATTCGCAGGCCTGGTAGGCCGGCACCAGCGCCTTGATCGACGTCTCGTCGCCCAGCGCCTTGGCCAGCGGGCCCTCGAACTGGAAATGGATCGAGCGCGAATTGGTGTAGCCGTTGGGGTTCGGATAGTCGCCCCAGCCATTGTAATGCACCGACAGGTGCAGCGGCTGGCTGCCGTCGCCGACATAGTGGGCCCAGACACCCAGGTCGCGCACCAGCAGCTCCTGACGACGCTTCAAATCGGCCTTGTAATAGGCCAGCCGGGTCGGATCCTTCTCGATCTTCAGCGCCGCGGTCAGGATCCGCCAGTAGGTGAAATCCTTCACCAGCTGCTGGTAGCCGTCGATGATCGCGTACGGCAGATAGCCGGCCTTCCAGCTGTCGACGCCGGCGGCCTGCAGCGCCTTTTCATAGTCTGCGCGGGTCGGCGGCAGGGTCGCCACCGTGAAGGCCGGGCCGCCGAACATCTTTCCCTGGTCGTCGACGTCAAGGAAGTGGGCGGCGTCGCGGTCGGTGTCGTGGATCTTGCCCGAACCCTTCCAGCGGTCCGGCTCGCGGGCGTACTCGCCGATCGCGGCGATGGCCTCGGGCGTGCGCAGGAAGGCGGGCAGGTCGGACGACAGGCTGGCGGCGCCGACGACGCCGACGACGCGGTGGCCCGACGAGCCCCAGGCGAAGGCCGAGGCGGCCGGCGCCGAGAGAGCCGCGGCGAGGACGAGGACGTTCAGGCTGGACGACAGACGCAAGGAAGAGCTCCGAAGGATCAGATAATGCCGAGCGCGGTCTCGATCCGCTCCACCCAGGCCTTCACGGCCGGATACAGCGAAAGGTCGAACCCGCCCTCGTGCGCCACGCGGGTGTAGGCCACCAGGGCGATGTCCGCCAGGGTGAGCCGCTCGCCGACCAGAAAGGGCGTTTGTTTCAGCTGTGTTTCCAGGCGCGCCAGGGCCTGGTCGCCGCGCTCGATCAGCCGCGTCTCCAGGCTTTCGCGGGCCTTGCCCAGATAGGCGACCTGGAAGCGGACCACGGCGACATAGGGCTCGTGGCTATATTGCTCCCAGAACAGCCACTCGAACATCTTGGCCCGGTCATAGGCGTCCGTCGGGATCAGCGCCGAGCCCTCGGCCAGGTGCAGCATGATGGCGTTGGACTGCGACAGCGGCCGGCCGTCCTCCAGGATGACCAGCGGAACCTGTCCCGCCGGGTTCAGGGCCAGGAACTCCGGCGTGCGCGTCTCGGCCGTCAGAACGCTGGTCTCGATCCATTCGAACGGCAGATGCAGCCGCTCGGCGGTCCACTTCACCTTGAGGCAATTGCCCGAGATCGAGTCGCCGTAGATACGGAGCGTCATGGCGAGTTCCTCCTGTGAAGCTGACTGAAACAAAAAAAGTGAGTCCACCAAGGCCAAGTTTCAAGCCCCTGAATCCATGCCGCTTTTTCGCTCATTGAGCGAGCCGGGCCGGAGATGGGACGACTCCCAGGGTTGTCACAGGGCCGTGATCCGAATATTCAGACCGCCGCCCGACAGACACGCCGATAAGAGGTCCCCCTCGATGCGACGCAAGCTCGCCGGAATTTTGGCCACCGCGGTCATCTCCGCATTCGCCCTTCCCGCTCTCGCCCATGCCGCCGATACCGAGTCCGCCTCGACGCAGCGTGTCGACCCGCTGGGCGACCTGATCACCTCGGCCCTGAGCGGCGGCGCCCTGCCCGGCTCGGTCGAGTGGAAGATGAAAGCGACGATGTACCACGCTGGCGCCAAGGGCATCCGCGCGTTCGACTCGCTGGGCTGCAAGGTCGCGGCCATGCGGACCGTCGCGGTCGATCCCAAGGTGATCCCGCGCCGCACCGTGATCTTCATCAAGGAAACCGTCGGCCTGCCGATGCCCGACGGCGGCACGCACGACGGCTACTGGTACGCCTCCGACATCGGCGGCGCGATCAAGGGCCTGAAGCTGGACCTGTTCAGCGGTTTCGGCGCCGGCTCGATGCGAGCCTTGGGCGGCGTCGACCTCTCCAGCCTGTCGGTCATTAAGGTCGGCGAGTTCAAGGGCTGCCCGCCGCAATAGGCGCGACCTCCGCACGAAATCCGCGCGCCTCGTCGAGGCGGGGAATGAAGTCGCCCTTCGCGCGCGACGCGGACTAGAATTGATCCCCGAACTCGGCTTGGATCCCCGCCTTGGCGGTGTTGGGGATGATCATGCGTCGTAGTCTTTCGATCAGCGTCTTGGCGCTCGTCGCCGTGCTGGCCGCCGCGCCCGCCCGAGCCGATGACCTCGCCGCCCTCAAGGCCCGCGCCGCCAAGGTCCAGATCACGCGCGACGACTGGGGCATCGCCCACATTCACGGAAAAACCGACGCCGACGCGGTGTTCGGCATGGCCTACGCCCAGGCCGAGGACGACTTCAACCGGGTCGAGACCAACTTCATGACCTCGCTGGGCTGCACGGCCCAGGCCGAGGGCGAGAAGGCGATCTGGGCCGACCTGCGCCAGAAACTGTTCATCGATCCGGTCGTGCTGAAGGCCGACTACGCCAGAAGCCCGGCCTGGCTGAAGGCGCTGATGAACGGCTGGGCCGACGGGCTGAACTTCTATCTGGCCACCCATCCCGACGTGAAGCCGAAGGTCATCACCCGGTTCGAGCCCTGGATGGCGCTCAGCTTCTCGGAGGGCAGCATCGGCGGCGACATCGAGCGCGTGGCCCTGACCCAGCTGGAGGCCTTCTATGGTCAACGGCAATTGGCCATGACCGCCGACGAGAAGGGCCTGCTGTTCAAGGAGCCCAAGGGGTCGAACGGCTTCGTCATCGCGCCGAAGAATACGCTGGAGGGCCACGCCCTGCTGCTGATCAACCCCCACACCAGCTTCTTCTTCCGCTCGGAGATGCAGGTGGCCAGCGATGCGGGCCTGAACGCCTACGGGGCCACGACCTGGGGCCAGTTCTTCATCTACCAGGGCTTCAACGCCAAGGCCGGCTGGATGCACACCTCCAGCGGCGTCGACGTGGTCGACGAGTTCGCCGAGACCATCGTCGAGAAGGACGGCCAGCGCTTCTACAAGTATGGCAAGGCGCTGCGCCCGCTGAAGAGCGAGGTGATCGCCGTTCCCTACCGCGCCGCCGATGGGACGATGGCGACAAAGCGCTTCACCGTCTTCAAAAGCCACCACGGCCCGATCGTGCGCGAGGAGGGCGGCAAGTGGATCAGCATCGCCCTGATGAACAAGCCGATGGCGGCCCTTGAGCAGTCGTTCCTGCGCACCAAGGCCACCGACTACGCGTCGTTCATGAAAGTGGCCGAGCTGAAGGCCAATTCGTCGAACAACACGCTTTTCGCCGACAGCAAGGGCGAGATCGCCTATCTGCACCCGCAGTTCATCCCGATCCGCGACGACCGCTTCGACTACACCAAGCCAGTCGACGGTTCGGACCCGGCCACCGACTGGAAGGGCCTGCACGCCTTGAAGGACGCGCCGCACGTGCTGAACCCGCCGAACGGCTGGGCCTTCAACACCAACAACTGGCCTTACACGGCCGCTGGCCCCTACAGTCCGAAGAAGGCCGACTATCCGAAATATATGGACAGCGCCGGCGAGAACCCGCGCGGCGTCCACGCCGACCTCGTCCTGAAGGACGCCAAGAACCTCACCCTGGGCGGCCTGATCGACAAGGCCTACGACCCGTACCTGACGGCCTTCGCGCGGCTGGTCCCGACCTTGGTCGCCGCCTATGACACGACACCCGACGGCGATCCGGTCAAGGCCAAGACAGCCGATCAGGTCGCCGCCCTGAAGGCTTGGGACAAGCGCTGGTCGGCCCAGTCGACCGAGACCTCGCTGGCCGTGTTCTGGGGCGAGGCGATGTGGGCCAAGGCCGCGCCGGCCGCCAAGGCCCAGGGGCTTAATCCCTACGACTACATGGCCGACAAGCTGACCGCCGCCGAGAAGCTCTCGGCCCTGGCCGAGGCCTCGGATCGCCTGACGGCCGACTTCGGATCGTGGAAGACCCCCTGGGGCCAGATCAATCGCTTCCAGCGCAACGACGGTTCGATCGTCCAGACCTTCGACGACGCCAAGCCCAGCATCCCCGTGCCGTTCACCTCGGCCCAGTGGGGCTCGCTGGCCTCGTTCGGGGCCAAGCGCTGGCCCGGAACCAAGAAATACTATGGCACCCTGGGCAACAGCTTCGTGGCGGTCGTTCAGTTCGGCGACAAGGTCCGGGCCCGCGCCGTCTCGGCCGGCGGCGAAAGCGGCGATCCCGCCTCCCCGCACTTCAACGATCAGGCCCTGCGCTACAGCCGAGGCAATCTGCGCGACGTCTATTTCTACCCGGAAGACGTCCAGAAGCACGCCGTGAAGACCTACCGCCCGGGAGATTGACCCGGGCGGCGTGGCCGGCGGTCCTAGAAGCGAATGACCGCGCCCAGGTTCACGCGGGTCTCCTTGCCGTCGAGGTTCAGCTTCTCGCCGCCCGCGAAAGTGGCGCTCTTGTCGTCGTATTTCACACGCAACACCTCACCACGCAGCGAGAGGTTGCCGCTCAGCTGCTGTTCGTAGCCGACGCCGTAGACCAGGCCCTTCTCGGTCACCTTCTTCTTGGAGCCGATGATCGAGGCCTCGACCTTGCGACGCTCCAGGCCGACCTTGCCGTACAGCAGACCGCCCTCGGTGACGACAAAGCCCGCGCGGGCGGCCGCGCCGTAGCGCAGGCCTGGATCGACCGTGACCCGCTGGCCGGCCAGGCTGCGCGAGACCTTGCCGCCGCCGGCGCCCAGCGACGCTTCGCCGCCCAGATAGAGGCTCTCGCCGACCACCGCGCCGTAGCCGACGAAGCCGCTGTAGTCGAAGCCGGTCTTGTTGGCCGAACCAGCGGCCGCGGCGCCCGTCTTGGGCGTGAAGTCCAGCTTGGTCTTGGGCTTGGCGTAGCCGACCTCGGCCCCGGCGTAGAGGCCGCTCAACGCGTCGGCGTCTTGAGCCATGGCGGGGGCGGCGACGGCGGCGCTCAGCAGGGCCGTGGCGATCATCGTGATTTTCAGCATCGGAGAAGGCTCCATCGTTGTTGACGAGGCCGGCGTGGGGGCCGGCGGGACGTGGAGCCTTGATGGCGACGGGCGATGGAGGGTTTGCGCGCGAAGTGTGGAGGTCGCGTGGGGGCGACCTTAAGAGTAATTCATTTGCCAGAACGCCGATCCGCGGGCCTTGCATCAAGCTCGCGAGGTTTGCGCCGAACCTCGACGAACCCTCGACAGTCCCGCGCCACGATCCGCCGCTCACCTTCAGGACCCCGAAGATGGAAAACGCGCTGATCTGCGTGGTCGAGGACGATCCCGACATCGCCCGCATCCTGCAGACCTATCTGGAGCGCGAACGCCTGCGCGTGGTCTGCGCCGCCGACGGCGAGACGGCGCTGCAGCAGCACCGCAGCCTCAATCCCGACCTGTTGCTGCTGGACGTCAACATTCCCAAGAAGGACGGCTACGCGGTGCTGGCCGAGGTGCGGCGACGCGGCGACACGCCGGTGATCTTCGCCACCGCCATGGCCGAGGATATCGACCGCCTAACCGGCCTACGGATGGGCGCCGACGACTATGTCGTGAAGCCCTTCAATCCGGCCGAGGTGGTGGCGCGGGTCAAGGCGGTGCTGCGACGGACCCGCGGCGGCGGCGGGGCCGGCCTTTTGCGCCACGGCCCGATCGAGGCCGATCTCTCCGCCCACGTGGCTCGCGTGGTCGATCCCGACGCCGGCGCGACGACCTTGAATCTGACGCTCAGCGAGTTCCGCATCCTGGTCCGGTTCCTCAACGCCCCCATGCGGGTGCTGAGCCGGGCCGAGATCCTCGACGCCTGTCTGCCCGACAGCGACGCGCTGGAGCGCACCGTCGATAGCCACGTCAGCAACCTGCGGCGCAAGCTGGAGGCCGCGGGGGCCGTGGGCTTCGTCGTCAATGTGCGCGGCGTCGGCTATCGCCTGGTCGGCGCGGCGTGAAGACCCCGCCAACCCTCGCTCGCCGCCTGGGCGTGGCCATCGCTTGGATGCTGGTCTGCGCGGTCCTGTTCATCGCCACGGCCTCGGCCGGGATCGACAGGCTGATCAATCTGGAGATCAAGAGCCGTATTCCTCCCCGCCTGGTCCACGCCATCGAGCAGTTGGACCGCAACGAGGTCCCTTCCCACGCGGATATGCTGGCCCTGCTCAAGACCATGTCGGCCGAGCAGACCCGCGCGGTCGTGCTGAGCTATGCCGGCGTCGCGGTCTTGTCGGTGCTGGTCATCGTCGTCTGCGTCTGGCTGTCCGGTCGGATCGCCAGTCGCTTCGCCGCGCCGATCAACGCCGTCGCCGAAGGGGCCAAGAAGATCGGCGCCGGCGACTTCAGCCACCGCATTGTCGCGCCGCCAAAGCTGACCCTAGAATTGCAGAGCCTAGTCGACGGCTTCAACACCCAGGCCGAGGCGCTGGAGAGCTCTGAGCGGCGAATGCGGTTCCAGTCCGCCGCGATCGCCCACGAGTTGCGCACGCCCCTAACCGTGCTGAACGGCTATATCCAGGGCGCGCTGGACGGCGTCTTTCCGCGCGACGATGCGCAGATGCGCGCCCTGCTGACTCAGGTGAACGACCTGTCGCGGATCATCGACGACCTGCGCACGGTCAGTCTGGGCTCGACCGGCGCCCTGGCCTTGGAAGTCGCCGACTGCGACCTGGCCGAGGAGACGCTGTCGGTGCTCCACGCCCTGGCCCCGCAGTTCGCCGCGGCGCAGATGGCGGTCGAGACGGATCTTCAGCCCGCCCTGGTCCGCGCCGATCCGGCCCGCGTGCGGCAGATGCTACGGGCGGTGCTGGAGAACGCCCGCCGCTACGCCGCCGAGGGCCGGCGCCTATCGGTCCGCACCTTCACGCAGGACGGCGAGTGCGTGCTGCAGGCGGCCGATCGCGGCCCCGGCTTCCCGGCGGACCATCGCGCCTTCGAGGGTTTCTGGCGCGCGGACCTCTCCCGCACCCGGGCGACCGGTGGTTCGGGCCTAGGCTTGGCCGTGGTCAAGGCGCTGGCCGACGCGCACGGCGGCGAGGTCACAATCCGCAATCGGCGCCATGGCGGCGCGGTCGTGGAACTGCGGTTCCTGGCCCGCGAGGAGGCCGAGCGCCTGGCCCTGCCCCGCTCGACGCGCCTGCCGGCTTAGCTAGATGTCGCCGCCGACGTTCGGCGCGACGCCGGGCGCGCGGGCGACGTGGATGCCGCACTCGGTCTTCTCCAGGCCGGCCCAGCGGCCCGAGCGGCCGTCCTCGGACGGCTTGGTGCACGGCCAGCAGCCGATCGAGGCGTAGCCCTGGGCCACCAGCGGGTGAGCCGGCAGCTTGTGCTCGGCCACATAGGCGTCCAGCTCGGCCTTGGCCCAATTGGCCAGCGGGTTGAACTTGATCTTGCCGTCAGCCTCCTCGACCACCGGCAGGCTCAGGCGATCGCCGCCATGGAAACGCTTGCGGCCGGTGATCCAGCCGTCGAAGCCGCCCAGGGCGCGGTCCAGCGGCAGGACCTTGCGGATGTTGCAGCAGGCGTCGACGCTGCTGCGCCACAGGTCCGAGTTCGGGTCCTGGGTCGCCAGGTCCGTGAAGGCCGGGCGCAGGTCGCGCACGTCGGTCAGGCCGAACTGGGCCGCGAGGTTCTTGCGATAGTCCAGGGTCTGGCCGAACAGCATGCCGGTGTCCAGGAACAGCACCGGAATGCCGGGCGACACCTGTGAGGCCAGGTGCAGCAGCACGGCCGACTCCGCCCCGAACGACGAGACCAGCGCCAGCCGATCGCCGAAGTGATCGTAGGCGGCGCGCAGGATGGTCAGCGGATGGGCGTCGCGCAACTCGGCGTCTAGCCGGGCCGCGAGGCCGGAAGCGCTCGTGGCGGTCTGGTCATAGGCCATCAGCGAGCCCTTTCCTCGAACGCGACTTCACGCCCATCGGCGGCGCGCTGATAGACGTGGCGGAAGCGGCCAGCGGCCTTGGTCCAGGCCTCGGGCGTGGCGCCGTCGGCGGCCTCGAACGCGTCGAAGCCGCAGCGGACCATGAAGCCGGCCTGCTCTTGCAGCACGTCGCCCACGGCGCGCACCTGGCCCTGATAGCCGAACCGCTCGCGCAGCAGGCGGGCCGAGGTGTAGGCGCGGCCATCGCGGTACTTCGGAAAGGCCAGGGCCACCACCGCGATACGCGGCAGGTCATAGGCCAGGACCTCGACCTCTTGATCGGACTCGATCCTCACCCCGACCCGGCGGCTGTTCGACGACAGCAGGGCGTCGCCCTCGGTCTCGAAGCGGGCCAGGGTCAGGATCACGTCGCCCGTTTCCGGAATGGCGTCCTCGTCGGTGATGTGGACGAAGGCGTCGTCGGCCCAGCGGGCCTGACCGTCCGCCAGCTCAATCAGCCTGGGCATAGACAGCCTCCTTGAAGGGCTCGAGGCCGACGCGGCGATAGGTATCGAGGAAGCGCTCGCCGTCGGCGCGGACGTCGAGATAGGCGCCGACCAACTGCTCGACGGCCGTGGCCACCTTGTCGGCCGGCAGGGCTGGGCCCAGGATCTTACCGATCGAGGCGTCCTCGGCGCCGGAGCCGCCCAGCGACAGCTGGTAGAACTCCTCGCCCTTCTTATCGACGCCCAGGACGCCGATGTGGGCCACGTGGTGGTGGCCGCAGGCGTTGATGCAGCCGCTGATCTTGATCTTCAGCTCGCCGACCTCTTCGGCGCGATCGGGATCGGCGAACTGGCGGGCGATGTCCTGAGCGATCGGGATGGCGCGGGCATTGGCCAGGGCGCAGTAGTCCAGGCCCGGGCAGGCGATGATGTCGCTGATCAGGTCGATGTTCGGCGTAGCCAGGCCGTTGGCCTGCAGGGTGGCGAACACGGTCGGCAGGTCGTCCAGCTTCACGTGCGGCAGGACGAGGTTCTGGGCGTGGGTGACGCGCAGGTCGCTGAAGCTGTAGCGCTCGGCCAGGTCGGCGACGACGTCCAGCTGGTCGGCAGAGGCGTCGCCCGGGGTCTGCTCCTGGGCCTTCAGCGAGACCTCGACGATCGCGTAGCCCGGCTGCTTGTGGGCGCGGACGTTGTTCCGCACGAAGCGGGCGAAGGCGCTGTCGTTGGCCTTGGCGACCTCGAAGATCTCCGAGCGGGCCGGCAGGGCCTCGAACGGGGTCGTGGCGAACGACGCGCGGATGCGGGCCAGCTCGCCGGCGGGCAGGTCGGCGCGGACGGCGTCGATCTTGCTCCATTCTTCTTCCACCTGGCGCGCGAACTCCTCGGCGCCCAGGGCGGCGACCAGGATCTTGATCCGGGCCTTGTAGATGTTGTCGCGGCGGCCGTGGCGATTGTAGACGCGCAGGATGGCTTCCAGATAGCTGAGCAGCCGATCGGTCGGCAGGAACTGCTTGATGGTCGGGCCGACATAGGGCGTGCGCCCCTGGCCGCCGCCGACGATCACCTCGAAGCCGTGCGCGCCGTCACGACCCTGGCGCAGCAGCAGGCCGATGTCGTGCACCTTGGCCGCCGTGCGGTCCTTGGCCGAGGCGGTGACGGCGATCTTGAACTTGCGCGGCAGAAACGAGAATTCCGGGTGCAGGGTCGACCACTGCCGGATCACTTCGGACCAGACGCGCGGGTCGTCGATCTCCTCGGCCGTGGCGCCGGCATAGGGGTCGGAGGTGGTGTTGCGGATGCAGTTGCCGCTGGTCTGGATGGCGTGCAGGTCCACCTCGGCCAGCTTGTCCAGGATGTCCGGCGCGTCCTTCAGCTTGATCCAGTTGAACTGGATGTTCTGGCGCGTGGTGAAATGGCCGTAGCCCTTGTCGTAGTCGCGCGCGATCTGCGCCAGCCGGCGGGTCTGGGTCGGGTTCAGCGAACCGTACGGAATGGCGATCCGCAGCATGTAGGCGTGCAGCTGCAGATAGAGGCCGTTCATCAGCCGCAGCGGCTTGAACTGGTCCTCGGTCAGCTCGCCCGACAAGCGGCGGCCGACCTGGCCGCGGAACTCGTTCGAGCGGTCGACGAGGAATTCTTTGTCGATGACGTCGTACTGGTACATGGCTTCCGCCCTACTTCCTGCGGATCAGATCGACGCGGCCGGTCGAGCGCGCCGCGCCCGCCGCGTGGCGCAGGGCCTCGACGACGTCGCCGCCCTCGGCCTGCTTGCCGTGGGTGGGTTCGTTGGTGGGGCCCAGGGCCCGGATGCGTTCGCGATAGCTGACGGGGGCCCAGTGGCCTTCCGACGGGGTCAAGTCGATCGGATAGACGTCTACCACCACGGTCGGCTGGCCCTTGCCCGTGGCGACGGCGGCTTCGATCGCGTCAGCCTGGTCTTCGTCGAACAGCTGCGCGTCGCCGAAGCGCTCGACCCATTGGCCGGACTTCCAGAACACGACGTCGCCGTCGAGCAGGCGGTTGGCGGTGATGGCTTTCATGAACGCGCGCTCGCCTCGAACGAAACGGATTGGGAGATTTCGGCGGCGACCGAACCGACGTCGGCCAAGGCCATGGCCTCGCCGACCATCAGCAGCGCCGGGCCAGTCACGCCTTCAGCGGCCTCGGCCAGGCCGGCCAGGGTGGTCTGGATGCGGCGCTCGTCGGCGCGGCTGGCGTTCTCGACGATCAGAGCCGGAGTCGACACCGCGCGACCGGCGGCGGTCAGGCGCTCGGCGATCAGGCCCGCCGTCGAGACGCCCATATAGACGACGACGGTCTGGTTCGGACGCGCCAGAGCGGCCCAGTCCAGGTCAGGCTCGCCGTGCGCGGCGTGGCCGGTAACGAAGGTGACGGCCTGGGCCGCGCCGCGATGGGTCAGGGGCGCGCCAGCGCCGGCGCTGGCGGCCAGGGCGGCGGTGACCCCGGGCACGACGTGACAAACGACGCCGGCCTCCCGACAGGCCAGCAGTTCCTCGCCGCCGCGCCCGAACAGGAACGGGTCGCCGCCCTTCAGGCGAACCACGGTCAGGCCGTCCAGGGCCAGGGCCACGATCAACTGGTTGATGCCGTCCTGCGGCAGGATATGGCGCGATTTGCGCTTGGCGACATTGATCCGCCGCGCCGCCGAGGGCGCCAGGTCGAGGATCTCTTCGGAGACCAGGCCGTCATGCACCACGACGTCGGCCGCCCGCAGGGCGTTGAAGGCTCGGAAGGTCAGCAGGTCCGGATCGCCGGGCCCCGCGCCGACCAGCCACACCGCGCCGGGCGCGCGATCGACGCGCGCGCCGCCGACGGCGACAAGGCCAGGCTTGCCATTGCGGGTCAGGGCGTTTCGGACCGGCGAGCGGGCCATGCTGTTTAGAACCTCTATCAACGCGATCGGAATAGACCGGCGGAACGCAATGCGGGGCGGTCCTTTCGAACCACCCCTGCCATTGGCCTTGAAGAAATAGTGGGGCGGCCTCGCGGCCGCCCCACGGCGTCCACTAACGAAAAGGGCCGATCCGTCAGCGAACGCTTGCAAAGTCGACGCGAAGAGGCCAATTCGCAAACAAGGACTTCTGCCGGGGCGTTCAGTAAAACTCATGGAAAGACCGAACGAGCGCCGCCGCCTGCCGCCCCTGAACGCCCTGCGCGCGTTCGAGGCCGCCGCGCGGCATCTGAACTTCAGCCGCGCCGCCGACGAGCTGTCGGTGACGCCCGGCGCCGTCAGCCAGCAGATCCAGAATCTCGAGGACTATGTCGGCGCGGCCCTGTTCAAGCGCACGCCCAAGGGCCTGCTGCTGACCGACGCGGCCCAGACCGCCCTGCCCGCCCTGCGCGAGGCCTTCGACCGCCTGGCCGAGGCCGCCAGCCTGCTGACCGCCGCCGTCGACGGCCGCCGCCTGACCCTGACCGCCGCACCTTCGTTCGCCGCCAAGTGGCTGGTCCCGCGCCTGGGCAAGTTCGAGCAGGCCCATCCCCAGGTCGACGTCTGGCTGTCGGCCGGCATGGAGGTCGTGGACTTCGCCACGGGCGAGGTCGACATGGCCATCCGCTACGGCTCGGGCCGCTATCCGGGTCTGGAGGTCGTCCGCCTGATGCACGAGTCGGTGGTGCCGGTCGCCAGTCCGAACCTGCTGGCCGACAACGCCCTGGAGCGCCCCGAGGACCTCGCCCACCATATCCTGCTGCACGACGGCTCGCCCGACGCCGACGACAGCTGCCCCGACTGGGCGATGTGGCTGGCCGCGCGCGGTATCAAGGGCGTCGACGGCGCGCGGGGGCCGCGCTTCAACCAGTCCAGCCTGGTCATCGAGGCCGCCGCCAACGGCCGCGGCATCGCCCTGGCCAAGCGCACCCTGGCCCAGGCCGACCTCGACTCGGGGCGCCTGGTCATCCCGTTCGAGGCCTCCACGGCGGTCGACTTCGCCTACTACGTCGTCCACCCCAAGGCCAAGGGTCGCCTGCCCCAGGTCAAGGCGTTCGTGACCTGGCTGAAGGCCGAGGCCGAGGCCCACGAGGCGGCCCTGCGCACCATGGACAACGGCGCGGGCATTTAAGCCTGCCAAGCTCTGGTTTTAGGCCGCGGAACCGGCTTAAAGGGGCCCATGAAAACGACGACTCTCACGGTCGACGAGCGCCTCGCGCCTGCCGACTGCCAGACCATGGCCGATGTGCGACAGGGCGTGGACGCCCTGGACCGGGCCCTGGTCCAGCTCCTGACCGAGCGTCAGGGCTACATGGACGCGGCCGCCCGCATCAAGGCCGACCGCGGCAAGGTGTTCGACCGCGCGCGGATCGAGGATGTGGTGACCAAGGTCAAGGCCGCCGCGCGCGCCTCGGGCCTGTCGGAAGCCATCGCCGAACCGGTCTGGCGCACGCTGATCGACCGCTGCATCGCGTACGAATACGACAGCTGGGACAAGACGAAGGGTCCGTGAAATTGTCATCCCGGCCGTAGCGAAGCGGAGAGCCGGGACCGCCACGAGCTCGGAGCTACCGGCGGTCCCGGCTCTGCGCGCTATGCGCTTGTCCGGGATGACAGCTTTTGCGGATCAGTTCCCGTCGATCAGATTGCCGAACTGCCCGAGGATGCTACCCTCGCCGCGATTGCCGCCCTGGCCTTGGGCGGCCTGAAGCATACGACCGGCCAGGCGCGCGAACGGCAAAGACTGGATCCAGACCTTTCCCGGGCCGCGCAGGCGGGCGAAGAACAGGCCCTCGCCGCCGAACAACACGCTCTTCACGCCGCCGGCCATGACCAGGTCGAAATCAACGCCCGGCGTATAGGCCGCCAGGCAGCCGGTATCGACATGCAGCTCCTCGCCCGGCGCCAGCGTGCGCTCGACCAGGGCGCCGCCCATCTGCACGAACACCCAACCGTCGCCCTCGAGGCGCTGCATGATGAACCCCTCGCCGCCGAACAGGCCGGTCATCATCCGCTTCTGGAAGTGGATGCCGATCGATACGCCGCGGGCGGCGGCCAGGAAGCTGTCCTTCTGGCAGATCAGCGTCCCGCCCAGCTGGCCCAGGTTCAGCGGCAGGATCGATCCGGGCGTCGGCGAGGCGAAGGCCACGCGCGCCTTGCCCTGGCCGGTGTGGGTGAAGACCGTGGTGAACAGGCTCTCGCCGGTGACCAGCCGCTTGCCCGCGCCCAGGAGCTTGCCCATGAAGCCGCCGCCCTGATCGGCCGAGCCGTCGCCGAACACGGTGGTCATCTGGACGCTGGCGTCCTTCCAGACGAAGGCGCCGGCCTCGGCCACCGCGCTCTCGCCCGGATCCAGTTCGATCTCGACGAACTGCAGTTCCTCGCCCTTGATCTCGAAGTCGATGTCGTCGGCGACGCCGGCGCTGCGTTGATGGCTCCAGGGGCTTGGGGGCATGGGATGTCTCCTCGTGACGAGGCCCCGTTGTAACGAAGCCACATCCGCCTCGCCAATTACGCATCCGTAAATTGACTGGCCGATCTGGGCCGAATGGCGGTCAAGTCAGACGCTCAATCTGGTCATACCATTGGTCGGACAAATGGCGGCCGCGACGCGCCTCTATGTCGCACCTCTCGACGCCCGAAGGCAGGGTTTTCCAAAGAGATTCAAGGCATGCTGCCTTTCGCGCATTGGGCGCGCTTCCATTGGCGAGCGGTTAGTCCACATCCTATGGTTTTGGCCTGACCAAGTGGGCGCCACATCTTCGCAAGTGGCATTACCAATTATTGACAACGGCACGAACTGGTCGGATAAGTCTCTCTCAAGGGCGCCAGGTCAGTGCGCCGGGGGAGGCATTTCTCATGATCCATGCTCGCAACACCTTCGCGCTTCGCGCCGCCCTGATGGCGTCGTGCGCGGCCCTGGCGGTCGGCTCGGCCGCCGAAGCGCGCCAAGCCGCGCCCGCGGCGGGGCCGAAGCCCGAGGCCGAAACCGTTGAAGCCGTTGTTGTCACCGGATTCCGTCAGGCCTACGCCAACGCCATCTCGACCAAGCGCGAGACACTGGAAATCTCGGACGGCATCTCGTCGGACGGCCTGGGCCGCTTCCCCGACCTGAACGTCGGCGAAGCCATCCAGCGGATTCCCGGCATCCAGATCAACCGCGAGGCCGACAGCCGCAACGCCACGATCTCGCTGCGCGGCCTGCCCGGCTCGTTCGCGCGCACCACGCTGAACGGCGGCGCCTTCGCCGATCCCATCCTGAACGGCTCGACCCCGCTGGGCGCCTTCAACTCGGACATCTTCACGGCGATCAACGTCATCAAGTCGCCGTCGGCGTCGAACCTGGCCGGCGGCCTGTCGGGCAATATCGACCTGCGCATCAACCCGGCCCTGGCCCGCAAGGACGGCGGCTTCGCCAAGCTGTCCTACGAGTACAACGACCTGGGCAACCTCGGCAGCCCGCTGGCCTCGATCGGCTACAACAAGCACCTCTCCGACGACTTCGCCGTGTTCGGCGTCGTGGCCTGGAAGGACGAGAAGTTCCGCCGCGACTCGATCACGGTGAACTCGTGGGCCAACAAGCTCGGTTCGATCCAGGTCGGCAACCAGGCCACGCCGGGCAACAACCCCACCTATGACGCCCTGATCGCCAAGTATCCGGGCGGCGTCTACTATCCCAGCCAGACCCGCCAGCTGGTGAAGTTCAACCGCGGCACGACCCTGTCATCGGCCGGCGGCTTCGAATGGCGGATCAACGACGAGTGGAAGTTCGGCGCCAACGCCTTCATCACCAAGCGCAAGCTGGATGAGGCGACCAACAACCTGCTCTATATCGACGCGGGCCCGGGCAACAACACCAACACCGCGCTGAGCGCGACCTCGGCCGTCGCGGTGATCAGCGACATCGGTACGCCCTACATCGTCAAGACGCCGAACGGCGATCGCGCCTACATCAACAAGTTCTCGGCCGCGAACATCAACACCTTCGACTCGGTCCGCTCCGAGCCCGCCAAGAACCAGACCTGGGCCATCAACCCGAGCCTGGAATTCAAGAACGACGCGTGGAAGGCGACAGCCGCCCTCACCGTCTCGCGCGCCCAGGCCCAGGCCAATCAGATCGAGCTGGACGTCGTCCAGAACCCCTACCGCAACCTCGGTTCGGCCGGCCTGAACGGCATCACCACCTCGGTGAACCTGGGCGGGACGGACCTGGCGAACTACACGGCGGTCCTGAACACGCCGCACGCCACCCACCTGCCGAATGGCGGCTTCCTGATCCCGGCCACGGCGACCGCCGCGACCCAGGCCGGCGCCCAGATGCCCGGCCAGAGCGCGACCACCGCCGGCGACAAGTTCGGCGTCACCGGCACCAGCGGCAACGCCGACAACGTCCTGGACGCGTTCCAGCTCGACTTCGACCGTTCGCTGGACGCCTCGATCTTTACGAACCTGACGTTCGGCGGCCGCGCCGAGCACAACAAGTTCACCTCGACCGGCTCGCGCAACACCGCGCTGGGGGCCCAGACCCAGAACATCACGCCGGACATGGCCGGTCAGCTCGGCTACGCGAAGGACTTCTTCGGCGGCCAAGCGGCGGGCGCCACGTCAAACTGGATGAACGTCGACATCGACCGGATTCTGAAAGCGATCACGCCGGTCAACACCAACCTACGCACGGCGACCAATCCGAACGGCCTGCCCGACCAGTTCGCGCTGGGCGCGCCCGGGGTGTTCCTGACGCCCTATGGCGTGGTGAACAACTACACGGACGGCAACTACTGGAACAACAACTTCAGCAACCAGAACGACGTCTTCTCGGCGTATCTCGCCGCGAAGTTCAAGACCGAACTGTTCAGCGTTCCGGTCCGTGGCACCGTCGGCACGCGCTACGAATACACCGAGCAGAAGATCGTCGCCCTGAACTGTAAGAACTGCGCCGCCGCGTTGGCGAACGTCGCGGGGCCGATCAACCACTCGCTGACCACCTCGACCCGCAAGAACAACTTCGACTACTGGCTGCCCTCGGCGATCGTGGTCGCCGACCTGCGCGACAACCTGGTCTTCCGCGCCGCCGCTTACCGCACCTACGTCCGTCCGCAACCGCGCGACAACGTGCCGACGACCTTCGTCCAGGTTCCGGTCGACGTGAACCCGCCGACCGATCCGGTCTATACGGTCACGCTCGGCGCCACCGACATCAAGCCGTACACCTCCAACTCGTACGACCTGTCGCTGGAGTGGTACAACCGCCCGGGCGGCCTGATCTCGATCGCGGCCTACCGCAAGGACATCAAGGGCTATATCGGTCCGATCACGGATCAATCGATCCTCTGTCCGGCCAGCGGCAAGATCGACGGCGTGGATGTCGACCTGGGCACGCTCAGCATCGACAATTCGGCCGGCACGCCGCGCTGCGTCAGCTCGAACAAGTTCGTCGGCGCCGGCGGCGTCCTGAAGAACGCCCAGGTCAACATCAGCGGCAAGACCAACCAGTCGCCGATGCAAGTGACCGGCTTCGAGTTCAACATCCAGCAGAACCTCGATTTCCTGCCGGGCTTCTGGAAGAACTTCGGTGGTGCGTTCAACTACTCGTATACGAAGATCGACGGCAAGGACACGGCGGGCAACAAGATCACCCTGCCCAGCGTGTCGAAGAACAACCTGAACGTCATCGGTTACTACGAAGCCAAGTGGGGCGGCGTCCGCCTGGTCTACAACTGGCGTGACAAGTACGACCTGGCCGCCGGCAACTCGTTCGTCGGCGACGCCCGCACCGTCAAGGCGCGCAGCCAGCTGGACGCGTCGGCCTCGTTCAATGTGACCAAGGACCTGACGGTCTCGGTCGACGCCTTCAACCTGACCGACGCGACCCGTTCGGAATACGAGAACGATCCGATGCTGCCGCGCCGTATCGACTACGACGGCCGCACCTATCAGGTCACCATGCGCGCCAAGTTCTAGGGCGCGCTCTAGCAACCTCCTCCTCATGGGGCCGAAGCCTTGCTTCGGTCCCTATTTTTTTGGCTGAAGCTTGGGCCCGCTGATTATGAGTCAGTGGCTCTAGCCCTTCAGCGAGCGCAGCGCCTGTTCGTGGGCGTAGGCGGCGATGTCCATCAGGGCGACGTCCAGAGCCGTCTTGACCGCTTCTAGGCTCTCCTCGCCCGCCTCGCAGCGCTCGCAGACCTCGCCGAGCGCGAAGGCGCCGACTCCCCGCGCCGCGCCCTTGACCGTGTGGACCGCGTCCTTCCAGCCGGGATGGCCGGGATCCAGCATCGGAGTCCACAGCGCGGCCTGTTCGCGAAACAGCGCCAGCACCTCGTCGACGACTCCGGAATCCCCCGCCGCGAACCCTTCCAGGTAAGCGAAATCCACGGCTCCGCTGATATCTCGTCTGGCCATGAAAAAAGCGCTTGCGCTCCCAAATTCATTGCGTATGTTCCGCGCCTCGCCGCCGGGGCTCGCAAGTGCTTCGGACCGTCGAATGGGTGTATAGCTCAGTTGGTAGAGCAGCTGACTCTTAATCAGCGGGTCGTAGGTTCGAATCCTACTACACCCACCATTCCTTCTCTTTTAGACGCTGAACCTTAGCGAACTGGCCTTCGGGCCGGACGACTAGGGTCGCCTGGCGACCGCCGGCGCCGAAAACTTGTTGAGGCCTGGCCCTCGCGTATCTAACAAATCGCGATGACGTCGGAGCCGCTCCATGACCGCCTCTATCCGTGACAGGAACCGCATGGCGCCGGCCCTGGTCTTCGAGCGGATCTGATGTCGCAGGCCGATCCCGAGTTGATCGAAGCCCTGCGCCGGACGGTGCGGTCGCTCTGCCGCGACTTCCCGCCGCCCTACTGGCGCGCGTTGGATCGCGAGAAGGCCTATCCGACCGACTTCGTGGCCGCCATGACCAAGGCCGGCCTGCTGGGCGTGCTGATCCCTGAAACGCATGGCGGCGGCGGGCTTGGCCTGACCGCCGCGGCGGCGATCCTGGAAGAGGTCCACGCCAGCGGCGGCAACGCGGCCGCCCTGCACGCCCAGATGTACACCATGGGAACGGTCCTGCGGCACGGCTCGCCCGAGCAGAAGGAAACCTGGCTCCCCCGGATCGCCGATGGCTCGATCCGGCTGCAGGCTTTCGGTGTCACCGAACCGACCGCAGGCTCCGACACCACCTCGATCTCGACCTTCGCTCGCCGCGAGGGCGACACATACGTCGTCAACGGCCAGAAGGTCTGGACCAGCCGGGCCGAGCACTCCGACCTGATGGTGCTGCTGGCCCGCACCACGCCCAAGGACCAGGTCGCGCGCAAGAGCGAGGGTCTGTCGGTCTTCCTGGTCGACATGCGCGAGGCGAAAGGCCGTGGGCTGACGATCAAGCCGATCGCCACCATGCTGAACCACGCCACGACCGAACTCTTTTTCGACGACCTGATCATCCCGGCCGACAGCCTCATCGGCGAGGAAGGCCAAGGCTTCCGTTACATTCTGGATGGCATGAACGCCGAACGGATCCTGATCGGGGCCGAGTGTCTGGGCGACGCCGCCTGGCTGATCGGCAAGGCCCGGGACTATGCGTCGAGCCGCGTGGTGTTCGGCCGCCCGATCGGCCAGAACCAGGGCGTGCAGTTCCCGATCGCCCGCGCCTACGCCCAGGCCCATGCCGCGCGCCTGACCGTCTATGACGCCGCCGCGCGCTACGACGCCGGACTTCCCTGCGGCGAGCAAGCCAACATCGGCAAGATGCTGGCCTCGGAGGCCTCGTGGGCGGCGGCCGACATGTGCCTGCAGACCCATGGCGGCTTCGGCTTCGCCGAGGAGTACGACATCGAGCGCAAGTTCCGCGAGACGCGCCTCTACCAGGTGGCGCCGATCTCGACGAACCTGATCCTGGCCTACGTCGCCGAGCACGTGCTCGGCCTGCCGCGCTCGTACTGATGGATTGGATCGGTCGGCAGCGACGGCGAACGGCGGTCCTGGCGACCTCGGACCTGGCGCGGCTGGCGGCCGTGCTGGACCGGCCGGAGGCGCCGGACGTGGTCCCGCCGGCCTGGCACTGGGCCTGCCTCGCCGAGCCCGTCCGACGGTCGGACCTTGGCCTCGACGGCCATCCCCGACGTGGCCTGTTCCTGCCGCCGATCGAAGCGCCCCGGCGGATGTTCGCGGCGGCGGAGATGACCTTCCCCGGTCCTCTAATTTCCGGCCAGGAGACCGAGGTTGTCGAGACGATCGCCGGCGTCACCGAAAAGCCCGGCGCGAGCGGGCCGCTGGCCTTCGTCACGCTCGATCGGACGTTCGGCCAGCAGGGCGAGGTTCGCGTCGCCGAGCGCCAGACCATCGTCTACACCGCCGCTCCACCGGCGCCCCGCGCGCCCGACCTCGAACCCTTGCCGCCCGCCGATTGGCGCCGCGAGACCGCCACCGATCCGGCGCTGCTGTTCGCCTTCTCGGCGGCGACCTCGAACAGCCACCGCATCCACTACGACCAGGCCTATGCGACCGGCGTCGAGGGCTATCCCGGCCTGGTGGTCCACGGTCCGCTGATCGCTTTGCTACTGCTGGAGATCCTTCCCCCGCGCCCGCTGACGCGCTTCGCGTTCCGGGCGGTGAAGCCGGCCTTCGCGGGCGAGACGATCGTGGCGAAGGGTCGCTTGGTCGATGGCGGCGCCGAGCTCTGGGCGGAGGCCGGCGGCGCGGTGCTGATGCGGGCGCGCGCCGAGTTCTAGCGCCGCCCCTACTCCTCCAGGGTCGACGTATCGAACCCGTGATACAGCGACAGGAACCGGAACGGGTGACCGGGGATGTACTCGCTGAACATCACGTTGTTGATGTCGCTAAGCGTGTCGAAGGCCCCGATCTTCGCGTCCGGAACGTGCCACGCCAGGTGATGGCGAGCCAGGTTCAGGGCCACCTGGTCGATCCAACGGGTGACGGTCGGGCGCGACAGACGCTCATCCAGATAGACTCTTAGCCAGCGCAGCAGGATCGCCGTCGCCGGGGTCGGACGGGCCAGCAGCAGGTTGGCGGTGATGCGCGAGCCGGCCTGGATGTTGCGGTCGTTCTCGTTGATCACGAGGTCGGCGTCAGGCCATTTCTCCAGCAGATCCGAGACGCCGCGTTGCAAAAGCAGGTCGATGTCGGACACAAACACCGGCCTGTGCAACAGCTCCAGCAGCCCCCCCAGGCGCTGGAAGCGCACCGACTGGTAGTGGGCGACCGGGATCTCGATCAGGCCCTTGGGCGGCGCCTCGTAGCACTTGGTGGTCACCGCCGAGGCGTCGAAGCCGTCGCCGGTGAAGACCACGCGCGGATCGTCGATTCTGACCGTCGCGGCGGCCGCCGCCAAGCGCTCGCCTCCGCCGATCACGTGGATCACCACCAGGAACGGCACGTCGCTGTGCTTGAGCACCGACAGGGCTAGCCAGCGGCCGTAGAGTTCGACATAGCGCTCGTCGGCGGCGGCGAAGAACACCGCCTGCACGCCCAGGGCGTCGGCATGGGCCCTCAGCCCCGCGCCATCCAGGCTCTGGCCGTCGCCAGTCAGGAAGGTCTGGGGCCCGTCATTCGGCGCGGGCGGCGTCGGATCGTCGAGATGGGCGCCGGTCAGGGCCTCGAGCACCACGCGATAGTGGATGACCCAGTCGGTCCATTCCGGCGCGGGCGGCCGAACGTCCATGGCTTCGGCCTCGGCCAGCAGGGTCTCGAACAGGTCGAGGCGCTCGCGGGTCAGGGGCTCGCAAAGGATCAGGCTGACCGCGTCGTGGTAGAATTTCATCCGGCCCAGAGGATGCAGGACACCGCTGGCGTCGCGGGCGGTGGCCAAGGCCTGGGCCAGTTCGGCGGCGACATCCAGCTTCGGCGGGCTGGCCGGCGCGGCGTCGGCGGCGACGCCCTCGAAGAAGCGTCCCATCAGGGCCAGGGCTTCGTCGCGCGGCGGCGACGCCCCCTCCCCGCCCAGGATCTCGAACCGCAGGCCGCCCCGCCAGCCGACCTGCAGCTCGTAGCGGTTCAGCGCCTGCGCCCAGACGGTCTCGCCCGGGAACACCATGTGCTCGATCAGCGGCGTCTTGGGCGCCAGGACCAGGGTCCCTTGATCAAGGTCGACGCCCCAGCGGTGATGGGCGAAGCCCCGGTGCTCGCCCTCGGGCTTCAGGGCTTCGAGATAGCGCGACGGCGTCGTGATCCAGCCGACCTCGGCGACCAGCGGCAGCCGCTCCAGCAGAACGGAGGGCCGGGCCAGCGTCTGGAGCACGTGCGGCGCGACGGCGTAGTCGAAGCGGCCTTCTCGGGCGACGTGGGCCAGAATGGCGCGATAGGTGTCCGGATCGGAAAGGTCGCCCGGAAACGCGACGCTGTCGCCGCCCAGGACCGCGTCGCGAAGATCCCCCGGCCAGCCGGCGGGACCGCCGCCGATCAGCAGGACGCGGAAGTCGGGGTTCTGCGCCTTTCGCGCCCGCAGGTGGGCCACCAGGCCGGTCAGGTCGTTGAGCGTGGTCAGCCGGCCGAACTGCGACGGCCGGGCCGCCCGGCGCGTGAACAGGACCTCCATCCGATCATCGGAGGCCGTGAGGTCGGCCGGGACAAATCCCATCGACGTCATCTGGGTCATCACGGACTCGGCGAGGTCGCCGGCCGGGACCTCGACCAGCACGTAATCCGCCTGGCGCAGCAGGGTCTTCCCGCCACGCAAGAGGTCGAGTTCGCCGGACCCGTCGATCCTCACGAAGTCGAAGCGACGGCCGGCCAGCCGGTCGTCCAGACGATCCTTGCCGAGGGCGATTACGCCCTCGTGGCCGACGTCCGAAGTCGTTTCCACCAGGGTCGCGACGCAGTCCGGAAAAGCCTGCAGGAGCTCGCGGGTGAAGTCCCCTACGTTCGCCCCCACGTCGAGGAGGTCGCGCGGGGCGTAGCCGTCGAGCTTCAGGGCCTCCAGCCGCCGGCGACTCACGGGGTGTCGCCCGCCCACAGCCGGTTGTCGGCGGGGATGGCCTTGACCTGGTGACGCCGCGCCAGCTCGTGGCGATAGAGGCCATGCAGGTCCGGTTCGGCCTGCATCTCGCGATCGTCGCGGTCCAGGGCCAGCCCGATGTCGAGATAGGTCGACATGTTGGTCAGGTTCGGCCGGGGTCGCTGGCCGGCCTGATGCTCGGCGATCATCTCGCCATAGAGCTCTTCCAGCTTGGCGGCCAACAGGTCCATGTCGAACAGCACGCAGGTGTCGCGGTTGGCTTCCAGCGTCGCGCGCAGGGCCCGGGTCTTCGCCGGATCAGCGCCCAGCTCGACCGCTTTCTCGACATAGGCTTCGGGGCTGTCGACGACCAGTTCGGGCAGGCCCGCGTTGCGCACCAGACTGCCGCAAACCCGCGAAGCGAAGCAGCGGCCCGACCAGGTCAGCATCGGCACGCCCATCCAGAGCGCGTCCGAGGCCGTGGTGTGGGCGCCGTAGGGGGTGGTGTCGAGGAACAGGTCCGCCAGGCGGTAACGCGCCAAGTGGAAGGCGTTCTGCATCTTCTGCGCGAAGACCAGGCGTGTCCGGTCGACGCCTCGCGCCTCGGCCGCGTCGCGCAGGCGCGCGTTGGTCTCCGGATTGCTGTCCAACAGCCACAGCACGCTGCCAGAGGTGCGTTTGAGGATCTCCATCCAGCGATCGAACACGTACGGCGTGATCTTCTGCGGGCCGTTGAAGCAGCAGAACACGAAGCCGTCCTCGGGTAGGCCGGCGTCGGCGCGGCTCGGGACGGTCTCGTCCACCTTCCGACGGCGATCGTTGGGCTGATAGCAAGGAATCCGGCGGACGGCCTCGGAGTAGTAGAGCTCCATCTCCGGCGGAATGATCCACGGATCGGCGATGATGTAATGGTGATAGTCGCTGCCCATCGTGCCGGGATAGCCCAGCCAATTGACCAGGATGGGAGCCGGACGACGCGCGAAGACGGCGGTGCGAGCGTCGCGCGTGTGGCCATTGACGTCGACCAGGATGTCGATGCCGTCGTCGACGATGCGCTGAGCGGCCTCGTCGTCCGTCATCGGACGAATATCGGTGAAGTGCTCGACGGCGGCGCGAATGCGGGTGTTGAGACCGTCGCTGGACTCCGGCCCACAGTAGTAGGCGAAGACCTCGACCTTGGATTTGTCGTGCACCTCGAACAGTTCGGCCATCAGATAGCCGACGGCGTGGTCGCGCAGGTCGGACGAAATGTAGCCGATGCGCGGGCGGCGGCCGGAGAGGTCGATCGGGGCGTCGCGGCGGTCGGCGCGGACCTGCTCGGGCGTGACCTTGGCCTCGCGCTCGACGAAATAGTTGCCAGCGGCCAGTTGCAGGAGAGGGTCGTCGGTATAGGCCGCCACCGACAGCGGATTGACGCCCTTCAGCAAGGTTTCGCGGCTCAGGCGCTCGTTGGGCTGCACCGCCGGCCATTTGCATTGGCTGAGGCGCATCGCCACCAGCTGACCGATCACGTCCATCGCGTGCGGATCGAGGTCCGCGGCGCGCAACAGGGCCATCTCGGCCCGGACGGGCTGGTGCAGGTCGCCCAGCACGCGCGCGATCTGCTTGAGGCAGGTGAAGGCGTAGCCGACGCCCACGCCGTTCATGACGGCGGGACGATTGGCGCCGGTCTCCCAGGTGGCGATGGCCATCTCCGACAGCCCGGCGCGCTCCTGCAGGCCGCCCAGGTTCACATAGGCCGGCAGGAAATCGGCGTTCAGGGCGATCGCCGTCTCCAGGGAGGCGATCGCCCCGGGGTTGTCACCGAGCGCGGATTGCAGGACGGCGCGGTTGAAGTGCGCCACGCTCAGCTGTGGATGCTCGGAATTGAAGCGGATCCAGATCTTGTAGGCCTGGTCGGCCAGGGCCGGCTGGCCGTCCTGCGTCAAGGTCGAGGCCAGGGTGATCACGTCGCCGAGCGAGAAACTCTCGGCGGTCAGTTTGCTGAGCATATCCAGCGTGTCGACGTCGGCCATTGTCTTCCTGCAACCGATAAGCGGCGGGCAGCCGCGCCCGAGCACGGCGCGCGAGTCGGCTGTCGGCGATCATGGCATGGGGTTGGACGCTCGACCAATGGCCGAGAAGCGGTCCGCCGCCCGCGCTGGTGGGCGCGAGCGGCGGACGCTTAGGATCAGGCGACGGTCAGATACGAAGCGATCTGGGCGTCGTTCAGGCTCTGCACCTGGGTGGCGGTCAGGGCGTTCGCCTGGGTGCTGGACAGCGCCTCGATATTGGTCGTCGTGAGGTAGTCCAGCTGGGTCGAGGTCAGGCCGGCCAATTGCGAGGCTTGCAGCTGGCCGATCTGGGTGGTGCTCAGAGCACCGATCACGGTCGTCGACAGCGCGCCCAGTTGGCTGGTCGTCAGCGCCGCCAGCTGGGTGCCCGCGAAGTCGCCCACGTCCGTCGAGGACAGACCCTTCAGCTGGGTCGCCGTCAGGCCCTTCACCTGGGTCGACGACAAGGCGGCCGTCTGGGTCGAGTCCAGCGCCGAGACGCTGGTCGCCGACAGGGCCGCCAGCTGCAGGAGGCTGAGCGCGGCGATCTGGGTGTCGACGAATTGGCCGACATCCGTCGCCGTCAGGCTGGCCAGCTGGGTGGTGGCGATGCCCTTCACCTGGGTGCTGTTCAGCGCGCCGATCTGGGTGCTGTCCAGGGTCGAGAAGGCGGTCGTTGTCAGCGAGCCCAGTTGCGAACCGCTCAGGGCCCCCAGTTGGGTGGTCGAGAGCTGCTGCGCCTGGGTCGAGGCCAGGGCTCCGACTTGCGCCGTGGTCAGCGCCCCCACCTGGGTGTCGGCCAGTTCGCCGATGTCGGTGGTCGTCAGGCCCTTCACCTGGTCGCTGGTCAGACCCTTCACCTGGGTGCTGGTCAGAGCCGCCGTCTGGGTAGCGTCGAAGGCCGAGACATTGGTCGCCGACAGCGCCGCGATCTGGCTGGTGGCCAGGGCGGCGATCTGGGTCGTCGACAGTTCGCCGATGTCCGTCGTGCTCAGGCCCTTCAGCTGGTCGACCGTCAGACCCTTGATCTGGGTGGTCGTCAGGGCCGCCGTCTGAGTGGCGTTCAGCGCCGAGACGCTGGTCGCCGTCAGGGCGGCCACCTGGCCGGCCGACAGAGCGCCGATCTGAGTGGTCGACAGCTCGCCGATGTCGGTGGTGGTCAGGCCCTTCAGCTGCCCCACGGTCAGGCCCTTGACCTGGGTCTCGCTCAGCACCGCCACCTGGGTGGCGTTGAGGTTGGAGAAGCCCGTGGCGGTCAGGGCGCCTAGCTGGGTCGAGGTCAGCGCCCCGACCTGGGTGTCGGCCAAGTCACCGATGTTGGTGGTGTTCAAGCCGGCCAGCTGGCCGACCGTCAGGCCCTTGACCTGGGTCGTCGTCAGCGCGCCGACCTGGGTGGCGTTCAACAGGTTGATATTGGTGACCGAGATCGCCCCGATCTGACTGGCCGAGAGACCGCCGATCTGGGTGGTCGACAGCTCCTGCACCTGGGTCGAGGCCAGGGCCCCGATCTGGGCGGCCGCCAGCGCGCCGACCTGGGTCGCCGACAGCTCGTCGATGTCGGTGACCGACAGGCCCTTCAGCTGGGTCGTGCTCAGCGCCTGGATCTGCGTGTTGCTCAGCGCGGCCACCTGGGTGTCGACCAGGACCGAGATATTGGCGGCCGAGAGGTTTTTCAGCTGGTCCGCGGTGAGGGCGCCGATCTGGGTGGTCGACAGCTCACCGATGTCGGTGGTCGTCAGACCCTTCAGCTGGTCAGCGCTCAGGCCCTTGATCTGGGTCGCGTTCAGCACGGCGACCTGGGTGCTGTTCAGCGCCGAGAAGCCGGTCGCCGTCAACGAGCCCAGTTGGGTGGCCGTCAGGGCGCCGACCTGGGTGTCGGCGAGGTCGCCGATATCCGTGACCGACAGGCCCTTCAGCTGAGCCGTGGTCAGGCCCTTGACCTGGGTCGTGGTCAGGGCGGCGGTCTGGGTGGCGTCCAGGGCCGAGAAGGCCGTGGCGGTCAGCGAGCCCAGTTGAGTCGGCGTCAGCGCCCCCACCTGGGTGTCGGCCAGTTCGCCGACGTCCGTCGTGGTCAGGGCGGCCAGTTGGCCGACGGTCAGACCCTTGACCTGTGTCGTCGACAGCGCGCCGACCTGGGTGGCGTTCAGCGCCGAGAAGCTGGACGTCGTCAGCGAGCCGACCTGGGTCGCGCTCAAGGCGCCGATCTGGGTCGTCGACAGCTGCTGGGCCTGGGTCGTGGCCAGGGCCGTGATCTGCGACGTGGTCAGCGCCCCGATCTGGGTGTCAGCCAGGTCGCCGATGTCGGTCGTTGTCAGGCCTTGGATTTGAGCGCTGGTCAGTCCCTTGATCTGGGTCGACGACAGGGCCGCCGACTGGGTGCTCGACAGCGCCGAGATGTTGGCGGCCGAGAGGCTCTTGATCTGATCGGCGGTCAGAGCGCCGACCTGAGTGTCGGCCAGTTCGCCGATGTCCGTCGCCGTCAGGTTCTTCAGCTGATCCGCGGTCAGACCCTTGATCTGGGTCGTGGACAGCGCGCCGACCTGGGTGGCGTCCAGGGCCGAGAAGCCCGTGGTCGTCAACGAACCCAGCTGCGTCGCCGTCAGGGCGTTGACCTGGGTCGTCGACAGCTCACCGATGTCGGTGGTCGTCAGACCCTTCAGCTGCGACGCGGTCAGGCCCTTGATCTGGGTCCCGTTGATCGCGGCCACCTGGGTGCTGTTCAGGTTCGAGAAGCCCGTGGCCGACAGCGAGCCCAGCTGGGTCGGCGTCAGCGCGCCCACCTGGGTCTCCGTGAGGTCGCCAATGTTGGTCGTCGACAGGTTCTTCAGCTGGTCGGCGGTCAGGCCCTTGACCTGGGTCGTCGACAGCGCCGCCACCTGGGTGGCGTTCAGCTGCGCCAGGTTGGTGTTCGAGATCGCCGCGATCTGGGTGGCCGCGAGGCCGCCGATCTGGGTGGTCGACAGTTCCTGCACCTGAGTGGTGGCCAGCGCGCCGATCTGGGCGGCCGAGAGCGCGCCCACCTGGGTCGCCGACAGCTCGTCGATATCGGTGACCGAAAGGCCCTTCAGCTGGGTCGTGGACAGCGCCTGGACCTGGGTGTTGCTCAGCGCGGCCACTTGCGTGTCGGCCAGGGCCGAGATGCTGGCGGCCGAGAGGTTCTTCAGCTGGTCCGCGGTCAGGGCGCCGATCTGAGTGGTCGACAGCTCACCGACGTCGGTGGTCGTCAGACCCTTCAACTGGTCGGCGCTCAGGCCCTTGATCTGGGTCGTCGACAGCGCCGCGACCTGGGTGCTGTTCAGCGCCGAGAAGCCGGTCGCCGACAGCGCGCCCACCTGGCTCGCCGTCAGGGCGCCCACCTGGGTGTCGGCCAGTTCGCCGATGTCCGTGGCCGTCAGACCCTTCAGCTGCACCGCCGTCAGACCCTTGATCTGGGTCGAGCTCAGCGCCGCGACCTGGGTCCCGTTCAGAGCCGAGAAACCAGTCGCCGTCAGCGAGCCCAGCTGGGTCGCCGTCAGCGCGCCCACCTGGGTGTCGGCCAGTTCGCCGATGTCGGTGGTCGTCAATCCTTTCAGTTGGTCGGCGGTCAGACCCTTGATCTGGGTCGACGACAGCGCCGCCACCTGGGTGGCGTCGAAGGCCGAGAACTTGGTCGCGCCGATCGCGCCGATCACCGTCGAGCTGAGACCGGCGACTTGGGTCGAGGTCAAGTCCTGGACATTCAGCGCGGTGATTTGCGCGGCCGACAAAGCCCCGATCTGGGTGTCGGCTAGTTCACCGATATCGGTGGTCGTCAGACCGGCGATCTGGGTGGTCGTCAGCCCCTTGATCTGAGTGATCGACAGGGCGGCCGACTGCGTGGCGTTCAGCGCCGAGATGTTGGTGGCCGTGAGGTTCTTGATCTGGTCGGCGGTCAGGGCGCCGACCTGGGTGTCGGCCAGTTCGGCGACGTCCGTGGTCGTCAGACCCTTCAACTGATCCGCGGTCAGGCCCTTGACCTGGGTCGACGACAGGGCCGCCGTCTGCGTGGCGTCGAGCGCCGAAACGCTGGTCGCCGTCAGGGCGCCGATCTGGGCGGCCGACAGGGCCGAAACCTGGGTCGTCGAAAGCTCGCCGACGTCCGTAGACGTCAGGCCCTTCAGCTGAACGGTCGTCAGACCCTTGATCTGGGTCGCGTTCAGCACGGCCACCTGGGTGGCGTTCAGGGCCGAGAAGTTTGTGGCGGTCAGCGCGCCCAACTGGGTCGCCGTCAGGGCGCCGATCTGAGTGTCGGCCAGGTTGCCGATGTTGGTGGTGTTCAGGGCGGCCAGCTGGCTGGTCGTCAGGCCCTTCACCTGGGTCGTCGTCAGGGCGGCCGTCTGCGTGGCGTCCAGCAGCGAGACGTTCGTCGCCGTGATCGCGCCGATCTGGGTGGCGGATAGGCCGCCGATCTGGGTGGTCGACAGCTCCTGCACCTGGGTCGAGGCCAGGGCGGTGACTTGGGCGGCCGACAGCGCGCCGACCTGGGTCGCCGACAGCTCGTCGATGTCGGTGACCGACAGGCCCTTCAACTGGGTCGTGCTCAGCGCCTGGATCTGCGTGCTCGCGAGAGCCGAGATCTGCGTCTGGCTCAGGGCCGAGACGTTGGCGGCCGAGAGGTTCTTGATCTGGTCGGCGCTCAGGGCGCCGATCTGGGTGTCGGCCAGCTCGCCGATGTCCGTGGTCGTCAGATTCTTCAGCTGATCGGCCGACAGGCCCTTGATCTGGGTCGTCGATAGCGCGGCGACCTGGGTGCCGTTCAGCGCCGAGAAGCCCGTTGCGGTCAGCGAGCCCAGCTGGGTCGCCGTCAGGGCGCCGACCTGGGTGGCGCTGAGGTCGCCGACGTCGGTGACCGACAGGCCTTTCAGCTGCACCGCGGTCAGCCCCTTGACCTGGGTGGTCGTGAGCGCGGCGGTCTGGGTGGCGTCCAGCGCCGACAGACCCGTGACCGAAAGCGCGCCGACCTGGGTCGCCGCCAGGGCCGCGATCTGCGTGTCGACCAGCTCGCCGATGTCCGTCGCGTTCAGGGCGGCCAATTGCGAGGTCGTCAGGCCCTTGACCTGCGTCTCGTTCAGGGCGCCGACCTGGGTGGCGTCCAGCGCCGAGAAGTTGGCGGCCGAGAGCGCGCCGACCTGCGAGGCGCTGAGCGCGGCGACCTGAGTGGTCGACAGCCTCTTTACGTTGGTCTGGCTGAGCGCCGTGATCTGCGAGGTGGCCAGGGCCGCGATCTGGGTGTCGGCCAGTTCACCGATGTCGGTGGTCGTCAGGCCGCCGATCTGGGCGGTCGTCAGACCCTTGATCTGCGTGCTCGACAGAGCCGCGACCTGGGTATCGACCAGGGCCGAGATGTTGGTGGTCGAGAGGCTTCCGATCTGGGCGGCGGTCAGGGCGCCGACCTGGGTCGTCGACAATTCGCCGACGTCCGTGGTGGTCAGGCCCTTCAGCTGATCGGGGGTCAGAGCCTTGATCTGGGTCGTCGACAGGTTGGCGACCTGAGTCTGGTTCAGGGCCGAGACATTGTTCGCCGACAGAGCGCCGACCTGGGCGGCCGTCAGAGCCGCGACCTGGGTATCGGCGAATTCGCCGATGTCGGTGGACGTCAGACCCTTGAGCTGAACGGTTGTCAGACCCTTGACCTGGGTCTCGTTCAGGGCCGCCACCTGGGTGGCGTTCAGGGCCGAGAAGCCGGTCGCCGTCAGCGCGCCGACCTGGGCCGCGGACAGAGCGCCGATCTGGGTGTCGGCGAGATCGCCGATATTGGTGGTGCTGAGGCCGGCGAGCTGGGAGCTGGTCAGGCCCTTCAGCTGCGTCGAGCTGAGCGCGCCGATCTGGGTGGCGTTCAGCTGAGTCAGATTGGTCGTGGCGATCGCGCCGATCTGGCTCGAGGACAGGCCGCCGATCTGGGTGGTCGACAGCTCCCTCACCTGGGTCGTGGCCAGGGCGCCGATCTGGGCGCTCGTCAGGGCGCTGATCTGGGTCGACGACAGCTCGCCGATATCCGTGGTGGTCAGACCCTTCACCTGGCTGGTGTTCAGGGCGGCGATCTGGGTGTTGGCGAGAACCGCGACCTGGGTCTGGTTCAGCGCCGAGACGTTGGCGGCCGAGAGGCTCGAGATCTGAGCGGCGGACAGCGCGGCGACTTGGGTATCGGCCAGTTCGCCGATATCCGTGGTCGTCAGACCTTTCAATTGGTCGGCCGTCAGACCCTTGATCTGGGTCGTCGACAGCGCGGCGACCTGGGTGGCGTCCAGCGCCGAAACGTTGGTGGCGGTGACGCCGGCCAGTTGCGTCGCCGACAGCGCGCCGACCTGGGTCGACGACAGCTCGCCGACGTCCGTGGCCGAGACGCCTTTCAGTTGCGTCGCCGTCAGACCCTTGACCTGCGTCGTCGACAGCGCCGCGACCTGGGTCGCGTCCAGCGCCGAGAAGGCCGTGGCGGTCAGCGAGCCCAACTGGGTCGCCGTCAGGGCGGCGACTTGAGTCGTGGCCAGCTCACCGATGTCCGTAGCGTTCAGGGCGGCCAGTTGAGCCGTCGTCAGGCCCTTGATCTGAGTGTCGTTCAGCGCGCTGACCTGGGTCGCGTTCAGCGCCGAGAAGTTGGACGCGCCCAGCGCGGCCACCTGCGTCGAGGACAGAACCGACAGCTGCGTGGTCGACAGCTGCTGAGCTTGAGTCGTCGCCAGGGCGCCGATTTGCGCGGCGCTGAGCGCGCCGACCTGGGTATCGGCGAGTTCGCCGATGTCCGTCGCGTTCAAACCCTTGATCTGGTCGGCGGTGACGCCCTTGATCTGGGTGGTCGACAGCGCGCCCACCTGAGTGGCGTTCAGCGCCGAGAAATTCGCCGACGACAGGACGCCCAATTGGGTCGCCGTGAGCGCGCCCACCTGGGTGTCGGCGAGCTCGGCGATGTCCGTGGTCTTCAGCCCCTTGAGCTGATCGGCCGTCAGAGCCTTGATCTGGGTGGTCGACAGCGCCGAGACCTGCGTCGCGTCCAGCGCCGAGACATTGGCGGCGGTCACGCTGGCCAGCTGCGTCGCCGTCAAGGCGCCGATCTGGGCGGCGGCCAGCTCACCGATGTCGGTGGTGGTCAGGCCCTTCAACTGATTGACGCTCAGGCCCTTGATCTGGGTGTCGCCCAGCGTGGCGATCTGGGTGTCGACCAGACCCGAGAAGCTGGTGGCCGACAGCGCGCCGACCTGCGTCGAGCTGAGGACGGCGATGTGGGAGGTGTCGAGCGCGGCCAGCTGAGTCGAGGTCAGGGCCGAGACCTGCTGCGTCGAGAGCTGGGTCAGCTGGGTGACATCGAAGACCACCGAAGTCGCGAACTTCGGGATCTGGGTCGCGGTGAGCGCCTTGACCTGGGTTGTGCTGAGCGCGGCGACCTGGGTGTCCGCGAGCGCGCCGATCCCGGTCGCGCTGATGGCGGCGACCTGCGTCCCGCTCAGCGATTGGATGTCCGTAGTCGACAGTCCCTGGATCACCGTAGCCGAGAGGCTCGAGATCTGGGCGGCGGAAAGGCTCGAGATCGACATTCATCCATCCTTGCTGGGTGGACGCGCCCCCTAGCGCATCACGAAGCAATCCGAGGACACTCGCGGCGCGAGCATCCGGCAACAAGCCACACTACGGCTTGTTTCGCGTAAACCATATTTCCTTTCCAAGACCTTTCAACGAGACATGCCGACGCAGTGCAAACCACGACAGGCCGGGTTCTCGAAAAAGAGAGGTCCGGGACTAACAGAGTTTCGATAAAGCGTTACAAGACAAGAACCTGCCCAAAAACTTTGGGTGCCCCGATCTGTTCCAGAAGGCCCAGGGTTCGCTTATCAGGCGATTAATTTTGTGCGCGTTTTGGGCGAGACGAAACGTCGCACCGCCACATTTGGCCCCATTTCCTAAGCGCGCCGATTCGGCCTCAGCCCTGCCCCGCCGCCAGAAGCTCGAAGCTGGCGCCCAGACCGTCGACCGAGGAGTTGGCGATCCAGACGTCGAAGACTCCAGGCTCGACGATCCAGTAGTCGTTGTCGCCGACGAACATCAGGTTCTCGCGCTTCAGCTCGAACTTGACCTCGCGCTCGGCGCCCGGGGCCAGGGCGACGCGCTGGAAACCTTTCAGCTCGCGCACCGGCCGGGTGCGGCTGGCGACCCGATCGCGGATATAGAGCTGAACGACGTGCTCGCCGTGGACCTGGCCAATGTTCCGCACCTTGGCCGTGATATGCAGGGTGTCGTTCCAGGCTAGGCGCGCGGTGCTGAATTTCACGTCCGAGATCTCGAAGCCGGAATAGCCGAGGCCGAAGCCGAACGGATAGAGCGCGTCGTTGCGGATCGAGCGCCAGCGAGCCTTGTACTCCTGGCCGTTCGGATCGGCGGGCGCCGGGCGGCCCGTGGTGCGGCCGTTGTAGAAGAACGGCTCCTGGCCGCTGTCGATCGGGAAACTGACCGGCAGGCGGCCCGACGGGTTCACCGTCCCGAACAGCACGTCGGCCACGGCGTTGCCCATCTCGCTGCCCAGGAACCAGGTGGCCAGGATCGCC
Source organism: Caulobacter sp. 1776 (assembly GCF_040545685.1). Classification (NCBI taxonomy): domain Bacteria; kingdom Pseudomonadati; phylum Pseudomonadota; class Alphaproteobacteria; order Caulobacterales; family Caulobacteraceae; genus Caulobacter; species Caulobacter sp. 1776. Next base: position 317,456 of record NZ_JBEPMI010000002.1, read on the forward strand.
GGCGCATCGCGGATCACGCCTTCCAGGGCGATGGCGCGGCCGTGGCGCAGCAGGACGACGACGGGCTTGCCCGTGGCCGCGATGGCCTCGGCCAGACGCTGCTGCACGGCCGGGATGCGAATGTCGGTGCGCGACTTGGCCTCGCCAGTCATGTCCTGGCTCTCGCCGACGGCCAGCAGGACGATGTCGGCGCCTTGCGCCGCGGCGACGGCGCGCTCGAAGCCGCCGGCGATCGTGGTCTCGACCTCGCAACCTCGTTCGACGATCAGGCTGGCCGGGTCGGCCATCTGGGCGCGCAGGCCCGTGGCCAGGTCGACGTTCAGCCGCCGATCGGCGAAGAAACCGCCCCAGGCCCCCAGGACATTCTCGCTATCGTCCGCGAACGGGCCGATCAGCGCCAGGCGCTTGCCGGCCTTGGGCAGCGGCAGCAAGGCGCGGTCGTTCTTCAGCAGCACGATCGACCGGCCGCCCGCCTCGCGGCTGAGCGCCCGCATCGCCGGCGTGGCGGTGCGAGTAGCCTCGGCCTTGGGGTCGAGCGAGCGATAGGGATTGTCGAAGAGGCCGATCGCCTCCTTCAGGGACAGCACCCGGCGCACCGCGGCGTCGACGGTCGCCATCGGCACGGCGCCCGAAGCGACCAGCTCCGGCAGGTAGCGGATGTAGAGGCCGCTCTGCATGCTGATGTCGACGCCGGCCAGCATGGCCAGGCGCGCGGCGTCGCGGTCGTCGGCGGCGAAGCCGTGGGCCACCAGTTCCTGGTCGGCCGTGTAGTCCGAGATGACCACGCCCTTGAAGCCCCACTCCCCGCGCAGCAGGTCGGTCAGCAGGCGCTTGTTGGCGGTGGCCGGGATTCCGTTCACATCGTTGAACGCCGACATCACCGTCATCGCCCCGGCGCTGAACGCGGCCTGGAACGGCGGCAGATGCACCTCGCGCAGGGTCGCCTCGGAGAGCTCGACCGAGTTGTACTCCAGCCCCGCCGTCACCGCGCCGTAGGCGGCGAAGTGCTTGGGCGTGGCCAGCATGCTGTCGTCGGCCTTGAGGTCCTTGCCCTGGAAGCCGCGCACCCGGGCGGCGGCCATCACCTCTCCCAGGAACACGTCCTCGCCCGAGCCCTCGGCCACGCGGCCCCAGCGCTGGTCGCGGGCGACGTCAACCATCGGGGCGAACGTCCAGTGCAGACCCGTGGCGGTGGCCTCGATCGCCGCGGCGCGGGCGGTGCGCTCGGCCAGATGCGGGTCGAAGCTGGCCGCCTCGGCCAGGGGGATCGGGAAAACCGTGCGGAAGCCGTGGATCACGTCGGCCGCGAACAGCAGCGGAATCTTCAGGCGCGAACCCTCGACCGCCGCTTTCTGGGTGTCGCGAGCGGCCCGGGCGCCGACGCCGTTCATCAGCACGCCGATCCGACCGGCCTTGACCTCGGCGGTCAGGGTCTGGGCGTTGCGGATGTTGACCAGCGGGTTCATGTCGCCGATCGGCGGCCGGATCATGTCGGCGAAGCACGATAGCTGACCGGCCTTTTCCTCGATCGTCATCTGGGCCAACAGGCTCTCGACGCGATCGGAGGCGCGGGCGAACGCACGGGGAGCCGTGACGGCCAGCCCCGCGAGGGCCGCCGCGCCGGACAGGAAGGCGCGCCGGCTCGGCCCCTGCGGGCCGCCGTTCGTCGTCTTCAAAGCCATGGAATCCCCCGGGGACGCTTCACCAGGCCGGCAAAATTGCCGCTAAACCGCCCCGGCGCAACCGCGCTCGCCTATTCGGCGGGATGCAAGGTCGCCTCGGCCGGAACGCGAGCGGCGTTATAGGTCTCCAGGTCTAGGATCCCTTCCCGCTTGGCCACGATGGTCGGGACCAGGGCCTGGCCGGCGACGTTCACGGCCGTGCGACCCATGTCCAGGATCGGGTCGATGGCCAGGAGCAGCCCCGCGCCTTCCAGCGGGAGGCCCAGGGTCGACAGGGTCAGGGTCAGCATCACGGTGGCGCCGGTCAGGCCCGCCGTGGCGGCCGAGCCGATCACCGACACGAAAACGATCAGGAAGTAGTCCGACAAGGCCAGGTGCACGCCGAAGAACTGCGCCACGAAGATCGCCGAGATCGCCGGATAGATGGCCGCGCAGCCGTCCATCTTGGTGGTCGCGCCCAATGGCGCGGCGAAGGCGGCATAGGCGCGCGGCACGCCCAGGCTGGTCTCGGTCACCGCCTCGGTCACCGGCAGCGTGCCGACCGACGAGCGCGAGACGAAGCCCAGCTGGATGGCCGGCCAGGCGCCCTGGAAGAACTTCACGGGATTCAGGCCGTTCAGGGCCAGGATCGTCGGGTAGACGACCAGCAGCACCAGGGCCAGGCCGATATAGATCGCGCCGGTGAAGGCGCCGAGCTGGCCCAGGGTGGTCCAGCCATATTGAGCCACAGCATTGCCAAACAGGCCGATGGTGCCGATCGGGGTCAGGCGGATCACCCACCACAACACCTTGCGGACGATCGCCAGGGCCGAGGCGTTGAACTTCAGGAAGGCCTCGCCCGCCTCGCCGACCTTCAAGGCCGCGACGCCGGCGACCAGCGAGATGACGACGATCTGCAGCACGTTGAACGACAGCGAGGTCGTGGCCACGCCGGCGTCCGAGATCTTGGTCGACGCGGCCAGGCCCAGGACGTTGGCCGGCACGAGACCGGTCAGGAAGTCGAGCCACGAGCCATGGGTCTTCGGCGCCTTGGCGGCGGCCGCGGCCACCGAGGTGTGCAGGCCCGGCTGCAGGATCAGACCCAGGGCGATGCCGATCAGCACGGCGATCAGGGCGGTGAGCGCGAACCAGAACAGAGTGCGCCAGACCAGTCGGGCGGCGTTCTGCATCTGGGCGATGTTGGCGATGCTGGCCACGATGGCCGTGAACACTAGCGGCGGCACCAAGGTCCGCAGCAGCTGGATGAAGATCGACCCGACCTGGTGCAAGGTCTCGGCCAGGACGTAGCCCGCCTGCCCTTCCGCCGGTCCCAGGTCACGGGCCAGCAGGCCAAGGGCCAAGCCAACGACCATGGCGGCCAGCACCTGGACTCCGAACCCGCTGATGAAGCGGCTGCTCTTGGGTTGCGCGGCGGCCATGCTCGTTCCTCGACACCTGAGATGCTGAATGTCGTGCCGAGCGGTGGGAATTACGAGCGAGGTTTTTCCACAGGCTCCCCCAGGAAAACTGATCTGCCTAAAGGCGAGGCAGCCACAGGCCGAAGGCGGCGAACAGGCCGCCCGCCGCCGTGGCCACGGTCGCCACGGCCATGACGCCGGCCATGGCGAACTTGGCGACCGCCCCGCCGCGCTCCCGCGCCAGCAGGTTGAGCTCCAAGATCGCCAGCGGCAACAGGACATGGGCGAAGGCCAGGAAGATGTCGAACGGTCCGTCGAAGGCCTCGGTGTGGCCTACCGGGCCGTGGTTGGCGACGAACCACAGCATCATGCCGAGACGATAGAAGAACACGCCCAGCATCAGGACGAAGGCCCGCAAAGCCCAGCGCCGGTGAATGTCGAACCGTCGCTTCAAGGCGAACCGCAACGCCTGCGCCGCGCAACTCATCAGCAGCACCGCATTCAGAGTGTTGCCGACCGCCATATAGGCCCCGGCCACCGCCCCGCGCGTAAAGGCGATGTAGAGTCCCGAACCGGCGATCACGAAGGCCACGGCGATGAAGATTCGGCCATTCCAGCGGTGGAAGGCCGGGGCCTTGGCCCGCAGCGCCGGGACCAGCTGAATGGCCCCGGCGAAGGTCACGAACACCGCCATCAGCAGATGGACGCCCAGAGCCAGGTTTCCCGCCGTGTCCCCGCGGCTATAGCCGTGACCGCTGGGCAGCACGACATTCCAGCGCTCCCAGTTTCCAGTCGCCGCGCCGATGCCGTACAGGGCCAGGATATAGAGCCCGAAAGCCCACAGCCCCATGACCAGGGCGACGAACCAGGCGGCGACCGAAAGGCTCAGCGCCCTGGCGGCGGTCGTCTTCATACGCAAACCCCGTTCCGACAAGCATCCCTCGGGTCCAGGCTAGGGATCGGCGTCCGCCAGAGCCATGACGGGCGGCGCCACGAACTTGACCCTGGCGATCACGCTGCTACCCCTCGGGTCATGGTGAACGTGGCGCAGGCGACGGTGTCGGGCGGGTTCTTCAGGGCGCTGCTCGATTTCGCCGTGTCGCTGGGCGCGGACCGCGACGCCCTGCTGGCGCGGACCGGCGTCCAGCCGGCCGACTTCGCCGACCAGGACGCCCGTGTGCCGCTGGAGGCCTACAAGGCGCTTTATCGGGCCGGCCAGCAGATGACCGGCGAGCCGGCCCTGGCCCTGAAGTTCCCGGAGGCCACGCGCTTCGAGCAAATGTCGGTCGTCGGCCTGATCTGTCAGGCGGCCGAGACCATGGGCGACGCGCTCAAGCAGTTGAACCGCTTCTCGCGGCTGGTGGTCGAGGTCGACGGCGTCTCGGACGGGCCGCGCTTTCAGCTGACGCCGCGTGACGGCGAGCTGTGGCTGGTGGATCGCTGCGCGAACGCCGAGGACTTCCCGGAGCTGGTCGAGGCGGCGTTGGCTCGCTTCACCTGCGAGATGGCCCGCCACTATCCGGATTTCACCTTCGTCCGCGCCGCGCACCTGACCCGCGCCCGGCCGGCCCATGCGGCCGCCTACGAACCGATCCTGCGCGCGCCGGTCACCTTTGGAGCGGCCTGGAACGCCCTGCGGATCGAACCCGCCTGGCTAACGCTCGAGATCCACCGTCCCAACCGCTACGCCTTCGGCATGTTCAACGGCCACGCCGACGCGCTGCTGAAGAGCCTGGAGGACGCCAAGACCGCCCGCGGCCGGGTCGAGGCGCTGCTGATCCCCCTGCTCCATACCGGCGACCTCGCTATGGACGACATCGCCAAGGCCCTGGGCCTGTCCCGCCAGACGCTCTATCGCCGCCTCAAGGCCGAGGGCGTCAGCTTCGACCAGGTGCTGGACGCCCTGCGACGGAAGATGGCCGAGACCTATCTCGAACGCCTGTCGGTCAACGAGACCGCCTATCTGGTCGGCTTCTCCGAGACCAGCGCCTTCTCCCGCGCCTTCAAGCGCTGGACCGGGTCCAGTCCGCGCGGCCGCAAGGCCTAAGCCGGCCGCGAGGGGACGCGAAATTCGCCTTGGCACGATCCTGACGAAAATAGGCAATCGCGCCGCTCACGGAATCGCCTCCGATCCGTCACGGTCCGACGCGTTGATGTCTCGAGAAACGCCTTGCCCTCCGTCACCGCTCCCCTCGTCAGACCTTTCCAGCGGCGGGACACACCCGTGCTCGTGGCTTTGATGCGCGAGCTAGCGGTGTTCGAGGACTATGCGGACGCCTTCGCGGTGACCGAGGCCTCGGTGATCGAGGCCGGCTTCGGGCCCGAGCCGCGCTTTGGCGCTCTGGTAGCCGAGGCCGACAATGGCGCGCTGGTCGGCATGGCGGTGCATTACATCATACCGTGGACCTACGACCTGCGGCCTACCCTGGTCCTGAAGGAGCTGTTCGTCTCGCCCCAGGCGCGCGGCCAGGGCGTCGGCGCGGCCTTGATGGCGGCGCTCGTGGCGGAAGGACGGCGGATCGGCGCGGGACGGATCAACTGGACGGTGATGGTCGGCAATGCGCGGGCCGAGGACTTCTACCGAGGTCTTGGCGGCGCACCTGACGCCAAATGGCGCCCCTGGACTCTGCCGCTCGAAAGTGAGTCAACATGAGCGAACCAGACACCAAACTTGTGGCGCTGCAGCGCTTCATCGACGCCTGGGGGCGACGAGATCCCGACGCCGTCGCCGCCTGCATGGCGCCGCAGGCGATCTACAGCGCTTCGGTCGGACCCGAGCCCGGTGCGACCTATGTCGGTCGTGAAGCGATCCGCGCCGGGGTCGTCGAGATGTTCGCCCGCGACAAAGGCGGCAGGATGCAGATCGACACGCCGATCCTGATGGGCGATGTGGCGCTTTTGACCTGGACCTATCATGCGCCGGCCGCGAACGATGCTTCATGCGCGATACGCGGGTGCGACATCTTCAGGTTCGAGGAGGGCGCCATCGTCTTGAAGGACGCCTTCCGCAAGACGCCTTCCTAACCCTTCAGCCGCACCTTCACCGTCGTCGACAGGCCGGGCCGCAGGCGGGCGACCTCGGCTTGGCCGGGGTCGATACGGATCCGGACCGGCACGCGCTGGACGATCTTGGTGAAGTTGCCCGTGCCCGGCTCGAACGGCAGCAGCGAGAACTGCGAGCCGGAACCGGGAGCGAAGCTTTCGACGTGACCCTTCAGCGCCTTGCCGTCCAGGGCGTCGACCTTGATCGTCGCCGCCTGGCCCGGAAGCATCCGCGCCACCTGAGTCTCCTTGAAGTTGGCGGTCACATAGAGCGCCTTCATCGGCACGATGGTCATCAGCCGCGTGCCGGGCTGGACGTAGTCGCCGGGTTCGGCCTGGCGGTCGCCGACCACGCCGTCGATCGGCGAGACGATGATCGTATGGGCCTGGTCCTGGCGGGCCAGGATCGACGCCGCGCGGGCCCGGGCGACGGCGGCCTCGGCCTGGGCGAGATTGGCCGTCAGGGTGGCGCGCTTGGCGGCGGTGACGGCGGCCTGATCTTGGCTGACGGACAACTGGGCGCGGCTGCGGTCGGCGGCCGACTGGGCCCCGACGGCAGCGGCGCGGAAGCGCTCGACGTCGCGCCGGGCCACCGCGCCGCTGTCGGCGAGATCCTCGTAGCGCTTGCGGTCGGCCTGGGCGCGGAGGTTCTCGGCGTCGGCGGCGGCGATCGCCGTCTGGGCGGCCCGGATGTTGGAGCCGGCCAGGCGCTGCTCGGCGTTCAGCGAGATCAGGGCCGCGCGCGCGCTGGCGGCGGTGGCCTCGGCGTTGGCGATGTCGGCGTCGGCCGAGGCGACACGCGCGTCGAACTCCTCGGGATCGATACGGATCAGGGCGTCGCCGCGCTTGACGGTCTGGTTGTGGCCGACCAGCACCTGGGCCACGAGGCCGCGCACCTTGGGCGCGACGCTGGAGCTGTCGGCCTGGACATAGGCCGCGTCGGTCGAGACGGAGCCCTTCGGCATGGCGATCAACGTCGCGCCGCCGGCCGCCACGACGAGCGCGCCGCCGACCGCCAGCACGGTCTTGCGCGAGAACGGGGCCTTACGGGCCTTGGCGGCGGGCTTGCCAGTCGCGCCGGCCGCGCCTTCGAAGGTCACATCGGTCATTGGGCGGCCTCCAGGCCGAGTCGGCGTTTCAGATGCGTCCGCGAGCGTTCGAGAATGGCGTCGGAGCGGGTGGGATCGGGCTCGGCGCGGGCCAGGGTCAGGGCCCCGACCAGTTCGGCAAGGGTCGAGCTGGCTTCGTCCTCGGCGTGGTCGCGGGCCAGCGCCGTCAGATGGGTGGCGATGATGCTGGTCAAGTGGGCCACGCCCTTGGCGTAGCGCTCCCGCGACACCTCGGTTAGGCGCGGCGCGTCGACCGCCAGATAAGGAAGCGGACAACCGCCCTCTCGCGTGTCCCGGTGCCTGCGCGACAGATAGAAGTCGATGTATTCGGTCAGAGCCTGGCGTGGCGGCTGGCCCTTCATTCGCTCCAGCATGGCGGTCGGTCCGCCCTCGAACATGTGGGCGATCGCGTCGGCGACGAACGCCTCTTTCGACGGGAAATGGGCGTAGAAGCCCCCGTGCGTCAGCCCCGCGCGGGCCATGACGCCGGCCACGCCCAGACGATGCGGCCCCTCCTCGCGGATGGCCTTGGCGGCCTCGTCCAGCACCTTCCGGCGGGTGCGCGCCTTGTGTTCGGTGTCGTAGCGCATCTTGCGGCCTCGATTACATGACGCATATAATATGATGACCGTCATACTTTCAAGGGGCGCGCCCCGGGACCCGAACATGAGCGACGCCGCCAAGCCGATCGACCCGGGGGCCCTGCCCACGCCGACCAAATTCCTGATCTTCGCGGTGATGGCGTTCGGCCAGTTCATGGCCCTGATCGACATCCAGATCGTCGCCGCCTCGCTGAACAATGTGCAGGCCGGCCTATCGGCGGGACCCGACGAGATCAGCTGGGTGCAAACCGGCTACCTGATGGCCGAGCTGGTGATGATCCCGTTCGCCGCCTTTCTGGCCCAGGCCCTGTCGACACGCTGGCTGTTCGCCTTGTCCGCCGGCCTGTTCACCCTGTCGTCGGCCCTATGCGGCATGGCCTGGGACATCGACTCGATGATCCTGTTCCGGATTCTGCAGGGCTTCACCGGCGGGGCCATGGTGCCGACGGTGTTCGCCACGGGCTTCGCGATGTTCTCGGGACCGCAGCGGGCGATGATCCCGGCGATCCTGGGCATGGTGTCCGTGCTGGCTCCGACCCTGGGCCCGACGGTCGGCGGTTGGCTGACCGAGGCCGTCGGCTGGCGTTCGATCTTCTACGTCAACATCGTCCCTGGAGCCCTGGTCACCCTGCTGGCGATCAATGTGATCAAGGTCGATCGGCCGAAGCTATCTATGCTGAAGACCATCGACTATTCGCATCTGGCCGCCATGGCCGTGTTCCTGGGCGGGTTGGAATACGTGCTGGAAGAAGGCCCGCGACGGCAGTGGTTCGAGGACGCCGGCATCGCCATCGCCGCCTGGGTCGCCGTCGTGGCCTTCGCCCTGTTCGTCGAGCGCTCGCTGCGTTCGGGCGGGCCGATCGTGAAGCTGTCGCCGTTCCGCAAGCCGACCTTCGCCTTCGCCTGCCTGTTCAACCTGGTGATCGGCTTCGGGCTCTATTCGTCGACCTATCTGATCCCGGTCTTCCTGGGCCGGGTGCGCGGCTATGACAGCCTGGAGATCGGCGCGACGGTCGTGGTCACCGGCGTCGCCCAGATCCTGTCGACGGTGATCGCCGCCCGCCTGTCCACCCGGGTCGACGCCCGGATCACCGTCAGCGTCGGCCTGACCCTGTTCGCCACCGCGCTGTGGCTGACCTCGCATATGACCAGCCAGTGGGGCTTCATGGCCCTGCTGGTCCCGCAGGCTCTGCGCGGCTTCGCGATCATGCTGTGCATTGTGCCCAGCGTGACCTTGGCCTTGAGCGGGTTCGAGGCGGCCGAGCTGCGCTACGCCTCGGGCCTGTTCAACCTGATGCGCAACCTGGGCGGGGCGATCGGCATCGCGGTCGTGAACACCTGGCTCGGCGACAACGCCCGCATCCACGTCGCCCGGTTCGGCGAGGCTCTGGGTCAGGCCGGTCGTTCGGGAACCGACGCGCTGGGGACCCTGGCCGCTCGCATCGCCGAGCGCACGCCCGACACGGCCCAGGCGGCGCTGATCCTGCAGGGCGAACTGGCCAAGGTCGTGGGCCGCGAGGCCCTGACCCTGGCGTTCAACGACGTCTTCCGGGTGATGGCGATGCTGTTCCTGGCCGCCCTGGTCATGGCGCCGTTCTGCAAGCCGCCGCCCATGGCCGGCGCGCCGCCGCGGGACGCGCACTAGGCCGAGCCAAAAAAGAACCCCGGGAAGATGGACTTCCCGGGGCGCGCTTGCAGGTGCGAGTTGGTTGGCTCTAGTGGCCGCCGGCCACGCCTTCCTCGATCTCGTGGGTCGGGGCCTTCTTGGCGGCCAGCGAGAACCACAGGACGTAGAGGTAGCAAATCAGCGGCGCGACGAAGGCCAGCGACTTCGAGCCGGTCATTTCCTCGATCTTGCCGAAGGCCAGCGGCAGGAAGGCGCCGCCGACAATGGCCATGCATAGCAGGCCCGAGGTCGCCGAGGCCGGGGCCGACGAGCGCTGCAGGGTCAGGGTGAAGATGGTCGGGAACATGATCGAGTTGAACAGGCCGATCAGCAGCGCCGCGAAGGCCGGGATCAGGCCGGTGGTCACCGGCACGGTGGCCAGCAGCAGGCTGATCTCGCCGGCATGGGCGCTGGGGACCATGTCCTTGGTCAGGATCACGACCAGGCTCAGCGCGATCGCCCCCAGAGCGACGACGGTCAGCAGGGCGTAATCCTTGAACGACTTCAGCAGGGCCGAGCCGCTGAAGCGGCCGATCATGGCGAAGACCATGTAGAAGGTGGTCATCTTGCCGGCCTGCTCGGCCGGGATGTTCAGGATATGGGCCTGCTCGATGAACAGCAGCAGGTTCAGCGAGATCGCCACCTCGGCGCCGACATAGAGGAAGATGCCGATCGCGCCGAGATTGGCCCACTTCGATGACAGGGCCGTCAGCGGGTTGACGAAATGGCCGGTCTTCGGGGCGGCTTCGGTGATCCGCTGGCGCACGAAGAAGATGGCCAGGATGAACAGGGCCAGACCCAGGCCGATGACGAAATAGACGTTGGAGACGAAGCCCAGCGCCTGCTCGCGCATCGGCTCGGTGATCGTGATCCCCTTTTTGAAGATCTCGCCCTTCAGCAGGAAGTTGGCGCCGAACCACAGGCCGCAGGCCGCGCCCAGCGAGTTGAACGCCTGCGACAGGTTCAGGCGGAACGAGCTGTCCTCGGGACGGCCCATCGAGGCGATCAGCGGATTGGCGGCGACCTGCAGAAGGGTGATGCCCGAGGCCATCACGAACAGGGCGGTCAGCACCAGGGCGAAGGTGTGCAGCTTGGCCGCGGCGATGGCGATGAAGCAGCCGACGACGATGCCGCCCAGGCCGACCATCACCGACTTGGCGTAGCCCAGCTTCGACAGGAAGGCCGCCGAGGGCATCGACATGACGCCGTAGGCGATGAAGAAGGCGAAGCCGGTCAGGTTGGCTTCGACCGGAGTCAGGGTGAAAACCGTCTTCATGGTCTTCAGCAGCGGGTCCAGCAGATTGGTGACCAGGGCCCAGATGAAGAACAGGCAGGTCACGTAGACGACGGCGACGCCGCCGCCGTTCTTGCCCCCGACTTGGGTCGTGGATTTCGCGATCGCGGCGTCGGTCATCGGACGGCGCCCTCGAGGCTGTATTTCACCGCAATCACTGCACCACTCCCTAGTGACGATGTCTCTGAGTCCGTCTTTGCGCGGACGCGCCATTCACCGGAAGCGTGACAACGTTGTCAACCAAATAGATGGTTTTCGTGATTTGGAAGCGCTGCCACGGGAACGAAAATTTCTCCCCGCCGCTAGATGAAACGGACAGGAGACCATCATGTCGGTTCTGGCGATCCTGATTATTTCGAGCGTTTTCGTGCTGGCGGCGATGGTCGGCCTGGCCGACGCGATCGTGCATTTCGTCTGCTGGACCGCTGGCCGCCTGACGACGCCCGAGGCGACCGACAAGACCGATCAGTCGCCGGCGCACGGGATCACCGCGTAGCGGCTGGCCGTCAACCAACCGTTGGGTGTCACCTGCGTGAACGGGCGCCGCGGCGTCCAGTCTCGCGCCTTCAGTCCCGGCTCCAGGACGGCGTCTTTCCAATAGGCCCAGACGATCCACGCCGGCGCGTCCGGCGCGGCGCAGAACGCGCGAACGCTCGCCAGCCGAGGCGGCGGCGGCGGGGCGATCGCCGCGCGCGGCGATGTCAGCCAGTCGTCCTCGACCAGGCCGGACGCGATCAGGCGCCGGGCGCGGTCCTTGAGCTCCAGCGCCAGCGGCCGGGAGAACACCACGCCGGCCGATTGCAGCCTGCTGGTCCAGCTGGGCCGCCCCATCAACATCCACGGCTCGACGTCGCCCAACATCCAGAGCACCGCGCCGGGCCGCGACGCCGTCATGGCCGTTAGGACGGCGTCCCTGCCCTGGTCGCGCTCGCGCACGAACGGCGAGCGATCGTCCCAAAGCGCCAACGCCAGAACGCACAGCGCCGCCACGCCGACAATTCGGAAGGCCGCCGCCGGTCGCCAGCCCCAGGCCAGCCCCGCGCCGACCATCAGGCCGACGAGCAGGCTCGGCAGATCGCTGGCCCAGACGAAGACCAGGCCGAAAGGCCAGGCCGACGGCATGGCCGCCAGGGCGCCCGCCAGGTCGATGACGCGCAGCGCGCCGTAGGCGATCGCCGCCGCCGCCAAGGCGCAGACAGCGGCTCCGCCGATCAGCGCGGGGCGGCTTAAGCGGATCCTTTGCCCCCACAGCACGCACAGCAGGCCGATGGGCGCGACGATCAGCGCCAGGTGGCTGGCCTCGCGGAAGATCCAGGCCACGCCCAGCAGGGCCAGTCCCCACAGGCTCAGCGGCCCACGCCTGGGCAGTTCGGCGCACAGCAGGGCCATGCTGGCGGCGGCCAGCACCGCCGCCGGCTGCAACGCCCGCCAGGTCTGCATCTGCAGGAACAGCAGCAGCGACAGGCGCTCGCCGAGAAGCGCCGACACCGCCACGCCCAGTAAGCCGGCGGCCAGGGCGCCCACGGCCAGCCGGCGCGGCGCGTCTCGCAGCAGCGCGGCGCCGGCGGCGAGGCTGCAGAGGTGAAGCGCGATCAGGCTCCAGGTCTCAACGGGCCATTGCGACGGGAAGACGATCGGGCTGCGCCTTTCGACGACGGCGCGCCAGGCCGGCTCCATCACCGTGACGATGCGGTCGGCGAACGGCAGGCGCAGCAGGCCAGCGAGCGCCGCCAGCGCCAGGCCGGCCAGGGCGGCCCACAGCCAGCGACGGTCCTCCAGGCAGAGGGCCAGGCCGATGGCGGCGGCCGAGCACAGGCCCATGATGGGATGGAACAGCATGCCCGCCGCGCAGGCGGCCAGGCCCAGGATCCTGCGTCCCGACAGATAGGCGGCCATGCCGGCCAGGCCCGCGGCCTCGGCCAGCCCCCGGGGCGTGGCGTAGGGTTCGGCATAGCTCAGCGCGTTCAGCGGCCCGTACGACGGCGGCAGCGCCACGATGAGCATCAGGGCCGCCCAGCGCACGGCCGGCGGACGATCGGCCAGCAGCCGCTCGACCAGCAGCGCCGCCGCGGCGAACCACAGGGTCAGGGTCAGGACGACAATCGCCATCGTCCCGCCCGACGGCCCCAGCATGGCGATCAGCCGGGCCAGGATCGGCGTGTACAGGCTGAAGCCGAACTGGCCGTCGTGGACGAACATCAGGTCCTGGCCCACGCCGGCCGGGTCAAGCTTGGCTAGGGCGTCGGCGATATAGAGGCGGCCGTCGTGATAGACGCCGGGATAGGGACGGCTGAGCAGGAAGACGCTGAACGCGGCCAGCAGGCCCAGCCCCCGGTCGGCGGCGAAACGCGCGGGGCGGCCCGGCATGAGGCTCCTCAAGTCCGGGCGGCGTCGACGCCGGGCGCGCGGAACAGCAGCGCCCGGCGGACGGTGAAGTTGAACACGAACACGAGGCCCGCGGTCGGGATCTTGGCCAGGCCCGGCGTCATGCGCAGCGCCTCGACCCACAGCGCCATCAGGCCCTGGGTCAGGATCAGGCCGGCCAGGCCGACGCCGAGAAAGCCGAGAAACTCGCGCTTGCGGTCGGCGACGAGCCGATGGCGGAACACCACCGAGACCGACAGCCCGTAGGTCACGCCGATGCCGCTAGTGAAGCCGGTCGCCGAGGCGAGCAGATAGTTCACCCCCAGCTTGGTCAGGACCAGCAGCAGGCCCCAGTCGACCCCCAGCGCCAGGGCGCTGGCGAAACCGTAGAGCAGCAGCTCCCGCAGCCCTTCAGGCAGCCGCCGCCAGAGCTGTCGCGCAAGACCCATGGTTAGGCGGCGACCTTCTTGGGCACGGCGCGTTCGCTGCGCAGGGCCGCGCGGGCGCCGGAGACCCCGGCTTCGCCGTACTCGGCGTCCTCGTTGACCTCCCACACGTCGTGGACGATCTCGCCGGCGATGATGTTCTCGGCCGTCAAGAGGCCGGTCATCATGGCGTGGTCCTGGTTGTTGTACTTGTGCATGCCGTTGCGGCCGACCAGATGCAGGCCCGGGAAGTGCATCTTCAGGTCCAGGCGGATCATCTTGATGTGCTCGGCATAGGCGTCGTCATAGACCGGATAGGCCTTGGGCTGGCGCACCACGCAGGCGTCGTAGACATCGGCCGGCTCCATCAGGCCGATCTTGCCGATCTCGCGCTTGGCCTGGGCGACCAGGTCCTCGTCGGAGCTGGTCCACAGGCCGTCGCCCTCGAAGCAGAAGTACTCCAGGCCCAGGCAGGTCGAGACGCCGTCCGGGATCATCTCCGGCGACCACGAGCGGAAGTTCTGCACGCGGCCGACCTTCACCGACGGATCGTGGATGTAGATCCAGTTGTCCGGCAGCTCCTTCTGCGGCTTGCCGATCAGCACCACGGTGATGAAGTCGCGATACATCAGCTCGCCGGCGTGGAAGACGCTGATCGGCGTAGGCGACACGGCGTGCATCAGCTCGCGGATCGGGGCCGAGGAGACGACGCTGTCGGCCGTGTAGATCTCTTTCTTGCCGTCCGCGCCGGTCACCGAGACGGTCCAGATCTTGGCCAGCTTGTCATGGTGCAGACCGTCGACCTTGCGGCCCATCCGGACCTCGCCGCCCAGGGCGGTGATCTTCTCGGCGCAGGCCTCCCACATCATGCCGGGGCCTTTTCGGGGATAGCGGAAGCTCTCGATCAGGGTCTTGGGCGAACCCTCAACGCCGGCCTTGGCCTTGACCCCCAGCGAGCGCTTGACGCCGTCGATGATGGCGGCGGCCAGGTCCAGGCCCTTGATGCGCTGGCTGGCCCAGTCGGCCGAGATCTCGTCGCAGCTCATGCCCCACACCTTCTCGGTGTAGGTCTTGAAGAAGATCGAGAACAGCTTCTCGCCGAACTGGTTGCGGACCCATTCGTGGAAGGTGGTGGGCGCGGCGATCGGGCGGAACTTGGCCCAGCCGAACGAGGCCATGCACTTGGCGGCCGTCCAGACGCCCAGGTTCGCCAGCGCCTCGAAGGCCTTCAGCGGATAGGCGTAGAACTTCTCGCGATAATAGATCCGCGACAGGCGCGGGCGGTCGATGAAGTCGTCGGGCAGGATCTCGTTCCAGAGGTCGACGATCTCCTGGCTCTTCGAGAAGAACCGGTGGCCGCCGATGTCGAACTTGAAGCCCTTGTAGTCGACGGTCCGGCTGATGCCGCCGACATAGGTCGGGTCCATCTCCAGCACGGTCACGCCCCGCCCGGCCTTGGCCAGGGTATAGGCGGTCGTCAGGCCCGCCGGGCCGGCGCCGATCACCAAGGTTTCCACGTGCTGGGCCATGCCCGCCCCTCCAATCCCATTTCAGTACAGCATGGGGTCGGATGGTTAAGGCGGCCTCCCCAGCCATGGTGAATCCCGGTTAATCGTGAATCTGGGACGATGGGTCGCGGACGGCCCGCGAGGCGCACGGCGTCGCCGCTTCACGCGGCCTGGCCGCTGAAGGTGGTGGGGAGGCGACGGAGCGGCCGGGCGAACCCGGAGACCGTGAGGTTGATTTTACGTTTCGGCTCGGACGACCGCTCCGCCAGGCTGTTCTTGCCCGTGAGGACGGCGGGCGTGAGCGTTGTCTGCTCGGGCCTCCGTTACCCCCGGACGGGCGTGGACCAAGTCGATCGGCTACTCCGTCTCGACCCCGACGATCCACGATAGGCGGCTTGTACGATCACCGCCCTGTCGCTCCGCTGTCGGCTTGACCCCGGACGGTCCTGCCACCCGTGCGCGCTCCTAAAGAGTAAGCCACACGACCTGACTTGACCGCTCGGGAACCGCCAGCGGCCCCGCTCAACCTATCCCCATCGCCGCTTTGGGCCGGATCCAAGCGCCCTCCCCTCGCGACGGGGACAGCTCTGAGTATGAGGCGGGTCTGAGCGCGGATCATTCAGGATCGCGTAAAAGTGAGAAGTCATTGATTTCGTGGAGTTCGATCTCGCGAACGCCGGGGATACAACACGCTCAATCCCCGTACTTTCATGCTCCCTCTTCCGTAGGGAGAGGATTTCGTGCGCCCCTCCCAACTTTCCGGCGAGCACCGTGTACCGCAGCTTGCAGCGGCGTCATTTGTCGTACATATATCGTCTAACTTGTGAGACTCACTCTCAATATGTGGGAATTTTGCAAGGCAGAGCGCTGAACCGGGTCAACCGGGAGCCTCGGGTTGGAAACATCAGGGGCGCGGCGCGGTCGGCCCCCGTCAGGAGGTCCCCATGTCGTCGTCCAAGCAGGGCTGGAATTCGGGTTGCTCGTTGCTGGCCCTGGCATTTGTTGGTGCGATGGCCGCAACCGGCGCCCACGCCCAGGCCGCGCCCGACAACACGGTCGAGGAAGTGGTCGTCACCGGCTTCCGCGAGAGCCTGAAGAGCGCCTTGAACGTCAAGCGGCAGTCCTCGGGCGTGGTCGACGCCATCAAGGCCGAGGACATCGCCGACTTCCCCGACGCCAACCTGGCCGAGTCGATCCAGCGAGTGCCCGGCGTCTCGATCACGCGGGTCGCCGGCGAGGGGCGCACGATCACCGTCCGCGGCCTGCCGCCGGCCTTCACCCGCGTCCGCATCAACGGCATGGAAGCCCAGTCGACCAGCGGCGCGACCACCAGCGACCGCGGCGCGAACCTGGGTCGCGGCTTCGACTTCAACACCTTCGCCTCGGAGCTGTTCAGCGGCATCACGGTGCGCAAGACCGCCCAGGCCGAGGTGATCGAAGGCTCGCTGGGCGCCACCGTCGACCTGGAGACCGCTCGCCCGCTGGACCAGAAGGGCCTGACCTTCGTTCTGGGCGCCGCGGCCGGCTGGAATGACCTGGCCAAGAACGTCGACCCCAAGTTCACCGCCGTGGTCGGAAATCGCTGGGACACCGCCTGGGGCGAGTTCGGGGCGCAGGCCTCGCTGGCCTACAGCAAGCGCAAGTTCCTCGAGGACCAGTGGGGCTCGGGCGGCTGGAACCCCGCGACGGTCGACGGCGGCTTCTGCACGCCCGTGGGCCGCGCGCCGCAGAACCCGGCCGACAACGCCGCCAACGGCACCGACGCCTTCAACTGCGCGACCGGCGTGGCGCGGCCGGCGCCCACCGACACCGTCTTCGACCAGGCCAACCGCTCGACCGTATTCTTCCCGCGCCTGCCCCGCTACGGGCGCTTCCACCACGACCAGGAGCGCACCGGCGCCACCCTGGCCCTGCAGTGGAAGCCGACCTCGCGCACGTCGCTGAGCTTCGACGCCCTCTATTCGAACTATGACGTCAAGCGCGAGGAGAACTGGCTGGAGGGCTTCTCGTTCGCCCGCGCCATCAGCCAGAATGGCAAGCCGCAGACGGCCGTGCGCGAGCTCGTTTTGCGCAACGCCGGGACCAGCCACACAGCCGGCGCCAACTTCGGCCAGACGGTCTATGACGTCGACTTCGCCCGCTTCGACGGCGTCGATCTGCGCTCGGACACCCAGCACGACGAGTTCCAGAACGTCTTCCAGCAGTACACCTTCGCCGGGACGCACGAGCTGACCGACCGGATCACCGTCAAGGGCCTGATCGGCTACTCGAAGTCCGACTACGACCAGCCGATGACGACGACGATCATGTTCCAGCGGCCCAATACGAGCATGACGATCGACTTCCGCAAGAACCGCGACCAGCCGACCATCACCCACGGCTTCGACGTTACCGACGCGACCCAGTACAGCTTCGCGGCTCCCAACGCCGAGGTGCGGCTGCAGCAGATCTTCACGACCAACATCTACAAGACCGCCGACCTGAACCTGGCCTGGGCCGTCGACGACGCCCTGACGATCAAGGTCGGCGGGCACTATGACGAGTTCTCGTTCGACACCTCGGCCTATCAGCGGCCGAATAACTTCCTGGTCCCGACCATGACCTCGGCCGAGCTGAAGGCGGTGACCAAGGTGGTCAGCGGCTTCGGCGGCCACGGCATCGACGCCGGCGTCTTCCCGTCGGCCTGGGCGACCATCGACTACGACAAGTTCGTCGCCGGCCAGAACCTCTACAGCAAGACCGGCCTCTACAACCTGGTCCCCAACTATGGCGGCATCCGCCGCGTCGACGAGAAGGTCACCTCCGGTTATCTGCAGGCCGACCTGAAGACCGAGATCGGCGGCGTGCCGGTGCGCGGCGACGTCGGCTTCCGCATCGCCAAGACCGAACTGGAGTCGCGCGGCTACCAGATCGGCCTGACGCCGCAGCAGGTCACCGCCGAACACAGCTATACCGACGTCCTGCCGTCGCTGAACATCTCGGTGGACGCCACGCCGGACCTGGTGCTGCGCTTCTCGGGCGCCAAGACCGTGTCGCGGCCCGAGCTGGGCTTCCTGACGCCCGGCGGCAGCCTGAACCTGACCGGCACCCCGTCGATGACCTCGGGCAACCCGACCCTGGATCCGATCCGCGCCTGGACGGCCGATGTCGGCGCCGAGTGGTACTTCGCCCCCGGCGCGATCCTGGGCGTGGGCTTGTTCTACAAGGACATCGAGACCTATGTGCAGAACCAGTCGCAGCAGCTGACCTTCCGTCAGACCGGCTTGCCGATGGCGCTGCTGGGGTCGTCGGGCGTCGATCCGGACAACACCCCGATCACCGTCACCCGGCCCCTGAACACGCCGGGCGGCCCGCTGAAGGGTTTCGAGATCAACTACCAGCAGGCCTTCACCTTCCTGCCAGGCCTGCTGCGCCACACGGGCGCGCTGTTCAACTACACCTATGTCGACAGCCAGATTGACTACTTCCTGGCTGCCGGCGGCGTCACCACCAACGACCTCGTCGGCCTGTCGAAAAACGCCTACAACGCCACCCTCTACTACGAGGACGAGAAGTTCAGCGCCCGCGTCTCGGCCTCGTATCGCGACAAGTCGATCGTCGCCCTCCCCGCCAACAACCCGCTGCAGGACCTGGAAGGCTATTCACCGAACCTGACCTTCGACATGGCCGCCTCGTACCAGATCAGCGACCACTTCAAGCTGTCGCTGGAGGGGCTGAACATCTTCGACCGCTTCAACCGGCAGTTCATCGACTCCGACCGGGACAGCACGTTCGTCTACACCCACACCGGCCGGCAGTTCAGCCTGGGCCTGCAGTACAAGTTCTAGCCCGGCGCGGGTGGGCTCCCGGCCTCGGGACGCCCGCCCGATCCCGCCGCAATCGCGAAATAAGCCCGCAACAATTGGGGCCGAAGAGCGATCCGGGACATTCATCGGGGAAGGAAACACCCTCCATGCGCCGCACGCTTCTCGTCGCGCTCGCCTCACTCACCACGCTCGCCGGAACCACCGCCCTGGCTCAGGAAGGCCCGCCCCCGGGACCGCCGCGCCAGATGCCGGCTCCGGAAGACGTCTTCAAGCGCTGGGACGCCAACGCCGACGGCGTCGTCGACAAGGCCGAATGGACGGGCGCTGGCCGTCCGGAAGAGCGCTTCGCCATGATCGACGCCGACAAGGACGGCAAGATCACGCTCGCGGAGCTGAAGACCGCCTTCGAACAGATGCGCGCCCGTCGCATGCAGCAAGGCTTCCCGCCCCCCGGTCCGCCGCCGGAAGGCGCTCCGCCGCAGAACTAAGCGCGCCTCAAAGCCGCTTCGAACGCCGCCCGATCCGCTCGGGCGGCGTTTTTCGTTCCGGCCTCGCGCCCAGAGATACCGCTAACAAAGGCCGTGACAACGCTGTCGTCCAGCCGCTAGCTTGACGACAAGGCGCGCCCGCGACGCGTCATGGAGGAAGCGTCGATGATCCCGGTCCTGCCTTTTGTCTCCCTCCTGGCCCTGACCGGCGCCGCGCGGGCCGAGGAAGCGCCTCGCCCCATCCGCCTGAACCAGACCGGCCTCGAAGCCTCGGGCCCCAAGCGCGCCGTGCTGGCCGATCCCGCGACCGCGCCGCTGGACTGGACCCTGCTGGACGCGTCGGGCGCGGTCGTCGCCGGGGGCAAGACCAGGGTGTTCGGCGACGACGCCGCCTCGGGCGAGCACGTCCACCAGATCGACTTCTCGGCCGTCCGCAAGACCGGCGACGGCTATCGCCTGAAGGTCGGAGCCGCCGAGAGCCGCCCGTTCGCCCTGAAGGCCAGGCCGGACGGCCAGCTGACCCGCGCGGCCCTGTCGTTCTTCTACCAACAGCGGGCCAGCGTCCCGATCGAGGCCCGCTTCGTCGAGCGCCCGGATCTGGCCCGCCCCGCCGGCCACGCGCCGGACAAGGCGACCTGCTTCGACCAGGCCGACGAGCGCGGCCAGGTCTGGCCCGGCTGCGACTACACCCTGGACGCCAGCGGCGGCTGGTACGACGCCGGGGACCAGGGCAAGTACGTGGTCAACGGCGGCATTTCCGTCTGGACCCTGGTCAACGCCTATGAGCGCGCCGCCGTGCTCAAGCGCCCCGGCGCGCTGAAGGCCCTCGGCGACGGCTCGCAAGCCCTGCCCGAGAACGCCAACGGCGTCCCCGACATCCTCGACGAGGCCCGGTTCGAGCTGACCTTCCTGCTGGCCATGCAGGTTCCCGAGGGCAAGACCCTGCAGGTCCCGATCGGCAAACAGAAGCCGGTCGACGGCAAGCTGGTCCTGACCGCGATCGACGCCGCGGGCATGGCCCATCAGAAGCTGGCCGACCGCAATTGGACGGCCCTGCCGACCGCCCCGGCCGACGACAGGCAGACCCGCTATCTCTACTATCCCACCACCGGCGCGACCCTGAACCTGGCCGCCGTGGCCGCCCAGGCCGCGCGGGTGTGGAAGCCGATCGATCCGGCGTTCGCGGCAAAGTGTCTGGACGCCGCCCGCCGCGCCTTCGCCGCCGCGCAGGCTCACCCGGACATCTACGCCATCGGCCCCTTCACCGGCAGCGGCGGCTATGGCGACGGCGACCTGACCGACGAGGCCTACTGGGCCGCCGCCGAGCTCTACGCGACGACCGGTGAGGCGCGGTACGAGAAGGCCCTGCGCGCTTCGCCCCTGTTCCTGGCCTCACCGACCGCCGGCGCCCGACCGACCGGCGACATCAGCTGGGGTTCGGTCGGGGCGCTGGGCACGATGACCCTGGCTTTGGCGCCCAGCGGCCTGAAGCCCGCCGAGGTGGCCCAGGCCCGCGCCAACCTGATCGCCAGCGCCGGCAAGTATCTGGGCGACGACCTGGGCCAGGGCTACGCCCTGCCCTTTGCCGGGCCGGGCTATCCGTGGGGCTCGAACAGCTCGGTGCTGAACCGCGTGCTCGTGCTGGGCGTCGCCTATGACTTCACCGGCGAGATCGCCTATCGCCTCGGCGCGGTCGACGCCTTGGACTACGTCCTGGGCCGCAACCCGCTGGACCGCTCGTACGTCACCGGCTTCGGCGCGCGGCCGATGCGCCATCCGCACCATCGCTTCTGGGCCCACCAGGCCGATCCGGCCTATCCCGAGCCGCCGGCCGGGGTGCTGTCCGGCGGCCCCAACTCGACCAGTATGAGCGACCCTGTGGCCAAGGACATGAAGGCCCAATGCCGGCCCCAGACCTGCTGGACCGACGACTACCGCGCCTTCACCCAGAACGAGGTGGCGATCAACTGGAACGCTCCGCTGGTCTGGGCCTCGGCCTTCCTGGACGACACGGCGCGATAGACTCTCAGCGTTCGACGAGTTCGCGCGGGATCCCGGGCGCCTCGCAGCCCGGCGACGAGGGCTTGGGCGGCGCGCTCTGGGCGGCCGAGGGAACGCCCTCGCCCCGGATCACCTGGACCTGCCGCAGGCAGCGGCCGTCGGCCGTGCGTTCCATGCGGACCTTGCGGATCTCGAACTTGCGCGGCTCGGCGGCCTTGGCCCACGCATAGGCGCCGACGCCGCCCGCCCCGCCGACCGCGATGGCCAACACCGCGCCCGCCGCCACCCAGGCCGGCCCCAACGACCAACGCTGCGCGGGCGGCAGACGCCCCGGGGGGTCCTCGAAGATCCAGCGATAGCCCAGCTTGGGCACGGTCTCGATGAAGCGGGGCGCGCGAGCGTCGTCGCCCAGGGCCCGGCGCAGCTTGGCCACCGCCTGGCTCAGCGCCTCGTCGGACCCGTCGACCTCGCCCCAGACCGTCTCGATCAAGTGGTCGCGCGAGGCCGTCAGGCCGGGCCGCTCCACCAGCGTCATCAGCAGGTCGAAGACGCGCGGCTCCAGATTGCTCGCCCCCGACGGCGCGCGCACGCGGCGGCTCTCGACGTCGATCGACACCTCGCCGAACGCCATTCGCGGCGGGTTTCGCGACAGTTCAGCTTTCCGAGAGATTTCCGTCAGGACTTCCACGCGTCGATCGACTCCCCATCCGTCTCATTACGCATAAGGAGATGAACTGTGCGGCGCAATTTGGTCATCGCGATCGGGGCCAGCCTGGCCCTGGCCACCCTCCAACCCGTCCTGGCCCAGGAGCAGCCTCCGCCGCCCGCCCCCGCGCCCGTCGCGGCCTCGCCCGCCGACTACGCTGCGGCGATCGAGAGCCTGGCCGGCAAGCTGGAGACCGCCTATGTCGAGCCGGCCCAGGGTCAGCGGTACGCGGCGATGCTGCGGGCCAACAAGGCCACCTACATCCAGATCACCGATCCGATGGCGCTGGCCAAGCGCCTGACCGACGACCTGCGGGCAGTGCACCCCGACAACCATCTGCGCGTGGCGTTAGGCTCGCCGGACGGCGGGCCCGGTGGCGGGCCCCGCCGCATGCGCATCGGTCCCGGGCCGGCCCCCGGCCCTGGTCCTGGTCCTGGTCCTGGCGGACCGCGCCCGCCGGCCATCGAGGATCCCAAATGGATCGCCGACGGCGTCGCCTACATCAAGTTCAACATGTTCGACGGCGCGCCCGAGACCCTGGCGACGCTAGACGCCTTCATGAAGGAGCACGCCGACGCCAAGGCGATCATCTTCGACGCTCGCACCCATCGCGGCGGCGGCCCGGCCGAGATGAACGTCATGCTGCCCTATCTCTACGCCCAGCCAACACGGCTGGTCAGCATGGACATGGCCCAGTCGGTCGTCGACATGCGAGGCGATCCGACGCGCGGGGATCCCAACATGCGCCCGGTCAGCGCGCCCAAGGGCGTCAATCGCCGCGAGCACTGGGTGACCCCCAACGCCGAGACCCGCCTGCGGGACGCCAAGGTCTTCTACCTGACCTCAACTCGCACCGGCTCGGCCGCCGAGCACCTGGCCCTGGCCTTCAAGCGCACCCACCGCGCCATCCTGGTGGGCGAGCATACCGGCGGGGCCAACCACTTCGGCGGCTTCGAACCCCTGGGCGCGGGCCTGGCCGCCTTCATCCCCGTGGGCCGGACCTTCGATCCGGACACCGACTGGGACTGGGAAGGCGTCGGCATCCAACCGGACGTCGCCGTCCCGGCCGATCAGGCCCTGGACAAGGCGCTGGAGCTGGCCAAGGGCTAGAGGCCCAGCGACGCTTTCAGGAACGCGTCGGCCCGGCTCAGCATCTGGCCGCGGGTCGGCGCGTCGTCCAGCTGGTGGTCGAGGCCGGGATAGACGATCAGCTCCGATTTGGCGCCGGCGCTCTTCAGCCTGGCTTGCATCAGGCGGGATTCGCCGACGCCGACATTGACGTCCTGGTCGCCATGGAACAGCAGGACCGGCGCCTTGATCTTCTCGGCGTTCTGGGCGGGCGAGCCCTCCTTGACGTGCGGACCGCGCCCGATGAACGCATCGACGACCTTGTAGTTGGTGAAATCCTTGAATTCCTGACGCCAGCTCTCCAGGTCGGTGACCGGCGCGACGGCGACGATGGCCTTGAACAGGTCGGGATCCGCCACCCCGCTCTGCAGCGCCGCGTAGCCGCCATAGGACCAGCCGACGATCGCGAGCTTGCCCGGCGCGGCGATCCCTTGAGCGGTCAGCCAGCGGCCGGCGTCGGCGACGTCGCCGATCGCCGTCTTCCACGACTGGAAGCCGTTCTTCTGGAACCACGCTTCGCCATAGCCGGACGAGCCCCGGAAGTTGGGCTGCAACACCGCGTAGCCCTGATGGGCGAAGTACTGCGACAGCCAGTCGAAGCCCCACTCGTCGCGGGCGCTGGGTCCTCCGTGCGGCATCACGATGGCCGGGATGTTCTTGCCGTCCGAGCCGGGCGGCAGAGTCAGATAGGCGGGGATCGCCGCGCCGTCAGCCGCCGCGTAGGTGATCGCCTTGACCGGCGCCAACTTGTAGCCGGCCAGATCCGGGCGTTCGGGCATCACCTCGGCCAGGCGCTTGGTGTTGCGGTCGTACAGGTAGTAGCGGCCAGGATCGATGTCGCTGCCGGCCCAGAGCAGAAGCCGCTTCTCGTCCAGGCTGGCGTCGACGAAGCTCACGCGCGGATTGCCCGGCAGCGCCTTGGTCAGGGCCGCCTCCAGGCCTTTCAGGCCCTGATCGAAGAACACGGTCTGGCGCTTGTCGGTGACGAAGCTGGCCCCGACCACGCGGTGTTGCCGCCCGACCCGCACCAACTGGTCCACGTCGACATCGTCGCGCGCCACCAGGACCTCGCGCTTCCACGAGCCGTCCAGCGAGACCCGCACCACCGCGTCGCGGCCGTTCACCGGCTGAAAACCGTAGACGGCGTTCAGGTCGCGATCGACCGCTTCGGGCCGGAAGTCCGCCAGCTCGACCGTGCGCGGGATCGGCTGCCACGCCCCGCCGGCGGCCGGACGATGGAAATAGATCACCGGTCCGATGATGTAGCCGGTGCTGTTCTTCGGCGCGATGGCCATGACCCGCAGCGCGCCGTGCTGGTCGGAGACGTAGCTTATGACGTCGCCGCGCGGCGCCTCGACGCCCGTCCGGGTCATATCCCCGGTGTCGACGCGCTCGACGGCCAAGCCCTTCTTCTCGCCCTTGCCCAACAGGTTGCCCGTCGAGACCTCGCCCTCGTACTGGCGAGTCATCAGCACAGCGCCGCTGGTGTCGTCGGCCAGCCAATCGATGATCGCGCCGCCATCCTGGTGGAAACCCAGTTCCCAGCCGGACGGCTTGGCCGAAAGCTCTCGCGGGTCGGACCCGTCGGCGTTGACCGCCAGCAGACGTCCGTACTGCATCCGCTTCCAGTCGGTCTTCAGCAGCATGTAGAGCTCGCAGACCAAGCGCGTGTTCGACACCCAGCCGCAGCCCATCAGCCGGTAGGGCTTGCCGTCTGCCGTCAGGATCGGCTTGGGCTGGCCGCCGCCATCCAGCTTCGCCACGAAGACGGCGCTGGCCTGGCCCTCGGCCAGGGGCTGGACCAGGGCGATCGACTGCCCGTCCGGCGAAAGGCTGGCGCTCAGCACGGCGGGCCGCGCTCCGAATGCCCTGGCGGCGTCCGTGTCGGCCGCCAATGCCGCGCCATATGGCGTCAGCGCGAAACAGGCCAGGCCGGCAAGGGTCCGGCGAGAAAGCTTGTGCATGTGAATCGACTTGAAATTGCGCCCCGATGACTCCCCCACTAGAGGTCAAGCTTGGCTCCGAGATCAAGTCGTCCCATCCGCCGCTTGAGTAGCCGCCCGAGGCAAGCTAAACGGAGCGTCCCTTAGGCGGGCGTAGTTCAGAGGTAGAACGCAAGCTTCCCAAGCTTGATGTCGGGGGTTCGATTCCCCCCGCCCGCTCCAATGTCCCCTCCCTACCCGCGTTGACGGCTGTTCGTTGACCTAGGCCGGCTTCCGGCGCACGATCGCTCAAACAGACGTTTGGGAGAAACGCCATGGCCGACGGCGAGGATCATCCGCGCGCGAAATTTCACGCCATGACCGACGGCACGGCCGAGGACTGGGGGATCATCGCCTCGGCGGCCGTGGAATTCGGCCGCGACCTGCCCACCCGGCTGATCGCCCACCTGAACCTCTTGAAAGGCGACTGCGGCGGCTTCGCCATCGATCGGCTGGAGCACAGCCTGCAGACCGCCACCCGCGCCCACCAGGCCGGCGAGGACGAGGAATATGTCGTCTGCGCCCTGCTGCACGACATCGGCGACATCCTGGGCCCGCGCAATCACGCCGACATCGCCGCGGCGATCCTGCAGCCCTTCGTGTCGGAGCGGAACCACTGGATGGTGGCGCACCACGCCATCTTCCAGGGCTACTACTTCTTTCACCACCTGGGCCTGGACCGCGACATGCGCGATCAGTTCCGCGGCCATCCGGACTTCGAGCACACCGCCAAGTTCTGCCACGTGTACGATCAGGAAGCCTTCGACCCCAGCTTCAAGTCGATGCCGCTGGAAGCCTTCGAGCCGATGCTGCAGCGGGTGATGACCGCACCGAAGCGGTCGATCTACCTGCGGGCGGCGTCCTAAAATCCGCTCTCCCCGGCTTTCGCCGGGGAGAGCGGAGCATTTACTCCACCCGCTCGGCCTTGATCCCCAGCTTGGCCAGCTGGGCCTGGACGCTGTCCGGCCCCACGAGGTGGCCCGAACCGACGGCGACGAAGCTGACGCCCGAGCCGGCCAGCTTGGTCTTCAGCTGTCCCGCCCAATCCTGGTTCCGCTTGACGATCAGAAGCTCGTAGAGCTCGGGATAGTCGCCCTTCATCTCCGAGACGAACTCGCTTTCCAGTTCGGCCGTGTCGCCGGCGGCCCAGGCGGCGACCATCTTGTCGATCTTGCCCACGCCCTCGTCGACTTCATCGAGGGTGGACCTCAGGAAATCGGCCTCGGTCTTGGCCGACAGGTCGGCGAAGAAGCGGATCTGCTGCTCGGGAGTCTCGAAGGCGTTCTCGGCCTTGCCGGCGGCCTTGATCTCGCGGATCAGCACCTGCTCGACGCCGCTCTTGGGGTCGTAGCCGGCCTTGATCACCGGGATCAGCGACAGCGACACCGCCGCCAGCCAGGGGCGCATCATGTTCAGCATCTGGGGCGGCATGCCACCGCCCTGGGCCAGTTCGGCGGCGTGCTGGAACGTCGCGGGCGCGAGCTTCGTCGACAGCGGATGGGCCGGATCCAGGCCGTACTTCGCGACCAGCGGCTGCATCACGGCCGGGTCGTCGGCGCCGACGATCTCCAGGGTCAGGTCGCCGCTGGCGGCGAGGGCCTTGTCGATCCTGGCCGAGCGCCACGGGGTGTCGGGCTTAAGCACATGGATCGTGCCGAACAGGTAGATGGTCGAGTCCTTGTCCTTGACCGCCCACAGCGCGGGCTCGGCCAGGGCCGTCCCCGCGAAGCCCAGGGCCAGGACCGAAACGAGGCCCGCCGCGACGCGACGAGCCGACTGACCGAATTTGCGCGACATGGGATTCTCGTTCGACCTGGGGCCTAGACTTGGAACGCGCCGCCGACGGGCGCAAGCGCCGTCGGCGGCGGTCAGACCTACTTCAAGAAGGCGTCGACGGCGTCGGCGAAGGCCTTGGGCTGGTCCAGCATGATGAAGTGGCGGCTGTCGTCGATCCGTTTCAGGCTCACGCCCGACAAGGCCGCATAGGCGTCGGCATAGGTCTTGTCGATCATCGCGGTCGGCGCGCCCATGGCCGGGTCGTAAGGATAGAGCAGCGTGGTCGGCGTCTTGATCGCGGCCAGGTCGCCACGGGCGTCGGTGGTCAGCAGGTCGTACATGGCGCGGCCGACGACCGACTGCGACGAGGCCTTCGACCATTCCAGCGCCAGCTTCTGGCCTTCGGGCGACTTGACGAAGCGCGGCATGGTCATGGCCTGCTGGCTGGCGAAGGCCTCGGGGCTCATGGCGATCGTACCGTCGCGCATGGCCGCGGCCTGGGGTTTGACGCTCTCGACCGTGGCGGCCGGCGAGAACAGCACCGAGAAGAACGGCAGGCTGTCGACGATCATCAGGCGGCTGACGTCCTCGGGATGGCGGCGCGCCAGCAGCAGGCCGGTGAAGCCGCCCATCGAGTGCCCGATCACGGCCGGCGACTTCAGGTGCGCCGACTTGATGTAGCCGTCGACGGCCTCGACCAGAGGCTCGACCACCGGGCCCTCGGCGTTGCCGGCGACCGGAGCGCCGGCGAAGCCCGCCACCTGGACGACGTGGACGCGGTGCGTAGCCGACAGCTGCTGGACGGTGGCGTCCCAGACCGCGCCGGACGAGGCCAGGCCGGGAATCAGGACGACGTCGGGGCCCTTGCCCGTGACGGTGACGCTCATCCGATCGCCACCGGCGCCGCCCGCCGCCGGACCAAGAGGGAGGGCGTGGGCGTGGTTGCCGCCGAACACGCCGAGGGCGGCGGCGATGGTCATGAAGATCACGAACAGATGGAAGCGTTTGTGCATCGGATTATCTCCTTTGAAGGCGTGCGAAAGGCTTCGGCGACGCGGCGCCGAGCAGCGGATGAAGGGTGTCGGGAGCAGCGAGCCTGATCGGGCTCGCCGGGGACGGGCCCTCAGGCCTCGTCCTGGAAGATGGTTTCGATAGGCTGGCCGAACAGACGGGCGATCTTGAAGGCCAGCGGCAGGCTGGGATCGTACTTGCCCGTCTCCAGGGCGTTGATGGTCTGGCGGGAGACCTGGAGCTTCTCGGCGAGGTCGGCCTGGCTCCAGTCCCGCTCGGCGCGGAGAACCTTCAGGCGGTTCTTCATTGGTACCGCCTGCGGATCAACGGCTGGCTGACGCCCCAGGTCAGGCAGTACAGCGGAAAGACCAGGAACAGCGGCGGCGTGGGCACGACCTGGGCGTTGGCCAGGAAGCCCCAGACGGTCGTGACCGCCAGCACCGCGCCCAGCCCCCACAGCATCGCCTCGACGTGGACGGCGCGCTCGAACTCGTCGGGCTCCTCCTTGAGGTAGAGGCCCATCGCGACCAGCACGCCCAGGATCGGAATGGCGGGCGCGACCGCGACGATCCAAAGCAACGGCCCGGCGAGGTTGCCTCCACGCAGCAAGGCCAGCGAGCCGATCAGGGCGAGGAAGTAGGCGATCATCGCGACGGCGAGGCGCCGACGATAGCGCTTCATGACCGGGCCGATCTTATTGGCCTTCAGCCGCGACGAGCCGACATAGACATAGGCCATGTAGATCACCGCCCATGCCAGCATCGCGACCAGCATCACCGTTTCCGAAAAGGGATGGGCGAAGGCCAGCCAGAACGGGATAGCCGACAAGGCCGCCGCACCGGCGAGGAACAGGGCCCACCTGGGCCATTTGGGCTTTACGTCTTCGTTCACGACAAGCACCCCTTTCAATCTGACAAGTATGCTTGTCACATCAGGATGCGATCATGTCAAGCGTAGTTGTCATTTTGTATGGTGATAGCGACTAAACGACGGAGACGCTTGACGTTTTCAGGCCGCCTTGCGCCGCAGGGAGGGGTCTGCCGAGAGGGCGTCGGCGCTGAGGCCGCGCCAATGGATGGCCTCCAGGCGTCTGGGCGCCAGGGCGCGGCCCAGCATCCCGGGGCGCGGGCGACTCACCACCTCCCAGCCATAGCGTGAGAAGCGGTCGCCGAAGTCGGACCAGCGGATCACCCGCCCCTCGCCGTCCTGGCGCCAGACGGCCTTGTCGCAGCCGGGGATGCGCGCGCACCGCTCCCAGGCCTCGACGCGGCCTTGCAGGATCAGGAACGGGTCTTGAGCAGTGCGGGCCAAGAGGGCCTCCGTAGCTTTCCGCCGTCCTCGGCGTCGAGCGGGACTGAGTCGCGCTCCGTGAGGACAGGGGCTAGAATTTGTGTAACCGCACCGACTGTCCACTAGATGTGGTGCGGCGCGTTGCCGCGCGGCGGCGGCCGCGACAGCTCATTGGATCCTCCGGACGGCGTAGCCACGGGCTTTCATCAAGGCCGGAAGCCCCTCGGCGCCGGCCATGTGCAACGCGCCGACGACGACCAGTTCAGTCCCCCCGCCCTGCCGCATCTCGGCGTCCAGCCGGTCGGCCCAGGCTAGGTTGCGACGCTGCAGAAGCGCGTCGTAGAGCGCCGGACGCTCGGCCTTCATCCGATCGACGAGGCGTGTTCCCAGCCGGGCCATGTCGCCCTTCAGCCAGGCGCGTTCCAGGGCGACCCCATCGCGCGGCGGCGACAGTTGCTCGCGGGCGACGTCGTCCAGATAGGTCAGCTCGGCCTGTTCGGGCAGGTCGGCGAAGATCCGCAGCTGCTGCTCGAAGGTCTCGAAGGTGGCGATCGGCTTGTCGGCGGTGCGGGCGCGCTGGGTGGTGGCCTGGTCGACGCCGCTGGCGACGCCGCCGCCAGCCTTGGTCATCGGCGCGACCGACAGCATCATCGCCGCCGCCCAGGGCCGCAGGCGCTCGACCCGCTCCAGCGGCACGCCGTCGCGATCCAGCACCGGCCGCAGCGTGGCCAGGGCCGTCGGCGATAGCTTCTGGGTCAGCGAGCGGTCGGGATCGACGCCGTAGCGGTCGACGAGCGCCTTCACCTGGTCGGGCGGCAGATCGGCGCGGGTCTCGAACCACACCTGGTCGGCGGCGGCGTAGGCGCGGTCGAAGGCGGTCGTGCGCCAGCGGACCTCCGGGCGCAGCACGTGCATCGAGCCGAACAGATAGACGACGGAGTCCTTGTCGCGGACTTCCCACATGGCCGGGGCGGCGCTAACCGCGCCGGTCCAGGTTGTCCAGATAAGGCTTGCCGCGATCGCCCCACGCGACAGACGCCTCACTACGCCACGAAACATCTCTTCAAGGCCCGACCAAAACTAGGCCTCCAGATAAGCGCGAGTCTGCTGAGCCATCAGTGAACGACGGCCGCGACATAACGACTCAGCTCGGTGGCGCTTAGGACCAGGTCTTGAAATGCTTGGACAATTTTAGGCCCTGGCGCTGGTAGTGCGAGCCGCCTTCGCCATAGAGGCGGGCCGGCCGGGCGGTCAGCGGTTCATAGACCAGCCGCGCCACGGTCTGGCCGTCCTCCAGCAGGAACGGCGTCTCGTGGCTGCGCACCTCCAGCACGCCCTTGGAGCCGACGGCCGCCGCCTCCTCGGTGCCGAAGCCCGGGTCGAAGAAGCCGGCGTAGTGGACGCGGAACTCGCCGACCGACGGATCGATCGGGGTCATCTCGGCCGCTTCCAGCACCGGGATCTCGATGTCGTCCTTGGACGCCAGGATGTAGAACTCGCCCGGATCCAGCAGCAGCTCGCCGTGGCGGGCCTCCAGCGGCTCCCAGTAGTCGCGCGGGTCGTGGCCGTCCTCGTGGTCCAGGTCGACGACCCCGGCGTGGCGACGGCCACGGAAGCCGACGATCCCCGGCGTCAGGTCGACCCCGACGCTGCGCGTGGCCAGCTTGGCCGGCTCGCCGCGCTTCAGGCGCAGCTGGTTCAGGCGGGTGCCGGCGCGCACCAGCACCGAGAAGGTCTGCGGCGCGATCTCGATATAGAGCGGGCCCGTATAGCCGGCGTCGACGTCGTCGAAGGCTCTGGAATGGTCGGTCAGCAGGCGGACGAAGACGTCCACGCGCCCGGTCGAGCTCTTGGGATTGCCGCGCGCCGACACCGTCATCGGCAGGGCCAGGCGCTCCTGGATCTCGGCGATATAGACGCAACCCTTTTCCAGCACCGCGCCCTTGGTCAGGTCCAGTTCGTGCATGGCCACGTCCCGCAGGCGCTCGGGCACCTTCCTGTGCAGGCCGGGCAGGAACGAGGCGCGGACCCGCCAGCACCGCGCGCCCAGCCTCAGGTCGAGGCTGGCCGGCTGAACCTGGTCGGTGTCGAACGGCGTGGCCGAGGTGATCGCCTCCTGGGCGATCAAGTCCTCGATGGTCTGGCAGGGCAGAATCCCCGCTGCGTGGGCGTCGGTCATCGGCGCGACACTCGCCAAACGCGGCCACAAACGCAAGGCGCGAGCGAAACGCGCTCGCCTGTGACAATGTGATTTTCGCCCGTGACAATTCTCCGGTCGCGGATGGGGCGTTGACGCTTGACCAACACCCCCTCGCCGCTCCTTATGCCGGCGGTTTACGCGTAGGGAGGCAGGCCCGTGGCCGAGGATCCGAAAGACTGGGACGTCGCGACGAAGCTCATTCGTGGGGGAATCGCGCGCTCGCAGTTCATGGAAACGGCCGAGGCGCTCTATCTCACCCAGGGCTTCACCTACGACAGCGCCGAGGGCGCCGACCGCCGCTTCTCGGGCGAGGACCCGGGCTTCGTCTATTCGCGGTTCAACAATCCGACCGTGAAGATGTTCGAGGACCGCCTGGCGCTTCTCGAGGGCGCGGAGGTTTGCCGCGCGCAGGCCACCGGCATGGCCTCGATCCACGCCGCGCTGATGGGCCTGGTCCGGGCCGGCGATCACGTCGTGGCCGGCCGCGCGCTGTTCGGCTCGTGCCGCTGGATCGTCGCCGAGTGGCTGCCGCGCTTCGGCGTCGAGACCACCTTCGTCGACGCCACCGATCCCAAGGCCTGGGAGGCGGCGATCCGTCCGAACACCAAGGCCGTGCTGATCGAGACGCCCTCGAACCCGGTGCTGGAGATCACCGACATCGCCGCCGTCGCCGAGATGGCCCACGCGGTCGGGGCCAAGGTCATCGTCGACAACGTCTTCGCCACCCCGATCTTCCAGAAGCCGCTGGAGCTGGGCGCCGACGTCGTCGTCTATTCGGCCACCAAGCACATCGACGGCCAAGGCCGCGTGCTGGGCGGGGCCATCCTGACCAGCGAGGCGATCAACGAGGAGTACTACCGCGACAGCCTGCGCCACACCGGCCCGTCGCTGTCGCCGTTCAATGCGTGGGTCATGCTGAAGGGTCTCGAGACCCTGGACCTGCGGGTGCGTCGCCAGACCGATACCGCCTTCGCCCTGGCCAACGTCATGGCCGAGCACAAGAAGGTCCAGAAGGTGCTCTATCCCTTCCGCCACGACCATCCGGGCCACAACGTCGCCAAGAAGCAGATGACCGGCGGCGGCACCGTGATCGCCCTGGACCTCGGCACGCGCGAAGCGGCCTTCAAGTTCCTGAACGCGCTGGAGATCGTCGACATCTCCAACAATCTGGGCGACGCCAAGTCGATGGCGACCCACCCGCCGACCACCACCCACCGCTCGGTGCCGGAAGAGGATCGCCCGTTGCTGGGCGTGACCGAGGGGGGCGTGCGCCTCTCGGTCGGCCTCGAGGCCCTTGGCGATCTGACGCGAGATGTGACCCGTGCGCTCGATCAGGCGTGAGACCTCGCCCTCGTTGCAGAGGATGCGCCGCCGCCGCGGCCAGGACGGCGCGGCCTACCAGGCGCGCACGCGCGACATCGTCGTGCGCGTGTTCCCGACCTATGCGGCGGAGGAGTCCTCGCCCGAACAGGGCCTCTATCTGTGGTCCTACACGGTCGAGATCGAGAACCACGGCGGTGAGACGGTGACGCTGGTCTCGCGCCGCTGGACGATCGTCGACGCCTTCAACCGCGTGAACGACGTCGAGGGCAGCGGCGTGGTCGGCGAGCAGCCCGAGCTGAAGCCGCGCGAGGCCTTCCGCTACGTCTCCAACTGCCCCCTGGCGACGCCGTCCGGCGCGATGCGGGGCAGCTACCAGATGGTCACCGACGGGGGCGAGCTGTTCGACGTCGAGATCCCGGAGTTCTCGCTCCATCTGCCGGGCGCGGCGCTGAAGCTGAACTAGGCGGTCCGGGTCGAAACGGCCGCGCCGATTGACAAGACGATCGCGTAGGTTGAGCCTCGACGAGGACCCGTCGCCGGAGGCTTTCATGTTCGCTCGTCCCCTAGCCTGCGCCCTCATTGTCACGGCCGCCCTGGCGCCGCGGGCGATGGCTCAGACCAGCCAATATTTGTCGCGGAACGCGATTCCGGCGGGCGCCTATCCCAGCGCTCCCGCCATTCCGCTCGGGCGCGGCAAGATCGCCCTCCAAAGCGGGCCGCAACAGGACCGCGCCTACCGGCAGATGCCGAAGATCGAACAAGCCGTCGAGCGGGAATTGGGCGGCGCGAACATCGAACTGACCGACCTGCGGACCGGTCGCTATCAGAAGGCCATGGTGGTTTGCGGCGTGGCGCGAGACACCGACGCCAAGGATGCGGCTTCGGGCCGTCGCTTCATCGCCCGCCCCGGCGTCGCCACCTTGGAGACGCCGGACAACAGCCAGGCCTTTCAGGCCGGATGGAAACGCACCGGCTGCGGGTTGTGACGAACTAGCCCAAGTCCCAGCGCCGCGTTCAACGCGTCCGAAACCAGCCTCAGGCGGCTGACATTTCCCCTGGCCAGCGCTCCGAGCGCGGAGAAATTCGCGCCTCCCGTGTTCCCGAAAGCATAAATACAACCACAGGCTAAAACGAAGACAAATACCGATTATGGTTGTCTGCCTTTCGCTTCGGGTGGGCGGGGCTCAGTACGGCCCGCCCTTTGAGTGAGCCGGGTGATGGAGTCCAGGGGGGATCGGCTGAGCCGCGCCATCAAGGGCCGCGGTATCGCCAAGATGATGGCCTTGGCGCTGGATCTCGACGTGCACGAGAGCGCCATCAGCCGCTGGCGCAAGGGCGGCCCCATGTCGCTCGAAAGCGCCGCGCGCATTTCCGAGGTCCTGGACATCTCGCTGGACTGGCTGGTGCTGGGCCGAGGCGAGATGGACGGCCACACGACCGAGAGCCTGGCGTCCGAAGAATTCGAACTCGTTCAGATCGTCCGCCGCCTCCGACGGTCGGCGCTTCAGCACCTGCTGGCGCTGCTGAAAGACATGACTCAATCGTCTTGAGCACAGGTCAAGTTAAACATTCGCGTTTGCGCAGAGCGCAACAAGCTCTGACTACCTCAATCGTCGAGTTCTAAATAGGGTATTCACATCGACAAGAGCAAAGATCGCTTCGAGTAAATCACGGCGATCAGATCTTAAATCTTGGCGATTTCTTCAACCCTATAAAGGAATTCGCTCATGGCGAAGTACACCATCCGCATCTTCAACCAGTCCCTGGCCAACAAGGCCTATGTGGCCTTCATGCAGGAGCCCGTCGTCACCTCGAACGGCGGCGTGACGCCGGTCTTCACCAACGCCTGGGCGTGCTTCGAGAACGTGACCAACGGCAGCTGGGACTCGGTCGTCTACACCGACAGCGCCTATGCCTGCTGGTCGCAGCCGGCCGAGGCCCTGACGCCCAGCACGGTGCTGGATTCCGGCGGCGTCATGCCGGTGAACACCGACACCAAGGACACCGTCAGCTTCACCAATACGGGCGTCACGGGCTTCAGCGGCGTGGTCAGCCCGGGCACGGCGCAGAACGGCTCGTTCTCGATCGTCAGCTCGACCGACTTCACGCCGCAGAACAACTTCGTGTTCGGCCTCGCTCGTGACAACGGCGGCATTATCCCGGCCCCGGTCGCCACGTTCAACGCCCTGCCGAACGAGATCTACAACATCACCCCCGTGGTGAAGTTCTACGTCGCTGACGGCCTCTACGTGCCGGGCCAGGTGATCGACTACTCGGCGGTGTCGAACAACATCGCCGCGATCGACTTCACGGGCCTGCCCTACAACACCGCCACCGTGACCCAGGCCGCCAACGGCGCCTTCTCCGTCACCTACAGCTGACGGCGCGGCGGAAGGGGTCCGCCCACCATCCCCTTTCGCCCTACCGAACGGCGGGGCGGGCTGTCGCCCCACCCGGCAGCCCCCCTTGCTTCCGCGCGACGACAAGCGCGCCCAATTCCAGGAGATTCCGATGACCACCACACTCGCCCCGTCGGGCGATGCGACGACGCACGCCCCGACCCACGCCGCGCCGGCGACGACCGCCGCCGTCGTGAAACCGATCATGGTCGCTCCCTTGCCAGGCTGCGTCACGATCGACTCCACCAAGCCCGACGACTATCTCGCCTACGCGCGCAACGGCACGCCGGCCGGGATCGGCAACACCTCGGTGCAAACCGCCGAGAGCGCCTTGGATGGATGCATCAAGAGCAAAAAGCCGACGCCCCAGTCGGCCTGCG
This sequence comes from Caulobacter sp. 1776, assembly GCF_040545685.1. Lineage (NCBI taxonomy): Bacteria > Pseudomonadati > Pseudomonadota > Alphaproteobacteria > Caulobacterales > Caulobacteraceae > Caulobacter > Caulobacter sp. 1776. Next base: position 353,035 of record NZ_JBEPMI010000002.1, read on the forward strand.
TCGTCGGCCACGGCGACAAGGGCCTGATCGTCACCGGCTCCGGCCAGAACGCCGGCGACAAGGACCACCACATCTCGATCGACAACATCAAGACCTGGGCGCCGCTGTTCGCGGGGCTGAGCGGCGGGGTGTCCAACCTTTTCCTCTACGGTTGCCATGTCGGGGCCGGGACCGAGGGCGCCCAGCTCCTCTACGAATTGGCCAGGACGGTGAACGCCAACGTCTACGGTCCCACGGGCTTGATCTATTGCGACGAAGACGGAGATTTCGCGCTGGAGCCGTTCTCGACGTGGCAGATGGCGACGCCTCTGGCGCAACCCGCGGCGATCGATCCGCCCGACGACGCGACCGGAGACCTGGCCGGTGGGCACGAGGTGCGCCTGCATGTCCTGGAAAATGTGATCATCACCAGCTTGGACCAGCTGACCAGCGCGATCATCGAACCCCACCCCTCGACCGGATGGACGACGGTCGGCGTGGAGCTCGCCGACCAGTTGGCGCGGGCGGTGCACTGGCAAAAGCCCTTCGCGCTTCCGGGTCAGCACGCCGCGCTGCTGACCGGCCGCATGAAGCTGAAATTCGGCTATGGCGAGCGGGCGATCCGGAAGGTCTTTTCGGTGTTCAACCACACCCTGTTGCAGGACGAGGACCACCCGAACATCTTCTACCGCGCCCAGCGCAAGTGGCGTGACATCCTGGGCTAGCGAGCCTGAGGAAGCGGACGGGACAACCGTCCGCTTCTTCGTTTTCAGCCTGCCGCCGGCGCGTCCAGCTTGTAGACCCGCGAGCAGTACTCGCAGGTCACGTGGATCTTGCCGTCCGGCTCGATCATGTCGGCCACTTCCTCGGCCGAGAACGAGTCCATCACCACGCCGATCCGTTCCTCCGAACAGCGACAGAAGGCCCGCATCGGCTTTTCCTCGAGCAGGCGCACGCCGTCCTCGTTGAACAAGCGCCATAGCAGGGTCGGGGTCGTCAGGGTCGGGTCGATCAGTTCGTCCTCGCCCGTGGTCTCGAACAGCGCCTGGACGTGGGTCCAGGCGTCCTGGGTGTCGCCCCGGGCTTCGTCGCCCGCGATGACCTGGATCAGGATCCCGCCCGCGCGCCACTTGGGGCCCTCGCCCGTGTCGGACTGGCCGACGGCCAGGCGCACGCGGGTTGGGGTCTGCTCCGACTGGGCGAAGTACTGCTCGGCGCACAGGGCCAGGGTCTCGCCCTCGATCGGCGTGACGCCCTGATAGCGATCCATGTCCGCGCCCTGGTCCAGGGTCATGATGAACACGCCGCCGCCCAGCAGAGTCTTGGCGCCCGGACGCGTGAAGCCCTCCGAGACCTTGGCGACCTCCTCGGCGTCGTAGCGGCAGTAGCCGCGCAGGCCGCCGGAGGTGTCGTAGTCGACCACGACATAGCGCACCGGGCCGTCGCCCTGGGCCTGGATGATCAACCGGCCCTCGAACTTCAGGCTGGAGCCGACCAGGGCCGCTAGGGCGCAGGCCTCGCCCAGCAGGTTGGCGACGGGCTCGGGATAGGCATGGCGCGTCAGCACCTCGTCGACGGCGGCGCCGAGACGGACGACCCGGCCGCGCACGGGCAGGCCTTCGATCTGGAATGCGGAAACGACGTCGTCGAGGACGCCGGAGATGGGGGCGATGTCGGTCATGGCGCGGTTAGATAGGATGGCAGGGCGAAAATTGCGAGGGCGCCCCTCCTCTCCTCCCCCTCTGGGGTCCGCGAAGCGGCAGGGCGGCCGGGCACGTCCAGGGCCCCCTCCACCGCCGTTCGGCGGCCCCCAGAGGGGGAGGAGAGAAGAGTAGCGCCCTATCCGATCGCGCCGAAGCACCAGGCCAGCACGGACTTCTGGGCGTGGATGCGGTTCTCGGCCTCGTCCCAGACCAGCGAGCGCGGGCCGTCGAGCACCGCGTCGGTGACTTCCTCGCCGCGGTGGGCCGGCAGGCAGTGCAGAAAGACGCCGTCGCTCTTGGCCAGGTCCATCAGGGCGTCGTCGACCTGATAGGGCTCCAGCGCGGCCAGGCGCTCGTCGTGATCGGTGTCGCCCATCGAGACCCAGGTGTCGGCCACCACGACGTCCGCGCCGCGCACGGCGGCCTTGACGTCGGTGGTCATGCTGACCCTGCCCTGCAGGCTCTCGGCGCGCGCCAGGTCGTGCAGGTCGGCGTGATAGACCGCCGGGCAGGCGATCTTCAGTTCGAAGCCCAGCAGCGGCGCGGCGTGGATGAAGCTGGAGCAGACGTTGTTGCCGTCGCCGACCCAGGCGATCGTCTTGCCGCCGATGTCGCCGCGATGCTCCTCGATCGTGAGCAGGTCGGCCATGATCTGGCACGGGTGGCTCTTGTCGGTCAGGCCGTTGATCACCGGCACGGTCGAGACCTGGGCGAAGCGTTCGACGTCGGCGTGATTGTTGGCGCGGATCATCACCGCGTCGACCATGCGCGACAGCACCTTGGCGGTGTCCTCGATGGTCTCGCCCCGGCCCAGCTGCATGTCGTTGGAGGTCGAGATGATCGCGTCGCCGCCCAGCTGGCGGATGGCCGCGTCGAACGAGAAGCGGGTGCGGGTCGAGTTCTTCTGGAAGATCATCGACAGCACGCGGTCCTTGGCAGGCGCGTCGGCGTCGACCTTGCCCTGCGGCCAGCCCTTGCGCGCGGTCTTGCGGGCCTTGGCGTCCTCGAGCAGCAGGCGCAGCGTCGGGCCGTCCAGCTTCCACAGGTCGATGAAGTGCCTCGGTTGGGTCATTGCCAATCCCCCTCCCCGCTCTCCCCGGCGAAAGCCGGGGTCCAGATACATCCTGGAAGTCAGCGGGCTTGATCTGGGTCCCGGCTTTCGCCGGGAAGAGCGGAAAGAAATAAGGGTTTAGGCCGCCGCCAATTTGGCGCGCGCGGTCTCGCAAGCCTTCTCGAGCTTGGAGATCGCCTCGCTGGCTTCCTCGACGGTCAGGTTCAGCGGCGGCAGCAGGCGCACGCAATTGTCGCCGCCGCCGGCGATCAGCAGCTTCTGGTCACGGGCCATCACCATGAATTCACGGTTGTTCGGCACGACCTTGACGCCGATCAGCAGGCCCTTGCCGCGAATGTCGACGATGACGTCCGGGAAGCGGTCCTTCAGGCCGTTCAGCTGCTGGGTGAAGTAGCCGGCGACGGTCTTGACGTTGTCCAGCGTCTCCGGCGTGTTGATCGCGTCGAACGCGGCGTTGCCGACCGCCATGGCCAGCGGATTGCCGCCGTAGGTCGAGCCGTGCGTGCCCGGCTGCATGCCCTTGGCCGCCTCGGCGGTGGCCAGGCAGGCGCCGACCGGGAAGCCGCCGCCCAGGGCCTTGGCCACGCACATGATGTCCGGCGCGGCGTCGCTGGCCCACTCGTAGGCGAACAGCTTGCCGGTCCGGCCCATGCCGCACTGGACCTCGTCATAGATCAGCAGGACGCCCGCCTCGCGGGTGATCTGGCGCAGTTCATCCAGCTGGGCTTCGGTCAGCGACCGCGCCCCGCCCTCGCCCTGCACCGGTTCGATGATCACGGCGGCGGTCTTGTCATTGAGCGCGGCCTTCAGGGCGTCCAGGTCGCCGAACGGCAGCTGGCTGTAGCCCGGCAGGCGCGGGCCAAAGCCGTCCAGATAGCCGGCGTTGCCCGAGGCGTTGACCGCCGCGTACGAGCGGCCGTGGAACGAGCCATCGAAGCCGATGATGTCGACGCGCTCGGCCTGGCCGTTGACCACGTGATACCGGCGGGCGGCCTTCAGGGCGCATTCGATCGCCTCGGTGCCCGAGTTGGTGAAGAACACCACGTCGGCGAAGGTGTGGGCGCACAGCTTGTCGGCCAGCACTTCCTGCTCGGGGATCGTGTAGATGTTGGAGACGTGCCAGAGCTTTTCGCCCTGGGTCTTCAGCGCGTCGACCAGAACCGGGTGGGCGTGGCCCAGGCCGCAGGTGGCGATGCCGGCCACGCAGTCCAGATACTCTTCGCCGGTGGTCGAGAACAGGCGCGCCCCTCGGCCTCGGTCGAACGCCAGCGGAGCGCGGTTGTACACGCCCATGATGTGGTTCTGCGAGGCGGTGGACGACGTCACGGTGCTCAAGACCGGCCCTCCTAAAAGGAAAGAAGCCCCCGCGCTGTTCGCACGGGGACCGGAAGGCCGCAGGTTGTCGCCGTGGAACCCCGTCATGTCAATCAACGGACCATGAAAGGCTGCTGAAAAGCCGACGATTTTCCCCGCCGTGGTCCGGTGACCGGTGTCAGCTCTTCAGGCGATAACCGGTGACGAACAGGCGCCAGCACCACAGGAAAAGACCGACGGTCAGCACGCCCATGCTGACGACGCCGACCGCGATCGAGCCGTCGGCGTGGCCGATGAAGCCGTAGCGGAAGCCGTCGATCAGATAGAAGAACGGGTTGAAATGGCTAGCCGAGCGGAACGGCTCCGGCAGCTTGTCGACCAAGTAGAAGGTGCCCGACAGGAAGGTCATGGGCATGATCAGGAAGTTGGTCACGGCGGCCAGCTGGTCGAACTTCTCGGCCCACAGGCCCGCCAGCACCCCAGCCAGGCCCAGGATCAGCGAGGCCGCCACCGCGAAATAGACGATGGCCCAAGGATGGGCGAACGACAGGCCCGCGCCCGGCAGCACACTGATGACCAGGGCCGTGACGGCCCCGACCACGACACCGCGGGTCGCCGCGCCCAGGGCAAAGCCGAGCACCTGCTCCAGCGCCGACAGCGGCGGTGTCAGGAAGTCCGGAGTCAGGCCCATCATCTTGGCCTGGATCAGCGAGGACGAGGAGTTGGCGAAGGCGTTGTTCAGGATCGCCATCATGATCAGGCCGGGCGCCACGAAATGGCCGAAGGTCACCCCGCCCACCGCCGGCCGGCTGGCCCCGACGGCGACCACGAAAACCAGCATATAGAGCAGAGTCGTGACCACCGGCGCGGCGACCGTCTGGGTGCCGACCTTCCAGAACCGTCGGATTTCACGCTGGTAGAGGGTGACGAAGCCACTCCAGTTCCAGCCGTGATAGTCGCGCGGCTGCGGCGGAATGACGCTCTCGGCCATGTCTCTCATAGGCTCAACCCGTTGTTCTGCTTGGCCATGTGCGCCTTGGGGGACCATTCCGCAAGCTTGGGCTTGCGTGAATCAACATCTTGTTTCTGTGGACAGAGTCGATGGCGCCTATTGTGCGCTTTAACACATTCTTTACGATATCTAGTAGGACGACCGCCGGCGGGGCGGTTTGATCACCAGATATGGGGTGATGGGCACGGGGACGCCCTTCATCTCATCGAACCGGCGGAGACGGGTTATGAGCTGGACCGACGAACGGGTCTCGACCTTGAAGAAGCTCTGGCTGGACGGTCTGTCCGCCAGCCAGATCGCCAAGCAACTGGGCGGCGTCACGCGCAACGCCGTCATCGGCAAGGTGCACCGTCTGGGCCTCTCGGGCCGCGCGGCGCCCTCGCAACCGGCGCGTCCGGCCTTCAAGGCCCCGCGTCCGGCGCGTCCGGCCGCCCAGGCCATGCCGTCGGCCCCGCGTCGCGTGACGCCGGTCGAGGCGCCCTCGTCGGTTCCGTCGACCTCGGCCCCCGCGCCGCTGCCGGCCTTCCGGCACGAGGAGCCGGGCTCGGCCACCGTGCTGACCCTGGGCGCGCACATGTGCAAGTGGCCGATCGGCGATCCGTCGTCGGAAGGCTTCACCTTCTGCGGCCGCCGCTCGTCGGAAGGCCCCTACTGCATCGAGCACGCCCGGGTGGCCTATCAGCCGCAGCAGACCAAGAAAAAGGGCGGCGCCACCGAGCTCGCCCGCTCGCTTCGCCGCTACATCTAAGAAGAACAACAAAAGTCTCTCAGAGCGGCGGATCCCGGGCGGTTGAAAAACCGTCCGGGATTTTGCGTTTGGCGTCCTAAGCGCCCCCTCCGTCACGTCGCGTATCCGCGCCGCGCCACCTCCCCCGTTTCACGGGTGAGGAGGAATGGCGTTCTTCTCCTCCCCTGCTTGCGGGGGAGGTGGCTCGCTGCGAATACGCAGCGAGACGGAGGGGGCGCTAAGCCGGGTGACCCGCGCGGACTTCCGCCCTAGATAAACTCCCATGACGGACCTCGCGCCGAACGATTCCAACGCGCCGCCCTATTCGGTCTCAGAGCTGGCCTTCGCCCTGAAGCGCACGCTGGAGGATCGCTACGGCTTCGTGCGGCTGCGCGGCGAGCTTTCGAAGGTCACCCACCACTCCAACGGCCACGTCTACCTGACTATCAAGGACGACAAGTCCGCGATCGACGGCGTCGTCTGGAAGGGCAATGTCCGGGGCCTGGGCGTGCGGCCCGAGCACGGGCTCGAGGTCATCGTCACCGGCAAGATCACCACCTATCCGGCTGGCTCGCGCTACCAGATCGTCATCGACAGCATGGAGGCCGCCGGCGTCGGCGCCCTCCTCGCGCAACTGGAGCGGCTGAAGGCCAAGCTGGCGGCCGAAGGCCTGTTCGCGCCCGAGCGCAAGCGCCCCCTGCCCTCGATGCCGGCCGTGGTCGGGGTGATCACCAGCCCGACCGGGGCGGTGATCCGCGACATCCTGCACCGCATCCGCGACCGCTGGCCCTGTCAGGTGCTGGTCTGGCCGTGCGTCGTGCAGGGCGACCAAGCCGCCGCCCAGGTCAGCGCCGCGATCCGCGGCTTCAACGCCATCCAGCCCGGCGGCCCCGTGCCGCGCCCCGACATCCTGATCGTGGCGCGCGGCGGCGGTTCGGTGGAGGATCTCTGGGCCTTCAACGACGAGAGCCTGGCCCGTACTGTCGCCGAAGGGACCATCCCGCTGATCTCGGCCGTCGGCCACGAGACCGACACCACCCTGATCGACTTCGTCTCGGATCGCCGCGCCCCGACCCCGACGGCCGCGGCCGAGATGGCGACACCGGTGCTGGCCGAGTTGCGGGCCCTGATCTCGGACTTCGACCGCCGCCTGAATCGCTGCGGCGCGCGCGGCATCGAGGAGCGCCGCACGCGCCTGCTCGGCGCCGCCCGCGGCCTGCCGCGTCCCAACGACCTGTTGGCCCTGGCCCAGCAGCGGTTCGACATCGCGTCGGGCCGGCTGGACGCCGCCCTGCATCGGAACACCACCGTCCACGCTCAGGACCTGCTGAAGACCACCGCGCGCCTGACGCCGGACGTGCTGGCCCGGCAGAGGACGATCAAGGCCGAGCGTCTGGCCGACCTCGCCCGCCGCCTCGACGCCTGCGGGACGCGCGCTCCGGAGCGCGCCGCCGCCCACGCCCGCCTGCCCGCTCTGTGGGACCGTTTGCGGACCGCCGGCGAGCGCCGCCTGGTCCGGGCCCAGGATCAGCTGGCCGGGCTGGAGAAGCTGCGCCAGTCGCTGAACCCCGAACGGCCGCTCGAGCTGGGCTTCGCCCTGGTCCGCAAGGGCGACGGGACTCTGGCCCGCTCGGCCGCCGACCTCGTCTCCGGCGAACGGGTGAACCTGAAGTTCAAGAGCGGCGACCGCGATGCGGTGATCGACGGCGAAGGCGGCTTCGTCCCGCCATCGCCTGCGTCCGCCCCCGCACCCAAGCCTCGTCCCAAGCCGGTCGCGCCGCCGGCGGATCAGGGCGACCTGTTCTGAGCCGCCATGTTGGCGTAGAGTAAGAGCCATGAACGCTTTCGATCGTGATCTCGGCAAGTCCGACGGCCTGGCCGTCCTGCACTATGGCGACGGCGAGTACGCCGTGCTCAGCCCTGGGCATTTCGTGCTGTGCGCCGTGACCAACAAGCAGATCCCGCTAGAAGCCCTGCGCTACTGGAGCCCCGAGCGCCAGGAAGCCTATGCCAGCCCCGCCGAGGCGCTGAAGCGTTGGCAAGAGGGCTGAGCCGCCGCGCGGTCCTCGCCGCGCTGCCCCTTTCGACCGCTCTCATCGGCCCGGCTCGCGCCGCCGCGCCGGGGCTCACCCTGTCGGGCAAGTTCGTCCAGGGCGGCTGGGCCATCGGCCGCACCGCGCCCCGCGCCGTCGTCGATGTCGATGGCCAGGTGCTGACGACCGCCTCGGCCGACGGCTGGTTCGTGGCGGGCTTCGATCGCGACGCCCCACCGGCCAGCACCCTGACCGTGTCCACGCCCGATGGCTCGGCCACGCACGAGGCGGCGATCGCGGCCGGCGACTTCGACATCCAGCGGATCGACGGCCTGCCGCCCGAACAGGTGACGCCGACCGACCCGGCCCTGCTGGAACGCATCGCCGCCGAGAACCTGCGCAAGGTCGCCGGCTTCGCGAGCCAGGCCGACATCGAGGGCTTCCGCGACGGCTTCATCCTGCCGGTCGTGGGCGCGCGCCGCTCGGCCCGGTTCGGCGGCCAGCGGATCCTGAACGGCGAGGCCAAGCGTCCCCATTATGGGGTCGATCTGGCGACGCCGGTCGGTACGCCAGTACGCGCGCCAGCCGCCGGCCTGGTCGCCTTCGCCGAGACCGGACTGCACTACGAAGGCGGCCTCGTGCTGGTCGATCACGGTCAAGGCCTGATCACGGCCTATCTGCATCTGTCGAAAATCCTCGTTCCGGCCGGGACTTACGTGCGGCAGGGCCAGCTGATCGCCGAGACCGGCAAGGAGGGTCGCGCGACCGGTCCGCATCTGTGCTGGCGCATGAAATGGCGCGGACGGAACCTGGATCCGTCGCTTTTGGTCGGCGCGGGGCCGTTCCGGGCCTAAATTCGCACAATTCGCCCCTGGCGCGAGTTTCAATCATTCGTTAGCTATGCCGCCGTTATCGGAGCGAGCGGTCGCTGGGGGAAGCGGCCACGTGTTCCGGTCTTCCCGCGAGATATTTGAGGAGGCGGCTCCCGCATGTCGGCGGCGCTGGAAAATCTGCGCTTTCTGCTGGTGGACGATAACCAGCACATTCGGTCGATCGTCTCGGCGATCCTGAAAGGCGTGGGCGTCAAGCATATCCGCGAGGCCATGGACGGGGCCGAGGGCCTGCAGATCCTGCGCGACTGGCAGACCGACATCGCTATCGTCGACTTCAAGATGAGCCCGCTGGACGGGGTGCAGTTCACCCAGCTGGTCCGCAACTCGCCCGACAGCGTCGACCCGTTCCTGCCGATCATCATGCTGACCGGCTTCGCCGAGCGTCACCGCGTGTTCGAGGCTCGCGACGCCGGCGTGACCGAGGTGGTGGTCAAGCCGGTGACGGCCCGCTCGCTGCTGGACCGGATCAACACGGTGATCTTCCATCCGCGGCCGTTCATCCGCTCGCCGGACTATTTCGGCCCGTGCCGTCGCCGCCGCGTCGACCCGCACTATACCGGCCCGTTCCGCCGCAACGGCGAGCCGGACTCCTCGGGCAGCAAGATCGAGATCTAAACCTTTTCGGCCTCGCGTCGCGCCAGCTCCGCATAGACCTCGTTCGGCCAGCGCCGATGGACCCAGAACCACTCGGCCGGACGCTCGCGGATGCGCTCTTCCAGGAAGGCGTTGATCATCCGCACGCCGGCCTCGATATCGGCCGTGCGATTGCCCGTCTGGGGCGGGACGATCGGCTCGTGCACCACCGCCCGGAACCGCGCGCCCTTCAGGCGCTGCACCGACATGGGCTGCAGCACCGTGCCAAAACGGATCGCCAGCCGCGTCGGCGCCGGCGCGGTGCGGGAGTCGTGGCCGAAGAATGGGGCGGCCACGCCGCTGTTGAACTTCTGGTCGTTCATCAGGGCGACCGAGCGGCCCTCCATCATGCCCTTCAGCAGTTCGCGGGACCCGTCGCCGCCCTTGGGCGCGAACAGCCGAACGCCATAGCGGAAGCGGCTGTCCCTGATGCGCTTGTCGACATAGGGGTTGTTGGCCGCGCGATAGGTCATTTCGCAGATCACGCCGCTGTCGACGATGGCGGCCGGCATCACTTCCCAGTTCGACAGGTGTCCCGAGACGAACACCACCGGGATCTTTTTCTCGGCGATCTCGGCCAGGCGTTCCTTGTTGACCACCTCTACCCGGCCGGTGGACGGCAGGATCTTGTCCATCAGCGGAAACTCGGCGAACGAGCGGCCCAGCCCCTCCCACTGCTCGTCCAGGATCCGCGCATGCCAGGCGGCGTCCTTTTCGGGGAAGGCCAGCTTCAGATTGCGCGCGGCGACCTTATGGGCCCCGCTCATCGGACCGAACGTGCGGCCCAGCCAGCCGCCGAAGTCCGAGGCGCGATCCACGCCCATCAGGCGCACGGCCCCGATGAACAGGTCGAAGCCCAGGGCCTCCAACCGCCACAAGAGGTCCTGCACCCAGGGCTGACGCTTATCCGACATACGCCCTTACTAGGTTAGCTCGCCCGTATCGCGCAACGGCGCCCCTCGCCCGGCACGCGACTTGCGGCTGTGAAACCAGGCCGTTCCGTTTCGGGACGGTCTGGGAAAACTAGGGGGGCATGGCTTCCATGGGCAACGACATCGATACGCATCTGGGCAAGCGTCTGCGTCGCCGCCGCCGTCTGTTGGGTCTGACCCAGCAGCAACTGGCTGGCGCCGTAGGGGTGCGATTCCAGCAAATTCAAAAGTACGAGTGCGGTGCCAACCGTATCTCGGCCGCGCGGCTGTGGCAGCTGTCCGAGGCTTTGGAAGTGCCGGTCGGCTACTTCTACGACGGCCTGTCGGACGTGCGTCGCGACGCCGCCGGCGACTCGGCCGAGGGGGGCGAAATGTTCGCGCGCAAGGAGACGCTGGATCTGATCCGCGCCTACTACCTGCTGGGCGAGCGTCCGCGCCGTCGCCTGCTGGACCTGGCCAAGTCGCTGAACGGCGGCGGTCCCGAGCACGCCGACGCGTAATTGTCCGCGTGAGCTAGCGTACCTAGGGCGGGGGCGTTAAACCCCGCCCCATGACGCTCTCCGCTGACCGGCTCGCGGCGCTCGACGCCTTCATCATCGACCTCAACCGGGCCTCGGCGGGCGCGATCCTGCCGCTGTTCCGGGCCGACCACGGCCTCGAGGACAAGGGGGCCGGCAAGAACCTTCCGCGTGACACCCACGCGGCGTTCGACCCGGTGACCGAGGCCGACCGCGGCGCGGAGGCGGCGATCCGAAAGCTGATTTCGGAGCGCTATCCCGAGCACGGCGTGATCGGCGAGGAATATGGCGAGGACCGCCCGGACGCCGAGTTCGTCTGGGTGCTGGACCCGATCGACGGCACGCGCGCCTTCATTTCGGGCCTGCCACTGTGGACCACCCTGATCGGCCTGCGCCATCAGGGCCGCCCGGTGCTGGGCGCGATCGGCCAGCCCTATCTCGGCGAGCTGTTCGTCGGCCACGCCGGCGGCTCGCGCCTGATGGCGCGCGGCCAGACCACGCCGATCAAGGTCCGCGAATGCGCGAACCTTACCGACGCCGTGATCGCCACCACCGACGCCGACGCCTGTTTCGACGGGGCCGAGCGCGGCGCCTGGCTGCAGGTGCGCGCGGCCGCCAAGCTGGCTCGGCTGGGTTGCGACGCCTATGCCTACGCCATGGTCGCCATGGGCAAGATGGACATGGTGATCGAGGCCGGTCTGAAATCCTGGGACATCGAGGCCGCCATCCCCCTGATCGAGGGCGCTGGCGGCCTGGTCACCAACTGGCGCGGCGAGCCCGTCGGCCCGAACGGCGGGCAGATGGTCATCTCCGGCGACCGCCGTCCGCTGGACGAGGCCCTGGTCAGTCTGAGGCGTTCGGCGAAATAATGGGCTCACGCGGCGCGACGGGGTCGACCGTCTCGTCGAAGGCCTGCCAGAAGATCGCCCGGCGGGGGTCGGTCTCGATCAGGATCTCGTGGAACGCGCCCGGGACCTCGACATAGCGCCCTCGCGGGATCCGCGCCGCGATCAGCTTCTGATCGGGATTGAGCACCCGGTTGTCGAGTTCGGCGGCCACGAGCGTCACCGGGATTTTGATCGCCTCGACGCCCTTGCTCCGGCGCAGCCATGCGCAGGCCGAGATGGCGAAGTCGGCCCAGCCCCAGGTCACGCCGCCCAGGGCGATCTCGGGATTGGCCCGCAGCTGGGCCTGGTAGCGATCGTAGCGCGCCTCGTCGTGGGTCAAGGCGTCGCCGACGAAGGTCTGGGCCAGGGGGTCATACTGGCCGCCCTGCACATATTCGCCGGTGAAGCCGACGCGGGACATGGTCCAGGCCAGCGGCGTGGCGATCCAGGGCGGGATGCCGCCGCTGTTCAGGCCCAGCATCGGCGCGGACATCACCGCCGCCGAGAACCGCGCCTCGCCATGGGCCAGGGCCAGCATGGTCAAGCAGCCGCCCATCGAGTGGGCCATGGCGATCCAGGGCTTGGGCATCCGCGCCTCGAACGTGTCGAGCAACGCCTTGTAGTCGGACAGGAAGGTCTTGAAGCCCTGGGCGTGGCCCTTCAGGCGATCCGGCAGGCCGCGCGCCGACAGCCCCTGCCCTCGCCAGTCGTGGACCAGCACGGCGAAGCCGCGCGCCAGCAGGTCCTCTACGACCTCGAAATACTTTTCGATCGGCTCGGTGCGGCCGGGGCTGAGCACCACCGTCCCGCGCGTCGCCCCCTCGGGGAAAAACGTCGCGGCGCGGAGGGTCGCCCCATCCGCGCCGCGAAACCATTCGGCCTTACCGCTGTCGGGAACCGGAGCCTCGGGAATCGAGACCAGAAACGCCGGCTCCGCCATCGCGGGTTAGCGCATCTTGGCGAACAGAGCGCCCATCTTGGGCTGCAGGGCCATGGCCGTGCCCATGTCCGACAGCTTCAGCTTGCCGGTCATCACCGCCATGGTCGGGTCCAGCGAACCCGCGCCGATGGCCAGCAGATCGTCCAGGCTGAGCGTCATGGTCAGATCGGCCGGCTTGTCCTCATTGGTCACCGAACCGCCATCGATGTGAATGAAGCCGGCGTCCTTGAGGTCGAACTTGAGGCTCTTGCCGAGCCCGCTGTCGTCGCCGACGGCGCCCTTGATGCGATCGGTGATTTCTTGAAGCGTGGCCATGAGCGCGATCTCCCTCTGCGCGATGTATGTTGCAACTAGCTAGACCGGGCCGTCCGGTTAAGTAAACACCGTTCAGACGACTGCGGATCCTATTTCTTTCCGTCGTAGAAGGCGACCTTAGTCGGCGTTTTTGTCAACTTTACCCGCACGGCGCCTTGGTGGTCGGCCGGTCGGAAGTACGGCGTCTGCTCGGCTTCGGGCAGCGGCGTGCTGTGGCCGTCGGCGAAGACGATCATGCCGCTCTCGGCCTTCGGAAAGGCGATCCCGGTCATCTTCGGCGCCATGAAGGCCATCGGCCCGGCGGCCTTGCCAATCACCGTATTGGCTTCGGTCACGGTCATGGCCAGTTCGCGGGCGTCGTACTCGCCGGCGGGCTTCAGCTGCGTGCCGAAGCTCATGAGCTTGCCCAGCTTGGCGTCGGCCGGCACGTCCAACACGATCTCGGCGCCGCCTTCGATCTGGGACAAGGTCGGCAGGCGCTCGAAATAGCCTTCGCCATTGACCGGCAACGGCGTGCGCGCGCCCGTCTTCTCGACCAGCGTCGCCTTCAGATTGGCCAACGGCTGGCCGTCGCGCCGCAGCGCATAGGACAGCTTGAGCCGCGTGCGTTCGGCCGGCGGCACCTTCAGGAACTTGTCCAGAAACGGCAGCAGCTTGCCCGCCGGCGCTGTCTGCTCGGCCAAGGCCGGCGTGGCGACCGCCGCCAGGGCGGCGGCGAGGATCAAAGCCTTCCTCATTTCGGCTTCACGAATTTCAAGGTCATGCGGTCGCTCTCCCCGATAGCGTCGTACTTGGCGTGGTCGAAGCCCGGTTCGGCCGGCTCGCCGCGCGGCGAGGACAGGCGCGTGGGCGGCAGGGTCCAGACGCCGAACGGATGGTCCTTGGTGTCCTTGGGATTGGCGTTGATCTCGCTGGTCCCGTCCAGGACGAAGCCCGCCTCCTTGGCCATCTGGATCACGTAGTCCTGCTGGACGTAGCCGTCGGCGGCCAAGACGTCTTGCACCCGGCCAGGCTCGCCCCGATGCTCCTCGACACCGAGGATCCCGCCGGGTTTCAGGGCCGCCAGCGCGTCCTTGAAGGCCTTCTCGGCGATGCCGCCAGCCATCCAGTTGTGCAGGTTGCGCAGGAACAGCACCAAGTCGGCCGTGCCCGCTGGGGCCACCGGACCGCTGGTCGGGCCGAAGGCGGTGAAGGTCACCTCACCATAGACCTTCTTCTTCTCAGTCAGCTTGCGGCGGTAGGCCTCGACGATCTCGGCGGCGGCCGGGTCGGCGGGGTCGTTGGTCTGCAGCAGGGCCTCGTAGAGCTTGCCGTGGGTGTCGGCCAGGAACGGCGCCAGGATGTCGGTGTACCAGCCCGCTCCGGGCCAGAACTCGACCACGGTCTGGCCCGGCTTCAATTCCCAGAACTTCAGGGTCTCGACCGGATGGCGCCAGACGTCGCGCGCCCGGTCGGCGGGCGGCCGCCAGTCGCCGGCCACCGTCGTCTCGATCGTGTTGGGCCCGGCCTTGTCGGCCGCCTTGGCCTCGGTCTTGGCCGGATCGGCCTTCTTGCCACACGCGGAGAGGCCCAGCGCGCCGACGCTCACCAGAACTCCTCGCCGCGACCATTGCTGAACTGGAACCATCAATCCCCCGGCAACCTGCGGGCCAGCATCTCCGCCGACCTTGGCCAAACTCAGGCGGCCCAAACTCAAGCGGGCTTACGGAAGCGAAGGGTCATGCGGTCGCTCTCGCCGATGGCCTCGTACTTGGCGCGGTCGAAGTTCGGATTGGCCGGCTGGCCCGCCGGGGCCGAGCGCCGGGTAGGCGGCAGGGTCCAGACGCCGAACGGATGGTCCTTGGTGTCCTTGGGGTTAGCGTTGATCTCGGACTGGGCGTCCAGCTTGAAGCCGGCCTTCCGGGCCAGGGCGATCACGGTCGCGGTGTTCAGATAGCCGTCGGCGCCGGCCTCTTTCTCCGAACGCGGATCGGCGCGATGATCCTCGACAGCCAGGACGCCGCCCGGCTTCAGCACGGCGAAGAAGTCGGCGAACACCTTGTCGGCCATGCCCGGCGTCTGGGTCCAGTTGTGGACGTTGCGGGCGGTCAGCACGAGGTCGGCCGAGCCCGGTGCCCCCAGCGGGCCCGACGCCACGCCGAAGTCGACGAATTGCGGCTTGCCGTATTTGGCGGCGTCGGCGAAGCGGGCCTCGAAATCGGCGCGGCCCTTCCTGGCTCCTTCCGACAGCTTCGGATTCGAGAGATCCGCGACGCCGGCGACATAGGTTCCGCCAGTCACCTTGGCGTAGGGCGCCAGGATCTCGGTCCAGTAGCCGCCGCCGGGCGAGATCTCGATCACGGTCTGGTTGGGCTTCAGCCCCCAGAACGACAGGCTCTCGTACGGGTGGCGCGCGCCGTCGCGGGCGACGTCTCCCGTCGGACGGGTCGGCGAGGCGATCGCGGCCTTCAGGGCCGGATCCGTCGCGGCGAAGGCGGCCGGCGCGGAAACGGTCAGGGCGGCGGCGAGCAGGAGAACGTGACGGCGAAGTGGCATGGGGCGTGTCCTTCGGCGGGCGGGCGAAGGCGCGACCTTAGCCGGGGCCGGCGGTGCGTCAAACGATTCACGTTCGATGCGTTGTCGCCCCTTGAACCCGAAAATCCGCTCACCAACTAGATTGGCGAAGGCGCTGGAAACCCGGGCCTTCCGGACCACAGGCGACGCCGATTTCGGGCCGCCGACGGGACGAACATTCGAAGACCTTGCTTGATAAGAAGGATCTGAACCTATGCGTACGATCGACCTTTCGCCCCTGTACCGCTCGCTCGTCGGCTTTGACCGCCTCGCCGACCAGCTGGACGCCGCCGCTCGTAACGAAGCGGCTTCGGGCTATCCCCCCTACAATATCGAACGTATCGGCGAGAACGACTACCGGATCGAGATCGCGGTGGCCGGGTTCAAGCCGGAAGAACTGAACGTCGAGGTCAAGGAAAACCTGCTGACCGTCACCGGCCGCAAGACCGCCAACGACGATGCGAAGCAGTACCTGCACCGCGGGCTCGCCGAGCGTAACTTCGAGCGCAAGTTCCAACTGACCGACTACCTGGTCGTCGTCGACGCCGACCTGTCGAACGGCCTGCTGTCGATCGCGCTGAAGCGTGAACTGCCGGAAGCTCTGAAGCCCCGCACCGTGGAGATCAAGTCGACCACGCCCTCGACCCTGATCGAAGGCGAAAAGGCCGCCTAAGCGCGCCTCCTCTTAGTCTCCCCAATCCCCTCTGAACTAGGCGGCGCAGCTCTGCGCCGCCTTTTTCGTGCGCGCCCCCAGAGTCAATCGACATTCAGATATTTATAGCTTCGTCATTCCCGCCCCCCGGGACCGGCTTCGCCGGCCCGAGGGGGGGAATGACGACGGGTTGGTGGGTCTTGTGCGAACGGCCGCTACGCCCCCTAAGGCGCCGAGAGGTCCAGGCCCTGGACCTGGTTCAGATCGACCTCGCGGAAGCTGGCCTTGGTCACGCGGGCGCCGGTGAAGTCCGAACCGCGCAGGTCGGCGCCGTCCAGCACGGCTTCGCTGAGGTCCGCCGTCTGGATCATGGCGTAGCGCATGCGGGCCGACTGCAGATTGGCCTGGGTCCGGCGGTCCGGGCCCAGCGGCAATGGCGACAGGAAGGCCTGGCGCAGGTCCGCCTTGGTCAGGTTCGCGCCCGTCAGCTTGGCGCCCCGCAGGTCCGCGCCGCGCAGATTGGCCGCGCGCAGGTCCGCGTTCGCCAGATTGGCGCCCTGCAGCTGGGCGCCGGACAGATCGATGCCGACCATGCAGGCGCCTTTGGCGCTCATGGCGGTCAGGCGCAGACCCTTCAACTTGTCGCCCAGCGGCCGCAGGTCCTCGCCGTCCAAGCGCGCGGCCGCGCCCTCCTTGCCGCCGGTCTGACACCAGCGCTGGTTATCGAGGCAGCGCTTGTAGAGCTCCTCCGCCTTGGCCAGGGCCTCGCGGGTCACCGTGCGCACGGCGCCGGTCATGCTAGCGCCGCTGACGCGGGCGGTGGACGTGTCGACGCCGGCCATGACCGCGCCCGAGAGGTTGGCGCCTTCCAGATTGGCGCCCTTCACGTCGGCCCCGTCCAGGATGGCCCCGGCCAGATTGGCTTCCTTCAGGTTGGCGCCCGACAGCTTGGCGCCGCGCAGCGAGCAGTCGCTGAAGTCGGCCTTGAACGCCGAGACGCCTTCGAACTGCGAACCGTCCAGGGTGGCGCCCGAGAAGTTGACCTCGTCGACCTCGCCCTGACGGGTTTCGTGGCGCAGGGTGTCGAGGCCCTTGCGGGGATGCGGAATAGCGATCTGGCCTTCGCGGAAATCGGCCTGGGTCAGGTCGGCCTGGGCCAGGTTGGCGCCGCGCAGGCACGCGCCGCGCAGGTCGGCGCGGATCAGGGACGCCTGGCGCATGTCGGTCTTGCGCAGGTCCGCGCCGAACAGGCTGGCGCGGTCCAGCTTGGTGCGCACCATGCGGCAGCCGTCGAGGATCGAGGCGGACAGGTCCGCATCGGTCAAATTCCGGAACGACAGATCAAGGCCCGACAGCTGCATGAAGCGTAGGGAGGCGCGTTTGCCGCCCTGCTTGCCGGTAACGAATTTCTCGTGCGCCGTTACGATCATGTCGAGCTCGGCTTGGCTCAGGCGGCGACGCCCGGCCACGCTTTGCGCGGCGTCCATAACGCTTTCCCCGTTAGGTCTTTTCTAGGTTACGCGGACTGTAGCGGCGGAGGACGAGCGAACCGTTAAGCCGCGCCCATTCGCCGCGAAATATTTCTCAGATGACATCATCCAGGCCGCGCGCCGCCAGGCGGATCGCGCCGGTCAGGTCGATGTCCTTCAATTGGGCGCCGGTGAAGTTGGCGCGCGAGACGTCCGCCCCGGCCATCCGGGCCTGGCGTAAGTCGGCGCGGGCGAGATCGGCATTGGCCAGGATGGCGCCCGTCAAGTCGACCGGCAGCACGCGGTCGGCGGCGATCAACAGCGGACCCAGCTGGGCGTCGCGCAGGTCCGAGCCCGAGAGCTTGGCCCCCTTGAGACGCGCGCCGCGCAGATCGGCCCGGCGCAGGTTGCAGGCCCGCAGGTCCGCCCCGTCCAGCTGGGCGCCCTGCATCTGCACGCCTTCCATGTCGAGGCCATAGAACACCGCGCCCTTGGCCGAGAGGGCGGTCAGGTTGAAACCGCGGACAGATCGCAGATTACGCAGGTCGGCCTTGTCGAACACCGAGGGCTTGCCCTCGCCGCCGCCCGTTTCGCACCAACGCGCGTGGTCGGCGATCATCTGCTCGTAGGGCATGTCGCTGACACTCGTGCCCGACGCCTTGTCGGTCAGGGCGCCGTCCAGATTGGTGTCGTTGATGTTCCACGACATGGTCTTGGCGCCGACCAGCACCGTGTTGCGCAGGTCCGCGCCGGCCAGGTTCGCGCCCGACAGGTCGGCGCCGGCGAGATTCGCCCCGTTGAAATTGGCCTGTTTGAGGTTGGCGCGGACCAGCTTGGCGTCCTTGAGGATCGCGTCGCTGAAATCGGCCTTGGTGGCGACGATGCCCGACAGGCGCGAGCGCTCCAGATTGGCGCCGCTGAGGTTCGCCCCCGTGGCGTAGGCCTCGCGCTGGGTCAGTTCGATGACCCGATAGCCTTCCTTGCGGTCGGCGGCCGCGAGCGTGCCTTCGCGCAGGTCGGCCTCGAACATGTCGGCGCCGGTCAGGTTGGCGCCGCGCAGGCTGGAGCCACGCAGGTCGGCCCGGCGCATCGAGGCGTCCGTCAGGTCCGCTCCCTGCATGTCCGCGCCATAGCAGTTGGCGTTATCCATCTTGGTCTTGCGCAGATCGCAGCCGACCATCATCGCGCCGGTAAAGTCGGCGTCGCAGAGATTGCGGCCCGTCATGGACAGGCCGGACAGATCGCAGAAGGCGAAGACAGCGCGCGCCCCGCCCATGCGGGCGGACCACAGGCGGTCGTGCTTGGCGCAGATGACGTCCACGTCGTACTGCGTCAGGCGCTTGTATTCCTGTGTCGTCGGCGCGGCGGCGCTCATGGTTCGCATGGAATCCCAAAGTGAGAAACCACCATGCGCAGAGCATAATTAACGCCGTGTTTCCAACGGCTTCCGGTGAAGCTTGCCGGCCGCCTCAACCGACCGACGGCAGGGCTTCGGCGCGGCTTTCGTCCAGGTAGCGGGCGCTGGTCGGTTTCAACTGAGAGTCCAGCTCGATGACCAGCGGGTTGCCCGTGGGGATCTCGACGCCGACGATCTTGTCGTCGGGCACGTTGAACAGGTGCTTGACGATGGCGCGCAGCGAATTGCCGTGCGCGGCGATCAGCAGGGTCTCGCCGGCCTTCAGGTGAGGCGCGATGTCGCTTTCCCAGTATGGCAGCACGCGGACGAGGGTGGTGGCCAGGCTTTCCGTCGATGGCAGGGTCGCGCCCTTGTAGCGGCGATCCTTGGCGAAGTCGTACTCACCGCCCGGGGCCAATTCCGGCGGCGGCACGTCGTACGAACGACGCCAGATCGTCACCTGGGCCTCGCCGTGTTTCTCGGCCGTCTCCGCCTTGTTCAGGCCGGTCAGCCCGCCGTAGTGGCGCTCGTTCAGGCGCCAGTCCTTGGTCACCGGCACGAAGCTCTGCTTGGCGGCGTCCAGGGCCAGGTTGCCGGTGCGAATGGCGCGCGTCTGGACCGAGGTGAAGGCGTGGTCGATCTGGATGCCGGCGTCCTTGATCAGCTCGCCGCCCTTCCTGGCCTGGGCCTCGCCCTCGGCCGTCAGGTCGACATCGACCCATCCGGTGAAGCGGTTTTCCAGGTTCCACTGGCTCTGGCCGTGGCGAAGCAGGACGAGGGTCGGCATCGGGCTACCTTCGGAGTCTGGGAATGTCACGGCGCGGGCTAAGGCCAGGCGGCTCCAGCGTCAAGCGCGGAACGGCCGCCTCTCCTTCTTCCCCCTCCCCCGCGCCGTCGCCCGTGCTATAGGCGGGCCATGCCTGATCGCTTTTTCATGCCTCTGATGGGGCTGATCGCCGTGGCGCTGATCGCCTTTTCCCTCGTCTGGCCGCAAGGCCAGGGCGACCGCTCCTGGGGTCCGTTCGGCCACACGCCGGTGCAGCAGACGCCCGAGATGAAGGCCAGGATCCAGCGCGAAAAGGACGCCGCGGCCCGCCGCGACGCCGCCGCCAAGAAGGCCGTCGAGACCGTCGGGCAAATGCAGCAATGAGCGCTTTCGACGCCGTCGCCGTCGGTCGCCGCGTACTGAGCATCCAGGCCGACGCCCTGCGCTCCATGTCCGAGTCGCTGGGCAAGTCCTTCACCCGCGCCGTCGAGGTTTTGTTCGACGCCAAGGGCCGGGTCGTCTGCACCGGCATGGGCAAGTCCGGCCACGTGGCGCGCAAGATCGCCGCCACCCTGGCCTCGACCGGCGCCCAGGCGATGTTCGTCCACCCCGCCGAGGCTTCGCACGGCGACCTCGGCATGATCGGTTCGGACGACGTGATCCTGGCTTTGTCGAAGTCGGGCGAGGCGCGCGAGCTTTCCGACACCCTGGCCTACGCCAAGCGGTTCTCGATCCCGTTGATCGCCATGACCGCCTTCGCCGATAGCCAGCTGGGGCGCGCGGCGGACGTCCTGCTCTTGCTGCCCGACGCACCCGAGGGCACGGCCGAGGTCAATGCGCCGACCACGTCAACGACCCTGCAGATCGCCCTGGGCGACGCCATCGCCGTGGCCCTGCTGGAGCGCCGCGGCTTCACGGCCAGCGACTTCCGGGTCTTCCATCCGGGCGGCAAGCTGGGCGCCATGCTGCGGACGGTCGGCGACCTGATGCACGGCGAGGACGAGCTGCCGCTGATCGGCGTCGACGCCGCCATGCCCGACGCCCTGCTGGTGATGAGCGAGAAACGCTTCGGCGCTGTCGGTGTCGTCGACGGCGCGGGCCGACTGGCCGGCCTGATCACCGACGGCGACCTGCGTCGCCACATGGACGGGCTTCTTCAGCATACAGCGGGTCAAGTCATGACCCGCGCTCCGCTGACCATCGCCCCCAGCGCCCTAGCGGCCGAGGCCTTGAAGATCATGAACGAAAAGCGGATCACCGTGCTGTTCGTGGTGGACGCCAATCGCCCGGTCGGCGTTCTGCATGTTCACGATCTGCTGCGCGCCGGCGTGATCTGAAGCTCTACGCACGGCGGCCGCCAAAACCGCTCATACTTTATGACTGCCGTGCTTCAAGTCACATCCGAATTTACCGAACCTTGTCATGTGATCGCGCTAGCCGTCCGACCAAGAGGCGGCTAAAGCGACCTCCTCAAAACTGAAGCGAGCCTTCGATGTTCTCCGCACCCCGCGCCGATCTGGTTCCGAATACCGCCGCCTACGAAAACGAACCGCTGGTCAAGGCGACCGGCTTCCGCGAGTACGACGCGCGCTGGCTGTTCGGCCCCGAGATCAACCTGCTGGGCGTCCAGGCCCTGGGTCTTGGCCTGGGCACCTACATCCAGGAGCTGGGCCAGTCGAAGATCGTGGTCGGCCACGACTTCCGCTCGTACTCGACCTCGATCAAGAACGCCTTGATCCTGGGCCTGCTCAGCGCGGGCTGCGAGGTGCACGACATCGGCCTGGCCTTGTCGCCGACCGCCTATTTCGCCCAGTTCGACCTCGACATCCCCTGCGTGGCCATGGTCACGGCCAGCCACAACGAGAACGGCTGGACCGGCGTGAAGATGGGCGCCCAGCGCCCGTTGACCTTCGGTCCGGACGAGATGGGCCGCCTGAAGGACATCGTGCTGGGCGCCAAGTTCGTCGAGCGCGAGGGCGGCAAGCTGATCCGCGTTCAGGGCGAGGCCCAGCGCTACATCGATGACGTCGCCAAGCGCGCCAGCCTCAAGCGCCCGCTGAAGGTGGTCGCCGCCTGCGGCAACGGCACGGCCGGCGCCTTCGTGGTCGAGGCCCTGCAGAAGATGGGCGTCACCGAGGTCGTGCCGATGGACACCGACCTCGACTTCAACTTCCCGAAGTACAATCCGAACCCGGAAGACGTCGAGATGCTGCACGAGATGGCCCACGCCGTCCGTGAGCACAAGGCCGACCTGGCCTTCGGCTTCGACGGCGACGGCGACCGCTGCGGCGTCGTCGACGACGAGGGCGAGGAGATCTTCGCCGACAAGATCGGCCTGATGCTGGCCCGCGACCTGGCCCCGCTGCATCCGGGCGCGACCTTCGTGGTCGACGTCAAGTCGACCGGCCTCTACGCCACCGACCCGATCCTTCAGCAGCACGGCTGCAAGGTCGTCTACTGGAAGACCGGCCACAGCTACATCAAGCGCAAGAGCGCCGAGCTGAACGCTCTGGCCGGCTTCGAGAAGAGCGGCCACTTCTTCATGAACGGCGAGCTGGGCTACGGCTACGACTGCGGCCTGACCGCCGCCGCCGCCGTCCTGGCCATGCTGGACCGCAACCCCGGCAAGAAGCTCAGCGATCTGCGCAAGGCCCTGCCGGTGGCCTTCACCTCGCTGACCATGAGCCCGCACTGCGACGACGAAAAGAAATACGGGGTCGTCGCCGAGGTGGTGAAGGAATACGAGGACCTGTTCGCCGCCGGCGGTTCGATCCTGGGCCGCAAGATCACCGAGGTGATCACGGTAAACGGCGTGCGCGTCCACCTCGAAGACGGCTCGTGGGTCCTGGTCCGCGCCTCGTCGAACAAGCCCGAGGTGGTCGTCGTGGTTGAGAGCACCCAGTCGGAAGACGACATGCGCGCCCTGTTCCACCAGGAAGTGAAGCCGCGCCTGGGCGACCGCGTCGGCAAGTACAACCAGGAAATCTGATCCGGCCACACGCCGATCGACGGAAAGGCCGGGGCGCGATCCCCGGCCTTTTTCGTTTCTCGTGTCGTCGCCCCGTCGCAACGGCGTAGCTGGACCCCATATCCCCCTCAAAGGCGCGATCGGCCATGATCGACGTAGGGATGGGACGCTCGACGAATGGACATCAACTCCCCCAACGCGGCGCGGCGCCAAGCGACGCGGAGCAAGAGCGCCCATCCCCCGGTCGGCGCCCTGTTGCGCGAGTGGCGGGCCGCGCGGCGGCTAAGCCAGCTGGATCTGTCGCTGGAGACTGGGGTCTCGACCCGCCACCTCAGCTGCGTCGAGACCGGCAAGGCCCAGCCCAGCCGCGACACCCTGTTCCGCCTGGCCGACGCCCTGGCCATGCCGCTGCGCGAGCGCAACACGCTGCTGCTGGCCGCCGGCTACGCGCCGCAATATTCCGAGAACACCCTGGTCACCCCCGCCCTGGAGCGGATGCGCGAGGCGATCGAGCTGATCGTCGCCCACCAGGAGCCCTATCCCGCCTTCGTGATCAACCGCCACTTCGACGTGCTGATGGCCAACGCCGCCGCCCAGCGGGTCAACGCCCTGCTGATGCGCGGCAAGCAGAGCCCGCACAGCAACCTGCTGCGCCAGGTGTTCGATCCCGACGACTTCCGCGCCGTGATCGTCAACTGGCCCGAGGTCGCCCAGAAGTTCCTGCGCCACCTGCACGCCGACATCGCCGCCGCCCCGTCCGACAAGACCGCCCAGGCCCTGCTGGACGAGGTGCTGGCCTATCCCGACGTGCCGGCGCGCTGGCGCTTCCGAGACGTCGAGACCGAGCCCGCGCCGGTGCTGAACCTGGTCTTCCGCAGCGATCTGGGAGACCTGCGGTTCTTCGAGACCATCACCACCTTCGCCGCGCCGCGCGACGTCACCCTGGACGAGCTGCGGATCGAGTGCGCCTTCCCCGCCGACGCCCACACCGCCGAGGTCTGCGCCCGGCTGGCGCGGGAGGCCGCCGCGGGCTAAAGCGCGTCGATGATCAGGCTCCGCCCTTCCCGCCCGGCCGACGGCGACCGTGTCGTCGAGATCTGGGCCGCCGCCGTCGACGCCACCCACGACTTCCTCACGCTCGAGGACCGCGCCGCCATCGGTCGCGAGGTCCAGGACTTCCTGCCGACCGCGCCGCTGATGCTGGCCGTGGACGATCGCGACCGCGCCCTGGGCTTCATGCTGATCGACAACGGCCACATGCATGCGTTGTTCATCGACCCCGAGCATCGCGGAGCCGGCGTCGGCGCGATGATGATCGACTACGCCTTGGCCGTTCACCCGATGCTGACCACCGACGTCAACGAGCAGAACGTCCAGGCCGTGGGCTTCTATGAGCACATGGGCTTCGAACGCACGGGCTGGTCGGCGACCGACGGCCAGGGCCGGCCCTATCCCCTGATCCATCTGCGCTTTGGCGCTTGAGGCGGTTTTCGGCTTAGCTGGCGGCGTTCCATCGCGAGTCGTCCCATGCGCTGCCTTCTCACCGCCCTCGCCCTGATCCTGGCGCCCGGCCTGGCTGTCGCGGCCCCGCCGATCCTGATCAAGCCGGCCAGGGTCTGGACGGCCGAGAACGCCGGTCCGCCGCGCGAGGGCTGGGCCGTGCTGGTCAAGGACGGCAAGATCGCCGCCGTCGGTCCCGCCGCCCAGGTGGCGACGCCAGACGCCGAGATCATCGACCTGCCGGGCGCGACGGTGATCCCGGGCCTGATGGACCTGCACAGCCATCTGTTCCTGCATCCGTACAACGAGACCCTGTGGGACGATCAGGTGCTGAAGGAGACGCCGACCTACCGCACCCTGCGCGCGGCGGTGCAGGCCAAGGCGACGCTGGAGGCGGGCTTCACCACCTTGCGCGACCTCGGGACCGAGGGCGTCGGCGCGGCCGATGTCCCGCTGAGGAAGGCGATCAACGACGGCCTGATCCCGGGCCCGCGCCTGTTCGTGGCGACCAAGGCGATCGTGGCCACCGGCGCCTATGGCCCGGCCCGCAAGAACTACAATCCCGAGGCCGACCTGCCCCAGGGCGCCCAGGAAGCCAGCGGCGTTCCCGAGGTGATCAAGGCCGTGCGCGAGCAGGCCGGCGCCGGCGCCGACTGGATCAAGGTCTATGCCGACTACCGGGTCGGCCCCGACGGCTCCACCCAGCCGACCTTCTCGATCGAGGAGCTGAAGGCCCTGGTCGACACCGCCCATTCCGGCGGCCGCCCGGTCTCGGCCCACGCCTCCAGCGACGAGGGCATGCGCCGGGCGGTTCTGGCCGGGGTCGACACCATCGAGCACGGCTATGGCGGCAGCGACGCCACCTTCAAGCTGATGGCCGAGAAGGGCGTCGTCTTCTTCCCGACTCTGACGGCGGTCGAGAGCACATCGACCTATTTCGGCGGCTATGTCGCCGGCCAGACCCCGCCGACCGCGGCCATGACCAACGCCGAGCGCGCCTTCAAGCTGGCGGTGAAGAACGGCGTCACCATCGGCATGGGCAGCGACGTCGGCGTCTTCCGGCATGGCGACAACGCCCGCGAGCTGGTCTGGCTGGTCAAGGAAGGCATGACCCCGGTCCAGGCCCTGCTGGCCGCGACGGCCGTCGACGCCAAGGTGCTGGGCCGCGCCAGCGACCTCGGCCAGCTGAAGCCCGGCTACCTGGCCGACATCGTGGCGGTGATCGGCGATCCGACCCAGGCGATCGAGGCGACCAAGGCCGTCGTCTTCGTGATGAAGGGCGGACAAGTGGTGCGGAGGCCCTGATGCGCGCGATCCCCGCCCTGCTCCTGCTGCTGACCGCCGGCCCGGCTCTGGCGCAGACCGACCCTGGCGAGATGCAGGCGCATGACACTTTCCGCGACGCGGCCACCGCGCCGTTGGAAGACCTGAACCTCAAGCGGAAGGCCATCCCGCCGGTGCTGCTGCGCGCGGTCGCCGATCCCTATGACATGACCGGCCTGACCCGCTGCGAGCCGATCGCCGCCGAGATCGGCCGGCTGGACGCGGCATTGGGTCCCGACCTCGACGAGGCCCCGCCGCCCGACGCGCGCTCGAAAGGCAAGAAGGTCGCCGACGCGGCGTACGGCGTCGGCGTGGCCGGGGTTCGCGACACGACGCAGGACGTGCTGCCGTTCCGGGGCTGGATCCGCAAGCTGACCGGCGCGGCGAAGCACGACAAGGCGGTGCGCAAGGCCATCGAGTCCGGCGGCGTGCGGCGCGGCTATCTGAAGGGTGTCGGCATGCGGATGAACTGCGCCCCACCGGCCGCGCCCAGCTGGTTCGTCCCCGTCGAGGCCAAGCCCGCGCCGCCGTCCAAGGGTCCCAGCCTGTTCGAGAACTTCCTGGCCTGGTGGGACGAGGTCCTGGCCTGGTTCCGCTCGCTGATCAACTAGGCTGGCCTCAGCATCGCCCGCACCTCGCCGACCAGCTTGGGGCCGTCGAACGGCTTCATCACATAGCCCTTGGCGCCCAGCTGCATGGCCTGGACGATACGGTCCAGGCGCCCGTCACCGGTCAGCATCAGAACCGGGATGTCGGCGGCCTCGGATTCCTTGAGCGCCTTCAGGGCGTCGAGGCCGCTCTGTCCGGGGATGCGCACATCCAACAGGATCGCGTCGGGACGGCGCACCGGGATCGCGGCGATCAGCCGGTCCGCGGCGGGAAAGCCCACGACCTCCAGGCCATCGCGGGTCAGGAACGCCTCGATCAGTTCGAGCGTCGGTTCGTCGTCATCGGCCACATAGATCAGGGGAACGCGCTTGGACATCGATTGCAAAAAAGCCCTGGGCCACTCGGCGGCGAACACTGTTCGAGGGGTATGAAGCCCAAGATGGTTAAGGCGTCAAACGCCCGCCACGTTTTCAGACCGCCGGCGACAAGGTTTCCTGCTCGCCGATCGCCGTCGCCATCGCTTCGATCAATCCGAGGGCGGACAGGGGCTTGGCCACGTGGCCGTCGAACAGGTCGTCGGCCGGCAGCGCCAAGGCGTCGGCCGAGAACACCAGAATCGGCCGCCGGCGGTTGGGTCCCTGCCCGTCGCGGATGCGGGTCGCCGCGACACGCCCGTCGACCCGCGGCATGCGCAGGTCCATCAGGATGACGTCGAAGGCCTGGCCCTCGGCCTCGACGATCGCTTCGTCGCCGTCCGACGCCTCGACCAGGTCGACGCCGAACGGGCCGAGGATGGCGCGGACCAGGTGCCGGTTGGCGGCGTTGTCGTCGACCACCAGGACGCGGCAGCCCTCCGGCAAGCCGATCGGCGTCTGGGGCGCATGGTCCTCGGCGACGGCCTGAGCCAGGCGGGCCGGAATCTCGAACCAGAAGCGCGAGCCCGCCCCCGCCTCGCTTTCGACGCCGATCTCGCCGCCCATGGCGTCGACCAGCCCCTTGCAGATCGCCAAGCCCAGACCCGTGCCGCCATACTTGCGGCTCGACGCGCCATCGACCTGCGAGAAACGCTGGAACAGCTGCCCCGCCTGGTCGGCCGCGACGCCGGGGCCGGTGTCGGAGACCTCGAACGCCAGACGCTGGGTTCGGGTCTCGAACCGCGCGGTGACGATCACCGCCCCGCTGTCGGTGAACTTCACCGCGTTGCCGATCAGGTTCAGCAGAATCTGGCGCAGGCGGTCGGGATCGGCCTCCACCAGCGGCGGCAGGGTCTCCCCGTCCGAGACCCGCAGCATCACGCCCTTGTCGCGCGCCTGAGCCGCGAACAGTTCGACGACCTCGCGCGCCAGCTCGGCGGGCGACATCGGCTGCGGCTTGATGTCGACCTGACCGGCTTCGAGCTTGGAGAAGTCGAGAATGTCGTTGACCGTCGCCCGCAGCGCCTTGCCGGCATTGGCCACCCGCTGGACATAGGCGCGGGTCTCGTCGCTGAGCTCGGGCTGGTTCTCGACCAGCTGGGTGAAGCCCAGCACGGCGGTCAGCGGCGTGCGCAGTTCGTGGGACATGTTGGCCAGAAACTCGGCTTTCACCTGGGCCGCTTCCTCGGCCTGGACTTTCAGGCGACGACGCTGCGCGCTGGTCGACGCCAGTGGCAGGGCCGAAAAGATGGCCACCACCAGGAAGAGCTGCAGGATCAGGGCCCGCTCGGTCAGGTCGCCGCCAATCAGGCCAATGGGGCCAGAACCCAGGGCGGTGAACACCACCGCCACCGCGCCGACCATGGCCACGCCGATCGCCGCGCCCAGCACTTCCAGCTCCAGGGCGACGAAGGCCAGGACCGGCGGCAGCAGGAACAGCAGCGGATAGCGGCTCTGGCCGAACACCAGCAAGGCGGCCGCGTCCAGCGCCGCCAGGGCCAGCCAGCCGCGCCGGGTCAGAGGTCGCTCGGCCAGCAGGTCGCGCGCCTGGCTCAGGGCCAGTAGGCAAGGGACCAGCGCCATCAGGCCCAGGGCGTTGGACAGGATCCAACTCATCGCCCTCATCGGCAGGGCGCCCCAGCCCAGGGCCGCGAAGGTCGCCGTGGAGATGGCGGCGGAGATCAGCGGCCCACACACGCCGAACAGCGCCAGCAGGCCCAGGTCGCGCGGTTGGCCGATGACGATCGTCGGCCCGACGGTCCTTCGCAGCGCCCAGGCGCAGAACAGATATTCGACGACGTTGGCGACCATCAGGCCGGCCGCCACGCCCAGCCTGGCCTTGAGATAGAGGCTGGCCAGGAAGGTGCCGGTCGCCGCCCCGGCGATCAGCAGCGGCCAGCGCCGGGTCTCGGTGCGCAACAGGGCCGTCAGGACGACGGCGTTGGCCAGCCAGATCGGCGCGTTGTGGCCGAAACGCCGCGGCAGGTCGATGCAGAGGTAGGCCAGGACGAACACGACCAGACCCAGCCCCAGCGCGGCGGCCAATTCGCCAAGGCGGTCGCGTAGGTCTGAGCGGTCGTCCATCGTCGTCCACCTTTGCCAGTGATCCGTCACTTAGCAACCCGAGACCGCCCGCGCTGTGTCCTTGATCACCAAGCTGACCTTCGCGCGCATCTCGCCGCTTGGGCCGAGACCGCGTGGCGGTTAAGCAAGCCGAGTCGCCCTCCCCAGGCCGCTTTCCAAGGAGTCGCCATGCGTCTGCCCGCCCTCGTTCTGGCCTGCCTGTTCCTCGTCGTCTCTCCCGCCCTGGCTCAGAAGCTGGACGAGACGCCCCGCGTCGCCGTCATCTCGGCCTTCCCACCGGAGATCGGCGCCCTGAACGCGGCGACCCGCGAGCCAAAGACCTTCGATGTCCACGGGGTGACCTTCACGACCGGCCAGCTCGAGGGCAAGCCGGTGGTGGTGTTCCTGAGCGGCGTCTCGATGGTCAACGCGGCCATGACCACGCAGATGGCGCTGGACCGCTTCAACATCACCCGCATCGTCTTCTCGGGCATCGCCGGCGGGGTCGATGAGGGACTGGACATCGGCGACGTCGTGGTCGCCGACCAATGGGCGCAGAACCTGGAGAGCGCCTTCGCCCGCGAGACCGACAAGGGCTTCGACGTCGCGCCCAGCATCCGCACCACGTCGCTGGCCAATTTCGGCATGATCTATCCGCGCGGCATCCACATGCCCGGCGACGCCCTCGGCACGCCGGCCCGCCTCTGGTTCCCGGCCGATCCGGCCCTGCTGGCCACCGCCCGCAAGGTCGCCGCCGAGGTCGCCCTGCAGCGCTGCGCCGCCGACAAGTGTCTGGTCCACCCGCCCAAGGTCGTCGTCGGCGGCAATGGCGTCTCGGCCCCGGTGTTCCTCGACAACGCCGCCTACCGCAAATATCTGCGCGCCACGTTCGAGGCCCGGGTCGTGGACATGGAAAGCGCCGCCGTCGC
The DNA here is from genome assembly GCF_040545685.1 of Caulobacter sp. 1776. Taxonomy (NCBI): domain Bacteria; kingdom Pseudomonadati; phylum Pseudomonadota; class Alphaproteobacteria; order Caulobacterales; family Caulobacteraceae; genus Caulobacter; species Caulobacter sp. 1776. Next base: position 382,635 of record NZ_JBEPMI010000002.1, read on the forward strand.
CCACGTCGCCCTGGTCAACAAGACCCCGTTCATCGCCTTCCGCAGCCTCTCGGACCTGGCCGGCGGCGGCGCGGGGGCGAACGAGATGCACACCTTCATGGCCCTGGCGTCGGACAATTCGGCGACCGTGGTGAAGGCATTCGTGAAGGCTTTGGCGGACTAAGGGGTTGCCGCGGGTTCCTACCGCGTCCCGAACGTCCGGTCGCCGGCATCGCCCAGCCCCGGCACGATGTAGCCGTGCTCGTTCAGCTTGGCGTCGACCGCCGCCGTCCAGATCGGCACGTCCGGATGCGCGGCCTGCAGCGCCTCGACACCGGGCTGGGCGGCCAACAGGCAGACGAAGCGCAGGTTCGTGACACCGTAGTGTTTCAGACGGGAGATGGCGGCGATGGCCGAGTGGCCCGTGGCCAGCATCGGATCAACCACGATGACCAGGCGGCCGGAAATGTCCTCGGGCGCCTTGAAGTAATACTCGACGGCCTCCAGCGTATCGTGGTCGCGATAGAGGCCGATGTGGGCCACGCGGGCCGAGGGGACCAGGTCCAGCATGCCTTCGCACATGCCCAGGCCCGCGCGCAGGATCGGGGCGAACACCAGCTTCTTGCCGGCGATCTCGTAGGCCGTGGTCGGGGCGACCGGGGTCTCGATCTCGACCGGGTCCATCGGCAGGTCGCGGGTGATCTCGTAGCAGATCAGGGTCGCGACCTCGCGCATCAGGGCGCGGAAGGTCTTCGTCGAGGTCGTCTTGTCCCGCATCTTGGTCAGCTTGTGCTGGACAAGCGGGTGGCTGACGACGGTGACCTGGGACATGGAAAGGCTCTGCTAGAAACGTGTGTTCACGCTCCTAGCACGCCGTTTCGAAATCAGGCCAGTTGGTCGCCGATCGGCAAGGTGCGGATGCGCCTGCCGGTGGCGGCGTAGAGAGCGTTGCACAGGGCCGGCGGGGTCGGCGGATAGGCCGGCTCGCCCAGGCCCGTCGGCTTGTTGTCCGACAGCACGAAGGCCACCTCGACCGGCGGCGCCTCGGCCATCCGCAGCAGCGGGAAGTCGCCGAAATTGCTCTCGACGGCCGACCCGTTCTCGAAGGTGATCCTCTGGCGCAGCGTGGCGCCGATGGCGTCGAGGACCGAGCCCTGCACCTGTTGCTCGGCGCCGCTGGGATTGACGATCTGGCGGCCGACATCGACGGCGGCCCAGGCCTTGTGGACCTTGGGCGCTCTCCCCGCTCCCATTGGGCCCTCGCCGACCGAGGCCTCGACCGCCACCGCCACATAGCCCTGGTGGCTGTAGTGGACGGCGATCCCCAAGCCCGTTCCCTTCGGAACCTTGCGCCCCCAGCCGGCCATTTCGGCGGCGCGGTCCAGCACGCCGCGCAGGCGGCCGGTGTGGACGCTGTCGCCCTTGCCCGGTTCGCCCAGCAGGCGAGGCTCGCCCAGCAGGCGGCGACGGAAGGCGACCGGATCCTCGCCGGCGGCCACGGCCAGTTCGTCGATGAAGCTCTGCAGGACCCAGCCGATGGCGTTGTTGCCCGGCGCGCGCAGCCAGCCGGTCGGCACGCCCAGCGGCATGACCGAGACGTCCTGCGCATAGTTGGCCACGGCGCGGGCCGGGAACTGATTGCCGCTGATGTTGCCGGCCCGGACGAAGCCCTTCTCGGGACCGAAGCTGACGAAGTGGTTGCGCCAGGCGACCAGGTCGCCGTTGGCGTCCAGGCCGGCGCTCAGATGGTGCCAGCCGGCCGGACGGAAGAAGTCGTGCTGGGTGTCGTCCTCGCGGGTCCACAGCAGCTTCACCGGCGCGCCGACCACCTTCGAGATCCATGCCGCCTCGACCATGAAGTCGTTCATCAGCCGCCGGCCGAAGCCGCCGCCGCTACGGGTGAAGTGGATGGTGACGTCGTCCTGGCTGATCCCCAGGGTCTTGGCGACCAGTTCGCGGCCGTCCTCGGGGTTCTGGGCCGGAGCCCAGATCTCGACCTTGCCGTCCTTCCACGAGGCGGTGCAGTTCTGCGGCTCCAGGGTGGCGTGGGCGATGAACGGATAGTCGTAGGACGCCGTCACGACCTTGGCCGCGCTCTTCAGGGCCGCGTCGACATCGCCGTCCTTGCGCAGGGTGCGTTGGGGCGGCTGCCTGGCCAGCTCGGCGGCCTTGGCGGCGAAGGCGGCCGTACTCTGGGCGGCGGTCGGGTGGTCGGCCCAGCTCACCTCCAGGGCGTTGCGCCCCTTGCGCGCCGCCCACCAGCTGTCGGCCACCACGGCCACGCCGGGCAGCAAGCCTTCCAGCGCGGTCCCGCCCTCGACGATAAAGGCGTCGCGGACGCCCTTCACGGCCTTGGCGGGCGCGAGGTCGACCTTGTCGACCTTGGCCGCGAACACGGGGGCCTTCAGGAAAGTGGCGTACAGCATGCCGGGCAGGCGCACGTCGATGCCGAACAGCGACTGACCGGTGACGATCGCCGGGTTGTCGGACTGTCCGTGGGCCTTGCCGACGATGCGGTAGGTCTTGGGATCCTTCAGCGGCACGGCGCCGGGATCGGGCGGGGTCAGCTTGGCGGCGGCCTCGACCAGCTCGCCATAGGCGATGCGGCGCTTGCCGGCCGGATCGACGACGACGCCAGGCTCGGTGACCAGGCCCGCGGCCGGGACGTCCCAGCGCTGGGCGGCGGCCTGGATCAGCAGGGCGCGGCCCACGGCCCCGACCTGGCGGGTCGGCTCCCACTCGTCAGGAGTCGAGGTCGAGCCGCCAGCCGACTGCTCGCCATAGATCTTGGCGTCGACAGGGGCCTGCTCGACGCGGACCTTGGCCCAGTCGACGTCCAGTTCCTCGGCGATCATCATCGGCAGGGCGGTCTTCATGCCCTGCCCGATCTCGGGACGCTTGGCGGCGATGGTGACGATCCCGTCCGGCGCGATACGGACGAAGGCGTTGAGGGCGGCCCCGGCCGGCGCCCCCGCCGCCCGAACCGCGCCCGGCAGGTTGAACGACAGCAGCAGCCCGCCGCCGGCGGCCGCGCCGGCTTGCAGGAACAGGCGACGCGAGGGCTTTTCGAGCAGGTCGGCCATGGTCACGCCTTCACCTGGCCGGCGGCGACCTTGATCGCCTTCTTGATGCGGATGTAGGTCGCGCAGCGGCACAGGTTGCCGTTCATGGCCGCGTCGATGTCCGCGTCCGTCGGCTTGGGCTTGGCGGTCAGCAGCGCCGTGGCCGACATGATCTGCCCGGCCTGGCAATAGCCGCACTGCGGGACGTCGATGGCCTTCCAGGCCTCCTGGACCTTGGCCCCGACCGGCGTCTTGCCGACGCCCTCGATCGTGGTCACCGCCTTCTTGCCGACCCGCTGGACCGGCGTGACGCAGGCGCGCACCGGGACGCCGTCCAGATGCACCGTGCAGGCCCCGCACAAGGCCGCGCCGCAGCCGTACTTGGCCCCGACCAGGCCCAGTGTGTCGCGCAGCACCCACAGCAAGGGCGTGTCGCCCTCGACGTCGGCCGTGCGGGTCTCCCCGTTGATGGTCAGCGTGAAAGCCATGAACGCGACTCCATCCCTGCGCGCCTGTTTCCCTCCAGATGGAGCATCCCGGCGCGAAGGCAATGCTTGCCGCAAGGTCCGAGGGAAAGCGAGAGCCGTCACATAACTTTCACAGATAGGATTTGACGGCCAAATCCTTCCGTGGTTCCCGTGCGCCGCGCGGCGATCCGTTCACGGACGGACATCGTTCCGCACGGATTTCTCGCCTCGCGTATGGGGCCTCCTCACCGCGTCGCACGAAGGAAAGAAGCAAAATGCTGGGCTTGTTCAAGGCCATCATGCCGAAGGAAGACGCCTTCTTCGACCTGTTCTCCGCCCATGCGCGGACCCTGGTCGCGGGCGCGCAGGCGCTGCACGACATGACCGCCGGCGGCGACGCGGTCGCGGCCGCCAGCGCCCGCGTCGACCAGCACGAGGAGGAGGCCGACGAGGTCACCCGCCAGGTGATGATCGCCGTGCGCCGCACCTTCATCACGCCGTTCGACCGCAGCGACATCCAGGACCTGACCACTTCGCTGGACGACGCCATCGACCAGATGCGCAAGACCGCCAAGGTCGTCAGCCTGTTCGAGGTCAGGACCTTCGAGCCGCAGATGCGCGAGATGGCCCGGGTCATCGTCGAGGCCGCCAAGCTGACGGAAGAGGCCGTGAGCCTGCTGCCGAAGATGCGCCTCAACGCCCACAAGCTCAGCGAGATCGCGGTGAAGATCACCGAGATCGAGGAACAGTCCGACCGGATGTACGACCAGGGCCGCAAGGACCTGTTCCTGGCCCATCGCACCGGCGACCCGATGGCCTTCATCGTCGGTGTCGACATCTACAGCCATCTCGAGAAGGTGATGGATCGCTTCGAGGACGTGGCCAACCGCATCAGCGGCATCGTCGTCGAGCAGGTCTGAGTCCCGTGGACGCCACGTTCCTGATCCTGGTCTTCCTGGTCGTCGTCGCCCTGGCGTTCGACTTCCTGAACGGCCTGCACGACGCCGCCAACTCGATCGCCACGATCGTCTCGACGAGGGTGCTGTCCGCCCGCTGGGCGGTGCTGTGGGCGGCGTTCTTCAACTTCATCGCCTTCCTGTTCTTCGGCCTGCACGTGGCCAAGATGGTCGGCTCGGGCATTGTCGACCCGCACGTGATCAGCGACCGCTTGATCTTCGCGGCCCTGATGGGCGCGATCAGCTGGAACCTGTTGACCTGGTGGGCGGGCATCCCCTCGTCCAGCTCGCACGCCCTGATCGGCGGCCTGGTCGGCGCGGCGACCGCCAAGGTCGGCGGCCTCGGCGCCATTCAATGGGCGGGCCTGGGCAAGACCGCCGCGGGCATCGTGGTCTCGCCGACCATGGGCTTCCTGCTGGCGCTCGTTCTCGTGCTGATCGTCTCGTGGACCTTCGTGAAGAGCTCGCCGTTCTTCGCCGACCGGGTGTTCCGCAAGCTGCAGTTCGTCTCGGCCGCGCTGTACAGCCTGGGCCACGGCGGCAACGACGCCCAAAAGACCATGGGCATCATCGCCGCCTTGCTGTTCGCCCATGGCGCCACGGAGAAAGCCGGCGAGATCCCGTTCTGGGTGGTGCTGGCCTGTCAGACCGCCATGGGCCTGGGGACCCTGTTCGGCGGCTGGCGCATTGTTCATACCATGGGCAGCAAGATCACCCGCCTAACCCCGATGCAGGGCTTCTGCGCCGAGACCGGCGGCGCGATCACGCTGTTTTTGGCGACCCATATCGGCGTTCCGGTCTCGACGACTCACACGATCACGGGCGCTATTGTCGGCGTCGGCGCTTCGCGCCGGGTCTCGGCCGTGCGCTGGGGCGTCGCCAAGGACATCGTCATCGCCTGGATCGTCACCTTGCCGGCGGCGGCGCTGACGGCGGCGTTGTTCTATTATCTCGGGTTCTGGATGAAGTGACCGACGCTGGGGGAAAGCAGGAAGGCCGCAAGGCTGGCGGCAAGCGCCGCCAGGTCGCCGCCCTGCCGTGGCGGGGCGAGGGCGAGGCCCTGCGCATCCTGCTGGTTTCCTCTCGCGAGACCCGCCGCTGGGTGATCCCCAAGGGCTGGCCGATGAAGGACAAGACCAACTTCGCCGCCGCCGCCCAGGAAGCCTATGAGGAGGCGGGCCTCGACGGCGTGATCGCCGAGACCGCGATCGGCGAGTACGAGTATCTCAAGAAGCTGAAGAGCGGCGCGGCGCGGCTGGTCAAGGTCGACGTCTTTCCGCTGCGGGTGACCGGCGAGCACGACACCTGGCCCGAGAAGGGCCAGCGGACGCTGGAATGGATGACGCCGGTCGAGGCCGCTCTGGTCGTACAGGAGCCCGCGCTGCGCGACCTGATCGCCCGCTTCGCCGGAGTCGAGCTTCCGGAAGAGGAACGCCCCGCCCCGCATCTGGCGCCGACACCGGTCCGCGTGGCTTTCCAGCGCCTGCGTCGCCGGGTGACGGCGCTCTGGGGGCGTTACCGGCGATAAAAACTGTCATCCCGGCAAGCGCGAAGCGCGTCGAGCCGGGACTGTGGACAAACTAATCCGCGCCGCATAATGTTCTCATTATGTTCTGGCGCGGCGAGTTCCCATGCAGCTGTCCTTAGGTCTGGCCCGGTCCCCGCTGGAGAGTGTCCGCGACGCCCTGCTCTGCGAGTTCGGTCCGCAGCGACCGGCGGCGCGGATGGATCCGATCTCGCAACTGGTCAAGTCGTCGATCAGCGGCCGGACGCTGGATGCCGTCTCGTGGGCTGCCTTCCTACGCCTGCGGGCCGAATTCAAGTGTTGGGAGGACCTGGCCCGCGCACCAGTCGCGGCGGTGGCGCGGCTGATCGACGACGTCACCTTCCCGGGCGACAAGGCCCGCCACCTGACCACCGCCCTCAGGATGATCGAGGACAAGGTCGGCTGGCTGTCGCTAAACCACCTGAAGGGCCTTGAGGTCGACCAGGCGCGCTGGGCGCTGCAGGCTCTGCCTGGGGTCGGGGTCAAGGTCGCCGCCTGCGTGCTGAACTTCAGCGACCTGGCGATGCGGGCCCTGGTCGTCGACACCCACGTCGATCGCGTCGCCAAGCGGATCGGCCTGGTCGGGGCCGGCGACAGCACCCACACCTATCACACGCTGATGGGCCAGGCGCCGGACGCGTGGACGGCCGACGACCTGTTCGAACTGCACTGGCTGATGAAGCGAGGACTGGGCCAGATGCTGTGCCCTCACGAAGGGCCCAAGTGCGGCGCGTGCCCGGTCAAGCAGATGTGCGCCAAGGCCGGCGTCGGCCACAGCGCCGACGTGCTGACCTGGCGGCCGCGAGGCTGAACCCGCAAGCGGTCTCGCGCGCTGAGTGGGAATGGATATTCGCCTCGGGACGGCCGGCTGGAGCCTCTATCGCGTCGCCGATGCGTTCCCGGTCGAGGGGACGGGACTGCAACGCTACGCGGCGCGCCTCAACGCCACCGAAATCAACACATCTTTCTACCGCCCTCACCAGCGCAAGACGTACGAACGCTGGGCCGCCAGCACGCCGCCGGACTTCAAGTTCGCGGTGAAGGTCCCCAAGACGATCACACACGAGCAGCGGCTGGTGGCGATCGACGATCCGCTGGAGCGGTTTCTGGAAGAGACCGACGGCTTGGCCGATAAGCGCGGTCCGTTGCTGGTGCAACTGCCGCCCAGCCTGACCTTCGATCCGGCGACCGTCGAGGCGTTTCTCAAGACATGGCGTAGACGCACCGACGCACCGACCGTGCTGGAGCCGCGCCACGCGACTTGGTTTTCGTCCGAGGCGGCGGCGGTGCTCACGACGTTCGAAGTGGCTCGTGTCGCGGCCGATCCGGCGAAGGTTCCCGAAGCCGCCGAGCCAGGAGGCTGGGGTGGGCTCACCTATTACCGTCTGCACGGCTCGCCCGTGATGTACCGCTCGGCCTATGAAGAAACGAGCCTCGCCGCCTTGGCCGAAAAGCTGAAGGCCCAGACGAGTGGCGAGGCGTGGTGCGTCTTCGACAACACCCAACTGGGCGCGGCCGGACATGACGCCTTGAAGCTCATGGACATGATCGCCTTCCGATCGTAGCGAAGGCTTGTCCGTGACGGCAAGGCAAAGGCTGGCGTGAGATGACTATGACCGCCCCCGACGCCGCGATGATGGTCGCCCCCGAGGCCCTGGCCCGCTTCCTCGAGACCGCCGACGGCTCCCACCTCGACCACGTCTTCTCGACCGGCGACATCACCATCCTCGAGAACTTCCCGCCACACGTGTTCACCGGCCAGGCCGGCCTCGCCCACTGGCGCGCCCTGATGGCCAGCCACGTCGGCGCGATCGCCGACCTGCGCCACGCCTTCGGCCCGCCGCAGGACTTCGGCCTCACGGACGACATCGTCCACTTCACCTTGCCGACCCACTGGACCGGCGTGCGTGACGGGGTTTCCTTCAAGGAACTGGGCGGCTGGACGTTCGTGCAGGCGCGCGAGGCCGGCGGCTGGCGGATCCGGTCTTACGGTTGGGCGGTGATCAGCTTCGAGCCGCCAGTTCGGTAAAGGTCCTGGTCCCGATCCCGTAGCGCTTCCAGTCCTTGTAGTCGAAGTGCCACCACTCCTCGGTGTAGACCGCGAAGCCCTCGGCCTCCATCGCCTGGCGCAGCACCGCCCGCCGGGCCCGCTGCGCGCTCGTGCCGCCCACGAAGTCGGCATAGGCGCGGCCCGAGAACTCGTCGTAGCGGCTGGGCATCTCGACCGGCTTGCCGGTCTTCAGGTCGTACAGCGTCAGGTCGACCGCGCAGCCGCGGTTGTGGCGCGAGCCCTTGGCGGGGTCGGCGACGAAGGCGTGGTCCTCGGGCGGCGTCGCCTCCCAGAACATCCACGTCACGAACCAGGGTCGATAGGCGTCGTGGATCAAGAGGCCATAGCCCTTCTCCGCCAGCACCTTCTGGGCGCGGCCGACGGCCTCGGCGGCCGGGCGCTGCATGTAGGCGGCCGCGCGCTCATACAGCGGGATGCCCATGAAGTTGTTCGACCCGGCATAGCGGATGTCGAGCTTGATGCGCGGGTCGACGGTCGTCAGATCGACCAGGTCGGCCGGCAGATGCTCCTCGGTCTCGACCGGCGGCGTGGCGGCCAGGGCGCGTTGGCGTAGCGCGACCGGATCGGCGCGGACGGCCTTATGGATGGCCTCCTGGGCCTCGGCCCCGAAGTCATGCCAGGCCAGCGAGGTTCCGTTCAGGCGCACCGCGCCCTTCTCCAGGACCAGCTCGCCGCCGCCGGCGATCGCATAGCGGCCGCCACCCGAGGGCGTCAGGCGCGCCGACGACAGCCCAGCCCCATCGACGAACAGCGCCCCGTCCTTCTCGAACACGGTCAGCGGCGCGGCCTTGTCGCCGTACTGGCCGACCGCCGCGAGCTCGGCCTTGGTCTGGGCGCGCGCGGCGCCGGCCAGGAGCCCGGCGGCGGCGAGGGACAGGAAGGATCGTCGAACCAGACCGCTCATCGCCGCCTCCGCGCTTATTTCATCGTCGGGATGACGAAGCTGCTGTCGCCCACGTCGCCTTCCGGCCAGCGGGCGGTCACCGTCTTGACCTTGGTGTAGAACTTCACGCCCTCGACGCCATGCTGGTTGGTGTCGCCGAACGCCGAGCGCTTCCAGCCGCCAAAGGTATGGTAGGCGACCGGCACCGGGATCGGCACGTTGATGCCGACCATGCCGACATTGACCCGCGCCGCGAACTCGCGCGCCGCGCGGCCGTTGCGGGTGAAGATGGCGACGCCGTTGCCGTACTGGTGCTCGGACGGCAGGGCCAGGGCCTCCTCGAAGCTCTCGGCGCGAACCATCTGCAGCACCGGGCCGAAGATCTCTTCCTGATAGGTCTTCATGCCCTTCTTGACGCCGTCGAACAGCGACGGGCCGATGAAGAAGCCCTTCTCATAGCCTTGCAGGCTGAAGTCGCGGCCGTCGACCACCAGTTCGGCGCCCTCTTCCTGGCCGATGCGGATGTAGTCGGCGATCTTGGCGCGGTGCTGGCTGGAGACCACCGGGCCATAGTGGGCGTCGGCGTCGGTGGAGATCCCGACCTTTAGCGAGCCGATCTCGGCGACCATGCGCTCGCGCAGTTCGTCCGCCGTCCTTTGGCCGACCGGCACGACGACCGGCAGCGCCATGCAGCGTTCGCCGGCCGAGCCGAAGGCCGCGCCCGACAGGTCCTTGACCACCTGGTCGAGGTCGGCGTCGGGCAGGACGATGCCGTGGTTCTTGGCGCCGCCCATGGCCTGGACGCGTTTCCCGTGCGCCGTGCCCGTCTGGTAGACGTAGTGGGCGATGTCGGAGCTGCCGACGAAGCTGACGGCCTTGATGTCCGGATGGGTCAAGATGGCGTCGACGGCGCTCTTGTCGCCGTGCACCACGTTCAGCACGCCAGCCGGCGCCCCGGCCTCCATCATCAGCTCGGCCAGCTTGACCGGAACCGTCGGATCCTTCTCCGACGGCTTGAGGATGAAGGTGTTGCCGACGGCGATGCTGATGCCGAACATCCACATCGGAATCATGGCCGGGAAGTTGAACGGGGTGATGCCCGCGCAGACGCCCAGCGGCTGGCGCATCGAATAGACGTCGATGCCGGGACCCGCGCCCTCGGTATATTCGCCCTTCAGGATATGCGGGATGCCGCAGGCGAACTCGATGACTTCCAGACCGCGCTGGATGTCGCCCTTGCTGTCGGCGATGACCTTGCCGTGCTCCGACGACAGGATCTCGGCCAGGACGTTCATGTCGCGCTCGATCAGGCGCTTGAACTCGAACATCACCCGGGCGCGGCGCTGGGGATTGGTCTGGGCCCAGCCGATCTGGGCCTTGGCGGCGTGCTGGACGGCGGCGTCGAGCTCGGCGTCGGTCGCGAACTGGACGCGGGCCTGGACCTCGCCCGTGTTGGGATTGAAGACGTCGCCGAAGCGGCCGGAGGAACCGGTCAGGGTCTGACCGTTCACGAAATGGGCGATGTCTCGCATGATGCGCTCCCTAACGCTGTTTTGCGCGTCAATAGCATCCGCGCACCAGCGCGTATCCAGCAAAATTCCACCAACCGCGTTGTCATCCCGGGCGAAGACCCGGGACCGCCAGAAATACCGGCGCTTGCCGCGATCCCGGCTCTACGCTGTGCTTCGGCCGGGATGACAGTCTAGTCGGCGTCGACATGGACCCTGCGGAACCGGCCCTGCAGATAGACCAGCGGCTCGTGGTCGGGGTCGTAGCGCAGCTTCACCACTCGCCCGACATAGACCCGGTGGTCGCCGGCGTCGAAGGCGTGGTGGGTCTCACACTCGAAATTGGCCATGCAGTTGGGCAGGATCGGCACGCCCGTGACCCAGGTCTCGGTGTCGATGCCGGCGAAACGATCGGTGTCCTTCTGCACGAACTGGCGGGCCAGCTGCTGGTGCTCGGCGTGCAGGACATTGACCGCCCAGCGGCCGGCCGTGTCCAGGGTCGGCAGGCTGGCCGACTTCAGGTCGACGCAGACCAGGGCCAACGGCGGGTCCAGCGACACCGAGGTGAACGAGTTGGCGGTCAGCCCAACCTTGCGGCCGTCCTCGCAGACCGTGGTGATCACGGTCACCCCAGTCGTGAAGCACCCGAAAGCATTGCGCAGAGCCCGGGCGTCGTGTTCGGCGCCCTCCCCCAGTTCGATCGTCACGGCTTTACTCATTGTCTAAGCAGTGAGGCAAAGCGCGGCGACGGGCAAGATCAGGCGTGCGGCGGCTCGACCAAAACCCCCGGCCGGCTCGCATCCAGACCAAAGGTGACCGGCAGGTGGCGCACGTGCGGCGTCTGCAGGCCCAAGGCCTTGGCCCCGCGCGCCACGGCCAGCTTGCCCAGGGCCGTCGGTCCGAAGCCGTCCTGGATGCGCGGCTTGGCGCCCAGGCGGCGGCGTAGCACGCCATTGGCGTAGATGACATTGGCCCGCAGCAGGGCCGGCGGGGTCATGAATTCGATCGAGATCGAGACATTCAGCATCGGGCCGTTCTCGATCCGGTGCGGGGCGTTCTGTTTCCAGGTGACCATGTTCCCGGGCGTCAGCTCGACGGCTTGCGCGCCGGCGTCCCAGGCGGGCTCGAACGCGAACTGTTCGGCGGTCTCGCGCAGCACGATCTTCTCCAGGGCCAGATCGCCGACATAGGGATCGGCCACCGGATAGACCCAGACCTTCTTCTGGCCGCGGATCTGCCACAGCGACACCAGCGGCACGTCGAGGTGGTAGAAGACCTGGGCGTTGGCGCTGCTGATCAGCATGCCGACGTCGCGCTTGAACGTGCGCAGACCCGGCACGTGGGCCTCCTTGTCGGCGAAGATCTCGTCGCTGAGGGCGGCGTATTCCGGCACGTGATCGTTGGTCTGGCGCAGGTTCAGCCAGATGCGGCCCGTCTTGGCGGCCTCCAGCAACTGGTCGCCAGTCAGGTTCCCCGCCGAGCCCTTGCGCCAGGTCGTCCAGGCCTTGGGATCCTCGCCCATGGTGAAGACGCCCAGCTTGTCGCGCGGATAGAGATCCAGCAGCCGCGCCAGGCCCTCGTCATTGAACATCGAACGCTCGTGCAGGGCGTGCTTGAACATCAGGTTCTCGCGGCCGAAGGCCTTGGCCTTGTCCGCCGTCCAGTCGGTGATCACGCTCACGCGGTCCTCCCGTAGAATTGGATCTTGAAGGGGCCCCACCAGAAGGTCTTGCCCAGGCCGCGCGCGGCGCGGTCCAGCCATTCGGCGCGGTCGCCCGCCCGGGTCAGCCATTTGAAGCCGGCGACCACGCCGAAGGCCAAGGCCTGGCCGACGCCGATGACCATCCAGCGGGCGACGCCCAGATAGTCGGCGGGCGCGGCGGCGGCGCAGTGCGAGCTCGGCCCCTGGCCGTACGCGAAGGCGCGAGCCAGGGTGTAGGAAAGGTTCAGGCGCGACGGAACGGGATCTTCCCAGACCCAGGCGGCCGGCTCCCAGGCGAAGCGCGCGCCGGCCGCGCCCATATGGCCGAACAGCATGTCGTCCTCGCCGCCAATGTGGTTGCGCTCGGCGCTGAACGGCGCGACCGGGTCTGGCAGGGCCGCCCGGCGGATCAGGCTGTCGCCGCAGCCGTAGTGGCGGTCCAGGATCTGGGCCTCGACGGGTCCTTCGCGCGAGAAGAAGCGCTCCAGATAGTCGCGATGTTCGACGATGTGATCGGGCGCGCGAGCCTTGACGGGACCGAACACCACATCGGCGTTGAAGCGCTCGCGGGCGGCCATCAGGGCCGACAGCCAGCCGGCCGGCGCCTCCTCGTCGTCGTCCAGGAAGGCGATCAGCTCGCCCGTGGCCTTGGCCATGCCGGCGTTGCGGGCATTGGCGACGCCTGGACGCGGCTCGTGGATATACAGAACCGGGAAGGGCGCGACCTTGGCCAGGTCATCGACGACGGGCTTGGCCGACGGGATCTGGTCGTTGTCGACGATCACCAGTTCCAGCTCGGCCCGGTCGACGCCGGTCTGGGCGAACACCGAACGCGCCGCGACGGCCAAGCCGTCCGGACGTCGCTGGGTCGGGATCATGATCGTCACGCGCGCCATCAGGCCTCCGGATGATCCCCCTGGCGGCGATGCGCCCGCGAGGCCACGGCCTCGACGAAGTCGCGCACGCGACCGCCCATGGTCAGCTCTGTGCTGGCGATAGCGTCCATCCGCCGCCGCAAGCGGCCCAGCGCGCCCTCGCCATGGGCGCCGGCCAGGTTCCAGACGCTTTCCATGGAATGGGCCATGCGTCCGCCCAGGCTGGCGGCCGTCGCGGCCCCCTCCCCGATCGTCACGGTGTTCAGGCCGTAGGCCCGCTTGTAGTGGTCGTGGCCCGGGCCGAGGTCGTAGCGGGTCAGGCCCAGCTCCGGCATGGCCGCGATGGCGCGCAGGAAGAAGATCTGGCCCGGCGACCAGGCCGCGTGCTCCGGGTTCGTCGAGGCGATCCACGGGTGATAGACCGCGCCCTGCCGGATGCCGAAGTGACCGCCCACCAGCGCGTCGCCGGCATAGAGGTTGATCATCAGGCCTCGGAAGTCGCCGTCGCGGCGCACGAACAGATCGGCCATCAGTTCGCGCGTCCAGTCGGCGCGCAGAAAGTCGTGGCCACCGGTGCGGGCCAGTTGGTCGCGCTTCCAGTCGATCAGCAGGTTGAAGGCCTCGCGCGACATGTCGCCGGCGACCAGGCGCACCGGCCCGACCTCGCGGCCCAGCTTGTTGTCCAGCCGGCGGTAGTTCTTGATCTTCTTGGGGCTCTCGGCGCGGATCGCCTCGAGATAGGCCTCGGCGGTCGTGCCGTTCAGATCGATGACATAGGCCGTGCGGTCGGTCTCGGGCGAAGCCGGGAACAGACGGTGCGGATCGATCAGGCCGGTGTAGCGGAACACCGAGATGTCGGCGGCGCGCAGAATGTCTTCCACCTTCAGTCCCGCATCGGGACGGCTGACCAGGCCGTGATAGTCGGACAGCGGCGAGCCGATCGGCCGCGCCAGGCCGCCGGGCCGACGGTGATAGGGCAGGAAGCCCAGCGTCTGACCCGCGCGACGGACCACCGCGACGCGTGCGTCTTCACGAACCTTTCCAACGGCTTGCGCGAAGTCAGGCCCCATCAGTGGATTGGCGAACCCCGCCTGCGCACCGGCGAGACTCCGCCACAACGCCGCCTCGTCGGCGCTCAGCAGGCTCGGGTGAAGGGTCTCGACGTCCAGCATGTCCACCTGTCCTACTCCGGCTCGGGTTAGGGAAAGATGGACCAAGGCCTGCAATCAGCGGGCCATGTGTGGGGAATCCGACGAACGGCCCGCCGGCCTATGCAAACGTCGTCTTGAGGATCTTCTCCAGCCATTCCTGATCGACGCGATCGAACGCGGCGGGCTTGTCGGAATCGACGTCGAACACGGCGATCAATTGGCCATCGGGGCCGAAGACCGGCACGACGATCTCGCTCCGCGAGCGGCTGTCGCAGGCGATGTGACCCGGAAAGGCGTGGACGTCCGGCACCAGCTGGGTCTGCCCCGTCGCCGCCGCCGCGCCACAGACGCCGCGTCCGTAGGCGATGCGCAAACAGCCCAGGGTGCCCTGATAGGGCCCGACCACCAACTCGCGATCCTTGGCGGGATCGACGACGTAGAAGCCGGTCCAGAAATAGTGGTCGAAGCTGTTGGCCAGCATCGAGGCCACCGTCGCCATGCGGGCGGTGACGTTGGGCTCGCCGTCCAGCACGGACGCGATCTCGTCGGCGACCTCGGCATAGCGGGTCGCCTTGTCGGCGGAGAGGGTGATGTCGTTGAACGCTTCGGCCATGGCGGGGATATAGCGCGGCTGGCGAAGGATGCGAGAGGACTCCGTCTTCGGATGGGGTTGCCGCGACCTAGCGACGGCGACGCCTAGAACTCCTCCCACTCCCCGGGCCGCGATCCCGGCGCGACCTTCAGCGCGCTGGAGCCTTGCACATACCGCTGCCGGAAGCTTTCCCGTGTCGGGGCCGCGACGGGACGCGGGGCCGGGGCCGCCGGACGGCGCTCCACGCGGGCCGGCATCTCGCGCGCCTCGGCGCCCACCTGGAAGCGAGCAATCAGGCGTTCCAGTTCGGCGGCCTCAGTGGAGAGGGCGTGGCTGGCGGCCGTCGACTGTTCGACCATGGCGGCGTTCTGCTGGGTGACCTGGTCCATCTGGTTCACGGCCTGGTTCACCTCGGCCAGGCCGACGGCCTGCTCCTTCGAGGACGAGGCGATCTCGCCGACCAGCTCGTTGATCTCGGCCACCTGGACCAGGATCTCGCGCAGGGTGTCGCCGGTTTCGCCGACCAGCTTGACGCCCTTGCCGACCTGTTGGGTCGAGGCGCTGATCAGGGTCTTGATCTCCTTGGCGGCGTCGGCCGAGCGCTGGGCCAGGGCCCGCACCTCCTGGGCGACGACCGCGAAGCCTCGGCCCGCCTCGCCGGCCCGCGCGGCCTCAACGCCGGCGTTGAGGGCCAGCAGGTTGGTCTGGAAGGCGATCTCGTCGATGACGCCGATGATTTGGGTGATCGACTGCGAGGACTTCTCGATGCCGCCCATGGCCTGGACGGCTTCCTGAACGACCGCGCCGCTGCGCTCGGCGGCGGCCTTGGCGCTGATTGTGACCTGGCGGGCCCGCTCGGCGCCTTCCGAACTGCGCTTCACCGTGGCGGTGATCTGGTCGAGGGCGGCGGCGGTCTGCTCCAGGCCGGCGGCCTGGCGCTCCGTACGCTGGGACAGGTCGTCGGCGGCGTGGCTGATCTCGGCGCAGCCGCCGCGGATGCTGCGGGCGGCGTTGAGGATGCCGGCCATGGTCGCCTGCAGGCTTTCGACGGCGGCGTTGAAGTCGCGCGGCATCTTGGCGGAGTCGCCAGTGAAGGCCTCCTCGCGCATGCGCCAGATCAGGTCGCCGTCGGCCAGACGCTCCATGCCCTCGCCGAGGCTGGCCACGGCCTTGGCCTGGGCGGCGGCGAAGGCTTGCGCCTCCTCGGCGTGGTGCTGGCGTTCGATCTCGGCGGCGGTGCGCTCGGCCTCCTGCTCGGCCCGGCGGCGCTGGCCGTCGGCCAGGTCGTGGCGGAAGCCGTCGAGGGCGCGGGCGATGGCGCCGATCTCGTCGCCGCCGTCGACGCCGGGCACGGCCTCGTCATAGCGGCCGGCGCTCAGCTTGTCGACGCTGCGGGTCAGGCCGGTCAGGGGTTGCTTGACCAGGGCGGCGCTGGCGAAGAACAGGGCGGCCAGCACGGCGGCGGTGATCACCAAGCCGCCGACGAACAGGATCTTGGCCAGACGGTCGGCCGGACCGGTGATGGCGGCCACCGGAACGTCCATCACCAGGGCCCAGGTGGTGTTCAGGGCCGGGATCGGCACGGGGCGAATGATGCGGGCCATCGGCACGCCATTGGCGACCACGCCCTTGACCTCGACGGACGCGCCGCCAGCCAGGACACTTTGCAGTTCGCCGGCGCCGACGTCGCCGTAGGCCTGCATACGCTTGGCCGGGTCCGGGTGGGCCACCCACTTGCCGGCCTGAGACAGCAGCATCACCCGGCCGCCGCCCAGCGGCTTCAAGGCGCCCAGGCTCTTGGAGACGCTGTCCAACGCCAGGTCCAGGCCCGCCACGCCGACGAACCGGCCGCTCGAGGTGACCGGATAGACGACCGAGGTCATCATCACCGTCTTGCCGGCCACGGTGTAGGGATAGGGTTCGACGATCGCCGCCTTGCCGGTCTGCTGCGGCACGGTGAAATAGGCCTCGGCGAAGTCGTCGGTCCCGTTCAGCGGCTCGAAGATCACCTTGGCGCCGTCGTGCACCCAGTAGGGCGTGAAGGCGCCGGCCTTGTTCGAGCCCGTCTCGACCTTGCCCGCGAACTCGGCGTCCTTGCCGTCGAAGTCCTTGGCCATGAACCAGCTGCCCAGCACCATGTCCGAGGACTCGGCGTTGGGCTTCAGCATGCCGACGACGGTCGCGCGGTCGGTCATGCCGGCCTCGTGGGCCGCGCCGATCGAGACGGCCATGGACCGCGCTGTCGACTGGACTTTGCCAAGGTCGGCCTGGACGCTCTGGATCGCGTCGTCGGCGACCGCGCCCGCATAGCGGTTGGTCAGGCCGGACACGATCGCGCTGGTGTGCGACGACACCGCGACGGCCGCGCCGATGAGCAGCAGGCCGATCGCCAAACCCGCCACCAGGATCAGTTTCCAGGCGATGGTCAATCGACGGAAGGCAGCCATTTCAAAGGTCTCCGGCCGCGAGGATGGCGGTTAACCAATCTCTCGCGACCGAGTCCTAAGCGGCCGTTAACTACGCCGTGGCGACGCGGACCTGCGACAATCCGCGCGCAGGAAGCGCCTACCTCACCGCGAAAAGCGGGCCTTCACGGGCGCATAGTTGTCCCAGACCTGGCCGTCGCTGACCGAGCGCAGCAGCTTGACGTATTCGGCGTGACTCCAGGCCAGGGGCGTGGCGGAGTCGGTGCCCTCGCCGCGCGCATAGCCGTGAGCACTCTGCTGGCCGACGCCATCCCAGACCTGCTCAGGGATTAGCAGGCCTTCATTGGCGAACAGCTCGATCGCCTTGACGTAGGTGTCGCGGATCTTCTTCAGCGCGGCGGCGTCCGGCTTGCCCGAGAGGCTAGCCAGGGCCAGCTCATAGTGACCGCGTTCGCCGGTGAAGATGGGCCACACCCGGCCGCGCTGCCCCGGCGCCATCTGGCCGCCCGCGCCGTAGTTGGCGCCGGTCTTGGTGTCCTCGCCATAGCCGTCGACGCCGTAGCGCCGCCAGCCGGGGAAGGTCCCGTCCACGCCGGGGAACTTGAAGCTGTAGCGGACGCGGTAGAGGTCCTCCATCGCCTCGTCGTCCAGCTTGGGCAGGGTCGCGACGATGGCCGGATCATCGGCGCGGCGCACGCCGTAGCGGACCAGCTCCAGGAAGCCGGCGTCCAGCATCCTGTCCTCGGGGACGGCCTGCTGGCCGTTGCGTTTCTCGACCGTGCTCTTGTTGTCGGGGTCCTGGTCGCTGTTGAGGCGCAGATAGTAGTGGCCGTCGCCGAGCGATCCCTTGGTCGTGACCATGCGGGCCTCGACCTTGCTCGAATAGTCGTCGGCGGTCTTGCGGTAGAGTTCCGCCGAGGCCTTGTCACCCGCCGCCTCGGCGACGTCGCCGGCGACGACCAGGCCCGCGATCACGGCGGCGGTCGTCGAGGGCGAATAGCCGCCCTGCTCTTCCCAGCGCTCCTGCTGGGTGAACGGCGGGGTGACGGTGTTGTGGTTCCAGCCCAGATCGACCTTGCCGCCCCTGACCAGGAAGTCGGCGGCGGGCTTCAGCATCGTGCCGTAATAGGCCTTCAGCTCGGCCTCGGGCAGCCAGCCCAGCTTCCAGAGCTTCCAGCCCAGCATGATCGGCATGGCTGTCTGGTCCAGCTGGACGCCGACCCATTCGGGCGTGCCGTCGACGTGCGACTTCTGCAGGAACCAGCCGCCGTCGCCCTTGTTGCCGGGCGTTTTGGGTCCGACCTGCACGGTCGGCAGGTAGTGGAAGGCGGCCAGCGGCGTCTGCTTGTCGCCCAGCGCCGCCAGCGCCATGGCGCACTGGTAGAAGTCGCGCGGCCACACGGCCTTGTAGCCGGTCGAGGACTGGGTGGCGTCGACCGTGTCGCCCCAGGGGTTCGACAGCGAGGCGATCAGGGCGCCGGCGTGGGTGCGATCCTCCTGGACCTTCAGCATCAGGGCCGAGGCCTGGACCAGCTTGCCGCCGTCCTCGGACGCTTCGCGCAAGCGCGGCAGCTCGGTCAGCGACGCCAGATAGTCCTCCCAGCCCACCCGCGCGCCCTCGCCGTTGTAGCGCGCCAGCACCTCGGCATAGCCGGTCTTCAACGAGGCCGCGGCCGCCCCGTCGGCGGTCTTGGCGTTTGGACCGAAGCCGATGGCGAAATCGAAGGTCGCTTCCTTGGCCACGGTGGGCAGTTGGCCGGCTAGGACGATCGCGCCCTTGGCGGAGGTCGTCGCGGCCTTCAGGCCGGCCAGGGCGTCGCCGTCCTTCAGGATGCTGGCCGACGCCTTGGCGAACGGCTTGGACCCCTTCAGGCTCAGGAATGCCCTGCCCTCGAAGGCGGTCAGGGCGGTGGTCGAGGCCGCGCCGGCGTCGCCGCCGCCGGTGTTGGCCATGTGTGGCTCCAGCACCAGGGTCGGGGTCACCGGGCCCTTCAGCGCCTTGACCGTCACGCGCACGAAAAGGGCGTTGCGGTCGGGATCGGTGAAGATCCGCTTCTCGATGACGAAGCGGCCCTGCTTGTCGGTGGTGGTGATCTTATAAGCTGGAGACAGCGGCCGGCCGGCGGCGTCGACGTGCAGATATTCGGTCTTGGACGTGGTGTCCGCGCCCTCGACCGCCAGGCCGGTCGCGGTCTGCACCGCGATGCGCATCTGCTTGATCTGGGCCTCGTGGATCAGGCCGTACATGGTCTCGGTCAGCACGCCGTCGGCGATCGAGAACCAGACCTTGGACACCGCCCCGGTCTTGCCGCCGGCCTTGTAGACCCCGTCGACATAGGCCTCGTACGACGCGCCGACGCCGGTCTTGGCGGAATAGGCCCAGGTGGTCGGCGCGGCTTGAGCTCCGTGTGGCGCGGCGCCGGCGGCGAGCATGGCGGCAGAGGCCAGGGCGAGGGTTTTCAGGGTCGTCATGGATACGGCCTCGTCAGACTTTCGCGCCGTCGGGCGCGAGCAGGAATTTCAGGGGAATGGGCAGGCGCGCCCGCCAGGCGGCCTCGTTGTGGGTCGCGCCGGGATACGAGCGGCTGAGGATGTCGCGGCCCTGGACATAGCCCTTGGCGGCGTAGAGCGCGTCGACGTGGGCCTGGTACGGCGCATAGGCCGCGTCGAGCCCGACCGTGCCGCCGTCGAAGTACCAGCGGCAAGCGTTCCGGCTTCCGGCGCGCGGCAGACGCTTGCCGAGATAGTCGGACAGGGCCTGGAAGATGTCGGCCTTCCAGACGTCGGCGGGCACGCCGCCCGCGTTGCCGACGCCCAGCGGCCAATGGATCGACACGCAGCCGACCTGACCGAACACGTCCGGCCGCTTCATGCCGGCATAGAACGAGATCAGCCCGCCCATGCTGGAGCCCATGGTCGACGTGAACCGGCGCTGCGGTCGCGTGCGATAGGTCTTGTCGATGAACGGCTTCAGCTCGTCGCACAGGAACGACAGGTAGTCGTCGCCCTGCAGCGGGAAGTGGGTCTCGGCCGCGAGGCCGCCGCGGGTCGGGTGCCGGACGGTGTCGAACAGATCGGTCGGGGCGTATTCGCTGTAGCGCTTCTTGGTGTTCCAGACCCCGACCACGATGGTCGGCGGGACCTCGTCGCGCAGCATCATGCCCGACAGCACCTCGTCGACGCCCCATTCGCCGAACGGCGCGGTGGCCGGGTCGAACAGGTTCTGGCCGTCGTGCATGTAGAGGACGCTGTAGCGCCCTTGCCCGGCGTCGTAGCCTGGCGGCAACCAGACGCTGACCTTACGCGGATCGACGTGCTTGGATGTCATGCTCTCGTAGTGGACGACGCGGCCGATAAAGACGTCGGCGCGGGCGGTCGTGGCCAGGCCCGCGGCCGAGAGCGCGAGGAAAAGACGCCGATCCATCAGCGCTTGTCCTCGACCACGAAGGTCGCCGCGGCGGCGATCGCGAACGAGGCCGCGCCCAGCACGAGGGCGAAGATCGCCTGGCCGCCGAAGAAGGTCTTCAGCAGCAGGCCCAGCACCGTCGCCGCCAAGAGCTGCGGGATGACGATGAAGAAATTGAAGATGCCCATATAGACGCCCATCTTCCGCGCCGGCAGGGCTCCTGCCAGGATCGAATACGGGGCCGACAGGATCGAGCTCCAGGCGAAGCCGACGCCGATCATGCCGATCCACAACAGGCCGGGCTCGCGGATCAACAGGAACGAGAGCAGGCCCAGCGCGCCAAGTCCCAGGCAGACGGCGTGGCTGATCCGGCGGTTGGTGGCCTGGACCATCAGCGGGATGACCAGCGCCGCCAGGGCCGCGACGCCGTTGTAGACGGCGAACAGCACGCCGACCCAGTCCGCGCCCGTGTTGTAGGCCTTGGACGCTGCGTCGGTGGCGTGGAAATGGACCGTGGCCACGGCCGGGGTGGTGTAGATCCACATGGCGAACAGGCCGAACCACGAGAAAAACTGCACCACCGCAAGCTGGCGCATGGTCCGGGGCATGCGGAAGAAGTCCTCCAGCACCTCGGAAAAGCCGTTCCGGGTCGCGCCGCGCCGCTTGAGGCGCACCCCGACGATCCCGGCCGCGCCGAACACGGCCAGCAGGCCGGCCAGGACGTAGAGTTCCTTCTCCAGCTTCGCGCCCCAGACGACCAGGGCCAGGGCCGCGCCGCCCAGCAGGCCGCCGGCGGCCAGGCCGAAATAGGCGTTGACCGAGGGTTCAGGCTCTTCGTGCGGCTGGTAGCCGCTTTCGGCGCGTTCGGCGGTCTCGAAGGCTTCCAGCTGGTCGGGGCTGTATTCCTGGGTCGTGAAGACGGTCCACAGCACCGACAGCAGAAGGCCCGCGCCGCCGGCGTAGAAGGCGATGCGCACCGCGTCGGGGATCTGGCCCGCCGGCGCGGTGTTCGACACGTGCAGCCAGTTGGTCAGCATCCACGGCAGGGCCGACGCCAGCACCGCGCCCAGGCCGATGAAGAAGCTCTGCATGGCGTAGCCGGCGGCCCGCTGCTCATCGGGCAGGTTGTCGCCGACGAAAGCTCGAAACGGCTCCATGGTGATGTTGATCGAGGCGTCCATCAGCCAGAGCGCGCCGGCCGCCACCCACAGCGCCGGCGCGTTCGGCATCACGAACAGCGCCAGGGTGGTGAGGATCGCGCCCCAGAAGAAGTACGGCCGCCGTCGGCCCAGACGCCCCCAGGTCTTGTCGCTGAGATGGCCGATGATCGGCTGGACGAGCAGGCCCGTGGCCGGCGCGGCGATCCACAGGATCGCCAGGTGGTTCACGTCGACGCCGAGGGTCTGGAAGATGCGGCTGGTGTTGGCGTTCTGCAGGCCGAAACCGATCTGGATTCCGAAGAAGCCAAAGCACATGTTCCAGATCTGCAGGAACTTCAGCCTCTGCCTGGCCATGGATCCTCCGCCCCGCTCCGACCGCCGGTTGCCCCGGCTGGTTCGCAAGTTTTTTCATAAACTGACGCAGCACGCATTTGCGCACGCGCCGCAGCGGGGCGCAACGATAAATCCATGCCTGATTGGCGTTATCGACTGGACCTTCCTTTGATGACGGCCAACGGACGCTCGATAGCGCGGCGAGGTCATCGCGAATCTTTGCAAGAGTTTTCAGCGCTGATTTTTCACCCCACGCCGCTTGCAAACCTGGCCGAACGGCGCCTTATGGGCGACTGAAAAAGTTTGCAGAAATCTTTGCAACGACAACCTAGGGCGGGGACTCACAAGGTGACCAAGGGGGCGACGCGACTGGAGGACCTGGCCAAGCTGGCGGGCGTCTCGATCTCGACCGCGTCGCGGGCCCTCAACGACAGCCCGGCCGTCAACAAGCGCACCAAGCAGCTGATCTGGAAGCTGGCGCGCGAGATGGACTATCCGTTCCGCCGCTACATGCCCGCCGGTCCGATCGGGGCCGAGGCGACGATCGCCATTGTCACCCCTCGCCCTCAGGGTCGTGGCAGCAGCATGTCGGATCCGTTCTTCCTGGAGCTGCTGGCCGGCGTCGGCGAGGCCGCCCGAGAACGAGGCTGCGACGTGATCCTCAGCCATATCGCCCCGACCAATTTCGAGGATTTGTCGGCGGCCATGACCACCAGCCGGGCCGAGGGCGTGATCTTCCTGGGCCAGAGCTCGCTGCACGCGGCCTTCAATCGCCTGGCCGAGACCGAGAATCGCT
Source organism: Caulobacter sp. 1776 (assembly GCF_040545685.1). NCBI lineage: Bacteria > Pseudomonadati > Pseudomonadota > Alphaproteobacteria > Caulobacterales > Caulobacteraceae > Caulobacter > Caulobacter sp. 1776. The sequence goes on from NZ_JBEPMI010000002.1 coordinate 405,548, forward strand.
TCGTGGTCTGGGGCGCCCAGCTGCCGGACCAGAACTATTGCTCGGTTGGCTCGGACAACGTGATGGGCGGCCGCCGCGCCACGCTCCACCTGCAGCGCCTGGGCCGCAAGCGCATCGTCTTCCTCGGCGACACCGAGGCCCCCGAGGCGATGCAGCGCCATCGCGGTTACCTCGACGCGCTGGAGCACGCCAAGCTGGGCGTCGATCCCGACCTGATCGTGCCCGCCCACTTCGAGGTCGAGTCCGCCGAGGCCGCCGTCGACAGCCTGATCCACCACGACGTCAAGTTCGACGGCGTCGTCGCCGCGTCCGACCTGATCGCGCTGGGCGCCATGCGGGCGCTGAAGCACGCGGGTCTGTCCGTGCCCGGCGACGTCTCGGTCATGGGCTTCGACAACGTGCCGTTCAGCCGCTACGCCAGCCCGGCGCTCTCGACCATCGCTCAGGACACCAACAAGGCCGGGCGGCTGATGGTGTCCAAGCTGCTCGACAGCGGCGAACGGGCCAGCCGGTCCGAGCGCGTGCCGACGGATCTGATCATTCGGGAGAGCTGTGGAGGCTGAAGCCTCATCTTGCATCCGTCGCGGGACAAGGCTCACCCTACCGCCCCTGGGGTGAGAGACTCATGATGCTCAAGTCCGATCTCGAGGCAGCCGTAAGCAAGGTCCCGGCGGTCACGCTGGGCTTCTGGGTCATCAAGGTGCTGGCCACGACGCTGGGCGAGACTGGCGGCGACACCCTGAGCATGACCTTCGCGTTCGGCTATCTCGTCAGTTCCGCCATCTTCCTCGCGCTGCTCCTGGCGCTGGCCGCCGGCCAGATCGCCGCGCGGCGCTTCCACCCGTTTCTCTACTGGGCGACGATCATCGCCTCGACCACGGCCGGCACGACCATGGCCGATTTCGCCACGCGCTCGCTGGGGATCGGCTACGCCGGCGGCTCCTTGCTGCTGCTGACCTGCGTGGCGACCTCGCTGACGGCCTGGCGATTGACCCTCGGCGCGATCGACGCGGACGACATCCATTCGCGCAGGGCCGAGATCTTCTATTGGATCACGATCACGTTCTCCCAGACGCTGGGGACGGCCCTAGGCGACTGGACGGCAGACCAGGCGGGCTTGGGCTATGTCGGCGCCGCACTGATCTTCGCCGGTATGCTGGCGATCGTCGCCGCGCTGTATTTCAGGACCCAGGTCAGCCGGATCATCCTCTTCTGGATCGCCTTCATTCTGACCCGACCGCTCGGCGCGGCCGTCGGAGACTTCCTGGACAAGCCCCGCGACCATGGCGGCCTGGCGCTCAGCCGGCCGATCGCCTCGGCGGCGCTGGCCGCGGCGATCGCTTTGCTGATCATCGCCTTACCGCAGCGAAGCGGGCGGCACGCGGCCGAGCCGGCGGCCTAGGCGCGCCGCGCGATCAACCCCGCGCACGGCGGCATCTCACCGTCCCCGGCCAGGTTGACGCCATCCACTAGCGCCCAGCCGTCCGGCAGCGACCAGGTCACCGTCTCGTGGCCGAGATTGAAGGCCAGCAGCACCGCGTCCGCCCCCTCCCCGCGCTGGAAGATCAGCAGCGGACTGTTGGTGTCCACGAAGCTGATCGCGCCGGTGCGCAACGCGGCATAGGCTTTGCGCAGCCCGATCAGGCGACGCGCGACATGCAGGGTCGAGGCCGGATCGGCCTCCTGCGCGTCGACCGCCAACGCCTGGTGTTCGGGATCGACCGGCAGCCACGGCTCCACCACCGAGAAGCCGGCGTTCAGCGCGTGGGCCGTCCACGGCATCGGCGTGCGGGCCCCGTCGCGGCCCAGCGTCTGGGGCCAGTTGGCGATGGCTTCGGGATCCTGCAGGCGCTCGAACGGCACATTGGCCTGAGGCAGGCCCAGCTCCTCGCCCTGATAGACGAAGACGTTGCCGCGCAGGCCCATCAGCAGCAGCAGGCACATCTCGGCGAAGGCCTTGCGGTCGCGGCCCTCGGCCCAGCGCGACACCGCGCGCGGGGCGTCGTGGTTCGAGAAGGTCCAAGAGGGCCACCCCTCCCCGTCTTCGCCGGGCCACATGTCCGCGCCGCGCGGGATCATGTCGCCGGTCAGCTTATCGGCGTAGAGATAGAGGAAGCCGTAGGCGCTGTTCAGGCGGTCGTTTCCGGCCGTGAACAGCTTCATCTCGCGGTCGGCATGGTCGCCGCCCACTTCGGCCACCGAGAATCGTCCGCCCGCCGCGTCCGTCAGCGCCCGCAGGCGGCTGAGGAACTTCGGGATGTCGGCGTGGCTCTGGTTGTGGATCTTGTCCTGGAAGTCGAACGGCCGCGTGCGCTTACCGCCCGGCGGCAGTGGCGGATTGTCGGTGAACGCCGGGTCGTGCATCGAGAAGTTGATGGCGTCGAAGCGGAAGCCGTCCACGCCCTTGTCGATCCAGAACTGGGTGACGGCTAGGAGCGCCTCCTGGACCGCCGGATTGTGCAGGTTCAGCTGCGGCTGGCTGCTGAGGAAGTTGTGCATGTAGTACTGGCCGCGGCGGGCGTCCCAGGTCCAGGCCGGGCCGCCGAACACCGACTGCCAATTGCTGGGCGGGCTGCCGTCCGGCTTGGCGTCGGCCCAGACGAACCAGTCGGCCTTGGCGTTCGTCCGGTCCTGACGGCTTTCCGTGAACCACGGGTGCTCGTCCGAGGTGTGCGAGAAGACGAGATCGATGATGATCTTCAGGTCCAGCGCGTGGGCCTTGGCGATCAGGGCGTCGAAATCGGCCAGGGTCCCGAAGATCGGATCGACGTCGCGATAGTCCGAGACGTCGTAGCCGAAATCCTTCATCGGCGAGGTGAAGAACGGCGACAGCCACACCCCGTCGACGCCCAGCGAGGCGATGTGATCCAGATGCGCCGTGACGCCCGGCAGGTCGCCGACGCCGTCGCCGTTCGAGTCGGCGAAACTGCGCGGATAGACCTGATAGATGACCGCGCCGCGCCACCATTCGGCGTTCATCGACGTCTCCACACCGGGCCGAACAAGAACTTCAACTGTCACTATCGTCCCTCGGAAACGCAAATCATGTAGTCGAGCGGCTTTAGCTCGATGGAATAGCTGCCCGGCGCGCCAGCCGTCGCGGCGCAGGCGCCGTGCAGGGACCGCCAGGCCACGGAGCGCGCCTCGACCGGGACATTGGCCTTGATCGGCTTGTCGCCCGTATTGAACACGGCCAACGCCTCGGTCTTGTCCAGAAGGCGCGAGAACGCCAGTAGGCCGGGCTTGTCGCTGGCGGCGCGGACCACCTGACGGCCGTCGCGCAGGGCCGGCGTGGCGACGCGCAGCTTCGCAAGCTCGGCGATGCGCCGGTAGAGGACGCCGTCCGTCCTGAACGCCGAGAACGGTCCCTTGGCGCTGGAGCCGACCAAGCGATTGTCGTTGTAGCTGGCGACCTGGCTTTCGAACATGTCCTCGCGGCTGTCGGAATAGTCGCCGTCGCCGGTGAAGCCCTGCTCGTCGCCGTAGTAGATCGTCGGCGCGCCGCGCGCGGTCAGCATCAGGGCGTTGGCCAGGGCGACGCGGGCCAGAAGCTCGTCGTCGCCGATCCCCGGCCTGGCTTTCAGCACGAACCAGCCGATCCGTCCCATGTCGTGATTGCCGAGGAAGGTCGGCAGCTGCCGCGCGGTGGCCTCGCCGCCCTCGTAAACGGCGTCGCCGGCGAAGACCGTGGCCAGGCGGTCGGTCCCGCTCCGCGCGATGGCGACGTCGGTCGCGGCCGACTGGAAGGCGAAGTCCAGCACCGCCGGCAGCTTGTCCACGCGGGTGTGGCGCGCCAGGGCGGCGACATCGGGATCGAACACCTCGCCGAAGATGTGGAAGTTCGGGATCCCCTTGGCCTTGGCGCGGGCCAGCATGGCCGGAACGAAGGCCTGCCAGAACTCCGGGTTCACGTGGCGGGCGGTGTCGATGCGGAAGCCGTCGATGCCGAACTGGTCGATCCAGGCGCCGTAGACCTCGATGAAACCCGCCACCACGCGCGGGTTCTCGGTGAAGACATCGTCCAGGGTCGCGAAGTCGCCCAGCAGCGAGCTCTCGCCGGCGAAGGTGCTGTCACCGCGGTTGTGGTAGTAGATCGGGTCGTTCAGCCAGTCCGGTTTCTTGACGTGCTCCTGGCCCGCCGGGACGAACGGCGTGTAGGCCCAGTCGCTCCGCTTGAGCTTGCTGAAGTCCTTGCCGTCGAAGCCGTCGTTGATCGGCGCGCCATCCACGCCCCCCTTGCGGACATAGGGGTAGTCGGCGACGCCGCGATAGGCGCAGCGGCTGTCCGGACATTCCTTGTACTGGATGACATCGGCCGTGTGGTTCACGACGATGTCCATGTAGACCTTCATGCCCCGGGCATGGGCCGCGTCGACCAGGGCCTTGAAGTCGGCCCTGGTTCCCAGATGCGGATCGACGTCGGTGAAGTCGGTGATCCAGTAGCCGTGGTGCGCCGCGGACTCGTGACCCGGCGGGCCTTGCACGGCGCGATTGGTGAAGATCGGCGCCAGCCATACGGCCGTCGCGCCCAGGCCCTGGATGTAGTCCAGGCGCTTGGTGACGCCCTTGATGTCGCCGCCATGATAGAAGCCCGCCCGCGTCGGGTCGAAGCCGTCGACCAGGGGACCGCCCCTCAGGCCGCCGTGGTCGTTGGCCGCGTCGCCATTCTCGAAGCGGTCGGGCAGGACGAAGTAGATCACCTCGTCCTGGGGCTTGCGTTGCAGGTAAGGCGCGGGAGCGGCGGAAGCGGCCGTCGCCGGCGCGCCCATGTTCAGCGCGCTTAAGGCCGTCATGGCCAACAGCGTCCGTCGCCAGGGCGTCAAGGCCGACATCGCTCCCCTCCCGAAGGCGGCCTCGATTCACCGGGCCGCCATTGCAATTGTTTGCAAGAATTTGCAGAACCAATGACGCGCTGTCAATCCGTCGACTTGGCGTGATTTGCATAGCCCAACAGCCGATTTCGCATGTCCATGTGGCGCAAGGAAGCCACACCGGAGGCCATTTTGCGCATTTCCGCACCCTCGCAATCAGCGATTTGCAATTTTTTGGGTTGATTACACGCCGTTAATTTGCGGTAGTTTGCAGCAACGGCCCGATCGCAAGTTTGCAAGAGCGCAGAGCCGGACAGGGAGGGAGACTTCATGAGCACTCAATTTTCGCGCCGTCGCGCCTGGCTGATGGCCGGCGGGGCCACGGGCCTGGCGCTGGCGTTCGCCGTGACCGGTTCGGCTCAGGCGCAGACCGCCGCTCCAGCCACGCAGGACGACTCGAAGGTCGAGGAGATCGTCGTCACCGGCATCCGTCGCGGCATCGAAGGCGCGATCACGCTGAAGAAGAGCTCGACCTCGATCGTCGAGGCGGTCTCGGCCGAAGACATCGGCAAGCTGCCGGATGTGTCGATCGCCGAGTCGATCGCCCGCCTCCCCGGCCTGACCGCCCAGCGCCTCGACGGCCGCGGGCAGGTCATCTCGATCCGGGGCTTGGCCCCCGACTTCACCACCGCCCTGCTGAACGGCCGCGAGCAGGTCTCGACCGGCGACAACCGCGGCGTCGAGTTCGACCAGTATCCGTCGGAACTGCTGAGCGCCGTCGTGGTCTACAAGACCCCGGACGCCGGCCTGATCGGCCAGGGCCTGGCCGGCACCGCCGACATGCGCACCGTCCGACCGCTGGCCTTCGGCAAGCGCGCCTTCGCGGTCGGCGCTCGCTACGAGTGGAACGACATCGGCGCCCTGAACGCCGGCACCAAGGCGCACGGCAACCGCCTGTCGATCTCGTACATCGACCAGTTCATGGACGGTAAGCTGGGCTTGGCCCTGGGTTACGCCCACATGGAGTCGCCTTATCAGGCCGAGCGCTGGAACGCCTGGGGCTATCCCACCGACGCGGCCGGCAACCTGGTGATCGGCGGCGCCAAGCCGTACGTGCAGTCGAGCATGCTGAAGCGCGACGGCGTCATCGGCGTCCTGGAATTCGCGCCCACCGACAACTTCACCTCGTCGCTGGACGTCTTTTATTCGGAATTCAAGAACCACCAGATCCAGCGCGGCATCGAACTGCCGCTGGTCTGGGGCGGTGTGCCGCTGACGGGCGCCCAGGCCTCGGGCGGCTTCGTCAACAGCGGGACGTTCAACGGCGTCAAGGGCGTGGTCCGCAACGACGGCAACGATCGTGACGCCACGATCAAGTCGGTCGGCTGGAACAACAAGCTTCAGGTCGGCGACGCCTGGACCCTGGTCAGCGACCTGTCCTACTCCAAGGTCGAACGCACCGACCAGATCGTCGAGAGCTATTCGGGCACTGGCCGCTCGGGGACGGGCGCCACCGACAACATGACGTTCACGATGAACGACGACGGCGTGGCGATCTTCAAATCGACCCTGAACTACGCCGACGCCAGCCTGATCAAGCTGACCAGCCCGCAAGGCTGGGGCAGCGACATCATCACCGGCGGCCAGGACGGCTATCTGAACCAGCCGACCATCGAGGACGAGCTGAAGGCGATCCGCCTGTCGGCCACTCGCGCCCTGGACGACGGCCTGTCGTCGTTCGAGGTCGGTTTCAACTACAGCGAACGCTCCAAGGGGCTGGTCAACGACGAATGGTTCCTGCGCGTGAAGGGCTCGCCCGCCAGCGTCGCGATCCCGTCGTCGGCCATCGTCGGCACGACCTCGCTGGCCTTCATCGGCATCCCGGGCATGGTCAGCTACGACCCGTTCGCGCTGATCAAGGGCGGCGCGTACGATCTGGTCCGCAACCCGAACGCCGACGTGCTGGTCAAGAGCTGGGACGTCGAGGAAAAGGTCGCGATCGGCTATGTGAAGGCCAATATCGACGCCGCCGTCGGCAGCGTGCCGGTCACCGGCAACTTCGGCTTCCAGATCGTCCACACCGACCAGAGCTCGACCGCCCTGGGCGCCAGCGGCACGGGGACGGGCGTGACCCGCGCCAACCTGTCGGGCGGCAAGAAGTACGTCGACTTCCTGCCCAGCGTGAACCTGCGGTTCCAGCTCCCCAACGAGCAGAGCCTGCGCTTCGCCGTCGCTCGCACCCTGGCCCGTCCGCGGATGGACCAGATGCGCGCGTCGAAGACCTTCAGCTTCGATCCGGCCAAGGCCAACAACACCAACATCAACTTCTCGCCGTGGAGCGGCACGGGCGGCAATCCCGAACTCGAGCCCTGGCGCGCCGACGCCTACGACGTGTCGTACGAAAAGTACTTCGGCCGTCAGGCCTATATCTCGCTGGCCGCCTTCTACAAGGACCTGAAGACCTACGTTTACGATCAGAGCGTCGTGTTCGACTTCACCGGCTTCCCGACCGGCGGCAACCCCGAGCCGGCGACCCGCCAGGGCCTGGTGACGACGCCGCAGAACGGCAAGGGCGGCGTGGTCAAGGGCGTCGAGTTCGCCGCCTCGCTGCCGGGCGCGTTGCTGACCCCGATGCTGGACGGCTTCGGCGCCACCTTCAGCGCCTCGTACACCGACAGCTCGATCCAGCCCAACCCCAGCGACAAGACCGCCCCGATCCCGGGCCTGTCGAAGACCGTCGGCAACCTGACCGTCTACTATGAGAAGAACGGCTTCTCGTTCCGGGTCAGCGACCGCTATCGCTCGAAGTTCCTGGGCGAGGTCTCCGGCTTCGGCAACGGCCGCAACTACCGGATGGTCAAGGGCGAGTCCGTGGTCGACAGCCAGGTCGGCTACACCTTCAGCGACGGCCCGATGAACGGCCTGTCGCTGCTAGCCCAGGTCAACAACCTGACCAACGAGCCCTTCGTGACCTACCAGAACAACGATCCGCGTCAGGTCATCGACTACCAGAACTACGGCCGCACCTTCCTGGTGGGCCTGAACTACAAATTCTAGTCGCGAACCTTCCCCAAGGCCTGCAGCACCCCTGTCGGATCCATCCGGCAGGGGTTCTTTTTGCATCGGGCCGGGCCGCTTCAAGCTCTCTTTAGAATTGAGCCCGATAGTGCCCTCCAATTCTCGGGGGAGCGCATTGATGCCGACCAAGTCCATTCGCCTGGCCGCGCTGCTGGCCAGCGCCGGCCTGCTGGCCGCCTGCGCCACCCGCGACGACGTCGCCGCCCTGCGTCAGCCGCCGATGCCGCCGCTGGCCGTGGCCAAGGCCTCGCCAGCCCGAGCCTACTACCGCAACGTCGCCGTCCAGGCCGTCGAGGGCGCGCCCGAGTTCCGCTGGTTCGACGGCGGCGCGGTCATCACCACCCGCCCGACCCGCATCCAGGTCGTCGAGAGCCTGAACGACCATCTGCGCCACGCCGAGATGCTGGCCCCCAGCCGCCTCGACGCCGAGTACATGCTCTACACCAGCTTCGAAGAGCTGCGCGGCCCCAACGTCTGGCTGGGCAGCGACAAGCTGGCCTCGGCCCGCGTCACCTTCCGCCTGGTGCGCTGGCGCACGGGCGAGGTGGTCCGCGAGAAGACCATCGAAGCCTCCTACGAAGCGCGCTGGACCGGCGTGACGCCCGAGATCGCCCGCGCCGCCATCGCCGGCCCGCTGGGCGCGTCCAAGGACCGAGTGCTCGCCCTGCCCGGCGGCGCGATCGGCGGCGTGGCGCTGGGTTATTACGTCAACCAGAACCTGATCGTCTCGATCGCCGACGCGCCCTATGCCGGCCTGGTCGGCGCGGTCCAGGCCGGGCTGATCGGCGGCCCGTCCCGCACGGAGCCTGGCTTCGACGCCGCCTTCGCCACGGCCCTGGCCGTCGGAACCGCCGCCGGACGCTTCCAGGATCTCGAGGCCATGCTGGCCGGCGGCGCGATCAGCGCGGCCGGCGCGGCCGCAGGTCCCGTGCCGGTGAGCCGCGACGTCTCGGCCGGCGACGAGATCACCACCACCTTCAACGGCCGCACGCGCCGCCTGGCCGCCACGCGCGGCCTGATGGACCTGGCCTTCGACATCTTCATGAACGACCTGAGCCGCGACGGCGCGGTCATCTACAAGACCGCCGTCTCGTGCCGCGCTCTGAACGGCGACGCCGGTCGCGGTCCCTATCTGGCCGAGACCGCCAACAGCTACGCCGTCGACTGCCCGGGGGCGGTCTACAACGACGCCAAGACGGCCAAGGCCTATCCGACGCAATTCTAGTCGGACGAACCGTCAGCAAACTGACACGTCCCGCCGCTAGTCCAGCGTCCCGAGGAGTCGGCGGTCGTCGGCGACGGGACGCGGCGCGATGGCCTGGCTACGTGACATCGACAAGTGGTTCGCCGAGGCGGTGCTGCCGTTCGCCCCGACCTTCCGCGCCTATGCCCGCAAGCTGACCAACGACCCGGCCGACGCCGAGGATCTGGTCCAGGAGGCCTATGCCAAGGTGCTGGGCCTGCCCGACTGGCGCCGGCTGGAGGCGCCCGAGCGCTTCGTGCTGACCATCATCCGCAACCTGGCCTTCGAGCGGTTCCGCCGGGCCAAGGTGGTGGGCATTCGCCAGATCGGGGTGCTGGAGATGGAAGCGCTGCCCGACCCGGCGCCGGACGCGCACGCCGTGGCCAGCGCCCGCGAGGAGCTGCTGCGCGTGCTCGACGCGGTCGACCGCCTGCCCGAGCAATGCCGGCGCGTGGTCACCTTGCGAAAAATGGAAGGCCTTTCGCCCGGCCAGATAGCGGTTCGGCTGGGCTTGTCCATCTCTACGGTTGAGAAGCACCTGGCCAAGGGGCTGATGCTCTTGACCAAGTCCCTCGCCGCGAGCGAAGGCCGCAGGATCGGAAGTCGAGCGAGTACATGGCGAAAACCGGCGATCAAGACAGAGACGCGCTGATCGCCCAGGCTTCGGAATGGCTGGCGCGTCTTGACGCTGGCCGCGCGGCTCCCGAGGCGTTCGAGGCCTGGCGCGACGCCGATCCGCGCCGCGCCGCCGCCTTCGCCGAGGTGGCCGCCGCCTGGAGCAAGCTGGACGCCTTGCGCGACGCCGAACTCCGCAAGCGGCCGGTCATGACCCGCCGCGCCTGGCTCGGCGGCGGTCTGGCCCTGGCGGCGGGGCTCTCCGCCGCGGCCTATCTGGGACGCGACCACCTGCTGCGCGCCCGCACCATCACCGGCGTGGGCGAGCGCCGCACCCTGGCCCTGCCCGACGGCAGTTCGGTCGAGCTGAACACCGACACCGAGGTGCTCTGGCGCTTCGATCGCCAGCGTCGCCGCCTGTGGCTGGAGCGCGGCGAGGTCGCCTTGACCATCGCCCAGGACGCCCTGCGGCCGTTCGAATTGTTCACCCAGCAAGGCCTGGCGCGGCTGGCGTCCGGCCAGTTCAACGCCCGTCTGCGGCCCGCGGGCCTGGACCTGATCGTCCTGGCCGGCCGCGCGGCGATCAGGACCGCTTCGGGCGAGACCCAGGCCGCCGTCGAGGCGGCCGCCGACGCGCGCCAGACCCTGGCGATCACCGCGGCCGGCGTCGCGGTCGTCGCGGCCCCAGAGGCCGAGGTGCAGGCCGTGCAGGCTTGGCGTCGCGGTGAAATCGTTTTCGAAGGTCAGCGGCTCACCGAAGCGGTCGAGGAGTACAATCGCTACCTGACCCGCAAGCTAGTCATAGAAGACCCCAAGGTCGGCGCCCTGCGCCTGGGCGGCCGCTTCCTGACCGACAACCCCGAAACCTTCCTCGACGCCTTGCGCACGACTTTCGGTCTACGGATCATAAGCGACGGACCGTCACGAATTCTTCTCAAATCTCGATAGAGGTTTTCCCCGCCCCTCCCGTCTTGCCGAGCGAGACGCCGATTTTCGGCGACGACAAACGGGGCGAAATACCATGAGACAGTTTTGGGCGCCGCGCATGGGCGCTTGCATGCTTCTGGCCACGACGGCGCTGGTCGCCGTCGTCCCGGCCGCTGCCCAAGCTCAGACGGCCGCGCGGGTGGAGTTCAACGTCCCGGCCGGCGATACCGCCCAGGCTCTGAACGCTTTCTCGCGCCAGGCTGGCGTGCAGATCCTGTTCCCCTACGACGTCGCCGCCAAGCATCGCACAAGCGGTCTGCAAGGCGCCTTCGGCCGCGAGGACGCCGTCCGCAAGCTGATCGACGGCAGCGACCTGGAGATCGCCTCGGCCACCGCTCAGGTCATCACGCTGCGCCAGCGGGGCGCTGGCCCTTTGGACGCCGCCTCGGCCGGCGCTGACGCGTCCGACACGGTCGAGGAACTGATCGTCACCTCGCGCGCCGGCTCGGACGCCCGTACGCGCCTGGCGACCAGCTACGCCGTCACCACCATGAACGAAGAGACCCTGCGCCTGCGCTCGCCGATGGGCGTGGCCGACGCGCTGAAGTCGGTGCCCGGCTTCTGGGTCGAGGCCTCGGGCGGCGAGGCCAGCGCCAACATCCGCGCCCGCGGCATCCCACAGGAAGGCTTCTCGGCCATCGCCCTGCAGGAAGACGGCGCGCCGATCCAGCACGACGGCGGCCTGGGCTATCTGAACGCCGACCAGTCGTTCCGCCTGGACGAGACCATCGACCGCATCGAAGTGGTGCGCGGCGGCCCGTCCTCGATCTTCGCCTCGTACGCCCCGGGCGGCACGGTCAACTTCATCACCCGCAAGGGCGACGTGAAGGAAGGCATCGTGAAGGTCCAGGCCAGCGACTATGGCCTGAAGCGCGTCGACGCCTATTACGGCGGCCCGATCGGCGACTGGAGGGCCAGCCTCGGCGGCTTCTGGCGCGAGGACGACGGCATCCGCGATCCGGGTTACACGGCCAACAAGGGCTATCAGGTCCGCGCCTCGATCGGCCGCGACTTCGAGCGCGGCAGCTTCGACTTCAACATCAAGCACCTGGACGACAACGTCATCCTGTTCGCCGGCGTGCCGCTGAAGTTCGACGCCGCGGGCGAGGCCAGCGCCGCGCCGGGCTTCGACCCGCTGACCGGGACCCTCGCCGGCCCTGAGACCGAGAAGCTGACCCTGCGCGGCCCCAAGGGTCCGTTCGACTGGGACCTGTCGCGCGGCACCGAGGTCAAGCTGACCCAGGCCACCGCCGTCCTAAAGTACGAGATCGCCGACGGCTGGCGCCTGTCGGAGACGCTGCGCTACCGGACCTCGGAGTCCAAGCGGATCGGCCTCTTTCCGAACACCCCGGTGACCGGCGCGGCCCGCATCGCCCAGTATCGCGCGGCCCTGCTGGCGGCCACGCCGGGCGCCACGGACGTGCAGCTGCGCTACGCGACCAACCCCAACGAGGTGTTCAACACCGCCGGCGCCGGCCAGAACGGCAACGGCCTCGTGCTGGACGGCTCGCTGCGCTACGTCTCGGTCCCGCTGGACGAGCTGATCAGCGACACCCGCCTGGTCCACAAGTTCGCGTTCGGCGGCCAGACCCACGACGTCGCGGTCGGCTTCTATCGCGCCCACGTGGAAGAGGCCTTCAACCGCTACTCGGCCAACGCCCTGCTGGACGTGCGCGAGAACGCTCGCCGCCTGGACCTGGTCGCCGTCGACGGCACGGGCAAGATCCTGTCCAGCCTGACCGAGAACGGCATCAGCCGCTACGGCGCCGAGTTCGCCAACGGCGATGGCAAGTCCAACACCACCGCCCTCTACCTGACCGACGAGTGGCAGGTGACGCCGGCCCTGCGTATCGACGCGGGCGTGCGCTGGGAGAAGATCGAATTCACCGGCCGCAGCGAGCGGACGGCGACGATCAATCTGGGCCTCTCGCCGAGCCCGGCCGACGACACCGTACTGGCCGGCTCGGGCGCCTATGACCGCTTGGCCCGCAAGTTCGACCACGCGGGCTGGACCGTCGGCGCCGACTACCGGATCACGCCGCACATGGGCGTCTTCGCCCGCTACACCTCGGCCTTCCGCCTGCCCTCGCTAGGCGACTACATCACCAACGCCAGCAACACCGCGCCGATCGTCCAGACGATGGATCTGTGGGAGGCCGGCTACAAGCTGAACGCCGGCAAGCTGGATCTGTACGCCACGGTGTTCCACACCGCCTACGACGCGCTGAGCTTCGGCAGCCTGGTGTTCAACCCGACCACCGGCGCCTATGTCAGCCAGACCAGCATCACCGACACCAAGACGCTAGGCCTTGAGCTGGAAGGGACCTATCGCCCGACCCGCTGGTTCGACGTCGGCTTTAGCGCCACGATCCAGAACCCCGAGTTCGGCGACTACAAGTTCGAGGAAAGCTGCACGATCGCGGCCACGGATCCGAGTTGCCAGGTCAAGCCACCGGCCGCCACGGCCAGTCGCACGCGGGACTTCACGGGCAACCAGCTGATCCGCGTGCCCAAAACCGCCTTCCGCCTGACCCCCGGCCTCAACCTGCTGGACGGCCGCCTGCGGGTCGAGAGCAGTATCGAGCGCTACGGCGACCGCTTCTCGGACGCCGCCAACACCCTGAAACTGTCGGCCTATACCCTGGTCAACGCCACGGTGCGGTTCAACGTCACCGACGCCCTCACGGTCTATGCCTATGGCACGAACCTGACCAACGAGATCGGCTTGACCGAGGGCAATCCTCGCGCCGGCCAGATCATCAGCACCGAAGCCGGCGCTCTCTACGGCATCGGCCGGCCGGAGTTCGGCCGGGCCTTCAAGGCGGCGCTTCTCTACAAGTTCTAGGGCGCGCCGCCTGACTTCCTTCCCCTGAACCTTGGGGCGGCCGCAGCCTCGGCCGCCCTTCTTTTTTGGATCCGCCAATGCTCCGCTGGCTCGCCCTCGTCATCCTGCTGATCGCCTCGCCGGCTCTCGCGCAGGAGGGCGCCAAGCCCGACCTCGTCCTGACCGGCGAGATCACCGGCGCCGACCACCAGACCTACAAGCCAGTGATCTTCGACGTCCCGACCGGGGTCACCCGCCTTTCGGTGGCCTTCGACTATACCGGCCGCGAGAACCGCACGGTCATCGACCTTGGCCTCTTGGACCCCGTCCGCTTCCGGGGCTGGAGCGGCGGCAACAAGAAGGGCTTTTTCGTCTCCACAGAAGCGGCGACGGCCAGCTACCTGCCCGGCCCCCTCCCCGCCGGCAAATGGACCCTGCTGCTGGGCGTGCCGAACGCGCGGCCGAATTCGAAGGCGACTTACGAGGCCAAGGTCTGGTTCCAGCTCGCGCTCGCGCCGCTGCCGGCCGTTTTGGCCCCAAATACCTTTCCCAGGGCGACGACGCCGGGCTGGTATCGCGGCGACCTGCACATGCACACCGCCCACAGCGACGGCGGCTGCGTGACCGGCGAGGCGCCGCGCGCGCCCTGCCCGGTCTACCGCACCGTGCTGGCCGCCCAGGCCGCCGGCCTCGACTTCATCGCCGTCACCGACCACAACACCACCAGCCAGGCCGAGGCGCTGGCCGAGCTGCAGCCGGCCTTCCCCGGTCTGTTGCTGATCACCGGCCGCGAGGTCACCACCTTCCAGGGCCACGCCAACGTCTTCGGCCCGACGGCCTTCATCGACTTCCGCCTGGGCTCGAAGACGGTTCCGACCATCCGCGCCTTGCAACAGGCGGTGAAGGCCGCTGGCGGCGTGTTCTCGATCAACCACCCGGCTGTGCCGTCGGGCGAACAGTGCATGGGCTGCGGCTGGACCGCCAAGGACACGGACTACGGCGCCGTCCAGTCCATCGAGGTCGCCAATGGCGGCAACGAGAAGGCGCTGGGCGGCTTCGAAGGCATCCTGTCGGGCGTGCCCTTCTGGGAGGCCCAGCTGAACCAGGGCCGCCGGATCACCGCCGTCGGCGGCAGCGACAACCACGACGCCGGGATCCCGCACGACAAGCCCTCCGCCGTCGGCCGCCCCGCCACCGTGATCTACGCCGAGGGCCTGTCGGCCGACGCCATCCTGGCGGGCCTGCGGGCCGGCCGGGTGTTCATCGACCTGGACGGAACCCGCGACCGGCTGCTGGACCTCGCCGCCAAGGCCGGCGGCGCCGAGGCGGTCATGGGCGGCGTGCTGACGGTGAAACCCGGCCAGGCCGTGACTTTCCAGGCCGCGGTGACCGGCGCCGACGCCAAGGGCCTGGAGATCGTCCGCGACGGCCGGGTCATGACCCCGCCGGTCGACGCCGATGGCCGCTTCCAGCTCACCGTCGACCAGGCCGGCTGGGTGCGCCTGAACGTGCGCGACGCGACCGGCCGGCTGCTGATGATCGGCAATCCGATCTATCTGCGGGTCGGTTAGGGCTTCGGGGCGGCTTGCGCCTCGACGGGCGGCGCACAGACGCGGGTCACCTTCAGCGAACCGCCGCCGGGCTGGCTGCGGTCGAGGTTGAGATCGACCGTCCGCTCGCAGCCCTCGTTCAGGACTCGCACGGCCTGGGCCAGGGTCACGGGATCGGCCGCCAGCCCGGCGCAGGCCGACAGGCAGACCGTCAAGACGAGGCCCGCCATCGGGCCGATGATGCGCTTCATGGTAAAGCTCCTGAGTTGAGGAAGACGGCGCGCTCGGCCTCGCGGCGGGCGACCAGGCCGGCCAGTTCGCGACCGCCGGCGAAGCGCCACATCCGGAAGGCGTCGGCCGCGCCCGCGACGTCGCCGGCGATCAGCCGCCGGCGCACGCTGCTGTCGGCGAAGTCCGGCCCGCCGCCGACCTCGCCGACGCCGATGTTGTAAGCCAGGCTGACCATCGCCCCGAGCTGGGCGTCGGTCAGGGGCGTGGTCGGGAACAGGCCGACGACCCGGTCACAGACGGCCTGGGCGTCGGCCCTCAGCAGCGCGTCGGCGTCGGCCCGGACCATCCCCGTCGGCCACCGCGCGCGCCACAGGCGGTAGGCGGTCTCGCGGTCCTTGACGGGCTTGCCGCCGGCGAACAGGGCGTGACCCCAGCCGACGGTGTAGATCCCGACCGGATCGGCCTGGGGCTCCAGAACGGCGGTCGAACGATCGCCGTCGTGCAGCCCCTCGAACCGACGGATCAAGGCGAGCGCGCAGGCGGGAACGTCCCGCGCCGGGAGCGTGGGCATGGTGGGCTCCTTATCGTCGAAAGTTCAGGCGGTCAGCCGACCGCCGCGGGCGTGACGACCGGCTTGTCGCCGGCCGCCACCTCGAAGTGCTGGGCGGCCGGCTCCTCGGCCAGGCCCTGGGCCGCCAGGATCCGGCGATAGGCCGCGACCTTGGCTTCCAGCTGTCGCTTCTCGCCTTCCAGCAGGGCGATGCGGGCGTCCTTGTCGAGGATCATGCGGCTGTGCTCGCGACGCAGGTCCCCCAGCTCGGCCTCGACCTGTTCGAGGCGGTGCGCCAGGCGGTCCGCCTCCTCGCGCAGGGTGTGGATCACCCCCGAGGCGGCGTCGTGCGCCATCTGCATCAGGTCCGCCTCGGCCTTGCGAGCGATCGCCCGCCGGCCGAGGAGGTCCTTGACCACCGCGTAGACCCCCGGCGCGGCCACCATCACATACGGCCACGCCTTGGCGATGGCGGTGGGGATGTCCACGGTTAGCTCCTACTCCTCAGTCATCCGGCTACCATTCGACGACCACGAGGCCATCACCACCCCCTCCCGATTGACCACCGTTTGGACCCGCGAGGCCACCGCCGCCGCCGCCGTAACCCGGCTTGGGCGCGATGCCGGAATTGCTGACGGCGCATCCGCCGGAGCCACCGAAAACACCGCCCACGCCGGATGCCTGTCCGGCCGAAACGGCGTGCGCGCCACCGCCCGCACCCGTTCCGCCGGCGCCGGCGTTACTGTTCGAATAGCTGGGGCCGCCACCCCCACCAGCGAAACCGTCACCGGGGAAACGGAAGACAGCGCTGCTGGAATTAACGGCGCCATTGCCGCTCTGGCTGGCTCCGACGGACAATAGGTCGAACCCGCCAAGCACCAAGCTTGAAACGCCGGCCACGCCCGCGCCTCCCGTCGCCAAAGACGCGCCCCGCGTAATGCTGAACGAAGCCACGCCGCCAACGCCGCCGCCGCCCGTCGCCGCGTTGCCGTTGTTGGCGTTGCCGCTGATCGATCCGGAATCGCCTCCGTTACCGAGTTGGGAGCCCGCGCCCCCTCCTCCCGTCGCGGAACTGCCCGGGTTCGCGTCGATCGAGCCCGACTTGCCGCCACTGGCGTTGATCAGGGTACCACCCGTACCCACGCCGCCCGCCGCGCCGACGAGCGCCGTACTATCCGCGCACACACCGCCAGCACCGCCCGTCGCCGAAAGATAGGCGCCGAAAGATGACGCTCCTCCAGCATTGCCTGACTGGCCATCGGCAACCCACGAGCCGCCTTTGCCGATAGTGACGGAAACAATCTGGCCTTGGGTCAGCCAAACAAGACCCATAGCGTAACCGCCGCCGCCGCCGCCGGTGGCCCGCTTTTGCGTGCCATTGATCGTGGCGCCGGATCCGCCGCCGCCTAAGACCCGGACGCGATAGTAGCCGGCGATCGGCGCGGTGAACGTTCCGCTTTCAACAAAGGTCACATATCGGCCGGTGTTGAAAATACCCAGCCAGCCCACGGGAGAAACCGTCGTGGCCGTGACATACCCCCCCACGCTGCTTGCGGAGCTGGTTATCGTCGATACGGCGCCGCCGCCGGCCTGGCTCGCCCCGATCCGACCGAGAACGCCACGATTGGAACTGCTTGGAATCGGCATGCTTAGAGCCCCGCCTTGTGGTGGATGACGTTGAAGGTTTCGGCGTTGTGGGTGGCCGCGTAGAGCTCTGTCGTCGCGCCCTGCAGCGTCAGACCCGTCAGAGCATCAACGACCGTGGTGAACGCCTGCGCCGTGCCGCTGGGCGTCGTCCCCAGCACCGGGGTCTCGGTCAGGAAGAACTTCGACGCGCCGCCGTTCAGCGACAGGAAGAAGCGGATCATGCCCGCGGTCGTGTTGCCGGTGGCGGTGACCCTGAGCTGCTCGGTGACGATGCCGTTCGTAGTGCCGGTGGCGACCTTGACCATCGTGCCCGTGCCGTCGCGATTGGTGTTGGCGGCGGTCAGCTGGACGATGTCGGGCGGAAGCGTCGTGGACGCGAAGTTGGGCGCGGTGGCCATGTTCAGATCCCTTGTTGTTGCCAGGAGAAGAGGTTGCCGCCGTTGTCCGGGACCCATTCGGTGTCGAAATCGACGGCGGATTTCTTGCGGAAGAGCTGCCCGGGGAGACCGCCGGCGGGGAAGCCGGCCCCGGGTACGCCCGGAACGCCGCCGATGCTGATGTCCCAGTTGCTGATCGTCCCAGTGACCGCCGAGGTTTGGGTGACCGCGACCGTCAGGGTCGTACCGGCGTAGGATGTGCAGACGCCGACCATGAACCGGCTCGGGTCGCCGTGCGCCACGGCGTAGATCGGCATGCCTTCGACGAAGCTTTCGCCGCTGCTGACCGTCCAGGTCTTGGTCCCGACAGCGATCGCATTGGATGTCAGCGAGGTGGACGAAAACGAGACGCCCGAGGCGACGTTCTGGACCTGCGTCAGGATCGCCGCGGCGTCATTGGCCTTGGTGGCTGCGATGCCGGCCTGCGTGGTCGCCAGGGCCACTTGGCCGGCGGCGAGCGCGACCTGGTTGGTCGCCAGCCCGACCTGATCCGCTGCGAGCGAGGCCTTGGTCGTGGCGGTAGCCGCCGAGGCAGCGGCGGAGGTCTTGTCGGCGGTGACCTGAACGGCCAGGCCGTTCACCTCGGTCGACAGCGCGTTCGCCTCCGTCACGAAGGTCGGCATCTGCCCCAGAAACGCGTCGGCGCGGCTGTTGAAATTGGTGGGGTCGTTGGTGGACGGCGGCGTGGGAAGCGCCGTGATTTGTGCGGTCACGGGATCAGACCTCTTCGAGTTCGAGGGAAATCAGGGCGTCTTCCGGCTGGTCCATCGAGATCGTGAACCGCTTGTAGACGCCGACGATGAGCAGGGCGGAGAAGTAGCCGCTGTCCTGGTCGTCCAGGCCCGACCACAGCGCCGGCACGGCGTTGAGGTCGTCACGCAGCTGCAGGATCCGATCGACGTCGGTCTTCTTGCAGCGCAGGCTCTGGACGGTGCGTGGCACCGAGCGGCGCGGCACCAGGGTGGCGGTCCCGAAGTCGTCGCGGTCGATCTTCGAGAAGTTCAGCGCATCGCTCTCGGCCTCGTGCAGGGTGCGGCCCAGATAGACCGACGAGCCCAGCACCACCCCGCCGCAGGTCACGTTTCCGTTGGCCTTGGTCAGGGTGATGGTGATGACCGCGTTGGTGTAGGGCGGCAGGTCGAAGCGCGCGAACTCCTGCCGGTAGCGGAACGCGCCGTAGAAGTAGTCGTACCAGCCGCTGGTCGGCCGGTTCAGCAGATTGGCCGAGGCCGTGTAGACCGTGGCGCCGGCGACAGTGACGGTAACCGTGACCGCGTCGGCGACCATGCCGACGACCCCGATCGAGTCGACGCGCTGGCCCGGCGTGAGGGTCACCGTCAGTGGCGAGGTCGTCGTCGTGCCGGTGTTGCGCAGCAGGTCGAACATGGCCCAGCGGTTGGTGGGACCGACGTCGATCCACCAGCCCGAGGTGTCCGTCGCCGGATCGTGGCCCAGGTTCACGCTGACCAGAGCCGTGTGGCTGCCGCTCTGCGTTCCGCTGAGACCGAGCGCCGATCCGCCGCTGGTCGCGCTTACCTTGAAGGTATTGGCCGTGTCGGTGAGGACGTAATAGGTGGTCCCGCTCGCCAGCCCCGAGGGCAGCGCGCCCGTCGTCGAGAAGGTGACGGGCGTATTGGCGACGAGGCCGTGATTGGGCCAAGTGATCACGCCTGAGCCGATCGTGATCATCACCGCCGAACTCTTGGTCGAGAGCGACTCGTACAGCCGGTGGCTGGCCGTGCTGATGACCCGGTCGCCACCCTTGTAGGCCGTGGCGGCGCTCCAGACCGCCTCCCCCGTCGAGGGCTCGGCGCAAGTGGTGCTGGTCAGGATGGCGGGCGTGATGGGAATGGGCGGTAGCGCGCGCATCAGGCGGCCGCCTGGGTCTGCATGGCGCGGCCGCCTTCGGTCACATTGGTCAAGGTGCGCTCCATCTTGTCATTGCTGGTGGCGATGCGGGCGCTGGTGGCTCGCAGGTCGGCGAGCTCCTGGCGCAAGGCGCGCAGCTCGTTGATCAACGACTTGTCGTTCTTCTGGTCGGCGCGCTGGACGTTGACCGCCTCGCCCGGGCTGAGCGCCAGGTTGAAGAGCTTGGAGTCGGGCGGGCCAGAACCGCCGACCTCGAAGCTGCCGCCGGTGGCGTAGTTCAGATACGAGGCCTTGTCTTTGTCGCGAGCCAGATAGGTCTGGTACAGCGAGTAGGATTCGGTGCCGGGGGTGAGCGCCGGGATCACGCCGTTCGGGTAGTACTGCGGGTCGTGCTGGGATTCCGTATAGGCGAGGAAGCCCAGCATGCTGTCGTAATAGTACTTGCCGTCCAGGGTCCGCTTGAGGTCGACGCCGCCGCTTCCGCTGCCGCCGCTCGTCGTCCCACCGCCTGACAGCCCCAGGCTGGAGCCGCCCACCGACACCACGCCAGCCGCATTGGCCGCGGCCAGGGCGCCCTGCAGACCGGCGATCGCGTCTCGCACCGAGACCACGCTGGCGTTGATCTGGATCAGCCCCTCGACCGACTTGTCCAGCGCCTCCAGCTGCCGCTCGGCGATCGAGACCTGACGGTCGGCGGTATCGGCCGCTTCGTCGACGGCCGAACGGACCAGGCCGACATCGCGCAGATAGTCTTGACTGGTCGAGACGTAGTCGCGCGAAGCCGTCGTGAAGGCCTCGCCATCGGCCTGCAGCCGCCCCATGGCGTCGGCGTCGCCCAGGCGGGCCATGGCCGCCGTCGCCTGGAAGGTCTGGCGCGCCATGCGATAGCGCGTGGCCAGATCCGCCCCGGCGATGGTGTTTGTCAGACTGGCGCCGAACGCTCGCAGCGACGTCGACAACTCCTTGAACCTATCCTTGGTCGCCTCGATGGCGTCATGCTCGCGCTGGTACGCCTGGGTCAGCACATCCCGCGCCGCCGACACCTTCTCGGCGGCGTCCTGGGCGGCCCAGGCGCGCCGCATGTAGTCCCGCTGAACCGGATCCTCGACATCCACCAAGGTCAGGTCGCGCCGGATCTTCTTGGCCTGTTCCGTCAGCCCTTGAGCGTCCAGAAGATCGGCCAGAGCATTGGACCGGCTGCTCGCCAGGGCCTTGGCGTCGGCGGCCGCCTGAGCCGCGTCTTCCACGTCCCATAAGGTCTTGAGCAGCGGCAGCAGCGAGGCGTTCAGCGCCTTGACCGCCTCCTCCTCGGCCGCCCGGGACTTGGCCAGCTTCTGGGCGGGCGTCATGACCAGGTCGTCGATCCGATCTTGGATCGACTTGGCCTTGTCGGCGACCGCCGCCTTGGCGTTCTCGGCGGCGGTGGCGACCTTGTCGAAGGCCGGCGCCAGGGCCATGAGAGTCTTGTAGAGTTCCGCGCCTTCCGGCGTGGACAGGTTCTGGCTCTGGACCAGGGCCTTGAAGCCCTCGCGTGACAAGTCGGCCGGCTGCCCGATCGCCGCCAAGCCGCTGACCACCGACGCCTTGATCGGCTTCAGTCGATCTTCGTCGGTGAGGAAATGCTCGCCGAAGAACGCGGTCTGCGACGTGAAGGCGTCCAGGCCGCCGAACCGATCCAACAGGCCCTTGCGCGCTTCCAGCGACCCGATGCCGCCGGACTTAAAGTCCATGCCGACCGAGGCCAGGACCGCGTCAACCGTCTTGTACTCGGTCGCCAGCCGCGTCAGCGCCTCGAACGCCCCCTCCCCGGCCTTTGCCAAGGCTTGCAGGCCCGGAAGGCCGGCCGCGGCGAGATCGTCGGCCACGTTGTCGAACAGCGCGTTGATCGCCGTTTCGATCTCGTCAGGCTTCAGGTCCTTGAGCGATAGCTTGCCAAGATCGAGCGACACGCTTTGCAAGGCGGCCTTGGCCGCCTGGCCCACGTCGTCGCCGAAGGTCTTGGCCGCTGCGATGACACCTTCGCCCAGCAGCTCGATCGTGTCGCCGATCTGGGCCAGTAGGGCCGGATCGACGGCGCTGGTCACCGTCGAGGTGCTGACCTTGGTCGACAGGCCGATGCCCGCGAACGACGTCTTCTTGGTGGTGAGTAGGTCGGCGTACTGGCTGCCGACCAGACCGCTGGTACTGATCTGACCGAACGTCTGGGCGGTAAAGGCAAGACCCTGGTCGAGGACCTCGACCGTCTTCTTGGTCTTGGTCAGGGCGCCGACGATCGCGCCGACCGCGCCGATGGCGATGCCGATCGGCCCGGCGAGGCCGAGCGCCTGGCTCAGCAGGCCCATGCTGATGCCACCAGCCGACATCGCCCCACCAACGGCCAACGCCGTGACGCCATTCGCTACGCCGAAGCCGGCGATACCGCCTATGGCGCCGCCAACCAGGGCCCCACCCAGGCCAGCCTTGGTCGAGGTTGTTCCCAAGCCGAGACCGGACGTGTTCATCAGCGCGCCACTCGAGATGCCGCGCGCGATCCCGGCCGCGACCACGCCGACCTTGCTGTCGATCGAGCGCAGCGAAGCCAAGATGGCGTTAGAGTAGTCGAGGTCGGTATTCTGATACTGTCCCGCCAGGCCCAGTGACTTCTCGATAGCGCCCGAGCTTTCCTTCTGCTTGGCCTGAAGCTCCTGTTGCGCCTTCATCAGCGCATCGATCTTGGCCTGGGCCTTGGCGGCGGACGCACCCAGAAGGCCTGTCACGCCACCCAGCACCGCGCCGGCGATCGCGCCCGGGGCCCCGCCGATCTGGAAGCCGGCCGCCGCGCCCGAACCGGCGCCGGACAGCGCCGCCCCGGTCTTGCCGCCGATCATCGAGCCCAGGCCGTTCGCCAGGCCGGCGATCGCCCCGATCTTGGACTCGAGGCTCGCGCCGCTGTCGCGCATCTTCAGCGCAAAGGTCTCGAAGGCGTCGAACAGGCTCTTCGTCGCGCCCAACCAGTCCTTCTGATCCAGCGCGCTGGCCGCGTTTTTGAGGGCGGTGGACATGTCGCCATACGAGACGTCCAGCCGTTGGGCGGCCTTCACCTGGTTGGCGTAGTTCTCATTGAGGATCGCGATGCGTCTTTCGGCGTCACGCTTCTGTTCGGGGTTCGCGCCCGTCCCGTTGACGATGGCCAACTGGGCAGCGACCTCCTGCTGATGCTTCAGGTCCAGAATCCGCGCGTCGATCGCCCGGGTCGCGCCGGCCGAACGCGCCAAGACCTTCTCACCCTCAGCGAGGTCGATCGTGTTCTGCAGACCCGCCACGCGCACGTCCAAGGCGTGCTTCTCGGCGTCGATTGTCTGCTTGCGGATAACCGCCTGAGTTTCGGCCTGCTGCAACCCGTACTGCTCGATCCCGAGCACCAAGCCCTGAACCCAGTCGATCTCACCCGTCCTGATCTTCTGCGCGTTGGTGCTTTGCAGGGTGAACGCCTCGAGTTCGTGGCGGCGCTTGAGCGCCTCCAGCTCGATGCGATTGCGTTCCTCCGCCGTGCTCACCGTGTCGGCGGTGAATCTGTCCATTTGGTCGAGGTACGCGTTGTGCCCTTGGCGGCGCGCGACTTCGGCCTGCAGCAATTGAGCGCTACGCTCCTGCTCGATCGCTTCTTCCTTGGCGGAAGCGATGGACTTGTACTTGTCCTGAATAAACGCGCCGTCGGCTTCGTTGATCTCGCCGCTTTTTATCTGGGCCTTCAGGCGATCCTGCTGCGTCTTGAACTCCACATCGACCTGATCGCGCTTAAGCTTCGCGATCTTCTCGACGTTTTTGGTCACCGACAGCTGCGCCGAAAGCTCCGCCGACTTCACCGCCTGAATGGCGTCGCCGCCGCGATATTCGGGAGACGGTGAGGCAGCAGCGTGCAGGGAGACCGCCCGGGCGGCGCTCGAACCGCCTGCCTTCCCCAGGTCGGCGATCCTTCCGTTCAGCGTCTGGATATCCTGAAGGGCCTGCGCCTTGGTCAAGCCGGCTTCCTTCAGCGCACCGGCCCCTCTCGTGATCACGTTCGACAGCGAGGCGCTGAGATCCGTCAGATCCTTGATCTGCCTCTCCTTCGGATCGGCGATCTCGTGAGCCGCGCGCGCCGCGGCCCCGACCGTCTTGTCGACGTTGGCGTCCTTGGTCTTCTGTTCCGCCGCCTTGCGTTTCTCCGCGGCGGGATTGTAGCCGAAGACAGAATAGGTTTCCTCGACAGCCGCCGCGTCGGGCTCGGTGAACGCGATCTTGGCCATCTTCTGAAGGTAGTTGCCGATCGATGTCGCCGCGCGATCGTATGCGCCGCTGAGCGTCGTGACCTTTCCCGCGGTCGAGGCCGTGCGGCTCTCGACTTCCTTCAGGATAAGCGCATCGGCCTGAGCAAGTTCGCCGCGCCGCGCCATGCTCTGGATGCTCTCCCGCGTCGCATAGTCAAAGCCGCCGGTCGCTCTTGCCAGCGCGTCCAGGTTCGCGATGGGGTTGGCCAGAGCCGCGCCAAGCAGCTGGGAGGCCTGGGCGCCATCAACGCCGATCGCCTGCGCGAGGCCCTTCGTGTCGGTTACGGCCTGCGCCAAGACGGCGGAATTGCTCACACCCATGCGCACATAGGCTTGGGTCCAATTCTCGGCGTCTGTGATCGAGGCGTGGGCTGCGTCGGCCGCCGCATCGGCCAGCGCCTGCAGCTGCCCACCGGTCATGCCGACGTCTCGGCCAATTCCCTGCGCGAGTTGGCTGAACGCAGCGGACTGCTTCTGCGCGTCGGCCGCCGCCGAAGCCACGGCGCTCAGAGCGATGGCGACGCCCGCGACGGGCGCGCTGACGCCGGCGATCGGGCTGGCCGCCTCGACGATCCCGCCCAGCAGGTCCTTCAGAGGGGCGCCGCTGGAGACAGCCTTGACGAAGACTTCCGTGAGCGCCGGTCCTTGCGCCGCGAGCGCCTTGAGCGGGCTTTCGCCCGACGAGATCGCGGAAATGAATCCCTTTGTCGCATCCTTAAGCTTGCCCATCTGCTCGGCGGAAACCCGAGCCTGGCCGTCCAGCTTCTTCTGCGCCCCGGCGAGTTCGTTAGCCGCGCCCGCGGCTTTCTTACATTCGGAGATCAGGTCGTTCAGGTCGCACACAACGGCTCTCCCAAAAGGTTCGGGCCGCGCTCCCCGCTAAGGAAAGCGCAGCCCGGTGGTGGTCAGCCGCCCTTGGCGGGGGCCGTCATCGTCAGAAGGTGTTCGGCGTCGAGGGCGATCAGGGCCCGGCGCTCCCAGGGCTCAAGCCGCACGCCCTCGTCGCGCTCCCAGGCCTGGATCTCCAGGCGCGAGAGGCGCGAGGGACCGAACCCGCCGCTCTGGCGGGTCTGGCAGAGGTCGGCGTACCAGGCCCAAAGGTGGGCCACGTGCGGCGACAGCGGCGGTGGGTTTGCGAGCCGCCAGGTCGCCTCCGGATCGCCCTGGCGGGCCAGGCTCTCCAGGTGGACCTTGAGAGGCTCGCCATCGTCCTGTCGGCCCGCGAGCTCGAACTGCTCGCGGGCGTAGGCGATCAGGCCGCGGACTTGCCCAGCATAAAATTTCCGAGGTTGTTCGACGCGGCGGTGACTTGCTCGGCGATCTCGGAATTGCGGCTGACCAGACGGTAGGCGTTGTCGGCCGACCACTCCTGCTTGATGCCGCGCCAGCCGACCAGGCGGACGGCGGTCAGGCGGTGGCCGAAGGCGATGTCGTCCTCGATCGGCGTGAAGTCGGCCTTGTCGGGATTGGCGCGGCCCTGCATCGCGGCGGCCACCGCTTGCTTCTTGCGGCGGTCGTTGACGAGGCGGTTGACCTCGCCCTGCACCTTCTCGGACTGGCCGCCCAGCACCAGCAGGAAGACGCCGGAGCCCGAGCCGTCGGCGCGGACATATTCGACCTCGAACGGGGTGTCGCCGGCGGCGACGGCGTCCAGGTCGGTGAGGTCGAACAGGGGAGTTTCGGTCGGGGACTTCATCATGGTCAGGTCCTTGGGAAAAGGACGGCCGGGCGCGACCCGGCCGTTGAGTTGAGGGGGAGTGGGAAGAAGGAGGGACGGCCGCGAGTTAGGCGGCGCTGTCCTGGATGGCGATGATCGTCTGGTCGGTGGCCAGGGCCGCGCCGCCGTTCGCGTTGATCTGGGCCGTGAACGGATAGGTCCGGATCACCGCCTTCTCGCCGTCGTCGGGCGTGTCGCCGGTCAGCTTGATCATCGGCAGGTTGATGACCACGAAGTCGGCGTTGGCGGTGGCGTCCTCGGTGACCGCCAGGACCAGCGAGGTGGTCGAGCGACCTTCGTAGATGGTCTGCAGGGTCACGCTGTCGAACTTGGCCGTGAACGAGCCCGACACGGCGATGCGGCCGCGCTGGATGTCGTCGACCACGTTCGAGCCCACCACGGCGTCGCTGTGGGCGGCGTTGCCGTTGATGGTCACCTGGGCGCCGGTGACGTTGGCGACCGGAGCGCCGTTGACCAGGATCACGCCGTTCACGGCCGTCAGGATGTCGGTGACCGTCTCGGCGTTGGGCGAGGTCAGTACCTGGGCGGCGCCCAGGACGCGGGTGCGGCCCACCGTGTCGAGGCTGATCGTGGCGTTGCCGGTGGCCGGCAGGTTCAGCGCGGCCTGGCCCACCTGCTGGTCGGCATAGGCTTCCGAGCGGCCCAGATCCGGATACCACTCCTCGAAGGTGTAGTAGTCGTTGGTGTGGCCCGACAGCGGGACCAGAGACTTCTTGCCGGTGACGGCGACGGTGGCGCCGGTGATCGGACCCTCGGCGGCCATGGTCGCGCCGTTGATCACCCGGACCGTGGCCACCGTGGCCGTCAGCGTGATGATCAGCAGGTTCTTCTGGGTGTTGGCGGCGTTGAACGTGCCCGCCGTCAAGCGCACCACGTCGCCGACCTTGAAGCCGTCGGTCAGGTACGAGCCGGCGGCGCGGGTCAGGGTCCAGTTCTGGCCCGCGGCGGCGATCGTGATCGACGCGCCGGCCGCCGAGACGCCCGCGGTCATGTCCTTGCGCAGCAGCGAGCCCAGCAGGACGCCATAGGTGCCCGGCGACAACAGGCCATCGATCTTGCCGGCCGGCTTGACCACGCCCAGGCCGACGCCCGTCGACTGCTGGTGGCTGACGATCTCGTTGCTTTCGAAGGTGTCCGGCGGGGCTTGGAACACCGAGGTCGTGCGGCGGACGATCTGGCCGCCCGCACCGGCGGCGGGCGCGCCGAGGCCGGTCTGCTTCTTGTAGACGGTCTTCTTGTTGATGCCCTGGGCGACGGCCATGGGGATCTTCTCCTGGGAAGTTGTCGGGATGGGTGGAGGGGCTGGACGGGAGGCCGTCCCTTCGGGCGGAGACCGCCGTCAGCTGGTGATCGTGGCCAGAAACGGGACCTGGACGGGCGTGACGTAGCGGTCGCCCTCCAGGGTCGCGGCCAGGATGAGCGGGGTGCGCGCGACCAGGGCGGTCAGGCCGTCGGCCGTGAACGCGGCGCCGCGATAGAAGGTGGCGCGCAGCAGCTCGATGCGCGTGGCGGCGTCGGCCGTCCCGGCGCCCTGCGGGTAGCAGAGGGTCACCACGAACATGCCGCCCTGCTGGAAGCTGCGGCCGTACTCGATGTTGACCGGCTCGGCGAAGGTCATGGTCACCCGCTGGTACGGCGTCCCCGCCGTCGGCGTGTAGGTCGTGTTCTCCCAGGCCGTGGCCAGGGCCGGGCTCATCGCGGCCAGCGCTGTCTCCAGCGCCGTGCGGATCTTCAGCACGCTCATCGGCGGACCGTCGGAACAGAGGCGAGCGAACGGGTCGCGAGAGCCGCGAGGCTCCCGACGTCGGGGGCGAGGGTCATGTCGGAGTCCCTGGTGGCGGGCGAGACGAGGAACCGCCCTGCGAAGGAGGGCGAGTTCACGAAAGAATCTCCGCGCTCCAAGTCGAAGCGCGAGATTCAGAAAGGACTTGGGGCCGGATTTAAGTCTTCGGAGATCGATAGCGCCGCTGAAGGCGTATCTCCGAGACTGTTCTGATTAAACCATCGACCTTCCCGACAGTCAATCTGTTTGTTCGTTATTTGCTCTCAATTTTACGGTCTCGCGAG
This sequence comes from Caulobacter sp. 1776, assembly GCF_040545685.1. Lineage (NCBI taxonomy): Bacteria > Pseudomonadati > Pseudomonadota > Alphaproteobacteria > Caulobacterales > Caulobacteraceae > Caulobacter > Caulobacter sp. 1776. The sequence goes on from NZ_JBEPMI010000002.1 coordinate 433,484, forward strand.
ATCTGCTTGGCCAGCGCCACGACGATATCCAGAGCCTCGATCAGGACTTCGCGATGACGCGTGAAGGCGCGGCCGGCGCCCCAGGCGGACAGGCTGGTCCCCTCGCCCGCCACCGCGCGCAGCAGGCGCAGGGCCATGGGCTTGTCGGCCAGCGACATCGCCACCGCCCGGTCGGCGCGGGCCACGAAGTCCAGCATGCGGGCGCGGCGCAGCCGGGCGGCCACGAAGCGGTCGTTGTCATGGCCGCCGCCGCTGCCCGGCTCGAGGCCGGCGACGCGCAGGTCACGGCCCCGGGCCTCGAAGCCGGCGCGGTACAGCAGACCGACGGCGTAGTGGGCGTCGGTGATGTGGCCGCTCTGGCGCAAGCTGCGCAGGCCATCGCGGCTGGAGATCCGCAAGGGCCCCTCTTCGGTCTCGACCGCTTCGCCGCGCGCGCGGGCCAAGGCCAGGGTGTCGACTAGGCCGGCGGAAATCTCGGCCGCCTCGGTGCGCGCCAGCTGGGCGCCGGCGATCCGCAGCACGGCCTCGCGCGCCGCCTGGCGAGCGGCGGGACTGATCGCCAGCGCCGCCGCGCGGTCGGCGCGAGCCAGGTCTCTGAGCTCGGCCGATGTCAGCCCTTCGGGGCGGATGACTTGGACGGAAATGACGGTTCCCCTTTCGATGTGTTCAGCGTCCGAAGCGGACGCCGCGTCGGTTTTCGGCCAGGGCGTGACGGCGAGCCTCGCCGGCGCACACCTGGGCCACGAAGTCGTGGCCTTCGCTCTCGGCCAGCATTCGCCCGGCGGCGCGGATGATCGCGCACAGCATCGGCTTGCGCGGCCCGCAGGCGCGAACGGCTTGGTCGATCGCGCCCTCGGCGACGTCGTCCTGGAGCCCGCTCACCCCTAGGCCTCCAGAGCGTCCCGGCCGGCCGGCGTCAGGCCGACCCGGCAGGGTCGCCCGCCGAGGCGCTCGATCAGGCCCAGCAGCCGGGCGGCCTGGGCGCGGTCGCTGCCGGCCGACAGGCTGACGGCCATCTCGTCGGCCAGGTCGGCCAGGGTCAGAGCCCCCTCGGCCAGCGCCTCCAGCACGGCCAGGACCTTGGCCGGAACGACGGGCTCGTCCTGCGCCGCGCCGCATAGGCGGCTGCGGATGGCCTCGGACAGCGCGTAACGGTCGGGGCGCGGATCGCCCATCAGCCGCGCGGTCAGGACGGCGCGCGGCGGCCGGCGATCGGCGTCGGTGCGGCGCGCGCTATAGGCATGAATAGGCGCATGACCGGCCGGACCGGTCGCGGGGATCGGAATCATCTGGGACTTCCTGCGGCTGAGCCGATGGAGGGAATTTCGCGGGAGACCGCCCGGCTCGCGTCGCCAGGGCGGAGTTCTCGGAATATCCAATTTGTACCAAATACAAATTTGCATGGCAAGCAAATTTTGTGTTTAATGAGCGGACAACCCCCTTTCGCACTCACCCCCGGATTTGCATGACCCCCGACCGGCAGGCCAAGGCGAAGCAGCGCGCGAAGACCTTCATCCGCGCCTGGCGCAAGCATCGCGACATGAACCTGGAACAGGCCGTCGAACGGCTGGAGCTCGAGGTCGGCTATCCCTATTCGGTCGCCCAGCTCTCGCGCGTCGAGCGCGGCGAGACCGGCTATTCGCAGGACGTGCTGGAGGCCCTGGCGACCATCTATCGCTGCGAGCCGGCGGACCTGATCATGCGCGACCCGGCGGCGGGCGAGGCGATCTGGTCGATCTGGGACCAGCTTCAGCCGGTGCAGCGGATCCAGCTGGTCGAGATCGGCCAAACCCTCAAGAAGACAGGGTAATTCTCGCTCAATCCAGCGCCAGGATCTCGCCCTGGCGCTCGATCAGCTTAGGCTTACCCCACAGGCCCGACAGCGGCTCGCCACGCACGCGGTACAGCGCCACGCCCGATGATCGCCGGGCCAGGACCTCCATCTCGCGCCGCGCGTCCGCCTCGAAATAACACTCCCGAACCTCGGTCGGCGCGAGCATTCCGCCCCGCTTTCCGAAGGCCTGTACGCAGAAACGCGTCACCGAGAACACGACAACCTCCGCCTTCAACACCCGTACTCTGCACGCCTCCTTCGCGTGAGTCGATCGGTCGCGGCGGCGCATGCGTCCGACTCTGACGCAGGTTAATTTTTGCATCGAAAGCAAATTCCTGCGGCGCTTCGAAACTTGCACACAGAGCAAATGAACGAGGCCGCGCTTTACGCGTAAACTGTGAAGATATACAACTATGAGAAGTTAATTATCGTAATGCACGAATAGAGTTTCCCGCCACCCACGCCCAAACCCGTTGGAGATCAGACGATGAGCAAATGGCATCCCGTGGTCCTGAAGCTGCAGAAACTGATCAAGGACAACGGCTGGGAGGCGCGGTTCGAGAAGGCCGTGGCCCAGGCCCGGGCATGGAATATTCCCGAGCTGGCCGACCTGAAGGATCTCGAGAGCTACTACGTCTATATCAACGACTTCCTGCGCTGGATCCCCAGCGAGAACGAGCCGGGCCGCGAGGTCTACAACAAACTCTGCAAGTTCTACTTCGTGCTCGACCAGGACGCGGTCATCGACCTGCAGAACAAGGTCATCCCGCACGACAAGGCCCCGCCCCTGACGCCGCTGTCGGCCTGGCTGGTCGAATACGCCGACGCCCTGGGCGCCTTCCTCGACACGCCGGAGTCGCTGACGCCGGCCTCGCTGGAGAGCTTCCGCAAGTCGCCCAGCTACAACATGGACGACTACATCGAGCCGCACGGCGGCTGGAAGAGCTTCAACCAGTTCTTCGCCCGCAACTTCAAGCCCGGCTACCGGCCCGTGGCGGCCGTCGCCGACCAGCGGGTCATCGTCTCGCCCGCCGACTCCACCTTCGCCAGTCAGTGGGAGATCCGCACCGACAGCCACGTGACGGTGAAGAACCTGCACTGGAAGATCGAGGAGCTGATGCAGGGCAGTCCGTACAAGGACCGCTTCGTCAACGGCCTGTTCATGCACGCCTTCCTCGGGCCCAACGACTATCACCGCCAGCACGCGCCGGTCGGCGGCACGGTGCTGGAGGCCCGCGTCATCCCCGGCCAGGTCTATCTGGAGGTGGTGGCCGAACCGGTCGCCGGCGACAGCAATGGCGTCCACAAGCTCAAGCCGCTGCGCGCCTTCGACGCCCCGGACGCGGCCGGCTACCAGTTCGCCCAGGCCCGCGGCCTGGTCGTGCTCGACACCCCCATCGGCCTGGTCGCCGTGCTGCCGATCGGCATGTGCCAGGTCTCGTCGGTGATCCTGACCGCCGAGGTCGGCGTCACCCTGCGCAAGGGCGAGGAGATCTCCTACTTCCAGTTCGGCGGCTCGGACATCATCGTGCTGTTCGAAGCCAAGAGTAACATCAGCTTCACCGCCCAGCCGGGAGTGCACTACAAGACGGGGACGAAGATCGCGGACGCTTATCCGGTGGTGTGAAGGCGGCCGCTAAGGGGGCGGTGGTAGGCCTGGAGGGACTCGAACCCCCAACCAGACCGTTATGAGCGGTCGGCTCTAACCATTGAGCTACAGGCCCGCGCGGATACGTGTGAGCGTACGGCGAGCCGGCGGATTAGCATGAGCCGAACGCGGCTTAAAGCTCCGGTTCAGGTTGAGCCTGTCACCAAGGCGTCCTAGCTGTCGGGCGACGCTTTCTGGCGCCCGACAGCCGTGGAGAAAGAACGATGACCAACACCGCTCGCCGCCCCCTGGCTAACTTCGCTCTCCCCGCCCTGATCGGCGGCGCGTTGCTGATGGGCGCGGCCGCACCCGCCCTGGCCCAGACCGGCTCGGACTCGGCCTTCAAGGCCACCACCTTCAGCCTGTCGGCCTATGGCGAGACCCACGTGGCCCCGGACATGGCCACCATCAACCTGGGCGTCCAGACCGAGGCCCTGACCGCCGCCGACGCCCTGAAGGCCAACGGCGCGCGCATGAACCAGGTGATGGCCGCCCTGAAGAAGGCCGGGATCGCCGAGCGCGACATCCAGACCTCGAACCTCAATCTCAACGCTCAGTACGTCTACGAGCAGAACAAGCCGCCGAGGCTGACCGGCTACCAGGCCTCGAACCAGGTGACGGTCACGGTCCGCGACCTGACCAAGCTGGGCGCGAGCGTGGACGCCACGGTCAATGCCGGCGCCAACACGATCAACGGCGTCAGCTTCGGCCTGGCCAATCCGCAGGCCGCCGAGGACGCCGCGCGCCTGGAGGCGGTGAAGGCCCTGCAAGCCAAGGCCGAGCTCTATGGCCGCGCGACGGGCTACAAGGCCGTGCGCCTGGTCAATCTGAGCGAAGGCGGCGGCTACGCGCCCGCCCCGCCGCCGATGCCGATGTACGCCATGGCCAAGCGCGAGATGGCCGACGCGACCAGCATCGCGGCCGGCGAGCTGAAGGTGCGGATCGACGTCAACGCCGTCTACGAAGCCGCCAAGTAGAGACGAAAAAGCCGCCGCCGGGAGCCCGGCGGCGGCTTTGATCTTTTCGGGCTAGAAGCCGGCCTTCTTGAAGGCCCGCTCGACCCGGTCCTTGATCTCCAGGCCCGGCAGGGCGCGTTCGCCCTCCATGACGGCGACATAGGTCAGGTGGCGGTCGGGCTTGCCCTCGCCGGTCGGGACCGGGCCGATGGCCCAGCCGACCGTGTTGGCCGCGCTCGACGGGCAGCTGAGGAAGCGCGCCGGCTTGCCGAGATTGGCCTTCACCAGGTCCTCGGCGGTGGTCTGCGCGCCCTCGCAATCAGGCAGGTTGCGCGAGCAGGTGATATAGCCGCCGCCGCGCCAGACCAGCTTGCCCTTGGCGTCGGCGATCACGACGCAAGTCGAGGGCGAGCCGATCGAGCGGCCGACCGCCTGGGTCAGGACACTTTCATCGATGCCTTCGGGCAGCTTGGGCGAGCAGGCGGTGAGGCCGACCGCGGCGAGCGCGACAAACGCCCCTCGCCCCATCCAGGGCCGGCGCATCAGGCCGCCTTCTTGATCAGATTGCCGTCGTCCAGCAGCACGACGGTCGGGGCGTAGTTGCGCGCCTCCTCGGCCGCCATCTGGCAGTAGGTCACCACGATGACGAGGTCGTTCTTCTGCACCAGGCGAGCGGCGGCGCCGTTGACGCCGATCACCTTCGAGCCGCGCGGGGCTTCGATCGCATAGGTGGTGAAACGCGCGCCGTTGGTGATGTTCAGCACGTCGACCTGCTCGTTCGGCAGGATGCCCGAGGCGTCCAGCAGGTCGCGGTCGATGGCGATCGAGCCTTCGTAGTCGAGGTCGGCCTGGGTCACCGTGGCGCGGTGCAGCTTGGCCTTGAGCATGGTGAGCAGCATGGCGGGGAAGTCTATCCCTTTGAACGTTTTGGGGTCTTCCGGGCCGCCACACACAAGGCCCGTTGAACAGGTCCCGCCATATAGACACGAACCCACCGGGGTTCAATCGCACTGCAACATGACGACAAAGGTTAACAGTGGGGTGATTTCACGCTAGAGCTTAACAGAACGCGGTTCTGTGGGGAAAACCATGCGTCTTGGAAAATGGTGGGCGACGGCGGCGGCCGTCGCCGTGACCTTGGCTGCGGGGGTGGCCTGGATCTCGACAAGCAAGGCGCAGACGCGGGTGGATCCCACCACGGGGCGTCCCATTCCCGGCGCGGCGCCGGCGGCGCCCACGATCGCCAGGCCGACGGCCGGGCTCGCCGCGCTGGTGGCCCGCCCCCGTAGCCGCGTCGACTGGCAGGGCGCCGTCGGCGGTCTGCGGCAGTCGGGTAATGTCGGCGAGAGTCTCGGGGCCAATCTCAACCGCGACCAAGTCGACATCACCGCCGTACCGATCCTGCTGCCACGCGACGCGAAGCTGACCGCCGGCGCGCGGATCTACAGCTTCGGCGACTACTACACGATCACGGCCGATGTGCCGGGCGGCGGCGTCTCGCTGAGCGGAACCACCACGACCGTGCCGATGCCGGCGGCCAAGCCCCTGAAGATCGAGAGCGGGCCGGAGATGCTGACCGTGCAGCGCACCGTGGACGGCCAGTTGGCCAGCTTCGTGCGCTACGGCGTGCTCTACACCGTGGAGATCCGCTGCGACACGTCCAGCGATCCGCGCTGCGTCGACGACAACTACGTGCTGGGCCTGGTCGGCAAGACCACGGCCGTGGTCCTGGGCAAGGCCGCCCGGGCCGAAGCCGGGCTGGGAGGTTGAGCATGCGCATCTCCCCGCTCCTGCTGATCGCCGCCTTGGCCCTGGCGCCGCTGGCCGCCTGCGACGACACCACCAAGACCCCGGCGACCGGCGAAACGCCCAAGCCGCCTTCGCCCGAGCCTGGACCACCTCAGGCCGACGACGCGCCCAGCGACGGCGGCGCCGAGCAGCCGTCCAGCGAGCCGGTGCCGCCCAGCCCCGATCCCGCGCCGCAGCCGCCAGTGGAGCCATCTGGGCCACCCACGCCCTCGCCAGCGACCTTCGATCACGCCCCCGCCGGGGCGATCCCGGCCGGACAGGGCCCGGGCTATCTGGACCGCACCGTCTGGTCGCCGAACATGTGCTGGCCGATGGCCGAGGCCGGCTTCCCGAACTCGCAGGTCTATGGGCCCGGCGGCGGCATGGGCCCGCCCGGCAAGCCCAGCCAGTGCGATACGCTGAACTACAGCCTGCCCTGGCATGACACCTTCTGCGAGGCTCGCTCGCGCGCCAATCCGCTGTGCGCGGGGGCAGGCACGGGCCACCAGGGTCAAGACATCCGCCCGGCCACCTGCAAGAAGAACGAGCACTGGGCCGTGGCGGCCGAGGCCGGCACCATCACCGACATCGGGACCTACACCGTCACCCTCGTGGCCAAGGCCGCGCCGCACTACACCTACCGCTACCTGCACATGCAGATGGCGACCCTGGCGGTGAAGGAAGGCGATCAGGTCGCGATCGGCCAGCACCTGGGCAAGGTCTCGAACGATTTCGGCGGCACGCCCACCACCATCCACCTGCACTTCGAGCTGCGGGCCGGCGTGGCCGGAACGACGACCGACGGCAAGCCGATCGCCCTCCACACCTTCCTGCCGCCCTATCTGAGCCTGGCCGAAGCCTATCAGCGCAAGCTGAACGGCAAGGCCTGCGGTTCCTAGCCGACAGCGGCCTTCAGGAACGCGGTCAGGTCGGCGAACAGGGTCGACTTGCCGCGGAACGGCTTGGAGAGCGCCAGCACCGTCCCCGCGTGGTCGACGCCGGGATAGTGATGCTCCTCCACCCTGGCGCCCTTGTCGCGCAGGGCGGCGGCCAGCTTGCGGGTGTTGCGCGGATAGACAGTGGTGTCCTTGTCGCCGGTGGCCAGGAAGACGGGCGGCGCGTCGGCGCGGGCGTAGCGTCCGGGCTGGGTGGCCTCGAGGTCGGACGCCTCGCCAAACGTGCGCCGCGTGACCGGCCCATCCAGCGGCAGGAAGGCGTAGGGTCCCGACAGGCCGGCGAAACCCCGGATGACGCTGGCCTCCACGCCGACGGCCCGCAGGTAGCGCGGGTCCAGGGCTAACATGGCGGCGTTGTAGGCGCCGGCCGAATGGCCGATCAGGACGATCCGGCGGGGATCGCCGCCAAGGCTCGCGGCGTGGTCGACCGCCCAGCGCACGGCCTGGGCGCCGTCCTCGACGAAACCCGGATAACGGACCTCGGGATAGAGCCGATAGTCGGGCGCCAACGTCAGGAAACCCTGGGCGGCCAGGGCGCGGCCGACCCAGCCGTAGTCCTGCCGCCGGCCGCTGTCCCACGAGCCGCCATAGAAGAAGATCGCCACCGGGGCCGGTCCGGCGGTCTTGGGCGGCGCGTAGACGTCGACGCCGCCGCGCGGGCCGGCGGCGTAGCGCGAGCCCCGCGCCTCGACGCGGGCGGCGTCCTTGGGCGTCAAGGTGGCGAACACCGTCAGCGGCGAACACGCCGAGGTCAGCGTCGCCGCCAGAGCGGCCAGGCCCGCGCGTCTGGTCACCCTTGTCGCCGCCATGGCTTGTGCCCGATCGTTCGAAATGCGCTCACGGCCGGCCCTCGACCAGCTTAGCGATGGCGTCGAGATAGTCGGCGAAGGCGGCGCGGCCGGTCTCGCTGAGGGCGACGCGGGTCAGGGGCTTGCGGCCGACGAAGCTCTTGTCGATGGCCACATAGCCTGCCTCCTCCAGCTTGCGCAGGTGAACCGACAGGTTGCCGTCGGTCAGCGACAGCTTGGCCTTCAGGGTGTTGAACTCGGCGCTGCCGGCGCTGGACAGGAACGCCATGATCCCCAGCCGCACGCGACCGTGGATCACCTCGTCCAGGCGGTCGATCTCGAACGCGTCCACGCTCGCTCTCTCTCAGCCTATCGACGGCTCCTGGCGCATCATCGCCAGGCCGGGAAGCAAGGCCAGCAGAAACAGGGCGCCGGCATAGGCCAGCCACACCCAGGCCGAACCAATCAGCAGTCCCAGCCCGATCGCCGTCGCGAACGAGGCCAGCGCCACGGCGCGGATCCAGGCTAGGTTCGAGACCGAGGCGGCCACCCACCAGGCGGCGCCGTACAGCACCAGGACGATCGACGGCGCGAAGCCGATCAGCACGTCCGTTCGCGCCTTCCAGCTGGCGACGGCCAGGGCGGCCATGAGCACGAAGCAACCGACGCCGACGGCGCTCCAGACGTGGTGACTTGCGCGGTTCGCGGTCGACTCCGCGCCCGGCTTGGCGGCCAGGCGACGGATCGACAGCGCCTGGATCGACAGATGGACGAGCATCGCCAGCAGCCACACGCCGAACACCGACACCGGCGGCACGGCGATCACCTGGGCCAGGATCAGCCACTGGACGAAACTGGCCAGGCCGTAACAGCCCCCCGCCGCCGCCAGCCGCGATCCGCCCACCAGCGGCGTGCGCTGGCCGTCCTCGGCCAGGGCCCGCAGGAAGGCGAGGTCGTCGCGGATGGCCTTCACGTCGTCGGTCATGGCGAATCCTCCATGGGAGCCGCCTCACTTTGCGACGTAAAGCGCCAGCAAGCAAAGTGTCTAACGCGCGCGGGGCTGAAGGGCCGACGCCGAACCTCCATGCTCTCGGCCGGACCAGCTCTTGCACGACGGCCGTTCGCATGCCAACACTGAACCATATGGTTCATCATTCAGCGACACGCCTCGACACTGCCTTCGCCGCGCTCTCGGACGCCACCCGGCGGGGCGTGCTGGAGCAGCTTGGGCGCTCGGACGCCTCGATCACCGAGCTGGCCCAGACATTCCACATGACCCTCACGGGCATGAAGAAGCACGTCGGCGTCCTTGAGCAGGCGGGGCTGGTCACGACGGAGAAGATCGGGCGCGTGCGGACCTGCAGGCTCGGCCGGCTTGGACTTGAGGAGGCGGCGGCCTGGATCGAAGGGCGTCGCCGGCTTTGGAACGAACGCTTCGACGCACTGGACGAAGTCGTGGCGGCGATGAAACGCAAGGAGAAGATCGATGGGCGAACGGGTGAGTAGCGGCCGCACGAAGGTCGAGCGGCGGTCCGACCGCGAACTGGTCGTGACGCGGGTCTTCGACGGGCCGGTCCGCGTCGTCTACGATGCGTGGACCAAGGCCGAGCTGTTCCAGCTGTGGTGGGCGCCGAAGTCGTCGGGCGTCCCCATGCTGTCCTGCGAGATGGATGTGCGGGTCGGGGGCGGATACCGCGTCGTGTTCGGACGCGACGCCTCGCAGTCCATGGCGTTCTTCGGCAAGTACCTCGAGGTGGAGCCGCTCTCGCGCCTCGTCTGGTCGAACGACGAAGGCGAGGACGGCGCCGTGACCACGGTGACCTTCGAGGACGAAGGCGACAAGACGCGCCTGGTCCTGAAGGAGCTCTACCCATCCAAGGAAGCCCTCGACGCGTCCTTCGTCGGCATGGAAGATGCGATGCCCGAGCAGTTCGAACAGCTGGACGAGCTTCTCGTCACCCTGGGCGCGAGCGCATGAGCGGCGCCGGCGCCTAGGACGGATCGACATTCAACTTTTGTCGCCTTTCAAATCCGCTCATCCCCGCGAAAGCGGGGACCCAAGCGGACTCTCAGTGTGTTGCTCGGCCCAGAATCCATCCGCCGACTCGGCTTGGGTCCCCGCTTTCGCGGGGATGAGCGGATTTGGGACTGAATGTCGATCGGCGCCTACAGCTTGAAGGCGCCGGCCTCGATCTTGGCGTGCACGGCCTTGGTGATCTTCACGTAGCCCTTGGCCGGATCGCGGAAGTACAGCGGGTCCTTGGTCTTGGTCGGGTCGAAACCGTCGTTGACCAGGTCGATCTTGCGGTACTTGAAGGTGCCGGTGGTCTCGATCGCCTTCTGCAGGCGCACGAACAGCGGCCGGGCGTAGGTGGGCAGGTGTTCGTCGACGTGCTTGCCGAAGGCGGCCATGTCGAAGTCCTCGCCGGTGACGAGGGCGGCCATGCCGGCCTTGCCATCGAGATCGCCGACCTTGACGCCGTAGACGTTGATCTCCTGGATCCCGTCGAAGCCGGCCAGACGTTCGGCCACCTCGCTGGTGGCGACGTTCTCGCCCTTCCAGCGGAAGGTGTCGCCGATGCGGTCGACGAAATAGATGTAGCCGTCGCCGTCCACCTTCATCAGGTCGCCGGTGCGGAACCAGGCGTCGCCTTTGGCGAAGACGTCGTGCAGCACCTTCTTCTCGGTGGCGGCCTTGTCGGCGTAGCCGGTGTAGTTCGAGCGGGCGTCGCTGCCGATATGGCCGATGCACTCGCCGACTTCGCCGGGCGCCACCTCGACGCAATAGCCGTTCGGGCCGCGCACCGGCATCTCGGCCTCGACGTCGAACTTCACGATCCGGATGTTGAACTTGTTCCTCAGATAATTCGGGATCCGGCCGATCGCGCCACGGCGGCCGTCGAAGTTGAACAGCGAGACATTGCCCTCGGTCGCGCCATAGAACTCCAGCACCTCGCCGACCTTGAAGCGGTCCAGCATCTCGTTCCAGACATCGGGCCGCAGGCCGTTGCCGAAGATCATGCGCAGCTTGTGGGCGCGCTCCAGCTCGTGCTCGGGCTGGTTGGCCAGGTAGCGGCACAGCTCGCCGATATAGACGAACATCGTGCAGTGCTCGTTCACGACGTCGGGCCAGAAGTGGGTCGCCGAGAACTTCTTGCGCAGCAGGACCGAGCCGCCGTTCAGCAAGGCCGCGCCCAAGGCGCAGAGGCCGCCGGTGGCGTGATACAGCGGCAGGGTCACATAGATGCGGTCGGTCTCCTTCGCCCCGGTCGAGCCGGCGAAGCCGCGCATATAGAGCTGGGCGCGCATGTGGGTGATGCGCGCGGCCTTGGGCAGGCCCGTCGTGCCGCTGGTGAAGATGTAGAGCGCGGTCTCCTTGGCCGTGATGCCGTCGCGAGCCGTCTCGCGATCGGGGCGCAGCTGGCTGCAGCTCTTCAGCGCCTTGACCAGGTCGCGCTGCTCGCCGTGCGCCGGGCCAAGCACCCACTGGTGCATGTGACGGCCCAGTTGGCCCTTCACGTCCTCGAAACAGGGTGAGGTTTCGGGGTCGACGATGCAGTGCATGGCCTGGGAGATGTTCAGGCAGTGCGCCAGGGCCGCGCCGGTCAGCTGGTTGTTGATCAGGGCCGTGGCGACGCCGACCTTCGACAGGCCGTACCAGATGGCCATGTATTCCAGTCGATTGGGCATGAAGAGCGCCACCGTCTGGCCGCGCGTCAGTCCCTGCCCCTTGGCCCAATGGGCGTAGCGGTTGGCGATGGCGTCGAGCTCGGCGTAGCTCACCGTCTTACCTTCGAAGGTGATCGCCTGGCGGTCGCGCCACTTGTCGACCGCGGCCTCGAGGTCGTCGCAGATCAGATTGGTGCTGTCGGGAGCAATGGACTTCACGCGCTTCAGCGTCCGGGACAGTCCCTTCAGGAACCGGATCTCCCGCTTGATCTTCTGACGCAAACGCATTCTTGCTCTCCCTTCAAACAACCATTGGAGAGCGCCGCGCGACCGGTCAAGCGCCAGCGCGCCGCATTGCAAACCTATCGGTGTTTGCTCAAACCGCGCCGTTTCCGGAGAGGCCCGAAACCTTGAAACGGACCTCGCCGGCGTGAAAGTCCATCGCCACGCTTTCGAACGCCTGCAGGATGTCCGAGCCGATCAGGATGGCGGGTTCCTCGTGCATGCCCCAGAAATCGAACGTGTGGATCGGACCGATCACCATCGATACGCGGCGTAGGACGATGTTACCCAAGGTCAACCGGCTGATCGTCACCAGACGTCCGGGGAGCACCTGACCGGTGACGCTGCGCAGCTCCGTCTCGATGAGCGGACCGACGATCGCACCACGCTCCTGAACCGCCTGCAGCAAGGCGAGATTGCCGGCTGTGGTCGTCGAACCGCTATCGACGAAGGCGACGATCCGGCGGCCGGGCACGAAGGCGTCGATCAAGGTCAGGCCGCTCTTCTGCACGGTGGCCTTGACGGCGATGGTGTCCTGGTCGGGCAACGGCAGGCCCTCGCCCACCAGCATGCGCCGACGCCTGAAATCCAGCAGCAGATTGGCGCCGCCCAGCCATTCGAGCCCCAGGATGCCGTCGACGCGCAGCGTGTCGCGGGGCAACACCGACAAGGTGGTCCGCCGACGGACGCGGCGCCCGACCGAGAGGGTATCGGCCACCACGGTCTCGACGCTCTGGGCGCCGGCGATGCCGTGCATCCTGGTTTGACCGGCGCTAGGCAGGCCCAGCTGCGCGGCCAGTTCGGCGGCGATCACCGAGCTGTTGGCGCCGGTATCGACGAGGAAGGTGAAGGGCCCCTGGCCGTTGAGCAGCGCCTTCACCGTCAGACGCTTGGCGTCGTCCAGATAGCGCAGCGAATCCGCGGGCGAGTCGGCTGGAGCCGGCGGGGTCTGCGTCCGCGCCCGCGCCGCGCCGGGTGCGAACACCGCCGCCGCCATCGAGCTGACTAGCGCGCGACGCTGTACACTTGATATGTCCATTCACGTCCTCCCCAAGGGAAGACGCTATACGGACCGGCGGAACGGCGCCAGAGAGCGCCGTTCACCGAGCGACCAACCTAGCCGGTGGCGAGACGACGCTGGTCGTCGCGGGCGGCCTTGAGCTTTTCGGCCACCAGGAAGGCCAATTCCAGCGCCTGCTCGCCGTTCAAACGCGGATCGCAATGGGTGTGATAGCGGTCGGCGAGGTCGGTCTCCGAGACCGCGCGGGCGCCGCCCAGGCACTCGGTGACGTTCTGGCCGGTCATCTCCAAGTGCACGCCGCCCGGATGGACGCCTTCGGCCTGGGCGATCTCCACGAAGCTCTTCACTTCCGAGAGGATGCGGTCGAACGGGCGGGTCTTGTAGCCGGTCGAGGCCTTCAGCGTGTTGCCGTGCATCGGGTCCGTGGCCCAGACGACCGAGCGGCCCGCCGCCTTGGTCGCCTTCATCAGGCGCGGCAGGCGGTCGGCGATCTTGTCCGAGCCGAAGCGGCCGTACAGGGTCAGGCGGCCCGGCTCGTTGTTCGGGTTGAGCACGTCGATCAGGCGCAGGAGGTCGTCGCCCTCCATGGTCGGGCCGCACTTCAGGCCAATCGGGTTCTTCACGCCCTTCATGAACTCGATGTGCGCGCCGTCCAGCTGACGGGTGCGCTCGCCGATCCACAGCAGGTGGGCGCTGGTGTCGTACCAATCGCCCGAGGTGCTATCGACGCGGGTCATGGCTTCCTCGAAGCCCAGCAGCAGGGCCTCGTGGCTGGTGAAGAACTCGACGCGGCGCAGGTCGGGTTGGGTGTCGGGCGTGACGCCGACCGCCGACATGAAGGTCAGGGCCTCGCTGATCTTCTCCGACAGCTCGCGATAGCGCGCGCCCTGCGGGCTGTCGCCCACGAAGCCCAGCGTCCAACGGTGGATGTTGTAGAGATCGGCATAGCCGCCGCTGGCGAAGGCGCGCAACAGGTTCAAGGTCGCCGCCGACTGGCCGTAGGCCTTCAGCAAGCGATCCGGATCGGGCTGGCGCTCCTCGTTGGTGAAGTCCATGCCGTTGATGATGTCGCCGCGATACGACGGCAGGGTCACGTCGCCGATGGTCTCGATCGGCTCGGAGCGCGGCTTGGCGAACTGGCCGGCGATGCGCCCCACCTTCACCACCGGCTTGCCGCCGGCGAAGGTCAGCACCACCGCCATCTGCAGGATCAGGCGGAAGGTGTCGCGGATGTTGTCCGCGTGGAATTCCTTGAAGCTCTCGGCGCAGTCGCCGCCCTGCAACAGGAAGGCCCGGCCCTCGGCCACGTCGCCCAGCAGGCTCTTCAGACGGCGCGCCTCGCCGGCGAAGACCAGCGGCGGCATCTGGCGAAGCGTCTGCTCGACCCGTTCCACGGCCCCCGCGTCCGGATAGTCGGACGGGATGTGCTTGGCGGGTTTGGCTCTCCAGGTGGCGGGGGTCCAGCGGGCGGTCATGACAAAGGCTCGATAACTTCAAAGGGCGGCGTAGATACCGCGTATGGAATAAAAAGGCAAAATCGTGCGGCTGAACACCGTCGACATGCCGAGACGGGAAACTTCGTTGTCGTTCTACCGGCTCGAAGCGCTGGATTTTTGCGCGATCCCGCAGGCGATGGCGGCCAGCGCGCCGAGGGCCAGCCACCACTCCTGCCAGACCCCGAAACTCAGGCCGCCGATCACCAGATAGGAGACCAGCGCCCCCGCCGCCATGGCCCCGTCCCGGCGCTCATCGCCCGTCCAGGCCACGACGCGGTAGAGGATCCACGCGAAGAACGCCGCCGCCAGGGCGGCGCCGACGGAACCCAGCTCCAGCCATAGCTGAAGGGCCGCGTTGTGGGTGTGCAGCGGGATGGCCGGGAACGTGCGGCTGGCGTCGATCCCCCAGCCGCGCAGGGCATGATTGACGATCTGGTCGGCGGTGAATGCCCAGATGTTCAGGCGGGCGTCCCACGACGGCGGGGCTATCACGTGCAGCCAGGCGAAGAAGCCCGATCGCACGCCCCAAAGCACCACCATCGGCGCGAAGATGAACAGCGCCGAGACGACTGGAATGAGGCCGCGGGCGAACGGCTTTCCGACGACCCGCACGCCCAGCCACGCCACCCCGCCAAGGACCAGGGCGGCGATCGGCGCGTCGGCGCCAGTGAAATGCGCGCCGACCACCGTGCAAAGCGCGAGCAGCGCGATCAGGATGTTGCGGCCTCGGAACTTCCAGGCGTCGAGGATGCGCGCGCAGGGCCAGAACAGCAGGGCCAGCGAATAGGTCGCCATCGAGACCTTCACCACGGCGAAGTCCGGCCGAATGGGCCCTTCGGTCACGTTGTGCAGCGCCGTGTAGATCGGCGCCTGCAACACCCCGTCGACGCAGGTGACCAGGGCCAGCAGCAGCGTCCCCGTCAGCATCACCCTGCCGGCCAGCCGCGCCGAGCGCTCGGACATGTCCCCCAGCGCCGCCGCCGCCACGCCGTAAAAACCCAGCTGAAGCACGAGCTTCAGGGCGGTGAACTTCTCGACGTCCTTGTCGCGGCGCAGTTCGGAAAGATCCGGCGCCGCCGGGCTCCAGTGCAGACTGATCAAGGCCCACGCCACCAGCAACACCAGGGCCAGCATTGGCGTCAGCGGCGGCCGCGACCGGGCAAGGGCCGGCGTCGCCAGCAGGCCGACCAGGGTCAGCAGCCCCGCGTACCACAGCGGGATCAGGTAGCCGATCAGCGGCGTCATCACCATCAGGAAGACGGCGATGGCGCCCAGCCAGCGCGTGCGTCGCTCCGTCGCCAAGGCGCCGGCCGAAACCGCCATTCGGGTCATCCAACCCCGCCGACTTCGACCGGTACATACTTCTCGCGCAGCGTGACCAGCTCTTCAGCCAAGGTCGGGTGGACCGCGCAGGTCGAGTCCCACTGCGGCTTGGTCACGCCCATCTTCACGGCGATGGCGGCCATCTGGATGATCTCGGGCGAGTCCGGCCCCACCACGTGGACGCCGACCACCTTCTGGTCGTCCTGCTTGACGACCAGCTTGATCAGGCACCGCTCCTGGCCGCCATAGAAGGTGACCTTCATCGGGCGGAACACCGAGCGGTAGATGTCGACCGCGCCGAACGCGTGGCGCGCCTCGGCCTCGGTCATGCCGACCGCGCCCACCGGCGGCTGCGAGAACACCGCCGAGGCGACCATGTCGTGATCGAAGGTCGTCGGGTTGTCGTAAAACTCGGTCTGCGAGAACGCCGCGCCCTCGCGGATCGCCACTGGCGTCAGATTGATACGATCGGTGACGTCGCCGACCGCCCAGATGCTGGCGACATTGGTCTTGGAGTGCGCGTCGACCGCGATCGCGCCGCGATCGTTCAGCTTCACCCCGGCCTTCTCCAGGCCCAGCCCCTCGACATAGGGGTCGCGACCGGTGGCGAACATCACGGCCTCGGTCTCGAAGGTCAGGTCGTTGCTGAGCGTGCTGAGCAGCGTCCCGTCCTCAGCCTTCTCGATGCTCTTGTGCGCGCAGCCCAGGACCACCTTGATCCCGCGCTTCTCCAGCTCGTCGGCCAGATGCGCGCGGACGTCGTCGTCGAAGCCGCGCAGGATGTTCGCGCCACGATAGAGCAGCGTGGTCTGGACGCCCAGGCCGTTGAAGATGCCGGCGAACTCGACCGCGATATAGCCGCCGCCGACGATCATGATGCTCTTGGGCAGCTTGGGAATGTGGAAGGCTTCGTCCGACGTGAAGCCCAGCTCCGCGCCTGGGAAGTCGGGTTTCACGGGCCGGCCGCCCGTGGCGATCAGGATCTTCTTGGCGGTGTAGATCCCGGCGTCCTGGCTACCCTCCTTGGGCAGCACCTCGACGGTGTGAGCGTCGACGATCTGGGCGCGACCGTGCAGCAGGTGCGCGCCGGCCTTCTGCAGATTGGTGACATAGATCCCCGACAGGCGGGCGATCTCGACGTCCTTGTCGTGCAGGAAACTCTTCCAGTCGAACTTCGCGCCCTCGACGCTCCAGCCATAGCCCTTGGCCGTCTTCAGCTGGCTGGTGACCTCGCTGGCGTAGACCATGAACTTCTTGGGCACGCAGCCGCGGATCACGCAGGTTCCGCCGACCCGATACTCCTCGGCCACCGCGACCTTGGCGCCGGTCATGGCCGCTAGCCGCGCTGCTCGAACGCCGCCCGAGCCAGCGCCGATGACGAAGAGATCGAAGTCGTAGTCAGCCACGGAGGCCTCCGGAACTTAAGAGAAGCATTTTCCGATAAGTGTGCGCGGTTATCGGATCGAAGAATGCTTCAGGCCAAGGATGAGCTTTGCCGACGGATCGGCAAAGCTCGAGCGGCTCTATGTAGGACGTCAGGGAACGAGACGCACCACACCCTCGTCCGTGCCGATCAGGGCCTCGTCGGCGAGATCGAGGAACAGGCCGTGATCGACCACGCCCGTGATGCTCTTCAACGCCGTGGCCAGGGCCGCCGGCTCGTCGATGCGGCCCGAGGCCATGTCGTAGATCAGGTTGCCGCCGTCGGTGACCACAACGCCCCGCTCGGCCATGCGCAGGCGCGGCGGCGGCAGGTCGAACTCGGCGGCGATGTCGGCCAGGCGGTGGCCGGTGTGGACGTGGCCGAAGCGGACCACTTCGATCGGCAGCTTGAACTTGCCCAGGACGTCGACCTTCTTGGCGGCGTCGGCGATGACGACGCAGCGGGCCGAGGCCTCCCAGACCAGCTTCTCGCGCAGCAGGGCAGCGCCGCCGCCCTTGATCAGGGACAGGCCCGGACCGACCTCGTCGGCGCCGTCCACGGTCAGGTCGACGGTCTTGACGTCATCCAGCGCCGCCAGCGGGATTCCCAGCTCGCGCGCCAGGGCGGCCGTGGCGTCCGAGGTTGGAACGCCGCGGATGTCGGACAGCCCGCGAGCGGCCAGCGCCTTGACGAACCAGGCGGCCGTCGAGCCGGTGCCCAGGCCCACCACCATGCCGCTCTCGACGAGTTCGGCGGCGGCTTCGCCCGAAATGCGCTTCTGGTCGTCGGCGCTCATTTCTTCTTGTCCTTCTTGGCTTGCTTCAAGGCGCGGAACTTGGTCGCCCAGCCGGCCTTGGCGGTCTGTTCGGCGCGCGACAGGGCCAGGGCCCCATCCTCGACGTCCTTGGTGATCACCGAGCCCGAGCCGGTCATCGCCCCGTCACCCACCCGCACGGGCGCGACCAAGGCGCTGTTGGAGCCGATGAAGGCGCCCTTGCCGACATGGGTCTCGAACTTCTCGAAGCCGTCGTAGTTGCAGAAGATCGTGCCGGCCCCGATGTTGGCCTTCTCGCCGATCGAGCCGTCGCCCAGATAGCTGAGATGGTTGGCCTTGGCGCCCGCCCCGACCTTGACCTTCTTGACCTCGACAAAGTTGCCGATATGGGCGTCGGCGCCGATCTCCGCGCCGGGACGCAGACGGGCGTAAGGACCGATCAGGGCGCCCTCGCCCACGGTCGCGCCTTCCAGGTGGCTGAAGGCCTTGATCACCGCGCCGCCGGCGACGCTGACGCCGGGACCGAAGACCACGAACGGCTCGACCACCGCTCCGGCGGCGATCTTGGTGTCCCACGACAGGTAGACGGTTTCGGGCGCGGACATGGTCACGCCCTCGACCATCAGGGCCTTGCGCCGCGCGCCCTGCCAGACGGCCTCGGCGGCGGCCAGCTCGGCCTGTGAATTGACGCCTTGCACCGAAGGCTCCGGCGCGAAGGCCGCGCGGGTCGAAAGCTTGCGGTCGTGGGCCAGGCCGACGACGTCGGTGAGGTAGTACTCGCCCTTGGCGTTGTCGTTGCGGACATCGGCCAGGATGCTGAACAACGTCGCGCGGTCGGCCGCCAGGACGCCGGAATTGCAGTGCTTGACCTGTTTGGTGCCAAGGTCCGCGTCCTTCTCCTCGACGATGCGCAGCAGGACGTGACCGGGCGCCAGGATCAGGCGGCCATAGCCGAACGGATTGGCGGCCTCGAAGCCCAGCACCGCGACGTCCGTTCCGCTGGCCATCAGGTCGAACAGCGGCGCGATCACCGGGGCGGTGGTCAGCGGACAGTCGGCATAGGTGACCACGACGTCGCCGTCGAAGTCGGCCAGAGCGTCCCTGGCCGCCAAGACGGCGTGGCCGGTGCCCAGCGGCGGATCTTGGACGACGGTCGCGTTCGGGCCGAGCCGCTTGCGCGCGTGCTCGCCCACCTGCGGGCTGTGCGCGCCCACCACGACCACGATCCGGTCGCAGCCCAAACCCTCGGCGGCGTCGATGGCCAGGTCCAGCAGCGTGCGGCCGGCGACCTTGTGCAGCACCTTCGGGGTGGGAGACTTCATCCGCGTGCCCTGGCCGGCGGCCAGGATCACGGCGGCGCGCGGCTTCATGGACCGGGGATCGGCGGGCTTGGCGGCGGGTTCAGTCATCGGACGGGCGACTCCCTCGGGGCGCGGTACAGCGTTGCATTAGCCGCGCAATTGGCCGAAACGCCAGACCCATGAGCGAGCTTCATGACCTGAACGGGGCGACAATCGCGTTCGACCTCGACGGCACCCTGGTCGATACGGCCCCCGACCTGGTGGGCGCGTTGAACACCATCCTGGCCCAGGAGACCTTGCCGCCCCTGCCGTTCGGCGAGGTGCGTCTGATGGTTGGTCGCGGGGCCCGAGCCCTGCTGGAGCGCGGTTTCGCCGCCGCTGGCGCGCCACTGGGCGCCGATCGCGCCCCGTCCCTGATCGAACGTTTCATCGCCGTCTACCTGGACCGCATCGCCGACGAGAGCGCGCCGTTCCCGGGCGTGATCGACGCGCTGACGGACCTGAAAGCCGCCGGCGCCAAGCTGGTGGTCTGCACCAACAAGCTGACCCATCTGTCGGTCGCCCTGCTGGACGGCGTGGGCCTGACGCCGTTTTTCGACGCCGTGGTCGGCGCCGATCTCGCCCCCGCCGCCAAGCCCGACGGCCGCCATGTGGCCGCCGCCATCGCGGCCGTCGGCGGTGATCCGGCCCGCGCCGTCATGGTCGGCGACAGCGTCAATGACGCGGCCGGCGCCCGCAACGCTGGCGTGCCCAGCGTGCTGGTCAGCTTCGGCTACACCGAGGATCCGGTCGAGACGTTGGGGGCCGACCTGGTCATCCACAGCTTTTTGGATGTGCCACAGGCCTGTATGGCGCTTTTGGCCTCTTGCCCCGCGCCGAACACCGGGCTATAGGCCCCCTCCTCTCGCGGATCGGTCCTTCTTGGACCTCTCCACACGGCGGATGCGTAGCTCAGCGGGAGAGCACCTCGTTCACACCGAGGGGGTCACAGGTTCAATCCCTGTCGCATCCACCAAAATATCCTTCAAATCGACGACCTGTCGCCGCCAGACGCCCCCGAGCGCTGGCTTTCCGCGATTTCGTGCCAGACAGCCTCGCCAAAGCGCATGAGAGCCTGAAGGGGCCGCGTTAACTCGCGACCTTATATGCAATATATAGGCGATAAAGCGGCTTATTCCGCCTAAACGCTCATATATTGCATCTTAAATCATCTCTAGTCGAAGTTCGAATTGAAAGTTATACAAAAGCCATTATATGAGTGATTAGTCGCAATTCAGCGCATAAAAGCCTACAAAGGGGTTCTTAGGTGCCGATATCGGAAATCACGCTCCGAACCCAAGTCCGCCAGTTGGGCGAGCGCCTGGCCGGCCACAGACTCAACCGCAATCTCACGCAGCGCCAGCTGGCCGATGACGCGGCTGTGTCGCTCAACACGCTGCGCCGCCTCGAGGACGGAGAGAATGTGTCTCTCGACACGCTGATCCGCGTCTTGTCGGCTCTCGATCTGGGAGACAGGCTGGAGGTGTTGGCGCCGCCCGCCGACGTGCGTCCCGTCGATCGCGTCCGCATGGCCACCGGCGCGGAGCGTAAGCGCGCTCGCCCGACCGAGCCCAAATCCGCCGCGCCCTGGACCTGGGGCGACGAGGAATGACCGACGCGATCGTCCGGCTCTGGGGACGTGACATCGCCGCCGTGACCTGGCCCGAGGATCGCGACCACGCGGTGTTCCAGTACACGCCCGAATTCGTCGAAAGCGGCATCCTGGTCGCGCCGCTGACCATGCCTCCACGCTCGGCGCCCTACGATTTCCCCGCCCTGCCCCGTCCGGCGTTCAAGGGCCTGCCGGGTCTTCTGGCGGACTCGCTGCCCGACAAGTACGGCAACGCCCTGATCGACGCCTGGCTGGCGCGCCAGGGCCGCGACGCGAACTCGTTCAACCCCGTCGAGCGCCTTTGCTACATCGGCGCTCGCGGCATGGGGGCCCTTGAATTCCACCCGACGTTGCTCGGCGCCGCCGATCGCTCGCGACGGCTCGAGATCGACGCCCTGGTCGAGCTCGCCAACCAGGTCCTTGCTCAACGCAGCGACATGCGGGGCGTGTTGTCGGGAACCGACGACCAGGAAACCCTCGAGGAGATCCTCCGCGTCGGGACATCGGCGGGCGGGGCGCGCGCGAAGGCCGTCCTGGCCTGGAACGAGGCGACCGGAGAGTTCCGGTCGGGCCAGGCGCCGGCCGCCGAGGGCTTTTCCTACTGGCTGATGAAGTTCGACGGCGTCAGCAACAATCGCGACAAGGAACTGGCCGATCCTCAAGGCTTCGGACTGATCGAATACGCCTTCTACAAGATGGCCGTCGATGTGGGCATCGAGATGTCGGAATGCCGCCTGCACCACGAGGGCCGTCGCAGCCACTTCATGACGAAGCGGTTCGATCGCACCGACCGCGGCGGAAAGCTGCACATGCAGTCCCTCGCGGCGCTGCGGCATTTCGATTTCAACGCCGCCGGCGCCTACAGCTACGAGCAGGCGGTGGAGACCATCCGCAAGCTGGATCTGGGCGCGGACGCCATCGAGCAGCAGTTTCGGCGCGCCGTCTTCAACCTGTTCATTCGCAACCAGGACGACCACGTCAAGAACATCGCCTTCCTGATGGACCGCGCTGGCCATTGGCGTTTGTCGCCCGCCTTCGACGTCGCCTACGCCTACAACCCGTCGGGTCCCTGGACGAGCACGCACCAGATGAGCTTCAACGGCAAGCGCGACGGGTTCGATATCGAGGATCTCGTCGCGTTCGGCGCTTTCTGCGGTTTCAAGCGGCGCAGAAGCCTGTCGATCATCAAGGAGATCGCCGACCGGGTCGGCGACTGGCCTGCCTACGCGAATGCCGCCGGCGTCCACGAGCCGGACGGCGGACGGATCGGAAAGGCCTTGCGGCTGGAATTGACGCCGGCGACCTGAGCCGCGCGGCGAGGATGGCGTGATCGCGGCGCGGCCCCTGCTACAGCCGCGCTTGTTCAGGCGCGCTTCATCTTGGAAGGCGGATGCTTCGGTCCGCGCGGACGGAAAGCCCCTGACGGATCGTTGATCGTCTCCGCCTGCCCAATGGCGACAAGGACCGAGCGATGGCGGACGGCCATTTCCCAGACGTCGAACTTCTGCGGCGCGAACTCGCGGCCCTGATCCTCGAATGGGCCGGGAAGGCCGTGAAGGACGACCCGGACGGGCCGATGTCGACGGCGCTGATCCGCGCGGTCGGCGAAGCCGCTCGCGACGCCGTCGCCGAACAGCATCAAATCCTGACCGCCGACGCCGCCGATCGCATCGCCGAGGCGCTCGAGCGTCGCGGTGACGCGCGCGGCGGCCTTTCGTGGCGCGTGTCGCCCTTGGGGCTCGGCGTCATCGCGGTCGCCGTGGCGGCGCTGCTCGCCGTCGCCTTCCTCCTGGGCTTGCGAGCGGGCCGAACCGAGGGCGCTCTGCCGGCGACGCCCGCGGCGGCCACCGCTCCGATCGCGCCGCTCGCCCCGGCCGCGGACGAACCGGCGCAGCCCTCCTCCCCGCCGCCGGCGACCGCGCCGCGGGCCGCCGCTCGCCCTCAGACCGCCGCGCCTCCGGCCGCCAAGCGCGTTTCACGGCCGACGCCTCGCGAACTGGGCCGTCCCGCCCCGGCCGGCGGCGAGCCCGCGTCCGGTTCGACCCAGCCGGTCGGCGCAGCCACGCCGACGCCGACGTCGTCAACACCGGTGACGAAGCCATGATCACCCAGGCTCCGCACACCAAGCGGCTGGTCTCCACCGCTGTCATCGGGCCGAAGGCGCAGGGCCGCAACTACGGCCTGCGACGTTACGCCGGTCCACGCCTGCTTCCCGAAAGCCAGGCTCGCCTCGCCGACTTCGCCCTCTCCCTGGCCGGATGGGCCATGCTGAGGCGCCGCCGCTTCGTGGCCATGCTGCCGCTGGCGGCCGATGGCTCGTCTTTCGCGGTGGCGCGCGCGCGGCATCTGGGCGAAGGCGACCTCGGCCCCGTGGCTGTCGCGCATCTGCTGATCGTCGACGCCGCCCTGCTCGAAGCGCTCGACTGGGCCTCGCCCCGTCTGCTGCGCCTGCTGCCCGAACCCGAAGACGCCGCGTTTGGCCTCGAGCCGCTATCCGTTTCGCCCGAAGACCTGACGCCCTCCAGCCCCCGCGCGATGGCCGCGACCCGCGTGGGCTGGGCCGACGTCGCCATCGACGTCGGCGAAGAAGACCCCGAGACGGCGCTCTGCGCTCTGGTCGAGGGCGTGGATCCGCCGCGCCAGCGGGCGCGGTTGACCGGCTGGGCCAGCACGAGCCTGATCGCGGCGTCCGGTGATCTTGACCCGGCGCGCACGTTCAAGCTCGTCACCCACGCCTCGGCCGAAAGCCCGGCGGCCTTCCAGGCCACCCACGAGCTGTTGTCGCTCAAGGCCGTCGCCGAGCCCTCCCTGGCCTGGAAGGCGTGGCTCAAGCTCGCCGCGATCGCCCAGCGCGAGCCGGCCGCGGCCGCCCTGCGCTCGGCCAAGTGGTCCCAGGACAAGGCGCGGCTCGCCGCCGTCGACGTGATGTTCGAGGAGATCGCCTCGGCCTGCGCGGAATTGACGCCCGCCGCGATGATCGCGCTGCTCCGCGCGGTGATGCGCCACGCCGGGGGCGAGGACGCGGCGAGTAGAGCGTTGCGCGACGGCGTGTCCGAAACGTTCAACGCCCTGGTCGCCGTCGCCGACTCGGAAGGCGCCGCCTTCTACGTGCGCGGACTCGTCGATGGCGCGGACTCCGTCGCCCTGGCGGCCTTGCCGGGTCTCGACGAGGTCATGGCCAGACCCGCGGTCTCGGCCTGGCTGGGCGACATCGCGCATCGCCTCGATTTGACCAAGGTGGTCGGCTCGTGGGCGACCAGGCTCGCGGCGGACCCGAGCTTCGCCGACGCCCTCGCCGGCGCGGGGTCCGCCTTCCTCGACGCCGCCCTGGACGCCGCCTTGGCGCGCCTCGACGACGAGGAGACGCGGCGGCTGGCCGGCGTCTTGCTGCGCCTGCGCTGCCCGTACGCCGCGGCCGAGGGCGCTCGCGTTCGTGCCGCCCTTTCGGCCTTGCTCGCCAAGCCGCCAACCAGCGCCGACGCCGCCCTCGCCGATCCGAGCGTCCTGACGGCCGCAGAGGCATTCGCGCCCGAGCTGGTGGCTACGCTGACGGCGCGGGCCATCCCCGCTGGCCTGCGCCAGGCCCGGCATCCGGCCGAGCTCACGCGCGCCGCCTGGGCGCTGGTCGCCGCGTCGAACGGGAGGGGAGCGACGCGATGATCTATTGCGACGTCTGCACCAACGAGTTCTCCGGCGAGGATTTCGCCGAGTGCCCGCACTGCGCCCTGGCCGAGGGTCGCGCGGCGACGCCGGCGGCCCGCGCGCTCGACACGCCCACCCCCGGCGTGACCATGGGCGAGGTGATCGACACCTTGCGCCGGATGGCGCCGTCGGAGACGCCGACCGCCGAGCCGCAAGCGCCCGAGGGGGTGAGCGAGAGCCTGCGCGCGCTCGTCGAGCAGAAGGTCGATCAGGCCGCCGCCGCCGCGTCGGAAGCGTCCACCTTCGCCGTCGCGCCGACCGAGGCCGAGCCCGCCGCCACCGGTCAAATTACTGGGCAGACCACACGCGAGCTCGACATCGAGACCCTGCGCCGCATCCGCGAGTCCGGCGTGTTCACCGTGGTGCTGCTGGGTTTTCCGACGGCCGGCAAGACCTGGTTCCTCAACCGACTGAAGTACGAGCTGCAGGAGGGCGACGCCTATGCCTGCTATCCGCGCCGCGCGCCGCCGGGGGACGTGGAGAACACCGTGCTGTTCACGGCCCACCGCTTCCGCAAGGGGACCCACGACTTCTATGTCATCGACATCCCGGGGGAACGGTTCCAGCGCGCCGTGGAGGGCTCGTTCCTCGGCGAGGCCAACACCCTGATGCGGCATGTGATCTATACGGGCCAGGCCTTCCTGACCCTGCTGCCGGCCGATGAGACCCTGCTGTCGGAGCTGGCCCATGACGCCCTATGGCGGCGCGCCGCCGGCGGCGGAACCGCGCCGGTGGACCCGTCCAGCCTGCCGTCGGCCCAGGCGCTGATCGACCGGGTCGACGCGCTGAAACGCATGATCCAGCAAGCGCGCAGGGCGGCCGACGCTGGCGACGCCAAGGCCCAAGCCAAGCTCAAGGCCCTGGTTCGCGAACGTAAGCACCTGTTGGAGGGCGGCGTCGAACAGGCGCTGCACCGCCTCGCCGCCAAGCACGAGGAGCTTGGCGAATACATCAGCGGCGTCGGCCTGATGGCCCAGTTGATGGTGGTGATGGAAGAGCGCGGCGGTCCCGACCTCGACCCGGCGATCGACGCCTACGCCGTGTTCGATCGCAGCCGCGACGCCGAGCGCAAGAAGCCGACCAAGCCGATGTTCATCGTCCTCTCCAAGAGCGACGATCTCACCCACCGTTCGGACGCGGTGCAGCTGCCGATCCGCAGGCTGCTGCAAGGCCATCCGCGCGCGGCTCACCTGCTGCGCGTGCTGCGGCGCGAACCGCGCAAGGCCGACGCCTTCGCGATCCTCAACGCCTTGCGCCCCGGCGTCGCCCGCCAGATCGACGAGTGGTTCGCCCTCGCCAGCTTCCAGTTCGCCACCGCCTTCGAGGGCGTGGCGCGCGGATCGACGACCATCAACTATCGGCTGAGCCACGTCGGGGTCACCGAGCTTATCCGCGCCCTGCTGCGTCTGAAGGAACACACCGAAAAGCGGCGCGCCTGGGAGGGCGTGGCGGGCCTGTTCCGGCGGCGTCCGCAAGCCGAAGCGCCGCTCGCGGAGCCCACGCCTTGAACCGGCGTGGCGGCGCGGGACCGCTCGTCGCCAGCGGTCTCATGGCCTTGGCGGCCGTGATCGCGATCGTCTGGGCCTTGGGCCTGACGCCCAGCTTCGGAACGGCCACGGTCGGCGCGGCGCCGACCCGGGGCGGCGGGCCGTGGATCGAGCGCCTTGGCCTGTCGCAGCTCGAGCCCTGGTCGTCGCCGACGCCCGCCTTCGCCGAACGTCTCGCGGCCTACGGCGACACGCCGCAAGGCGCGGCGCTCAGGCGCGACCTCTGCCAGGGCGCTGGCATGGATGGCGACCCTGCCTTCCGCGAGGCGAGACGCGCCCTGGTCCGCAACGACGCGGGCTTATGCGCCGGGCCGATCGAGCACGTGACCGCGGTCTCGCCGGTGATCGTGGCGTTCGGCCCGCGCCTCGGCTGGCCCGGCCTGATGGCGGTGTCGATCGTCGCTCTTGGCCTCGGGCTCTGGCGGCTTCTGGTGTTGAAGCGGGCGCATGACCGCTGGCGGTTTCTGGACCGGTCCACCTTCGGGGCGGCGCGGAGGGCGGGCAGCGGATGAGCGGCGTCCTGCTGGGTGCGGTTTGCCTGGCGCTCGGTCTGGCGTTCTGGCGGGTGGCGGCGGATGGCGTCTCGGCGCGGCGCAAACCCTCGACTAGGCGGGTTGCGGCGCTGATGGTCGGCATCGCGGCGCCGGCCGTCCTGGTCATGGGCTGCCTGCTGACGGCCGCCGTCCAAGGGCGCACGGGCGAGCTTCGCCTGTCGCTGCTGCGGCTCACCGCAGAGGTTCGCCAGTACCCGCTGCGCCTCGGGGGCGACGCCAGCCGCGACGACCTCGTCGTGCCCCGCCTGCCCGCCGGCTTGGCCACGGTGGAGCCCGACCTTTCCAGCCGCGCCGACACACCGCCCTTGGCCTTGGTCCTGGCCGGCTCCGACAAGGCGCCGCCGCAGACGGTGATCGCCCTGCGCCAGGGTCGACGCGTAACCTGGCCAACCGCCTTGGCCTTCGCCGAGGGCGACGCTGTCTGCGTCCAGGCGCCCTGCGAGCACGACGGCGCGGTCTGGGCCGTCCTGCGCGGACGAACCCTGGCGCCGGCGGATTGGCGCGACGGCGTGGTCGTGCCGCGACCCGGAGCCGCCGCGGGTCCGGCCATGCCCGAGCGCAAGACCCTGCTGATGTTCAGCGGCGTCAACGACTGGACCCCAGCCCAGGCGATCCATCCTCTGCGCGACTTCTTCCCGCGGTCCAGCGCCACCGGTACGGGCGGCGGCGCCGGCGGCGTGCTGGCCGACTGCGATCGCTGGCTCTGTGTCGGCAAGGGCGCGGCCCGGGTCCCGGCCCGCAGCTTCCTGTTTCAGCAAGGCGGCTTCGGGGGATCGGCCTGGGCGATCGTCCTCGCCGATCCCGGCGCGCGCGTGGCGCGTGGCGGCAAGGTCGCGGCCTACGCCCCGCCGCCGGCCATCCCGCTCGGGTCGGGGATCAGGATCGAGATCTTCGAACCGCGCTTCGTCGATGGCGCCCTCGACGGAGCCGACGCGCGCCGCGGCCGCCTGCAGCTGCGCCGCAGCCTGATCCTGGCCGAGCGCGACGAGCAAGTCGACGTCACCTTCACGACTCCGCCGACCGAGATCGTCGGCCGTTGCGAAGGCGGCGCGTCGTCGAACCGCCTGGGGCTCGAGGCCGCCGTCGTCGGCGGGCTCACGGCCGACGCCCTCCGTGAAGCACCGCCCCTCCCTCAGGGACCAGCCTGCGCCGGCTTCACCCAGGCCCAACTGGACGTTCCCGCCGCCGGCCCCGCCTTGCGCACCCTGCGCCTGGCGCTCGATCGACTCGCGACGCCCTGGCCGGCGGCGCTGATCGTCCTGGCCTGGACCGCCGGCCTCCTGCTCGCCTGCCAGGACCTCTTCCACCGCCGTCCGGTCTTGTGGACGATCCAAAGCGTCCTGCAGTTGCTGCTGGCCCTGCGGCTTCTGATCGGCCTCGCCGCCGCCCAGGCCGATCCGACGCTGGACTGGCGCGAGATCCTGGGCGACGCCGCCGTCGCCTACGTCGCCGCTCCGGCCGCCCTGCTGGCTTGGGCGCGAGCCGGCGAGCCGCGCAAGCCCGGCGACCTGACGCTCGACCTCGCGCCGCCGGCGGCCGCCGCGACCGTCCTGGCCTGGACCCATCACCTCAGCGTTCTGGCCTTGCTGCTGATCGCCGCCTGGGGACTCGCGACGCTTTGGCGCGCCGTCAACGCGCCGCCGGCGAAGGGCGTCGCCCTGTCGCCGTTTGGCCGCCTCGCGGATCGCTGGCGGCGCCTTGCGCCGAAGCCTGGATCGCCCTGGCGGACTGGTGTCCTGCTGCTCGTCGTCGTCCTGGTCGGCCGTCTCGCGATGGGAGCCATGGGCTGGAAGGAGCGCATCGATCTGGGCGTCACGGTGCTGGCGATCAGCGTCATCTACACGCCCCTGATCCTGATCGGTTTCGGCCGCCTCCTGGCCGCCTCCGAAGCGCGGCCGGCGGGATGGGTCCGCCCGATCGTCTTCTGGACGCCGCTTGTCCTGGCGACCTTCGTCGTCCCGTTCACCGTCCGCGACAGCGGCTACGCCCTGATGTTCCTGCCCATCGCGGGCGTCGCCGCCGGCCTCGCCTGGCGCAGGCGGGTCGCGCGGCTGCCGTGGATCGCTCCTGCCGCCGCGGCGATGGCCGCCCTGCTGGTCCTGCCGATCCTGGGCGCCGTCGGCGGGGCCCACGCCGATCGCCTCGGCCAGACCGCCCAGATGCGGCGCGGCCTGAGCGACGAGCAGGCCTTGGCGATGCTCGATAGCCAAGCCAAGGCCAGCCAGAACCTGCTACGCCTCTACCTGATCGCCGCGCCCGAGGCGCTGGGAGCGGACGTCTCGACCGAGGCCGAGGGTCTCAAGATCTGGTCGGCGCAGCTCTCGGACTACACCGGCTCGCTGTTCGGACGCGGCTATCTGTCTCCGGCCAACCTGACGGCCCTCAAGCCGGTGCAGGCCACCGACAACCTGACCGCCGTCCACCTGATGTCCCCCTTCGGACGCCTGGCGACCGGCCTGTTTCTGGGGCTGTTGGCCGGCGCGCCCATCGCTGTCGGATTCATGACCCGCTCGGCCGATCTAGACGCGCGACGAGCCGCCGGCCTTCTCGCCCTATGGTGCCTGTTCGGTGCCGCCGCCTACATGACCTTGGCCAATCTGCAGCTGGTCCCGTTCACCGGCCGCAACGCCTATCTCCTGGCCCCGACCTCCGGAGGCGACCTGCTGGAGGGGGCGATCCTTTTCGCGCTCGCCGTCTGGGGTCTGGCCGAGCGATCTCGGCAGACCAAGCGATGAGTCGGCGGTCCACTCCCTTCGCCAGCTGGACCCGGGCCCTGGCCGTCGCCGCGCCCCTGGCGGCCATCGTCGCTCTGGTCGCCGGGGCTCCGATGGTGCTGGCCGCCCTCGGCCGGCCGTCGGGTCAGGGGCTGGTCAGCGGCTACGACCGCCTGGTCGACGCCATCGCCCAGCGGCAATGGCTGGCGCTGCGCTACGACGCCAACGGCGAGCCGCGGATCGCGCTGCGTCCCGGACCGATCGGCGAGGATCGGCGTCTGCGCGCCTTCGTCAACGCCTCCTATCTGCGGAGCGATCTGCAGGATCCTTCGCTATGGAGCCTCAGCGACGACGGTCAGTGGGTCGAAGGCATCGATCCCTACGCCCACCACATCGACCGGCCGTTCTCGGGCGGCGGCGCCTGGAACGGGCCGATCCAGTTTCGCGGCGGGCCGACGCCCGGTCTGCGCCTGCAGCCGCTGGGCGACCCGCCGCCAGCGTCGATCGCGCTCGAGCCGCAGGGCGGAGCCGCCGCGACGTGCGACATCTTGATGCCGACACGTCGGGTCGCCGCGTCCGGGTCCCGCCGCGCCCTCTCGATCTGTCTGAAGGACGGCGATGCGCCCCCCCACGCCGTCGGTTCGGTCATCCTGGTCGGCGATCAGGCCCTGGTCCGCGTGCAGACCCCGTCGATCCTGGAAATCCGCGTCGGCGCCCGCGACGTCCGCCCGCGCACCGACGGCGACGTGACGCTGACGCCGCTGCCGCGAGGCGAGACCCTCACCCTGCGGACCGGGCAGTCGGTGCTGCGTCTGCGCCTCGATGGCGGCGCGGCCGATATCGCCCACAGCGAACCGTCGGGCGATCGCGCCTACTTCCCCGCGCTGCAGCCCCTGGCGCAGCCGGTCGAACGGATCATGGCCGGCCGCTCGCTCCGGCCCCTACGATTGTCGCTCGACGCGCGACTGCAGCAGGCGGCGCAGGACGCCCTGGCCGCCGGCGCCGCCGTAGTCCGCGCCAGTGCGTCGACCGACGCGCAGCGGGCGAACGACGACGCGTTCAAGGCCGCGGTGACGGTCATGGACACCACCAGCGGCCAGGTGCTCGCCGTCGCCTCCTGGCCCCTGGCCGAGACCGACCTTTCGCCCGCCCAGCGCCGCACGCGCCGAGGCCAGAACCTGATCGCCCAGAACCACAATTTCGAGCGCCTGCCCGTCGGCTCGATGGCCAAGGGGCCCTTCTCCCTGGCCATCCTCGACGCGGACCCCGGCTTGGCGACCCTGAAGATGCAAGGCGGGGCCACCGGCCGCATCCGCACCGTGCTGGGCATGGACCTCGGCGAAGGCGGGTTCGACAACCACGGCCTCGGCATGACCGATTTCCCGACCTTCCTGGAGCACTCCAACAATCGCTACGCCCTGGCCTTGATGATGCTCGCCTATCGCGCCCCCGACGCGACGCCGGCGCGGGGACGCCCCCAGCCTCCGCCGGTCGAGGCCTGGTCACTGGAAGGGAAAAGCCGCACCGACGTTCCGCCCCTGCCAGTCTTCGGCGAGGCGACCGCGCCGGGACCGTTCGGGTGGGTCCTGCGGCCGCCACCGGGTCGCGGTCCGGCCTGGCCGGATCGCCTGGCGAGGCTGTTCGACCTGGACGCCGGCCAAGGCGGCGGCTGCCGCTACGACGTCGCCGTCTGGCGCGGCCTGACCGGCGCGACGCCGCCGTGCGCCTCTCCCCTGGCCGGCGCCTCGCCGGAGCGCGAGCGTCTGGGCTTCGACGCGATCGCCTCCTTCCGCAACGACTATCTGATGGCCGTTCTCGGCGGCAGCCGCTCGACCTGGAGCGCCATCAAGATGGCCGAGGTCTATTCGCGGATCGTCACGGGTCGCCAAGTGCGGGCCGGATTCACGCCCGTCGCCGGCCCGCCCGCCGCGGATCTGCCGATGCGCAGTCCTCAGGTCCGCGCGACCGTGCTCGACGGCCTGTCCCGCGTCGTCAAGACGGGCACCGCCGCCTGGCTCGGCCGCGAATTCGCCGGCATGGGCTATGGTCCGGATGTCGCCCTATTCGGCAAGACCGGCACCATGAAGGTCGCCGGCGAAGCCCCCAGCGAACCGGGTGTGGCCCTGCTGCGACAGCTGGCCCGCAGTGATTGCGGCCTGCGCTGGGACGCGAACGCCGGAGTGCTCAAATTCGGGTTCGTCGCGCCGCGCGATCGCGCCGAGGCGACCCGGCAGATCCTGGATCTCAAGGAGACGCGCTGCCGCGTGCGTGTCGCCGGTCGGCGCGACGTGGCCGGGCAGGCGGCCGCCGAAATGCAGCGCTACGCCTGCGCCTATCGTCACTGCCAGCCCGCGGACTTCGTTCCTGAACCGGACGGTCGCGTCGTCAACCTCCCGGTCCGCGCGGTCGAGCCGCCGCTGCTCGACGGCCACGCCATCGCCGTCGTCGCCGTACGTCAGGTCGACGGCAAGCCGACGCGAGGACTGACCATCGTGGTCAATCTGCAGGACAAACGTCAGGCCGAGTCCCCGGCCCTCGCCGTGGCCGCGTCCATTCTGCGCTCACCCGCCGCCCACGCCTGGATCAAGGAAGACGGCGCATGAGGCCCGCGATCCGCTCCCTCGCCGTCGCCTTATTGTGGCTCGCCGCCATCGCGCTCGGCGTCTGGATGGCCCGCCCCTCGCCGCCGCCGAGCGCGGATCCCACGGCGCCGCGCTGGCTTACCGTGAAGGTCGCCGCGGACAGCCCCGCCGCGCGCGACTGGCCGCACTTCTTCGCCTGTTCGGGCCTCGCCGCCGATCCCGCCCTGATGCGCGCCACGCTCGGCCTGAACGGCGGAGGCGCGCAAAGCGTTTGGCGTCATGACGGGTCGGAGACGCCGATCCGCGTCGCCCTCGTCCCTATCGAGACTCCGTCGGCGCCCGAGGCCGATCGGATCATCGAGTCGGCGACCCGGGCCGTCGCCGACTGCGGAGACACCCCATGACGTTCCTCCAGGCCGAGGCGCCGCTTCGTCTGAAAGTCGACGGGTTCCGCAAGCCCCTGCGTCTGTCGCCGCTGCGCCGCGAGGGCGCCTTGGAGACGTTCGCCGTCGAGGGCGAGGCCCTGGAGGCCGTGCGCTTCGCTCCGGCCACCGCCGTACGTCAGGTCGGGGGGCGGTTGACGGCGATTCCCGAGGCGGTCGACCAATATGCGGCGGCGCTGGACACCTTCGAGGCCCTCGGGCGGCGGCTGCGAGCGGCGGCGCCGCGCGCGGCCCTGCCCGTCCAGGCCGTCGTCCGGGCCGCCGGCGGATGCTTCTGGCTGCAGCCGCCGCGCGGCCTTACCCTCGAAACGTGGCTGGCCGAGCACCCGCGGGCCGTGGCCGAACCGGTCGTCGCCACCTTCGCCCGTCGCCTGGCCGCAGCGCTCGGAGAGCTGCACGCGGCGGGTTTCGTGCATGGGGACCTTTCGCCCCGAGCCGTGCTGATCGACGGCGACGAGGTCCGCCTGACCGGCTTCATGATCGATCGCCGCGCCTTCTTCCGGGTGCTGCACAGCCAGCAGGGCCTGGTCGAACCCGGCTACGCGCCGCCGGAGGCCCACGACGGCGCCCTTCGTCAGCCTCTCGGTCCGGCCGCGGATCTGTACGCCGCCAGCGCCCTGCTCCAGCGTCTGCTGACCGGCCGCGCGCCGCCGGCCGCCAACCTCGCCGCGCGCCTGGCCGGCGACAACGCGTGGCCGGACGGTCTGACGGTGTCTTCCGCCTTGCGCGCCGGGATCGACGCGGGTCTCGCGCCGGCGACCACGGCGCGCCCGGCCGATGCGGCGGCCTGGCTGGAGGGCTTGGATCTTGGAGCCGAGCCCGACGGCGCCCCGTGGTTCGACGGCGTCGCGAAGACCTTCCCCGCGCCGCCGGTGGAACGGGAGCTCGACGCGCTCGACGTCCCCTCCCCGCCGCGGGCGGAGGCTCCGGATCCGATCGAGCCGTCGTCGGCGACGGCCGAAGCGCCGCTGACGCTGGCCCGCGCGACGCCGGCTCGTCGTCGGTTCGGCTGGTGGGCCGGCGCCGCGAGCCTCGCGGCCGCGGCGATCGCCGCCGTCGCGCTGGTCGGGCCCAAGCTCGGCTTGGCCCCGGGAACCGGGTCGCCCGCCCATGCGCCCGAAGCCGTCGCCCCGGCCGCGCCGGCGGGCTGCGAGTGGCTGTCGGCCGCCGACGGCTGGCGTCTGCGCTGCGCCGACGCGCCGGCCCGAGGCCTGACCCTGCCCGAAAGGTTCGACGCCCAGACGACGGCGCGGGCCGTGGCTGGCGAGCCGGCCGCCATGGAGCGCCTCGGCGCCTTCTACCGGCTGCGGGCCGGCGAGACGGCCAATCCCGACCGAGGCGCCTATGCCTACCAGGCCCTGGATTGGCTGCAGCGAGCCGCCGCGGCCGGCGATGATGGTCGTCCCGACACGGCGCGGGCGCGCGACGACGCGGCGCTGGCTCTGGGCCAGATGCTGGCGCACGGCGAGGGCGGCCGCGCCCCGGATCCCGTCGCCGCCGAAATGCGCCTTCGCCAAGCCGCCGCCGGCAGCCGCGCCGACGCCGTGCTGGCCCTCGGTCAGTTCGTGGAGTCACAAGCGGGCGGCGACGCTGACCGATTGAGGGAGGCGCGCGGCCTCTATGCCCGCGTGGCCCAACTGGGCGACGGTTCGGTCCTGCAGCGCGAGGGCGAGCGCGGCGTGGCCCGCGTCGACGCGGCCCTGACGCCGGTCGCGGTCGAGGCCAAGCCCAAGCCGCCGGTCGAGAGAAAGTCGGAGCCGCCCGCTCCCGCGCCCAAATCCGCTCCTAAGCCCGCGCCCAAGTCCCCTGCGCCCAAACCCAAGACGCGACCGGCCGAGCCGCCCGTCAAAGTCGCCCCAAAGCCGCCGGCCGCCAAGGCGACGCCGCCCAGAGCCGCCCCGCCGCTCGTCCGCGCCCCGCCAAGACTCCCGACGCCGGCGCCCCGCCGTTCCGCCACGGCCACGCCCGCCCCGGTCCTACGGACGTGGACGGCGTCGACCTTCGTTCAAGTCGACCCGACGAAGAACTTCCAGCCTTCCGTGGAATTGGCCGGCCGGGCCGCCTGCGACAGCGAGGGCGGCGAGACGCTGGCGGTGCGTAGCGGCGACATCTTCTGCCCCAACGGCGTCAACTATTGCCAGGTGCGCGCTGTCGCCACCTGCCAAGGAACCAGACCATGATCCGAGCAACGCGCTCTCTCGCGGTGGCGACCGCCGCCGTGCTCCTCGCCGCCGCGTCCCAGGCGCAGGCCCAAAGCGCCTTCCGGGGTGATTGCGAACAGGCTCGACGGTTCGCCGACTCCCTCGCCTTCAAGGCTTCGTATCGAGGGGTGCAGCGCATGACGCCGCCGGCCGCCGATCGGTGCGGTCGGGATGTGGTCGCCGTCTACGACTTGAAGCGGCGCAACGAGGCCAACGCCAATTACGACCTGATCGGGCGGTACTATTATCTCTGGCCGGACAACGCCGCCTGCCGTGAGGAGGTCCACGATCGCCTGCGCGGCGTCGCGCGGATCACGCAGGAGGTCGTGCCCAACGGTCTGCTCTGCGAAGTGCAGCTGCGCCTCGACTTCGACGTGGCCGACGACGAGAAGTACGGTCCTAATCGGTTCTCCAAGCTCATCACCGTGGTCGGCGCTGACACCTCGCGCTTCGCCGCCACCGCACCGGGCGAGACCGGGGCGACGGTCTTCTACGAAGCCCCGGCCCATGCCGCCGATCGCGCCGCCGGTCCGGCGGACGACAACAGCGATGTGGTCAGCGACCGCGGCGAAGCGCGGCCGCCCGCCACCGCCCCGTACGCGCCCAACCGCCGGCAGTTCTTCGACCGGCGCGTGGGTCGGTTCTATTTCTACGATCCGGTGCGCGACGCCTATTTCTGGGAAGACGGGGAGTTGCGCGACTAAGGCTTGGCTGCCTTCAGGCGACGACGACCTCGGCGTGGGCGAAGGCTTCGGCGAAGCCGGGTTCGAGTGGGGCGTCGGTGACCAGGACGTCGACGTCCGTGATCTCGGCGGTATGCACCAGGCCCAGGCGGCCGAACTTGCCGTGGTCGGCCGCCAGCAGGACCCGGCTGGCCGTCGAATAGGCGATCCGGCTCATGATCGCCTCGCTGGGCGAATGGTCCATCAGGCCGTGCTCCAGGTTCACCGCCCCCACCGTCAGGATCGACAGGCTCGGCCGGAAGCCGGCGACGAAGTCCTGGGCGTGCCGGTCGGAGAACGACTGGTAGGCGGCGTTCATCTCGCCGCCCGCCAGGAACAGGGTGTGTCCTCGGTCCTTGCGGATCGCCTGGGCCACGGCCAGCGAGTTGGTGATGATCTTCAGCTGGCGATGCTCGGCCAGGGCCTTGGCCACGAAGCACGAGGTCGAGCCGCTGTCGAGGAACAGGGTGTCGCCGTCCGAGACGAACCGGACCACCGCCTCGGCGATGCGGGTCTTGCCGGCGACGTTCTTCTGCATGCGCAGGTCGAACGGCCCTTCGATCTCCTGAGGCGGCAGGCGGACCGCGCCGTGCAGGCGCACGATCGTCCCGTTCTCCTCCATCACCCGCAGTTCGCGCCGGATCGTCTCCTCGGAAACCGACAGCGCCTTGGCGATGTCGGCGATCGCGCGCGTCTGGTTGGGCTCGAGCAGGTTGAGGATATCGCGCTGACGATCGTAGCGTTTGAGCATTCTCTGTCCGTCTCCGTCGGCGAAAGGCGCCGACCAAGGTCCCGGGACACTATGACCTGAGTCCCGACGCAGGAAGGACGTCCCCCGGCCGAGGGGGAAGGAGCGCGGCCGGGGGACGCGCGCGTTCGCTAGAAGGCGACGCGCAGCTGGATCCGCGCATAGCGCGGGGTCTGGTAGTCGACAGGCTTGCGGAAGTTGGGATCGGCCACGCCGCTGCCGCCGATGTCGCCGAACTCGTGGTAGGCCGTTACCGCGTGGGAATTGAACAGGTTGAACACGTCCAGCCGCAGCGAGGCGTCGAAACGGTCGCTCGGCGTCGGCAGGGTCACCACCGCCGAGGCGTTGAACTGGGTGACCCAGTCGCCCTCGAAGGCCGAGCCGCGCTCGACCACCTTGCCCTGGCAGTAGAAGCCATAGCCCTGGTAGCCGAAGGCGACGGGATCGACCGCGTTCGGCACGATGCCGATGCAGCTGTACTTGCGCGGTGACTGGATCAGGCCGTTGCCGCCCAGGGTCAGCCACTTGTTCACCGCGTAGCTGCCATAAGCCTTGAAGGTGTGGCGGCGGTGATTGGGCAGGTAGCCGTCGGCGCCGTTCAGGAAGCCCGGCGAGTCGAAGTCCGCCGTGGTGTTGATCGCCAGCTGGCCGTTCTCCGAGCGCACGCCGCCCTCGTAGTTCCCCTTCAGATCGGCCCAGGTGTACGACCCCGACAGCGACCAGCGGTCGTCGAAGGCGCGGTCGAAGGTGAAGGTCAGGGCGTTGTAGTCGCGCTTGGGCTTCGGATAGGTCAGGTCCGCCGCCGACAGGGTGACGATCGGCTTGGAGCCGTCCGGCAGGCTGTTGAGACGGATCCTCACGTCCTCGCCCGGATTGACGATCACCCACTGGCGGCCGCCGCCGAAGCTGGCCTGGCACTGGGCCGCGGTGAATCCGGCCCGCACGCAATAGGCTCGCGCGCCGGTGTCGATGGCCACGTCCTCGATGATGCTGTTCAGCTCGCGGTGGGTGAAATAGGCGCCGACCTTGATCAGGTCGCCGAAGCGCCGCTCGTAACCCAGCACGAACTCGTCGGCCGACTGCGGCTTGAGATTATGCGCGATCGACTCGACCGTCTCGGCCACGGCGCCCGAGGCGGAGACCAGGCAGTTGGCCGTGCCGGTGTCCGGGCAGGCCTGCATGCCCGCGACGCTGGTGACGGGCGCGCCGAACCCCGGCGTACCGTCCGGGCCCACGCCGTTCAGCAGGTTGTAGCGGGTATAGGTCACCAGCGAGCCCGCGAACTTCAGCGACAGGTCGCTGGGCAGCGGCAGGTAGTACCGGCCGAAGAACCCGTAGAGCTTGGACTTGCCGTCGCCGAACGGATCGCC
Source organism: Caulobacter sp. 1776 (assembly GCF_040545685.1). Lineage (NCBI taxonomy): Bacteria > Pseudomonadati > Pseudomonadota > Alphaproteobacteria > Caulobacterales > Caulobacteraceae > Caulobacter > Caulobacter sp. 1776. The sequence continues at coordinate 470,978 of NZ_JBEPMI010000002.1, forward strand.
CGAGACCGCGATGCGCGGCGCCCACTGGTCACCCGGATCGTAGAACGTCGAGCCGTCGGCGCTGCGATTGTCGAACCGGTCGTTGCGGACGCCCAGCTCGAACTGCAGGCGGTCGTCGAACAGCGACCACTGGTCCTGCGCGTAGAACGCCTGGTTGACCGTGCCGAACGAGCCGCTGTTGCGATAGACGCGCGTGGTCACATAGTCCGTGCCCGATGGCAGGCCCGTCTGGTCCGTCCCCGTGGCGCGGAAGAGCTTCAGGAAGCCCTTGCCGATCGTCTCGAATGTCTGGTTGGCCGTGTTCTCTTCATGGTCGTAGCCGACCCGCAGGTGGTGGGCGCCCAGGAGGTTGAAGTTGAAGTCCGCGTCGGCCCGATAGAACGTCCGCTTGTCGTCGTTGAACGACATCGCGTCGGTCACCTTGTTGACGCCGATGTCGACGCCGGCCGAATTGGTCCGATAGTCGAGGACCCGCTCGTGGGCGATGTCGAGCGGCAGCTGGCCGTCGCGGAACTTGTTGACCCCATAGGCCGCCGACAGGGTGAACCAGGGCGTGAAGGCGCCGGTGTAGCGGGCGATGTAGTTCTCGCCGCCCGATCGCTGGTTGGTCCCGCCCGTCTCCGCCCCAAGCGTCTTGGTGGCGCGCGTGTAGTTGAGGCTGCGGTTACGGACGTCCTTGGTGGAGTCGAAATAGGTGAACTCCAGGTGCTGCTTGCTGGTCAGCCAGCCGTCCAACTTGCCGCCCCAGAACGGCGCGTCGTCGCTGACGCGGGTGGCGTTGTCCTGACTGGCCGAGGGCGTGAAGGTCTTCAGGCGGCGCTGGTTGTAGAGGCCGTAGAAGAACAGCCGGTCCTTGATGATCGGCCCGCCCAGCTCGGCCACCCACTCTTCACGGCTAGCCGTGGAGTCCTCGAAATTGTTGCGGAAGCTGTTGGGCGCGCTGTCGCGAAGGTCGCCCGGCTCCCAGGTCGCGGTGACGCCGCCGTGGAACACATTCGTGCCCGACTTGGTGATGGCGTTGACGAAGCCGCCGGTCGAGCGGCCGAACTCGGCCGGATAGCCGCCGGTCTTCACCTCGATCGACTTGTAAAAGTCGAACGGCACCTCGACGGGCAGCAGGCCCATGCGGAAGTTGGTGATATTCAGGCCGTTCACGAAGAAGGCGTTCTCGATGAAGCTGGCGCCCGAGATCGAGATCTGGTTGGCGAAGGTCCCGTTGGCCGAGGACGAACCCTGGACGACGCCCGGCGACATCAGCGCCACGTCGCGCAGCGACCGACCGACTGGCACGCGCTCGGCCAGCTCGCCGATCTCGATGGCCGCGCCGGTGGTGGTGATCTCGAAGTCCGGCGTGCGCATCCGGCCGGCCTTGACCACGATCGCCTCCACCGAGCCGATCGGGGCCAGGGTGAAGAGATTCGAGGCCCCCGCGCGGCTGAACAGCACGCCGCTTTCAGTATAGGCGTCGAACCCGTCGGCGGTCACCGAGACCGTGTAGGCGCCGGGCGCCAGCTGCGGGATCACATAGGCGCCGCTGGCGTTGGTGACCGCCGAGCGCTTCACGCCCAGGGTCTCCGAAGTGATCCTGACCACCGCTCCAGCGATCGGCTTGCCGTCCGCGGCCTGCACGCGACCCGAGGCCTGGACGTTGGTGTAGTCCTCGGCCATCGCCGGCGTCGCCATCAGCGCCACCGCCGGAAGGCTAACGCCGACCAGGGCCAGGGCCCGGAGCGCCATGACGCCGCGCCAGCGCCAAGCGGCTGCAGATAGATCCCTCACGACCAACTCTCCCAGAGACATTGCGCCCAAACGAAGCGTCGCGCGCCGACCTCGCGGCTGCCGCCCCCTCGCCGCGATCTCCTCTAGCGTCGGTTTGTGGATATCGCGTGACATTTGTGGATTTCATGTCCACGTCACGAGAACTTCTTTTGCGTTATGTGGGAAAGATGACCACAAAACCCGCGAAACCCACACGGAGGTCGGCCGACGACGGACGCATTGTCGTCTCGCCGGGCTTCATCGGGATATGTCAGACGTCCGGCATTTAGGGTGCGCGGACGTCGTCGGACGAAGGGGCGCCAAGGTGACCAAGTCTATCCTGCCGATCGCCATGCTGTGGGCGGCGACCCTGTACGCGGGCGCCGCGACCGCCGCCCCTGCCGGGGGCGCGAACACGCCCTACGTCGCGCGGATCGACGTCCGCCGCGACGCACGAGCCGACGACAAGGCGATCGCCGGCGTCGTCTTCGATGACGCCAACCGCAACGGCCGGCTGGACGCCGGCGAGCGCGGCGTGCCGGGGGTCAAGGTCTCGAACGGGCGCGAGGTGGCGTTGACGGATCGGTCGGGCCGCTACGACCTGCCGGTTCGTAACGACATGTCGGTGTTCGTGGTCCAGCCCAGCGGCTGGCGTGTGCCGACGGACAATCGCTGGGTCCCGCAGTTCGCCTATCAGCACAAGCCGGCCGGCTCGCCCAAGGTCCTGCGCTATGGCGGCCTGCCGCCGACGGGACCCCTGCCCTCGGCGATCAACTTTCCGATCATTCCCACAAAAACCGGTCAGGCGTTCGATTGCGCCGTGCTGGGCGACGTCCAGCCCGCGTCCAATATCGAGGTCGGCTATGTCCGCGACTCCCTGGTCCGCGAGCTGCTGAACGCCCCCAAGAAACCCGCCTGCCTGCTGGCCCTGGGCGATATCGTCAGTGACGACCTGCACCTGATCCCGCGCACCGCCGAGGTGATGGGCGCGGTCGGCGCGCCGCAATGGTGGGTGCAGGGCAACCACGACTACGACCACGACGCCGACCACGACATCGACAGCTCCGACACATGGCGACGCCTGTACGGTCCGAACAACTACGCGTTCGAGATGGGCCAGGCGGTGTTCATCGTACTGGACAATGTCTCGTTCCCCTGTGGCGAGGATCCTCGCGAGGCCCGCGAGCGGCCATTCTGCAAGCAGTACTGGAAGACCTATTCCGGCCGCCTGCTGCCCGACCAGATGACCTTCATCGCCAACGTGCTGAAGACCACCGATCCGAAGAAGCTGGTGGTGTTCGCCGCCCACATCCCGTTCGTGGGGTTCGACAACAGCGAGTCCCAACCGCACCAGACCGCCAATCTCGATGAGCTCTACGCCCTGGTGAAGGGCCGCCCGGCCCTGGCCCTGACCGGCCACAGCCATACGCTGGAGAACCTGGCGCCGGGCGACTCGATGGCCGGTTGGAAAGAGACGGTCGGCGTCTCGACCATCCCGTTCCGCCACCTGGTGGCCGGCGCGGTCGCCGGCGACTGGTGGGGCGGCGACTACGACATCGACGGCACGCCGATGAGCATCCAGGGCGACGGCTCGCCGCGCGGCTACGTCGACTTCGCCGTGAATGGGACCGCCTACACGCTGGACTATCGCGCCAGCGGCCTGCCGCGCGACCGGGCCATGTGGCTGTCGGTCAGCACGCCCGCTTTCCGGGACTGGGCCGACAAGATTTTCGCCTGGCGCGACGCGCCGGAGGAGACCCGCGATCCGGTCCCGCCGCTCAGCGTCCAAGACCTGCCGGACGTGAAACTGCTGTCGAAAGCGGACCTGGCGGGCCAGAGCTGGATCACCGCCGACGTCTGGATGGGCGACAGCACGACTAAGGTCATGGTCTCGGTTGACGGGGCCGCGCCGGCGCCGATGGCCCGCACCCAGCAGATCCGCGGCGAAGGGGTACGCAGCGGCGCGGCCTATTCCGATCCGTTCGCGCTACAGCGGCAGCTGACCATGGCGCGCGCGGCGATCCAGAGCCGTTCGGGCGACGCCGAGGCCCAGGGCTATGTCCAGGGTCGCCAGAAGCGCCTGCCGCCGATGCCGCCGCAACCGCGCGGCTCGCGCGCCGATCACTCGCCGCATATCTGGCGCTACGACCTGCCCGCCGGCCTCTCGGAGGGGACGCACACGGCGGTGGTCACGGTCACCCGCGACCAGGGCGAACCGGTCCGCGACACCTTGGTGTTCGAGGTCCGGAACACGCCGCTGAAGCGCACCTTCGACTTCGATCACTGGAACAAATTCAAGAACCAGTAGAACCGCCGAAGCGGCGGTGTCGGTATCCCAAGACGACGAAAGCCTGACCTTGGAGAGCAGGTCGGCTAGGCTCCTTGAGTCTTTCGGGAGAGTTCAAGCCGCCATGACCACCGCGTTCACCCGCCGCGCCTTCGCCGCATCGCTGGCCGCCCTCCCGACCCTGGCCCACGCGGCGCGGCCCGTGGTCGGGCGCGTCGAGCGTCTGGACCCGGCGTTGGACGTCCTGATCGACGCCAATGCGCCGGTCGAGACGATCCTCGACGGCTTCACCTGGAGCGAGGGCCCGGTCTGGGTCGGTGGACGCACAGGCTATCTGCTGGCCTCGGACGTGCCGGCCAATCGCATCATGCGCTGGTCGCCCGCCACCGGCGCCGGCGAGGTCTGGCTGACGCCGTCCGGTCGCGGCGACGCCAGCCCGATCAGCGCCCGCGAGGCTGGGACCAACGGCCTGATCGTCGCGCGCGGCGGCCTGGTCGCGGCCGACAGCGGCAATCGCGCCCTCGTCCGCATCGATCTGGCGACCAAGCGCCGAACCGTGCTCTGCGCCGGCTTCGAGGGACGGCGCTTCAACAGCCCCAACGACCTGGTCCTGGCGAAGGACGGCGCGATCTATTTCACCGATCCGCCCTGGGGCCTGAAGGGGACCTGGGAGTCGCCGTATCGCGAGATGGACTATTTCGGCGTCTTCCGCCTGTCGCCCGACGGCGAGGTCAGCCTGGTCGACAAGAGCTTGCAGCCCAACGGCATCGGCCTGTCGCCGGACAATCGCACGCTCTACGTCACCGACCGCGACACCGGTTGGGTCGCCATCACGCTGGACGCCAAGGGCCGCCCGACGGATCGACGGATGTTCGTCGACCGTGGCTCCGGCATCCAGGGCGGCGACGGCCTGAAGGTCGATCGCCGGGGCAATGTCTGGGCGTCCAGCAAGGACGGGATCTCGATCTTCGCGCCGGATGGACGTCGCCTGGGCGTGATCCGCGCCGACGACGTCATCTCCAACTGCGTCTTCGGCGCGGACGGCTTCCTCTACATGTCGTCGAACAAGCGCCTCATCCGCGCGCCCTTGCGGCGAGGTTGAGGACCATGCGAGAGCGTCTGTCCGCTACTCGGCCACGATCGAAGCGCGCAGACGCTGGGCGACGTCGCCCAGGGTGATGGCGCCCAGCGAGTCGTTGACCTCGAGCACGCCCTGGCCGTGCTGCTGCGACAGATTGCCGGTGAAGTCCGTCAGGGCGGTGATGTGCTGGGCCAGCAGATCGACCGTGTGCAGCTCCTGCATGACCGCCAGGCGGTGCTCGGCCGGCACGACGTCCAGGATCTTGCCCAGCGCCACGTCCAGATGCCCGCACGACACCGCGGCGATCGACATCTCCGACGAGATCGCCTTCAGCACCGTCTCAACGCTCGCGGGCGCCAACTTATCCGACATAACTTCCCCCTGATTCCAGGGAGGCAGGTCAGCACGCGCCGGCCGGAGACCGCAAGGCCTTGATTTGTGCGGCGAATTATCGCGCCAAAGAACGGCGCGCGCTAAAAACAACGTTAGATGGCGGTGCGACGCAGCAGCTCGTCGCGACGCTCGGCCATCTCCCGGCGCGTGCGCTCCAGGGCGTCGCCCTCGGCCATCGACAGCAGGGCCTCGACCGTGCGGTTCAGATGCTCGTGGATCACCCGACGCGCCTCCTTGGGGTCGCGGTCGCGCAAGGCGGCGACGATCCGCTGATGGTCCTCGGCGAAGATGTCCGGCGCGGCCAGGCGCACACGGCGCAGCTGGGCGCCACACTCGGGGAACTGGCGGCGCAAGGTCCAGATCTCTTCGACCGCCGCGACGATGGCGGCGTTGCGCGTGGCGTGAGCCACGGCCAGATGGAAATCGTGCTCTAGCCGTTCGCCGTCCTCGGCGCCGGCCTGGCTGGACAGTTCGCGACCCATGCGCTCCAGCGCCGCGATCTGTTCGTCGCTGACAGCGGCGGCGGCCAGGGCGCAAGCCTCGCCCTCGAACAGGCGGCGGGCTTCGGTCAGCTCCAGCGCGCTGACCTCGGCCTCGGTCACGTCGTCCTCGGGCTTGCCGCGCGCCATGACATAGACGCCGGAGCCCTGGCGGGCCTCGACCAGACCCTGGAACTCCAAGGCAATCATCGCATCGCGGATCGTCGGCCGGCTGACGCCGAACGAGTCGGCCAGACCCCGCTCCGACGGCAGGCGATCGCCGGGAACATAGCGTCCCTCGGCGATCGAGGCCGCGATCGATCGGGCCACCTGCTGGTAGAGCTTCTGGGGATCGGGCGCGTCGCGCATCGATACTCGCTTTGGATTCTGCGAATCCATCTTAGCGCTTGGTCTGGCCTTGGGAAGGCGAGCTGGAAACTTGGCCAAGCTTGCGGACCTCGCTGGCCGCCAGCAGGAACGCGCCGACGCCATAGAGCTGGGTGTCGTCGGGCCCGACTTGGTCCGGCGCGGCGCCCACGCGCTGCACCCAGCCCAGGCGGCCGTCCGGCTCGATCGCCGCGTCCAGCGCCTTCCAGCCCTTGTCGATGACCGGGCCGTACTTGGCGCCCGGCAGCAGGCCGTGGTTCACGCCCCAGGCCAGCCCGTAGACGAAGAAGCCCGTGCCGCTGGTTTCCGGCGTCTTCTGCGGCTCCAGCAGCGAGACGGGCCAGTAACCCTGCTCGCCCTGCAACGGCGCGATGCGGGCGGCCATCTGCTTGAAGACCGCCTCGTACTTCGGACGGCTGGGGTGGTTGGCCGGCAGGTCCTGCAGGATCCGCGCGAGGCCGGCGAAGGCCCAGCCATTGCCGCGCCCCCAGAAGATCTTCGCGCCGGCGTCGCTGCGGCGGGTGATGAAGCGGCTGTCGCGGTAATAGAGGTGCTCGGCCTTGTCGTAGAGATAGTCGTGGGTCGCCCAGAACTCGCTGTCGGCATGGGCCAGATAGCGCTGATCGCCCGAGACCTTGCTCAGCGACGTCCAGGCCGGCGGGGCCATGAAGATGGCGTCGCTCCAGCACCAACGGACCTGGCAATAGGGCTCGCCCTTGGCCGGCTTCAGCGAGAAGTCCAGCGACACCGTGGACGGGTCGGCCAGCACGGCGTCGAAACGGGCGCGGATCGGCGCCAGCTTGCTCGGATCCTTGGTGCGGGCGGCGGCCCACACCCAGACCGCGCCGGTGGCGTCGGCGTCGGCGTGGCGCGGACGGTGATCGAAGCCCCAGCCCTCGGCCTCGCCGTGCCGGAGGACGGCCGTGGTCAGGTATGGATCCTGGGTCGCGTCGGCGAAGGTGTAGAGGCCGATATAGAACGCCGCCTGGATCCAGTCGCGCGGCGCCTCGGTGTCCTTGCGGAACTGGCTGACCGGCACATAGTCGAAATTGTCCATGTGGCTAAGCTGCCAGCCCGCGACCTTGCGGCCGGCGGCGTCGATCGCCGAGACCGGCGCGCTGACGACAGCCGCTTTCGGCGCGGCCAGGGTCGGCGTGGCGGCTCCGGTCAGGATGGCGAGAGCGGCGGCCGCCTTCAGGAGGGTCTTGAGGGTCATTCGCATGGCTCTCCTAAGCGCCTGGCCCGAGGTCGGATACGGCCAGGACGTCCATGTCGTCGAACTCGAGATTCTCGCCGCCCATGGACCAAACAAAACTGTAGTTGGCGGTGCCGACGCCGCTGTGGATCGACCAGCTGGGCGAGAACACCGCCTCGCCATCGTCCATGAACACCGCGCGCGGTTCGGACGGGTCGCCCATCAGGTGCATGACCCGCCCCGGGGCGGCGTCGAAGTACATGTAGATCTCGCTGCGCCGGCGATGGGTGTGCGGCGGCATGGTGTTCCAAACGTTGCCGGCCTCCAGCTCGGTGAAACCCATCACCAACTGGCAGGTCTCGACGATGCCCGGGCGGATGCTTTGGCGGATCACCCGGCGGTTGGCCGTGTGAGCGTCGCCGGCCGCGATGATCCGGGCCTCGTCCCGCCGCACCCGCTTGCTGGGATGGCTGGCGTGGGCCGGATAGCTGACGAAATAGAACTTGGCCGGTTGCTCCGCCTCGTCGCTGGCGAAGCTGACGATCTCGACGCCACGTCCGACATAGAGGCTGTCGTGGCGAGAAAGGTCGAAACGCTCGCCGTCCAGGGTAACCGAACCCGGACCGCCGATGTTGATCACCCCGACTTCACGACGCTCGCAGAAGAAGCGCGAAGCCAGCTCCTTGTGAGTCGGCAGCAGCAGCGGCGCGTCGGTCGGCATGGCCGAGCCGACCACCGCCCGCTCGATCTCGAGATAGCTGAGACCCAACTCGCCGGGACGGAACAGGCTGTCGATGACGAAGGTGTCGCGCAGTTCGCGCACCGTCATCCGACCCATGCCGGCGCGATCGGTGCTCTCGCGATAGTCCATCTGCACGGTCATCGACGAGTCCCGCGCCGGAACGGTCGATCACCGGCCGCCGAGTTCATCGGCGGTCGCTCCCTGATGCGCATCCGTCCCCCGTTTCGTTGTTGGTTGCCGAACTGACATTACCAATTTGAACGCAACCCCGTAAAGGCCGAACAGGCGACGATCTCGTGTCCAACGTTGTCACTCAGCAACACCGGTCGCGACCTGCCCCGATAGGGCAACGATTTCAATTACCCAGACCATATCGCCACATATAACGGCGCTACTTGACAAGTGGTCAGACCATGCTCCATCAGTTGGGCATACCAATTGCCGTCGGCATAGAACCGACGGGCATTAGCGCGGGGAAGGCAAACCATGACGAACATACGATTCCTGCTGCTCGCTTCCACGGCCGCCGCCGTGCTGGCGACCGCTCCTGGCGCCGCATCGGCCCAAGCACAGGCCTCCAGCGCCGATTCGGCGCAGCTGGAGGAAATCATCGTCACCTCGACCAAGCGGGCCGAGCGCCTGCAGGACGTGCCGGTCTCGGTGACCGCCGTCACCGCCGACGTGCTGGAACGTAACAACGTCCGCGAGCTGGGCGACCTGGTGAAGCTGTCGCCGGGCCTGGTCATCAACTACGGCAGCCAGCCGGGCAATTTCAGCATCAACATGCGCGGCATCGGCACCTTCTCGAACGGCATCGCCGTCGAGTCGGACGTGGCGGTGGTCATCGACGACGTGCCGGTCGGCTTCCAGGCCGCGGCGTTCAAGGACCTGATCGACGTCGAGCGCGTCGAGGTCCTGCGCGGTCCGCAAAGCACCCTGTTCGGTAAGAGCGCCATCGCCGGCGTCCTGAATATCGCCACCGCCGCCCCCACCCGCGAATTCTCGGGCAAGGGCATGCTGCTGGCCACCGACGACGGCGAGAAGCGGATCGGCTTCACCGTCTCGGGCCCGATCAAGGATGATCTGCTGCTGCGCCTGACGGTCGCCAAGAGCGACTACGACGGCAACGTCAAGAACCTGACCACCGGCAAGAACGTCAACGGCAGCGCCGGCTTCACCGCCACGGCCAAGCTGATCTGGACGCCGACCGAGAACCTCAGCCTCAGCATCGCGCCGCGCTATAACCACAACGTCTCGACCTGCTGCACCAGCGCGATCACCGAGCTGACGCCGGGTCTATTCTATCAGGGCGAGCCAGGCTTCCCGGCGACGACCACGCTGCGTGGGATCACGATCGACAAGAACAACCACTTCGTCCGCGCCGACGACCGCATCGGCGGCGGCAATTCGGACGTCTTCGGCACGACCGCCCGCATCGACTACGACTTCGGCGACGGCTCGTTCCTGAAGGGCCACACCCTGTCGTCGATCACCTCGCACGACCACTGGAAGATGGTCGACTTCCAGGACATCGACGGCACCGACCAGCCGTTCCTGCTGGGTTTCCCCGTGGCTAGCCCGTCGGGCGTCAACAGCGGCGCCCACATCGACGGCTACTTCCATGCCGACTCCTGGACCCAGGAACTGCGGCTGGTCTCGCCCGGCCAGAGCCGCTTCCGCTACGTCGCCGGCCTCTGGTACGCCAAGAACGATCTGGACCGCTATCTGAACCGCGGACCGGTGCTGCAGCTGGCCCGTTACTTGGCGCAGAGCACCAACGAGAACTATTCGGCCTTCGCCAACGCCACCTGGGACCTCACCGAGAAGCTCAGCGTCACCGGCGGCGCGCGGGTGAACCGCCAGAAGATCAGCTATCACTTCGACAAGACGATCTTCGCCAGCACCACGCCCGGCGCGGCCACCACCCACCAGCTGTTCAGCAAGGCCGACCAGGACGACGCCGTCACCGGCAAGATTGGCGTGCAGTACAAGGTCACGCCGGACATCATGACGTTCGCGACCTACTCGACGGGCTACAAGGGCCAGGCCTACGACCTGGTCAGCACGTTCAACGCCGCGATCGCCGCCCAGATGCCGGTGAAACCGGAAACGGCCAAGAACTACGAAATCGGCTTCAAGAGCAGCCTGCTGGACCGTCGCGTCTACTTCAACGCCACGGTGTTCCGGGCCGACTACAAGGGCTTCCAGACCTCGGTGACGTCGTTCCTGCCGGACGGCACCTTCCTGACCTTCCTGAACAGCGTCGGCCAGTTGCGAACCCAGGGTCTCGAGCTGGACGGCGTGGCCAGGGTCACGTCGAACTTCCGCCTGAACGGCGCCTTCGCCTACACCGACGCCACGGTGGTCGACTTCCCGAACGGCCCTTGCAACAACGCCCAGCCGGCCACCGCCGACCTGCCCCTGCAGCCGGCGGGCTATGTCGGCAAGCCGGGCGAGTGCTACCGCACGCCGACCACCAACGGCCGCGTGCAGAACCTGGCCGGCAAGCGCCTGAACAACGTGCCGAAGTTCAAGTTCAACATCGGTGGCCAGTACGACATCGAGCTGCCGGGCATGCCGTTCAAGGGCTTCGTCGGCGCGACCTATCGCTGGCAGGACGACGTGAACTACTCGCTCAGCCAGGATCCGCGCACCATCCAGAAGGCCTACGGCATCGTCGATCTGAAGCTGGGCATCAACGACCTGAAGGACCGCTACAAGGTCTCGGTGTTCGCCAACAACCTGTTCGACAAGCGCTACGCCCAGGGCCTGGGCAACGGCACCTCGGGCTACAGCAATCCGGCGATCCCGACCGCCCAGGGTCGCACCTGGTTCCCGGGCCGCGACGCCTTCCGCTACTTCGGGGCCCGTCTGGATGTGAACTTCTAGGGCTCGGCTTTCCTCATACGGTCCCCTCCTGCGTGGCCGGATCCTTCCGCGGATCCGGCCTCTTTTTTGGAGGCGCCGCAGGGTCTATTTGGCCGCGCTGGCCGCGCGCAGGGCGATTTCCTCGCGCTTGGCCGCCAGGCTCTCGCGGGTGCGCTCGATGGCCTCGAGCTCGGCGGTCAGCAGCAGATTCTCGATCAGTCCGCCCAGGTGAGCCTGCATCGCGCCGCGCGCCGCTTTGGGGTCGCGGGTGCGCAGAGCCTCGATGATCTCCTGGTGCTCGTCCTTCAGCGGCCGTTTGCGCACGTGCCGGGCTTTTTCCAGCATCTGCATGCACAGGCGCGAGCGGTAGCGGAGGTCCCAGGTGTTCTCGATGATCCGCACCACGGCGGTGTTGCGGGTGGCCTGAGCGATGGTGATGTGAAACTGGCGGTCGGCCAGTTCGCTCTGCTCCTTGGTCGATTCCTCGCTGTTCATCTCGGTGACCAAGGTCTCGAGATAGGCCAGCTCCTCGTCGGTGATCAGAGTGGCGGCCAGGGCGGCGGCCTCGCCCTCGAACAGGCGGCGGGCCTCGGCCTGCTCGAAGGCCCCGATGTCGAGGTCCTTTACCGGGGCGGGCGGTTGGTCGAGACGGACATAGACGCCCGAGCCCTGGCGAGCCTCCAGGAGTCCGCGCATCTCCAGCGCGATCACCGCGCGGCGGACGGTGGGCCGGCTGACGCCGAACTCGTCGGCCAGGTCGCGCTCGGACGGCAGCCGCTGGCCCGGCTGGAAGGTCCCGCTGGCGATCGACGCGCTGATCGAGGCGGCGACCTGCTGGTAGAGCCGGGTGGAGTCCGTGGACGGAGAGTCCTGCGAGAGGGTCGACATTGAAAGCGGCCGTGGGCAGGCGCCAGGGTCGGCGCGTCCCAAAGGACTAGCGCGCGTCCCGCCCCGTCACAAGCGTTCGCGATCAAGTGGCCTTACCAGGTCGCCGCGCCGGGCCGGCGTGGCGACCGGAGGGTAAGGACTCCGGCCGCCATCGTCGTCCGCCCCGGGAGGAGGTAGGCGCAAGTTACGCAGCGCCTGTGGTCGACGAGCAAGCGATTGACGGAGATAGGACCCCATCCATCGCGCTTCGCCACACTAGCGAAATTGGCTAGGCGCGCAACGAAAAATGGCCTGACCAATCAACCCAGTTTCTCAAAAATTTGTACGACCAATTTGGTAGCGTTCACACATCGACATCGAGCTGAACGCCTGGATCCGACCAGGCTTTGGCCCGCGAGGGCTTGGCTTGGCCCTTGTCGTGGACCTTGTCCGTCTTCTCCGCGTGTCCATCGTCCTTGGCGTTGACGCCGTAGGGTCCGTCCTTGGGGTGGGCGGGGTCGATGTGCTTCTTGGCGTAGTCGACGTCCGTGCAGTTCTTGCACGAGAAGCCGTTCACCGTGACAGGCTGCGGATAGTCGCCGTTGATGGCCATCGCCCTCTCCCTGCTTTGGCCCAGGCGGGCCGCGACGGGCTATTCGGACGATGGCCCTCTTTGGTTACAGTCCCGTTCCTTCAGGCCGCCTGGCGTAGCCCCCAGGGGTGGGCCGGATAGAACTGGGCCATCATCCGACCGACATAGTCGACGAGGCGCGGATAACTTTCGGCCTCGCGCCGCAGCGGCGAGTCGAAGAACGGAGTCATGATCGCCGCCAATATGGCGAAGGCCGTGGCGTCGACGCCCACCGGATGGCTGTCGCGCATCAGATAGGCCTTGTCCTCCAGCAGCTCGTCCAGAGACCGCAGCGACAGGCTGCCCAGCCAGGCGACCTCCTCGCGCAGGTGACGACCGACCCCGACGGCGCGGACGTTGGTCGCCACCGCCTCCAGCAGCCCCTTGCGCAGATCGTCGCGAAGCGATTCCGGCGCCTGGTCGAACCAACGACCCGGCCCCTTGGCGAAATTGGCCGGCTCGAGGAAGCGGAAATAGCTGGACACCCAGCCCAGCTGGTTCTCGATCATCCGCTCGATCGCCCAGGCCTGGGCCCGCTCCTTGCCGGTCAGGCCCATGTCGAGATCGATATCGTACTTCTGCTCGATGTGAGCGCGGATGAAGGTCGAGTCGCCGATCGCCTGGGCGGAGTCCTCGATCCACGGCAACTGCCCCTTCGGCGCGGTCTCGCGGCTGCCGCGGGTCTTCTTGTACGTCAGGCCGGCCATCATCAGCTGGACTTCGGTCTTGGTCACATAGGGGCTGATCTCGGGCAGCCCGAACCCGGCTCCGGCGGCGAATAGCGTGATCATCATCCCTCTCCATCCCGAATGTCGCGATGACGACTTGCTACCGCCAGGCTACTGCCAGCATGCTGTCAGCAACGATCAGCGATATTCGACCCATGAGACGCGCCGAACGCCTTTTCCAGATCATCCAGATCCTGCGCCGCAGCCGCGCGCCGGTGACCGCCGACGCCATCGCCACCGAGCTCGAAACCTCGAAGCGCAGCGTCTATCGCGACATCGCCGCCTTGGTCGGCCAGCGGGCGCCCATCCGCGGCGAGGCTGGCGTCGGCTATGTGCTGGAGGCCGGCTTCGACATGCCGCCTCTGATGCTGACCCCCGACGAGATCGAGGCGGCGGTGCTGGGCGCGCAGTGGGTGGCCGGGCGCGGCGACCCCGTCCTGGCCAAGGCCGCCAGCGACCTGATCAGCAAGATCGCCGCCGCCGTGCCCGAACGTCTACGGCCCTACGTGCTGGAGCCGGCGACGGGCGCCGCCCCCGCGTGGAAGCCCGAGACCGACCGCATCGACGTCGCCCAGGTCCGCGCCTGGATCCACGCCGGCCGCAAGATCCGCCTGGACTACAGCGACGGGGCCGGCGCGGTCAGCGCCCGGGTGATCTGGCCCGTGACCGTCGGCTATCGCGAGACGATCCGGATGATCATCGCCTGGTGCGAGCTGCGCCAGGCCTTCCGCACCTTCCGCACCGACCGCGTGGTCGGGGCCGACTTCCTGGAGGAGCGCCATGGCAAGCGACCGGCCGTCTTGCGGGGCGAATGGCTGAAGTTCCGCGACGCGGAAATCGCCGCCTGGAAGGCCAAGGAGCGCGCCGCCTGCTGAGGGCTAGAGCCCGTGACGCTTGGCGAAGGTCTCGAATAGGGTCGGCCAGGCCGCCACCGGCTTGCCGGTCACGAAGCGCAGGCCAAAGCCGTGGCCGCCTTCCTCGAACACATGCAGCTCGGCCGGCACGGCCTTGGCCTTCAGAGCCGCGAACATCATCAGGGAGTTCTCGACCGGCACGGTCTTGTCGTCGGCCGCGTGCACCTGGAACACCGGCGACAGCCCCTCGCGGACCTGCTTTTCGGGCGACAGCTCCAGGGCGTGCCCGGGCGAGGCGTCGGCGGTCAGCAGTTGCTTGCGCGAGCCAGCGTGGGCGATCGCCGGATCCATGCTGATCACCGGATACATCAGGGCCGACAGGTTCGGCTTGGCCGGCAACTGGTCGGCGGCGTCGATCGGCGCATAGGCGGGCGCATCGAAGCGCACCGTCAGATTGGCCGCCAGATGCCCGCCCGCCGAGAAGCCCATGATCGCCACCCGGTCGGCGGCGAAGCCCATCTCGGCGGCCTTGGCGCGCACCAGGCGGATGCCGCGCTGGGCGTCCTGCAGCGGCGCGTCGCCGCCCGCCGCCCAGCCGTCGCCGGGCATCCGATAGAACAGCACGAAGCAGGTATAGCCTCGCGCGTTCAGCCAGCGGGCGGTCTCGTAGCCCTCCTTGTCCAGCACCACGCGCTCGTAGCCGCCGCCCGGGATCAGCATCACCGCCGCGCCGTTCGGCTTCCTGGGCCGGAACACCACCAGTTTCGGCTTGCGGGTGTGGACCTGGGCCCGGTCCTTGAGGCCCTTGGCGTCGCCGCGCTCGACGATCTTTTCCTCGACCGAGACCCCCTCCCCGCCTGGCGCGCCGTCCGGCCACAGGGCGATGACCTCGGTGGGGTCCGGTGGCGTGATCTGGGACTTGTCCACGGGCGCGGCCTCCGCCTTGCGAGCCGCCAGCGACCCCAGGACGCCGGTGACGAAAGCGGCCAGGGCGCCGCGACGGTTCAGCATGGGATCGAGCCTTCTGACGGGATGTCGTGGCGCGACCCTAAGACGGCTTCGGGCCGTTTGGAAACCGGTTTCCTGGCGCTTTCCTAGCCCTGGGCGAAGCGCAGGTGGTGAAGCACGATGCCGCTGGTGGTGGCCACGTTCAGGGAGTCGAAGCCGCCGGCCATCGGGATGCCGATGGTCCGCGCGCGGGCCATGACCTCTGGCGTCAGCCCGGGTCCCTCGGCGCCCAGCAGCACCGCCGTGCGCGGCGCGGGCTCGAGATGGGCTAGGATCTCGCTCGCCGAAGGACTGAGCGCGAGACCTTCGAAACCGGTCGCCGCCAGCAGCGCGGCGATGTCGTCGCCGCGCGCCAGCCGCGCCGTGGGCACGGACAGGGCCGCGCCGACCGAGACCCGGATCGCCTTGCGGTACAGGGGATCGCAGCAGTCGGCGTCGAGGATCACCGCGTCGGCCCCGAAGGCGGCGGCGTTGCGATAGATGCCGCCGATGTTGTCGTGATTGGCGATGCCGCACAGCACCAGCACGATGGCCCGCGCTGGCAGGCCGGCCAGCAGGTCGCGAGCGGCGACTGGCTCGGGCTTGCGGCCGACCGCCAACACGCCGCGATGCAGGTGGAAGCCGGCGATGGCGTCGACCACCGCCTGGTCGGCGAGGTGGACGGGCGTCTCGTCCGGCAGGCCGGCGAACACCTCGGCCAGTTTGTCCTGACGCTTGGGATCGATCAGCAGCGACACCACACGTTCCGGTGCGTCGCGGACGAAGGCGCGCAGCACCGTCTCGCCCTCGGCGATGAACAGGCCCTCCCGCCCCACGAGATCACGCTCCTTGATCGCCCGGAACGGCGCGACGGCGGGATCGTCGGGATCGGTGATGACGCGAAACTGGGGCAAGGCGGCCTCGAAGAGCTAGCGCACACCTCGTATCGGCAGGATGGCCAGACCGCCAGTCAGGGCCAGGCCGGCGGCCATCAGGAAGAAGACATGGAAGTTCACATGCGTCGGCCCCAGGCTCCACACGGCCAGGGCCGGAGCCAGGGCCTGGGGCAAGGTGTTGGCCAGGTTGATCACGCCCAGGTCCTTACCGGCGTCGCGCTGCGAGGGCAGCACCTGAGTGACCAGGGCGATGTCGACGGCGCAGAAGCAGCCCGCGCCGCAGCCGTAGACGACGTAGGCGGCCAGCAGGATCGTCCAGTCGGACGACAGCGAGAAGACAATCATCGACGCGGCGATCGTCAGGGCGGCCCCGAAAGCGAACAGCTTGCGCCGCCTCAGCCGGTCCGACAGCACGCCGCCCAGCATGGCGCAGATGACGTTGAAGATGGTCGACACCGTCGCCAGGATCGCCAGCCCCTCCTCGGAGCGATGCCCCGGAAACAGGCTGGGATAGTCCACCACGTCCTGCAGGAAGTAGAGCATGTAGTTCTGCACGAGGCTAAGGGCGACCAGCACCATGAACCGGCCAAGCCAGGCGAAGGCGAAGTCGGGATGCTCGCGGGGATTGACCCAGAGACCGGCGATGAACTCGCGCAGATGGAATGGCGGCACGTCCGCTTTCGGCAGCGGCGGATCGCGCAGTCGGATCACGAACGGCGCCAGGCCCAGCAGCAGCGCCGCCGAGATCGCCGCGTAACGGTGCCCCTCGGCGACCAGGAAGCCGCCGATCATCACCGCGCCGACCGCCGTGCCGATGGGGTTGCCCAGGCTCAGGAAGGCCGCCACCAGCCCCTTCTGGTCGTCGGGCACCCGGTCGGGCATCACCGCCACCAGAGCTGAGAAGCATAGGTTGAAGGTCAGCTGGAACAGGATCACGCCGCCGATCAGCTGCAGCGGGGTCTTGGCGTGCATGATCGTCAGATAGGCCAGGGAGGCGCCCAACGCCCCGACCACCATCCACGGCCGACGCCGTCCGAACCGCGAGGTCGTCCGGTCGCTGATCGCGCCGGCCAGCAGGTTGGCGATGCTGGCGACGATGGCCCCGAAGAAGGCGACCTGGCTCAGGATCACCGCCTTGCCGGCGTGATCGATCGCCGCGGCCTTCAGCGGCAGCAGAACCTGCAGCAGCGGTTGGAACGAAACAAAGGCCCCGACCTGGGCGAGCGTATAGGCGGCGATGAAGTTCGCGCGCACCGGCTCCTTGGGCCGCGCCCTGTCGTCAGGCTGCATCTCACCTCCCCAAGAGCATGCCCATCGCCATGCTCCAGACCTTGGACGGAACCTGCTCATCCGTTTCCGATGATTCCATCGGAAACAAGCGGGCTCCGCGCGGTCTTGCGCCGCGTCGAGGTCGACAGTGGCCGGGCCCACGGCGCCGCACAAGGGGCGCGTAGGGTTAAGCAGGGAGTTTCCTTCTGGCGCGGACAGGCTCTAGGTTGGGCGAATGGGCGTGAGTCTAATGGAAGTCGGGGCGAACTGATGGCTTCGGTGACGATCTACGACGTCGCCGCGCGAGCGGGCGTCTCGATCAAGACCGTTTCGCGGGTGATGAACAACGAGCCGAACGTTCGGCCCGCCATGCGCGAACGCGTGCTCACCGCCGCGGGCGACCTCGGCTACAGCCCGAACCTGTCGGCGCGCAGCCTGGCCGGCTCGCGCTCTTTCGTGATCGCCGTCTTCGTCGACGCGGCCCTGACCATCGACCACTGGCGTAGCGAGCGCGGCGCCGACTATCTGAGCCGCATCCAGCTGGGCGCGACGCTGGAATGCCGCGACGCCGGCTATCACCTGCTGATCGAGCTGATCGACCACGAGGGCCCGCAGGTCCGCCAGGAGGTGGCCGCCCTGCTGGCCGCCCTGAAGCCCGACGGCGTGATCCTGACGCCGCCCTCTTCGGATAACGAGGTGGTGCTGGAACTGCTGGACAAGGCTGGCACACCCTATGTCCGCGTCGGTCCGGAGCGCGGCGGCCAGGGTCCGCGCGTGCACATGGACGACGTCGCGGCCGCCCGCGAGATGACCGCCCACCTGGCCGGCCTCGGCCACAAGCGGATCGGCTTCATCGTCGGCGAGCCGCGCTACGGCGCCAGCCAGGCCCGTCGCGAGGGCTATCTGGAAGCCATGAAGGCGCGCGGCCTGCCCGTGGCCGAGGGGCTGGTGCGCCAGGGCGATTTCACGTTCCAGTCCGGCCTGGAACAGGCCAAGGCGCTGCTGGCCCTGCCCGACCGCCCGACGGCGATCTTCGCCAGCAACGACGACATGGCGCTGGGCTGCATCGCCGCGATCGCCGAAGCCGGATTGATGATTCCCGGCGACATCTCCGTGGCGGGTTTCGACGACAGTCCCAGCTCACGCTTCAGCCGGCCGCAGTTGACGACCGTGCGCCAGCCCGTGGCCGAAATGTCCTCGGTGGCCGCCAAGCTGCTGATCGCCCAAGCCAAGAGCAACGATCCGCCCGAACGGCCGATCGACGAGCTTCTGCCCTTCGAGCTGATCCACCGCGCCTCGACGGCCACGCCGCCGCGCTAGACCCTATCGGCCCGGCCGCGCGAAGGCGGCCACGCGGGCTCGGGCGGCATGTACGGGGTTCTCGGCCGGTCGTTCCTGATAGGTCGACTGGAAGCTCTGGGTCTGCGGACGCGAGCCGAGGCGGAACGCGCTGACGCGGTTCGACAGGTCGGCGGCCTCGACGCGCAGAGCGTGGGTGGCTTCGGTCGACCGCGAGACCATGGCGGCGTTGCGCTGGGTCACCTGGTCCAGCTGGTTCACGGCCGAATTGACCTGACCCAGCGCGGTGGCCTGTTCGCTGGCCGAGGCGGCGATGGCGTTGACCAGTTCGTTGATGCCTTCGACCTTGTCGACGATGCCGCGCAGGGACTCGCCCGTCTGGCCGACGAGGTCGACGCCTTCGCTGACCTGGCGGCTCGACTCGGTGATCAGCGACTTGATCTCGCGGGCGGCCTCGGCCGAGCGCTGAGCCAGGGCCCGCACTTCTTGCGCCACGACCGCGAAGCCCTTGCCCGCGTCGCCGGCGCGAGCCGCTTCGACGCCGGCATTCAGGGCCAACAGGTTGGTCTGGAAGGCGATCTCGTCGATCATCCCCAGGATCTGGTTCACCTGCTGCGACTGGGCCTCGATCTTGGTCATGGCCTCGGCGGCGCGGGTGACGATCTGGCCCGAGCGCTCGGCCTCGGCCGAGGCTTCACCGACGCGAGAGGACACTTCGCGAGCGCTCTTGGCGGTCTTGCCAACGGCGCCGGTCAGTTCCTCGACGGCCGCGGCCGTCTCTTCCAGCGTGGCGGCCTGCTGTTCGGTGCGCTGCGAGAGATCCTCGGCGCTGCGGGCGATCTCGTCGGCGCCCGAGCGGATGCCGCCGGCCGAGTGCTCGACGGCGCGCATCGCTTCGGCCAGGGCGCCAGCGGCTTGTTCGAAGTCGACCTTGAGCGTTTGGAATTCAGGCGCCAGGTCGCCCTCGACGCGTGCCGAGAGATCGCCGGCGGCCAAGCGCGACAGCGCCTCGCCGATCGCCTTGACGGTCTGGGCCTGGCGGAGCTCGGCGGCTTCGCGTTCGGCCTCGAGGGCGTCGCGCTCTTCCTGCAGCACGCCAAGATAGCTGGAGATGGCCAGCTCCATGTCGAGGAAGACGGCCTTGGTCAGGGCCGACAGGCCGTCGGCCAGCTCGGCGTCGGACTTGGCGCCGTTGAACAGGCCCTTGGCGCGCTTGGCGACCACGGCGCGGATCAGCTCCTCGGCGACTAGCGCATAGCCGCCGATGTACCACTGCGGCTGCAGGTCGGCGTCGACGTGGGCGCGGCCGATGCGCTCGACGTCACGGACATAGGTGTCGCCGAAGTCGGCCTGGGCGATCCGGCGCCAGTGGGCGGCCTGGGCGCGCTCGGCGCCGGCCATGTGGCTATCGTCACGAAACTTGCCGCGCGTCTCGGGGAAGGTGCGGACCTGGCCGTAGAACTTGCCTAGAGCCGCGCCGATCTCGGCGTCGATCACGGGCTTGATCGCGCGCAGGGCCGACCGCGAGCGCTCGTCGAAACGCATGAAGGCCATCCGCTGATCCAGCTTCGTGTGCGCGCTCATGCGTCCGGAACTCCGACTCGATGGTAAGATTTGGTTGACCATGTTCGTGACCGGAATCTGTTAACCAAGATTGAAGTTCGGCACGATGCGCCGCGTGGCCGCACCATCGGTCGCGCTGCGCGGAATGGCCCGATTTTCCGGGACCGCGGCCACGATCTGGCCGTGAATAGAACCAAGCTGCGCCTTGGCGCGTTTTGGACTTGTCAGGTCCACGGCGGGGCTTGGATATAGTCGCGTAAAGACACCCAAGGACTTCATGGCGCTTCCGGCGGACTTCACCTTGACCGAGCAGGACGGCCGATCGACGGCCGTGCTGTCGGGGGACTGGACCGCGCGGGGTCTGTTCGACGCCGGTCTGCGCCTGGCCCAGGCGCTTTCGGACCGGCGGGCGCTCGCATTGGATCTGATGGGCGTCAATCGCTGCGACACCGCCGGCGCCTACGCCATCCTGCGCGCCGCCGGCGATCGGTTGGACACCCAGCACGTCCAGGCGCGCCGCGAGGTTTCTCGCCTGCTGGAGCTGGTCGGCGCCGCGATCCAGGTCGAGCCCGAGCCCACCGTGCGGCCCGGCGGCCTCCACGCCTTGCTGGAACGGATCGGCCACGGGGTCTTCGGCCTGTTCTCCGACGGCTACAACACCATGGTGTTCCTTGGACACCTGCTGGTGGCCCTGGGGCGCAGCTTCGCCGATCCGCGCCGTATCCGCTGGGCGCCGATCGTCGCTCTGTGCGAGCGCGCCGGGCTTGACGCCATGCCGATCGTGGCGACCACCACCTTCTTTATCGGCGCGGTGGTGGCCCTGCTGGGCGCCAACATGCTCACCGACTTCGGCGCCCAGGTCTATTCCGTCGAGCTGATCGGCATCTCGGTGATGCGCGAGTTCAACATCCTGATCACCGCCATCCTGCTGGCCGGTCGTTCGGCCTCCAGCTTCGCGGCCGAGATCGGCTCGATGAAGATGAACCAGGAGATCGACGCCATGCAGGTCATGGGCGTGGATCCCTATGAAGCCCTGGTGCTGCCCCGGTTCGCGGCCCTGCTCTTCACGATCCCATTGCTGACCTTCGTGGCCACCATCGCCGGCTTGGCGGGCGGCATCCTGGTCGTGTGGGTCGTGCTGGACCTGTCGCCGACCTTCTTCCTGCAGCGGATCATCGACTATGTCGGGGCCACCCATTTCTGGATCGGCCTCTCCAAGGCCCCCGTCATGGCGATGGTCATCGCCGCCATTGGCTGCCGCCAGGGGATGGAAGTCGGCAACGACGTCGAGTCCCTGGGCCGGCGGGTGACGGCCGCGGTGGTGCACGCCATCTTCGCCATCATCCTGATCGATGCGGTCTTCGCCCTGATCTATATGGAGCTGGACATATGACCAGCCCCGCCCCCCCGCCGTCGTCGATCGACACAGCCGAGGCCGAGCGTTATCCGATCGAGGTCCGAGGCCTGGTCTCCTCGTTCGGCGATAACGTCGTGCACGACGGGCTGGACCTCAAGGTCGAGCGGGGCGAGGTGCTGGGAGTGGTCGGCGGCTCCGGCACCGGCAAGTCGGTGCT
The DNA here is from genome assembly GCF_040545685.1 of Caulobacter sp. 1776. Classification (NCBI taxonomy): domain Bacteria; kingdom Pseudomonadati; phylum Pseudomonadota; class Alphaproteobacteria; order Caulobacterales; family Caulobacteraceae; genus Caulobacter; species Caulobacter sp. 1776. Next base: position 492,836 of record NZ_JBEPMI010000002.1, read on the forward strand.
GCTGAACACCATCATCGGCCTGAAGGCGCCCGACGGCGGGACGGTGCGGTTGTTCGGCGGCGACATGCGCACGGCTTCGCGGCGGCGTTGGTCGTCGGTCGAGCGGCGCTGGGGCGTACTGTTCCAGCAGGGGGCGCTGTTCTCCAACCTGACCGTCCGCGAGAACGTCGCCGCACCGTTGTTCGAGCATACCCGCCTGCCCCGGCGCGAGGTCGAGGAACTGGCCGAGCTGAAAATCGCCATGGTCGGCCTGCCCGCCCGCGCCGCGACCTTGAAGCCCGCCGAGCTGTCGGGCGGCATGCGCAAGCGCGCGGGTCTGGCCCGGGCCCTGGCCATGGATCCCGAGCTGCTGTTCCTGGACGAGCCTACCGCCGGCCTCGATCCGATCGCCGCCGAGGCGTTCGACTCCCTGATCAAGGACCTGTCCGACAGCCTGGATCTGACCGTCTTCATGATCACCCACGACCTGGACAGCCTTTACGCCATCACCGACCGCGTCGCCGTCCTGGCCGACAAGAAGGTGGTGGCCGTGGCGCCCGTACGCGAGCTCGAGCGTTCGGATCATCCCTGGATCAAGCAATACTTCCTGGGCCCCCGGGGACGCGCCGCCGCGACCTCCGAGGATCCGGCCAAGGCGAGGACCGACGTCTGATGGAAAGAAACGCCAACTACGCCCTGGTCGGGGCCATATCCCTGGCCCTGTTCATGGGCCTGGTGATCTTCGTCGTCTGGCTGGCCAAGGTCAGCTTCACGCGCGACTACGACCTTTACGACATTCTGTTCGTCGGTCCGGTCCGCGGCCTCTCCGAAGGCGGCGAGGTCCACTTCAACGGCATCAAGGTCGGCGAGGTCTCGCGCATCGAGCTGGACAAGAGCGACCCCAACCGCGTGATCGCCCGCGCCCGGGTCACCTCGGACGTGCCGATCAAGGTCGACAGCTACGCCACGCTGGAGCCGCAGGGCATCACCGGCGTCAACTACGTCCAGATCACCGCCGGCTCGCCGAACAAGGAGCTGCTGAAGGACACCGTCAAGAACGGCAAGGTGCCGGTGCTGCGCAGCCAGCGCAGCGCGTTGTCCGACCTGCTGGAGGGCGGCGGGACCGTGCTGACGCGGACCATCGAGGCGCTGGACCGCGTCAACCGCGTGCTGTCCGACAAGAACATCAAGACCTTCAGCGCCTCGCTCAGCGACGTGCAGGCCGTGACCGCCGAGCTGCGCGAGCGCAAGGAGATCATCGCCGACGCCCAGAAGACGCTGCAGAGCATCGACCAGACGGCCCAGTCGATCACCGAGCTCTCCAAGAGCGCTAACGGCCTGGTCGACGGCGACGCCAAGCGGACGTTGAAGGAACTGGGCGACGCCGCGGCCGAGCTGAAGGGCGCGGCCAAGGACGCCCGCGGCATGGTCTCGAAGCTCGAGGGCCCGACCAGCGATTTCGCCACCACCGGCCTGCCGCAGCTGTCGGCGGCCATCGTCACCCTGCAGTCGGCCGCCGAGTCCCTGGATCGCCTGGTCGCCGACGTCGAACAGAACCCCCGAGGCGTGGTCGGCAAGCCGCCCGCCAAGGAAGTGGAGGTCAAGCCGTGAGCCCGATGATCCGCAACGCCGCCAAGAGCGCGGGACGCGTCCTGGCCGTCGCCGCCCTGGCCGCCAGCCTCTCTGGGTGTATCAGCGTCTTCCCCAAGGCCAAGCCTTCGACGCTCTACCGCTTCGGCGAGAGCGACGTCAGCGTCGCCAAGGGTCCGCCCGGCGCCATGTTCGGGGTGCTGAAGGCCCCGTCGGCCTTCACGCGCGCCGCCGCCGGCGATCGCATCATGACCAGCACCAACGGCGAAGTGGCCTATATCGCCGACGCGCGCTGGGTCTCGCCGGCCTTCGTGTTGTTCGAGGAAGCGGTCGCCCGCGCCTTCGAGAACGACCCCGGCCGGGCCCGCTTGATCGGCCGCGGCGAGGTAGCCAAGGCCGACCTGGTGCTGCGCCTCGAGGTGCGGACCTTCGAGACCGACTATGTCAACGGCCCCAAGGCCGCGCCGGAAGTGGTGGTGCGGGTGCGTGGCGTGCTGAACCGCAACCAGGACCGCGCCCTGGTCGGCGACCAGGTCTTCGAAGCCCGCGTGAAGGCCGCCGACAACCGGGTCTCGGCCATCGTGCCCGCCTACGATCAGGCCGTGGCCCAGGTGCTGGGCCAGGTCGTCACCTGGGTCAACGCGGCCGGCCCGGGCCTGAAAGGTTAGAGCGCGTCCAGCGGCTCCGTCACGGGACCATAGCCCGCGTTCTCCTGGATCCTCAGGACGGGTCCGTCGATCCACGGCTCGACCGTGACCAGATCTCGCGCTCCCGCCCGCGCCACGGCGTCGGCGGGGCTGGCGCTCTCGGCCAGCAGCTGCAGGTTCATGCGCGTGGGGAAGATCACCTTGCGCGCGCCCGACGCGGCCAGCTCCAGCGCCAGGCCTGGCGCGATCCATTCGGCGTCGACCGCCTCGTGGCCGTCGCAGATCGCCTGCTGGGCCAATGGCGCGTGGGCGACATAGAACCAGGTGTCGAACCGCTTGGGCATAAGCTTCGGGGTGATCCAACGGGCGAAGACGGTCAGGGCCAAGAGGTCCAGCTTCAGCCCCAGATCCTCGACCACGTCGATGAAGGCGACCTTGTCCTCGGCCACCGCCGCGCGGACATCCTTGGCCGCCTCGCCAGCGTAGAAGGTCCCATCCCGATCGCGGGCCAGCAAGACGCCGGCCTCCTCATAGGCTTCGCGGATGGCGGCGATGCGCAGGGCGGCCGCGTCCTCGGTCAAACTGTCGAAACCTAACGCCAGCTCCCGCCATCGCGGGTCACTGTCCCCTTGGTGGCTCTTGCCGCCCGGGAACACCAAGGCCCCGGCCGCGAAGTCGATCTGATGGTGTCGCTTGACCATCAGCACCTCGAACGCCGGCGCGTCTCGCAACAGCAGTATGGTAGCGGCGGGGCGGATCGCGCCCGGTGCGGAGTCGGACATCCTGAAAGTCTGGCGCCGGCGCGCGGCCTTGCCCAGACCTGTTCGAACAGGTGTTAGACGGTCAAGCCGATTGGGCGCGACGCTTGTTGGCGCTGCGGTCCATACGCTCCAGCAGATACTCGCTGTCCTCGCGCGAGACCGCGTGGGGCGAGGTCAGGAAGCGCTGGATCATGTGCTCCTGAAAGCGTTCGCGATCGTGCGTCCCGCCGTCGAACTCCAGGCCGTGGAAGGCGTCGACGCCCGCGCGGAAGGCCGACAGCAGACGCGGCGGCAGGCCGGCGCGCTCGCAGATCGCCTTCAGGCCCAGGTCGCCGGCGTCGTGGATCATCAGCCACGTGCGGTGGTGCGGCACGCCGGCCAGCTCGGCCACGCCCCATTCGAAGAAGGTCATGTGGCCGTGGGCCAGGGCGCGCAGCAGCAGCGAAGGCGACAGCCGGCCCACGCTGTTCAGGTGCGCGACGAAGGCCTTGGGATCGGCGGTGCGGCCGGCCTGATCCACCAGATCGATCGTCGCCCGCTCCTTGGCGCCGACGATCAGCTCCAGGGTCCGTTCGGGCGACAGCGCATGGTTGGCCAGGATGTGGTCGCGCAACTGGTCGCCGACCATGTCGATTAAGCGCTCGGAGACCGACAGCGGCAGGGCGGTCCGATAGGCGACGGCCTGCAGCACCTGCTCGGACTTGGCGAAGCGGTCCAGGGCCTTCTGCAGCGTCACTTCCGAGAAGCGGGCGTTGTCGTTGGCGCAGGCGGTGGCGACCACGTCCTCGGGAGCCTGTTCGACCAGCATGGTGGTGATGCGCGCCGACAGTTTCGGACGCTTGGCTACCGCCATCTGGCGCAACGGGCCGCCCACGCGGACGATCTCGGCCAGATCCGCATCGGTAAAAACCGGCGAGAAGCTGATGACCGGCAAGCTGACGCTCTCGACATCGCGGGCCAGGCGGTTGGCGACGTCGGCCGGCAGGGCCACGGAGTTCTTCAGGGTGACGGCCAGGGCCCGGCGGACCAGCTCGGCGGCGTCGGCGGCCATCACGCGCAGGATGTCGTGCGCGATCTGGCGCTCGTTCTCGCCGAGGACGGCGCGGTCGATGTTGCGACACAACTTGTGCGCCGCCAGGGCGCGCTCGTCCGCCGTCGCGCCCTTCACGAGCATGCGGATGTCGGATTCGGTGAGTGCAGCGCGTGTGGTGGCCATGGTTCGCCCGCCCGGAGCTATGCTTGGAGTCGCATCCTCGGCGGTTAGGCTTAATGATTGTTTGCGCCAGGAAGCTGTGGATTAACGATGTCCCGTAACCGGGTACAAACCACGCTCGACTAAGGTTCGCCCTCAACCACGAGGAGCGCGAGCTTGTTGGCCGACCGCCGCCCTAAAGAGAGCCCGACGGACGGCGCCCAACTGGCCAAGGCGCTGGACGCCCAGTCCGCGCTTTTGCCTTATGCGCTTGGGGTTTTCGCGGTCAGCCTGCCCTTCTTCGTCTGGGTCGGATCCCTCGCCGCCAATCGCGTCTGGCTAAGCGCCAGCTTCGCGCTGTTCGCGATCAATTGGGGCGTCTTCTACGCCACCGTGAACTGGTTGCGCGACCAAGCGTCGCAAGATCTTAACCGTCGGGCGCGGGTTCAGGTGCTCTGCGGCGTGCTTTGGGCGCTGACCGTCGTGCAGATCTCGGCCTTCGCCCAAGGCGCGGGGCCGGCGCGCGACCCCCTGTTGATGCTAGCCACGGCCGGCGCGGTGCTGTGCGCCTTCTTCTCCGCGCCGTATCTGCCCAGCCTGCTGATCGTCGCCCCGATCGCCGCCGCCGGCCCGCTGATCGCCCGCTTCTCGCATCCGGATGGCCGCGAGGCCGGCCAGGTGACCTGGGGCGCCCTGGCCCTGGCCCTCACCCTGGCGCTGATCCTCAACCGCATGTTCCGCCGCCAGCATGACCTGGCCGTGGCTCACGAGCACCTGGTCGACGAGCGCCTGCGGGTGCTGGAGGCGGCCGAACGCACCGCCCGTTCGAAATCGGACATCGTCGCCACCCTCAGCCACGAGATCCGCAACGGCCTGACCGGCGTCACCCACGTGCTGGCCGCCGCCGCCGGCCGCGGCGGCCGCGCCGCGCCGTCGCGCGAGCAGCTGAACGCCGCCCTCGACGCCGCCCAGGACCTAATCGCGGTCCTCAACGCCACGCTCGATTCCGAGACCGCCGAGTCCGGCCGCCTCCAGGTCGAGACCCAGCCGTTCGATCCGGTACGCCTGGTCCAGGATCTGGTGCTGCTGGACAAGCCGCACGCGGCGACCAAGGGGCTGGAACTGACGGTCCACGTCGATCCGCTGCTGCGTGGCCGCGACAAGGGGGCGACGATCGCCGACGCGCTACGCACCCGCCAGATCATCGCCAACCTGCTGGGCAACGCCGTCAAATACACCGTCCGCGGCCGGATTGAGGTCCGCCTCGAGCTGCGCGACGGGCTGGTCGCCATCGAGGTCGCCGACACCGGTCCTGGCCTGTCGGCCGAGGAGATGGAGCAGGCGTTCGAGCCCTTCCGCCGGGTCGAGCGCACCGGCGCCGGCGTCAACGGCGCGGGCTTAGGTTTGTCGCTGTCGCGCCAGCTGGCGCGGCTGATGGGCGGCGCGCTGGACGCTCGTAGCGCGGTCGGCGTCGGCAGCTGCTTCACCCTGACCCTGCCCTTCGACGCCGCCGCCGAGTGCGAGTTCGAGCAGGACCTGGAAACCGCCATGGTCGAAGCGCCCGGCGCGCCGCGATCGCTGCGCATCCTGATCGCCGAGGACGACGCCCTGAACGCGGCCATGCTGCGCGCCGTCCTGGAGCAACTGGGCCACCAGGTGGTCCACGCCCAGAATGGCCGCCGCGCCTCGGACCTGGCCAAGATCGCCGAGTTCGACTTGCTGATGCTGGACCATCGCATGCCGATCATGGACGGCGCCGCCGCGACGGCGATCCTACGCGAGACCGACGGTCCCAACCGCGATGCGCCGATCGTCGCGATGATCGACGGCGATGGCGATGAGGCTTCGGAATTCCTGAACGCCGGGGCCGACATCGTCCTGCGCAAGCCGGTCAGCGTCGCCGCCGTGGCCCGCGCCCTGGCCGACGCGGCCTCGCTGGAGCGGCGGGACCTCAAGGCCGAAGCCGCCTAAAGGGCGCCGCAAGGTAAGCCTTCCCCCATGGTCCGCCCTCCCTCATGGTTCCCGCAACGATAAGCGGGAGGACGCCATGCTGGAAGGACTGCGGGTCGTCGAGCTGGCGACCTATATCGCCGCTCCTGGCGCGGCCGGGATCATGGCCGATTGGGGCGCCGACGTGATCAAGGTCGAGTCGCCCGAGGGCGACCCGATGCGGCGCTTCTTCGACACCATCGGCTCCGACCAGGACGCCAATCCGATCTTCGAGCTCGACAACCGCGGCAAGCGGGCGGTGGTTCTGGACATCCGCTCCGACCTGGGTCGCGAGGCGTTGAAGGCCTTGGCGGCCACCGCCGACATCTTCCTGACCAACGTCCGCCCGGCCGCCCTGGCCCGCGCCGGCCTCGACTTCGAGACGCTGAAGGCGATCAATCCGCGCCTGATCTATTGCAGCCTGACCGGCTATGGCCTGACGGGCCCCGACGCCGACAAGCCGGGCATGGACGTGGCGGCATTCTGGTCGCGCGCGGGTGTGGGGTCGATCACCGCGCCCAAGGGTCAGGAGCCCTTCCCGATCCGCACCGGCATGGGCGACCACGTCACCTCGCTGGCCACGGTCTCGGCGATCCTGGCGGCCGTCCATGAGCGCCAGCGGACGGGTGTCGGCCGGCTGGTAGAGACCTCGCTGCTGCGCGCCGGCGTCTATGCGATCGGCTCGGACATGGCGATCCAGCTACGCTTCGGGAAGCTGGCCTCCACGCGCGGCCGGCGCGAGGCGGTACAGCCCCTGGCCAATTTCTACAAGACCGCCGATGGCCGCTGGATCTGCCTGCTGCCGCGCCAGGGCTCGGTCGACTGGCCGCGCATCGCCGCCGCCGCCGGCCGGTCCGAACTGGTCGACGATCCGCGCTTCGCCTCCGCCAAGGCCCGGCGGGAGAATGGCCAGGCCCTGGTCGACATTCTGGACGAGGCGTTCGGGGCCATGAGTTATCCACAGGCCGCCCAAGCTCTGGACGCCGGCGACATCACCTGGGCGCCCTACCAGACCCCGCGCGAGTTGGCGGCTGACGCCCAGGCCGAGGCGGCGGGCTGTTTCGTCGACACGCCTGACGGCGCGGGAGGGACCTTCAAGGCCCCCGCCGCCCCGGCTCGTTTCCCGGGCGCACGGGACGGCCCGCGCGGTCCGGCGCCAAAGCTGGGCGCGGATACGGCGGCGGTCTTCCGGGAACTGGGATGGGACGAGGATCGGGTGGCCGCGCTAACGACAGGCTAGCGCTGCTTGACCTTGTCATTGGCGTCGGCCAGCACGCGCAGCATCTCGGCCGAGAACATCGAGCTGGCCAGGCGTTGACCGCCGCCCATGCTCGAACCGCCCAACGAGGAGTCGCCGAACGGGTTGCCGACCTCCTGCGAGCCGCGAAGGATCAGGTCGACCATGGCTTCCTGCTGGCGGATGCGCTCCAGGCGGCGGCCGCCGGCGTACTGCATGAAGCCCTGGTCGCCTTCGCTCGGTTGAACCGGCGAGGGGTCGGTGACTCGGGTGGCGCCGCCGGTCTTGGTCAGGTTGGCGTAGACCTCGCCGACGGTGGCGGCGCGGCCCTCCTTGTAGAAGATCGAACGGTTGGCCTGGGCGGCGTCCGGGAACATGGCCGCGGCGCTGGCGCCGGGCGAGGCGGTGGCCGCCTCGATCAGGCGCGCCGAGCCCTTGGGCCCCAGGAAGTGGGCGGCGTAGAGTTCGCCGGCCGTAGGATCGCGGCCCACCCGGCCCCGCAGGTACGAGGCGTGATCGGAGGCCAGTTCGCCGGCCATCAGCGAGGCCGCGTGCGGATCGGCTTTCAGGCCAAGCACGGCCTTGCGGGCCTCGTCGCCGTCGACGCGGTAGCGGCCGTCGGCGCCCTGGCTGATCAGATCGGCGTAACGAGCGTAGCCGTACTTGGCCCCGTGCTTCTTCAGCGTGGACAGCCAGGTCTGGTCGACGAACTGAAATAGGCCCGAGGCCGACGACGTCCGCGCTCTCGCGGCCGGATTGAAGCCGCTTTCGCGCTTGGCCGTGCCCATCAGGAACGTGAAATCGACGCCCGTCGCGCTGGAAGCGCGCTGGATCGCCGACTCGACGACGCTGCGAATGGAACTGACGGCGGGCATGGGCCTCAGGAGTCGGCGACTATGGTTAATTCGCAATTAACCACGTCCGCCCAGCGCGGTCCGGAGACGAGATGCCGCACCCGATCTTACAAGTGTAAGAAAAATCGCCATGGAGATTACGATTGTCAATTTACAGCCGAGGCCGGGCGTGCTGACCTGATCGTACAGACGTAATTCGCGTAGGAGATCGACATGAACCTGGCTCTCCACCCCAACGGCTCCGGCATTCCCGGCCTGGACGACGCGCCGCGCAAACCCTCGAAGGTGTTGGTGGTCGGCATCGCCGTCTCGGCGGCAGCGCACATCGCGCTGATCGGCTATCTGGCTTACCAGAAATACGTCACGCCGCCGCCCACGGTGGTCGAGGACAAAGGCTTCCTGCTGCAGCCGCTCTACACGCCGCCGAAGCCGCCGCCCCCTCCCCCGCCGACGGACAAGCCGCCGCCGAGCGCCGCGCCCAAGCTGCACACCCCGGTCCCGACACCGCTCGAGACGCCCCCGCCCCTGCCCGTCGATCCGGCCATCAGGACGGACGGCCCGCCAGCCACGGGTCCGATCACCACCCTGAACCCGACGCCGCCCGCGCCTCCGTCCCCGCCCGCGCCGCAGCCCAAGGTCATCACGCGCGCCAACTGGCTGAAGCTGCCGTCGGCCGACGACATGGCGCGCTACTATCCGGAAAGCGCCCAGCGGCGCGGCCTGTCGGGCTCGGCGACCTTGAACTGCGTGGTGGCGGTCAATGGCGCGGTCCGCGATTGCTCGGTGGTCGCCGAAACCCCGGTCGACGAGGGCTTCGGCAACGCGGCGCTCAAGGTCTCGCGCTTCTTCAAGATGAAGCCGCAGATGGAGAACGGCGAGGCGGTCGACGGCGCGACCGTGCGCATCCCGATCCGGTTCAACGCGGGCGCCTAGAGCCCATCCTCCAGCGTTGAAACGGCGGCCGGGTCGCACAGCCTTCCGCGACCCGGCCATTTTCCTGTCTAGTAGCTCTTGGGCAGGCCCAACACGCGCTCGGCGATGAAGTTCAGGATCATCTCGCGGCTGACCGGCGCGATGCGGGCGATCATCGACTCGCGGAAGTAGCGCTCGACGTCGTATTCCTTGGCGTAGCCCATGCCGCCGTGGGCCAGGACGGAATTCTCGCAAGCGTGGAAGCCCGCCTCGGCGCCCAGGTACTTGGCGGCGTTGGCCTCGGCCCCGCACTCCTTACCGGCGTCGTAGAGAGCGGCGGCCTTGAAGGCCAGCAGGTTGGCGGCCTCCAGCTCGGCCCACGACTTGGCCAGCGGATGAGCCACTCCCTGGTTCTTGCCGATCGGCCGGCCGAACACGATCCGCTCGTTGGCGTAGGTGGTCGCCTTGGCCAGAGCCGCGCGGCCCAGGCCAATGGCCTCGACGGCGAACAGCACCCGCTCGGGGTTCAGGCCATGCAGCAGGTATTGGAAGCCCTTGCCCTCTTCGCCGACCAGATCCTCGGCCGGAACGAACAGGTCCTCGATGAACAGCATGTTACACTCGACGGCCTTCCGGCCCATCTTCGGGATCGGCTTGGCCTCGATCTTCTCGCGGTCGGTATAGAACAGCGACAGGCCTTGGGTCGGCTTGGCGCACTGATCCTTGGGCGTGGTGCGGGCGATGATCAGGATCTTGTTGGCGCGCTGGGCGCCGGTGGTCCAGATCTTCCGGCCATTCAGACGATAGCCGCCATCGACCTTCTCGGCCCGCGTCTCCAGGCTGGACGTGTCGAGGCCCGAATTGGGCTCGGTGACGGCGAAGCACATCTTGTCCTCGCCCGAGATCAAGCGCGGCAGCAGGCGCTCGCGCTGCTCGTCGGTGCCGAACTTCACCAGCGGCATCGGGCCGAAGATGTTGAGGTGGATAGCGCTGGCGCCCGAGAAGCCGGCGCCTGACTGGGCCACGGTCTGCATCATCACCGCGGCCTCGGTCAGGCCCAGGCCCGCGCCGCCGACGCTTTCCGGCATGGCCACGCCCAGCCATCCCCCTTGAGCAATGGCGGCGACGAACGCCTCGGGGAAGGTGCCGGTCTCGTCGGTGCGGCGCCAGTATTCGTCGTCGAAGGCGGCGCACACCTTGGCCACGCCCTCGCGGATGGCTTCCTGCTCTTCGGTCAACCAGAATCCAGACATCCGGCCCTACTCCCCTGCGCGTTCTTGTTTATCGCCCTCGGGCTCCTCGAAGCGGCGCGCGCGCATGGCGGCGGCGTCGGGGCCCGGGTTATCGCCATTCAGATACGCCGCGACCATGTCGGCCACAAGCGGGGCGAGCAGCCAGCCGTTGCGCCGCGCGCCCACCGCCAGCAGCACGCCAGGCGCCCTGCTCCAGCCCACCAGCGGCAGGCCGTCGGGCGTGGTGACGCGCACCCCGACCTCGACCTGGGCGCGATCGAGATCGAGATCCGGCCGTAGGGCCCGCGCCGCCGCCCTCAGGGCTTGGGTGGCCGAGGCGTCGGGCGCGAGGTCGTCGCGACCCGTCTCCATGGTGGCGCCGACCGCCAAGGTCTTGCCCGGCGCCAGATAGACGCCCTCGCCGCGCACGACCATCTGGTCGGCGTCTAGAGCGGCCGTCCGCAGAATCTGGCCCTTGATCGGCGCCAGGGCCCTGGTCTCGGGCGCCAACCGGCCGTCGCGCGCGCCCGGGCCGGTGGCCAGCACCAGGACATCGAAGGCCTCCGTTCGTCCGTCGGCGAGCCGCAGAGCGCCCGGCGCGAACGACTCGACCGTCGTCGCCTCGAACCGCGCGCCCGCCGCCGCGGCGGCCGCGCGCAGGGCCTCGAGCGCCAGTCGCGACTCGATCCGCCAGTCCTCGGCGATCGCTTCGTCGGCCGACAGGCCCAGATCGTTCAGACGACTTCCGACCTGATCGCGCCAGGCACGAGAGCCTTCGATTCGCACGCCGGCGCGGACGATCTCCAGTCCCAGCGCCTCGGCGAAGGCCGGCCACAGGTCGCGGGCGCGACGCATCAAGGGCAGGTGATCGCGCGAGGCGGGGTCGAACAGGGCCTCGCTGACCGGCGCCAGCATGCCGGCCGCCACCCCGGAGGCGTTGGCGCCCAGCGGGGCCGGATCGAAGACGGTGACGGCGAACCCCGCCCGGGCCAGGCGCAGCGCCGCCGCTGAACCCAACGCCCCGGCCCCGGCCACGGCGACGCGCGCGCCCGAATGAACTTTCATGGCGCGCAGACACCTTTCGCGGGCCTCGACGTCAAGTCCCGAGCCGCGATCGAGGCATCCGGCTCGTCGTTACCGACGGAATGCCAGCCGCGACACATTGGCGCGATGACCCGTTCCGCGCACGCCCGGGCGTGACGGCGCAGCCAAGCTCGGTCTATATCCGTTAAGATTAGCATGAGGCCGCCTCGCGGCGTTGGAGGGAATACAGGCGGATGAATGATCGACCCGCAGTCGAACCGGCCCACCCCGTTGATCTGTATGTGGGGGCCCGGCTGAGAATTCGCCGCAAGATGATGGGTCTCAGCCAGACCCAGGTCGCCGACGCCCTCGGCATCACCTTCCAGCAGATCCAGAAATACGAACGTGGCGCCAACCGCATCAGCGCCAGCAAGCTGTACGACGCGGCCAAGCTGTTGCAGGCTCCGGTGTCCTACTTCTTCGAAGGCCTGGACGAAACCGATGGCGGCATCGACGACGGTTTCGCACAGCGCATGACCGAATTCGTCTCCACGCCGGAAGGCCTGGAACTGGCCAGCCTGTTCCCGCGCCTGGCCGACCGCCGCCTGCGCCGCCGGGTCGTAGACCTCGTCCGCGCCATGGTGGACGACGAGGCTCCTTAGGCCCCAAGCCGCCATAGCCGAACCATGAGCCCGCGTCCGCCTCGGCGACGTGGGCTTTTGTTTGCGCGGAAATTGAGCGACTCGCTCGGCGAAACTCTCCGCACACGAAGTAAAGCCTTACTTCGGAGAGGCGGTATCGTCGCACGCGCCTAGTGAACGAACGTTGGATGCCGGATGCCGTCCAATTCTCAGGCAGGCGGCCCTCCGATCCCGGCGTTTTCGTCTCTGCGTCTTTGTACCGTTGCAAGGCTGTGTCGGACTCGCCATGACGCGCCGCCATGATGGCCGCCGAGCGACTGTCCGGCGCCGTCGCGCAATAAGGGGGAATGAGATGGTTTCGATGAAGCGATTGGCGGCGGGAGCCGCCCTGGGCGCCATGACAATGGCGATGGGGAGCGTGGCCTACGCTCAGGAGACCACCGCCTCCCTTCATGGTCAGGTGACAAACGGTGGCATCGCTGTGCCGAACGCCAGCGTCACCGTCCTGCACACGCCTTCGGGCACCCGCAGCGCGACCATGACCGGCGGCAGCGGCGCCTTCGATGCGCGTGGCCTCCGCGTAGGCGGTCCGTACACGGTGACGGTCACGACGCCCGACGGCGGGTCCAAGACCTTCACGGATCTGTTCCTGAGCCTGGGCAAGACCACCGACCTAGACGTCGAGCTCGGCGACAGCGCCCAGGTCGAGGCGATCGTGGTCTCGGCCGCCAGCCGCGCCAACAATGACCAAGGGCCCAAGACGGTCCTGAACCGCGACGACCTGAACTCGGTCGTGGCCGTGACCCGCGATCCACGCGACTTCGCGCGCCGCGACATCCTGGTGGCCCAGGACCTCAGCGGCGGCCGCGCCGGCACCAACGGCGGCGGCATCTCGATCGCCGGCTCGAACCCGCGCTTCAACCGCTTGGCGGTCGATGGCGTCTCGGCCCAAGACAATTTTGGCCTTGCTCAGGGCGGCATGAGCACCGCGCGCGGCCCCGTGACGCTGGACGCGGTCGAGCAGTTCTCCGTCGCGGCGGTGCCGACGGACGTCGAGAACGGCGACTTCGTCGGCGGCGCCCTGAACCTGGTGCTGCGTTCGGGCGCCAACAGCTTCCACGGCGTCGCGTTCACCAACTATCTGAACGAGGGCATGGTCGGCCGCCACTACAGCAAGACCCGCGTGCCTCAGACCATTAGCCAGAAGAACTACGGCGGGTTCCTGTCGGGCCCGATCATCAAGGACAAGCTGTTCTTCGCGGTCAGCTACGAGACCTACAAGACCCTGGACACCACCCAGTTCGGCGCGCCGGGCTCCGGCGCGGTCAACACCTTCTCGAACGGCCTCACGCAGACGACGATCGACTCGATCGTCAACACCTACAACAACAACTACGCCAGCGATTACAGCCTGGGCGGCATCCCGCTGACCGCGCCGGTCACCGACAAGAAGTACTCGGCCAAGATCGACTGGAACATCAGCGACAAGCATCGCGCCAGCCTGACCTACCGCTACGCCGAAAGCAGCTCGTTCCAGCGCACTGACCTGGGCGCGGCGACCGCGTCGCTGTTCTCGCATTGGTACCAGCAGGCCAATAGCGACGAAGCCACGACCCTGGAAATCCACTCCAACTGGACCGACAATCTGGCCACGACGGTCAAGGCCACCTATCGCGACTACCGCAACGGCCAGAACCCGCCGGGCGGCCAGAATTTCTCGGACGTGCGCATCTGCTCCGCCCTGACCTCGGACGCAACCCTGACCAGCTGCGCCGCCGGCTTCTCGCAAGTGGTGTTCGGCCCCGACCAGTTCCGCCACGCCAACGCGCTGGACGAGCAGGAGACGCGCTACCAAGCCGTGGCCGAATACAGCTGGCGTGAGAACCGCTTCAAGGTCGGCGCTCAGGCCCGCAAGGCCGACGTCTTCGACGTGTTCGTCCCGAACTCACGCGGCCAGTACTATTTCGACTCGATCGCCGACTATCAGGCCGGCAAGGCCAGCCAGCTGATCTACGCCAACTCGGTGACCGGCAATCCGAACGCCGCGGCGTTCGACAGCACTTACTGGACCTATTCGGGCTTCGCCCAGGACACCCTGGACATCACCGACAATCTGCAGGTCTCGGCCGGCTTCCGCTTCGACTGGTACGACGAGCCGGACCGCCCGATCCTGAACCCGAACTTCACGGCCCGGAATGGCTTCACCAACCAGAAGACCATCGACGGCCTGCATGTCTTCATGCCGCGCGTCTCGGCCGACTGGAAGGCGACCGACAACCTGCGGTTCACCGGCGGCTTCGGCCTGTTCGCCGGCGGCTCGCCAGACGTGCTGACCGGCATCTCGTTCTACAACACCGGCTACGCGACCACCCAGGTCACGATCCAGCGCAACAGCAACGGGACCTTCACGGAGACCGGCGGCACGCCGGGCTTTACCCAGGCGATCGGTTCAACGGCGCTGGATGGCCTGAACACCGATCCCAAGTTCGGCCTGGCCGTCCCGACGATCGTGCAGCAGCTGCAGCAAGGCACCCTGGCCGGCGCGCCGGCGATCCCGCCGCTGGGCGAGGCCATCGCCCTGTCGCCCAGCTTCGAGATGCCGGGCCAATGGAAACTGTACCTGTCGGGTGAATGGCGCGGCGCGGGCAAGTGGACCGATGGCTGGACCGCCACGGTCAACTACATCGCCACCCAGGCCCAGAACGAGATCACCTACTACGACAGCCGCGCCCAGCCGCTGATGATCAACGGCGTCCAGCAGTACCTGCCCGACGGCCGGATCCGCTATGACGGCCTGGCCGCCACCACGCCCGGCAAGTCGACGACCAATCTCGGTTCGAACCGCGACGTCATCGTCACCAACGCCGACAAGGGCGACAGCTGGACAGCCAGCGCCCAGATCTCCAAACGCTTCGGCTGGGGCGGCGACTTCTCGCTGGGCTATGCCCGCCAGAACATGAACGACATCAACGCCGGCCTGTTCTTCGGCACCACGGCGGGTTCGCTGTACGGCGGCGTCGCCGCCGGCATGGACCCCAACCGCGACTACCTCGGCCGCTCGGTCTACGAGATCAAGAACCGCTACAAGGCCGAGTTCAGCTATCGGAAGAAGTTCTTCGGCGACAACGAAACCCGCGTGACGCTCTTCGCCGAGCGTCAGGACGGCCGTCCGTTCGGCTTCTACATGCAGGACCGCCAGTCGGGCCGCAGCCAAGTGTTTGGTGTCAACCGCACCGCCCAGATGCTGTACGTGCCGGACCTCAGCGGCAACGGCGGCGCGAGCGGCCTGGACTACGGCCTGGTGACCTTCGCCACCGCGAATGACCTGACTCTGTTCAAGAAATACGTGACGCAGTTCAACCTGCCGACCGGCCTGGTGACGAAGAACTCGAACACCAATGCCCCGGTGAACCGCCTGGACGCCCAGTTCAGCCAGGAGCTGCCGACCCTGATCAACGGCCACAAGCTGAAGGTTCAGGTCGATGTCCGCAACCTGCTGAACCTGATCAAGCGCGACTGGGGCCTGGTGTCGGAATACAACGACATCAACACCCTGGCACGCGTCGATTGCTTGAACGAGAAAGGCGCCTTGGCCACGACCAGTGAATCCGCCTGCCTCCGCTACCGCTATTCCAGCGTCCCGACCTCGGTGACCAAGACCCGCAATACGGGCCTGTCGCTGTGGTACATGCAGGTCTCGCTGCGCTACGAGTTCTAATCGTAGATCTGGCGACGGAAATCGGGCCCGCGGCGTTCGCGTCGCGGGCCTTTTTCGTGGCCGGAACCGCGTCCTCCCACGCGCCGTTGATCCTGCAACGGAGTGCTTATGAGGGAGGCGGACATGGCTCGCGACGCGGTCGATCTGACGACGCCGGCGGGCCTTTCTCCTGGCCTCTCCTACGTCAATGACGATGATCCGGGCATAAGACGCGTCCAGGCCAAGGCCGGCTTCGACTATCGCGATCCGGCCGGCCATCCGATACGCGATCCCGAGACGCTGGAGCGCATCCGTGTCCTGGCCATTCCGCCGGCCTGGACCGAGGTCTGGATCTGCCCCTCCCCGCGTGGCCATATTCAAGCGACCGGCCGCGACCAGAAAGGCCGCAAGCAGTATCGCTATCACGACGCCTGGCGGCGCGACCGCGACGGCCTGAAGTTCGAGCGCATGATCGCGTTCGGCCGCGCCCTGCCCCGGCTGCGGGCCCGTGTCGAGAAGGATCTGGCTCGCCGAGGCCTGCCGCGCGAGAAGGTCGTCGCCGCGGTGGTTCGACTGATGGAACTGACCCTGATCCGGGTCGGCAACGAGGCCTACGCCAAGGAGAACAAGAGCTTCGGCCTGACGACCCTGCGCGACCGGCACGCCAAGCTGTCCGGCGTCGGCGGCACATTCCAGTTCAAGGGCAAGAGCGGCAAGGTCCACACGACAGGCTTCCGCGACCGCCGCCTGGCCCGCATCGTCAAGGCCTGCCAGGACATACCAGGCCAGCGCCTGTTCCAATATCTCGATGACGACGGCCAGCGGCGCACAGTCGAGTCCGCCGACGTCAACGCCTATATCCGCGCGGCGATGGGCGCGGACTTCTCGGCCAAGGACTTCCGCACCTGGGCCGGCACCCTGGCCGCCGCCCGGGCCCTCTGCATCGTTCCGAAGGCCAGCAGCGCCACCGAGGCCAAGCGCAACGTCAACACCTGCGTCAAGGCCGTCGCCGGCCTGCTGGGCAACACCGCCGCCGTGTGCCGGGGCTCGTACATCCATCCGCTGGTGCTCGAGGCCTACCAGCAGGGCGTCCTGCCGCTGAAGCCCGGCCGTTCGGAACGCGCCTTCGAACTGGCGGTGATCCGCTTCCTGGAAGCCGCCCAAGCGTCTTGCGCTCAAGCCTGACGGGAACGGCGGCCGGACCCGCGCCGTTGAGTCCGGTCTATTGGAGAAAAACGCCCATGGCCGCTGGCCGTCCCACCTGGCAGGGCCACCTGCGCCTGTCGCTCGTGACCTGCCCCGTCGCCATGTATACCGCCACGGACTCGCGCGGCGACGTGCACTTCAACATGCTGCACAAGAAGACCCACAACCGGATCCGGATGATCCCGACGGACCCGGACCTCGGCCCCATCGAGCGCGCCGACATCGTCAAGGGCTATGAGTACGAGAAGGGCGAGTACGTCGTCATCACCCAGGACGAGATCGACAGCGTCCGCCTGGAAAGCACCCGCACCATCGACATCGAGCGTTTTGTTCCCGCCAGCGAGATCGACCGTCTCTATTGGGACAACCCCTACTTCCTGGTCCCCGACGGCAAGCTGGCCGCCGAGGCCTATGGCGTGATCCGCGAAGCCATGACCAAGGAAGGCCAGGTCGCCCTTGGCCGCGTCGTCATGCACCAGCGCGAACGCTTGCTGGCCATCGAGCCGCGCGACAACGGCATGGTCGCCTGGTCCCTGCGCACCCGCCGCGAGGTCCGCGACGCGGCGTCGTACTTCGACGCGATCCCGGAAAAGAAGCCCGACGCGGCGATGATCCAGATCGCTCAGAAGATCATCGAGCAGAAGGAAGGCCCGTTCGATCCCGAGCAGTTCAACGACCGCTACGAGGACGCCCTGCGCGCGCTGATCAAGGAAAAGCAGAAGGGCAAGGGCCGGAAGGTGACCGCGCCGGAAGAGCCCGACGACACCAACGTCGTCGATCTGATGGAAGCCCTGCGCAACAGCCTCGGCAAGGCGCCCGCCAAGGCGGCGGCGAAAAAGGCTCCGGCGAAGGCGGCGCCGGCGAGGAAGAAAGCGGGCTGATTTCCTTCCCTTTTCCCGTCATCCCGCGCTTCATGCGCGGGACCCATGGTTCAGCTGTCACGTGGGAACGTATTTCCACTCCGCCATTGCGGCGGACAAATGGGTCCCGCGCATGAAGCGCGGTATGACGGCTGGGGAACTATTTGGCTTTCGAACTTCCCAGCTTCTTGATCGCCGGCGCCAGGTCCCGCTCGCTCTCCGCATAGGCGTCCCAGGCGTCGAGATCCTTCAGCAGGCCGGGCGCGGTCCGGATGTTGAAGCGCGCTGGATCCAGCCCCTTGCGCACTTGTGTCCAGGCCACCGGCCAGGACACCGGCGCACCCGGCCGTCCGCGCGGCGACAGCGGGGCCACCGCGGTGCTCATGCGGTCGTTGCGCAGATAGTCGAGGAAGATCTTCCCGCCTCGATCCTTCTTGGCCATGCTGATCAGGTACTGGTCGGGGCTATCGGCGGCCATGCGGGCGCAGACCTCGCGGGCGAAGGTCTTGGCGGCGGGCCAATCCACCTTCGTCCCCTTCAGCGGCGTGACCACATGCAGCCCCTTGCCGCCGGTGGTCTTGCAGAACGGGACGAGGCCCAGGGCCTCCAACCGATCGCGGATCTCGCGCGCGCCCTCGATCACCGCCTCGAACGGCACGTCTGGCGCGGGGTCCAGGTCGAAGACCAGGCGGCCGGGGATCTCCGGCTCGCCGGGACGGCAGTTCCAGGGATGCAGCTCGGTCGCGCCCCACTGGCCAGCGGCGACCAGGCTCTCGACCGTGTTGAACATCAGGTACGGCTTGCGGTCGCCGCTGACGGTGACCTCGTCGATCAGGGCGGACACACCCTTGCCCGAATGGCGCTGGAAGAAGGTTTCGTGGCCGATCCCGTCCGGCATGCGGATCACCGAGCACGGACGGCCCTTCACATGCTCCAGCATCCAGGGGCCGACGGCCGCGAAATATTCGGCGAGATCCAGCTTGGTCCCCGGCTTGCCATCACTGGCGTCGGGCCAGAGCGGCTTGTCGGGATTGGAGATCGCCACGCCCAACACCGACGCCTTGGCGTTCGCGCGCCTGGCCGGGGCCTCCGCCTTCGGCTGGGCCAGTTGGACTTCGTCGGCCGGCGCGGGAGTCTCGGCCTCGACCGCCTGGGCGGGCTTGTCCTCTCGCAGTCCCTTGAACGACGCTTGGCGCACCGAGCCGTCTCCCGTAAAGCCGGCGAATTCTATCTCCGCCACTAGCACGGGTTCCACCCAGTGAATGTTCGGTCCGCCCCGCGGCGCGCCCTTGCCGCCGAACGGCGAGGTCTTGCGGGCGTTGGCTTTCAGCTTAGGCAGCAGCTTGGCGACCTTGTCACGGCCATAGCCCGTGCCGACCCGGCCGACATGGACCAGGTCACCTTCCGAAAAGACTCCGACGATCAGCGAGCGGAAGGCGTCACCCGTCGTGGTCCAGCCGCCGATCACCACCTCGTGGCCGGCGCGGCACTTGGCCTTGGTCCAGGCCCCGCTCTTGCCCGAGCGGTACGGCGCGTCGAGCTTCTTGGAAATCACGCCTTCCAGCGACATCCGGCAGGCCGACTGCAGCACCGCCTCGCCGCCGCTCTGGAAGTGCTCGACATAGCGGATGCGCTCGCTTTCGGCGGGCAGCAGCGTCTTCAACCGGTTCTTGCGATCCGACAGCGGCAGCCCGGTCAAGTCCTGGCCATCGGCGTGCAGCAGGTCGAACGCGAAGAAGATCAGGTCGCCAGTGTCCTCCTCGGCCAGGGCGGCCTGCAGGCCGGCGAAGGACGGCGAACCGGCCTCGTCCAGCGCCACGACCTCGCCGTCGATCAGGACATCGGGCAGCGCCGCGCCGTCCTTGATCAACTGGGGAAACCGGTGGCTCCAGTCCAGGCCCGTGCGGGTGCGTAGCGCCGCCTTGCCGTTTTCGACCCGCAACTGCATGCGATAGCCGTCGAACTTGATCTCATGGACCCAATCGCCGCCATTCGGCGGGCGGTCGACCAGCTTGCACAGCTCCGGCGGCACGAAGTCGGGCATGGCCGTCTTCTTGACCGCCTTGGCTTTCGAGGCGGCCTTCGGCTTCGTCTTGGCCTCGCTGCCCTTCGGCGCGCCGGTTTCTTCGGCGGCTTTCTCGCCGCTGGCCTCGGGCGAGCCCTTGCTGTTCCAGACCGCGTCCCGCGCCGGCCCCGCCTGGGTCATGAACGGGGTCGGCGCCTTACCCTTGCCCGCCTCGATCTCCTCCATCGTCCGGCCCGAGGCGATCGAGAAGGACGTATCCTCGAGGAAGTCGAGATCGCCTTCGATCGCGAACTCGTCGCGGTGCTTGATCAGCAGCCAGTTCTCGCGCTTACCGCCGCTGAACTTGTCGTTGTTGATCCGGACGAGGACGTAGCCGCCCTTCATCCGCTCGCCAGCGAAGACCAGCTTGATCTCGCCCTTCTTCAGGCCCTTGGCCACGTCGAAGCCGGGCTCGGGCGCCCACCAGCCGCGGTCCCACAGCATCACCGTGCCGCCGCCGTACTGTCCCTTGGGGATCGTGCCCTCGAAGTCGCCATAGGCCAGCGGATGGTCCTCGACATGGACGGCCAAGCGCTTGTCGTGCGGATCGCGCGATGGTCCCTTGGTCACGGCCCAGGATAGGAACACGCCCTCGTGCTCCAGCCGCAGGTCGTAGTGCAGCCGCGTGGCGTCGTGTTTCTGGATGACGAAACGCGCCCGCTCCGACGCGGCGACGTCCACCGCGCCGGTCGGTTCGGCGGTCAGCTCGAAATCGCGCTTGGCCTCGTAGGCCGCCAGCTTGCGCGCCGCCATCGCGCTATTCGCCGTCGAAGACTTGCGGCCGCTCGTCATCGACGTCGCGGCCCTCGCCAGGATCGTTGTCCTGCTCCAGCTCGACAATTTCGTCGTCGTCGAGATCCTCGCCGATCAGAGCGTCGTCATCATCGGCGTCGCCCTCGGCCTGGGTCACGTCCAGCACGTCCGGCAGCTCCTCGAACGTGCGCAGCTCGCCGTCCTTGCCGACGACGTCCTCGTCCAGCGCTTCTGCGCCGTCCTGTTCGTCCCAACCCCCATCTTGTCCCGTGTCGACATCGGTCATGGCGTTCTCTCCTGTGTGCAGGAGAAATGGCTGGAGGCTGAAGGGCGTTCCGGTCTTGTCGATTCATGCCGCGAACGAGGTGTCGTGCTCGGCGGGCTTCCCGTCAGGGGCGATTCCCGCGCAGAATCACCATTCCCGCGAGTCGGCCTGTGGTCTACTTTTAGGACCACAATTAACGCCGTTACCCCTAACTTGACCATTCCGAGAACGGTCAATCCAAGAAAATCCCTGGCCCACGGGCGTTTTGCCCCCATGAATCGGCGTTTTAACCTTCCCTAACGGGTGACAAACGCGATCGGCCTCGTCAGGCTCGAACTTCCCTGATTCACAGGAATGAGCTTAGAGATGACGAACGTTTCCGACCTGGTCGACGCCGCTGTCGCCGCCGACGACAAGCTGACCAAGACCCAAGCCAAAGCCATCATCGACGGCGTCTTCAAGTCGATCTCCGACGCCGCCGTGAAGGGTGAAGAAGTCTCGATCCCGGGCTTCGGCAAGTTCAAGGTCCAGGCCAAGCCGGCCCGCACCGGCCGCAACCCGGCCACGGGCGCGACCATCGAGATCGCCGCCAGCAAGAAGGTCGCCTTCACGCCGGCCAAGCAACTGAAGGACGCCGTCAACGGCTAACTTCGGCGAGGGAGCGGAGGCCGCGAGGCATCCGCTCCCCGACGCTTCACTTCACGCGCGACGCGTGGCCGCATGCCCGCGCCGCGCGTGAAGACTATTAAGAACAAATCAAGAACGATAACATGCCGTGCATGGCCGTTCTCGATCTCAGGCGCAAGCTCGCCATCCTTTCCGACGCCGCCAAGTACGACGCCTCCTGCGCCTCGTCCGGCGCCGAGAAACGCAATTCCATGGGCGGCAAGGGCGTGGGCTCGACCGAGGGCATGGGCATCTGCCACGCCTATGCGCCCGATGGGCGGTGCATCAGCCTGCTGAAGATCCTGCTGACCAATTTCTGCATCTACGACTGCGCCTACTGCATCAATCGCGTGTCGTCGAACACGCCTCGCGCGCGGTTCAGCGTGAAGGAGGTCGTCGACCTCACCCTCAGCTTCTACAAGCGCAACTACATCGAAGGCCTGTTCCTGTCCTCGGGCGTCATCCGCACCGGCGACTACACGATGGAAGCGATGGTCCGGGTGGCTAGGTCGCTGCGGCTGGACCACGACTTCCGGGGCTATATCCACCTGAAGCTGATCCCCGAGGCCTCGCCCGAACTGGCAACCCAGGCCGGGCTCTATGCCGACCGCGTGTCGATCAATATCGAATTGCCGCGCGACGACGACCTGAAGGTCCTGGCCCCGGAAAAGAGCCCGACCGACATCAAGCGCGCCATGGGCCGCATGCGCCTGGCGATCGAGGACGGCGCCGAGCCCGCGAAGAAGGCGGGACGAAAGCCCTTCGCCCGCAGCCAGTCGACCCAGCTGATCGTCGGCGCCGACAACGCCAAGGACGGCGACATCCTGGCTCGCAGCGCCACCCTCTACGGCGCCTATCGCCTGGGCCGGGTCTACTATTCGGCCTTCAGCCCGATCCCCGACGCCAGCCACCGCCTGCCCCTGGCCCGACCGCCCCTGCTGCGCGAGCACCGCCTCTATCAGGCCGACTGGCTGATGCGGTTCTATGGCTTCGAGCGGCCCGAGATCGTCGCCGAGGGCCAGGACCTGGACCTCACCGTCGATCCCAAGACCGCCTGGGCGCTGAACAATCGGGCGCGGTTCCCGATCGACGTCCAGACCGCCGACCGCGAGGCGCTGCTCCGCGTGCCAGGCCTGGGCGCCAAGGCCGTGGACCGCATCCTGGCGGCCCGGAAGGTCACCCGCCTGACCCTGGATGACCTCAAGCGCGTCGGCGCCGTCCTGAAGCGCGCCAAGGCCTTCGTCGTCACCGCCGACTGGACGCCCGGCGTCCTGACCGACCGCGAAGGCCTTAAGGCGACCCTGGTCCAGCCCCAGCAACTGAGCCTGTTCTGATGCGGGTCGTGCGGCTGGCGTCCGAGATCGATTTCGCGGGATGGCGCGCGGCCGCCCGAGCCCTGCGCGCCGAGGGACTCGAACCGCCGGCGGTCGTCTGGACCGTGGAGCGGGATCTGTTCGACCTGGACGCTCCCGCCGCCCCCTCGGGCAAGGCGGGCGCATTCACCGTCCCCGCCGCGTTCGTCGATCTGGCCCAGCAAGTCATTCTGCACCGCGCGCCCGACCGCCTCGCCCTGCTCTATCGGATCCTCTGGCGGCTGGAGCGCGAACCCCGGCTGATCGACAATCCGGCCGACCCGGACATGGCGCGCGCCCGCGACATGGCCAAGGCAGTCAGCCGCGCCGCTCACAAGATGAAGGCTTTCGTCCGCTTCCGGCGCGTCGAGGGCGCCGCCGACGAAACCTATGCCGCCTGGTTCGAGCCCGCCCATCGGGTCACGGAGGCCGTGGCGCCGTTCTTCGCGCGCCGCTTCACCGCCATGGACTGGACCATCCTGACCCCCGACGCCTGCGTGGCCTGGGACGGCGAACGGCTGCTGGTCTCCGAAGGCGCCGATCCGGCCGACGCCCCGTCCGAGGACGCCCAAGAGGAGCTTTGGCGCACCTACTACGCCTCGATCTTCAATCCAGCCCGGCTGAACCCACGCCAGATGCGCCAGGAGATGCCCAAGCGCTATTGGCGGAACCTGCCGGAGGCGCGGCTCATTCCGGACCTGATCGAAACCGCCAAGGACCACGTCGCCGCCATGGTCGCCGCCCCTCCCCGCCAACCGTCCGACCGCGTGCTGAAAGCGGCCCTACGTCACGCGCGCGACGCCTCCTACGAGGGCGGCGTCCCGACCAGCCTGGAGCAGGTCGAGGCCGGCGTGCAGGTCTGTCGGCGTTGCAATCTCTGGCGCAACGCCACCCAAGGCGTGCCGGGCGAAGGCGCGGCGCATGCGCCGCTGATGTTCGTCGGCGAGCAGCCGGGCGACCAGGAAGACTTGGCCGGCCGTCCGTTCGTCGGCCCCGCCGGCCAGATGTTCGACAGGGCCCTGGCCGAAGCCGGCGTGCCGCGCGACCGGGCCTATGTCACCAACGCCGTGAAGCACTTCAAGCACGAGCCGCGGGGCAAGCGTCGCATCCACAAGACGCCCGACCGGGGCGAAGTCACGGCCTGCCGCTGGTGGCTCGACGCCGAGCGCCGCCTCGTGCGGCCGAGGATCATTGTGGCGCTGGGCGCGACGGCGGCCCTGGCCGTCGTGGGCAAGGCCACGCCGATCGGCGCCAACCGCGGTAAGCCGCTGCAACTGCCCGATCAGGCCCAGGGGCTGGTGACCTATCACCCGTCGTTTCTGCTGCGCGTCCCCGACGAGGCGACCCGGACGCGGGCCTATGCGGAATTCGTGGAAGACCTGCGGCTGGCGGGGCAGCTGGCCGGCGTGACATAGCAAAACGCCCGACCACAAGGGCCGGGCGTCTGCCGCGTCACTTTGCTGAACCCTAGTTCACGGCTTTGCCGCCCAACTGGGCCATCAGCTCCTCCTTACGCGCCTTGAGCCGCTCGCCCATGGCCTCGAGGTCCTCGTCGCCCTTTTTGGCCTGGGCGAAGAAGCCGCCGGGCTGCTCTTCCTCCTTGACGTGGTGCTTGATGTACTCGCCCAGCACCTTGACCTTGGCGTCGTAGAACTCCTCGCTCGGCTTCATCGCCTCGATTTCGGCGATCAGCTTCTTGGCGCTGTCGTGTTCGACATAGGCTTCGTCGACCAGGTCGTCCTCGACCTCGCCTCGGCTTTCCGGATAGAGAATCTCTTCTTCGATCTGGGTGTGGACCTTCAGGGCCAGAGCGATCTGGTTGAACAGGGCCAACTTCTCGGCGTCGCTTTCCAGCTGTTCGTATTCGTCGAACATCTTCTCCACCTCGCGGTGGTCCTGCTTGAGCAGGCGAACGGCCAGAGGATCGCGACGGCCGGTGCGGCGCGTCGATTTGCGCGGTTTGGCGGATTTGGTCTTGCTCGATGAACTCTTGGCGGCGGCGGCCATGGAAATCTCCCTCGAATGTCCCGACCGCCAACCAACACGCTCGCGGCCCTCCGCGTTCCGTGACGGTCAAAGTCTTGAATGAGAAGCATTTCCAGTGTCGAGCGTCCGACAGTCGGCCGCTCGACACACGAATGTTCAGCGGTTCTGGACGTTGCCCGAATGGGTGGTGTTCTGGCGCAGGTTGCCGTGACGACCCTGCTCCTCGAGGTTCACGTCGGCATTGCCTGGATCGGGGCTTTGCAAGTCGTCGTGGCCGCCGCGCCCTTCGATGTCGGGCTTCTGGCCCTTGAAGGCGCGCTGTTCGGGCGGGATGGGGGGCGCTTTGGACATGGCTTCCTCCTGGGGATGATCAGGTTCAACCGATCCTCGGCGGAAGTCGTTCCTAGGCTCTAGCTGGCCTTCGAAACGCCCGCGAGCGCCGCGTCCAGCTCGGCGGCCAGCGCCTCGATCCGATAGGGCTTGATCAGCACCCGCCGACCTTCGTTGGTCGCGGCCGCCGCCGCGGCGCTGTAGCCGGTGGTCAGGATCACCGGCAAGTTGGGCCGAAGCCGCGTGATGTCCCGCGCTAGGTCCAGGCCGCCAACGTCGCCGGGCATCACCATGTCGCTGAACACGAGGTCGAAGGCGCCGTCCTTGCGCAACACCTCCAGCGCGGCCAGGGCGTCGCCCGACCGGACGACGTCGTAGCCCAGCTCGCGCAGCATCTCCTCGACCAGCTGGGCGACACTGTCGTCGTCCTCGACCAGCAGGATGCGATAGGCGCCCGCGGGCGCCGACACGCGCGGCGCCATGGCCGCGGGCTCGACGGCAGGGGACTTGGTCGAGCGCGGGATGCGCAGCCAGATCGTCGTGCCCTCGCCCAGCTTGCTCTCCACCCCGGCCTCCCCGCCCGAGGCGCGGGCGAAGCCGTAGACCTGCGACAGGCCCAGGCCCGTGCCCTTGCCGACCGCCTTGGTGGTGAAGAAGGGCTCGAACAGGCGGCTGAGCATTTCGGGCGCGACACCCACGCCCGTATCGCGGATCGCCAGTCGCACCAGGTCGCCAGCCCCGTCCATGCGGCCCGAAGGCTCGTTGCGGGCCTCGATCGTGATCGTGCCCCCGTCCGGCATGGCGTCGCGAGCGTTGATGGCGATGTTCAGCACCGCCACCTCGAGCTGGGAAGCGTCGACCTCCACCCGCCACAGATCGGGCGGCAGCTTGACCTCGACGGTCACGTCCTCGCGCAGGGAGCGATCCAACAGGGCGTGCATGCCGGCCAGCCGCTGACCGATATCGACCACCTCCGGCTTCAACGGCGTTCGGCGCGAGAAGGCCAGAAGTTGCTGGGTCAGGCTGGCGCCGCGGTCGATGGCTTGGCGCACGCCCTGGCGCAGGCGCTCGCGGCGCGTCGGATCGGTGGTGCGATCCAAGAGGTCGATGCCGCTGGAGGCGACCATCAGCAGATTGTTGAAGTCGTGGGCCACGCCACCGGTCAGCTGGCCCATGGCCTCCATCTTCTGCGACTGGCGCAGCGCCTCCTCGGCCTTCTCCCGTTCACGGATCTCGGCCTGCAGCTTGCGATAGGCCTCGACCTCGCGGGCGTTGGCCGCGCCCAGCACGGCCACCAGCAAGGCGGCCATGACGATCAGTAGCGCGAAGCCAGCGTAGCGCATGGCCCGGCGGCTCGGCGATTCCAGGACCGAACGCAGATAAACCGAGCCCAGCACCGTCTCGCCCTCGGTCACCGGCGAGGTGACCACCAAGCGCGCGCCGTCGTTGTGCGGCGGCGCAACCGTATTGCGAGCCGGCAGACCGGGTCCGGCGCGCACGAAGCCGGCGGCCAGCCGTCCCTGCATATCATAGGCGCCAACCGCCTCGACGTCGGGGTTCGAGCTCTGGGCGTTGACATATTCCTTGGCGGCGGCGCGGTCGTCGAAGGCCAAGGGCGCGGCGACGCTGCCGGCCAAGATCCGGACCTGAACCTGCGCTTGGCGGATCCGCTCCTGCTGACCTAGGCGCTCGTTGTACACGGCCATGCCGAAGGCGGCGACGACGATGGCGACCGCTAGCCCGACGGCCATCCACACCGTGAAGGCCGCGCGCGCGGTCCGTCGATCGAAGGTCCTAGGCTCGCTCATCGGCCATCTCCCTTCTGCGGAGCCGAAAGCGCCTGAAGCTTGGAACTCAGGACTAGGCCGCCGGCCTGTACGGCGTCGCTCCGTATCTCGAACCGCACGCGCCCGTCGACCATGATGAACTGGACCATCGCACCCTTGGCGTTGAGGCCTCGGTCGGCGACCGTCAGCACCGGTTGGCCAGCCACCGCCGCCAGCGCCTGCTGCGGCGTCTGTACGCGCGAACGGCCCAGGAACAGCATATGGCAGGCCGTCCCCTTGGCCACGACCGGAAGACGGATCACCATCACCGGATGATCGGCGACCCGCCGACCGCCGACCGCCCGATCCATCGCCACACCGAAGGGATCACGCCCAACGACACACAGGTTGAACGGGCTGCTCGGCGTTTCGAAAGCCGTGGGCGGCCACTCCACGAACGGCGTGAACTTGTAGAGGTAGTTGGCCTTCACCGCATATTCGAGCGAGACGTCACCCGCGCGCGCGGACCCCGCGAGGCCGACATACAGCGCCAGACCCGCCAGCAGGCTCAACAGCCCAGCCCGTCGCGCTCCTGTGGCTAGAACCGCCATTGCAGGTCCACGCTCACGGCGCGAGGGATGTCCGTCCCCTGCGGATATTCGGGATGGCGGTCGTGCATCAGATTGCGACCGACCAGCGCGACCTCGGCGCGGTCGTTCACCGCCCAGGCCAAACGGCCGCCCAGCTCGACATAGGACGGCGTGCGCGGCTCCGGCAAGTCCGAGACGTAGCGCAGGTCGGCGTCCAGGCTGATCCCGCGCGGTAGGTCCACCGACGAGCGCAAAAAGGCCTGACGGCGCGGGTCGTCGCCTGCCTGAGCCACGCCCAGGATGCCACTGGAGCCCGGCTTGAACTTCAGATGCTTCTCCATCGCGGTGGCGCCCGCCGACAGCCGCCACCAGGGCCGGACCTTGTACTCGCCCCAGGCCTCGATCCCGCGGACATGGCCTTGCAGGCCATTGCCCCAACGCAGGGGCAGGAACGTCGCCGGTGTGGTCTCGATGCTTCGCAGGTCGTCATAGACGTTGTAGTAGGCCGAGATCGACAGCAGGGCCTTGGCGCCGGGCTTGAACCGGGCGCCGACCTCGTAGGCCGTCAATTTCTCCGGCTGGAAGTCGCCGCCGCCGACTAGGAAATCCCTTCCGCCCAACCGCTCCAGCACGTCGCGATCGAACGGCGTGGCCACCCTCAGGGCGCGCGAAGCGGCGGCCCAGATGCTGACGTCCTCGCTGGCGCGCCAAGCGAAACGGACGCTGGGCGACCATTGGGCGCTATCATAGGGGCCGTCTTCCAGCTTCAGCCCCAAGGTCAGGCTGGCGTTGTCCGTCAAGGCGAGTCGGTCCTGCAGGAAGAGATTGTACAGCCGTAGCGTCCGATTCGAGGGCGTGAACACGAAATCGGGTGTGTTGCGGATATCGTAGCGGCTGATCCTCGCGCCGCCGCCCCAGACAAACTGGTGACGTCCCCGCGCGAAGGCATGCTGCAAATCGAAGTCGTAGGTATCCAATCCGAAAGCTCCGCTTCCGGACGTGGCCCTACGATTGTGGTCGTAATAGGCCTGAGCCTGCAGGGTCGAACCCTCGACCTCGCGCCGCCAGCGGGCGGTTAGATTGCGGCCCGACAGGTCCTCCTGGACGCCCGCGGTCTTGGCCGCGCCGTCGAAGAGATCGCCGGACAGGGTCAGCGCCTCTCCACCGCCGAGATCCCAGTCCGCCCGGAAGCCGCCCTGGGCGCGGTGGAAGTCATCCTCCGCCGAAGCGCCCGTGGCGGTCTCTGTGGCGTCCAACCGCGCGCTTCTGGCATAGACCCGGAACGCGCCGTTCTGACCCAGCAGCCCGCCGTAGCGAATGCTGGCGCTTCGCCCCTGAGCGCCGCCGCGGCCCTGCAGATATAGCCCCTGCGTCTCGTCGGCGGATCGCGAGGTGATGTTGATGACGCCATTGACGGCATTGGCGCCCCAGAGTGTCGCGCCGGGGCCGCTGACCACCTCGATACGGTCCAGATCGGCCGGCAGGACGTCCTGCATTTCCCAGTAGACGCCGGAAAACAGCGGCGAATAAACGGTGCGGCCGTCGATCAGCACCAGCAGCTTGTTGGAAAAGTTCTGCGCCTCAGGGTCGCCGTTCAAGCCCCGGGCGGTGATGGCGTAGGCGCCGGCGGTTCGCTGGGCGACCTGCAGATTGGGCGCCAGGCGCAGCAGTTCCGGAAGGCTGTCGGCTCCCGAGCGCAGAGCATCCTCGCGACTGATCAGATAGACCGCCGCCGGGGCGTCCATCACGGTCTCGGCGCGCTTGGAGACCGAGGTGACCTGGATATCGCCGAGCGCTTCGATCGAGAGATCCGCGAGGTCGCGGGGCGGTTTCTCGGGGTGCGCGTCCCCCTGGGACATGTTCTGGGCGTGGCCTAGTCCGGCCGCCGCGGCTTGGATAAGCACCGCCGCCACGCTGGCCATCGCCAGACGCCCACCACAGCCCTGCATACGCCGTTCCCCTTATACGGGAAGGGGAACGCCAAGCGTTGCCGTTTGGATCCCCAACTCAGAGGTTTTTGTCGGCTATTCGACCCAGGGTGTCGAGACAGTAAAAAAGCCCAGGGGCGAACCCCAGGGCTTTTCAAAGGCTTGCGATGGTACCACCTCTCGGGCTCGAACCGAGGACCTCTAGATCCACAATCTAGCGCTCTAACCAACTGAGCTAAGGCGGCTCATCGCGAGGCGTTGTCTTTAGTGGGATCGCTTCGCGCAATCAAGCGCCGATCCAGGCGATTTTAGCGGAAAACGCGCTCGATCCGAACTGGCGTTTCCAAAGGAAAACGCCCCGGAGCCTAAACTCCGGGGCGCTTCCTGGTTTTCGCCTTGATCCAGGCCCTATTGCGGGACTTGGAACACCAGCGGGACGGTCACCTGGCCACCATCGACGGGCGCGCCGTCGAGGGTCTTGGGCTTCATCCGGAACAGACGCGACAGTTTCAGCGCGGCGTCCCCGAAGCCCATGTCGGCGGGGCTCTCGGAAACCACCGAGCAGCCTTCCAGAGTCCCCTTGGCCGTCACGGTGCACGAGATCGTCGCGCGACCGCTGACTTCCATCCGCTGAGCACGGTCCGGATAGTACCGGGCCATGTCGTCGCCACTGGGCTTGCGGGCCCAGTCCGGACGCGTGATCACCGAGGCCCGGGCCGGCGGGTTCGAAGGAACCGGCGGCACGGAGGAGATCACCGGCGGAGCCGTTTGCTCCACCCGCTTTTCGACGGGCGGGATCGGCAGCGGCGGCGGCGGCGTCACGTCCGGCGGCGGAGCCACCGGAGGACGCGGCTGCACCACGGCCGGCGGCGGCGGCGGTTCATTGGTCGGCGGCGGCGGCGGAGGCGGCGGCGGCGGGGGCGGGGGCGGCGGAGGCAGCTCCACGTCCACGGCGTCGTCCGAGTACTCCTGCATCACGGCCTCGAACTTCTGCTTCGCCAGGTAGGCGAAGAGCAGTCCGTGGATGCCGACCACGACGATCAGAGCGAGGCCGAAGGGCCCCATTCCTTTCTTGCGGCGCGGACCTTCCGAAGTGAGCGGATCGTAGTGGCGATGCTCGGGCGTTTGTTGTTCAGCCATGCAGCACCCCTACCTAGCTATCATCCCGTCCAACGAGAGCCACGCTGTAGAAGCCGTTATCCTGGAGGGTGTTCATCACCTCCATGAAAGCCCCGTAGCGAACCTTTTCGTCGGCCCGGATGAAAATGCGCTCCTTGGTCGGATCGCGACGGCCCATGCCCTTCACGATGTCCTGCCCGATCTCGTCGATCGTGGTCGGGTTGTCACCGATGAAGAGCTCTCCCGACTGTTTAATCGAGATGTAGACTGGCTTCGGCGGGTTGGGCGTTGCTTTCGCCACCGCCGCGGGCAGGTTCACTTCGATCGACACCGAGGCCAGCGGAGCGGCCACCATGAAGATGATCAGGAGCACCAGCATGACGTCCACGAAGGGCGTGACGTTGATGTCGCTGTTCTGTTCGACGTTGAACCTGTCGCCCCCACCGCCTGAGAGTTTGGCGGCCATGGGTGTTACGCCCCCTTGTCGAGCTGACGCGAGATGGCGTTCATCAGTTCAGCGACGAAACCTTCCGAGCGGGTGCCGTAACCCGAGATACGGGTCTGGAAGTAGTTGTAGAAGATAACGGCCGGGATAGCGGCGAAGAGGCCGATACCGGTGGCGAGCAGGGCTTCAGCGATACCCGGCGCGACGACGGCGAGGTTGGTCGTGTTGGTGTTCGCGATGCCGATGAACGACGTCATGATGCCGTAAACCGTACCGAACAGACCGATGAACGGACCAGCCGAACCGACCGAGGCCAGGAACACCATGCCGCCCGACAGGCGCTTGGCCAGCGAGGCCTGCACCGCGTTGATGGCGTAAGTGGCGCGAGCCAGCGTCGAGTCACGGTGCTCGCCGGCGACGGCCAGACCCGCTTGACGCGACAGTTCGACTTCCTGCGAGGCGGCGGCGGCCATGTCGGCCATCGGGTTGCCTTCGAATTCTTCCGACGAGCTGATGCGCGCGATGTCGGCGATCGAGCGAGCGCCGCGGAAGGCTTCCAGGAACTTGTCCGACTGCTTGTTCAGGCCGGCGAACTCGAAAATCTTGGTGAGCAGCAGAACCCACGAGAAGACCGAGGCCAGCAGCAGGCCGATCATGACGACCTTAACGACGGCGCCGGCGGCGAGGAACATGCCGACCGGGGTCAGCGAGTGGCCGCCCTTCTTTTCGCCTTCAGCGGCGGCGGCGTCAGCCGGCGGAGCTTCCGGAGCCGGAGCAGCGGCCGGAGCGGCGGCGGCGTCGGCGGGAGCGGCTTGCGAGGAGGCGGCGGCCGGAGCCGAGGCGTCCTGGGCGAAAGCCGGGGCGCTCACCATCAGCGCGACGGCGCCGACGAGAGCGATGAGGGGGGTCTTCCGTTTAATGTCGAGCATCTTTCGCCAGTTCCTGATTGGTCTAGCACGTTTGGACCGAGGGTCGTCGCGCGAGAGCGTCTCCACCCTAACTCTGAATAGCCCGCCTGGAGGTCGATTGCTCTCCCAACCTGGCAGACCCGCTTCGCTGCGCTCGACCCGTTACGCCCCTCGCGAGGACCAGGCCTCCAGAAGGATCGTTTCGAAGCGCGTGCGACCGATGCCCCTGTTGAGGGCTCCGGTCTTACCGCAATGTTAGAATTGCGGCTGTGGTCCTTTGGCAACCCCTTTTCGCACCGTCAAGGGGATCATGTGGGCACAAAATCGTCGTAGATGGCCCCCACACCCGGCCCCTACCGCACCGCACAAAAGGATTTTCCGGAAAAAGGGGCGGTTTTTCCCTGACAACGAGAAAAACCATGCTGCACTGCAGCAAGGCAACAAAACGCTGGTCGATGAAGAAAGGCGCCCGCTGGCTTGGCAGATGGGGCTTTCGACCGGCGGATCAAAGGCCGGCATGACGGAAAAACGACAACACGGCCGACCTGGCTTCAGGACGACCCGGAATGGGGTTCGCGCTTCCGAAAGAAGTGGTGCCTGGGGCCGGAATCGAACCAGCGACACGCGGATTTTCAATCCGCTGCTCTACCAACTGAGCTACCCAGGCATCCGGGCTTTGGCGGCCGAAACCGCTCTGGCGACCTCGCCGTTCAGCGAGGAGCCGGGTCTATAAGTGAGGCCGAACGGGAAGTCCAGCGCCCTTTTGTCATTCCCTGTTGATGTCTTCGGACAGCGGATTTTCGTCGTCCTCCTCGCCGCCAGGCACGACATAGCGACCGCTCAGCCAACGCTGAAGGTCGACGTCCGAGCAGCGCTTGGAGCAGAACGGCCGGAACGCGGTTTCGACCGGCTTGCCGCAGATGGGGCACGCTGTGCTCATGGGACGGACACCTCCAGACGATCGACGGGCCAGTCGGATTGGGATTCGATTGCGAAGCGGCGGCCAAGGCGCTCGGCCACGCCGGCGTCCAGCTCGGCCATGAAGGCCTCCGCGACGGACGGGGCGCAGCGGGCCCGAAGGCGTCCGCCGGGATCCGCCCTGCCCTCGCGCTCCAGCGCCCGGGCAAGGCGACGGGCGACGTGGCGGGGATTGGGCGCGCCATCCTTGGTCAGCAGCCGGTCGAGAATCGGTGGCGCGCGGCGCGGCACGATCATCTCCAGCGTCCCGAACTTGCTGATCGCCCCGACGCCGACGCCCGGATTGTCGGGCGCGAAGGCATTGCGGGCGGCCGTGGTCAGGGCCTGACCGTCGTGGCCGCGACCGACCAGGTCGAAGACGATGATTCCGCCCAGCCCCTTCAAGCGCAGCACGCGGGCCGCGACGCTGAGCGCCGCCATGTTGGCCTGGCGGGCGGCGCGCTTCGAATCGGTCGCCTCCCGCGCGCCCAGGTCGACGTCGACAGCCGTCAGGGCCCGCGTGACCTCGACGGCGATGTCACCGCCGCCCGGCAAAGCGAAGACGGTGGTCAGGGCGTCGTTCTCGGCCTCTTCGACGGCCAGAAGGGCCTTGTCCCCGGTCGTGGGCGATCCGGCCTTGACCAGATGACGAAGGCGCTCCTCGATCGTCTCGGCCAGCGCCAGCACGCGCGGCTCGCCCTGCCCTTCGGCGACGAAGCGAGCCACGGCGGCTTTACCCAGACGCGCGGCGGTCTTGATCTCGATCTCGACGACTCCGCCCTCGACTAGGGGCGGCATGTCGGGCCGTAGCGGCAGAAGCACGTCCTGACCGCCAGGAAGCTGCACGAAGGCCGAGGCGAACGCCTTCTCGATCTTCCTGACCCGGGCGACGCCGCGCACGCCCTCGGCGTCCAGCGGATCGTCGGTGGGCCATTCGACGAACAGGCGCTCGGGCCGGCCGTCCAGGGTCACCACCCCGACGGTTTCGCCGACGCCGGTGTAGAGAAAGGCTCTGCGCTCGCTCATGCCTGGATGTCCTTGGCGCGATACCCCAGGCCGGTCAGCAGGTTCAGGGTCTCGTAGAGCGGCAAGCCGACGACGCTGGGATACGAGCCCTGCAGGTCGGTGATGAAGCCGCCGGCCAGGCCTTGGACGCCATAGCCGCCCGCCTTGCCCTTCCATTGGCCGCTGGCGACGTAGTCATCGCGTTCGGCGTCGGACAGGCGTTTGAAGCCGACCTTGGTCTCGACCAGGCGCGACGCCTCGCGGCCGTCGGGCGCGATCAGGGTCACGCCGGTCAGCACCTTGTGGTTTCGGCCGGACAGCAGTTTCAGACAGTAAAGGACGTCGGCCTCGGTCTCGGCCTTGGGCAGGATGCGCCGGCCGACAGCCACCACCGTGTCGGCGGCCAGCACGAAGTCGCCCGCCGCCCGCGCGGCGACGGCGCGCGCCTTCTCCCGCGCCAGGCGCAAGGCATGGCGACGCGGGGTTTCGTCGCGCAGCGGGGACTCGTCGATGTCGGCGGGGTCGACCCGGTCGGGCGTAACGCCGACCTGGGCCAGCAAGTCGAGGCGCCGGGGGCTCGCGCTGGCCAGGACCAGCGACGGCTGGGCGGCCATTCGCGAAGCCATGGGCGTCCTACTTGAAGCGGTAGGTGATACGGCCCTTGGTCAGGTCGTAGGGGGTCATTTCGACCAGCACCTTGTCGCCCGCCAGCACGCGAATGCGGTTCTTGCGCATCTTGCCCGCGGTGTGGGCGATGATCTCGTGCGCGTTCTCGAGCGTCACCCGGAAGGTGGCGTTCGGCAGCAGTTCACTGACCGTACCGGGAAACTCGAGCAGTTCTTCCTTAGCCATCAGGCCTCTCAAATGGAGCGAATCGGATAGCCGCGAGGCTACGCCCGACAGGAGAGTCGGGACGAGGGCCGTCGCGGCGAGGCGCCTCTATAACGCATTCACCCCCCGAACGTCGATGGCGCGCCGAAACGTCTCTTGATCGCCTCCGCGAGGGCGTCGCGAACCTCGCGATAGGCCTCTAGCCGGGCCTCGCGCGAGCCGTCCACCAGCGTCGGATCGTGGGTCGGCCAGTACTCGATCTCGACGGCGCGATCGCGCGACAGCTCCACCGCCCGGTGCTGGGCCTCAGGGGTCAGGGATACGACGACATCGAAGCTGTCGTCCTCCAGCTCGATGAAGGTCTTGGGCCTGTGCTTCGAGACGTCCAGGCCCAGCTCGTCCATGACCACGATCACGAACGGATCGATCCCCTCCCCGGCCGGATCGTCCTTCAGCCCGCAGGAATCGACGAACGCTCTTGTTCCATAGAAGCGCTTGAACAACCCTTCGGCCATCGGCGAGCGCACACGATTGTAGTTGCAGGTGAACAGCACCGCATCAGGCAGGTCGGCCGACACGCCCTCAGCCCCGCCAGTGCAGCGCGCAGATCAGGGTGAAGAGGCGCCGGGCGGTGTCGAGGTCGGTCTTGACCTTGCCCTCCAGCCGCTCGCGCAGAAGGCTCGAGCCTTCGTTGTGCAGGCCGCGCCGGCCCATGTCCAAGGCCTCGATCTGCTGCGGCGTCGAATTGCGGATCGCCGCATAGTAGCTGTCGCAGATCAGGAAATAGTCCTTGATCACGCCCCGGAACGGCGACAGCGATAGCAGGTGCCGGCGCTCATAGCGCTCGTCCGCGGCGCCGGGCCCGGCGATGTCGAAAGCCAGGCGGTTCTCGATCAGCGACAACTTGATGTCGTAGGGGCCCGCCTGCGCCTCGGCCGGTTCGAAATAATTGCCGTCCAGGAGGTCGAAGATCGCGACCTGACGCTCCTGCTCCTGGTCGCGCGACGCGGCCGCGAGACTGTCCTCGTCGATCTCGATCGACTTGATCCTGTGGCTGGCGCGGTCGTCGGTGCTCATCTGACGCGGGAGGTTCGCGCGTCAGTCGCCGGAAGGCAACCTCATGGACGCCGACAGCGCGTGGGCGGGCAGCCCCTCGGCCTTGGCCAGGGCGACGGTGTGCGGACCCAGGACGCCGAACGAGGCCGCGTCGCACTTCACGATCGAGGTGCGCTTGATGAAGTCGTACAGCGACAGGCCCGACTGGAAGCGCGCCGCGCGGCTGGTCGGCAGCACGTGGTTCGAGCCGGCTACATAGTCGCCGATAGCCTCTGGCGTCACGCGGCCCAGGAAGATCGCCCCGGCGTGACGGACGCGGTCCGACAGACGTTCGGGGTCGTCCATCGCGAACTCGACGTGCTCCGGCGCGATCGCGTCGACCAGGGCGGGGCTCTCGGCCAGCGGGGCGATGATCACCGCGCCGTGGTCGCGCCACGAGGCGGCGGCGTCCTCGCCGGTGACCAGGGTCTTGAGGCGTTCGATCACGGCGGCCTCGACCGCCGCGGCGAACGCTTCGTCGTCGGTGATCAGGATCGACTGGGCGGCCGGGTCGTGCTCGGCCTGGCTGAGCAGGTCGGCGGCGATCCAGTCGGGATTGTTCTTGGCGTCGGCGACCACGACGATCTCCGAAGGGCCCGCCAGGGCGTCGATGCCGACCACGCCGTAGAGGCGGCGCTTGGCGGCGGTGACATAGGCGTTGCCGGGGCCGACGATCTTGTCGACCGACTGGATGGGTCCCGCCCCATAGGCCAGGGCGGCGACGGCCTGGGCCCCGCCCACGCGCCAGATCTCGGTCACGCCGGCTTCCTTGGCCGCCGCGAGCACAGCGGGTTGAAGCTTACCGGGCGGGGTGACCATGGCGATGCGGTCGACGCCGGCCACCTGGGCCGGGACAGCGTTCATCAGCACCGTCGAGGGATAGGCCGCGCGGCCGCCGGGGACGTAGACGCCCACGGCTTCCAGCGGCGTCCAGCGCCAGCCCAACTCGACCCCGGCCTCGTCGGTCCAGGCCTGGTCGGCCGGGCGCTGGCGGGCGTGATAGGCGCGGATGCGCGCGGCGGCGAAGGCGATGGCCTCGCGCACGTGGGCAGGGGTGTCGGCGGCGCCCTGCTCGATCTCCTCGGCGGTGACGCGGATGGTCTCGGCGGTCAGCTCGACCTTGTCAAAGCGGCGCGTGTAGTCGAGCACCGCGTCGATTCCCTGGGTTCGGACGGCGTCCAGCACCTCGGCGACGGCGGCGTCGACATCGGCCGGCGAGCCTCGACGCTCATCGAGGAACGCCTTGAAGGCGGCGGCGAAACCGGGGTCGGAGAAGGAGAAGCGGCGCATGGGCGCTTAAATGCGGCTTTTGCGGCGTGAGGCAAGTAAGAAAGCCTGCAAACGCCCTTACGCCTTTCCCCGCATCATCACGCCGTACACCATCGCCGCGATCGCCAGGCCCACGAACCACGCATACGTATAGAGCCCGGTCCAGAACGCGCCGACGCTCCCGAACGCATGCGGCGCGGCCGTCGCCAGGAAGCCGGGCAGATTTGGCAGCACGCCCAGCGCCAGGGCCACGATCGCGGCCGCGTTCCAGCCGCCGCGATAGGCGTAGGCGCCGTCCTTGGAATAGAGGTCATCCACCGCCAGTTGCGTCTTTCGCACCAGCCAGTAGTCGACGATCAGAATGCCGGCGATCGGTCCCAGCAGCGCGCCGTAGCCGACCAGCCAGGTGAAGATGTAGCCCTGGGTGGTCTCCAGCAGCTTCCAGGGCATGATCAGCACGCCGATGATGGCCGTGATCCAGCCGCCGGTGCGGTAACTGATCTTGCTGGGCCAAAGGGCCGAGAAGTCGTAGGCGGGCCCGACCAGGTTGGCGGCGATGTTGCAGCAGACGGTGTCGAGGCTGATGATCAAGAGGCCCACAACCACCGCGATCCCCCCGATGTCGCCGGCCAGCTGCACCGGGTCCCAGATCGCCTTGCCGAACACGATCACCGTGGCCGAGGTCGTCACCACGCTGACCAGGGCCAAGAGGCCCATCGGCGCCGGCAGGCCCACGGCTTGGCCGATGATCTGGTCGGACTGCGCCCGGGCGAAGCGCGTGAAGTCGGGAATGTTCAGGGCCAGGGTCGCCCAGAACCCGACCATGGCCGTCAGGGCCGGGGCGAAGACGCTCCAGAACTGGCCGGCCTTGGCCCCGCCTTCGACGAAGGCCGAAGGTTGGTGGAAGATGGGGCCCAGGCCGCCCGCCTTGGACACCGCCCACCAGACCATTAGCCCGCAGATCAGGATCTTGATCGGCGCGGTCCAGGTCTCCAGCTTGCGCACCGCCGTCAGCCCCTTGGTGACGAACAGCAGCTGAATGGCCCAGAAGGCGAAGAAGGCCAGCAGCTGGCCCGGACCAATGCCCACCAGCGGCAACGGCGCGCCTTCCAGCTTCCTGCCGACGATGACGCCCAGCAGGGTCAAGAGCGCGCCGCCGCCGATCCAGGTCTGGATGCCATACCAGCCGCAGGCGACGATCGCGCGCGCCACCGCGGGGATCCGCGCGCCCTTCCACCCGAAAGAGGCTCGGGCCAGCACGGCGTAGGGCACGCCCCAGCGCGCCCCGGCGTGGCCGATCAGCAGCATCGGGACCAGCACGACCAGGTTGCCCAGCAGCACGGTCAGCACCGCCTGCCCCGCCGACATGCCTTGCTCGATCAGGCCCGAGGCCAGCATGTAGGCTGGCACGCAGATGACCATGCCCAGCCACAGGGCCGCGAAGTGCCGCCAGCGCCAGGTGCGCTGCGCCTCGCTGGTCGGGGCTAGGTCCTCGTTCCACAGATCGCTGTCGGGCGCGCGCATGCGGCTCTCCGCGTGGGCGCTAGGATGTCATGAGCCCGCGCCGGCCCCCGCCGCGACGCGAGGACGGAGCTTAGGGGCGGTTGGGGGTGAGCGGCAAGGTCGCGGAACGGCGTTCGATCTGCGCCTACCTCAACGCCGCATAGGCCAGCGTCGCGAGCCCCGCGAAAAACACCAGGCTCAGCGCGACCAGCGTCGCCCGACCCCAATCGAAACAGGGCCCGCCGTGCCGGAGGACCGGCGGCTCGGGCTTGGTGATGTCGCACGCACGGAAAAACACCGACTGGGTTTCCCCAGCCGAATAGGTTGTCCTTTTGGCCATGCTGGCCTCCCTGACGAGCTCGCGCCTCTGCCGGGCGTGTGGCGTTAACCTAACACCACTCCCGTCTCGGACGAATTCGCCGGCCGATCACTACCGCGTGGGACGAATCCTGAGCGACCGACCTGCCCGTCGAAAGATCAGAAAAAAGGCGCCGCCCATGAAATGAGCAGCGCCTCACTCTCGGATCGCTGGCCGATTGGTCTCAGTCGGCGTGGCCCGGGGTTCGCGGCGTCGCCCACGGCTCCGAGACGTCGGCCAGGGCCACGTCCAGGCAGTCGACCGACACCCGCATGTCGCCGCCGCCGGCGAAAGTCAGGATAACAACGCCGGCCGGAGCTTCCTCGGCCGGCTCGAAGCCGATCGACAGCAGCTCCACGATCGCGCCCTTGGCGTCACGACGCAGGTTCCGCGCCTGGACGCCGGTGACGTCACCGAACTGCAAGGCCGAGCGCACGCGCTCTCCCGACTTGCCTTTCGCCTCCCAGCGGAAGCGGTTGCAGGCCAGGGTCAGGGTGCGGCCTTGGGCGTCCCAGCGGATGTCGCCGATCTTGGCCACGGCGTCCTGCAGGGCGGCGGACACCACGCCGAGGTCGTCAGCGTCGTGGGCCAACAGGCGAAGGGGCTTGGCGGCTTCGGCCATGCTCACAGCTCCTGCTCGCCGTCGCTGGCGATGCGACGGACCTGAGCCCCGCAGGCGCCCAGCTTCTCTTCCAGGCGCTCGAAGCCGCGATCCAGGTGATAGATGCGGCTGACCGTGGTCTCGCCCCGCGCCACTAGGCCAGCGATCACCAGACTGACCGAGGCGCGCAGATCGGTG
Source organism: Caulobacter sp. 1776 (assembly GCF_040545685.1). Taxonomy (NCBI): domain Bacteria; kingdom Pseudomonadati; phylum Pseudomonadota; class Alphaproteobacteria; order Caulobacterales; family Caulobacteraceae; genus Caulobacter; species Caulobacter sp. 1776. The sequence continues at coordinate 532,646 of NZ_JBEPMI010000002.1, forward strand.
GCCATCACCTCGGCGCCTTCCAGCTGAGCGACGCCGCGCACGCGGGCCTCGCCGCCGGAGACCGAGATGTCGGCGCCCAGGCGCATCAGCTCGGGGGCGTGCATGAAGCGGTTCTCGAAGATGGTCTCGCGGATGCGGCTTTCGCCGTTCGCGGTGGTCATCAGGGCCATGAACTGCGCCTGCAGGTCGGTGGCGAAGCCTGGGAACGGCTGGGTCTCGATGTCGACGGCGTTCAGGCGGTCGCCATTGCGGCGGATGATGCAGCCGTCAGCGGTGTGCTCGACGCCGGCGCCGGCCTCTTCCAGCTTGACCAGCAGGCTGTCGATCAGGCCCGGACGGGCGTTGGTCAGGCGGACCTCGCCGCCGGCCATGGCGGCCGCGACGGCATAGGTGCCCATCTCGATCCGGTCGGGGATCACCGCGTGGCTCGCGCCCTTCAGGCGGGCGACGCCGGTGATGGTGACGGTCGGCGTGCCGGCCCCCTGGACCTTCGCGCCCATGGCGTTCAGGCACTCCTGCAGGTCGACCAGCTCCGGCTCGCAAGCGGCGTTGTGGATCACGGTCGTCCCGTCGGCCAGCACGGCCGCCAGCATGGCGTGCTCGGTGGCGCCCACCGAGACAAACGGGAAAGTGATCTCGGCTCCCCTCAGGCCACGCGGGGCCTGGGCGTAGACATAGCCCTCGTGCAGATCGATCTTGGCGCCCAGCGCTTCCAGAGCCTGCAAGTGCAGATCCACCGGACGCGCGCCGATCGTGCAGCCGCCGGGCAGCGAGACCTTGGCCTGGCCCGAGCGGGCGACCAGCGGGCCCAGCACGTTGAACGAAGCGCGCATCTGGCGGACCAGATCGTAGGGCGCGAAGCCGCTGGTGATCTCCGGCGCGTGCAGGACGGTCTCCTGGCCGTCGACGCCGTCGCTCTCGGTGACGCTGACGCCCAGGCGCGACAAAAGCTTGCCCAGGAACCGGGTGTCGGCCAGGCGCGGCATGTTCGTCAGGCGCAGCGGCTCGTCCGTGAGCAGGCTGGCCGCCATCAGCTTGATGGCCGAGTTCTTGGCGCCGCTGACCGGGATCGTCCCGTTCAACCGCGCGCCGCCGGTGATGGCGATGCGATCCATTCAGGTCCCTCGAACGCGCGGGCGTGGGGGTCGCCGCGCGGCTCACATGTGAGGGGCGGGTTCTATCCGTTGCAAGAGGGGTTGCAAGGCCCTCTCCATCTTAAATAGCCGCTAAATCGGGGCGGACAGATCATAGGGGCGCTCGTCTTCCGGCCAGCGCAGGTCGTGGGTCGTGCTGGCCAGGTCCAGAGCCACCTGCGCCAGCTCGATCGCCTTGCGGGTCGCCGCCAGCCCATCGCGCCCGAAGGCCGCCTTCCCGCTCTCGGTGTCGAACTGGCCCTCATCGCCCGTCAACCGCACGGCCACCGCCCAGCCGTCGCCGGCGGGATTCGGAAACGGCGCGGAAAGCTCGACCACGAGCTCTGCCGCGGCTCCGTCGCGATGACTTATCCCCAACAGTTTCCGAACGACGTTATAGGGCTTCGGCGCCGCTTCGGCGGCCGTGATCGCCGGGTCTGAATCCTCGGAACGCCCACGAGCGGCGGCTTTCCGCTTACGGAGGTTGGTTCTGAGCGCCTCGGCCAGCTTGGCCTCGCGGGTCGATTTGTCATCGCTGATCGGCATGCGCCGGGGGTGCGGCGACAAAGATCGGCGGTCAAGGCCATTTTGGGCTTTGCATCCGCGATTCTCCTCGCTATACGCCCCTCCTCTTCGCCGCGGTAGCTCAGTGGTAGAGCGCATCCTTGGTAAGGCTGAGGTCCAGGGTTCGAGTCCCTGTCGTGGCACCATCGGGACCCAAAGCAGCTAAGGCTTTGGGTCCCGACCATCTCCGAAGACATCGTTATCGATCTGACCGCCGCGGACGGCGTCCGTGGTCGCGCGCTTTGCGGCGCTAGTGTCCGCCCTCGACCCAGGAAATCCCGGCGCTCCGAAAGGCCTCCGCCAGCGCTTCCTCCAAGTCGAGCGACTCCCACTGGCGCAGCGGGTTGAGATGCCAGGTCAGGTCGGGGAGCAACCGGACGCCGAAGCGGCGGACAGCGCCGCTGGCCTTGTAGCCATCCTTGTGCTGGTCGAACCGCAGGTCGGGATCGCGCGAGGTCTGACCGACATATAGTCCCCACGGGTCCGGCCGCGCCGGGTTGTGCAGCAGGATCACATAGACCGAGTGCTTGGCGCCGCGTTGGGCCCGCGTCGTGGCCTTGAAGGCCTTCGCGGCGCGAACGGCCGCCTCGATCCAGTCGGGTCCCGTGCTCTGAAGCATCCCCGGACGCTACGGATCGAGACGAGCGCCCGCATCAGAAATCGCGAACTGGGTCGGGATCGGGCGCTGGATCACACGGTTTGAGGGCCGCTGCCCGGCCACGATTCCCCCATCGCAGCGCGGGTAAAATTCATACATGAATTCCCGTTTTGTAATCACAAGGCCAATCGAGGCGGGCGACGTCGAGGTCGGTGACGCGCGAGCCGTCGACCTGTCCCTGTTCGGCTGCCCGCCCAATGCGCCTAGAGCGCGCAAGTGCTTTTAACAGCAAAATTAGCATTTACCTGTGAAGAAATTTATTGACGGAGGGACCCCGGACGCGCCACTTCGAGCGCATATAAAAACAAAAGGGGGAGTGAAACATGCGTTCGAAGCACGCGATCCTATTCGCATCGGTCAGCGCGGCCTGCCTGACCGCGGCGCCGGCCATGGCGCAACAGAGTCCATCACAAGCCACGACATCGGCCAACGCGGTCACCGAAGTCGTCGTGACCGGGTTCCGGCAGAGCTACGCCAATGAGGTCCGCACCAAGCGCACGGCCATCGAGATCACCGATGGCATCTCGTCGGACGACCTGGGCCGGATTCCGGATCTCAACATCGGCGAAGCGCTGCAGCGAGTGCCCGGCATCCAGATCAATCGCGAAGCCGAGGGCCGCGACGCGACGATCAACCTGCGCGGCCTGCCGGGCGAGTTCGCCCGCACCACGCTGAACGGCGTCGCCTTCGCCGAACCGATCCTGCAGTCCTCGACCCCACTGGGCGCGTTCCTGTCGGACGTTTTCAGCGCCGTGCGGATCGAGAAATCGCCGATGGCGCACGCCCAGGCCGGCGGCGTCAGCGGCAATATCGACCTGCAGATCCAGGGCGCGTTGTCGCGTCGCGATGGCGGCCGGCTGAAGGCCTCCTATGACCACAACGTGCTCGGCAAGCGCGGAGAGCCCAGCTTCACCCTGGGCTACAACAAGCACCTCACCGACAATTTCGCGGTGTTCGGGATCGCCGCCTTCAAGCACGAGAACTTCCGCCGGGACTCGGTGCTGTTCAACAGCTACGGCACGCTGACGACCGCGCTGACGCCGGACTTGATCACGCGCTACGCCGACTATTACGCGCCGACCGGGACCTGCACGACCACCTACGCGACCGTCGCCGGTTGCGTCGCCGTGGCTGGCGGCACGGGCAAGCTGGCCCAGACCGGGGTGCAATACGTCGCGCAGAGCCGCCAGTACACGCGCGTCAACATCGGCGACCAGTTCTCCGCCGCGGCCGGCGCCGAGTGGAAGCTGAGCGACGAACTCAAGATCGGCGTGACCGGGCTCTTCACGCGACGCGTCCAGAGCAATACGAGCCAGAACTTCAGCACGGTGAACTATTCCGGCACCGGGGCGAAGGTGACGCCCACCGGCGATCTCCATCGCGGCGCCAACGGCGCCTACTACGTACAGGACTTCGATTTCTCCGGCGCCAATCTCGTCGAGGACTCGCGGCTGTTCCCGCAGACCCAGAAGGCCTGGGGCTTCAACCCGAGCCTTGAATACAAGAACGATCGCTGGCGCCTGTCGACGATCGCGACGCTTTCCGGCGCCAACAACGCCTCGGAAGAGCAGTACGTCACCTTCAACCGGGTTCAGGTCGCCACCGGCAACGGCGTGGACGGACGCTTCTCGAGCGGCGGCGGCGACTTCTCGAAGTACCGCATGGCGTTCAACAGCACGACGCCGATGTTCAACGCCGACGGCAATCCGACCTGGATCCAGGGATCGGCGACGACCAGCAGCGCCGAGTTCACCAACTGGTACAATTCGCCGGTCGGAACCCCCAACAGGCTGCGGTTCCAGATCACCGGCATCCAGGCCTACGCCAACAGCAAGATCAAGGCGATCCAGCAGGACATCGAGCGCCAGCTCGACTTCGGGCCGCTGACGTCGGTTCAGTTCGGGGCGCGGTTCGAGCGGAACGACTACACATCCCGCGGTTCCAAGATCAACGCCGTCGGGATCCAGTCCCAGAACATCAAGGACAGCTACCGGTTGGCCAGCCCCAGCGCCGGCGACTTCTTCGGTGGCAATCTGCCGGGCATGAACCCCAACTGGCGCATCACCGACGTGAAGGAACTGTTCAAGGCCCTGCAGCCGGTCACGCCCTATAACGGCGCGCCCCTGGCCTTCAACGGCTTCAACCAGACGCTCAACGACGACGTCAACATTGGCCGGTACAACTTCGACAGCCTGACCGACATCACGTCCGGCTATGTCGAGGGCAAGTACCAGAGCACGCTGTTCTCGATTCCGGTCCGCGGATCGGTCGGCCTGCGCTACGAGCACACCGAAAAGACCATGGACACGCTCAATCGTGTCAAGACGTCGACGACCACGCTCGGCAGCCTGTCCGACTACGCCTATCGCCGGTACGAGGACAGCTACGGCCAATGGCTGCCTTCGGCGATCGCCGTCTTCGACGTGACGGACGACCTCGTCGTTCGCGCGGCCGCCTATCGCACCTATGTGCGGCCGCATCCGCGGCAGTTCTCGCCGGTCACCCTAGTCGGCACGCCCACCGAAACGAACGTCATCACCGCCACCCTCGGCAATGCCGAGCTCAAGCCCTACACGGCCACGTCGCTGGACGTGTCGCTCGAGTGGTACAATCGGCCGGGCGGCCTGGTCGCCCTCACCGTCTTCCAGAAGCGGCTGCAGAACTTCATCCAGCAGGTGAGCGGCGCCAAGGCGCTGTGCCCGGCGGATGGCGGAACCCTGGGGCTTGGCCCGCTGAGCCTGCAGGGCGATCTTTGCTATACCAGCGCGGGTCCCGACGCGAGCGGCGACCTGCAGACCGTGAACCTGACCGGCTATATCAACTCGTCGACGCCCTACACTGTGCGCGGCGCCGAGTTCAACGTGCAGCAGAACCTGGACTTCCTGCCAGGCTTCTGGAGCGGCTTTGGCGGCGCGTTCAACTACGCCTTCACGACCGTCGATGGGACCGGCCCTACCGGCGCCAAGGTGTCTCTTCCCGGGATCTCCAAGCACAACTTCAATGTCATCGGCTACTACGAGACCGACCGTTTCGGCGTGCGCCTGACCTATAACTATCGCACCGCCTACGACGTGCCGGACGCCGCCATCTTCAGCTTCGGCGGCCTCGCGCGTCGGGTGAAGCCGCGGGGTCAGCTCGACGGCTCGGCGTCGTTCAACCTGCGGAAAGGCACGAGCATCTCGGTCAGCGCCTTCAACATGACCAACGCCGTCCGACAGGAATATCAGGGCGTCGAGGCGATGGCGCGCCGGCAGGACTATGACGGCCGCACGTACCGCGTCGCGTTGAACATGAAGTTCTGATCTCCGGACAAAGCCTGGGCCACTCGCGTCGGCCGACCGGCGCGCGCGGGATGGGCCAGGCTTTGTTCCACGCCCGTGGCGCTCAAGGCCGTGTCCTGGGTTGGCCTTCCCCCGTCACCGAAGCCGAGCGGGCCAGCAGCGGAAGCGCTGCCACCGGCAGGCGCCACACGTTGCCATTGCTGTTGTCCCAGACGTTCATGCGCTCGAGGGCGTCCAGCGCCTCTCGTCGTGGTCGCGTCCGGGGCATGGGCAGGATGCGAGAACTGGTGAAGTAGAGCCAGCGGCCATCCGGGCTTACCTGCGCTTCACCGTCGTCGGCGCCCCAGTCGTCGCCCGCGTAGGTGATCGCCTGAACGGATCCCCAACCCTCCCCTGTCCGGCGAACCACGAACAGGTGCTCGTGGCCGTCCTTCAGCGCCGAGCGGGTGTTGCTGCTGAATAGCAGGTACGATTGGTCCGGCGCGATGAACGGATCGACATCGCCATCGTCAGGGCCGCTGAAGCTCAACGGTTTCGCTTGCCGGTAGCCGACGCCATCCCGCTTGGCCAAGAACAGCCGCCACTTGGGCGGTCCGCCCGCGCCGACGTCCGACATGAAGTAGAGGTCGCCATTGGCGGCGATGCTCGGCTTGAACACGCGTTGAGAGATATTGACCTCCGCCGGCAGCTCAGCGGCCGGCGACCACCCGCCCGGCGTCCGCTCGGTTCGGTACAGGTGATTGGCGAACTTCGCCGGCGCGCCGGCCGGCGTCGGGAGCGGACGGGACGAAACGAAGACGAGATAGCGTCCATCGGGCGAGAAGGTCGGTTGCTGGTCCGAGGTCGTTCCCGAAAACGACGCCAAGACCGGAGTCGACCAGCGGCCGCCCGTCCAGCGAGACTCCAGTATCCCGGTCCATTTGGAATTGGTGCGCTCGAAATAGAGCGTGCGCCCGTCGGGCGAGAAGGTCGGGGCCCCATCGTTCGCGCCCGCCGAAATCACCCCGGGCGCGAAGAGCTCCGGCGTTGGGGCGGCCGGCGCGGCGTCGGCGAACGCGAGCGCCGAGCCCGCCAACAGGCCGGCTATCATCATTATTCGCATCGAGGATTTGATCATCTCTTCCCTGCCTTGTGTCGGTCGACGGCGGTTGAATGGGTCAGGGGGAATTGCGTCAGCCACAATGGACTTGCCCATACGGCAGAGCTGTCCCAAACGGTGCGATGGTTGTCCCCACGCCGCCTCCGAGGTAGGACGTAAGGCTCCGCAGGGGCGACACACCATGCCCGAGGCCCCGATCTTGGCGACGCGCCCCTACGACAACACCTCCCGCAGCGCCGTCGTCGAAGCCAAGCGGATGAAGGCCGTCCTGGCGGCGGCTGAGTTTCTCCGGCGGGAGCCGCTGGGCTCGTTCTCGCTGGAGGCCGTGGCCCGCAGCGTGGGCGTCACCAGGCTGACGCTTTACAACCAGTTCGGCTCCCGACGCGGCCTTCTGGAGGCCGTGTTCGACCACTTGGCCGAAAAGGGAGGCCTTCATCGGCTTCAAGAAGCGCAGATCCAGCCTTCGCCGCGCGAGGGCCTCGGCCTGCTTGTCGAGATCTTCTGCGACTATTGGAGTGGCGACCTGGCCATCGGACGGCTGCACGACGCCATGGCCACCGACGCGGAATTGGCCAAGGCCTTGGGGGAGCGCCAGGAACGTCGCAGGCGGTCGATCGCCGCGCTCATCGAGCGGTTGCCGCCCGATCCGAGGGCTTCCATCGGTGCGCCCGAGACCGTTGATCTGCTGTTCGCCCTGACGAGCTACGCAATGTATCGCCAGCTGCGTGACGGACCCGCCGCGGCGGATCCTTGCGTGTTGCTCAAATGCGCTTGCCTCGACGCCATCGCGCGACTGAACCCCAGCTCCGCCAGCTCCTAGCGAACCCTCAAGCATGGCGTAAAACCGCCATGTCGGCTGTGGCTAAGGCCAGGAGGACATGAAGGGATTTCGCCGGGAGCAGGGTCGGCTGCACAAGGGCCTCCGGGACGTCCGCGCAAACCTACATTAGATATACATAAAGTATAGTCGATTTTGTTCGTGCGAGAGCTGCTTCGGCGAAGCCGGGTCGCGGACAAGGGTCTTGACGATCGTGGCCAGCCGGACCGCAGACGACCGAGCCAGCCTTGGATCCGACATCCCTTGTTGGCAACGGGTAAATTATATATACAGTCTGTATAAGCAATTCGGAGAGACGCGGCGACGCCCCTTCGGATACGGCGCAACTGCAAGTTAGGACCAATGATGTCGAAGATGCTTTTCGTGAACCTGCCGGTCTCTGACCTGGCTCGGTCGACGGCGTTCTACGAGGCGCTCGGGCTGAGCAAGAACCCGCAGTTCAGTGACGAGACGGCGTCTTGCATGGTCCTGTCCGACACCATTTTCGTCATGCTCCTGACCCACGCCAAATGGCGCACGTTCACGAGCCGCCCCATCGCGCCCGCGACGACGAGTGAAGTCATGCTCGCCCTGTCTTGCGAAAGTCGAGCCGCGGTGGACGCCATGGTCGACGCCGCCGCGACCTTCGGAGGGACCGCCGACGTCAATCCCGCGCAGGACCTAGGCTTCATGTTCAACCGCCATCTGGCCGATCCCGACGGGCATGTCTGGGAAGCGATGTGGATGGACATGTCTGGCGGCGGCGCGTCGGCCTAACCGCCGCGGGCCGCCGCTACTAGCGCGCGGACAGCATCTTCGCCGGGGCCAGGGCCGTCCGGCTGAAGCGCGCCGCGCGCACCGCGCCCTTGAAGTAGTCGACCTGGTTCATCCGCGCGCCGATCGACGCCTTGCCCGCCCCCTGAGGCTTGAAGGCGATCTCGGCCTCGCCCTGCAGGACCCCATCGACATAGCAGCGATAGGTCTTGCCGTCGTAGCTCTGGGCCACGGCGTACCAGTGTCCGATCGGGAAGACCTTGTCTGGGAAGATCAGGGTCTGCTTGTAGCCGGGGCCGGTGACGAAGGTGTCCAGCCACCAGCTATCATCCTTGACCCGGATCTCGAACAGCATGCGCGTGTTCGATGGCGGTCCCTCGGCGGGCGAGTCCTCGGCGAGATGAAACCAGCGCTGGGCGAACGCGCCGCCATCGGGGCGAAACAGGGCCTCGAAGGTGAACCGCTCGGCGCCGGCCAGCGGATGCCGATCGACGACCAGCCGGTCGTCGACGCCGTCGAACTGAACGGCCTTGCCATACGGGCTGTCGACCAGACGAGGGTCGCCGTCGACGTGGGTCGCCACGCCTCCGATCTTCGACAGCCGGTCAAAGGTCCAAGTCGTCGTCTTCGGCTTGGCCAAGGCCGGGGACGCCACGAGCGCCGCGCCCGCGGCGACCACGGCGCGGCGGTTCCAGGTATCGGTCATGGTCGAGGCTCCGCGGTTCGGATCGCGCGCCGGTCCGGCGGCGTGACGATCGGGTATTCAGCTTCAGTCGCCGGTCGTCAAAGGAGAAAACGTCGCGGCGTCGCTCGCCTCCGCGCCGCCCTTACGCCGGGCCGGCCAAACAGCGTGTCAAAAGTTTGTCGATGGACCGGCGGAAACGGCGATCTCGTGCGTCGGTCAGATATCGCAGTGCGCGACGTTGAGGGGATCGCATGGTCATGAAGCCTGTCCGGACAACCTTGTTGGGGGCCACGGCGCTGGCCGCGATCCTCGGGGCGACCGCCTTCGGAATCGCCCAAGCGGCCAACCAGGACGTGGTCGCGATCATGGGCGCCACGGTGTTCGACGGCACGGGCGCGGCGCCGCATCCGGCCAATGTCATCATCCGCGACGGTCGCATCGCCGAGGTCGGGCCGAACGTGAAGGCCCCGCGCGGCGCCAAGGTGATCGACGCCAAGGGCGAGGCCCTGCTGCCCGGCTTCTTCGACCTGCACACTCACTGGACGCCCGGCGGCGTCCCGGCCACGACGCCGCAGATCGCCACCGCCTATGTCTCGACCGGCGTCACCACGGTCAGCGACTTCAACGCCGCGCCGGAGTCGTTCGCGCCCCGCCGCCAGTGGCTGTCGACCCTGGTCGCGCCGCACGTCAACTTCGCCGCCCGCATGAGCACCCCGGGCGGCCACGGGGCCGACTGGGCCGACACGGCCACGACCAAGTGGGTCAACACGCCCGAGGCGGCCCGTGCTGCGGTCAAGGCGCTGGTCCCTTACAAGCCGGACCTGATCAAGGCCTTCACCGACGGTTGGCGCTACGGCGTCGCGCCCGACAACACCAGCATGGACGAATGGACCCTGACCGCCCTGGTTGACGAGGCCCATAAGAACGACCTGAAGGTCTTCACCCACACTGTCAGCGTGGATCGCGGCGAGGTCGCCGGCCGCGCCAAGGTCGACGTCATCACCCATAGCCTGCAGGATCGCCGCCTCGACGCCGAAGCTATCGACATCATCAAGGCGGGCGGCACGTCCGACACTCCGACCCTGGCCGTCTACGAGCCAGTGAAGCCGGGTCAACCGGCCCGCGATCCGGACGAGAGCCCGAACGTCAAACAGAGCTTCAAGAAGTTCGACAACGCTCTGCACAACGCCAAGGCGCTGCACGACGCCGGCGTGACCATCGCCCTGGGCACCGACGCGGGCATGCCGGGCACGCCGCACGGCGTCTCGACCCTGCACGAGATGGAGCTGATGGTCCGCGCGGGTCTGACCCCGACCGAGGCCTTGATGGCCGGCACGGCGTTCAGCGCCAAGGTGATCAACCTGCTCTCCGATCGCGGTACGATCGAGAAGGGCAAGCGCGCCGACCTCGTCCTGATCAAGGGCGAGCCCTGGAAGACGATCAGCGACGTGCGCAAGACCGACCGGGTGCTGATCGACGGAAAGCTGGTGTTCGGCCCTGGCGCGCCGCCGCTGACCGCCAACCAGGCCACGGCCATGCCGTCGGTTCCCGCCAAGGCCGCGATCGACGATTTCGAGCGCGCCGACGGCCGCTCCAGCCTCGACACCTTGCGCACCGACGATCCGGACGGCGGCCTCGACCGCACCGTCGAGATCAGCCAGGTGATCGCCCGCGGCGACCAGGGCCACGCCCTGTCGGTCAACGCCCGCATGTCGATGAAACCCAGACCCTATGCCGGGGTGATCATCCCGTTGACGCGCGGTTCGATCCAGCCGGTCGACGCCCGCGCCTTCAAGGGCGTGCGCTTCGAGGTGCGCGGTGACGGCGACTATTCGCTCGGCGTCAGCACCTCCGGCGGTCGCTGGTCGGCGCCGTTCGCGGCCGGCTCGGCCTGGACGACGATCGAGATTCCGTTCTCGGCCCTCAAGCCCGCCGGAGAGCGCGGCGCCAAGGGCGAATGGACCGCCTCGGACCTTACCGAGGTCGAGTTCATGGGCGGCCGCAAGGGCGGCGAGAAGCTTTGGATGGAAGTCGACAACGTCGTCTTCTTCTAAGGGCGGCGACGGTGTGTCCGGCGCGCGGCTTCAAGACCGCGCCCGGAGTGTCGCGTCCTGGGAGGGAGCGATCAGGCCGGGCTGTATTCGAGCGTAACTCCGCTCTTGGGGGGCGGAGGTTTCAAGTAGGGGACTCAAGAATGACCAACACCAGGGCGCTTCGCGCCGCCATGTTCGCCACCTCCGCGCTGTGCGTGGCCTGGGGCGGCCAAGCCGCCGCCCAGACCGCCGCCGCGCCGGCGCCGGACAGCACCGTCGAGGAAATCGTCGTCGTCGGCTCGCGCATCGAAGGCGCCAAGGCCACGGCCGCCCTGCCCGTCACCGTCGTCGACGCCAAGCAGCTGGACGCCGTGGCCGCCAGCTCGGGCGACGACCTGTTCCGCGCCATCCCGCAGATGGGCGACGTGAACTACAACTCGAGCTACCTGCCCGGCAGCAGCAACTCGGCGCGCGGCGACATCGGTTCGGTCAATCTGCGTAACCTCGGCTCGGGCAACACCCTGGTGCTGCTGAACGGCCGCCGCGTGGTCGCCCACCCGACCAGCCAGGCCGACGGCACCAGCCTGGTCCCCACCATCACCTACAACACCAACGCCATCCCGACCTCGGGCCTGAAGCGCCTGGAGGTCCTGCGCGACGGCGCCGCCGCCATCTACGGCACCGACGCCGTGGCCGGCGTGGTCAACACCGTGCTGAAGGACAATTTCGACGGCGTGGACGTCGAGGCCCAGTACGGCGCCGCCAAGGGCACGCACCTTCGCGAGTACGAGTTCACTGGCCTGTTCGGGCACAATTTCGAACGCGGCAACCTGACCGCCTTCGTCAGCTACGACAAGCGGACCGCCCTGCGCACGTCCGACCAGATCTACACGGCCTCGGCCGACAAGCGCGTCCTGTTCACCGGCACGCGCTTCGACGGCGCCGCGTCGCTGGACGGTCGCGGCACGGTGACGCCGTGGGGCAGCTTCACGGCCGCCTCGGCCGTCCGGGTGGGAACCAGCCTGATCACGAGCTCGGCCGGCGCCTTCCACATCCAGCCGACCAGCAACCCCGGCAGCCTGGCCAGCGTCGGCGCGGGCATCAGCATCGACGACGGCGCGGCGGCCACTTCGGGCGAGGACCGCAACCTGCGCTACGACGCGGCCGCCAGCGACCTGACGGTCATGCCGGCTTTGAAGCGCCTGAACGTCTTCGTGACCGGCGATTACGAGATCACCGAAAACATCACCGCCTTCGGCGAAGCGGGCGTCTATCACGCCAAGACCCGGGCGTTCCAATCTCCGGTGACGACCACCTCGGCCCAGGTGCTGACCGCTCCGGCGTCCAACTACTGGAACCCCTTCGGTCCGACGACCTTCGCCAGCGGCGCGGCCAACCCCAACCGTCTGGCGGGCACGACCGCGCCGGCCGCCGGTCTGGCCGTGACCCTGAACAGCTATGACTTCGTGGATGCGGGCAAGCAGCAGGTCGACGTCACCAACGATCAGACCCGTTTCCTGGCTGGCTTGCGCGGCGAGGCCCTGGGCTGGAAATGGGAGTCGGCGCTGCTGTACTCGCACGCCCGGGTCCAGGACGTCTCCGACGGCATCAGCGCCACGGCGCTGCAGAAGCAATTGGCCCTGTCGACGCCCGACGCCTACAACCCCTTCAACGGCGGCGCGGTCGACAATCCCAGCGTCGGCGACGCCACGCCCAGCAGCAAGGCGGCGATCGACGCCATCCGCATCAAGTCCAAGCGCGACAGCACCAGCTCGCTGTCCTCGTGGGACTTCCGGGTTTCGAAAGCCGACCTGTTCGCCCTGCCCGGCGGCGACGTCGGCGTGGCGGCCGGCGTCGAATGGCGCCGTGAGACGCAGCAGGACGACCGCGACGCCCATGTCGACGGCACGATCACCTACACCAACGCGGTCACCGGGCTCGTCTATGGCAGCGACCTGATCGGCACCAGCCCGTCGCCCGACACCAAGGGCTCGCGCAAGGTCAGCTCGGCCTATGTCGAGTTCGCCGTGCCGGTGATCTCGCCGGAGATGGGCATCCCGCTGGTTCGCAGCGTCGAAGTCCAGCTGGCCGGCCGCGCCGAGAAATACAGCGACGTCGGCTCGGTGGCCAAGCCCAAGGTCGCCGTGGCCTGGGACCTGGTCGACGGCTTCCGCGTTCGCGGCTCGTGGGCCCAAGGCTTCAAGGCGCCCAATCTCGAGCAGATCAACGCCACCACCGTCACCCGCGCCAACACCCGCACCGACTACGTGCGCTGCGAGGCCGACCTGCGCGCCGGCCGGATCACCAGCTTCAGCAACTGCACCCGCACGCTCAGCGTCCAGGCCCAGCGCTCGGGCAATCCCGACCTGAAGCCGGAAGACTCGGAGACCATGGGCTTCGGCTTCGTGTTCGAGCCGAAGTTCATCCCGTCCGACTTCGGCTCGTTCACATTCACCGCCGACTACTGGCGCGTGAAGCAGAAGGGCATCGTGGGCCTGTTCGGCGAGGGCAACGCCCTGATCCTGGACTATCTGCAACGCGTCGGCGGCGGGTCGAACGCCAACGTCGTCCGCGCCAACCCGACGGCCGACGACATCGCCGCGTTCGCCGGCACGGGCCTGACCCCCGTCGGCACGGTGCTCTACGTCAAGGACCAGTACGTCAACACCCTGCCGCAGGAAGCGCGCGGCGTGGACATCGGCGTGATGTGGCGCAAGCACGGCACGCGGTTCGGTGACTTCGACGTCTCGGTCAACGGCGCCCATCTGATCAAGTTCTACCAGCAGCCGTCGCCGCAGATCGCGGCGCTGATGGCGGCGCGGGCGGACGGCAAGATCAACGCCGGCACCACGATCACCGGCGGCGGCAGCTATATCCGCTCGAACGGCAGGCCGGACTGGAAGTGGACCGCCTCGGCCACCTGGACCCTCGAGCAATTCTCGATCGGCGCGTTCACCCAGTACATCTCGGATGTCGACGACACCGGCCTGATCGACTCGGCCGGCGCGCCGTGGGTCATCGATTCCCAGGTCACGGCCAACGTCTACGGTCAGTACGCCTTCACCAAGGGCTGGGCGGCCAACACCCGCCTGAAGCTGGGCGTGCGCAACCTGACCAACGAGGCGCCGCCGCTGTCGTCGAACGGCTATCTCGGCTCGCTGTACCAGCCCTATGGTCGCTACGTTTACGCCAGCATCCGCAAGAGCTTCTAACCGCCTACCGCGCTCCCCTCCGGGGGAGCGCGGACCTGCCTCGCCCGCAACCTACGCCACGCGCTGATCGCGTGGGACAACACGCCGCAACCTGGGCGATAACGCCGATTAACCATCGGCGCTTAGCGTTAGGGTCATGACATCGACCCTCGATTCCAGTGCGGACGGCGCCGACCGTCGGGCCCATCCCCGCTATCTCGACCATCGTTCCGTCTATGTCGGCGATGGCGCCATCGCGCGAAAATGCGCCTTCGTCGACATCTCCGAAGGCGGCGCGCGGATCTCGGTCGGCAAGGGCGCGAGCCTTCCCTCCAACGTCGTCCTCGTCGATCCGGCGACCGGTTTCAGCCGCCGGGCGGCCGTAGTCTGGCGGACCAAGACCGAGATCGGGGTTCGCTTCGTCCAGGAGGGCGTACGCTACCGCGTCCTCAGATCGGCCAACGATCTCGGCTGCTATGTCGAACGGCCTGCGCGCCGCTGGGCCTCGTAGGCCCTGACATCGAGACACATGCCGTCGCGTTGCGACGTCAGGTCGCGACAGCGACGCCGCAACTCCCAATGGATTTCGTGCGCTAAACCCGCCATCTTGCGTTCATGACAGCGATAGCCTGCCTGAAGATTTTCGTTGGCGAGGAGCTGCGGTTCGCCGATTCCGAAACCATGGCCACGCTGGTGGGCAAGGTGGCTGGCGCTTATCTGGAGACCGAATGGGTCTGGCCCCGGCGCTATGGCCTGGTCGCGCCCTATTCGTTCGTGCTGGCCGATCCGCGCGCCACCCGGCTGGACGCTCAGGAGCTGCAGCGGCTGGCGCGCGACCTGCAGTTCAAGATGTTCGGCGACAAGGGCGCGGGCGACGTCGCCCTGCTGATGTTCGAAGGCGACCAGACCGACGTCATGCGGTTCGCCAGCACGAGCGGCGACGTGCTCAAGGCGCTGCTGGCCGGCGAGGACGACGGCCAGTTCGCCGGGCGGGTCTGCAAGATCACCCCGGATTCGGTGACCAGCATCGCCCCGCCAGGCGGCCCGGTGACCGGCGCCCCGCCGGCCGAGGAGCTGGCGGCGATCGAGCCGGAACCGCCGCTGGGCGGGATCGGCGACCTGCTGGACGTCTCGGGACCCAACACCGGCTGGTGGGGCATCTACTACCTGACCAAGGAGCGCTTCGTCGGCAGCGGCGTCGATTGGCGCAAGGCCTGGGACGACGTCGGCTTCGGCGCGATCGAGGACGCCGACGTCGCCGCCCGCGACCAGGCCTGCCTGGACGCGGCGCTGGAGCAGCTGAGCCCGCCGCGGCCCGGCTACATCTTCCTGCCGTTCTGTTTCTCGTCGCTGATCAAGCCGTCGGTGCGCGAGAGCTATCGCGCCCACATCGAGAAGTTCCCGCGCGCCCTGCGCCCGCGCATGGCCGCCAGCGTCTACGACGTGCCGCGCGAGCCCTCGTACGGCGCGATCGGCCAGATCCGCAACTTCCTCAGCCCCTATTTCTCGCTGATCGACCTGCATGTGAAGGACCCTGGCTTCCGGATCGAAAGCCTGCCGGCCGGCGCGGTGCACAGCGTCACCCTGGTGCTGGAGGGAATCGACGAGCGCGCCCGCCTGGCGGCCATCACCCGCTTCCTGAAGGATCCGGCCATGTACCGCGCCAAGCGCGTCTGGCAGGGCGTGGCCATGGTCAACAGCCTCAAGGAGCTGGACCTTTGCCGCCGCCTCAAGGCCCCCTTCCTCAGCGGCCCGATGATCGCCCCCCTGGCCAACGCCCCCACCGGCGAAGTCGCCTGCCCAGCCCTCAACCTGCCCTATCGGAACTGGGTCGACGTGGTCTGACCGGCCTCAGGCGAACAAGGCCGACAGGCCCAGCAGGCCACAGTTCGGCTCGTTGACCAGATAGAACGGCACGTCGTGGAGGTAGGCCGCCATCCGGCCCTTGGCCTCGAACCGTTGGCGGACGATCGCGCGGTCCAGCATCTCGCCCCAGGACAGCACGATCGCGCTGATGACATAGACCCCGCTGCGCGCGCCGGCGGTCAGGACGAGGTTACCCGATATCGCGCCCAGCCACCCCGAAACCAGGGTGAAGACTTCGCGAGCGATCGCGTCGCCGCCGCGGGCCGCGGCCAGCAGCGCGGGGAGATCAGCGAACCGCGCGGGCTTTCCGGCCAGGACCGACAAGGCGAACGCCACGTCGAGCACGCCCGCGCCGGACAGGACACACTCGGCCGAAACGTGGCCATGCATGTCGCGCAGCACACGGATCACGTCGGCTTCGCGGTCATTCCCCGCCGCCAGGTCCACGTGCCCGCCCTCGGCGGCGGCGGCCATCCAGCCGACGAAGCCGTCGGGGTTGAGGATCGACATGCCAAGCCCGGTCGCCGAAGGACCAATGGCCGCGGCGGGCGCGTCGCGATGCGGAAAACCGCCGCCGATCGGCTCCATGGCGTCCGGCGCCAGCAACGGCACGGCTAAGGCCCTGGCCGTGAAGTTGTTCACCAGGTGCAAGCGGTGCAGGTCGAGCCGCTCGGAAAGGACGTCCGCTTCCAGGCGCATCGGCGAATGGGTCAGCTGGATGACGCCGTCCAGGCAGGGACCTGGCGCGGCGATGGCGGCGCCCAGGACGGGGCCGTCGAACCCCTCACGGATCCCCGCCAGTATATCGATCAGCTGATCCTGGCTTTCGCACGCGACCGTCGTCATCGCGGTCGGCAGAGCGCCTCGCTCGGCCAGCACGACCCTGGCCTCACGGCCGTCCACGTCGGCCAGCAGCACATGCGGGGTCGATTCGCGCGGCAAGGTCATGCGGTCGATCTCCTTGAGGCGTGAGCGACAGTCGCCGGAGTTACATTATGGGCCAATGCGCGAAAGCGTCGCAACCAAAGAGGCCGAAAGTCCGCCGGACGGAAGCTTAGTCCGCCGCCGCGTGGGCGCCGCCGCCGCTCAACGCCTTGCGGGTTAGCCAGATCAGCGGGATCAGGATCACGCACAGCCAGGCCGAGACCCGGAAGAAGTCCAGCGAGGCCAGGAGATAGGCCTGGTTGACGACCTGCTGGGTGACCGCCCCGACCGCCTGAAGGTAGGTCATGCCGGTCGCCTGCAGCTTGTTGACCGCGTCGACCCAGGCTGGACTGGTCGCGCTCATCGTCTCGGCCAGGCGGGTCTGGTGCAGGGACTCGCTGCGATCCCAGAGCGTGGTGGTCAGGGAGGCGGCGAAGCTGCCGGCGGTGATCCGCGAGAAGTTCGACAGGCCCGAGGCTTGCGGTGTCAGGTTCGGCGGGATGCCGTTCAGCGAGATGGTCACCATCGAGATGAAGAAGGTGCTCATCGCCACGCCCTGCACCAGCAGCGGCATGACCAGCACGCCGAAGCTGGCGTCGGGCGTGTAGCCGGAGCGCATGTAGAACGACAGCCCGAACGCGGCCAGCGAGAGCGTCGCCGTCCAGCGGGCGTCGACCTTGGTCATCAGCCGGGCCGTGAACGGCGTCAGGAACACGGCCACGACCCCGCTCGGCGCGGCGACTAGGCCCGCCCAGGTGGCGATGTAGCCCAGCCGCGTCTGCAGCCACAGCGGCAGCAGCAGGTTGTTGCCGAAGAACACCGCATAGCCCAGGCAGAAGGCGATGGTGCCGATGGCGAAATTGCTGGATTTGAACAGCGACAGGTCGACGATCGGGTGCTTCTCGTTCAGCTCCCAGATCACCCAGGCGACGAAGCCGATGATCGCCACCCACAGTTCGACGACGATGGCGGGCGAGGAGAACCAGTCCACGTCCTTGCCGGTGTCCAGCATGACCTGCAGGGCGCCGACCCAGATCAGCAGCAGCATGAAGCCGGTGCGGTCGATCGGCAGCTTGCGGGTCGGGGTCTCGCGGCTGGCCATGTTGCGCCAGCAGACCACGGCGCAAAGGATGCCGACCGGCACGTTGATTAGGAAGATCCACGGCCAGGAGATGTTGTCGGAGATGTAGCCGCCCAGGATCGGTCCGCAGATCGGCGCCACCAGCGTGGTCATCGACCAGATGGCCAGGGCCGTGCCCCGCTTGTTGGGCGGGAAGATCATGATCAGCAGGGCTTGCGAGCCGGGGATCATCGGTCCCGACACCGCGCCCTGCAGGATCCGGAAGAAGATCAGCGACGACAGGTTCCAGGAAACGCCGCACAGGAACGAAGCGATCGTGAATAGGATGACCGAGGCCACGAACGTTTTCACAACGCCGTAGCGGCCCATCAGCCAGCCGGTCAGCGGCACCGAGACCCCGTTGGCCACGGCGAAGGCGGTGATCACCCAGGTGCCCTGGCTGGAACTGACGCCCAGATTGCCGGCGATGGTCGGGATCGAGACGTTGGCGATGGTGCTGTCCAGCACCTGCATGAAGGTGCCGAGCGCCAGGGCGATCGAGGTGACGGCCAGGAGGATCCCGGTCATCGGCGGCGGACCGCCGCCTTGAGTTTGTTCGGACGCCATCGGGCGGCTCCTCGAATACGCTTGCCTACTTGGCGCCGTTCTGGGCGACGTCGATCTTGGCCTTCATCGACAGGCCGACGCGCAGCGGATGCTTGGCTAGTTCGGCGGGGTCGAGGGTGATACGCACGGGCACGCGTTGGACCACCTTGATCCAGTTGCCCGAGGCGTTCTGGGCCGGGATCAGCGAGAAGGCCGAACCCGTGCCGCCGGCCAGACCGCGCACCTTGCCGTGGAACTTGACGCCGCCGCCGTAGAGGTCGGAGACCAGGGTCACCGGCTGGCCGGGGACCACCTTGTCCAGCTGCACTTCCTTGAAGTTGGCGTCGACATAGGCCTGCGTCGTGGGCACCACGACCATCATCGGCGCGCCGATGGCCACCTGTTGGCCGACCTGCACGGACTTGCGGGCGACGATGCCGTCGGTCGGGGCGCGCACCACGGTGCGAGCCAGGTTCAGGCGGGCGGCGTCCAGGCGCGCCTGAGCGGCCTTCACTTCCGGGTTCTCGCTCACCGAAACGCCGGAGATCAGCACGGTGTTGACCTCGCGCGTGCCGATGGCGGCCTCGCGGCTGGCCAGGGCCTGGGCGCGCACGGCCTGGGCGGCGGTCAAGGCGGCCTGGGCGTTGGCGAGGCGGTTCTGGGCCGTGGTCAGTTCGTCACCCGAGACGGCGCCCTCGCCCACCAGGGCCTGGCGGCGCGAGAGATCGACGCGCGCCCGGTCGACGTCGGCCTTGGCGGCCAGGATCTGGGCGTCGGCGCGCTGGACGTCGGCCTGGCGGGCGTCGAACTGGCCGGCCAGGGCCGTGTCGCTGGCGAAGTAGCCCTTCACCTTGCGCTCGGCCTGGCCCAGGGCCGCTTCGGCCTGGGCGACGGCGATGCGGGCGTCGGCGTCATCGATGACGACCAGCGGGTCGCCGGCCTTCACGGCCTGGGTCTCGACCACGAAGATCTTGGCCACCGGACCGGGCGACAGGGCGGTGACCTGGGCGGTCTCGGCCCCGACATAGGCGTCGTCGGTCTCGACGAAGTGGGAGTCGAAAGCCAGCCACCAGGCGCCGTAGCCGACCAGCCCGACGGCGACGGCGCCGGCGAGGAGGGTCAGTTGGCGGCGACGCTTGGTGTTGGCGACGGCTTGGCCGCCATTGGCGGGTTGTTGATCGGACATAGGTGCAAGTCCTAGCGAGCGGATGCTGTGAGAATGGGGTTCAGGCGCCGGTGAAGCCGCCGCCGAGGGCGCGGACCAGGGCGATGTCGAGGGCGAAGGCGCGGCTCTCCAGGTCGGCGACGACCCGGCGCTGAGTCAGGACCGACTGCTCGGCCAGCAGCACCGACTGGTAGGTCGACAGCTGGCCTTCGTAGCGCAGGCGGGCGATGCGGTAGGCGTTCTCGTTGGCCGTCAGGGCGGCGCGCGCGTCCGCCAACCGCGAGGCCAGGGCCTTCTCGCTGGCGGCGGCGTCGGCTACCTCGCGCAGGGCCTGGGTCAAGGCGCCGTCATAGGCGGCCACCGCCGCGTCGCGATCGGCCTCGGCGCCGCGCAGACCAGCGCGCAGGGCGCCGCCTTCGAAGATTGGCAGGCGCAAGGCCGGGCCGACCTGACCGATGTCCGAGCCGCTGGAGAACAGCTTGTCCAGATAGAGCGACTGCACGCCCACGAAGCCGGCCAGGTTGATGTCCGGATAGAAGGCGGCCTTGGCTTGGCGGGTGCGGGCGGTGGCGGCCTCGGCCCGCCAGCGGGCCGCGACCACGTCGGGGCGGCGGCCGATCAGGTCGGCGGGCAGGTTGGTCGGCAGGCCGAAGGGCTTCAGCGTCGTCGCGCCGGGACGGGCGATGGTCAGCCCCCGGTCGGGACCCGCGCCGACCAGGGCGGCCAGGGCGTTGCAGGTCAGGGCGATCTGTTCGTCCAGGGCCGAGAGTTCGGCCTTGGAGACCGGCGGCCCGGCCTTGGCCTGTTCGCTCTCGGCGCGGGTGTCGAGGCCGTTGGCGACCCGCTTGGACACCAGATCGCTGGTCTCCTGGCGCAAGCGCACGGCCTGCTCGGCGACGTCGCGCTGAGCGTAGAGGCGGGCCAGCTCGGCATAGGTCGAGGCGACGGCGGTGGACAGGGTTAGACGCGCCTGGGCGGCATCGGCCTGGGCGGCCTTGGCCTCGGAAGTAGCGGCGGCCACGGCGGCCCGGTTCTTGCCCCAGAAGTCCAGCTCCCAGCTGAAGTCGAGGGCGATGCGGCCGGTATCGTTATAGCCATGCGGCACGAAGGCCGGCGGGATGCCCGCGTTGTAGCTCTGCTTGTTTTCGTTGACCTCGGCCCCTAGCCCGACCCGCGGCAGGTCGGCCGAGCGGGCCTGGGCGACCAGGGCCTGGGCGCGGCGCAGGCGGGCCTCGGCGGCGGCCAGGCTGGGCGAGCCCTTGAGGGCCTCGTCCTCGAGGGCGCTCAGTTGGGGGTCGCCATAGCCGCGCCACCAGGCGTCGGCCGGCCACTCGGTGGCGGGCGCGGTCAGGGTCTGGGCGGTCTCGTAGGCTTGTGGGGCCTTGGCGACGCGCGCCGGCTGGGCGGGCGGCAGGCTGGCGCAGGCGGCCAGGACCAGGGCGCTGGCGGCGGCCAGATAAGGTCCGCTACGGCGCGGAAGAGCGGTGGAGAAGGTCGGCATGGGGAGGCGCCTTGATGTGACCGTACGGTATAGTCATATGCGATGCCGCAAATATGCCCCACTTGCTCCATCGTCAAGGTGACCGTACCGTACGGTTGGAAAGAAATATGATGATCGACGCCAAACCCCGTCTGGACCGCGACGCCCGCCGCGAGGCCATCCTCGACGTCGCGGCCGAGGTGTTCCTGGAAGAGGGATATGACGCGGCCTCGATGTCGACCATCGCCGCACGGGTCGGCGGCTCGAAGAGCACGCTCTACAACTATTTCAAAAGTAAGGAAGAAATCTTCCAGGCCCATATCGAACGCTATTGCGACTGGCAGCGCGATGTGATGTTCGGCCTGCTGGACGACAGCGCGGATCTGAAGACGGTCCTGACCAACGTGGGCCGCCGCTACCTGACCAACGTGCTCTCGGACCGCAACATGCGCCACTTCCGCCTGATCGTGGCGGCCGCCGAGCGCTCGCCTGACTTGGGCAAGGCCTTCTACGAGGCCGGGCCGCGGCGGGGCGCGGCGATTCTCGGTGACTTCCTGGCGCGGATGCGGGCCGAGGGTCATATCCGGGCGACCGATCCGGTCGTCGCCGCCCACCAGTTCATCGGTCTTTGCCAGAACCGCCTGCTGAAGGCCCGCCTTACCAACTATATCGGCGAACCCACCTCCGCCGAGGTCGACACCGAGGTCGCGGCGGCGGTCGACACCTTCATCGCCGCGTTCGGTCCCCGCGCGGGCTAGCGGCTTACTTCAGGCCGGGCTTGGCGCGCGGATAGCTGCGGGTGGCCAGAGTCGGCGGCTGGTAATCGACCTGGAAGTGGCAGGCCTCGCCATAGATCTTCACGGCCGCCGCGCAACCGGCGGCCAGGCTGGCGGGACTGGGCTTGGCCCCCTGCTCGATCCAGGCGGTCATGGCGCGCAGCAGAGCAGCATATTCCGGCGTGGCCAGCTTGGAGTGCTCGTGCTCGTCGGTGAACGACTGGACCAGAAGATCGCTCTTCCCGGCCTTGGCGACCGTGTCGTGGAACACCTGCTCCAGCTCGACGAAGGCGGTCGGGTCGTCGATGGCGTGCATCGTCAGGGTCGGAACCAGCAGCTTGCCGGTCAGGTCGCTGTCCTCCGACAACAGCCGCACGCCTTCGGGGTCGGCGGCGAAGCGGGCGACCCCCTCGTTCAGCGCCTTGTCGTCGTCGGATCCCGCATAGGTCACGCCGACATTGCTGAACGGGTTCTTGCCGCCCAGCCGCTTGTTGACCATGTCGGCGAAGGTGAAGGTCGCCCAGCCCAGATGACTGCCCAGCGTCCGCTCGGGGATGCGGGTCACGGCCAGGATATTGGCGAGGTTGCGCTTCTGCGGGGCGGTGCGTTGGCCGGCCGGCAGATCGACGCCGGTGCAGGCGTTGACCCGCTCGTCCAGCTGCTTGTTCGTTAGCTTCGAGCCGACGGGCTGGCCCTGCCATAGCGGATACGGGGTCTCGCCAGGCTGCGGGTGATTGCCGCAATAGTATTGGTAGACGGCGCGCAGGTCGGCGCGGAAGTCATAGGCCCGCGTACCGCCGGAGACGACGCCGCTGGTCAGGATGACGCCGTCGTAGACCAGCTTGCCGTCGGCGTCCTTGCCGTAGAGCTCGGCGGTCTTGGCCGCGACATTGCCGCCCCACGACTGGCCGTGCAGCACCGTGCGCTTGGGTCGCCCGAAGGTCTCCCAGAACAGTTTGCGCAGGTTGTCGCTGTCTTCGGCCGCCGAGCGGACGCCGTAGCCTTCGCGACGATAGTTCGAGCCGGCCCAGGCATAGCCCTCGGCCACGGTCACGGCGAAGCGCTGCAGGTCCTCGACCGCGTCGTCGGGCTTGGGCGTCTTCAGGCGCGGGCCGCCGTGCGTGTGCAGGACGAGGGTCCCGTTCCAGGCCTTGGGGATGGCGATCCAGTACCAGGCGCCGTTGGCGTCTTGGCCCGCCAGGCACTTGGTCTCGGCCGGCAGGCCCTCCGGGCAGGTCTTGCCAGCCGGCGGCTCCGCGCGCGTCGCGCAGCCCACGAGGGCCAGGCTCAAACCCAGGGCGGCGGCGGCGAACTTCATGACCATGCGGACCTTCGAAACGCGGAACAAGAAGGAGCCGGCCGCTCCGGGGAGGAGGAGCGGCCGGCCCGAGCATGACGATAGTCCTATCGTCATGCTCAGACTTTCAGCCTGAGGGCCCTTTTGTCCGTTGCAACGTAACGGAAGGGCTCTCCCTCGGCATCAGAACGACTTGGCGATGCTGAGGTACCAGTAGCGAGCATAGGGGTTGTAAAGCGAGCCGATGTAGCCGCTCGACGACAGGGGCGGATCCTTGTCGAAGATGTTCCGCGCGCCCACGCGGATGCGGGTGTCGTTGGCCCAGCCCTTCTGCTCGAAACGGTACTGGGCGTAGAGGTTGACCGTGGTCAGCGGCTTCACGCGCCAGGGCTCGCCGGTCGCCGACAGGAAGTCGGTGTCCAGCACCGCGCCGGTATAGATCACCGAGGCGCCGATCTGGACCGGACCGCCGCGCCAGGTGCCCGTGCCGCTCCACTTCCACTTCGGCTTGCCGTTGCGCTTCAGGAGGTCGCCCGGATCGGTCAGCGGGGTGGCCGGGTTGATCGTGCCGGCGGCGCGGGCGGCGAACAGCTCGGCGATCGGCGGGGCCAGCTCCTGCGAGTACTTGTCCATGTAGGTGCCGTCGATATTAGCGCTGAAGCGGCCGGCGTTGTCCGTGCGCAGGACCCAGTTCAGGCCGAAGTCGATGCCGCTGACCGTCTGCGGCTGCAGGTTCTTGAACTGGTCGCGGATCTCGAGGATCTGGCCGACCGGGGCCAGGCCCGTGCCGTTGAAGAAGGCGACGTCATCGACCGTCGGGGCCGCGCGGACCACGTTGGCGTTGTTCGCGCCGCCCAGGCGGGCCAGGTAGTCCTGCACCGCGATATTGGTCGAGCCCAGGGTGCCGACGATGCCGTCTTGCTTGATCTGCCAGCGGTCGACCGTCAGCGTGAAGCGGCCGAACGGCTCGGGGATGAAGGTCGGCTGCAGGACGACGCCCACCGAATAGCTCTCGCTCTCCTCGGCCTTCAGGTTCGGATTGCCGGCCGTGGTGAACCGGATGCCCACCCCGCGCGAACAGGCCGAGAAGGTCGCGATGCGCTTGGCCCGCAAATCGGCCTCGCAGCGGTAGAAGTCGGTGACCGTGTTGGTCCGCGAATAGCTGAAGGGGTTGGTGGTCTCCAGGTTCGGGGCGCGGAAACCCTGCTGCCAGGAGCCGCGGAATCGGACGCCATCGACCACGTCCCAGGCGATGGCCACCTTCGGCTTCGCGACCGAGCCGAAGTCGCTGTAGTTCTCGTAGCGACCAGCCAGCTGGACGTCGATGCGGCGCACCAGCGGGATGTTCATCTCGGGCGAGACCAGTGGCAGGGCGAATTCGACGAAGGCCGAGCCGACGTCGCGCGAGCCCTTGGTGCTGGGGGTGTCGTTGACGCCCGTGACGTTGCTGTTGCTGGTCGCGCCGGTCACCGGGTCGGTGAAGGGGGTGCGGCCGTCCAGCATCGGGTCGCGGCGGTCCTGCTGGGTCTCGTGGCGGAACTCGACGCCGGCGGCGACGCCGACCGGGCCAGCCCACAGGTTGACCAGGTCGGACTTGGACACCTTGAAATCGGCCAAGGTCAGGGTCGTGGTCGAGTGGCGCTTCAGCCGAAAGCGGATGGCGTCCAGCGCGGCCTTTGAACTGGGCGTGCAGTCACGCCCGCCCGTTCCGTCGAGACAGCCGCCGTTGAACGGGTTGTAGGCGTCGGGAGTCGACAGGGCCAGTTGGGCGGCCAGCTTCTTGCTGTCGATGCCGTCGCTTTCGTCCTTGGCGTCGGCCTTCGAATAGAGGACCGCGGAGTCCCAGTTCCAGCCCCACTTCTCGCCCTTCAGCCCGCCCAGGAAGCGGGTCTGATAGTTCTCGACCTCCACCTTGCTCGGACCCAGATCGTTGAAGCGGTAGTTGGTGAAGGTCACCGCCATGCCGCTGGCGGGCACGTTGGTCAGGTTCGGCAGGCGGTTCGGATTGGCTTGGCCGTTGGCGAAAGTCACCGGGCCGAAGGGATTCCAGTAGTTGCTGGCCGGCACGCCGATCGCGACTAGGCTGGTGCCCTGGGTGGTCAGGCCCTCGGACGTGGCGTGATAGAAGCCGAGCTCGCCATAGGCCGTCAGGTTGTCACTGATGTCGTAGTGGCCGTTCAGGAACAGGTTCTGGCGCTCGATCTCCGGCGCGATGGTCGTCGCGTCGTTCTGCGGCGCGTTGTAGCGGTAGGCGTTGGCCGTGCTTCCGGTGGCCAGGTTGCCCGTGCCCAGGCACAGGCCGTTGCCCAGCTGGGTCGCGCAGCCGGCGATGGTGTTGGGCTGCACGTGGGTCGCGCCAGCCGCCGACGTCAGGGCGACCGTGCCTTGACGGATCGCGCTGGTGACGCCGAACACCGTGAAGTTGGCGAACGAGTTCTGGTTGCCGCGGTTGTCCGGGGCGGCGCTGGCGGCGTAGTCCGCATAGCCTGCGAACAGCGGCCGCAAGTCCTGGGTCGCGGTATAGGGCCGGTCGCTGGGACGCTGGGCCGTGCGCCAGGTGAAGTTGCCGTTCAGCGAGATGTTGCCCCGCCCCTCGGCGAAGTTGCGGCCGGCGAAGATGTTGCTGCTGTACTCCTTGCGGTGCGTGCCCTCGGCCCAGCCATATTGGGCGTCGACGGTCAGGCCGTTGAAGTCGGTCTGCAGCACGGTGTTGACCACCCCGGCCACGGCGTCGGCGCCATATACGGCCGCCGCGCCGTCGCGCAGGATTTCCAGGCGCTCGAGGTTGGCGGTCGGGATGGCATTGGCGTTGTAGCCGAGCAGCGGCACGGTGCCCGACGACTGGCTGGTCGGGTGCGAGACCAGCCGGCGACCATTCAGCAGCACCAAGGTGTTGCCGACGCCCAGGCTGCGCAGGTTGATCGAGTTGACGTCGCCGCGCGTGGAATTGCTGGTCTGCGGCGCGTTGCTGGGGTTGATGAACACGTCCCCCATCTGCGGGATGGAGCGGAACAGATCATCGCCCGAGACCGCGCCGGTGGCGGCGATCTGGTTGTTGTCCAACACCGTGACCGGCAGGGCCGCCGTGGTCTTGGCGCCCTTGATTTGGCTGCCGACGACGACGATCTCCTCGACCTTGGTCGTGTCGGTCGCTTCCTGGGCGGCCGCACCGCCAGCGGCGGTCAGCAGGACCACCAGGGCCGCGCCCTGGACGAGATGGCGGCGGTGTCGGCGATGGGCTTGGTTCGTCACGAATAGCTCCCCCGTGTTTCTTTTGTTTTGACTGTGCTTGAGCGGTCCGGCGAGCCTCAGGGGCGCGCCGGATCCGGAATGGGTCCGCCGGCGACCGGCGGGTGTTTCGTCGGGTCGAGAGCCGACTTGAGAGCCGCGACATCCAGGCCGCGCTCCCAGCGCGAGACAACGATCGCCGCCACCGCGTTGCCGGTGAAGTTGGTCAGGGCCCGACACTCGGACATGAACCGGTCGACGCCCAGGATCAGGGCCATGCCGGCCACCGGCACCGCGGGCACGACCGATAGGGTCGCGGCCAGGGTGATGAAGCCCGCGCCCGTGACGCCCGCCGCGCCCTTGGAACTCAGCATCGCCACGCCCAGCAGCAGCGCCTGCTGCTCCCACGACAGGTGCACGCCAGTCGCCTGGGCGATGAACAGCGCCGCCAGGGTCATGTAGATGTTGGTGCCGTCCAGATTGAATGAGTAACCGAGCGGGACCACCAGGCCGACGACCGACTTCGGGCAGCCGGCCTTCTCGAGCTTCTCGATCAGGCTGGGCAGAGCCGCTTCCGACGAGCTGGTGCCCAGCACCAGAAGCAGTTCGGCCTTCAGATAGCGGATCAGGCCGAAGATCGAGAAGCCGTTGAACAGGCCCACCGTCCCCAGCACCACGACCACGAACAGCAGCGAGGTCAGGTAAAAGGTTCCGACCAGCATGGCCAGGTTCGTTACCGAGGCGATGCCGTACTTGCCGATCGTGAAGGCGAAGGCCCCGAAGGCGCCGATCGGGGCGAACTTCATGACGATGTGCACGAACTTGAAGAACGCTTGGGCCACCAGCTCCAGGAAGTCGATCACCGGCTTGGCCGGCGCGCCGACCAGGGTCAGCGACAGGCCGAACAGAATCGAGATCAGCAGCACCTGCAGGATCTCGCCCTCGGCGAAGGCGCCGACCACGGTGGTCGGGATGATGTTCATCAGGAAGCCGACGACGCTCTGGTCGTGGGCCTTGGCGGCGTACTCGGCGACCTTGCCGGCCTTCAGCGTGGCGGGATCGATGTTCATACCCGCGCCCGGCTGGACAACATTGGCGACCACCAGGCCGACGACCAGGGCCAGGGTCGAGAAGACCACGAAGTAGAGCAGCGCCTTGATCGCAACGCGGCCAACCTTGTCCAGGTCACGCATGCCGGCGATGCCGGTCACGACGGTCAGGAAGATCACCGGGGCGATGACCATCTTCACCAGCTTGATGAAGGCGTCGCCCAGCGGCTTCAGCGACTGGCCGATCTCGGGATAGAAGTGGCCGATCGCGCCGCCCAGCAGGATGGCCAGCAGCACCTGGAAGTAGAGGTGCTGGAAGAACGGCTTGGGTCGCGCCGGAGGCCGCCCCTCGGGCCGCGGGGATGCGGTCGGTTGGATCGTCTGCACTGTCGCCTCTTGGCAAGGCCCGAAGGCCGCGTTTCCACCCCGCGCCCCTTTGCCGGGCCGCTTGGATAGACGATCCTGTGCGGAAGGACGCCGCGCAAGCGGCCTCGGAAAAAGCTTCAAAGCCTTGTTTTACATTTGCTTTTCTTCTTGTAAGTCGATGGAGGCGCCGACGCTCGCGGCGAAATTCCTCACGCCAATCATCCAGTTTGTGCGAAAATCCGCACAAACCTTGGAGGCGCGTTCATGAACCGGCCGTCGCCGCCAAACCTGGCCGATCCGATCGTCCGGCGCTGGATGGCCTTCGTCGCGGCCAGCGTGATCCTATTGGCCGGCGTCGTGGGTTTCGCCGGCGCCCTGGCCCAGCGCCGCGCCACCGCCGACCTCGAACGGCAAGCCCAGGCGTCGGCGGCCCTGCACGCGGCGGTGCTGCGCAGCGAACTGGCCAAGCACCGTTCCCTCCCCTTCGTCCTGGCCCAGGACCCGGACGTGGCCGAGGTGCTGCGCTCGGCCGACCCGCGAGGGATCGACGCCCTGAACCGCAAGCTGGAGACCCTGAGCGGGGGCATCCGCGCCGCGGCGATCTACGTGCTGAACGCCAAGGGCATGACCATCGCCGCCAGCAACTGGCGCGAACCGACCAGCTTCGTCGGCTCCGACTACAGCTTCCGGCCCTATTTCAAGGACGCCAAGGCCCACGGCGCCGCCGAGCTCTTCGCCCTGGGCACGGTCAGTCGGCGACCGGGCCTGTTCATGTCGCGCCGCGTGGACGGCCGCGAAGGGGCTTTGGGCGTCGTCGTCGTCAAGGTGGAATTCGAGGCGCTTGAGGCCGAATGGTCCGCCGCCGAACCGGCCTTCGCCGCCGATCCGAGGGGCGTGATCCTGGTCACCTCGGTCCCCGCGTGGCGATTCTCGACGCTCACGCCCCTGCCCCTGGTCGAGCAGCAGCGGCTGCGCGCCGAGCATCGCTTCGGCGACGCGCCGTTTCAGGTCCTGGGCGCTGTTCCGCCGCCGGCCGCGGGACGGGTCCCCGTCCTGACCGCGGTCGCGCCGCCGGGTCAGGACGAGACTCGGTTCATGGCGGCCAGCGCCGATCTGGGGGCCGTGGGCTGGACGGTCTACACGTTCACACCTGTCGGCGCGGCCTTGCGCACGGCCGTGGCGGGCGCTCGCGCCATCGCCCTGCTCGTGGGCTTGATCGCCTGCGCCCTGGCCGCCGCCGTCCTGCGCTGGCGCGGCCAGGCCACCGTCCGCGCCGCCCGCCAGGAAGCCGCGCGCCTCGAGCTGGAGGCCCGCGTGCAGGAACGCACGGCCGAGCTGCGCGACAGCAACCAGCGTCTGACCGTCGAGATGGAGGAGCGGCGTCGCGCCGAGGCGCACATCCATCTGATGCAGGACGAGTTGGTCCAATCCAACAAGCTGGCCACCCTGGGCCAGATCGCCGCCGGCGTGGCGCACGAGATCAACCAGCCGGTGGCGGCTATCCGCGCCTACGCCGACAACGCCGCCGTGTTCCTGGAGCGGGCCGACGACAAGACCGCCAAGGCCAATCTCGGCCTGATCGCGGGCCTGACCGACCGCATCGGCCTGATCACCGACGAGCTGCGCGCCTTCGCCCGCAAGTCCAGCGCCCCGGCCGCGCCGGTGGCGGTGCGCGAAGCCGTCGACGGCGCCCTGCTGCTGGTCGGCCCGCGCCTGCGCCAACAAGGCGCGCGCGTCATCCGCGACGAAGTCGACGAGGCCGCCCTGGTGATGGCCGAACGCTTCCGCCTGGAGCAGGTGCTGGTCAACCTGCTGCAGAACGCCCTTGAGGCGCTGGACGGCGCGAGCGATCCGGAGATCCGCGTCCAGGTCTCGGTCAGGCGTTCGCAGGTGCGGATCCTGGTCGCCGACAACGGCCCTGGCGTCGCGCCGGAGGCGGCCAAGACCCTGTTTACGCCGTTCGCGACCACCAAGCCCCGCGGCCTCGGCCTTGGCCTGGTGATCAGCCGCGACATCGTCGCCGAGTTCGGCGGCGAACTGTCCCTCGAAGCCGGCCCCGGCGGCGCCCGCTTCGTCATATCCCTGCCCAAGGCGCGCTAAAGATGCCCGTGACCGTCAACCAGGTAGCCTTCATCGACGACGACGACGTCCTGCGCGACGCCAACGTCCAGACCCTGCAGTTGGCGGGCTTCGAGGTGCTGGCCTTCACCTCGGCCGAGACGGCGCTGGCCGCCCTGCCCGCCGGCTTTCCCGGCGTGGTGGTCAGCGACATCCGCATGCCCGGAATGGATGGCCGCCAGCTGTTCCGTCGCCTGAAGACGCAGGACGCCGACCTGCCGGTGCTGCTGGTCACCGGCCACGCCGACGTCTCCGAGGCGGTCGAGGCCATGCACGACGGCGTCTACGATTTCGTGGCCAAGCCCTACGCGCCCGAACGCCTGGTCAGCAGCGTGCGGCGGGCCATGGAGAAGCGCCGGCTAGTCCTGGAGAACCGCGAACTGCGCGCCCTCGCCGCCCAGGCCCAGAGCGACTGGCCGCTGATCGGCCAGACCCCGGTCATGGAGCGCTTGCGCGCCACCTTGCGACAGTTGGCCAGCGCCGATGTCGACGTACTGCTCGAGGGCGAGACCGGGGTCGGCAAGGAGCTGGCGGCGCGGGCCCTTCACGCCTGGGGCCGCCGCCGTGATCGCGAGTTCGTCGCCGTCGACTGCGCCGCCCTGCCCGCCGGGACGCTGGACAGCGAGCTGTTCGGCCACGAGCTGGGCGCGTTCAACGGCGCGGTCCGCCAGCGTGTGGGCCGCATCCAGCAGGCTGATCGCGGCACCTTGTTCCTCGACGAGATCGAGACCCTGGCGCCGGAAGCGCAAGGCAAGTTCCTGCGGGTGCTGGAGGAGCGTGAGATCACGCCCTTGGGCTCCAACCGCGCCCAGACCCTTGACCTGCGGATCGTCGCCGCCGCCAAGACCGACCTGGGCGACGCCGTCGCGGCCGGTGCGTTCCGCGAGGACCTGTTCCACCGCCTGGACGTCGTGCGCATCCGCATCCCACCGCTGCGCGAGCGCCGCGAGGATGTGCCGCTGCTGTTCGCCCATTTCCTGGCCCGCGCCTGCGAGCGCCTGGATGGCCCGCAGCCGGTGATCGACGACCGGGTCCGCTGGCGGCTGCACAATCACGACTGGCCCGGCAATGTCCGCGAACTGGGCCACTACGCCCAGCGCGTCGCCCTGGGCCTGGCCGACCAGACCACGGCGGGTGGCGCGGCCGACGTGGCGCCGTTGCCCGAACGCGTGGCGACCTACGAGGCGCACGTGATCGAGGAGGCCCTGGCTGGCTGCGGCGGCGATGTCCGCGCGGCGCTCGAGGTGCTGCGCATCCCCCGCAAGACCTTCTACGACAAGGTCGAGCGGCACGGGATCGACCTGGCCCGCTACCGCCGCCCCTCGCGCTAGATCGGCGCCAGCTCGATCAACACGATGTCATTGGCGCGCATGGGCAGATCGATGATGGTCTGGCCGCCGCTGGCCTTGATGACCCTTTCGATCTCCGGCCGGTCCCGGGTCATGTTCTGCAGCGTCCGAAGCTGTTCGGGCGCGAGGCTCTTGGGCGCGCCCATGTCGATATAGGCGCTGTAGGCGTCGTTGGCGCGATAGCCGGTGCGGCGCACGCGCAGGCGATAGGATCCGGGCTTCAGCCCCGCCACCGTCAGCTTCAACGGCTCGACGTCGAAGGTCGGATGCGGGCGCGTGTAGAATGGCCGGTTGCTGACCTTCTGGTCCGGCTGGCGCCAGGCGTAGGCCAGCACCGCTACCCGGTCGCCGTCGCGGGCGGCGAAGATCTGATCGTCCGCGCTGGCGATCTCGCGGCCCCGGACCGCGTTGAGATACTTGTAGGCGAACCAGGCGGGTTTTCTGATCCCCTGCGGGTTCATCAGGCCGAAACCGCCCTCGAACGGCTTGGTCGGCGGACCAGGCTCTTCGAAGAGATCGGTATAGGTCCAATAGCTCATGCCCTGGACCAGGCCCTTCGTCCGCCGCAGCTTCTCCAGGATGTAGGCGGCGCTGACGTAGCTGTCGTGGACGCTGTCGCGCGGCGTGTAGCTGGTGCTCCATTCGGTGAAATAGAGCGGCAGGTTCGGGAAGGCCGAGGCCTGAATCTGCTCGCGCACCCGCCGCACGTCGCCGACGATGGCGTCGGGCGAGGGCGACAGCTTGGTGTCCTGCACGCCCTTCTCGTCCAGGAAACCGCCGTCGACGCCGTAGGTGTGGGTGGTGACGAAGTCGACGGGCGCGCCGCTCTGCTTCACGTGGGCCAGGAACTCCGGAACCCAGGCCGCGCCGGCCGTCGAAGGCCCGCCCACCCGCAAGGCCGGGTCGATCGCCTTGATGGCCCGAGCGGTGACGTCATAGAGCTCGAAATAGGCGCCCCTGTCGGCCTTCTCCCAGAAGCCATCCAGGTTGGGCTCGTTCCAGACCTCGAAGAACCACTTGCGGACTTCCTCGACGCCGTAGCGCTGACGGACGTGCCGGACGAAGGCGTCGATCAGGTCGCGCCAGGGCTCCAGCTTCGGATGCGAACTGTTGCCCTTCCAGTAGAAGATCGTCTGTTCCGAACTCTTCATGGCGTCGGGCGTGAAACCCAGTTCGACGAAGGGCCGGATCCCCTTGGCCAGCAGCGCATCGTACAGCTGGTCGAGCTTGGTCCAGTCGTAGACGATCTTGCCGTCCTGGACCTTCACCGTGCCCAACACGTCGTGGAAGATCGCGTGGAAGCGGATGTACCGGAAACCCAGCTCGTCCACGGTCGTCTTCAACTGAGCCTGGCTGTCGTCGCGGATCAGGGTGCCCGGATAGTCCGAACCGACCGACAGGTCGAAGAAGCGATCCACCGGCCCCGTGGTCTTCATCACGTCCAGCGCGATAACACGCGGACTGGCCGGCGCGGCGTGGGCCATCGCCGGCAGACTGGAGATGGCGGCCATCAGGGCGCGGCGTGACAGACGCATGGAGTCCTCCTTCTTCGTTGGAAGCAGGGCTACACGGCCATGATAGCGCTATCAATCGTTATTGTAGGACAATTACGCCTCAGCGACGGACCGCGAAGCCCACATAGACCGTGCGCGGCGCCGAATAGCTGGTGACGCCGTCGGCGGTCTGGCCCACGGCAAGGTCGGCGTTCAGGACGTTGTCGGCGGCCAGATAGATCTCGCTGGCCGGCGAGACCTTCCAACCGGCGCGCAGGTCAAGGCTCGCGCCCGCCTTCAGCGTCCGCAGGTTCAGGTCGTCCTCGTAGCGGCGGCCTTCGTAGCGCAGATCGGCGTCGAGGCTGAGGCGCGCGATCGGCCGCCAGCGCGCGCCGGCGGTGACGGTCAAGGCCGGCGCCTGGGCCGGGCGCTTGCCGGTCAGCTGGGCGGCGGTCGCGCCGCCGTCGACACGGGCATGGGTCGCCGAGAAGGCCGCGCGCACCGTCCAGGCCGGCGATAGGTCGGCGGCGACGTCGCCTTCCAAGCCGTGGGCGTTGATCTCGCCGGCATTGCGCCGCTGGCGCAGCACGCCGCCGGCCGGGATGAAGCCGGCCACCGGGAAGGTCCCCGGCCCGATGCCGATCGTCACATTGGTGATCGGATCCCGCACCTGGTTGTAGAACGCGCCGATGTTCCAGCGCACCGCTCCTTCGCCCGAGAGTCCGGCCTCGACGCCGTAAAGGGTCTCGGGCTTCAGCGCCGCATTGGCCTCGGTCACGTCGTTGCCGACCCGGAACGGACGGTGCAGTTCGTTGAGCGTTGGCGGCCGGAAGCCGGCATAGGCCGCCGCGCGCCACCAGGTCTGGCCCGACAGACGTTGTCGCACGCCGATCCGGCCCGTCGGGGTTGCGCCTGAAGCGTTCGCTGGCGGTGCGTCGAGGGTCAGGGCGCCGGTCGCCGTATCCCGCTCGCGCCGCACGCCGTCATAGGACCGCCAGCGATCCAGCCGCGCCCCGGCGGCCAGCGAGAAGTCGGGCCTGCTATAGGCCGTCTCGGCATAGACCCCGCCGACCAAGGTGCGGCCGCCGGCCGTCCGCTGGCGGGTGAAGGCCCCGGCCATGTAGCGGAAGCGTTCGTTTGTCCGTCCCTCGGTCGCGCGAACGTCGCCGCCCAGCTCCCACGACCAGTCGCCAGCCTTGCGCTGCCAGGCGGCGTTGAGGCCATAGCCGCTGGCCGGGGTCGAGTACTGGTCGTTGGCCGGCGTCGTCCCGACGCGCCCCGCGGCGACGGCGGCCGAGGCGTTCTCCAAGTCGCTGGACCGGGCCCAGGCCTGGGCCCGCCAAGTCTCGCCGGCCAGGGTCACGGTCAAGGAGCCGCCGGTGGCGTTGGACCGCGCGCCGACCAAGCCAGCGTCGCGCGTCTCCTGAAACGCGCTCGCGCGGACGGCCCAGCGAACGCCGCCGAGCTGGCCTTGCACGCGAGCCGCGATCGAGCCGTCCTCCAAGGTCGTGGGCGTATCGGCCGCGCCAGCCGCCGAACCGCGCACGGGCCGATAGCCGTCGGTGCGCGAGCCGCTGGCGGTCAGGAGCAGGTGGTCGGTTCCGTAGGTTCCGGCCGCCCGCCAGCTGTCGCGCTGGCCGGCCTGGGCGGTGAAGCTGGTCAGACCGCCGCCCGCCGCTCGCTCGCGCAGGGCCACGACGCCGGTCAGGGCGCCGGCGCCGTAGGGCCCCGCCCCAGCGCCGCGCACGACGGTCGCGCCCGACAGGCCCTCGCCTGGCAAGGCGGTCCAGATCACCCAGCCGCCGAACGGATCGTTCTGCGGCGCGCCGTCCAGGGTCACCAGCGCCCGGCCCGCGCCGGACGGCGCGACAGCCCGAAGAGAAAGTCCCTGGATGGTCGGATTGGCCGCGTCGCTGCCGGTGCGGCGGAACAGCGAGACGCCGGGCGTCGTCTTCAGGACGTCGTCCAGCCGCGCCGAGGCGCTCAGGGCCTCGGCGTCATAGGTCGCCGTGGAAAAGGCTTCCTGCCCGGCCAAGGGCGGCAACCGCGGCGCCTCGACGACGATCGCCGAGACCGGGGCGGGCGGCGCTTCGAGTCCCACCGTGATCGTTAGGCCAGGGCCTTCTTGTACAGCGCCAGCAGCTCGCTCCAGGCCTTTTCGGCCGAGGCCTCGTTGTAGGCCTGGCTGCCGGGGACGGTCCAACCGTGGTTGGCGCCCGCATAAACCTCGACGGTCGCCGGCCGCTTGGCCTCGGCGAAGGCGGCCTTCAGCTTGTCTTTCGAGGCCGGATCGCGCTGATCGTCGTTGTCGGCGATGGCGACCAGATAGGCGGCCTTGGTCTTGGGGATCAGCAGATAGGGACTATCGGCGCCGTCCGCCGTCAGGCCGCCGCCATGGAAACTGGCCACCGCGCCGACGCGCTCGGGAATGGCGCCGGCCGTGCGGAAGGCCAGCGGCCCACCCATGCAGTAGCCCTGGGTCCCGATCGGCTCGGCCTTGTTGGTTTGGGGTTGCGTATCGAGAAAGGCGACGAACGCCTTGGCGTCGACCACGGCGGTCGTGGGTGTCACGGTCTTGGCGAGGGCCATGATCGTGTCGCGATCCTTGGGATCGGCGAAGTTCATCGCGCCTTCCATCACCGGCGCCTTCTTGGTCCGATAGAACAGGTTGGGGACCAGCACGACATAGCCAGCCGCGGCCAGTCGGCGACCCATCTGGCGGAACACCGGGCGCAGGCTCCAGATGTCGGGCCACATCAGCACGGCCGGCCACTTGCCCTTGCCTTTCGGATAGAACAGCGCCGCGTCGGCGACGCCGTCGGGCGTCTTGATCTCGACGTCCTTCTCCTCGACCGCGTCGTCGGCGTGGGCCACCGTCGCGACGCCGGTCATGGCCGCCGCCAGCAGACCGAACTTGCGCCGCGAAAGGGTGGGATCTTGTATGAGGCCGGGGTGGATTTCGTCATCGCACATGGCGGTCTCCTCCTGAACTGGAGCGGCACGCTATAACCGCGTTTCGCCGCCGCCTACCCACTTTACGAGGCGACCTGATAAGTCGCCTTGCCGGGCAGGAGCAGGTCCTGTTTGCGGCCGTCGCACAGGGCGTAGCTGAAGCCGGACTGGATCGCCCAGGCCCCGACCTCGCCCGCCTTGTTCACCGCCAGGAAGCCGACCTGGATGTCCTTGGCCTGGGGCTTCTTCTTCAGAATTCGCTCGACGGCCTCCCGGCAGGCGGCCTCGGGCGAGCGGCCCTGGCGCATCAGCTCGACCACCAGGAAGCTGCCGACGTTGCGGATCACCTCCTCGCCAACCCCGGTCGAGGTGGCGCCGCCGACCTCGTTGTCGACATAGAGGCCCGCGCCGATGATCGGGCTGTCGCCGACCCGGCCGCGCAGCTTCCAGGCCATGCCACTCGTCGTGCAGGCGCCGGCGATGTTCCCCTTGGCGTCGATGGCCAGCATGCCGATGGTGTCGTGGTTATTGGCGCCGCCAGGCGTCCCCAACTGGCCCGAGGTCTTGCCATAGTCGCCGACCTCGCTGTTGGCCTTGGGCTGGTACTTGGCGTCCTTCTTCCAGGCTTCCCAGGCGGCCTTGGATTCCGGCGTCAGCAGCTCCTCGTACTGAAAGCCCTGCTCGATCGCGAACTGCAGGGCGCCGGCCCCGACCAGCATCACGTGCGGGGTCTTTTCCATCACCTTGCGCGCCACCGAGATCGGGTGGGCGATATGTTCCAGCGCCGCCACCGCGCCACAGTTGCCCAGCTCGTCCATGATGCACGCGTCCAGCGAGACGTGGCCGTCGCGATCGGGATAGCCGGCGCGGCCGACGCTGTGGTTCTTCAGGTCCTGCTCGGGGACGCGCGCGCCGGCCTCGACGGCGTCCAGCGCCCGGCCGCCGTTGGACAGCACCGCCCAGGCCGCCTGGTTGGCGGCGACGCCGAA
The DNA here is from genome assembly GCF_040545685.1 of Caulobacter sp. 1776. Lineage (NCBI taxonomy): Bacteria > Pseudomonadati > Pseudomonadota > Alphaproteobacteria > Caulobacterales > Caulobacteraceae > Caulobacter > Caulobacter sp. 1776. The sequence continues at coordinate 569,599 of NZ_JBEPMI010000002.1, forward strand.
GTCCCAGGTGGAGATCACGCACGGCCCTTGCAGCTTCACCGATCCCTCCGCCGCCATCTCTCTGCCTTGCGCCGCGCTCGCGCCGATCATCACCGATCCCATCAAGGACGCGCCGATCAGGCCCCTACGATTCATCATGCTCGTGTGCTCCAACAAGACCGCGCCGAATCCGTAACACGGCTGGAGAGAGACCATGACCGCCGACCGCATCCTCCTGGAAGTCTGTGTCGATACGCCCGCCGGATTGGCGGCGGCGATCGCCGGCGGGGCGGATCGGATCGAACTTTGCGCGGCCCTGGCGCTGCAGGGCCTGACGCCCGCCCCCGGCCTGATGGCCATCGCGGCCGCGGCGCCGATCCCGATCTATCCGATGATCCGGCCGCGCAACGGCGACTTCTGCTACGACGCCGGCGACCTGGACGCCATGCGCCGCGACATCGACGCCGTCCGCGCCTACGGCCTGGCCGGGGTGGTGATCGGCGCGAACCGCCCGGATGGCGAGCTCGACCTCGAAGCGCTGGAGACGCTGGTCGCGCATAGCCAAGGCCTGGGCATGAGCCTGCACCGCGCGTTCGACCTGGTTCCGGACCAGGCGGCGGCTCTGGAGGTCGCGATCGAGCTTGGCTTCGAGCGCGTCTTGACCTCGGGCGGCGCGCTGACCGCCCAGGCGGGCGCGGAAAGGATCGCGGCGCTGGTGGAGCAAGCCGCCGGCCGGATCGGCATCCTCGCCGGCGCGGGCGTAAAGCCCGGCAATGTCGCCGACCTGGTGAGGCGCACCGGCGTTCGCGAGGTGCACGGCTCGTTCAGCGGCCCGATCCCCGGCGCCGATCCGGCCTCGAAGGTGGGCGCGATGGGCTTCGCGCCGCCCGAGCTGCGGGATACGGATCAGGTGGCGGTGGCCGAAGCCGTGCGTATTCTCAGGACGCGGTAAGCCCCCAAACCCTTGTCATCCCGGAAGCCTCGAAGAGGCTATCCGGGACCCAGGGGCCGGCGCAGTGCGGTTGCCCCTGGACCCCGGCTCTGCCCCCGGCTTTCGCCGGGGTTCGGCCGGGATGACAAGTGTTTTGGTGAGATCCCTATTTCGCCGGGTGGCTCTTGGCCCAGGTCTCGTAGGCCTTGATCGCCTTGGCCGGCTGCGCGCCGAACCAGGAATAGCCGTTGCGACGTTCCAGCGAGAGCTCGTTGACGTCGTCGCGCAGGGTCTTGTCGCGCTCGCCGAAGACGGGCTTGCCGGTGGTGCGGCTGTAGTAGCGCGACCAGATCGGCCCCGCGCCCGGCTGGTCGACCAGGCGGCGCCCCTCGGGATCGCCCTTCCCGCCGGTCCAGGCCTTGCCCATGATGGCCGCGCCCTTCATCCACGCCACCCCGCCATGGACGGCGGCGACCTCGGCCGGGGTCGGGTCGGGCAGGCTCATCAGGTACATCAGCAGGTCGGCGCTCTCGCCGGTCGACAGGGCCGGCGGCTCGAAGTTGCGGCCGGCGACCGGCTCCAGGGTGAACGGATCGGCCTGCTGGCCCCAGATGGCCGGCTTGCCGTCGATACGGATCTGCGAGGCGACGATGACCTCGCGCCCGCGCCTGGCCGCGACGCCCGCCTTGGCGCGCAGGTCGGCGGACACGAAGGCGAACTCCGGCTTGGCCTCGGACACCTCGGTCAGCAAGGCGGCGGCCTCGGAGACGGCGTTGTCGTTGAAGGTGACCGCGTCGTGATAGCCGCCTTCCAGCGGCCAGACCTGCGGCCAGCCGCCGTTCGGGAACTGGGCCGTGAGCAGATAGCGCACGCCCTTCAGGAAACTCTGGCGATAGGCCTCGCCGTCCTGGCCCGGGACCTGGGCGGCGACCTTCGCCAGGAAGCGCATCTCGGTGATGGTGGCGTTGTTGTCCAGCGTGCCGACATAGCCCCACTTGGGGTCACGGGCGGCGTCGAAGTCGTTCTCGCTGAGATATTTGGAGTTGTTATCCGAGGCCCAGGGCTGGCCCGGCAGGCGCACGGCGCTCTCGCGGTCCTGGTTCTTGCTCCAGCCGCCAGCCGGGGTCTGGAAGCTGACGATAACGTCGGCGATATGGCGGGCCTCGGGCGAGGCGTACCAGGCCGCGTCCTTGTTCAGCGCCATGCCGCCGTCGCCGTGGCCGGCCGGAGGCGGCGGCGGAGCGGTATCGCCCGGCTTCAGCTCAGCGGCGAGCGCCGCGCGGTCGGCCTTCTCCTGGGCGGTCGAACGCTCCAGATAGGCCTTCCAAGCCGGCTGCTGGGCGGCCGGCAGCTTGGCGATCCGTTCGGCGGTGATCGGCTGGGCCGGGACATTGGTCCCGATCACGCCCGCTAGGGCCGGCGCGGCCAACAGACTGGCGGACAGGAGGAGGCCTATGACGGCGGCGCGATGGGTCATCTGGATGTCTCTCCCCGGTCGCGTCCGTGACATCCCGGACGCCCTGTTCTCACAGGAATGATACCGGTTTCCTATCCGGAGAAAACAGGCGTTGTTGTGGCGCTTCGCCGCGCCCGCCCTAGCCTTCGATGATGTGCGGGATGAACCGGGAGCGATCGCGGGTCACGCGGCCTCGGTCCTCGCGCACGCCGATGCCGGCTGGCTGGTCGCCGATCACCCACGAGCCGACCACCGGATAGTTCACGCCGAACTTCGGCGGCGGCTTCAGCGCCTGGCGGATCCAGCCTTCCGCCCCATAGCCCTGGTCCAGGACCCGGCCCTTGCGGCCGTCCTTCCAGAGCTCGACATTGGCGCCTTCGCGGCTGAACAACGGCTTGCGGGCGTAGCTCGATCCCAGGCGCTCGACCTTGGGGTCGTCGTCGAAATAGGTTTCCAGCAGGTTCGGATGGCCCGGATGGCGCTCCCACAGCAGCGGCAACAGGGCCTTGTTCGACAGAACCGCCTTCCAGGGCGGTTCCAGGAACAGCGTCTTGCTGGCGGCGATGTTGGCGGCGTAGGGCTCGCGCAGCATCTCCTCCCAAGGGTGCAGCTTGAAGATCGCGCCGATCAGGTAGTTGTCCTGGTCGACGAAGCGGCCGTCGGCGTCGAGCCCGATCTCCGTCGTCGGCACGAACTTGGGCTCCAGGCCCGCGAGCCGGCCCATGTCCTCCAGGAACCGCACCGTCTGGCGGTCCTCGACGAAGTCGGCGTCACTGGCGAAATGGACGAAGCCGCCGTTCGGGAAAATCTCCTTGAACCGCTCGGCCAGCCGGTCGTGCAGGCTGTTGAACTGGTCCGTGCTTTCGGGCAGCGCGCCCTGCTGGATCAGGTCCTCCAGCCACAGCCACTGGAACACACCGGCTTCGTAGATGCTGGTCGGGGTGTCGGCGTTGTACTCGTAGAGCTTGGGCGGCCCCGCCCCGTCATAGAAGAAGTCGAAGCGGCCGTAGAGCGACGGATCCTTGGCCTTCCACGAGGCGGCGACCACGTCGCGCGAAGCCTCCGGGATCCGCAGCCTGGCCATCAGGGCGTCGTTCTGGACGGCGTCCTCGACCAGCTCGAGACATAGCTTGTGCAGCGCTTCGGTCGCGGGCTCGAGATGGCCCTCGATCTCTTCCAGCGTGAAGGCGTAGGCCGCCCGTTCGTCCCAGTAGCGACGGCCGTCGGCGTGATGCCAGGTGAAGCCGACCGCCTCGGCTTTGGACTTCCAGTCCGGCCGAGGCGTCAGGGTGAGGCGGCGCATCAGGCGTCCGAGCCGTCCTTGGAAACCTTCTGCTTGTCCTCGATGGCCAGCATCGGGGCGGGCAGAGCCTCGTCCTTCGGCGCCATCAGGCGAGCCAGCACGTCCTCGGCGCCGCCACCGCCCGGCAGGATGCCGGCCGCCGCGAGCTTGGCGTCGAGATCGGCGCCGGTCTTGCGCTCCTCGGCCTCGTTATGCAGCTTGAACTGCTCCTCGCGGACCGACTGACGTTCCTTGATGCGCTTGAGGCTGTCGGCGGCCGAGCCGACGACGCCGCTGGCCGAACCCGAGCGCGAGATGACGGCGGCTTGCGCCTTCTGGACGCTCTCGTTGACCTTCACCATCTCGATCTCGCGGCGCAGGGCCTCGATCTTGACGTCGGTCTGCGAGATGACGGTGCGCATCTTCTCTTCGGCGGCGCGCAGCTCGGTCATCTGGCCGGACTTCTGGGTCGCGTCCTTTTCGAGGTCGGCGATGCGCTGGGCCACTTCCAGGGCCAGGGCCTGGTCGCCCTTGTTCATGGCCGCGCGGGCCGAGGACTCGTACTTGCGCGACTGGTCGGTCAGCTGCGCGACTTCGGTCTCCAGCGAGCGGCGACGCGCCACCAGCTTGGCTAGCTCGTCCCGGGCCTTGCCCTGGGCGTTGTCCGCGTCGCGGATCTCCTGATCGAGGATCCTCAAGGCGTTGGCGTCCACGATGGTCTGCGCGCCGTCATGCGCGGTCCCGCGGAAGAGCGCCGAGAGCTTGCTCCAGATCGACATCGAATAAGTCTCCAGGTCTCTGTCTTTAGGCGGCCGCGACGCGGCTCTTTTCGAAGGACTCGCGCAGGTCGCTGGCGGCGGCGATGGCGTTGGCCGCCAGGGTGCGCAGCTCGATGATCAGCGTCTGCAAGGTGGTCTTGGACGAGATCTCGCCCATCAGCTCGTAGTAGTCGCGGCCGTCGACCGTGGTGATGCCGAAGTTCGACAACGGCACGATCTTTTGGGCCTTGAGCAGAAACTCGTTGAAGGCCGCGCGGTCGGTCTGCTCGTCGCAGGGCCACAGGATCGTCGAGACGACCATCTGCAGCGACCCGCCGCTGACATAGATCGGCAGGTCGCCGAATTCGTGCATGACGACCAGCAGCACGGGCTCGACGCCCTCGACCGCCGTGGCGGTCAGTTCGCCCTCACGCACGAGGGCGCTTTCGGCCAGCGCGTCGCGCAGGCTGTGGATCGTCCAGGCGGTGTCGATAACGGAGTCCATGTGTCTGACGCCCTTGGGAGGATGGGGGTTGGTGGTCAGGGTCGGCCCGCGGACCGACTCGACGACGATCGCCTGGACGGCCGAAAGGATGTCGGGCTTGCACGCCACCGGCGCCCAGACCTCGATCTTCACGAAGCCGGCGCTCCGGCGGGCTTCTCGCCACGCGCGGGTTCTTTCAGCGGCCTGGGCGCTTCTCGTCGGTTTAGCAGGCATGCGTTACATGTACGCATAACATGTACGCTTGACAAGGCGCCGATCGGCGTCATCCTGCGGCCGACTTCACCTCGGGGCAAGCGTGCTCTGAAGTAGAGCTGGCGCCGGTGTTCGGATAGGTATGCCGGCCAGGTATTTGAGGGCTCGCGGACCGCGATGTTCGGAAAGCTTTTCGGCAATAGGGACGACGCCTCGCGCGTCGCCCTGCCCATCATTCGCAATGTGACGATCGGCCGGACCATGGTGCTGGACCCGCTGGCCTGGCGACGGTTCGGAACCGAGACCAAGTTCGCGCTCGATCGCGACACGCTGGAGATCACCGCCCAGGGCCTGATCCAGCTGAATGACGGCGCGTTCGTCCATCGCTTCTATACGGACGACGAGATCCTGTTCCAGGTCGTCTCGGACGACCGCGAGGGCCAGAAGGCCAACGACTTCACCGTCTTCGTTCCGTGGGCCAGCGCGTATCCCGGCGACCGCGCCGACCGCGATCTCTGGAGCCAGCGCCTGCGCGCCAGCACCTTCCAGCCCGAGGGCCTGCCCCCGTATCGCCGCCTGTGGTTTGGCGAAGAGACCGCCGAGCAGGATCCGGTGACCCTTTGGGAAGACGTCTATTACGACCGCGAAGCCCGCGCGCCGGACCGCCGCCTGTTCCAGACCACCATGCTGTTCCACCGCGACCTGGCGGGAGGCGACGGCCGCGAGCTGCTGCTGGCCCTGACGCTGGAGCCCGAGGACAGCAAGGACGTCAGCCACGAGACGATGATCGGCCTGCCGTTGTCGGTGGGCGAATTCCGAGCTTAGAGGGGCAAGACCACGATGTTCGACTTCACCGGATTCCAGGAGGGCGCGACCGCCTTCCTGCTGGCCTTCGTCGCGGCCGGCCTGTTCACCATCGCCTTCAAGTACATTTACCAGTGGATCACGCCTTACAACGAGAAGGCATTGATCCGGCAGGGCAATGTCGCCGCCGCCATCGCCTTGGCCGGCGCCTTGATCGGCTACGTGCTGCCGCTAGCCTCGGCCCTGAGCCACACGGTCAGCCTGCCGGAATTCGCCGCCTGGGCGGCCCTGGCTGGCGTCATCCAGATCGTCGCCTTCACCGCCGTGCGCCTGGTCGCCCTGCCCGACGTCAAGGCGCGCATCGAGAATGGCGAGACCTCGATCGGCATCTATCTGGCGGGCATTTCGATCGCGGTCGGCCTGCTGAACGCCGCCTGCATGACCTCGTGAGGATCAGGCGATGATCACCCGCAAACGCTCCAGTTCGCTGAAACTCTCGACCATGCTGGTCGGCGCCACCGCGCTGACCCTGACCGGCTGTGACGATCACAGCCCCCAGGCCAGCTGGGATCCCAATCGCGGCGAGCAGGTCGAGGCTTTCAGCTACAAGACCCTGCAGGAGTGCAAGGACGCCAACGAGGTGTCCGACGCGCAGTGCGACACCTCCTACGCCGCCGCCCAGAAGGACGACGAGAAGAACGCGCCGCGCTACGAGGCTCGCGCCTCGTGCGAGGAGGTCTACGGCCCGGGCAACTGCGTGCCGCGCAGCTACAACAATGGCGGCAACTTCTTCACCCCGCTGCTGGCCGGCTTCGTGATCGGCCAGATGCTGGACGGCGGCGGCTATCGCGGCACCGGCCTCTACCGCCGGGACGATGCATACGGCGGCGGCTACTACTCGACCTGGGGCGGACGCCTGGGCCGTGACTACAGCACCGGCCGGACGACCATCAGCAAGTCCAGCATCGATCCGCCGGACGCGATCCGCAGCGCCCCGCCCAAGATCCAGACCCGGACCTCGGTCGTCTCGCGCGGCGGCTTTGGCGGCGGCCGCAGCTACGCCCACAGCGGAAGTTTCCGGGGCGGCTTCGGCGGCTAGGCCTGTCCGACATTTTTGCGATTGACTCTCAACTGGACATCCCATCTAGTTGAGAAGTGTTCGCAAGAACGCGTCGGGCCGTTCACCGAGATCGGTTCGCCTGGCGGGTGTCGGCCCCCTGCTTGGCGAGGAGATTTACGGCGTGCGGCCCGACCCTTTCTCCGAGACCCATCTGAACCACTGCGGCCCCGTGGGCCTGGCCGACGGCGAACGCGTCCTGCTCTGGATGTTGCGCCAGTGGGTCACCGCCCGAGTGCTCGGCGAAGAGCCCGGCGCGCGGCTGTCGAAGAAGGCCGGCGCCCTGGTCTCCGCCCGCGTGGCCACCGCCTTCATCCTGATGATGACCGCCATCGAGGGCCAGGTTCGCCGCCCGCTCTGCGTCTCCGCGCCTTGCTGCGGCGGCTATGCCGACGACGAGCAGCGCCTGATCACCGCCTGCGGCGTCTGCCCTGCCTCGCCCGAGATCGCCGGCCGGCTTCTGGAGGACATGGTCGTCACGCCGGAGACGGTGACGGTGATGGCGCGGTTCTTGAACACGGCGCTGGCCAACGACGGCAAGGCCCTGCCGATGCGGTTCGACGCGCCGGAGGCGGTAGCGACGCCGGTGCGGCGGCCGACGCTGCACTAATCAGCTGTCATCCCGGGCGAAGCGCAGCATAGACCCGGGGCCGCGACAGGCTCGGCGCTTCCGGCGGTCCCGGCTCGGCGCGCCAAGGCGCTTGGCCGGGATGACAGGTTTTTTTAGCCTACCGCCAGCCCTCTTCCACCAGCCGCCGCGCCAAAGCCTTCGCCGCCATCGTCACATCGCGCCATGTCACGTCGAAGCCCGCGTCGTCGCCGTAGTAGGGATCGGCCACCGCCCTGCCCTCGTGGCCGGGCGCGAGATCCAGCAGCAAGCCTAACTCCGCCGTCGCGTCGCGCGGCGCGATGGCCTGCAAGCCTTCGAGGTTGTCGTGGTCGAGCGCGTAGATGTGGGTAAAGGTTCGAAAGTCGTCCTTGCTCACCTTGCGGGCCCGCTGGCCGCTGATGTCGACGCCATTGCGGCGGGCGACGGCGACCGAGCGCGGATCCGGCGGATCGCCCGCGTGCCAGCCGCCCGTGCCGGCGGAGTCAGCCATCACCTCCAGGCCCAGACGCTGGGCCTCCGCCCGGAAGGCGCCTTCGGCCAGGGGCGAGCGACAGATGTTGCCGAGGCAGACGAAGAGAACCGAGGCCTTCACGCCGTCCCCCAACCGCCGCCGCCCGGCGTCTCGATGACGACCGCGTCGCCCGCCCCAACCTCGACCAGATCGGTGGCGCCCATCGGCCGGACGGTTCCGTCGGCGCGCTCGACCCACGCCTTGCCGACCGCGCCGGAACCACCGCCCGCCAAGCCGAACGGCGGGACTCGCCGCCGGTTGGACAGCAGGGTCGCGGTCATCGGCTCGCGGAAGGCGATCCTGCGCACGACCCCGTCGCCGCCACGATGCGCCCCCGCCCCGCCCGAACCGCGCCGGATCGAGAAGGCCTCGACCAGCACCGGGTAGCGGGTCTCCAGCACCTCGGGATCGGTCAGGCGGCTGTTGGTCATGTGGGTCTGGACCGCGTCGGTCCCGGCGAAGTCCGGCCCAGCGCCGGAACCGCCGCAGATGGTCTCGTAGTACTGCCGCCGGTCGTCCCCGAAGGTGAAGTTGTTCATTGTCCCCTGCGCCCCGGCCATCACGCCGAGCGCGCCATAGAGGGCGTCGACCACCACTTGGCTGGTCTCGACATTGCCGGCCACCACCGCCGCCGGATAGCGCGGCCTTAGCATCGAGCCCTCCGGAATGACCAGTTCGACCGGCCGCAGGCAGCCGTCGTTCATCGGGATCTCGTCGTCGACCAGGGTGCGGAAGACGTACAGCGCCGCCGCCCGGCAGATCGAGGCCGGCGCGTTGAAGTTGGTCGGGACCTGGTCGCTGGTTCCGGTGAAGTCGACGCGCGCGGTGCGGGCCCGTTGGTCGACGGTGATCGCCACCTTCACCACCGAACCATCGTCCAGTTCATAGGCGAACGATCCGCTTTTCATCGTCGCCAGCACGCGGCGGACGGCCTCCTCGGCGTTGTCCTGGACGTGAGCCATATAGGCCTCGACGACGTCCTGGCCGAACTCGGCGACCATGGCGGTCAGGGCCTCGGCCCCGCGCGCGCAGGCGGCGATCTGGGCCTTGAGGTCGCCGATGTTCTGGTCGGGATTGCGCGCCGGCCATTTGCCCGAGGCCAGGAGGGCGCGGGTCTCGACCTCCAGGAACCGCCCGCCCTCGACCAGCAGGAAGTTCTCGATCAGGACCCCCTCCTCCTCGACCGTCTTGCTGGTCGGCGGCATCGAGCCGGGCGTGATACCGCCGATGTCGCCCTGGTGGCCGCGCGCGGCGACGTAGAACAGCAAGGCCCCCGCCGCGTCGAACACGGGCATGACCACGGTCACGTCCGGCAGGTGGGTCCCGCCGTTGTAGGGCGCGTTGAGCATGTAGACGTCGCCGGGCTTCATCCCGCGCCCGTCGCCCTCGCGCGCGTCACGGATGGCCCGGACGCTGTCGCCCATCGAGCCCAGATGCACCGGCATGTGCGGAGCATTGGCGATCAAGTCGCCATCGCGGCTGAACAGGGCGCAGGAGAAGTCCAGCCGCTCCTTGATGTTCACCGAATAGGCGGTGTTCTGCAGGGCGAACCCCATCTCCTCGGCCACGGCCATGAACAGGTTGTTGAACACCTCCAGCATGACCGGATCGGCTTCCGTGCCGATCGCCTTGCGGGCCGGCAGGGCCACGATCCGGTCGAGGATCAGGTTCAGGCGCGCGTCGACCTTGGCGCGCCAGCCGGGCTCGACGACGGTCGTGCCGGTGGCCTCGCGGATGATCGCGGGGCCGAGAATCTCGGCGCCGATGGCCAAGGCTTCGCGGTCGAAGACGGGGGTGGCATGGCTGGCGCCAGCCATGCGGGTTTCGATGGTCGCCAAAGGCGCAGCTTCACCCGACGCTGCGGATTTGCTGTCCGCTGCGTCACCAGCATCCGAATGCCCGATCGCTTCGACCGACAAGGTCTCGACCACGAGCGGCGTCGTGGGCGAGGTAAAACCGAACCGGCGCTGGTGCAGGTCTTCGAACTCTTCGCGGACGCGGTCGCCGAACGGCGCCACCAACGGCGTGTCGGTCCCGGCGTACTTCACGCGCAGACTGGCGACCGTCTCAACCGAGGCCATCGGCACGTCCTGGGCGCGCAAGGCCGCTTCCGCCTCCCCCGCCAGCACCTTGGCGCGCTCGGCGAGATCGCCCGCCTGGTCCAGCGGCCGCTCGACCGTCTCCTCGCGGATCAGGCGCAAGTCGGCCAGGCCCATGCCATAGGCGCTCAGCACCCCGGCGAACGGGTGGATCATCACCTGGGTCATGCCCAGGGCGTCGGCGACCAGGCAGGCGTGCTGTCCCCCCGCCCCGCCGAAACAGGCCAGCACATAGCGGGTGACGTCGTAGCCGCGCTGGATCGAGATCTGCCGCACCGCCTTGGCCATGTTCTCGACGGCGATGGTGATGAAGCCTTCCGCGACCTCCTGGGCAGTCATGCCCTTGCCGGTCGCGACGGCGATCCGCTCGGCGACGGTTTCGAAGCCGCTCGCGACCGCCTCCGCGTCCAGCGGTTCGTCGCCGTTCGGGCCGAACACCTTTGGGAAGAACTCTGGCCGCAACTTGCCCAGCATGACGTTGCAGTCGGTGACGGTCAGCGGTCCGCCCCGGCGATAGGCCGCCGGTCCTGGAACCGCGCCCGCCGAGGCCGGGCCGACCCGAAGGCGGGCGCCGTCGAACGAGCAGATCGAGCCGCCGCCGGCCGCCACCGTGTGGATATTCATCATCGGCGCGCGCATCCGCACGCCGGCCACCACCGTCTCGAAGGCCCGCTCATACTGGCCGGCGAAATGGCAGACGTCGGTCGAGGTGCCGCCCATGTCGAAGCCGATCACCCGCTCGAACCCGGCCTCTCGCGCCGTCCGCGCCATGCCGACCACCCCGCCGGCCGGGCCGGACAAGATGGCGTCCTTGCCCCGGAAGGCCCGGGCGTCGGTCAGGCCGCCGTTCGACTGCATGAAGAGCAGGCGCGTGTCCGCGCCCAAAGCCTCCGACACCTGATCCACGTAGCGGCGCAGGATCGGCGACAGATAAGCGTCGACCACCGTGGTGTCGCCCCGCCCGATCAGCTTCATCAGCGGGCTGACCTCGTGGCTGACCGAGACCTGGGTGAAGCCGATCTCTCGCGCGATCGCCGCCACCCGCGTCTCGTGGTCGGTGAAGCGAAACCCATGCAGCAAGACGATGGCCACGGCGCGGAAACCCGCGTCATAGGCCGCCCGCAAGCCGTTCCGCGCCGCGTTTTCGTCCAGCGGCCGCAACACCTGACCCTCGACGCTCATCCGTTCGTCGATCTCGACGACGCGGTCGTAGAGCGCTTCGGGCTTGACGATGTGGCGCTCGAACAGCTTGGGCCGCGCCTGGTAGCCGATGCGCAGGGCGTCGGCGTGACCCGCCGTGATGGCCAGCACCGTCGGCTCGCCCTTGCGCTCGAGCAGGGCGTTGGTCGCCACGGTGGTGCCCATCTTCACGGCGTCGATCGCCGCGCCCTCGGGCAGCAAGGCCCGGACGCCGGCCACGGCCGCGTCGGCATAGCGCTCGGGGTTTTCCGACAGCAGCTTGTGAGTGACCAGCGAGCCGTCCGGCCGCCGCGCGACGATGTCGGTGAAGGTGCCGCCCCGGTCGATCCAGAACTCCCAGCCGCGAGGGTGTTGGTCGGTGGCGGTCATGAGGCGGCGGGTCTCCTTGGCTCCATCACCTCATAGCGTCTTCAAAAGTCGTGTCATCCCGGAAGCCTCGCAGAGGCTATCCGGGACCCAGGGGCCAAGCGCATTGAGGCCGCCCCTGGGTCCCGGCTCTCCGCTTCGCTGCGGCCGGGATGACAAGATTACTTGAAAACCCCCACCAGCTCCGCCACCTGCCACAGCCCCAGCGTCAGGAAGATCAGCGCCGCGCCGATCCGGACGTATTTCAGCGGCACGATCTTGGTCGCCGCTTCGCCCAGATACACGGCCGGGACGTTGGCCAGCATCATGCCCAGAGTGGTGCCGGCCGCGACCCAGGCGATGGCGTGGAACTTGGCGCCCAGGGCCACGGTGGCGATCTGGGTCTTGTCGCCCATCTCGACCAGGAAGAAAGCGATGGTCGTGGTCAGGAACACGCCGTAGCGGCCCGCGCCGCCGGCCTCCTCGTCGTCGGCCTTGTCGGGGATCAGGGCCCAGGCGGCCATGGCGATGAACGAGACGGCGATGGCCCATTTGAACCCGGCGCCGCTCAACAGGTCGGCGACCCAGTAACCGGCCGTGGCGGCCAGGGCATGGTTGGCCAGGGTGGCGGCCAGGATGCCAAGAATGATCGGAATGGGCTTCTTGAAGCGCGTGGCCAGGATGATGGCCAGGAGCTGGGTCTTGTCGCCAATCTCGGCGATGGCCACGACCAGGGTCGAGACGAGCAGGGCTTCCATGGAACTCTAAAACCTTCCGGGCCGGGCATGCCAACAGCGTCGACACCCCACCCGGCCCGGATGGAGATCGGCGCCATTGGTCTCGCCAAGGAAGCTGGTGTTCCGCTTCCCTTCCCCGCGCCATGATCCGGAAGGATCAAGTATGTTGACGGCGGGGCCCGCTGATAGGCGCGGGCGGCTACTCCCCAAAGGTGGGCGGCGTTTAACCGCTCGCGCCCGCGCCGTCAACGCGTCAGGCGACCGCCGCCGGCGCGTCGAACCGCAGCAGGTGGATCGCCACGCGCACCTTGCCCGCCACGAAATTCCCGCCCACCGCCGTTAGCAGGACCGGCGTGTCGGCATAGTAGGCCGTCGGTCCGACCACGCCGATGTTGCTGGAATTCTTGGCCACGCCCAGCGAACCGCCGAACTTGCTGGCGTCGCCGGAAACCCCGCAGTTGTACGAGGCCGCGCCAGTGATCGCGGCCGTGGTCCGGGTCGAGACCGCCAGCACGATGGCGCGGTTGGGGATGGCGATGCTGGTCGCCGTCGAGGCCCCGCTCACGGTCACCTCCTGCTCCAGGATCTCCAGTCGCGTATTGGCCAGGCCCGGCGAGGCGGCGGCGGTCAGGCTTCGGAACGTCGCCGACAGCGGCGTCCAGGTCGCGCCGTCGAAGGCGAGCATCTGGTTCTCGTCCTTGACCCAGGCCAGCACGCCCTCGGCGGGGACCAGCGCCTGCCAGGCGCCGGCCTCGAAGCGCATCAGGGTTCCAGCGGCCTGCCCCGTCCAGGCCGCGCCCGTCGCGCCGGCCGGCAGGATCCAGACGGCGCCCGCGATGGGACTGGTCGGCTGGGCCGTGACCGCGCGGCTCTCCACGGCCAGCTGCACCAGGCCGTCCAGCCGGGCGAGGCTCTCATTGATCGGAATGTGCTTCTGGGCCTGGGCGGCGACCACATAGGGCAGGCCAAGGCGGGGCGTGACGTCGTCGAAGATCTGGTCGGGCATTGGGGCGGCTCCGGGAGCGGTTGAACACGCTCCGAGCATCACGCCGCCGCGAAGGCCGGGGACGGATCACGCTCCGTCCCCGCGCCTCACCCGCCTATTCGGCGGCGAAAGCCAAATGATTTCCAGAGGTAAGCGCCGTCTTGGCCGCCAATTCCGCCTTGGCTTGCTCATACTCCGCCGAGAGTTTGGCGATGAGTTCGGCCGCGCTCAGCACGGTGTCGATCGCGCCGATGCCCTGACCGCAGCCCCAGATGTCGCGCCAGGCCTTGGCGTCCTGGTTGCCGCCCGAACCGAAGTTCATCTTCGACGGATCGCTGACCGGCAGGTTCTCGGGATCCAGGCCCGCCCGGATCACCGAGGGCCGCAGGTAGTTGCCGTGCACGCCGGTGAACAGGTTCGAATAAAGGATGTCGTCGGCCTTGCTGTCGACGATCATCTGCTTGTAGCCCTCGACCGCGTTGGCCTCCTGGGTCGCGATGAAGGCCGAGCCGACATAGGCCAGGTCCGCGCCCATGGCCTGGGCGGCCAGGATCGAGCGGCCCGAGGCGATCGAGCCCGACAGCGCCACCGGCCCGTCGAACCACTGCCGGATCTCCTGGATCAGGGCGAACGGCGACAGGGTGCCGGCATGGCCGCCCGCGCCCGCCGCGACCGGGATCAGGCCGTCGGCGCCCTTCTCGATGGCCTTGCGGGCGAAGCGGTCGGTGATGACGTCGTGCAGGGTGATCCCACCGTACGAGTGGATCGCCTGGTTCAGGTCCTCGCGGGCGCCCAGCGAGGTGATGACCACCGGGACCTTGTATTTGACGCAGAGGGCGATGTCGTCCTCGAGGCGGTTGTTGGTCCTGTGGACGATCTGGTTGACCGCAAACGGGGCCGAGGGCGCTTCGGGGTGGGCGCGGTCGTGGGCGGCCAGCTCCTCGGTGATCCGGGCCAGCCACTCGTCCAGCTGCGACAGCGGCCGGGCGTTCAGCGATGGGAACGAGCCGACGATGCCGGCCTTGCATTGGGCGATCACCAGATCGGGATTGCTGATGATGAACAGCGGCGAAGCGATGACCGGCAAACGGAGGCGGTCGCGCAGGATCGGCGGCAAGGCCATGGAGAAGCTCCCCTTCGGAGGTCGGCTTGCGGCGCCGACATATATGATCGCCGTTCAGATTAAACGAGCGTTTGGCATCCGCGCAAGGCTTGACGGCCGCAAGGGCAGGAGCGCATCACGGTCCAAAAGACAAAAAATGCTGCACCGCAGGAGAGAGACACTTTGACCGTGGCGACCACGCCCCTGGCCGAGGAATTTGGCGCCCAAGGCGATGACGCGACGCGTGCGCGCTGGATGGCCCTGGTCGAGAAGACCCTGAAGGGCCAGAGCTTCGACGAGGCTTTGACCGTCGTCACGCCCGACGGCCTGACCATCCAGCCGCTTTACACGGCCAAGGACGGTGTCGCCGTGGCCCGCGACCTGCGCGCCCGTGACCCGGAACGCCCCTGGGACCTGCGCGTCCGCGCCGCCCATCCCGATCCCGCCCGCGTGGCGAAAGAGATCCTGACCGACCTGGAAGGCGGCGCGGCGTCAGTGCTGCTGGCCATCGACCCGACCGGCGCGAACGGCGTCGCCGTCGGCTCGGCGGAAGATCTTTCTCTGGCGCTGTCCGGCGTTCTGGTCGACCTGGCCCCCGTCGCCCTCGACGCCGGTTTCCTCGGCCCCAGGGCCGCCGACTGGCTGGCGACATTGGCCAAGGCCGCGCCGAACGCGCCGCTGGCCTTCCACATGGATCCGCTGACCGCCTTCGCGCAGGCGGGGACCAGCCCCGGCCCGATCGAGAGCCACGTGTTCAACGCCGCCACGGTCGGCGCGCGCCTGGCCGAGACCTATGCCAAGGCCACCCTGTTCCTGGCCACCGGTCGCGCCGCCCACGAGGCCGGCGGCTCGAACACCGAAGAGCTGGCCGTCATGACCGCCAGCGCCCTCGCCTACGCCAAGGCCCTGGTGCGCTCCGGGCTTTCGATGGAAGAGGCCTTCGGCCGCATCGTGCTGGGCGTCAGCCTGGACGGCGAGTACTTCACCGGCGTCGCCAAGGTCCGCGCCGCCAAGGCGATGTGGGCGCGGCTCACGCAAGCCTGCGGCGTCTCGATCGCGCCGAGGATCGAGGCCCGCTCCTCGCGCCGGATGCTGGCCAAGGCCGACGCCTGGACCAACCTGCTGCGCCTGACCGCGGCCGGGTTCGCCGGCGCGGTCGGCGGGGCGGACGCGATCCTGCTGGACGCCTTCACCGACGCCATCGGCCTGCCCACCGCCTTCGCCCGCCGCCAGGCCCGCAACACCCAGCTGGTTCTGATGGAGGAGAGCCACCTGGGCCGCGTCGCCGATCCCGCCGGCGGGTCCTGGTACCTGGACAGTCTGACCGACCAGATGGCTCGCGCCGCCTGGGGCGGCTTCCAAGCCATCGAAGGCGCCGGCGGCGTCATCAAGGCGCTGGAGAGCGGCCTGGTCGCCGACGCGGTGGCCAAGACCCGGGCCGCGCAGGAAGCGGCCTTCGCCGACAAGAGCCGCAAGATCCTCGGCGTCACCGTCTTCCCCAACGCCGACGACAAGACGCCGGAGGTCGAGCCCCCCGATGCCGTCGCCGTGGCCGGTCCCGACGTCCGCCTGCCCGGTCCTGACAGCCATTGCCCGGCGCTGACGCCGGTTCGTTTCGCCGCCGCGTTCGAGGGAGCCTGAGCCATGAGCAAGTTCCCCGACTTCACCACCATCGACTTCGCCGAAGTCGCCACCGCGCCCGCGCCGGAGGGCGAGATCTGGAACACGCCGGAGGGCGTCGCGGTCGCTCCGGCCTTCGACGCCGACGACGTGGCCGATCTGGACTTCACCGGCGGCTATCCCGGCGTCGCGCCCTATGTGCGCGGCCCCTACCCGACCATGTACGTGACCAATCCTTGGACGGTGCGGCAGTACGCGGGCTTCTCGACCGCCGAGGACAGCAACGCCTTCTACCGCCGCAACCTCGCGGCGGGTCAGATGGGTCTTTCGGTGGCCTTCGACCTGGCCACCCACCGCGGTTATGACAGCGACCACGAGCGGGTGAAGGGCGACGTCGGCATGGCGGGTGTGGCCATCGACTCGATCCTGGACATGCGCACGCTGTTTTCCGGCATCCCGCTCGACAAGATGAGCGTCTCGATGACCATGAACGGCGCGGTGCTGCCGATCCTGGCTCTCTACATCGTGGCGGCCGAGGAACAGGGCGTCTCCCCCGACAAGCTGTCGGGAACGATCCAGAACGACATCCTCAAAGAGTTCATGGTGCGGAACACCTACATCTATCCGCCCGCGCCCTCGATGCGGATCATCTCGGACATCTTCGCCTTCACCTCGGCGAACATGCCCAAGTTCAACTCGATCTCGATCAGCGGCTATCACATGCAGGAAGCCGGCGCGACGGCCGACCTGGAGCTGGCCTACACTTTGGCCGACGGCATCGAATACGCCCGGGCCGGCGTCGCGGCCGGCATGAGCATCGACGTCTTCGCCCCGCGCCTGTCGTTCTTCTGGGCGATCGGCATGAACTATTTCATGGAAGTCGCGAAGATGCGCGCGGCGCGCCTGCTGTGGGCCCGCCTGATGAAGCGCGAGTTCGATCCCAAGGACGACCGCTCGCTGTCCCTGCGCACCCACAGCCAGACCTCGGGCTGGTCGCTGGCGGCGCAGGATGTGTTCAACAATGTCTCGCGCACCTGCGTCGAGGCCATGGCCGCCGTGAACGGCCAGACCCAGAGCCTGCACACCAACGCCCTGGACGAGGCCCTGGCCTTGCCGACCGACTTCTCGGCCCGCATCGCCCGCAACACTCAGCTGTTCCTGCAGATGGAGAGCGGCACGACCCGCGTCGCCGACCCGTGGGGCGGCAGCTACTACGTCGAGCGCCTGACCTACGAGCTGGCCCGCAAGGCGCTGGGCCATATCGAGGAGGTCGAGGCGGCCGGCGGCATGGCCAAGGCTATCGAGCAGGGCATCCCCAAGCTCCGCATCGAGGAAGCCGCCGCCAAGACCCAGGCCCGCATCGACGCAAACCGCCAGAGCGTGGTCGGCGTCAATCGCTACAAGCCCGAGGTCGCCGACGACATCCCGATGCTGAAGGTCGACAACGGTTCGGTGCGTGCGCAACAGCTGGAAAAGCTGGCGCGTCTGAAGGCCGAGCGCGACCCAGCCGCGACCGAGGCCGCCCTGAAGGCGCTGGAGAACGGCGCGCGCGGGACGGGCAACCTGCTGGCCCTGGCCGTCGACGCCGCGCGCGCCAAGGCCACGGTGGGCGAGATCAGCCTGGCCATGGAGAAGGTGTTCGGCCGCCACCGCGCCGAGATCAAGGCGATCGAAGGCGTCTACGGCAAGGAGGCCGGCGCCGATCCCAAGATCGCCCGTGTCCGCGCCATGGTCGCGGCGTTCCGCGAGGCCCATGGCGGCGCGCCCCGGATCATGGTCGCCAAGATGGGCCAGGACGGCCACGACCGCGGCCAGAAGGTGATCTCCAGCGCCTTCGCCGATCTCGGCTTCCAGGTGGAGATTGGCCCGCTGTTCCAGACTCCCGCCGAAGCCGCCGACGAGGCCATCAAGGCCGGCGTGCACGTGGTCGGCGCCTCGTCGCTGGCGGCCGGTCACCTGACCCTGGTGCCCGAGTTGAAGGCCGAACTGGCCAAGCGCGATCGATCCGACATCGTGGTCGTGGTCGGCGGCGTGATCCCGCCCCAGGACTTTCAGGCCCTGTTGGACGCCGGCGCCGCCAGCATCTTCCCGCCGGGCACGGTCATCGCCGACGCCGCTATCGAGGTGCTGGAAAAACTGAACGTCCAGCTGGGCTACAGCCAGGAAACGGCGGCTTAGCGATCCGCTAGCCGGCCTTGCGACGGAACAGGCCGCGCTTCCTCTTCGACCGTTCCAGGGCCACGTCCTCGGGCAGGCCGTGGCGCGCCTCGATGTCCTTCTGGAGCGCCTTGGCGGCCATCAGGTGGCCAGGGAACAGGGTGTCGACGGCCCAGCCCAGGACCGGCACGGTATCGGAGAGGTTGTCGGCCGCCAGATACGCCGCCATCCGCGCCAGGGTGGCGGGCGAGGCGCCGCCCTGGAAGCCGTGGACCATCAGCAGGGCGCCGGCGCCGAGACCATAGGCGAGACCCACGCCAGGCACCCAGGCCAGCACGCCGTCCAGGCCGATGCCCAGCGGCCCGATGCCGATCAGCCGGTCCGACAGGCGCTTGACCGTCTCGGCCGAGCGCCAGGCGCGGTGGGCCTTGGCGCGCCGGCTTTCGTGGCGGTCCGAATAGGCGGTGGTGACGGAGATGTCGTCGGTCATGCTGTGCTGAACGCCCCGCCCCTTTTGTCGTTGCCACTAGCCCAGGAAGACGACCCGGCGCTTTTCCTTGCCCGACTGGATGCGGGCCAGCAGTTCACGATATTCCTGGGTCGCCTGCACGTCCTTGCGCGAGCCTTCGAAATAGATCGTGTCGTCCATGTGCTTGGTCAGCATGTCGGCCGACCACTTGTGGCCGGTGAACAGCACGTCGATCGCCTTGCCGGCCACCGGGATCGATCCGGCGACGGTGTCGATCAGAATGATGGCGACGATCTGGATGACGATCATCGGCGCGGCCCGGGCCCGCACGGCGTCCAGCACGATCAGGCCGCCGGCGCCCAGGCTGTAGAGCTCGCCCGCCCCCGGGATCCAGGTCAGCAGGCCATCCAGGCCGATGCCCAGCGGCCCGACGCCGACGACATTGTCGGAGAGCTTCTTCACCCGCTCGACATTGTTGCGGATGTTGTGCAGCTCGATGTGCGACTTCGCGAAGATCACCAGGCGGCTCCGGATGGTAAACGCCGGCAATCTGCCTGAAGCGTGGCCATGCAGGAAGGGCCGCCCAGCCAGATTCCCCCTTTGAGCGAACCTCGTGATCGAAAGTGTTCCTTCGCAGGAGAGCCCCTCGCGAATGGCGGTGTTTGCGCCTAAGTTGACGCGACTATCGGCCAGGATTCCCGGATGCTGATCACGACCACGCCGTTCATCGAGGGCCACCCCGTCCGGGAGTACAAGGGCGCGATCTACGCCCAGTCGATCCTGGGCGCCAATGTCGTGCTCGATCTGCTGGCGGCCATCCGCGATTTCGTCGGCGGTCACTCCAAGTCGTACGAGCGCGTCCTGGCCCGGGCCCGCGAGGACGCCATGAAGGCGCTGATCAAGGAAGCCGAGAAGGTCGGCGCCAACGCCATCCTGGCCGTCGACCTCGACTACAACACCGTCGGCCCCAACGCCCAGATGATGATGGTTTCGGTCTCCGGGACGGCGGTCGTCCTCTAGGCGGCTCGACGGCGTCAATCATATCCCAGCAGCGCCCGCAGTCCCGGCGCGTGGAAATCGACGACCCGCTTGTGGATGTCGGACAGCACGGCCGGCACCTCGGCGGTGACCTTGAGGTTCTCGCTGGCGGTGCGGCTCTCGCGGCGGTCCGCGCCGGCTTCGACGCGGTCTCGCCAGTCGGTGGGCAGGTCCAGGCCGCAGTCGGCCAACAACTGGCGGAAGAAGGCCTCGGCCCGCTTGGAGCCCAGGTCCTTCAGGTTCTCGACGATATCCTCGTAGCGGACGATTACGGCGCTGGAGCCCATCCAGGCCACTGCGTTCATGGCGTAGATGTCCTTCAGATCGGGGACGCGGCCATGCGCGCCCAGGATCATCATCATGATGACATCCTCGACCGAGGCGCCGCCGTCCTTGATGTGGTTCAGGTTCCCCTGGAATTCGTCGGACAGGTAGAAGCGCGCCCGCGCCAGCACCCAGTCGTAGGGGTCGCGGACCAGCACGATGTGGCGAGTGTCGCGCAGGGCCACCGCCGACTCGTCGGAAAACAGCATGTGCCCCCAGCTGATCATCGGCTTGTCGAGCGAAAAGGCGCCGAGGCTGCGCGACAGCAGGGCGTGCTGGATGTACTCGCGCCGCCAGTGCTGATCGGGGGCGACGAACATCCGCAGGATATTGCGGATCAAGTGAGTGCCGGCCTTGGGCACGCTGTTCAGGAAGACCGGCCGCTGTAGCCGCGCGCGGTCGAAACGCTCGCCGATGGCGTCGAGATTGTCGGGCTTGCCGCGGATGATGGCGTTCACGCTGTGGAGCCTTGAAACTGAAGGAAGCCGACAGAAAAACGGCGGCGGATCGCTCCGCCGCCGTCATCTTAGAGGATCGGGTCGGGACTAGAAGTGCGCCTTGATGTTCAGGAAGGCGCGACGCCCCAGATAATCGTACTGCGATGACAGGACCGAGGTCCCGACCGTGTTGTACTTGCCCTGGCCGATCGTCAGGGCCGGCGGCTGCTCGTCGAACAGGTTCGAGACGCCGCCAGTGATCGACCAGCCTTCGAACTGCTTGCGCAGCGAGACATTGTGGTACGCGGTGAACTCGGTGTGGATCTTGTAGAACAAGGTCCCCGTCGTGTTCTTGTCCACCTCGGTCTCGGCGTCGGAGGCCTTGCCGATCATGTCGACGCCCCAGAACCCCGTCCAGTCGCCCTTCTGGAAGCTCAGGTTCAGCTGACCGGTCCAGTCCGGATCGCCCACGAAGCCGTTCTGGTCGACGACGGTGTCGGCGAACTTGGCTTCGGTGTCCTTCAGCTGCCAAGTCGATTGCAGCTCGGTCGTCATACGGACGTCCCAAGGCAGGTCGACACCATACTGGACGGTCAGGTCGATGCCGCGGTTAATCTGTTCGGCGATGTTGATGTAGTTGTTGGTGACCGTCGTGATCAGATGCGACCCGGCGTTGCGGGTGAACAGGCCGCAGAGCCGATCCTTGGGGAAGTTCAGCGACTTGTAGCACTGGTTGATGATCGTCGCCGCGCCCAGCTGTGTCACCTCGTTCTTGACGTCGATGTCGAAGTAGTCGACCGCGACCTGCAGATCGGCGAACTTTGGCGTCCAGATCACGCCATAGGTCTTGGCCAGCGAGGTCTCAGCCTCGAGCGCGCCCTTGCCGCCCGACGAGGTCACGGTCGCCTGAGCGCCTGAACCCGTATAGTTGTCCGGCACGCCGTCCGCCCGGCAGTTGTCGGCGACGCGTTGGGTGATATTGCCCTGCGTCAGGTTTTGGCCCCATCGCACGCAAGGATCGATCGCGCGCTGGTTGGCGAAGGCCGTCTCGGCGTTCTTGTAGAGTTCGAACAAGGCCGGGGCGCGGAACGAAGTGCCGCGCGTGGCGCGCAAGCGCAGGGACGGGACGATCTGCCAGTTCAGGCCGATCTTGTAGGTGTCGTCCTCGCCGTAGGAATTGACCTTGGTGTGACGGCCAGACAGCGATAGCTCGACGTTCTTGGCCAGGAACATGTCCTTGAAGATCGGGATGCTGATTTCGCCGAACACTTCGCGCGCCAAGTCGTCGCCCTTGGTGACCCCCGAAGCCGAGTCACCCCAGATGTTGCCGGCCAGGGTGATCGGGCCCGGGACGTCGTTGATCGAGTCCTTGCGGTAGTGGAAGCCCAAGGCGACGCCGACCTCGCCGGCCGGTAGCGAGAATACGTTGCCCGAAACCGAGCCCTCGATGATCAGCTGCTTGTAGACCGTCTTGCCGGTCTCGGTGTCGAACAGGAAGGCCTCTTCCTGCGGCGTGTACTTGCCGGCCAGGAAGTCCGGCGTGACCCATGAGACATCGACGCATTGACGCTTGCTGATCGGCGTGACGTAGCCGACGCACGAGGCGGTCGGACGGATGATCGAATTGCCGCGAGCTCCCAGCCCGGTCGCCCAGGTGGTCGGATCGCTGGGGTCGCCGTCACGCCGGCCATCCGCGCTGTCGACGGCGTCCTGCAGGAGCACGTCGTGCGAATAGAGGCCCTTGCTGTGGCTGTACTGGGTGAAGATGTCCCAATCCCAGCTCTTCAGGAAATCGATCTTGCCGAAGTCGCCGCGAAGCCCGCCGAGGTAGCGCTGATAGTCGACGCGCTGGCCCGAGCGGTAACGGTTGGTGACCGGGGTCGGCGACAGGATGTAGTCGCCCGTGAAGCCGGCGGAGAACGGATCGTAGTCGCCGGTGTACTGATAGCTCCAGAACTGGCGATAGCCATTGGTCTTGGTCGCCCGGCGGTTCAGCAGGATCTCGCCATACGCCTCGACGCTATCGGTGATCTTGAAGGCGCCCTGGGCGAACACGGTGTTGCGCTCGGTGCGCGGCGTCAGGGACGAGGCCAGGTAGAACGGGCTGGTATAGTCCAGCACGCCGTTGTCGGGGGCCTGCGGGTCGGCGCTGTAGCCGACGGTGTAGAAGCCGGCCGGCATGCCCGGATAGCCGCCGCCCGCCGGAACCTGCGGGATCAGGCCCTTGATCTTGCCGGTGTAGTCGTACTGCAACTTGCCGTCCAAGCCGGAGAAGTTGAAGTCGTAGAGCCAGATCTGATCGTACAGCAGGTCACGGCACTGGATCTGGCCGGTGCGCGGATCGATCGGGTCCCGGCGCTTGCCGTTGGAGTCGGTGATGTAGGAGCGGCCGCAGTTGGTGTAGGGGCGTTGGCCGTTCGTCTGCTCGGCCTTCTTGAAGTACTCGTACGAGATGCTGAGAAAGCCGCGATCGAAGGTCTTGGCCCAGCTGGCGCTGGCCGAGTACTGCTCGCCGCCGTGCTTCTGCGGCTGGCTGTAGAACATCTCGGCGTCGATGCCGTCGGTGTCGCGCTTGGTGATGATGTTGACCACGCCGGCCACGGCGTCCGAGCCGTAGATCGAGGAGGCGCCGTCCTTCAGGATGTCGACATGGTCGATGACCGACAGCGGCAGGACGTTCAGGTCGAAGGCCGAGACGCCCCCGCGGGTGCCGGCCGGACCGGCGCGGCGGCCGTTCAGCAGCACCAGGGTGCGGTTCGGGCCTAGACCACGCAGCGACACGGTTTCCGAGCCTGGGCCACCGTCGGTGACGAAAGCGCTGGAGATGGCTGACGTGACCTGGGGCGAGCCCGAGGCGATCGTCGACGCCTGCAGCAGGCCCGTGGCGCTGGCGATGCCGCGCAGCTGGCCTTGCTCGGCCGAGATCACCTGGATCGGGTCGGGGCTGTTGAACGCGCTGCGCTTGATGCGCGAGCCGGTGACCACCACGGCCTCGACTTCGGTCTGGGCCTGATCGGTCGGCGACGGCGGCGCGGTCTGAGCCAGGGCCGGAGCGGCCCCGCCCGCCGCCAGCCCCGCGATGATCGTCGAGGCCAGAAGATGTCTGCGATGGATGAGCATTGGAGGATTTTTCGCCTTGAATTGCGGACTACGCGGCACGCCTCCCCACCAAGCCCCCGCTGGCGCGACGATTCACCGCACTGGCACCCAACCCGCTTCGCGACATCGCCGCAATCTTGCCGTCGCATATTCGTCGTATTTTGAACGAACTGTTGCATCCGACACGCAGTGGCCGTCTCTGTTGACCGGTTCGCGACCTCCCGAACACTTTACGCGTACGGCAAGCCGCCAGTTACGGGTGCGTGCGTTGCTTGATCGCCTCGCATAACAAGTCCGAGATTTGCCCGCCGAATGAAAAAAAGCCGCCGGTCGCCCGGCGGCTTCTTTGTCTCGCCAAATGTGGATGAAGTCAGGCTTCGGCGGGCGAGGCGAAGCGCTTGGCCTGGGCGATCCAGGCGTCACGTTCGGCCCGGCCCTTCAGGTTCAGCAGTTGGTCGTACGAGGCCAGTTCGTCCGGCGTCCAAGCGGCGATCTGGCTGAAGGTCGTTACGCCCAGTTCGGCCAGGGACGCGGCCAGCTTGGGCCCAACGCCGACTAGGCGGGTCAGGTCGTCACCGACGGTTTCGGCGGCGGTTGCGACGGCTTCAGACGCGGTCTCGACGACGGGGGTGACCGCTTCGGCGATCTCGGCCGGAGCCTCCACGACCACTTCGGCCGCCTGGGCGATCGCCGGTTCGGCCTCGGCCACCGGTTCGACAAGCGGTTCGGCGACATCCAGGCTGGCGGCGGCGGTCTCGACGACCTCCTGGGCCGCGTCCAGTACCGTCTCGGTGGTCTGGACGGCCAAGGCGACGGCGCTGACGACCGGCTCGGCGATCGCTTCGACCAGCGGGGGCGCGGCTTCCAGCTCGGCCACGGTCTCGGCCGGCGGGGCGACGGGCTCCGGCGTCAGAGCCATCAGGGCTTCGAGGTTGACCGCTTCACGCCAGCGCGACGCCCACCACCAGTAGGTCGCGCCGGCCGCGGCCGCGCCGCCGAACATCAGCCACAGCGGCGAGGCCGCGCCGATCGCTAGGTGCGGGGCGGTCCGCGCCTCGGCTTCGTCGGCCTTGTACTCGGGAAGGAAGGAGAAGATCGAAACCATGGCGCGCTCCCGAAGATCAAGGAATATGGGCAACAGCGATCTATTGCGGTGCAACATAACACGGAAAATACGTTCGCAAGCGCAAAAATTCTGGCCTCGGGTCAAGTCAGGCCGAACACCTTCAACAACAGGCTGGCGCCGATCAGGACCGCGATCATGAGCAGCATCGGCAGGCGCGTGGCGAAGACCAGCATCAGGGCCAGCACGGTCAGGCCCAGCGCGCCGTAGTTCAAGCTGGCGAGGTCCGGCAGCAAAACACGGATCAGCTCCGCGACCTCCAGGGTCTGGCCGCCACGGAACAGCAGGTGAATGGCGAACCACAGGGCCAACTGGCCGATCACCCCGACCGAGGCGGCCGAGATCAGGGCCAGGGCGCGCGACGGACGCGGGCGCCGACCCCAGCGCTCGAAAAGCGGCCCGCCAGCGAAGATCCACAGGAACGAAGGCGCGAACGTGGTCCAGGCCGCCATCAACCCGCCCAGCAGGCCCAGGACCCAGGCCCATTCCGGCGCGGCGGTCTGGAAGGCGCCG
Source organism: Caulobacter sp. 1776 (assembly GCF_040545685.1). Taxonomy (NCBI): domain Bacteria; kingdom Pseudomonadati; phylum Pseudomonadota; class Alphaproteobacteria; order Caulobacterales; family Caulobacteraceae; genus Caulobacter; species Caulobacter sp. 1776. The sequence continues at coordinate 594,992 of NZ_JBEPMI010000002.1, forward strand.
ACGAAGCCGACAAAGACGAAGACCAGGATCAGGGGTCCCGGCGTGGTCTCGGCCAGACCCAGGCCGTCCAGCATCTGGGTCGCCGACAGCCAGCCGAACGCCGAGGCGGCCTGGCCGATATAGGCGAGCGCGGCGTAGGCGCCGCCGAAGCTGATCGCCGCCAACCCGCCGAACGACAGCCCCATCCAGGCCAGGGTCGAGCCCGGCGCGACGAGCCAGGCCAGCGCGATCGGAGCCAGCCATAGCGCCAGACAGACCAGGGCCGTGCGCCCCTGCCCCTTTGACGGCGCGGGCTCAATGGCCGAAGCGCCGTCATCGCCCTTGGCCGTCGCCCAGCCCAATACGCCCGCCCCCAGCACCACCAACGGGAACGGCACGACGGTGAAGGCCAGCAGGGCGAAGGCCGCGCCGCAGACGATGGCGGCCAGGCGATCCTTGATCGCCCGCTTGCCGATCTTCAGCAGGGCCTGCAGCACCAGCGCCACGACCGCGGCCTTGAGACCCAGCAGCACCGGCGCCGCCCAGTCCGAATGGCCATGGACAACGTAGAGCGCCGAAAGGCCCAGCATGACCGCCAGGCCCGGCAGCACGAACAGCAGGCCCGCCGCCAGCCCGCCCCGGATCCCGTGCAGCCGCCAGCCCAGCCAGGTGGCCAGCTGCTGGGCCTCGGGACCGGGCAGCAGCATGCAGAAGCTCAGCGCGCGCGCGAACTCGTCATCGTCGACCCAGTCGCGGGTCTCGACCACCTCGCGATGCAGCAGCGCGATCTGACCGGCCGGACCGCCAAAGCCTAGCAGGCCGATCTTCAGCCAGACACGCAGGGCCTCGCCAAGGCTGGGCGGGTTGGCGGTCAAGTCAGGTCCGCCAGACGCGCGAACGCCCGCCGGGCTCGCCCAGCCGGGCGGCGATCCAGTCGCCGGCCTGTGTCGCCGCCTCGTCCACGGCAGGCGGCGCGCCGATCATCACCATCGCGCAGCCGTTCATCTTCATGGGATCCGTCAGAGGTCGCAGGCGAAGCTCGGCGACTAGCAGCCGGTCCGTGACGGTTTCCATCGCGCGCAGGAAGGCGTCGAAGGTCTCCAGATCCTTGATCGGCAGCCAGATCGCCAGGGCGGCGTCCTTGGCCCGGGCCAGGACGGCCCGGGTCGTCGCCGCGATCCGCGCGTAGTCGTCCGGCCGCTCGAACGGCGGATCGATGACCACGAAGGCCCGCCCGCCCCGCCCCGCCTGCTGGACGGCGGTCGCATAACCATCGGCTTCCAGGGCCTGCGCGCCGGCATGGGGGGCCAGGGTCTGGCGCAGAATCTGGACGTCGTCGGGCCGAAGCTCGCAGCCGGCGTAGCGGTCCGCCCGCCGCAGAGCCCGCGCCATCAGCAGCGGCGAGCCAGGATAAAGATCACCGTGCTTGCTGCCGTTTGGGCCGGCGTTCATCTCGGCCACCGCCTTCAGCAACGGGTCAAACACCGACGGGGCGTCCATCGCCGCCTTTAGACGAAAGACGCCGGCCTGGGCCTCGCCCGAGCGCCGGGCCATCTCGCCGGACAGGTCGTAGCCGCCCGCGCCCGCGTGGGTGTCGATCACCGACACGGCGTCGCTCTCGCCCTGCAGGGCAGAGAGCATGGCCAACAGGATCGCGTGCTTGTGCAGGTCGGCGAAGTTGCCGGCGTGGAAGGCGTGGCGGTAGTTCATCCTCGTCCCTACCACGCCCCGTGCGCGCGACCAGCCTCGCGCAGTTCCTGGACCATCATGTCCTTCAAGGCCTGGGGCGCGATGATCTCGACCGCGTCGGCCCAGGTGAACAGGTGCCAGGACAGTTCGCGCATGCCGCCGGCGCGGAAGGTGACCAGCACCGAGCCGTCCGGCTCCGGCGTCACCTTCTGGGTGGCGTGGAAGCGCCAGCGCAAGGCGTCCTCGGCGCGCTCCTTCTTGATGCGCAGGACCACGTCCTGGATCTCGTCGTGATAGATGCCGAAGCTCTCGTCGGCGAAGGCCTGCAGCGAAAAGTCCTCGGGCGGCGGGGCCGGCTTGTCGAGGACCTTCAGATCGCTCATCCGGTCCAGGCGCCAGGAGCGCGGCTTGCCGCTCTTGCCCTCCGACGCCACCAGATAGTTGCTGCGACCGAACAGGACGCCCAGCGGCGTCACCTCCCGCGTCCGCCCCGGCGTGCTGCCGCCCTCATAGCGGAACGACAGGGCCGAAAGGCCCTTGATCGCCGTGCGGATGGCGGCCAGCAGCGCCTGGTCCTCGAACGGCCTGGGCCCGGCATGGACGGCGATCGTCTCCGCCTGGACCAGCGCCTCGACGTCCGGCGCCACGCGCCGGCGCGCCGAGCCGCGCAGGGCCGACAGCAGCTTGGCCTCCAGAGCATAAAGCGAGGCGGCGCGGCTCTCGGCGCCGGACGCCTTGTAGGAATCGGCCGCCGTGCGCAGAGCCGCCAGCTCCTCGGCGGTCGGGGTCTGGAACAGGCCGTCCAGCCCCGAGGGGATCCGGAAGCGCTTGGTCGGCGGATCGTCGATCGCTTCCATCTGCGGGAAGGCGGCCCAGACGGCGTCGCGCATCCGCTCGGCCGTGCGACGGCCGACGTCCAGGGCCTGAGCCATCTCGTCCAGGGTCAGCCCCTCGGCCGAACCCGCCAGCATCCGGGCCAAGTCCAGAAGGCGTGTCGCTTTCTCGTGTCTCATGAGGAGACATATACGACCGTTTTTGTCGCAATGCCCAGACATTCTGCGGATGTCGAGACTGGAGAACCTAAGGACGCCTTGATGTCGCGCTTCGCCTGCTCCCCCTGGGCCGCCGCCCCCGTCAACCAGGCTATGATCTCGGCCGTGCTGGATTTCGCCGACATCCACCGCGATCTGGGCGGCGGGCGCACCCTGCGCCGGATCAGCCACGAACGCGCCGCCAAGGCCGACATGTTCCTGCTGCTAGGCCGCGACGTCGAGCGCGTCACCGACATCGGCCTGGTGTGGAACGACCGCGAGGATCAGATCGTGCGGGTCACCGACGACGCCGAACTGCGCGATTCCCGGATGGCCGCCTGGGAAGAGGCCTTCGAACTGTTCGAGACCGAAGAAACCGACGAAATGGCCGAACCGATGCGCCTCGTCGCCTGAACCTTGGGGGTCCGCCGGACGCCCGGCGCGACCTCCGCGCGTGCTCGAAACGCGCGCATCTGCCTAAAATCCGAGTTCCGCCGCCGCGCAAAACGGCGCCCACCGGGCGTCGGCGCGGTTGTGGCGGTTTCCTGACACCCTCCCATTGCCGAACGCCAGAACGTGCCTCCCCATGAATAGATCGGGGAGTATCCGATGCATTTTTGGTGACTGCGTCAAAAAATATAAACGTCGGGAGAAAAACGCCATGGATGGAGCATTCAACACGCGTCAATAAACACAAAGAGGGGGTTATTAATGACTCGGCGTTTCAAACCCGCACTGTTGGCGGGCATTTCGGCATTGTCCATTACTATCGGTTACTCTGCACACGCCTTTGCCGCTGATGCTACGGCGACGCCGCCCGACCAGACCGAAGTCGACACCATCATTGTCACCGGCACGCGCCAGACGGGCCTGCGTGTCATCGACAGCCCCGCCCCCGTTCAAGTCGTCGACACCAGCACGCTGGAGCGCACGGGCGCGGTCGACCTGCGCGTCGGCCTCGCGAACCTGGTGCCCTCGTTCAACGCCCAGGCGTTCGGCGGCGACACCGCCAACCTGACCCTTTCGGCCCGCCTGCGCGGCCTCTCGCCCAACCAGGCCCTGGTGCTGGTCAACGGCAAACGCCGCCACACCACCGGCAACCTCGCCGTGCTCTCGGGCGTCTATCAAGGCGCCGCCGCCGCGGACCTGGGCTTCATCCCGATGGCCGGCATCGGTCGCATCGAAGTGCTGACCGACGGCGCCGCGGCCCAATACGGCACCGACGCCATCGCCGGCGTCGTCAACATCATCCTGAAGAAGAACGCTTCTGGCGGCTCGATCTCGGCCACTGGCGGTGAATATTTCGACGGCGGCGGCAAGACGGCCGGCGGTTCGATCAACATCGGCATGTCGCCGACCGAGAAGAGCTATCTGAACATCACGGTCGAGAGCAAATATCACGGCTTCTCCAACCGCGGCCTACCCGACCAGCGCGTCTTCAATCCCGCCAGCCCCAGCTATTCGGCCGCCAACAACGCCGTCGAGAGCCAGATCCCGGGCTATCCGAACCTGAACCTGATTTCGGGCGACGCCGAGTACCGCCTGAACAACCTGACCTACAACGCCGGCATCGAACTTCCGGCCGACTTCGAGGTCTATTCGTTCGGCACCCTGGGGCACAAGGACGCCTCGGCCTACGAAAACTACCGCCGCTACAACCGCATCCAGGGCAAGCAGGGCGCGGCCGACAGGCCTTTCCCGCTGGGCTTCAGCCCGCGTGAACGCATCATCGAAGACGACTACGCCATGACCCTGGGCGTGTCGGGCAAGCTTGTCGGCTGGGATCTCGACGTCTCGTCGACCTACGGCAAGGACGACATCGAGGTTCGCGTCGAGGACTCGGCCAACGCCAGCCTCTACACCGACACCTCGACCCTGACGACCAAGGGCTTCACTCCGACCTCGTTCCACGCGGGCAGCTGGCGCACCACCCAGTGGACCAACAACGTCGATCTGCGTCGCGGCTTCGACGTCGGCTTCGAGGCGCCGCTGGACGTCGCCGTCGGCTACGAACAGCGCCGTGACACGTATCGCATCGGCCAAGGCGATACGGCCTCGACCTACAAGGAAGGCTCGCAGTCGTATCCCGGCTTCCAGAAGACGGACGCCGGCGGCCATTCGCGCACCAGCTGGGCGCTGTACGGCGACGTCGCCGTCACGCCGGTCACCGCCTGGAAGATCGACGCGGCCGTTCGCTACGAGAAGTTCAGCGACTTCGGCGACACGACCGTCGCCAAGCTGACCAGCCGCTACGACTTCAGCGAGATGTTCGCGATCCGCGGCACGGCCTCGACCGGCTTCCGCGCCCCGACCCTGGCGGAGTCGTACTACTCGGCCACCAACGTCTCGCCCACCAGCGCCTTCGTGCAGCTGGCCCCGAACTCGCCGGCGGCCCGCCTGCTGGGCATCGATGCGCTGAAGCCCGAGAAGTCGAAGAACTACAGCCTGGGCATCGTGGCTCACCCGATCCCGAAGATGACGGCGACGATCGACGCCTATCAGATCAATCTGAAGGACCGCATCTTCGGCTCCAGCTCGGTCTACGGTCTGCGCAACGGCGTGGTGGTCAACAGCAACGTCAACGCCGCGATCGCCGCCAACGGCAACGTGCTGGACAGCACGGTGGCCAGCACCGGCATCAACATCTTCTCGAACGGCCTGGACACCCGCACGCGCGGCCTGGACTTCGTGGTCGCTTATCCGACCGACCTGGGCGACTACGGCCGCGTCGACTGGACGCTGAGCGGCAACTTCAACAAGACCAAGATCACCAAGGTCAAGTCGGCTCCGACCGCCCTGGCGACCACCAGCGCGGCCTTCCCGACGGGTCAGGTCCTGTTCGCCGGCAACGCCGCCTCGCTGCTCGAGAAGGCCGCGCCGAAGTACAAGATCGGCCTGAACGGCCTCTACACCTTCGGCAAGGTCTCGCTGTCGTTGACCGAGACCTTCTACGGCAAGGCCGAGGCCCTGTCGGATCCGGGTACCGGTCCGTTGCTGAACACCGTGGCCAGCGCCACGGCGATCACCGACGCCGAGCTGTCCTACAAGTTCCCGATGGGCGTCACCGCCGCGATCGGGGCCAACAACCTGTTCAACAAGTATCCGGACAAGTTCACGGCCGCGTTCCAGACCGCCTGCGTCGCCTCCGGCGGCGGCTGCGTGACCCAGTATCCGGGCTTCTCGCCGTACGGCATCAACGGCGGCTACTACTACGGCCGTCTGACCTTCGCCTTCTAAGGCGAGGTGACCGGCTGAAACGCGAAGGGGCGGACCGAAAGGTCCGCCCCTTTTGCTTGTCAGAGCCTCTTGCCCATCCGCACCAGCGGCACCCGATACCCCGTCGAGGTCACCGCCTCGAACGGCTCGATGTCGTGATAGCCGCACGCCCTGTACAGCGGCGCGCCGCCCATGGTCGCGGCCATCTCGACGCGGGAGAAGCCCTCGGCTCGCGCCGCCACCTCGCAAGCGTTCAGCACGAGGCGGCCGACGCCTTTGCGGGTGTGGGCGGGGTCGGTGTACATCGCCCTAACCCTCGCCGCGTCCGTCGTTGGATCCAGCAGCGCCGCGTTGCGTCCGGACGAGTGATCGCCGCCGAACAGCGTGGCCCGCCGGCTCCAGCCGCCGCAGCCGGCGATCGCCTCGCCCTCTTCAACCACGAAATAGGTGCCGTCGGCGATCAGCTGGGTGTCCAGCCCCATGATCTCGAACGAGGCCTTCACGCCTTCTGGCGGCAGAAACGCCTGCAGCAGCTCGCCGATCGCACGGTCCATCAGCGCCGACAGGACGGGCATGTCGTCGGGACGCGCCAGGCGCAGGCGCAAGCTAGGATTGGGGTTGGGTGCGGACGAATTCATAAGGGCTCCATGACGACGTCGCGGCGCGCGAGAAAAACAGGGATTCGTCGAGTCCGCGGCGATCTTTCGTCCACGCACACCGATCGCTCAAAGCGCGCCCCAGGCGCCCAATGGCGAGGCTTCCACACTGTCAGTCTCCGTCTCGACTGAAAACGGATTGCGTCGTCCGGCCTGGAATTTCGAGATGTCCCCGCCCGGCGCGACGTGATCGCCGGAACGAGGCCGGCGCCAAGGCGACGCTGGCCGACCAACAAGGACGGCGGGGATTTCATGAGTGGATTGGACGCGTCTTCGGCGGGTGGCGTACTCACACGCCGTCGGTTCTTCGAAAGCCTGGCCGCGGTCGGCGGCATGTCGCTGGTCCTGTCCGGCATGGAGGCCCTGGGCTTCGGCATGGCCTCGGCGACCGAGCTGCCGCCCGAGCTGACCGGCGGCGCGAAGGGAACCAAGATCATCGTGCTGGGCGCGGGCCTGGCGGGCATGACCGCCGCCTACGAACTCAGCAAGGCCGGCTATCAGGTGCAGGTGTTGGAGGCCCGCGCCTTCGCCGGCGGCCGCTGCCAGACGGCGCGCAAGGGCTTCAAGCACACCGACCTGATCGGCCACGAACAGACCTGCGAATTCGACGACGGCCACTACATCAACCACGGCCCCTGGCGGATCCCGTACCACCACCGCTCGACCCTGCACTACACCAAGAAGTTCGGCGTGCCGCTGGAGAGCTTCGTCAACGACAACGACGCCTCCTACGTCTATTTCGAAAAGGGGGCGGGCCCGCTGGCCGGCAAGCCGGTGCGCAAGGGCGAGATCGCCGCCGATATCAGGGGCTACACCGCGGAACTGGTCGCGAAGGCCGCCAGCCAGGGCCAATTGGACGCGCCGCTGTCGGGGATCGACCGCGAGCGGTTCGTCGCCTACCTGGTCAATGAAGGCCGCCTGTCCAAGGACCTGGCCTATAAGGGCACGGAAGGGCGCGGCTTCGCGGTTCATCCCGGCGCGGGCGTCGATCCGGGCCCCGGCAAGGAGCTGCCGCCCTACGCGTTCAAGGACGTGCTGGACAGCAACGCCTGGCGGGTCCTGAGCTCGGTCACCGGCTTCGAGCAGCAGCGCACCATGCTGCAGCCGATCGGCGGCATGGACCAGATCGCCAAGGCCTTCGAGAAGCAGGTCGCGCCGATGATCCGCTACGGGGCGGTCGTCGAGAAGATCAAGCAGTCGCCGACCGGCGTCACGGTCTCGTACAAGGGCGCCGACGGCAAGCCCGCCGAGGTCACCGCCGACTACTGCGTCTGCACCATCCCGCTCAGCGTGCTGAAGCAGATCGACCTGGACGCCTCGGCCCCGTTCAAGGCGGCGATGGAAGGCGTCTCCTACGCGCCGGTCAACAAGATCGGCCTGCAGATGAAGACCCGCTTCTGGGAAGACAAGCACCACATCTACGGCGGCCACATCTACAACGACATTCCCGGGATCAACACGATCACCCTGCCCTCCTACGGCTGGCAGGGCCAGAAGGGCGTGCTGCTGGGCTACTACGCGTTCGGCGGCGAGGCGGCGCGGATCAGCGCCAAGACCCCGGCCGATCGCGCGGCCTTCGCCGTGGCGGCGGGCCAGAAGATCTTCCCGGAATATGCCGAGAACTTCGACAACGCCTTCTCCTTCAGCTGGCACCTGGCCGAGTACAATCTGGGGGGCTGGGCCGAGTGGGGCGAGAACGGGCGAAAGGAGTCGTATCCGCTGCTCTGCCAGCCGGACGGTCGCCTCTATCTGGCCGGCGAACACCTCAGCTACCTTGGCGGCTGGCAGGCCGGCGCCATCGAGTCGGCCTGGCAACAGATCGCCAAGATTCACGCCCGCGTGCAGCAGGCCTAAGACCTCGAGGACCGGATGACCTTTGCCTATCGTCTCGCCGCCCTGGCTCTCCCCTTGCTGATTGGGAGCGCTGGCGTCGCGGTCCCCGCGCTCGCCCTGGCCGACGGGAAGTCGCTGTTCATGGACAACTGCTCGGCCTGCCACCAGGTCACGGGCAAGGGCGTCAAGGGCGCCTTCCCGGCCCTGGCCGGCTCGCCGTTCGTGCAGGGCGATCCGAAGATCGTGATGACCACCGTGCTGAACGGCCGCGCCGGCATGCCGTCCTTCAAGGACGATCTGACCGACGCCGATCTCTCGGCCATCCTGACCTATGTTCGCTCGTCGTGGGGCAACAAGGCCTCGGCCGTGACGCCCGCCGACGTCGCCAAAGCCCGCGCCGCGGCCAAGGCCGGCGCCAAGTCGCGCGGCCTACAGGCCCACTGATCCCTTTGAACCGAAATCCCAACCTTGTTCCGGAGAGACCCATGAAACGCCTCGTCGCCCTCGCCGCCGGCCTCTGCGCCCTCGCCGGCGCCGCCAACGCTCAGGAAGTCGTCCACAGCGGCGATCCCAAGTCGCCGATCGCCAGCGTCGTCACCGTGCCCGCCGGCTATGACATGATCTATGTCAGCGGCATGACTCCGCCCGTGATCGACGAAAAGGCCACTGGCGTGGCCAAGTTCGGCGACACCAAGACCCAGACCCTGGGCGTGCTGGGCCGCATCGAGGCCGCCCTGAAGAGCCAGGGCGCGACCATGGCCGATGTCGTGATGATGCGTGTCCTGCTGGTCGGCGATCCGGCCAAGGAGGGCAAGATGGACTTCATGGGCATGATGGAAGGCTACAAGACCTACTTCGGCACCGCGACCCAGCCCAACAAGCCGGCCCGCATCACCAGCCAGATCACCTCGCTGGTGCAGGACGGCATGCTGGTCGAGATCGAGGTCCAGGCCGCGAAGAAGAAGTAGCCGCGACAGCCTGAGCTTCGTATTTCACCGTTCCGCGAAATTATTTTCGTGACAACGTTGTCAAATCCGATTCAAACAGCTATATGGAAATCAGCCCTTTCGGGCGTTTCCTCCCAATGACTCGGCCGCCCTCTTCTCCTGGAGGGCGGCCGTTCTTTTGCCCGGGCGGCGGCGATATCGCGCGCGCGGCCCGCGTGGTAGTGGACGGCCGATGAGCCAGAGCCCCGCGTTCCGATCCGCCGTCCGTCTCGTCGCCCTGCTCAACCTCGCCTATTTCGCGGTCGAGATGGTCGTGGCGCTGCGCATCGGCTCGGTGTCGCTGCTGGCCGACAGCGCCGACTTCTTCGAGGACGCCGCGGTCAATTTCCTGATCCTCGCCGCGCTGGGCTGGAGCGCCTCTCGCCGCGCCAAGGTCGGAACGGCGCTGTCGGCGATCCTGCTGATCCCGGTTCTGGCCTTCGTATGGACGCTGTGGCGCAAGCTGGGCGCCCCGACGCCGCCCGAACCGCTGGCTCTGAGCGCCACGGGTCTCGGCGCCCTGGCCGTCAACCTCGTCTGCGCCTTCGTCCTGGCCCGCCACCGCGCGGTCGCGGGCAGCTTGTCGAAGGCCGCCTTCCTGTCGGCGCGCAACGATGCGGTCGCCAACATCGCCATCATCTTGGCGGGCCTCTTGACCGTCGTGACTCGCTCGATCTGGCCCGACATCCTCGCGGGGCTCGGCATCGCGGTCATGAACCTGGACGCCGCCCGCGCCGTCTGGCGCGCCGCGCGGCGGGACGCCGAGGACGCTCGCGCCTGAGGTTTGGATCGGGCCCTACGCCGTAAACACCCGCCCGTCCCGCGCCTCGACCGGCCACGGCGTCAGCCTGGCGCCCACGCAAGGACCGCCGACGCAGGCGCCGTTCTCCACCGTGAACACCGCCCCGTGCCAGGAGCAGGCGATCAGGCCGCCGTCCGGCGTCATGTACTGGTCCAGCTGCTGCGCCAGCGGCAGGCCGGCGTGCGGACAGCGGTCGACATAGCCAAACACCGCCTCGCCCTTGCGGACCACGAAGCCGTGGAAGCGCTTGTCGCCAATCTGCAGCACGTAGTTCCGCGCTCCACCGTCGGCGATCAGGTCCAGCGGGCCGAGATTAATACCGGCGCGCGTCTCCCAGACCCTTCCGACGACGGCGGGCGCGTTTTCGCTCAAACCCGCTCGACCGTCTGCTCGATGGCCCCGAAGATCGAGTGGCCCTTGGCGTCCTTCATCTCGATCCGGACGGTGTCGTCACCCAACAGGAACGGCGTCTTGGCCTTGCCGGTCAAAAGGGTCTCGACCGTGCGCAGCTCGGCCAGGCACGAATAGCCGACGCCGCCTTCGGCGATCGGCTTGCCCGGGCCTTGGTCGGCGCTGCGATTGCTGACCGTGCCAGAGCCGACGATCGTGCCGGCGCTCAGCGACCGGGTCTTGGCCGCGTGGGCCACCAGGGTCCCGAAGTCGAAGGTCATGTCGACGCCGGCGTCGGCCTTGCCGAAATCCTTGCCGTCCAGCTCGATCAGCAGGGCGCCGTGCAGCTTGCCGTCTCTCCAGGCGTCGCCGAGCGCTTCGGGCGTCACCGCCACCGGCGAGAAGGCGCTGGCCGGCTTGGACTGGACGAAGCCGAAGCCCTTGGCCAGCTCGTCCGGGATGAGGCTGCGCAAGCTGACGTCATTGCAGAGCATGACCAGGCGGATGGCGGCCAAGGCCTCCTCGCGGCTGGCGCCCAGCGGCACGTCGTCGGTGATCACCGCGACCTCGCCTTCGAAGTCGCAGCCCCAGGCCGCGTCGGCCAGCGGGATCGGATCGCGCGGGGCCAAGAAGCCGTCGGACGCGCCCTGATACATCAGCGGATCGGTCCAGAAGGTCTCGGGCATCTCGGCGCCCCGCGCCTTCCGCACCAGCTGCACGTGGTTCACATAGGCCGAGCCGTCGACCCACTGATAGGCGCGCGGCAGCGGGCTGAGGGCGTCGTGCTCGTGGAAGCGCTCCTTGGGCACCGCCCCGTGCTCGAGGCTGTCGGCCAGGCCCTGCAGCAGCGCCCCACAGCGTCCCCAGTCGTCCAGCGCCGCCTGCAAGGTGGGCGCGACCGTCCCGGCGTCGGTGAACCAGGCCAGGTCGTTGGACACCACCACCAGACGGCCGTCGCGGCCGCCCTTGAGAGACGCGAGCTTCATGGGCGCTTCCTTTTGTTTCTTCTAGTTACGGCAGGCTTCTCGTTAAGGCAGCTTGGCCTTGGGGAAGCCCGTCCAGCAGGCGTCATAGTCACCCTGAAGCGCGGAAGTCTCCAGCGCGAACTTCGTCGGCCGTATCACCCAGCGGCTCTCGAACATGAAGGCCATGGTCCCGTCGATCTTGTGCGGCCCTAGCTCGGCCTCCGTCGCCTTCTGGTGACTGGCCACGTCGGGGCCATGATCGCTCATGCAGTTGTGCAAGGACGCCCCGCCCGGCGAGAAGCCGCCCGCCTTGGCGTCGTAGGCGCCGTGGACCAGGCCCATGAACTCGCTCATCACGTTGCGGTGGAACCACGGCGGGCGGAACGTGTGCTCGGCCACCATCCAGCGCGGCGGGAAGATCACGAAGTCGCAATTGGCCGTGCCGGGGATCTCGCTGGGCGAGGTCAGGACCGTGAAGATCGACGGATCGGGATGGTCGAAGCTGACCGTATTGATCGTGTTGAAGCGCGCCAGCTCGTAGCGGTACGGCGCGAGGTTGCCGTGCCAGGCGACCACGTCCAGCGGGCTGTGGTCCCACTCGGCGGCCCACAGCTGACCCTGGAACTTCTGGATCACCAGGGTCGGCGTATCGATGTCCTCGAACGCCGCGACCGGAATCTCGAAGTCGCGGGGATTGGCCAAGCCGTTGGAGCCGATCGGTCCCAGGTCCGGCAGCTTGAACGCCGCGCCGTGGTTCTCGCAGACATAGCCGCGCGACGGGCCGTCGACCTCGACCCGGAAGCGCACGCCGCGCGGGATCACCGCGATATGGCCGGGTCCGGCCGTCAGCACGCCCATCTCGGTGACCAGGGTCAGCACGCCCTGCTGCGGCACGATCAAGAGCTCGCCGTCGGCGTCATAGAACACGCGGTTCCGCATCGAGGCGTTGGCGAGATAGACGCAGATGCCGATCCCGGCCTGGGTCGCCACGTCACGATTGCCGGCCAGGGTCACGAGGCCGTCGACGAAGTCGGTCGGTTCCGCCGGGATCGGCAGCGGATCCCAGCGCAGGCGGTTGGGCGTCACCGGGCCGTCGAACGGACCACTGGCCAGCTTGCCTTGCGCATAGGGCTGGTAGGGACCGTGCCCGGCGCTGGGCCGCAGGCGATAGAGCCAGCTCCTGCGGTTCTCGTGCCGCGGCGCGGTGAAGGCCGCGCCCGACAGTTGCTCGGCATAGAGGCCGAACGGCACGCGCTGTGGCGAGTTCTGGCCTACGGGCAAGGCCCCGGCCACGGCTTCGGTGGCGAAGTGGGAGCCGAAGCCGGTTTGGTAGCGGAGGTCCATGGTTGGGTCCTTGGATCTTTGAAAGGTGTCATCCCGGGCGGAGCGTAGCGCAGACCCGGGACCACCGCACGCGCCGGCGCTTCCGGCGGTCCCGGCTCGGCGCGCTTCGCGCTTGGCCGGGATGACAGGTTAGAAGCCTAAGCCTCGACCGTGATCACGCCCCGGCGGATCTGGTCCAGCTCGATGCTTTCGAACAGGGCCTGGAAGTTGCCGTTGCCGAAGCCCTGGTTGCCTTTGCGCTGGATGATCTCGAAGAAGATCGGGCCGAACAGGTTCTCGGTGAAGATCTGCAGCAACAGGCCTTCTTCGCCGACATTGCCGTCCAGCAGGATGCGGTTCTTCTTCAGCCGCTCCAGGTCCTCGCCGTGGCCGGGCACGCGCTTGTCGACCAGCTCGTAATAGGTCTCGATCGTGTCCTGCAGCTTAACGCCCCGGGCGCGTAGCTTCTCGACGGTGTCGTAGATATTCTCGGTCGTCAGAGCCAGGTGCTGGATGCCCTCGCCGTTGTACTGGCGGATGAACTCCTCGATCTGGCTCTTGTCGTCCTGGCTCTCGTTCAGCGGGATGCGGATGGCCTTGTCGGGCGCGATCATCGCCTGGCTGAACAGGCCGGTCGCTTGGCCCTTGATGTCGAAGTACTTCTGCTCCTCGAAGCCGAAGACCTGGTGGTAGAAGGTCGACCAAGTGCGCATCTGGCCGCGTTTGACGTTGTGGGTCAGGTGGTCGAGCAGATCCAGGCCGACATTGTTCTTGGCCTCGGCCAGGGCCGCGCCCGGAACCTGCTCCCAGCCGTCATAGATGGTGCCGGCGTCGCCGTAGCGGTCGACCAGATAGAGCAAGGACCCGCCGATGCCTTCCAGCACCTTGGCGTCAGCGCCCAGCAGCGAGCGCGAGGCGTCGGCCGCCTTGGCGCCGCGCTTCAGCGCCTCGGCATAGGCGTGCTCGACGCTTTCGACGCGGAAGGCCATGCCATTGGCCGACGGGCCGTGCGCCTTACGAAACTCGGCGACTTGGCCGCTCGTGTCGTCATTGACGATCAGGTTGATGCGGCCCTGCTTGTAGCGGGTCGCCGGCTTGGTCGGGTGCTTGCTGGCCGCGACGAAGCCCAGCTGCTCGATCAGAGCCTTCATCGTCGCCGGATCGGGGCTGGTGAACTCGACGAACTCGAAGCCGTCGAGGCCCAGCGGGTTCTGTTCAGTCACGAGGGTCATGCGGGTTCTCCCTGCAGGCAGGCGTTGAGCGCCCGCGCGAACGTGTCGATGTTATCAACGGTCAGGCCGGCCAGATTGATGCGGCCCGAGCCGGCCATGTAGATCGCGTGCTCCTCGCGCAGCTGGGCGACCTGGGCGGAAGACAGAGGCAGCAGCCCGAAGAGACCGTGCTGGCCGGCCAGCGGCGCCAGCGCCGGAACCGCCTTGGCCAGACGCTGACGCAGGTCGGCCACGCGGCTGCGCATGGCTTCCAATTCGGCTTTCCAGATGGCGGTCAGGGCCTCGGATTCAAGGATGATCCGCACCGTGGCCGCGCCATGGTCGGGCGGCATCGACCAGTTGGTGCGCGCCAGGGCCCGGATGTTGCTGGCGGCCAGGTCCAGGATCGCGGCGTCGCGAGTCAGGGTGTAGAGCGCGCCGACCCGTTCGCGATAGAGCCCGAAGTTCTTGTCGCAGGAATAGGCCAGCAGGCCGTCCTCGGCCGCCTTCAGCACCAGGCGCGCGCCAGCCGCGTCGGCCTCGAGGCCAAGCGCCAGGCCCTGATAGGCCAGGTCGATCAGCGGCGTCAGGCCTTTGCGCCCGACTAGCTCGGCGATGGCGCGCCATTGGTCCAGGCTGTAGTCGGCGCCGGACGGGTTGTGGCAGCAAGCGTGCAGCAGGACGACGTCGCCCGCGCGCGCCGTCTCCAGCGTCGTCATCATCTCGTCGAAGCACAGGCGCTGGGCGCGCTGGTCGTAGTGTCGGAAAGTGACCGTCTCCAGGCCCAGCTGATCCAAGATCTGGGTGTGGTTGGGCCAGGTCGGCGCGCCGACGAAGACGCGGATTTCCGGGCGCGCGGCCCGCAGCAGCTCGCAGGCCAGGCGAACCGCGCCGGTGCCGCCAGGCGTCTGCACCGCGAAGACCTCGTGGCTGACGCGATCGCCGAAGATGATCGGCTTGAGCAGATCCAGAAAGCCGATGTCGCCTTCAGGGCCGAGATACGACTTGGTCGACTGACCGTTCAGCAGCAGCTGCTCGGCGGCCTTCACCGACTCCAGCACCGGCGTCGCGCCCCGGTCGTCGCGGAACACGCCCACGCCCAGGTCGATCTTGTCGGCGCGCGGATCGCGGCGGTAGAGCCCGATCAGTGACAGCAGGGAGTCCGGCGCCTTGGGCGTCAGGCCGGCGAACACGGAGGAAGAGGTCATGGCGCTTTCCGCGAATGATCGACGGAAGGCAGCTTATCGGCAGACGGAAGTCAGAACGTGGCGATGATGACGTTTATGGGTACGGTTTCGGTCATATCCTGCCAACTAAGCTCGGGAGCATCGGCCAAATATGATCATTCCAGATAGTCCAATGGCAGCGCCGTGGAATCCTTGATCGTCTCCAGCACGAACGACGAGCGGATGTCCTTCACCGCCGGCATCTTCAGCAGCCGCTTCATGGTGAAATCGGCGTAGGCGTCGAGGTTGGGCACGGCCACCTTCAGCAGGTAGTCGAAATTGCCGGTCATCACATGACAGCTGACCACCTCGGGCTCGCGCAGCACCGCCTGCTGGAAGGCCTCGGCCGCGCCCTCCTTGTGGTCGACCTGGACCTCGACATAGGCCAGCACGTCCAGCCTGGCCTTGCGGCGATCCAGCAGCGCGACATAGCCGCTGATCAGGCCCGAGGCCTCCAGTTGCTTGACCCGCCGCAGGCAGGGGCTGGGCGATAGACCCACCCGCTCGGCCAGGTCGACGTTCGAGATCTTGCCGTCCGCCTGCAGGATCTGAAGGATCTTCCGATCGGCGCGGGTGAGCTTCATCGTGACCGGTTTTCAGCGAAAGTTGGCAGAAGGCGCCAGGCTAACCCAAACGCACCGCGACCGCGAGACGCCCCTTGCGTCCGGCCCAGCTTACGGGCCTACCATAGGGAGAGTTCAACGGGCGGAGGGGCCGGTGATCTACGCCAAGGCCACGGCCTATCTGATCGGCTGGGTGTTCCTGGCGATCGTTCTGCTGCGCGTGATCGTCGGCCCGCTGTGGGGGTCGGGAACCGATCTTGGCCTGATCGCCGCGCCGGCCGCCTTCGCGGCGGGCGTTCTGGCGCTCGGCAAGCTGGCGTCCATCCTGCTGCGCGACCTCTCCAAGACCCTGAGGATCAAGGACCCCGAATGACCGACAGCAGCCCCTTCGCCTCGCCGTCCCGCAAGCTCAAGACGCCCTTCCAGCGCCAAGGCCAGATGATCCTGGTCGGCGTGGTCGCCGTCCTGATCCTGCTGTTGGGCTCGTGCAGCGTGCTGTCGCACAGCACCACGGTCGAGCCCGGCAATGTCGGGGTCAAGATCCGCACCCTGGGCTCGTCGGCCGGCGTCGCGCCCGAGCCCCTGCCCGCCCGCTGGTACTTCCGGGGCGTCGGCGAGCGGATCATCCAATATCCGGTGATCCAGCGCACCTACAGCTATACCCGCGAGAAGGACGAGCGCGGCAACGAGAACGAGGAGATCACCTTCTCGGACAACACCGGCCTGCCGATGACGGCCGACATCTCGGTGACCCTGCAGGTCAATCCGGCCTCGGCCCCGAACCTCTACCAGACCTATCGCCTGTCGTTCGACCAGTTGCTGGACGGGCCCATCCGCAACGACGTCCGCTCGGCCGTCGCCGCCGAGGCCGAGAAGGTCGGGGTCGAGACCCTGTACAGCGGCGGCCGCCAGATGGTGATCCAGAAGGCCTATGCCCGCGTCGCCAGCAAATGGGCCCGCCATGGGGTGACGGTCTCGCAGCTCGACTGGATCGGCTCGATCCGCTACCCGGCCGCCATCATCCAGCAGATGCAGGCCAAGACCCAGCTGGAGCAAGAAGCCCTGGCCGCCAAGGCGCTGGAGGCCAAGGAGACCGCCCTGGCCAACGCCGCCATCGCCAAGGCCCGCGGCGAGGCCGAGTCGATCCGCATCAAGGGCGAGGCCCTGCGCGCCAATCCCCAGGTCCTGCAACAGCTGGCCATCGAGAAGTGGAACGGCGAGTTGCCGAAGGTCACCGGCGGCTCGACCCCGTTCGTGAAGATCGACTAAAGCGCTGCGCGCTTCCATGTAACCAAGTCCGTCTCCGAGCGTTGCTATTCGGTCAAAACCGACGACGAGACAGATGGACGGACACCAGGCCGGCGGGCTTACGCGAGATGCGGGCTTCGGGATACCGGGCCTTGACGATGTCCTGGCGGGCGGGATGGAACGCGACCGCGTCTATCTCCTCGAGGGCGCTCCCGGCACGGGCAAGACCACGGCCGCCATGAGCTTTCTGATCGAAGGCGCACGCCTGGGCGAGACGGGCCTCTACATTACCCTATCGGAGACCGAGCTCGAGCTGCGCGGGACGGCGAGGTCGCACAACTGGTCCCTCGACGGCGTCGACATCTTCGAACTGGTGCCGCCCGAAAGCCTGCTGGACGAGCAGCAGCAGCAGAGCCTGCTTTACTCGTCCGACTTGGAGCTCGGCGAAACGACCCGGATGATCTTCGAGGCCGTGGAGGCCAAGAAGCCGCGCCGGGTCGTGATCGACAGTCTTTCGGAGATCCGCCTGCTGGCGCAGAGCTCATTGCGCTACCGCCGCCAGGTGCTGGCGTTGAAGCACTATTTCGCCAAGCATGGGGCCACCGTGCTCCTGCTCGATGACCTGACGACCGACATCAACGACAAGACCGTGCATAGCGTCGCCCATGGCGTCATCCAGCTTCAGGAGCTGGCCCCGGAATATGGAGCCGAGCGCCGGCGGGTGCGGATCATCAAATATCGCGGGCGTCAGTTCCGCGGCGGCTACCACGACTTCACAATCAAGACCGGCGGCCTGGAGGTCTATCCGCGGATCGTCGCGTCCGAACACCGTACCGCGTTCGACCGCAGCTGCGTGTCCAGCGGCGTGCCGGAACTGGACGC
This sequence comes from Caulobacter sp. 1776, assembly GCF_040545685.1. NCBI lineage: Bacteria > Pseudomonadati > Pseudomonadota > Alphaproteobacteria > Caulobacterales > Caulobacteraceae > Caulobacter > Caulobacter sp. 1776. The sequence goes on from NZ_JBEPMI010000002.1 coordinate 612,992, forward strand.
TCTGTTGGGCGGTGGCATCGAACGCGGCTCGAGCGCGCTGATCCTCGGCCCCGCCGGCACGGGCAAGTCCCTGTTTTCCATCAGCTTCGCGGCCGCCGCCGTCGCCCGGGGCGAACGCGCCGCGCTGTTCATCTTCGACGAGGAGCTAGGCCTCCTCTACGATCGGATGAACAAGCTCGGCATTGATCTTCAGGCGATGCAGAACGACGGCAATCTGGTCATCGAGCAGATCGACGCCGCCGAACTCTCGCCGGGCGAGTTCGCCACCCGCGTTCGCCGCTGCGTCAACGAACAGCGCATCAAGACCGTCGTGATCGACAGTCTGAACGGCTATCAGGCGGCGATGCCGCAGGAGCAGTTCCTGGTCCTGCACATCCACGAGCTGCTGCAATATCTGAACCGGCAAGGCGCCTCGACCTTCTTGACGGTGGCCCAGCACGGGCTGGTCGGCGAGATGAAGGCGCCGGTCGACGTCACCTATCTGGCCGACACCGTCATTCTCCTGCGCTATTTCGAAGCGCTGGGAGATGTTCGCCGCGCCGTCTCGGTGATCAAGAAACGTTCGGGCGAACACGAAAAGACCATTCGCGAATTCAATATCGGCCCGAGCGGCCTAACGCTGGGCGATCCTCTGAAGGGGTTCCAGGGCATCCTGCGCGGCGTTCCGAACTTCGTCGGCCACGGTAGCGGGCTGTTGGGCGACGCCTCGGCATGAGCGAAGGCGGCGCTTATTCCCAGCGCGCCCTGGTGCTGGCGCCGGCCGGACGGGACGCCGAAATCGCCGCGGCCGTCTTGCGCGAGGCCGAGGTGGCCGTGACGATCTGCAAGGACCTGGAAGCCTTGCATCTCGAGATCCACGACGGCGCGGGCCTCGCGATCGTGGTCGACGAGGCCTTGCGCAACGCCGACCTCGCGCCCCTGGCGCGCTGGATTCAGGGCCAGCCCTCCTGGTCGGACTTTCCGTTCCTGGTGCTCACCCAGCGCGGCGGCAGCGTCGAGCGCAATCCGGTCGCCAAGCGCCTGTCGGCGACCTTGGGCAATGTCAGCTTCCTGGAGCGGCCCTTCCATCCAACGACGCTTGTCAGCGCCGTCCGCACCGCCCTGCGCGGGCGCAGCCGCCAGTACGAGGCCCGCGAGCGGCTCGAAGAAATCCGTCGCGGCGAAGCCCTACTGGAGCGCCGCGTCGCCGAGCGAACCGCCGAACTCGAGGCCGCCAACCGTCAGCTCGCGGACCAGATCGAGGAGCGTGAAAAGGTCGAAACGGCGCTGCGCCAAGCCCAGCGTCTCGAAGCGGTGGGCCAGCTGACCTCGGGCGTAGCCCACGATTTCAACAATCTGCTGACCGTCATCATCGGCAATATCGAGCAGATGCTGAAGCGGATCGATGATCCGGACCTGACGCGCCGGCTTTTGTTGATGAGCGAAGCCTCGCGGCGCGGCGCGCGGCTGACCGCGCAGATGCTGGCTTTTTCCCGACGGCAGAAGCTGGAACCGCGTCCAGTCGACCTGAACGATACGGTCAGCAGCATGCGCGATCTGCTGCAAAGCACGATCGGCGGCAGCGTCCAGATCCGAGATCCCGATCTCGCGGCCGACCTCTGGCCGGCGATGATCGATCCCACGCAGATCGAGCTGGTGATCCTGAACCTGGCCATCAATGCCCGCGACGCGATGGACGTCGGCGGCTCGCTGCTGATCAGCACGCGCAACGTCGTGACCGGCCCGCCCCAGGCGCCCGAGGATCCTCCGGCGGGAAGCTTCGTCGTCGTCTCGGTGACCGACAACGGCTCGGGGATGACGGACGAAGTGCTGGCGCGCGCGTTCGAGCCCTTTTTCACGACCAAGGAGGTCGGCAAGGGATCAGGCCTCGGCTTGAGCCAGGTGTTCGGCCTGGCCAAGCAGTCCGGCGGCGGGGTGAAGATCCAGACCCGGGTGGGCCACGGCACCACGATCAGCGTCTACCTTCCCAAGGCGGCATCCGTTCCCAGCCTGCCGCCGATCGAACGTCACGGTCACGAGGCGGATCATGGCGCGCAGGCGCTGATCCTGGTGGTCGACGACGACGACGCCGTCCGTCAGGTGACCGCGGGATATCTTCGCGATCTGGGCTATCGGGTCGTCGAGGCTGGAAGCGGCGGCGCCGCGCTGGAGACCTTCCAGGCGCGCGCGGATATCGAAGCGGTGATCCTGGACTTCGCGATGCCCGGCATGAACGGCGCTTCGTTGGCCAAGGAAATGAGCACGCGTCGCGCCGAAGTCCCGATCCTGTTCTCGACTGGCTACGCGGGCGCCGACGCCTTGGCGTTCACGCATGAGGATCGCCTGATCCGCAAACCGTTCCGCCAGGCTGAACTCGCCGAGAAACTGTCGAACGCCTTGACGCTCAGCCGCAAGACCCCGGTCGAGTTGGACGTCGCTCCCTAGCGATACGACGGTCTTCGAATGCAAAAACGCCCCGGGTTTCCCCGGGGCGTCCTCGGATCATTCTGGTCCCCGCTTAGGGTCCGTCTTTCAGTTGGCCAGGCGGCGCAGGAAGGACGGGATCTCGAGGTCTTCGCCGTCGTCGGCCTGCGGCGTCTCGATCGGGGTCAGCTGCGGACGGGCGCTCTGGGTCGAACGGGCCTGCGGCTGCGGAGCCGAGGGCTGCTCGTAGCGCTGGCGACCGCCTCCGAACATCGAGAAGAACCCACCCTGCTTCTGGGGACGACGCTCTTCGTAATAGTTGTTCTCGGGGAACAGCGGCTCGTCCGAAGCGCCGTCATCGACCATCGGGTCGACGATGCGGGTCACCTGCCGGGGGGCCGGCTGGGTGATGCGGGGCTCTTCAGCAACCGGCTCGTCGTAGTAGAGCTCGGCTTCCGGCTCCGGCTGCGGGGCGGCCATGACGATTTCGGGCTCGGGAGCCGGCGTCGCTTCCGGCTGCATCCCGAAGGCCGACGATGGGCGCTCGGCCGGGCGGGCGGCTTCGTAGCGGGCGGTGGGGCGAGCCGGTTCCGGCTGCGGAGCCGGCGCGCGCGCGGTGTCGGCGATCAGCGGCTGGGTCGTGGTGTTGCGGGTGACCGGCTTCGGCTCGATCTGGGCGATCGAGGCGCCGTCCATGCCGGTGGCGACCACCGACACGCGGATCACGCCTTCCAGCGACGGGTCGAAGGCCGCGCCGAAGATGATGTTGGCTTCCGGATCGACCTGGTCCGAGATGGCGTTGGCCGCCTCGTCGACTTCCAGCAGGGTCATGTCCATGCCGCCGGTCACGTTGACCAGAACGGCCTTGGCGCCCTTCAGCGAGACTTCGTCCAGCAGCGGGTTGGCGATGGCGTTCTGGGCGGCCATCAGCGCGCGGTCTTCGCCAGCGCCTTCGCCGGTGCCCATCATCGCCTTGCCCATCTCGGTCATGACCGTGCGGACGTCGGCGAAGTCGAGGTTGATCAGGCCCGGCAGGACCATCAGGTCGGTGATCGAGCGAACGCCCGAGTGCAGCACCTGGTCGGCCATGCCGAACGCTTCGGCGAAGGTCGTGCGCTCGTTGGCGACGCGGAACAGGTTCTGGTTCGGAATGACGATCAGGGTGTCGACGTAGCGCTGCAGCTCCTGGATGCCGCTGTCGGCCAGGCGCATGCGGTGACGACCTTCGAAGTGGAAGGGCTTGGTCACGACGCCGACGGTCAGGATGCCGCGCTCGCGAGCGCACTTGGCGATGATCGGGGCCGCGCCGGTGCCGGTGCCGCCGCCCATGCCGGCAGTGATGAACACCATGTGCGCGCCGTCGAGGTGCTCACCGATCTCCGGGAACGACTCTTCAGCGGCGCTCATGCCGACTTCCGGGTGCGCGCCGGCGCCCAGGCCCTGCGTGACCTGTACGCCAAGCTGTATGCGGCGGTCCGTCTTGGCGAACTGAAGCTGCTGTGCGTCCGTATTGGCCACCACGAACTCGACACCCTCGAGGCCCGCCTCGATCATGTTGTTCACAGCGTTGCCGCCAGCGCCACCGACACCGAACACCACGATACGCGGCTTCAGTTCAGTCGTACGCGGCGCGGAAAGAGAAATAGCCATGGGACCCTCGCGTCCTTAACGCCGAAATCGTCGAACTAGACCTCGGCGACACCCATCGCCCAGGTTTGCCTCGACGATCGTGTTAACAGAACAACCACCATCGTTAATCGGCAGTTAACTGCATAATCTGAGTCGTGGTCGGGTCGAGCGCGGCCGTGGGATAAATTGTGGTCTATCAACAGAATCTCCAGGCGAACCAAGGGTTCCCCGGGAATCCACAGGCGCGTGCGACCGAACGACGCTGAATGTAGAATCTGCCCGATGTGGGCGCGGGCCAGCAGCAAAAGGCCCGGCCGAGAAGCTCGACCGGGCCAATAAGGTTAAACTGTAGAGTTAATCACGCTTAAAACTTCGAAGCTTGGCTGACTGCTCAAGCTAGAGGTTGTCACGCAGCCACGCGGCCGCCTTGGCCATCGGGCTGGCGTTGGGATCGAGCGGACGCTTACGGACCGGGCCGCCGGCCAGCGCCTTGGACGAGACCGCCTCGCGCGGACCGAAGGCCGTGCGGTGCAGCGTGCCGGCGGCGGCGCAGAAGGCGGGACCCGAGGCGGCGTCGGCCAGGTGCGGCACCCGGCGCGGACGCCCCAGACGCACCGGGCGATCGAACACGCGGACGGCGACTTCGCGCACGCCGGCCAGCTGGCTGGCGCCGCCGGTCAGGACGATGCCCGCGCCCGGCTCGACCGGCGCGCCCGAGGCCTTCAGGCGCTCGCGCAGCAGCTCCAAGGTTTCCTCGACGCGGGGTTGGATGATGCCCTTGAGCAGCGAGCGGGGCGCGATGACCGGACCGGCGCCCGGATCGTCGCCGCGCGGCGGGGCCTCGATCATCTCGCGGTCCTCGTTGGCCGAGGCGATCGCCGAACCGTGCAGGGTCTTGATGCGCTCGGCGCCGACCACCGAGGTCTGCAGGCCGCGCGCGATGTCTTGAGTGACGTGACCGCCGCCGACCGACAGGCTGTCGACGTGGCACAGGGCGCCGTTGTTGAACACGGCCACCGAGGTCGAACCGCCGCCCATGTCGATGCAGACCGCGCCCAGGTCCATTTCGTCCTCTTCCAGGGCCGCAAGGGCCGAGGCGAACGGCGCGGCGACCACGCCCTCGAAGCTGAGGTGGGCGCGTTCGACGCAGTGGGCCAGGGTGTGGAAGATGTTCTCGTTGACCGAGACCACCAGTAGCTCCAGGCCCAGCGAGCGGCCGAACATGGCGCGCGGATCGCGGATGCCGCGCTGGCCGTCGACCGACCAGGCGATCGGCAGCAGGTGGATCGGCTTGCGGCCGGGAAGACGGACCTGGGCCAGAGCCGAGGCGATGGCGCGCGACAGGTCGCCGTCGCCGATCGGGCGGGCGCCGAGCGAAACCTGGGTGTGGACGCGGTTGCTGGCCAGCTGGCCACCGGCGGTGCAGACGCTGACGCCCTGGACGTTGACGCCGGCCACGGTCTCGGCCCGCTCCACGGCCTGGGCGATCGCTTGCGCGGCCTCGTCCAGATTGACGATCGCGCCGCCGCGGACGCCGCGCGACTGGACATAGCCGACGCCGGCCGTCGTCAGGGTGCGGTTGTCGCGGTGGACGCCGTCGGCCTTCATGATGAAGCAGGTGACCTTGGACGCGCCCAGGTCGACGGCCGCGATGGCGGGCTGGCGCACGAGCGTGGCCTTCAGGCCCTCACGTGCCTGCTTCCGTTCCTCCAATCGCGACATCGCTATCGTCACCTCAGCACTCTTCAGTCGTCTACGCCCCGCCCGCGGCTGGCTGCCCAGGCAGCGCCGCGTCGCGAGGTCTCACAGCCACCATTTCGGGGTCGCGCAGATCGATCCGCGCGAAACCCATGTCGAGGATTCGCTGTCGTTGGTCGAGCTGATCCAATTGAATCAGCGCGGATTCTTCGTCAATGGCCGGCAGCTGGATCAGCGAGCCGTCCTTCAGTCGAAGATCCCAACGACGGTCATCCACCCGCACCAGCGCTTCCAGACGGTCGCGCAGACGCGGTCGCGAGGCCACGGCCGGCAGGATCAGGCTGGCCGCCTGGTCCGCGCCCTGCCCCACCACCAGCGGCAGCTGGGGGAAGCGGGCCGGGTCGGCCTCGCTGATCACCCGGCCTTCGCCGTCGATCACCTTCATGCGGCCCTGGTTCTGCCAGACCGCCAGCGCCGGCCGCTCTTCCACCGCGATCAGCACGGTGTCGGGCAGCATGCGCACCACCTTGGCGTCCTTGACCCAGCCCACGCCCTGCACCCGTTGGCGCACATCGGCGAGGTCCATGCCCAGCGTCGGCTGGTCCAGGTACAGACCCGAGGCCTTCAGGATATCGGCCTGGGCCGTCGAGGACGCGCCGCGGATATGGACGGTCTTCAGCTTGAAGCCCGCCGAAGCGAAGCCGTTGTCGACGCCATGGACCATGGACGCGCCGATCCGTTCGGCGCGGTGTCCCGTCGCCAACATCACCACAAGCCCAAGGCCCAGGGCCGCGCCGGCCACCGTCAAGGCCACCGTGGGCGAGAGGCCCACGCCCTTGGCGGCGTGCAGCTTGGCGGCCGGCTGCGCCCCCCTGGGCGCCGGCTTGCCTTTGCTCGGACTTGCGGGCGCTTCGGCCCGGGGTCGCCTAGGCTTAGGCGGTCCCCCCCGCACTACAGCGGGCATAAGCGTCCTCCACGATCCACAAAACTAACTGGTCAAACGGGATCCCGACGTGGTCGGCTTGCTCGGGAACGAGCGAAGTCGGTGTCATGCCGGGCTGCGTGTTGACCTCTAGAAGGACCAGAATGTCGTTAATGTCGTCATAACGGAGGTCGGACCGGGTCACCCCTTGGCAACCAAGAGCCGAGTGGGCCAATTCGGCCATCCGCATCGCGCGATCCCTTACGCCATCAGGGATTGGAGCCGGCAGGACGTGGATCGAACCGCCTTCGGAGTACTTGGCCTCGTAGTCATAGAAACCTGTGGATGCACGGATATCCGTCACCGCCAGCGCCCTGGGACCTTTTGGCTCACCCATCACCGCCACGGCCAATTCCAGCCCGCGGATATAGGGCTCGACCATCACCTCCTCGCCGAAAGTCCAGGCGGGCGAGGCCAATTCTTCCGGCGGGCGGTTGGCGCCTTCCTTGACGATGAACACCCCGACCGAGGATCCTTCGGCGTTGGGCTTCACGACATAGGGCGGCTGCAACACATGGTCGCGCGCGACATCGTGTCGGTTGTAGAGACCGCCGCCCGGCACGATCACGCCGGCGGCCGCCAGCACGGCCTTGGCCTTGGCCTTGTCCATGGCCAGGGCGGAGGCGAGCACGCCCGAGTGGGTATAGGGTAGTTTCAGCGTCTCCAGCACGCCCTGGACGCAACCGTCCTCGCCCCATTCGCCGTGCAGGGCGTTGAAGACGAGCTCCGGCTTGGCCGCGGTCAGCGCCTGGGCGATGTCCGCGCCGGGGTCGATCCGCGTGACCTTCGCCCCCAGCCGCTCCAGCGCATCGGCGCATTCGCGGCCCGAAACCAGGCTGACCTCGCGCTCCGACGAAGGGCCGCCGAGCAGCACGGCGATGTGGCGGCCGGACAGGGGTTGGGTCATGGAGGCGGTGACTCTTCGGAGGGGACTGGATGGTCTGCCACTCCTAGTCAGCCTCGGCGCGCCTGCCAACAGGAAGACGCTGTAGCGCCCCCTCCGTCTCGTCGCGTATTCGCGCCGATCCACCTCCCCCGTTTCACGAGGGAGGATGGGCCGTTTCTCCTCACCCGTGAAACGGGGGAGGTGGCGCGCGGCGAAGCCGCGTGACGGAGGGGGCGCTCCGAGCGCTTAGTGCGCCGCGGGCGCGCTCGCCGGCTTCATCGCGCGGAAGTCGATGTCGCTGTCGGCCACCAGATAGATGAAGCTGGCCCAGGCGGCGACGTTCTGCGCCAGCTCGTCCGGACGCACCTTGTTCAGGGTGTCGTCCATGGTGTGGTGGTAGTCGAAGTAGCGCGAGGCGTCCTGCTCCAGCTCGATCGACGGCACGCCGGCGGCTTCCAGGCCCTCGATGTCCGAACCGCCGTGGGCCGACGGGTCGCGGTTCACGAAGATCTTCAACGGAGCCAGCAGGTTGCCGGCCGTGGTGGCGATGGGGTGCTTCTGGGCGCCGGCCGGCAGCTTCAGCGAATAGATGCGGTCGGCGCCGGTGTCGCTCTCGCCGGCCAGGACGATCTTGGGCAGTTCGGCCTTGTGCGCCTCGACATAGGCTTCCGACGAGCCGCCGCTCTCTTCCGAGCCGAACATCACCACGCGGATGGAGCGCTTGGGGTGCTTGGGCAGCTCGCCGATCAGCTTGGCCGCGGCCGTGGTGATGGCGACGCCGGTGGCGTCGTCGAGGGCGCCTGTGCCGACATCCCAGCTGTCCAGGTGGCCGCCGATAACGATCACCTCGTCCGGCTTCTCCGAGCCCTTGATCTCGCCCGAGATGTTCCAGGCGACGTCATTGGCGTCGGTGGTCGAGGCCAGCTTCAGCTTGATGCGCAGCGGGCCCTTCTTGGCCAGCCGCTCAAGCTGCTCGGCTTCCGGCACGCCCATGGCGGCGGCCGGGATGGTGACGACGTCGGGGCCAAAGCCGGTGACGCCGGTGTGCGGCACGGTCGAGTCCGAGGTCGAGACCGAGCGGATCAGCAGGGCCACGGCCCCGCGCTTGGCGGCTTCCGCCGGACCGGCGCGGCGCGAGACGCCGGCGACGCCATAGCCGTAGCCGTCCTGGGCGCGGACCATCGGCTGGGTGATGACGGCGATCTTGCCCTTCAGCGAGCCTTCCGGCGCGGCCATCATCTCGGCATAGGTGCGAAACAGCGCGACGTCGGCCTCGATGCCTTCGGCCGGGGTCGGCAGGGTGCGGCCCAGGCCGACGATGTTCAGCTTCAGCGGATACGGGCCGACCAGCCAGGCGCTCTCCTCGCCGCGCGTCCACGACGACTTGGCGAACTGCTCGACCTTGATGTTGGTGAAGCCGAGGGCCTTCAGCTTGGCCTCGCCCCAGCCCTTGGCGCGCTCCATGGCCGGCGAGCCGACGATGCGCGGGCCGATGCTGGTGGTGAGATCCTCGGTGATCTCCCAGGCGGTGCGATCCAGCAGCGCCTTGTCGCGCAGGCCCTCGGCGGTCTTGGTGTCCTGGGCATGAGCAACGCCCGAAATCAAAGCGAGGGTGGCGGAGGCGGCCAACAGACGACGGTACATGAGCAAGGATTCTCCCCAATGGCGCGGGAGTCATAGCACCGGTTCGCGCCAGGGGGAGTCAGCAATGAGCAGGACCATGGCAGGCGCCCTAGGCGAGGCGCCCGATCCGCTTGATCTCCCAGTCCAGCTGCACGCCGGTCTTGGCCAGGACGTCGGCGCGGACCGCCTCGCCCAGGCCTTCCAGGTCGGCGGCGGTGGCCTCGCCGGTGTTGATCAGGAAATTGCTGTGCAGCGGCGAGAACATCGCGCCGCCAAACAGTTTTCCCCGCCAACCGGCCTCGTCGACCAGCTTCCACGACGAGTGGCCCGGCGGGTTTTTGAATGTCGAGCCGCCGGTCTTCTCGCGGATCGGCTGGGTGGTCTCGCGTCGGCTGGTGATTTCGGCCATCCGGGCCTTGATCGCCTCGGGTTGGTCGGCCGTCCCTTCGTAGATCGCGTCCAGCACGATCAGATCGGCGCCCATCAGGGCGCTGTGGCGGTAGGTGTAGCCGAAGCTCTCTCCAGAGATCTCGGACACCTGGCCGGCGCGGTTCATCACCCGGGCCGACTTGATGACGTTGACCGTCTCGGAGCCGTAGCAGCCGGCATTCATGATCACCGCGCCGCCGACCGTGCCGGGGATGCCGGCATAGAACTCCAGCCCCGCGATGCCGGCCTCGGCGGCCTTGCGGGCCAGGATGGCGTCCGGCACGGCCGAGCCGGCCTTGATGCGGTTGTCGCCCAGGGCTTCGACGCCGTTGAAGCCCTTGCCCAGACGGATGATCACGCCCTCCACGCCGCCATCGCGAACCAGCAGGTTCGAGCCGACGCCGATCGCTTGCACTGGAACCGTCGGGTCCAGGGCCTTCAGGAAGTCGGACAGGTCTTGCTCGTCGGCCGGCAGGAACACCACGTCGGCCGGACCGCCGACCCGGAACCAGGTGAACGGCGCCAGGGCCTCGTCAAGCAGCAGCTTGCCCCGGACGGCGGGAAGGTCGTTTTTCCAGCTCACTTCGCCATCCTTCACTTGGAAAGCGCTTCCAGCTGACCTGGCAGGGCGTAGGACCACGAGGTGATGTCGCCCGCGCCCAGCAGGACAACGAGGTCGCCGCTGGTCGCCTCGGCCGCGACCAGGGCCGGCAGGGCCGCGGGGCTCTCCAGCGGCAGGGCGCGGCGGTGGCCGAACTTCTTGAGGCCGTCGACCAGGTGGTCGCGGTCGACGCCCTCGATCGGCTGCTCGCCGGCCGTGTAAACGTCGGCGACGATCACCGTGTCGGCGTCGTTGAAGCAGCTGCTGAACTCGGTCATCAGGTCGCGCAGGCGGGTGAAGCGGTGCGGCTGGACCACGGCGATCACCTTGCCCTGCGTCACGGCGCGGGCGGCCTTCAGCACGGCGGCGATCTCGACCGGGTGGTGGCCATAGTCGTCGACGACGCGGATGCCGTTTGCCACGCCCGTGGTGGTGAAGCGGCGCTTGACCCCGCCGAAGCCGGCCAGGCCCTTGCGGATCGACTCCGCGTCGACGCCGAGCTCGCGGGCCACGGCCACGGCGGCGGTGGCGTTCAGCACGTTGTGGTGGCCGGCCATCGGCATCTTCAGGCCGTCATAGCGGACGACCTGGCCGTCGCGCGGCGACACCACGATATCGAAGGTCGCGCCCTCGGGACCCATCTCGATGTTCGAGACCCGCACCTCGGCCTGCGGGTTTGTCCCGTAGGTCACCAGGCGACGGTTTTCGATCCGCGAGGTCAGGGCCTGGACTTCGGGGTGATCGGTGCAGACCGCCGCGAAACCGTAGAACGGAATGTTCTCGATGAAATCCTGGAAGCCCTTCTTCACCGCGTCGAAGTCGCCCCAGTGGTCCAGGTGCTCGGCGTCGATGTTGGTGACGATGGCCACGGTCGACTTCAGTTTCAGGAACGAGCCGTCGCTCTCGTCGGCCTCGACGACGATCCAGTCGCCCTCGCCGACCTTGGCGTTGGTGCCGTAGGCGTTGATGATGCCGCCATTGACCACGGTCGGGTCCAGGGCGCCGGCGTCCAACAGGGCCGCGACCATCGAGGTGGTGGTGGTCTTGCCGTGCGTGCCGCCGACGGCGACCGAGAACTGCAGTCGCATCAGCTCGGCCAGCATCTCGGCCCTGCGCACCAGGGGCAAGCGCTTGTCGCGGCCGGCGACCATCTCGGGGTTGTCGGCCTTGACGGCCGTGGAATAGACGATGGCCGAGGCGCCCTCGACGTGGCTGGCCTCGTGGCCGATGAAGATGCGCGCGCCCAGCTTTTCCAGCCGCTCGGTGTTGGCGCTGGCCTTGGCGTCGCTGCCCTGAACGGTGTAGCCGATACGCAGCATGATCTCGGCGATGCCGGACATGCCTATGCCGCCGATGCCGATGAAGTGCACGGGGCCGAGTTCGAAGGGGACGGGGCGTCGACGCTGGATCATGAAAAGCCGATTAGACCATTTGCGCGCGCCGCGAAACGCCCTCCTGGCGCTGAGTTTGTGGACGACGCCCGCCCTAGCCCGAGCCCCGCTTCCGGCCCCGCTTGAGCTGCGCCTGGCCGATGTCGGCCGCTTCGCCGTGTTCGTCGACCTGGGAAGCGTTCAGTGGACCGGCCGCACCGCCAAGCTCCGCGTCCTCCAGGTCACCGAGGGCGGCTTCAAGGCCGGGGCCGAAGAATTCTGGGGCGGCTGGCGTCACGAGGTCATCGACTGCGACGCCCGCACGATCGCCCATGCGGGGTTCGGCGGCATCCGGGCCGGCGGCCGCGAGGGACCGGTGACCGGCGACCAGCGCCCCTTCGCGCCGTTGCCGGCTGGCGGCGCGGACGAGGCGGTGGCCAAGGTGGTGTGTGATGGATGGAAGCCGTTCGCGAAGGTCGCGGTGGTGGAGAGCGTCGAAGAGGCAGTGAAGATCGGGCGGCCGCTGATCGAGACGGGCGCAGAGCCTTGAAGACTCGCACCATTCATCCCACGCCGCCGTTTCATTCGCCGGCTGGATGCAGAGGGGCGGAAGCGACCGCCCTTCCCTTCACTTGAAGAAGTCCAGCGCGTCCTTCGCGTCACCAGGTTGGTATTGATAGAGCTCGAAGGGTCCGTTTTCCGAAACCCACAGCAGTTGGCTGCCGCAAATCTTCATCAGGCGATAGACGAGTTGGACCTCATTCTCACCAAGAGCCCTAACTGAAAAGGAGTCGCCAAGGAATTCGAACCGTGCACGGCCTGTTCGCATGGCGAGGATCACGTCGCCGTCGGCCTCGACTTCATGGTCAGAGCCGAATTCGAACGTGATGGCGAATTCTTGCTCCTCGCCATCCTGGTCTTCATAACGAACAAGATGTTCGGAGAAGTAGACGTACTCACCGTCCATCTAGCGAGCTCCTGTAAACAAGGGCGTATTAACGCCAGCCACTCCACCGTTCTTCTTACATTCGGACCACCGTTCTGCCGCCGTTGAGTAGCAAATGCGGGCTATGCGCTTGCGATCAGCTTTCGCCCGGGCGTACATCGCTGCATAGGTGGCGCACTTGATCTGATCTTCGCGCTCCAGGTCGCCGCATTCGTCATCAATGCGTCCACGTTCCCTCGGAGAGTATGCGCGCCCACGCCAGTTTCCTGAGGCCTTTGGGCGGGCGTCCGAGGTGACGCGAAGGTCCAACTTTCCTGCCGGTAGTTTCAGGAACGGCGTCTTGTCCCGACCGGTTGTCTGTTGATCGAACTCGCCGAACGCACGGCTCAGTGCAATCCCAGCGCCCACCGCCGGCAGCCCAATGGCACGAGCGCCGAGCGCGGTTTCGGATGGCTCACTAGGCGGCGGGCCGCCTGACCAGCAGGCGTGAACAACCGCCGCGCCTTCGGCCTCGCCGACGTAGCCCGCACAACGGGGATAGGGCGGCGGTCAATTCCCGTTTTGCTTCGACTTTCCCAGGTTATAGAACCTTAGCTCGACAAGAACAAAACAGCAACGCACATCCTACCGCGCCGTCTTCTCCACCAGGTCCGCCAGCTCCTCAGCCGCGTTCGGCTTGGCCACGCTCCGCGCGCCCGCCGCCATCCGGCCCAGGCGCTCGGGGTCCTTCAGCAGCGCGTTGAGCGCGCCGGCCATGGCGTCGACCGTCAGCTCGTCCTCGAGGCACACGGCCGCGCCGCCCGCCTCTTCAAGGAGCTTGGCGTTGAAGCGCTGGTGGTCGTCGGCGGCGATCTTCAGCGGCACCAGGATCGAGGGCCGGCCGGCCACGGCCAGCTCGGTGCAGGTCGAGGCGCCCGAGCGGCCGATGACCAGGTGCGACTGGCGCAGATAGCCGGCCATGTCGCGGAAGAACGGGGCGACCTCGCAGTCGACCATGGCGTTGCGATAGATCTTGCGCGCGCCTTCCATGCTTTCGGCGCGGGCTTGCTGGAAGACCTTGAGGCGCGAGCGCAGTTCCTCGGGCAGCTTGGCGATCGCCTCGGGGATCAGTTCGGACAGCAGGCGCGCGCCCTGGCTGCCGCCGGTGACCAGGATGCGCAGCTGCACTTCCGGCGCGATGTAGGGCACGTCGTAGAGCGCGCGCACCGGCGGACGCACGGGGTTGCCGACCACATGCGCCCTGGCCTGCACAGCGGGCTTGGCCATCCGCAGGGTCGGGAAGGCGCAGGCGACTTCATCGACGCGCGGGGCCAGGAAGCGGTTCACGCGGCCCAGGACCGCGTTCTGCTCGTGGATCACCGTCGGGCGTTTCTGGCTCAGCGCGCCCAGCAGGGCCGGCAGGGCGGGATAGCCGCCAAAGCCGACGACCACGGCCGGGTCCAGACGCTTGAAGGCCGCGCGGGCTTCCATCACGCCCTGCATGACGACGAAGCCGGCCTTGACCATGCCCAGAGGGTCGTTGGCCTTGGCGGTGGCGGCCGACAGGGCCAGCCGCTCCTCGGCGGGGAACTTGTCGGCGTAGAGCGCGCCGCGGTCGTCCGTGGCCAGCACGACGCGCCAGCCGCGCGCGGCCAAGACCTCGGCCAGGGCCTGGGCGGGGAACATGTGGCCGCCGGTTCCTCCGGCGGCGACGACGGCCAGCTTGCTCATGTCAGGCGAAAGCGCCGTCGAGGCCGAACTCGCCGCTCGCCCCGTAGGCGCCGGGGCGCTTGCGCACCAAGGCCAGGGCCATGCCCAGCGTCAAACCCATCGCGAGCATGGAAGAGCCCCCGTAACTGATGAACGGAAGCGTCATGCCCTTGGTCGGGATCATGTTCAAGTTCACCGCGATGTTAATGATGGCCTGCTGGCCCAGGAGGACGAACAGACCGGCCGCCGCGACCTGCTCGAACGAGTCGTTCAGCTTCATCGCCTTGTAGAGGCCGCGCACCACCACGAAGGCGAACAGGCCGATCAGGGCCCACGAGAAAATCAGGCCGTATTCCTCGGCCGCCACCGAATAGATGAAGTCGGTGTGCAGGTCGGGCACGTGGCGCTTCATGACCCCCTCGCCCGGGCCTCGCCCGAACAGGCCGCCGGCCCGGATGGCCTCGGCGGCGCGGGTGATCTGATGGGTGTCGGCCTGGTCGGGGCTGAGGAACTTCTGCACGCGGGCGTGCACGTGATCGAACAGGAAATAGGTCGAGCCCAGGCCGGCCAGGGCGACCGCGCCCAGGCCCATGATCCACGAGATCGGCACCCCGGCCATCCAGAAGGCGGCCCCGAAAGCGATGGTGATCAGCACGGTCTGGCCGACGTCGGGCTGGATCAGCAGCAGGGCCACGGCGATGAAATAGAGCAGGAAGGCGATCGATACGCCCGGCACACCTTCACCCTTTTGGCCTTCGGAGAACATCCAAGAGACCAGCACGATCAGGGCTGGCTTCATGAACTCGGACGGCTGCAGGGTGAAGCCGCCGAACTGCAGCCAGCGGGTGGCGCCCTTGGCGTTGTGGCCGATGAACGGCAGGGCGATCATGATGGCGATCGCCGCCAGATAGATGAAGAACGCCGCCCGCCGGATCCCCTTGGGCGACAGCATCGAGGTCGTCAGCAGGATCACCGCCGCGCCGCTGGCGAACACGCACTGGCGCAAAGCGAAGTGGAACTGGTCGTCGATGCCGATCCGCTGGGCCGCCGCCGGGCTGGAGGCGAACGACAGCAGCATCCCCAGGGTCACCAGCAGGGCGGTCGCGCCCAGCAGCCAGCGATCGGTCGTCCACCACCAGATGCCGAGCGCGGTGCGGTCGGTGCGGGCAAAGGCGTGTGTCGCGTTGGAAGCCATGGCCGGAGAGTCGGACCGCAGGGTTAATCAAAGCTTGCTGGGCCATTATAAGCCCGTGGACATGCGTCGAAAAGCGCGGTCAGACCCGCGATCGCCCCCTAGCGCAGCTCGAAATAGGCCGTGTCGCCGCCGTCGGTATGGGCGACCACGGCGATGTTCAGCGCCACGCCGTCGTCCAAGGTCAGACGACAGTCGCCGGCTCGGAACGCCTGCCGCAGGACCTCGGGCTCGCCGGTGAGGCTGCCCTTGCCCGCCTTGCGCCCGGCGGGCCCATTGGTGACCAGCAGCGAGAAGAGCACCGCTTCCTGCTCGCGCGCCACGGTCAGCGCGCCATTTCCGGTCCGTGGAATCTTCTGAATCTTGGCCATGGGCATCAGATAAACGGCGTAAAACTGGACGTCATGCCTTATTGCTACAGGATAATATCGGCCGATGTAGAATAATATTCGAAAACCGCTTGCCGTTTGTCGCGGGACGGCGCATGGTATATTTCATCGAATATCGAACTGGTTCGGCCGCTCTCCATGCTTGCTCTTCGGATCGAGCCCCGAGCCTCTCCAAATCCTCTCCGAAAATTTGATCACGCGGCTCGTCTCGGGCTGCGCGTCTCCTATCATGCAAGGAATACATCCATGGCTACCGGCACCGTGAAGTGGTTCAACTCCACCAAGGGCTTTGGCTTCATTCAACCCAACGACGGCGGCGCTGACGTCTTCGTGCACATCTCGGCCGTCGAACGCTCGGGCCTCGGCTCGCTGGACGAAGGCCAGAAGGTCAACTTCGAGCTCGAGCGCGATCAGCGCAGCGGCAAGATGTCGGCCGGCCAGCTGACCGCCGCCGCCTAAGGATCGATCCGGCTCGGACGGATCGTCCGGGCCGGTCTCCCCCTTTTCGCCGATCGCCTCGCGCGACCGGAAACGAAAGCGACCATGAATCCATCTCAAGACATCGGCCACACGCAGCGCCAGAAGACGGCCGCGGACGCCAAGGCGGCCCTGTTGGCCAAGTTCAAGCCGCAAGCGACCCGCGTCGATCCGCAATTCGCCGAACGCGCCGCGATGCGCGCCGCCGAATTGACTCAGGTGCGGACAGACCGATCCCTCGCCAAGGCCGCCGCTCGGCAAGCCGCCGCCGATAGCGCCCAGGCGATCGTCGACGCCGAGGCCGCCCTCGCCGCCGACGCCCTGACGGCCAAGCGCGGCGAACGCAAGGAGCGCAAGGCGCTCTCGAACGCCGAAGCCAAGGCCAAGCGGGACGCCCGCTACGCCGCCCGCAAGGCGCGCTCCTAAGGATGGCCCGCAAACCCAACTACGATTTCGAGCGCAAGGAACGCGAGCGCCAGAAGGCGGCCAAGGCCGCTGAAAAGGCCGCCGCCAAACGCCCCGCGCCCGTCGACGATCAACCGTCGGACGACAACACCTAGAGCGTGGCAGCCGAACGTGTGAGCGGTTTCGGCGCCCGCCACGCCCTAAAGGTTTGAGATAGAGCCTGTTTATCCGTTCCGGTGTTTCCATCAGAAATGGACAGGCTCTAGGACGCGTTCGTCCGGACCATCATCCCGGCGACCTCCTTCAGCAGCTTGGCGACGACCCCGGCCGTCAGGCCGTTCACGTCGCGACTGGGATTGTATTCGACGATGTCCGCGCCGACGATCGGCTGGTCGATGGCCTGGATGATGTCGATCACCTGCCGCGTCGACAGACCGCCCGGCTCCGGGTGCGAGACACCCGGCGCGAAGGCCGGGTCCAGGGCGTCCAGATCCAGCGAAATATAGACCGGGCCATCGAGCCTCAGCGGCAGGCTGCGCCGCCACAGGTAGGCCTCGACCACCTCGACGCCGAACCGGGCGATCTGGGCGTCGTGGTGCGGGTTCACGCAGCGGATGCCGATCTGGATCAACCGATCGGCCAGCCCCTCCTCCATGATCCGCGCGAACGGGCAGGCGTGCGAGCGCGGATTGCCCTGGTAGACGTCGTAGAGATCGCTGTGAGCGTCTATGTGCACGATGGTCAGGCGCGGATGGCGCCGGCGGACGGCCCGCAGGATCGGATGGCTGACCGCGTGGTCGCCCCCCAGGCAGATCAGCGGATGGCCAGCCTGTAGCACTTCGCCGACACGCGCCTCGATGGCGTCCCAGGGATCGATGCCCTCGCCAAAGATCACGTCGCCATGATCGACCAATCGACCAGGCTGGCCGAGGTCGACGCGCGTTTCACTGACCAAACCATAGGCCTCCGACCACAGCGCCTCGCGGATCGGCCCCGGCGCGGCGGCCGCGCCCTTCAGGTGGGAGGAATAGTCGTCGTGGGGTGCGCCCAGCAGGGAGATGGTGGTCATTCGGAGCCTCGAAGAAACGTGGAGGCCCGCGTTTACGGCTGACGCTTTGTTAGCTCCACTTCGATGAGCTAAGGGTAAATGTAAGATTTTCTACGAGATGTGCCGCGCCATGCTCGACCTCGCCCGCCTGCGCCTGCTGCGCGACCTAGCTCGCCTCGGGACCATGACCGCCGTGGCCGACACCCTGGGTCAGACCTCCTCGGCCGTGTCGCAGCAACTGGCGATCCTTGAGCGCGAGGCCCGCGCCCCGTTGCTGGAGCGTATCGGTCGCCGCGTACGCCTGACCGCCGAGGGCCGGCGCCTGGCCGCCCATGCCGAGACCATCATGCAGGCCGTCGAAGCCGCGGAGCTCGATCTCCGCGCCGGCCGCGACGTCCCCGACGGCGATCTGGAGGTCGCGACCTTCCCCAGCTTCGCCAAGGCCCGGCTGCTGCCTGCCATGCTGGATTTGCGCGCCCGCTGGCCTGGCCTGCGCGTGACGATCCGCGAGGAAGAGCCGATCGACTCCCTGGAGGCCGTGCGCGAGGGCCGCCGCGATCTGGTGATCGACTTCGCCTACAGCCTGACGCCGCGTGGCGACGCCGCAGGGCTGTCGGCCTTTCCGATCCTGGAAGAGCCTGTCTTGCTGGCCGTGCCCATCGATCGGGCGGGCGAAGGGCCGGTCAACCTGCGCGACCTGGCGGACGCCGACTGGATCGTCGGCTCGCGACAATCGGACGACCATCGTCTGGCCGAGCGCGCCTGCGCCCTGGCCGGCTTTTCCCCACGCATCGTCCACACGATCGACGACTATGATCTGATGCTGCGGATGGTAGCGGCGGGCCTGGGCGTCGGCTTCGCGCCGGAGATGGCCCTCGCGTTCTCGGGCGCGGAGGGCGTCGTCGGCCGGCCCGTCGCGGACTTGACCCTGACCCGGCGTATCCAGGCCGTGACCCGCTCCACCCTGGCGAACACGGCGCGGGTGAAGGCGCTGATCGCGGCGCTGACGGCCTAGGGCGGATCGACATCGGGATTGGCTATCAAAAATTCGCTCATCCTCGCGAAAGCGGGGATGAGCGGGCTTGGAAGACGAAGAGCCTCTCGACGTCGATGAATGTCGATCCGCCCTAACCCAGGGCCCGCCCGGTCCAGTCGACAATCTGGGCGGTGCTCATCGCCCCGGCCTGTCGCGCGATCGACGCGCCATCCTTGAACAGGATCAGGGTGGGGATGCTGCTGACGTTCAACGCGCCAGCCGCCGCGCCCTCGGCCTCGGAATCCAGTTTCAACAACCGCGCGGCCGGTTCCAGCTGGCGGGCGGCGGCCTCGAAGCTCGGCGCCATGGTCCGGCACGGCCCGCACCACGGCGCCCAGACGTCCAGCAGCAGAGCGACGCCTCGGGTCAGGCGGCGATGGCGATCGAGGTCCGCGCCGGTCACCGCCGTCGGCGCGCCGGTGAACAGGGCCGCCTTGCAACGCCCGCACTTGGCCGACAACGGGTCGCGATCCTGCGGCAGGCGATTGCCGGCGCCGCACGCCACGCACACGACCTGGGACATGGATCGAGCCTCCTTCGCCGCTTCACCGTTCATCGCGAACACGCCTCGCCTTAAGCATGTTCCCGCGAAAGACGAATGGCGCAGCTTGAATTCGTTCGCCAGCCGGTGATCATGGCCATGGTGACAGGGGCAAGTGGTGGCCGACGAGGGATCTGACAAGACCGTTCTAGAGGGCGCCGGGGTCTATTTCCTCAGTGTCGTCGAGGCCAGCCAGGACTGTATTCGCGTCATCAGCGCCGACGGCGTCATCGAGTATATGAACGCCCAGGGCAAGTCGCTGTTCGAGATCGAGGATTTCGACGGGCGCAACCGGCGGCGCTATTGGCCCGATATGTGGCCGCCCGAGAGCCGCGACACCGTCGAGCAGGCGCTGCGGGCCGCCCAGGCCGGGAACGCCGTCGCCTTTCGCGCCTTCTGCCCCACGGCCAAGGGCCATCCGCGCTGGTGGGACACCACCGTCTCGCCGATCCTGGAGAACGGCCAGGTCACCCGGGTCCTGGCCACCTCGCGCGATGTCACGGGCGAACGGACCGCCGAGGCGCACCGCCAGCTGCTGGTCAACGAGCTGAACCATCGGGTCAAGAACACCCTGGCCACCGTGCAGTCGATCGCCAAGCAGTCGCTGCGCAACGCCGGGGTCGAGCCCTCGGTGCGCGACGCGCTGGAGGGCCGGTTGATGGCCATCGCCGCGACTCACAACGTGCTGACCGACCAGAACTGGTCGGCGGCCAGCCTTCGCCAGATCGTCGACGGCTCGGTGACCCCCTACCGCTCCAATCCCGGCCAGTTGACCATCACCGGCGAGGATCTGAAGGTCTCGCCCAAGCCGGCCGTGGTCATGGCCCTGGCCTTCCACGAGCTGGCGATCAACGCCCTGAAATATGGCGCCCTCTCCGCGCCCGCCGGCCACGTCGACATCCGCTGGTCGATCGAAGACGGCGGTGAGCTCTATATCGAATGGGCCGAGCGCGGCGGCCCGCCCGTGCGTCAACCCGAGCGCCGCGGCTTCGGCTCGCGGATCGTCGAAATGGCCCTGCCCAACGAGCTGGGCGGCGCGGTCGCGGTGGAATACCGCGCCGAAGGCCTGCGCTGCTCGATCCGCTCGCCGCTGTCGGCGCTGGACAAGATCGACGCGTTCATGCCGCTGGGGTGAGGGCGTTTCGACGGCCGTTCTGAGTGGCGGGTTTGGGTGGCTAGCGGACGTTTGGTCTGGCAAAATCCGGCGGTTCGGAGATGTCGAGATGAACGGTTGGTACGACGGTTTCGGCTTTTACCATGGGCCTGACGACCCTCGGCTTCTCGTTCCCAAACGTATTCCCGTGATGGGGTGGACGATCAATGTGGCGCACCCCCGCGCGCCCATCGTCGGGCTCGTACTCGGTGGCTCGATCGTCGCGGCGATACTGGCGAAGGCGTTTGCTTAAGCGGTATCCGCTTAGGCCGACAACGGGTCGAAAGCCGACCTCAGAACCGCGCGCCCAAACAAAAGCGGCCCCGGGGTCTCCCCCAAGGCCGCTCGGAAACACATCAGTCGCCGTAAGAAGCGCTTAGTCGTCGCGGTGGACGCGTTCGCGGCGCTCGTGGCGTTCCTGGGCTTCCAGGCTGAGCGTCGCCGTGGGGCGGGCGTCCAGCCGGGCCAGGCCGATCGGCTCGCCCGTCTCTTCGCAATAGCCGTAAGAGCCGTCTTCGACGCGGCGCAGGGCCTGGTCGATCTTGGAGATCAGCTTCCGTTGGCGGTCGCGCGTGCGGAGCTCGAGAGCCCGGTCGGTTTCCGAGGACGCGCGATCGGCGAGATCGGCGTGGTTCTCGGTTTCTTTCTGGAGATGGGAAACCGTCTCGCGAGATTCGCGGAGGATCTCTTCTTTCCAGGCCAGCAGCTTGTTCTTGAAATACTCAAGCTGCCGATCATTCATAAAAGGCTCGTCCTCGGAAGGACGGTAGTCCGATTTCTCTGCTAGAACAGTGGCCGTCTGCATCAACGCCTCACGCCCCAATGAACTCAGCCCTCGAAGGCTGCGTGCTTATAGCAAAAGGTGAGCCGCGTTCAATGAACCTCGCGTGAGTGGCGCGTTCAGTTCGCGCCAGACGCACGCCAGGCCCGCGATCGCGGCGGCGACAAATGTAAAACGCGTGGGAAGGCCAAGCGTGGCAGGATCGAACGACGTTCTTGATCCCCGCCCTCGCCATGTCAGCGTCCCCGCGCCTGAAGCTTGGCCAATTCGACCGCCGCTCGCGTCTCGATTTCGTTGAGGATCCCCTCCAGGCCGGGATCGTCTGTGGCCTCGCGCTGCTCGCGGATCGCCTTCGACAGGCGATCCAGGGTGCTGTGCGAGATGTCGCCGTCGATCAGCGCGATCCGCACGTCGCCCAGCAGGTCCAGGATGTGCTCGGCGCGACGCACCGCGCGGCGCTTGCGCTCCAGCGGATTGCCGACCGCGCCCATTTCCTGCAGCGCCAGCAAGGCGTCGACCGAACCGACCCCCGACAGCCCGCCCACCGAGGCGGTGCTGGCCGCGCCGCTGGCGGCGTTGACCGAAGGCAGGGAAAAGCTCGACGAACCGCCGGCGGGCTTGGCCCGCGACGCGCCCGTCGCGCCTACGCCCCCCGTGCTGGAAACCTTCATCCGACAGCTCCAAAAAGCCTACGCGTGCGAGTCACTCATCTCACATGCCGGATCATAATCCGATGGGGCGCTTGAAGTATGGTTAATGCCGGGCAGAATCTGCCGTTCGGCGCCGGGCGGACCACCGCCGAATCCGGAATCCCTTGAGTCACAAGGCCCTGAGGGCGTTCGGGAAACTGGCCCGCTTCTGGCATGGGGCGGCGCGGGGACGTCTCCCCGCCACGGGACTATCATGCCGCGTTCATTCTTTCGCACCGCTCTGATCGCCTTGACCGCCGTTTCCGCCCTGGTCGCGGGCCCGGCGTTCGCCAAGTCGCGGATCAAGGACATCGTCGCCTTCGAGGGCGTTCGTGAGAACCAGCTGATCGGCTACGGCATCGTGGTCGGCCTGAACGGTTCGGGCGACAGCCTGCGCAACGCGCCGATGACCAAGCAGAGCCTGGAAGCGATGCTGGAGCGCCAGGGCGTCAACGTCCGCGACGGCAATCTGAACACCAAGAACACCGCGGCCGTCATGGTCACCGCCAACCTGCCGCCGTTCTCGGCCTCGGGCTCGAAGGTCGACGTCACCGTCTCGACCCTGGGCGACGCCAAGAGCCTGCTGGGGGGCACCCTGCTGGTCACCAGCCTGCAAGGCGCGGACGGCCAGACCTACGCCGTCGCCCAAGGCACCGTGCAGACCGGCTCGGTCTCGGCCGGCGGCGCTTCTGGCAGCTCGGTCACCAAGGGCGTTCCGACCGCTGGCCGGATCGCCGGCGGCGGCGTCATCGAGCGCGAAACCGGCTTCCAGATGGTCAATATGGACATCATGCGCCTGACCCTGCGCAATCCGGACTTCACCACCGCCCGCCGCATCGCCGACGCGATCAACGGCAAGTTTCCCGGCTGCGCCCAGGCCCAGAACCCGACCATCATCGCCACGCGCCCGCCTCCCGGCACGGACATGATCAGCTTCATGACCAACATCGAGAACCTGGAAGTCGAGCCCGACGGCCCGGCCAAGGTGGTGATCGACGAAGTGGCCGGCGTGATCGTCATGGGCGACGACGTCCGCATCAGCCAAGTGGCGATCGCCCAGGGCAACCTGACCATCTCGGTTCAGGAAAACCCGGCCGTCAGCCAGCCGGCCCCGTTCAGCCAGGGCCAGACCCGGGTCGTCCCGCAATCGACGGTCAGCGTCGACGAGGAGAAGGGCAAGAAGCTGATCACCCTGGGCGGCTCGCCGTCGCTGAAGAGCCTGGTCGGCGGCCTCAACGCCCTGGGCGTCACGCCCCGCGACATGATCTCGATCCTGCAGGCCGTGAAGGCCGCGGGCGCCCTGCAAGCCGACATCGAGGTGATGTGATGAGCGCCCTCTCCGCCCTGACCAACGTCGCCTCGAAGATCGACGCGGTCGCCGCCGCCGCCCAAGTGGCTGGCAAGCAGGTCGTGATGTCGGCCGAGGAAAAGGCCAAGCGCGCCAAGATCGGCCAGACGGCCAAGGACTTCGAGTCCTCGTTCATGAACGTGATGATGCAGCAAATGTTCGAGGGCGTGAAAACCTCCGAACCGTTCGGCGGCGGCCAGGGCGAGGCGATGTTCAAGTCGGTGCTGACCGATGCGATGTCCAAGCAGGTCACCCAGGCCGGCGGCATCGGCCTGGCCTCGACCATCCAGCGCGAAATGCTGAAGCTTCAGGGTCTGAAGGAGTAACCCGCCATGGCCATCGCCGCCGTCGACGCCGACGATCGCGTCCATCAGCTGATCCTGCTGACCGAACGCCTGACCGACCTGATCGCCAAGGAAGCCAACGCCTTCGAGACCCACCGCCCGCACGAGGCGGCGCAGTACGTCGAAGAGACCGCCAAGCTGGCCAATGTCTATCGGCACGAGTCGATGCGAGTGCGGGCCAATGTCGCCCTGGTCGAGATGGCCCGGCCCGAACTGCGCCAGCGCCTGATGCGCGCCACCGAGGCCTTCGACGCCGTCCTGGCCCGCCAGGCGCGCGCTGTAAGCGCCGCCAAGACGGTGACCGAGGGCCTGGTCCACGCCGTGGCCCAGGAAATCGCCAACCAACGCGCCGCCCCGGCCACCACCTACGGCGCCGGCGCGATGATCAACGACCGCCCGCAGGTCGGCTCGGCGATCACGCTGAACCGGAAAGCCTAAGCCTTCAACGCGAACACCGCCGCGGCCCGCGTCGCGCCGTCGGGGTCGCCGTAGTCGGCTACCGGATACTCGGCCACGACCCCCAGGCGGTCGGTCGGCAGGGCTGTGCGCCAGGGGTCGCCGATCAGCACCTCGATCCCGCTCGCCAGGCAGCGCGCCAGGAAGCCCGAGACCCTCGCCGCCAGATCCGGATCGTAGAACAGGTCTCCCACCAGGATCAGATCGACGTCCGGCGGCTCGGCGGCGGTAAGGTCGTCGTGGATCGCCTCGACCGCGACGCCGTTGGCGGCGGCGTTCAGGCGGGTGGCCCTCACCGCATAGGGGTCGACATCGGCCGCGCTCACCTCCCCCGCCCCAGCCAAGGCGGCGGCGATGGCCACCAGGCCCGAGCCCGCGCCGAGGTCGAGCACGCGCTTGCCGGCGACGACTTCCGGATGGTCCAGGACGTGCCGCGCCAAGGCCAATCCACCGCCCCAGGGCCGCGCCCAATAGGGCGAACCGAAGTCCGGATCGGCGTCCGCCAAGCGCATCAGCCCGCTGCGAGGTCCGGCCCGATGTAGGCGGATCTCCGGGACGCCGGGCGCGGGCTCCAGCGGCAGGCGGTCTTGGATGAAGGCTTCAAGGTCCAAGCGCGGACTAAGCCTCTACTCCGCCCCGTCGATCAACCGCTTCTTGCGCCGGTGCAGGCTGGCGGCCACCGCGATCAGCACCAGCGGGACCAGGGCCGACAGCACCCGCTCGGCGCCGCCCGGCCAGTTATGCAGCCACGGCTTCAGCAGATAGCCCAGCAGCCCCAGCACGTAATAGCCGACCGCGAAGATCGACAGCCCTTCGACCAAGCCCTGAAGCTTGGTCTGCAGCTGCAGGCTGGCGTCCATGCCGCGCAGGGTCTCCTGGTTCTGGCGGTCCTGGGCCAGGCCCAGCTTGGTGCGCAGTAGGTCGCCGCTGCGGGCCACGCGCAGCGACAGGTCGTCCAGGCGCCGGTCGGCCGCCTCGCGCGTGCGCATGGCGGGCAGCAGGCGGCGGGCGATGAACTCGCTCATGGTCGAATGGCCGGCCACGCGTCGCTCGCGCAGAGCCTCCAGCCGATCCATGGTCAGGCGGTGATAGGACTCCGTCGCGCCACGCCGGAACCGGCTCCTGGCCGCCCTCAGCTCGACCTCGGCCGACAGGGCCAGGAGATGGGCGAGGACGCTCTGGCTGTCCTCGCCGGCGGCCAGGCCGCTGGTGATGGCCGCCAGCCGCGCCTCGGCCCCATCCAGCCAGGCCAGCAGCTCGCGGGCCGGCGGAAAGCCGATCAGGGCCAGCTTCCGATAGTTGCCGATCTCCAGCAGGGTCTGGACCAGCCGCGAGACCTCGTCATTGGCCAGGCTGACATTGTGGACATGGATGCGTCCCGTCCCGCCCTCGCGCAGGCGGAAGTCGGTCCAGATCCGCGCGGCGCCGTCGAACGCCTCGCACGAGACGCAGCGCTGCAGATCGATGTGGCGGCCCAAGGCCGCATCCGTCGGCGGCTTCGCCCCCGGGGCCGAGACCGAGATCTCCACGCCCCGAAACACCTGGCCCGGCGCGCCGTCGAGCCAGAAGAAGCTCTCCTCGGGCAAGGGCTCGAAACCGAGCTCGCGTCCCAACGCTCCATAGCCGAACCAGGTCCAGGTCGAGAACTCCTGGTGGCGCTCCCACAGCCAGCCGCCGTCGTCGTTAGCGACGACGACCCGGCCAGCGGCGGGATCCTGGCCCGGCGCGAACAGCGCGACGAAGGCCGCCTCCTGCGCGCGATCCTCGGCCTCGACCAGATAGACCCACTGGCGCAGGCGGACCGGCGCCCGGTCCAAAGGCAGCGCCCGCAAGTGCATCAACTCGCTCAATGTCACCCGAAGCGGGTGGTCCCGACCGCCGTCCATCTCGTCTTCCCTGCGTTGCCGGGTCATCGGATCGAGCCTTATGTTACCGGTCACATAGAATTAGCGGACATCCTTGACGCCGTCACGAGGTTTGAGCGCGATCGTCCGGTCCACGCCGATCCCGGCCAGGAAGTCGGTGTCGTGACTGACCACCAGCAGCGCCCCGTCATAGCCGGACAGCGCCGCCTCGACGGCCTCGATCGAAGCCAAGTCCAGGTGGTTGGTCGGCTCGTCCAGGATCAGCAGCTGCGGCGGGACGGCGGCGCACAGCACGCAGGCCAGGGCCGCCCGCAAGCGCTCGCCGCCGCTCAAGGTTCCGGCGACCTGGTGGGCGGCGGTGTTGCGAAACAGGAACCGGGCCAGGGCCGCGTGCGCGTCGTTGACGCTGGCCTTCGCGTTCAGGCGTCGGAAGTTCTCGAGAATGGTCTCGTCGTCGTCCAGCAGCGCCGCCCGCTGGTCCAGCAGGGCGACGGGGACGGACAGCTTCACCTCGCCCGCCGTCGGTGTGAGGTCGCCTGTCGCCAGGCGGATCAGGGTCGTCTTGCCCGCTCCGTTCGGACCGGAGACGGCGACCCGTTCGGGCCCGGCGATCCGGAACGACAGGCCCTCGATCACCGGCGCCCCGTTCGGCCAAGCGAAGGCGACCTCATCGAAGGCCAGCACGCCGCGCCCCTCCGGCAGACCGCTGGACGGCAGGTCGAAGCCCAGGGGCCGCGCGCGCTCGACGCGGGCCTCGGCGGAGGCTTTCGCCTCGCTGGCCTGGGTCGCCAGCTTGTCGGCGAGCTTGCCCTCGCGCGCGCCGCTGTTCTGGGCCCGCTCAGCCATCATGCCCAGCACGATCTTGGGCGTGCCGCCCCGGTCGGCGAAGCGCCTGCCGGCGGCGTCGCGGCGCTCCTTGCGCTCGCGGGCGACCTGGGCCTCGCGGGCGACACGGCGGACCTCGCGTTCGGCGTGGTCCAGGTCGCGCTGAGCGGCCTCGGCCTCCAGGGCCTTGCGCTCGGCATAGAGGTCCCAGCCGCCGCCGTACGATCGCGCGCCCAGGGACGAGAGCTCGACGATCCGGTCCATGCCGCGCAGCAGGCTTCGGTCGTGGCTGACCACCACCGCCCCGCCGCGCCAGCGGGTCAGCACCCGCCCGACGATCTCGCGCGCCTCGGCGTCGAGATTGTTGGTCGGCTCGTCCAGCAGCAGGACGTCGGGCCGGGCGATCAGCAGCCGCGCCAGGCCGGCCCGCGTCGCCTGGCCGCCGGACAGCGCCCTGGCCGACCGCTCGGGATCCAGGCCGGAAAGCCCGACATCGGCCAGGGCCTGGTCCAGCCGCGCGGGCAGGTCCCAGTCGGCGTCGGAGAGGTCGGCCTCGTCGCTCTCGCCGCGTTCGATGCGGGCCAGGCGATCCCAGTCGGACCCGACGCCCAGCAGGTCGACCAGCCGCGCGCCGGGCGACAGGTCCGGTGTCTGGTCCAGGGTGGCGACGGTTCCGGCGCGCGCCACCGTGCCGGCCAGCGGCGGACGCAGGCCAGCGGTCAGCGCCAGCAAGGTGCTCTTGCCCACGCCGTTGCGGCCCACCAGGCCGATGCGCTCGGCCCCGATGGAAAGGTTCAGATTGTCGAAGAGGATTCGGCCGTCAGGCGTGGCAGCGGAAACGGCGTCCAGAGTGACGAAGGACATGCGACCCCACGGTCAGGGAAACGGGAAGGACGAAGCGGTCTTCCGGCTTGCTGATCATGGCGGCCTCCATTGAATGGGAAGGGGCGGCTTCTACGCCCGTGGGCCCAGTTGAGCAAGCGGAGCCGCCGCAAACGGCAACCGCAAGGATCGGGTGTCGCCAGACGCTCCGCGGCGCGACAACAGTGGCGACAGAGGAGTTCCCCCATGACCTACGCCGTCA
Source organism: Caulobacter sp. 1776 (assembly GCF_040545685.1). NCBI lineage: Bacteria > Pseudomonadati > Pseudomonadota > Alphaproteobacteria > Caulobacterales > Caulobacteraceae > Caulobacter > Caulobacter sp. 1776. The sequence continues at coordinate 640,881 of NZ_JBEPMI010000002.1, forward strand.
CCAGCCTGCCCGCCGAGCCGTTCGCACCGCTGTTTTCGATGGACGACGAAACGCTGGTCGCCCACGGCGCCCGCCGCGTCGTCGCCGACGCGCCGCTGGGCTTTCCCTGCCGCGTCAGCCTGGACGACGCCAAGCCGGGCGAGACCCTGATCCTGGTCAACTACGAGCACCAGTCCGCGCCGACGCCGTTCCGCGCCAGCCACGCGATCTTCGTGCGCGAAGGGGTCGAGCCGGTCGCTACGGTCGACGAGATGCCGCCCGCCCTGCGCCGTCGCCTGCTGGCCCTGCGCGCCTTCGACCGGGACGGCATGATGCGCGCCGCCGACATCGTCGAGGGCGCCCAGGCCGACGCCCTGATCGCGACGCTGTTCGAGGATCCGCAGATCGCCTATCTGCACGCCCACTACGCCAAGTGGGGCTGCTACGCCGCGCGGATCGACAGGGCTTGAGGGCCTAGGAGGCCGCCATCTCGCGCAGGACCCAGACCAGCGAGCCGATCCCGCCGCAGAACACCATCATGTCGATGATGATCGAGCGCTGCTTGGGCCCCTTCAGCGCGTCGAACGCGTCCTGCTTGGCTTCCTGCTTTTCGCTGGCGGCCTTCTTGGCCATGGCTCGGTCCCTTAGTAGGTCGAGCCCCCGCCCGATCGTGGCGGTTAGATCATGCGTGGACTGAAGAACCCGCTTCCAAACAGGGTTTAACGAGTCTCAACGGCCAAGGTGGGCGGGGAGAAGCGGGTTCGTCGCTTTTTCGTCGCGCGCCCCTGTAACCTCGACCTTGCGCGCTTCGTAATCACCTCCAGTACCCTCGGAGGTTTCCGATGAAGCCCGTGTTCGCCGCCCTCGCTCTGCTGTCCGCCGCCACCCCGGCCGTCGCCGCTGACCGACCCGTCGTGATCGAGCTGTTCCAGAGCCAGGGCTGCTCGTCCTGCCCGCCGGCCAACGCCAATCTCAACGCCATCGCCGGCCGCCCCGATGTGCTGGCCCTGAGCTTCGGCGTCACCTACTGGGATCAGCTGGGCTGGAAGGACACCTTCGCCACCAAGGCCTATACCGACCGCCAGCGCGCCTATGCCCGGGCGCTGGGCGTCCAGCTGGGCACGCCCGAGATGGTGATCGAAGGGCGTGACAGCGTCGTCGGTATGGATCCGCGCCAGGTGGACAGCGCTTTGCGCAACGCCCGCCCGGTCAACGAGACCCGCATCGCCAGCGCCTCGGGCAGTGTCCAGATCGCCGCCGGCCGCACGCCGAACCGGCCCGCGGACGTCTGGCTGGTGCGCTACGACCCGCGCGTGCAGCGGGTGTCCATCCAGCGCGGCGAGAACGGCGGCAAGACCCTGCCCCACCGCGACATCGTCCGGCAGCTGACCCGCCTGGGCGCCTGGAACGGCGCGGCCGTCAGCTTCACCCCGCCGGCTTCGCCCGACCCCGCGTATCGCACGGCGGTGCTGGTCCAGGCGCCGGACGGCGGCCCGATCCTGGCCGCGGCGCGGTTGGATTAAGGCTCGTTACCCGGCCGAGCGGCGCCCTACGAGAGGCGGGTTGCTGACATCCACTGTCAGCAGAAACGGCGCCTCTCGCGCGCGACATTTGTTCGCATCTTGTTCTTGTGTTAATTCGCGCCCTGAGCCCTACATATAGCCGCTGCGCTGCGACCAATGTCGCGGTCCAACGTTCCGGAAAACATGGCTGAGCAACTGAACTTCATCCGCGTTCGCGGCGCCCGTGAGCACAATCTGAAGGACGTCAGCGTCGACATCCCGCGTGGCGAGCTGGTCGTGCTGACCGGCCTGTCGGGCTCGGGCAAGTCGTCCCTGGCCTTCGACACGATCTATGCCGAGGGCCAGCGCCGCTATGTGGAAAGCCTGTCGGCCTATGCGCGTCAGTTCCTGGAGCTGATGAGCAAGCCCGACGTCGACCTGATTGAGGGCCTGTCGCCCGCGATCTCGATCGAGCAGAAGACGACGTCGCGCAACCCGCGCTCGACCGTCGGCACGGTGACCGAGATCCACGACTACATGCGCCTGCTGTGGGCGCGGGTCGGGGTCCCCTACTCGCCCGCCACCGGCCTGCCGATCGAGAGCCAGACCATCAGCCAGATGGTCGACAAGATCACCGCCCTGCCCGAAGGCACGCGCCTCTATCTGCTGGCCCCAGTCGTTCGCGACCGCAAGGGCGAGTACAAGAAGGAGATCGCCGAGTGGCAGAAGGCCGGCTTCCAGCGGCTGAAGATCGACGGCGAATACTATCCGATCGAGGATGCGCCGATCCTCGACAAGAAATTCAAGCACGACATCGACGTTGTCGTGGACCGCGTGGTCACCAAGCCCGACATGGAGCAGCGCCTGGCCGACTCCATCGAGCAGGCCCTGCGTCTGGCCGATGGCTTGGCCGTCGCCGAGTTCGCCAATATCGAAGAAGGCGAGACCGAGCCGAGGCGGATCCTGTTCTCGGAACGCTTCGCCTGTCCGGTCAGCGGCTTCACGATCGCCGAGATCGAGCCGCGCCTGTTCTCGTTCAACAATCCGGCCGGCGCCTGCCCGGTCTGCGACGGCCTGGGCGCCAAGCTGGCCTTCGACGCCGACCTGGTCATTCCGGACAAGGACAAGAGCCTGCACAAGGGCGCGGTCGCGCCATGGGCGCGGGGTCCGTCGCCGCTCTACACCCAGACCCTGCAGGCCCTGGCCCGCCACTACGGCTTCTCGATGGACGAGCCGTGGCACAAGCTGTCGCCGGACGCGCGCGACGTGGTGCTGAACGGGTCGAAGGGGACGAAGATCAAGTTCGTCTACGACGACAACGCCCGCAAGTACGAGGTCGAGAAGCCCTTCGAAGGCGTGCTGCCGAACCTGGAACGCCGCTGGCGCGAGACGGACTCGAGCTGGGTGCGCGAGGAATTGGGCCGCTACCAGTCCGACACGCCCTGCGAGACCTGCCACGGCAAGCGCCTGAAGCCGGAAGCCCTGGCCGTGAAGATCGCCGGCATGGACATCGCCGAGGTCTCGATGCTGGCCATTCGCCCGGCCCGCGACTGGTTCGCCGGCCTGGAAGGTCAGCTGACCGACAAGCAGATGGAGATCGCCCGGCGGATCCTGAAGGAGATCAATGATCGCCTGCGGTTCCTGGTCGATGTCGGCCTCGACTATCTGAACCTGTCGCGCGGCTCGGGCACCCTGTCCGGCGGCGAGAGCCAGCGCATCCGGCTGGCCAGCCAGATCGGCTCGGGCCTGACGGGCGTGCTGTATGTGCTGGACGAGCCGTCGATCGGCCTGCACCAGCGCGACAACACCCGCCTGCTGACCTCGCTGCAGGGCCTGCGCGATCTGGGCAATTCGGTGCTGGTCGTCGAGCACGACGAAGAGGCCATCCTCACCGCCGACTACGTGATCGACATGGGCCCGGCCGCCGGCGTCCACGGCGGCGAGATCGTCGCCCAGGGCAAGCCGGCCGAGATCATGGCCAATCCCAACAGCGTCACCGGCCAGTATCTGACCGGCGTTCGCGAAATCGAGGTGCCGGAAGAGCGTCGCCCGATCAGCAAGAAGAAGGTGCTGAAGGTCGTTGGCGCGACCGGCAACAACCTGAAGAACGTCACGGCCGAGATTCCAGTCGGCACCTTCACCTGCATCACCGGCGTGTCGGGCGGCGGCAAGTCGACCTTCACGATCGAGACCCTCTACAAGGCCGCCGCGCGCCGCCTGAACAACGCCAGCGACGCCCCGGCGCCGCACGAACGGATCGAGGGCCTGGAGCAGTTCGACAAGGTCATCGATATCGACCAGAGCCCGATCGGCCGCACCCCGCGCTCGAACCCGGCGACCTATACCGGCGCCTTTGGTCCGATCCGCGACTGGTTCGCCGGCCTGCCGGAGAGCAAGGCTCGCGGCTATGGCCCCGGTCGCTTCAGCTTCAACGTCAAGGGCGGCCGCTGCGAGGCTTGCCAGGGCGACGGCGTCATCAAGATCGAGATGCACTTCCTGCCCGACGTCTACGTCACCTGCGATATCTGCAAGGGCAAGCGCTACAACCGCGAGACCCTGGACGTGGTGTTCAAGGGCAAGACGATCGCCGACGTCCTGGACATGACCGTCGAGGAGGCCGCCGACTTCTTCAAGGCCGTGCCGCCGATCCGCGACAAGATGGAGACGCTGAAGCGCGTCGGCCTCAGCTACATCAAGGTCGGCCAGCAGGCCACGACCCTGTCCGGCGGCGAGGCCCAGCGGGTGAAGCTCAGCAAGGAGCTGTCGCGTCGGGCCACCGGCCGGACGCTGTACATCCTCGACGAGCCGACCACCGGCCTGCACTTCGAGGACACCAAGAAGCTGCTCGAGGTGCTGCATGAGCTGGCCGACCAGGGCAACACCGTGGTGGTCATCGAGCATAACCTGGACGTGGTGAAGACCGCCGACTGGCTGATCGACTTCGGCCCCGAGGGCGGCGACGGCGGGGGCGAGATCGTCGCCACCGGCTCGCCCCAGGACGTGGCCAAGGTCGAAGCCAGCTGGACCGGCCGCTACCTCAAGGACATCCTCGACCGCCACGAGGAACGCCGCAAGGCGCGGGTGGCCGAACTGAAGAAGGCCAAGCGGGCTTAGGGTTCGGAATTCCTCGAAAGCTCCCTCACCTTGCCTCCCTAGGCCTTGTGCCTAGGGCCCAGGGTTCGGCAGGCATTGTGCTAGACGGCGCTCGTCCACGCTGGCGGAGCCTGCTGATCATCGTCGAGCCTGGCGGAACCATGGGTCCTCGCCACAAGGGCGAGGAAGGCGACGTTCTTTGCCCAAACACAGACACCCCCGGAGAGCAATCTCCGGGGGTGTTTGAGTTCGCGAGAGCGCTGAACCTACCAGCCGCCGTCGGCCGAGCCCCCGGCCCGGCCTTCCTTGAGCTCGCGATAGATCGACGGCGCGGGGCCGAACACGATCAGGGTCGTTAGCACCGAGAACACGCCGGAGAACAACGCCTGGACGATGCCGGCCGGCGTGAAATAGGCCTTCAGCGAGCTGGTGTCGGCCCGCATCATCTTACCCGTGGCGGCGAAGTCGCCCGAGGCGACCAGACCGATCGCGTAGACGATCATCCAGATCAGCAGGATAACGATCACGCTCATCACCCCGGCCAGCAGATAAGCGCCGAGCAGCGGCCAGAACTGGCCCTTGGTCTCGGGCAGCGATCGGAACAGGGTGATCCTTCCGGTCTCGAAGGTCGCGGCCGAGGCGAACGACAGGCGCACGGCCAAATAGACCATCGCGCCGAGCGATCCGACGGCGCACAGCAGGGCCAGGAACGCGCCGGTCGGCCCGCCCAACCCGGCCAGGAAACCCGACAGGGCCGAACCCAGGAACAGCACGCCCATCAGCACCAGGCTGGCCAGCAGCCACACGGCGGCCTGGCGCACCTCGTCCATGCCCAGGCGCAGATAGGCCAGGCGGCTGTCTTGATGGCGCAGCACGAGACGGTTCAGGGCCGCGAAGATCACGCCGTTGACCAGCAGGCTGTAGGGCAGCGACCACAGCATCATTGGGGCCAGGTCGGCCATCCGACGCATCAGCTCATCGGGGTCGGGCGAGCTGTTGTCGGAAATGTAGTTGAGAAAGGCCCCCAGCTTGGGGCCGAAGAACTGAATCGCCACCGTGTTGGACAGGATCGACAGCACCGTCATGAGGCCCGCCCAGATGGCGACGGTCTTCAGGTTCTCCCGCACCAGGCGAAAGCCGGAGAAGGCCGCGTCGGAGGCGGAAAACTTGGACATGGGAACAGGCTCGTCAGATGGCGGACAGGCGGTAGGCCTAACAAGGTTCGCGCCGCTTCGACAGGGCGCAACGCGGCTTTTTCATATGGGGTTGCGGTGGGGTGCGGCATAATTCTAACATCCGTTTGAAAAGCGAGCCGCCCGAGCGCGCCGCGATCCGGGAGGGAACGATGAAGCTCTATGGCGAGGCCATGCCGGCGCCCAATCCGCGCCGCGTGCGGATCTTTCTGGCCGAGAAGGGCCTCAGCGTGCCCGAGATCCCGATCGGCATGCGTCAGGGCGGCCACAAGTCCCCCGAACACCTGGCCCGCAACAGCCTGGGCCAGGTGCCGGTCCTCGAGCTGGACGACGGGACCACGATCAGCGAGACGGTCGCCATCTGCCGCTATTTCGAGGTGCTACATCCGGATCCGCCGATGTTCGGCGTCACGGCGCTGGAGCAGGCCCAGGTCGAGATGTGGACCCGCCGGATCGAGTTTCGCCTGACCGTGCCGGTCGGCATGTTCTGGCGTCACGCCCATCCGTTCACGGCGCATCTGCTACAACAGAACAAGGAGTTCGGCGAGTCGAACCGCGAAGTCGTCGCCAAGATCCAGATGTGGTTGGACCGCGAACTGGCCGATGGCCGCCCGTATCTGGTTGGCGACACCTATACGATCGCCGACATCGCCGGCCAGACCACCCTGGACTTCGCCGACTTCACGGGCCTTTCGACGCCGTCGGAGGCCAAGCACGTGATCGCCTGGCGCGAACGCATGGCGGCGCGGCCCAGCGCGGGGGCTTAGGGCTTCTCGCTGCTTAGACCGTAAATTCCGTGTCATCCCGGAAGCGCGCAGCGCTATCCGGGACCCAGGGACCAAGCGCAATGCGGTCGCCCCTGGGTCCCGGCTCTCCGCTGCGCTACGGCCGGGATGACACGTTGAGGCGCTTCGAGGCGACCGCCGACGCGCGAATTTAGTCGTGCAGGCCCGCGTCGATCTCGTCCTGGTTCAGATGGGCGAAGGCCTTGGCCGGGGCCGCGACCAGGATCACGGTCTGCAGGGTCAGGAAGACCGGGGCCAGCAACAGATTGGCCAGCAGGGTCAGGATCAGGCGCGGATGGCTGGCCACCACGTCGCCGTTCGTCGACTCGACGCCGCCGCCGATCACATTGGCGACGATGCTCGACAGGGTCGCCCCGATCAGCGAGACCAGGGCGCTGAGGATGATGGCCAGGACGTACATACCCAGCAGGCGGAAGAACTGGCCATGGGTCTGGACCCAGGCCTCGCGGATGTCGATGTGGTGATGCGAGAAGGCGTGCGGGCCCAGCAGTGACAGGCGTACGGCCACCCAAAGCGACAGGCCGATCACGGCCAGCGCGCCCAGGGTGGCGAACCAGCCGGCCGCGGCGCCGGACAGCAGGGACGTCCCCAGCACCACCGCGCCGGACGGGATCACCGTGACGCCCAGGGCCGCCGCCCAGGTGATCAATGAAACCACCAGCAGCTGGAGCTCCTCCTTGCCCAGGCGCAAATAGGCGAAGCGGTCGTTCTGGGGCTCGATCACCGCGCGGATGATCGCCGCCTGCAGCACCGAGCCCAGCACCAGGGCCAGAGCGATCAGCAGCACCATCACCCCGCCCAGATGGGTGACGAGGTCGAGGATCTCGCGCGGATCGGCCGACGAACCGCGCCCGGCCAGGGCGGCGCGCCCCTCCTCGCCCAGCAGGATCTTGGCCGCCAGGCCCAGGATCGGCAGCATGACCAGCGAGAAGGTCGCCCAGGCCAGCACCGGCAACGGCTTGCGCCGCATGGTGCGAAGGCCCTCGAGGGCGGCGTCGACGGGGCGAACAGACATCTAGGCGTCCTGCGAGACCGCGCTGTGGCGGTAGAAATGGGCCAGCGATCCGGTCCAGGCCGGCATGGCGTAGAAATAGGTGCAGACCGCCAGCACGGCGGCGACGGCGGGGCCCTGGCCTTGCGCCAGGCTCAGCACCGCGCTGAGCAGCGCCACTGGCACGGCGATGGCCAGGCCGATCAAGAACAGGGCCGGGACGCGGCCCTTCGTCAGCGGGAAGGCGCTCAGCACCCGCACGCCGGACTGCTCGACCGTGGCTGGCGCCGACAGCGACAGGCGCAGACCCAGCCAGATCAGGATCGCCAGGCTGGCCAACGGCGCCAGGGTCAGGACGAAGCCGGCCGGACCGGCGCTGGCGAAGGCGGCCTTCCAGCCGTTGATCGTGCCAGGATCGAAACCGGGGGCGGCGGTGCGGGCCACGCCCAGGGCGACGCCGCCGACGACGACCATCAGGATCGCGCCGATCAACAGCATCAGGGCCAGGATCATCAGCTGGGCGGCCAGCAGCCGCCACTCGTCTCGGCCCCAGCGCAGACCTTTGAAACCCGCCTGACGACCGAAGGCGCGGCGGAGCAGAGCGCCCTGGGCGATCACGCCGGCCAGCAAGGCGGCGACGAAACGCGCGCCTGGCGGCAGGACGCTGGCCATCACGCTGAGCACCACCGCGAACGCCAGGGCGCCCCAGCAGTCGCGCGCCGCGCTCGCCACGTCGGAAAGGCCCGCGCGCAAGGTTGCGCCGACTCCCGCCGATCCGTCCGCCATCTGATCAAGTCCCTGCTGCGCCCGTCTCACCGGTGAGTCGGGCGGTCTCGCGCAATCTAGGACCTCGCCGCGGTTCTGGCGATGGCGGCGCTAGAGCGCGGCAGTTGAAAGTGTGAGCGGTTTCGGCGCCCGCCACGCTCTAAAGGTTTGAGATAGAGCCTGTTTATCCGTTTCTGATGTTTCCATCAGAAACGGACAGGCGCTACGCTTCCGTCGTCAAAGCCCGGTGGATGACCGCCCACGGCGCGTAGAACAGCGCCTGGACCACGGCGCTGAACAGCGCCGCGATCGTTCCGAACGCCGCCAGCCACGGCCAGAGATCGCGCAGCAGGTCGATCGGCGGCCGGGCCATGAAGGCCTCGAGCCCGCCTTGGCCATGCAGCGCCGCCAGCGAGCCGCCGGCCGCCACAGCGATACCGACCACCACGCCGCCGACCAGGATCTCCAGACCCAGCACGAAGACGACGATCAGCAGGACCACGCCCAGTAGCCGCCCGCCCTGGCCCTTGGTCAGGCTCCAGGATTCGAACAGCCGGAACTGGTTGTCGACGAAGGTCATCGGCGCGGCCATCGACAGCCGCAGCGCCACCCACAGCATGACGCCGAACGCGACCAGCGCGCCGACGCAGGCCGTGGCGATCGCCGCCATACGGCCGCTCTCGCCGCCGCCGAGCGCGACGATGGCGGCCAGCACCGCCACCAGGAGCACGATCACGAAGACGGCGATCATCGCCAGCACCTGCTCCACGAGCAGCAGCAGGGTCAGCCACATCTCGCGCGAGCCGACTCGCAGATAGGCCCAGGCCGACTGGCCGGGCGCCAGGACGGCGCGGAACACCGCCGCGCAGAACACGGCTTTCACGAACGAGGACCACAGCCAGAACAGCAGGTTCAGCGCCGTCATGCCCGACTGGGCCCGCATCATCTGCTGCATCATCTCGGGGCTGGGGTCGGCGCCGCGCTGGGTCATGGCCAGCTGGATCAGCTTCTGGAACTCCGGCCCCATGGCCAGGAAGCAAAGGACGGCCGGAACCATCAGCGCCAGCACCAGGGCGATCGCCCAGCCCACCACCGCTAAAGGCTTGCGACCGATCACGCCGAAGCCGGCCGTCGCCGCCTCGGTCACGGAAAACCTCGCCATGTCCCCTCCCAGGATAGCCAGGCGCGCAGGGCCCGGCCCATGACGACAGCCTACACCAGGTTTCGCCGAGCGACAGCCGGGGGTATAGGGCGCCCCATGACCACGAATTCGACCCTGAAACCCGTCCACGTCATTGGTGGAGGCCTGGCCGGCTCCGAGGCCGCCTGGCAGATCGCCCAGAGCGGCGTGCCGGTGATCCTGCACGAGATGCGTAGGGAGGGCGTCACCACCGACGCCCACCAGACCGACGGCCTGGCCGAGATGGTCTGCTCCAACTCGTTCCGCTCGGACGACTGGCAATTCAACGCCGTCGGCCTGCTGCATGCCGAGATGCGCCGCTGCGACAGCCTGATCATGGCCTGCGCCGACCAGCACCAAGTGCCGGCGGGCGGCGCCTTGGCCGTGGACCGCGACGGCTTCTCGGGCGAGGTCACCCGCCGCCTCGAAGCTCATCCGTTGGTCACCATCGTCCGCGAGGAGATCGCCGGCCTGCCGCCGGCGGCCGATGAAACAAATGGGTGGGACAATGTCATCGTCGCCACTGGTCCCCTGACCTCGCCGGCCCTGGCCGAGGCGATCCTGGAGCTTTCGGGCGAAGGCCAGCTGTCGTTCTTCGACGCCATCGCGCCGATCATCCACTTCGACTCAATCAACATGGACATCGCCTGGCGCCAGTCGCGCTACGACAAGGAAGGCCCCGGCGGCGACGCGGCCGCCTACATCAACTGCCCGATGAACAAGGAACAGTACGAGTCCTTCATCGACGCCCTGCTGGAAGGCCCCAAGTCCGAGTTCAAGGAGTGGGAGAACGTTCCCTATTTCGACGGCTGCCTGCCGATCGAGGTGATGGCCGAGCGCGGCCGCGAGACCCTGCGGCATGGCCCGATGAAGCCGGTGGGCCTGACCAACCCGCGCGATCCGCTGGTCAAGGCCTACGCCATCGTCCAGCTGCGCCAGGACAACGCCCTGGGCACGCTGTGGAACATGGTCGGCTTCCAGACCAAGCTGAAGCACGGCGTCCAGGCCGAAACCTTCCGGATGATTCCGGGCCTGGAGAACGCCCAGTTCGCGCGCCTGGGCGGCCTGCACCGCAACACCTTCATCAACTCGCCCAAGCTGCTGGACAAGTCGCTGCGCATGAAGGTCCAGCCGCGCCTGCGCTTCGCCGGCCAGGTGACTGGCGTCGAGGGCTATGTCGAGAGCGCGGCCATGGGCCTGTTGACCGGCCGCTTCGCCGCCGCCGACCGCAAGGGCGCGTCGATCGCGGCGCCGCCGGAAACCACCGCCCTGGGCGCGCTGGTCCAGCACATCACCGGCGGCCACCTCGATGGAGGTTCCTTCCAGCCGATGAACATCAACTACGGCCTGCTGCCGCCGCTGGAGGCCCCCAAGGTCAACGAGGACGGCAAGAAGATCCCGCTCAAGGAGCGCGGCCGCGCCAAGAAGCGCCTGATGAGCGTGCGAGCGTTGAAGGATCTCGACGCCTGGCTGCAGGCCTAGCGGTCAGCCCGCGGGAGCTCGAGTTCGCCCACGCCGACCTTGCGGCCGCCCTCGCGGAAGATGAAGGCTGGCGCGCCGGCGTCGATGGAAACGGGCTCGATGCACCGCAGGAGGACCTCGACGGTCTCGCCTGGCTCGACCTTTTCGCGCGCGCCCGGCAGATCGATGTCGCACATCACCTCGGCCTTGGCGCCGCCGAACACGAACGTCGGGCGATAGCCTCGGTAGAACGGGTTCTGGCGGCCGACCGGCCCATTCAGCGACAGAAGGGTGATCCTGGCCGGGATCGAGGCGCCGGCCGGCAGCGTCGCCGCGCTCGCCCTCGCGAAGGCTGGAACGGTGATCAGGGTCGCCAGGACCAGGCCACGGAATACAGGCGTCATCGTCATCTCCGATCGCCCCGCCGATGGAGAAGCTGCCGTATCGCGCCGCCGAGGAGAAGAGGTTTTCGCCGCGCCCTCGCCACTCGCCGGCGCTAAGTAAGTAGTTTATGACTTAGCCGTAGGCGCCGCCGTTCGCGGATGGCGCTTGTCGAGGCGCCGGCGCGTGATTGAGCGCGTGGAACGGTTGCGAAGCAAGGCCTGCCGGGTCTCTCCTGCTATCGCGGATGTCTCGACGGTCGTGATGCGGGGGTCGAATCGAAGGTGAGCGAAGCGGTCGACATGGGGGCTCGGGCCAAGGCGCGCTGCGACCTGCTGGGCGTCGCGCCCTACAGCGAGGTCGAGGGCCAGCTGACGCGTCGGTTCCTGACGTCCGCCCACGAGGCCGCCCTGGCCACGCTGACCGACTGGATGCGGGCGGCCGGCATGAGCGTGCGCCGCGACGCCGCCGCCAACCTGATCGGCCGCTACGAGGGCGAGACGCCGGGCGCCAAGGCCCTGATCATCGGTTCGCACATCGACAGCGTCCGCAACGGCGGGCGCTACGACGGCCCTCTGGGGATCACGCTCGGGATCGACGTGGTCGAGGCGCTGAGCCGCGCCGGTCGCCGCCTGCCATTCGCGATCGAGGTCGTGGCGTTCGGCGACGAGGAAGGCTCGCGCTTCCCCGCCTCGATGAGCTGCAGCCGGGCCATCGCCGGGGTCCTGGACACCACCGCCCTGGACATGAAGGACGCCGAGGGCGTCACCGTCGCCGAGGCCCTGGCCGCGTTCGGCGGCGATCCGGCCGATGTCGCCAGCGCCGCGCGCAAGCCCGAGGACGTGCTGGCCTTCCTCGAGGCGCATATCGAGCAGGGTCCGGTGCTGGAGGCCGAAGGTCTGGCCCTGGGCGTCGTCACCGCCATCGCCGCCCAGAAGCGGTTGATGGTCAAGATCATCGGGACCGCCGGCCATGCCGGCACCACCCCGATGAACCTGCGCAAGGACCCAGGTCCCGCCGCCGCCGAGTGCATGCTGGCGCTGGAGCGGATCTGCCGCGCCGGGACCGATGGTCTGGTCGGCACGGTCGGCCGCATGACCGCGCTGCCCGGCGCGTTCAACGTCATCCCCGGCGCGGTCGAGTTCTCGATGGACATCCGCGCCGAGACCTCGGCGACCCGAGACACGGCCGTCGACGCGGTCTGCGCCGAGATCCACGCGATCGTCGCCGCGAGGGGCCTCCAGGTCGAGATCCACCTGATGCAGGCCCTGGCCGAAAGCCCCTGCGATCCGGCGCTGATGGACCTGCTGGACGAAGCTCTCGCCGACCTATCCCTGCCCGCCCGCCGATTGCCCTCGGGCGCGGGTCACGACGCCATGGTGATGGCCGAGCTCTGCCCGGTCGCCATGCTGTTCATCCGCTGCGAAGGCGGGATCAGCCACAACCCGGCCGAAGCCGTCACCGAGGCCGACTGCGCCCTGGCGGCCCAAGCCATGCTCCATTTCATCGACAAGCTAGAACGACGCGAACGCGCATGACCGACACGTTTAAAGAGCTCGACCACCCCGCCCGCCTGCTGATGGGCCCCGGCCCGATCAACGTGCACCCGCGCGTGCTGCGGGCCATGTCGGTGCAGCTGCTGGGCCAGTTCGACCCCGAGTTCACCGGCTACATGAACGAGGTCATGGCGCTGTATCGCGGCGTCTTCCAGACGTCGAACCGCTGGACGTTCCTGATCGATGGCACCTCGCGGGCCGGCATCGAGGCGGCGCTGGTCTCGACCCTGGCGCCGGGCGATGACGTGGTGGTGGTCAATGCCGGACGCTTCGGCCTGCTGCTGGCCGAGATCGCCGAGCGCTGCGACGCCAAGGTCACCTTCGTCGAGGGTCCATGGGGCCAAGTCGTCGATCCGCAGGCCGTCGAGGACGCCGTGGCGCGGGTCAAGCCGCGCCTGGTCGCCTGCGTGCATGGCGACACCTCGACCACCATCGCCCAGCCGATCGAGGCCATCGGCGAGATCTGCCGTCGCCACGACGCCCTGCTCTATGTCGACGCCACCGCGACTCTCGGCGGCATGAGCGTGCCTGTGGATAACTGGCGGGCGGACATCGTCACCGCCGGCTTGCAAAAGTGCATGGGCGGCCCCTCGGGCTCGGCCCCGATCACGATCAGCGACCGCGCCGCCGATCACATCTTTTCCCGCCGCCATGTCGAGAAGGGTCTGGCCGGCCCTGGGACCATCGGCAACGGCCGGCGGATCGCCTCCAACTACTTCGACCTGGCGATGATCATGGACTACTGGTCCGAGAAACGCCTGAACCACCACACCGAGGCGGCCAGCATGCTGTTCGCCGCCCGCGAGTGCGCGCGGATCGTGCTGGAGGAAGGCCTGGAGACCCGCTTCGCCCGCCACGCCCAAGCCGGCGCGGCCATGGCCGCCGGGATCGAGGCGCTGGGCCTGACGGTCTATGGCGACCAAGCCCACAAGATGACCAACGTCACCGGCGTGATCACGCCCAGCGGCGTCGACTACGACCGGGTCAAGGCGCGGATGCGCACAGACTTCGAGATCGAGATCGGCGCGGCCTTCGGTCCCCTGGCCGGCAAGATCTGGCGGATCGGAACCATGGGCGTGAACGCCCGCAAGCATGCGGTGCTGCAGACCCTGGCGGCGCTGGAGGCGGTGTTGCGCTGGGAAGGCTTCGGCGCTCCGGCCGGCGCCGGCGTCGACGCGGCGGCGAAGGTGTTCGGATGACCTATCCCCGCGATCTGATCGGTTATGGCGAGCATCCGCCTCAGGCCCACTGGCCGAACGGCGCCCGCGTGGCCGTGCAGTTCGTGCTGAACTACGAGGAAGGCGCCGAGCGGTCGATCCTGCACGGCGATCCGGTCAGCGAGTTCTTCCTGTCGGAGATGGTCGGCGCCCAGCCCATCCAGGGCATGCGCAACATGTCAATGGAGAGCCTCTACGAATACGGCTCGCGGGCCGGCTTCTGGCGGATCCGGCGACTGTTCGAGGAGTACGGCCTGCCGCTGACCGTGTTCGGCGTCGCCCAGGCCATGGAGCGCCACCCGGACGCCGTCGAGGCGATGATGAAATCGGGTTGGGAGATCGCCACCCATGGCTATCGCTGGATCGACTATCAGCACTTCACGCCCGAGCAGGAGCTGGAGCATATCCAGCGGGCGATCGAGATCCAGAAGCGCCTGACGGGCGAGCGACCGCTGGGCTGGTACCAGGGCCGCACCAGCCCCAATACCGCCCGCCTGGTCGCCGAGGAAGGCGGTTTCGTCTACGACGCCGACAGCTACGCCGACGATCTGCCGTACTGGGACGATCAGCACGGCCGCGCCCAGCTGATCGTGCCGTACACCCTGGAAGCCAACGACATGCGCTTCACGGCGGCCCAGGGCTTCAACACCGGCGAGCAGTTCTTCACCTATCTGCGCGACGCGTTCGACGCCCTCTATCTGGAAGGCGAGACCGCGCCGAAGATGATGAGCGTCGGCCTGCACTGCCGCGTGGTCGGCAAGCCCGGCCGCATCGGCGCGCTGCGACGGTTCCTCGACCACGTGACCCAGCACGACAGGGTCTGGGTGGCCAAGCGCATCGACATCGCCAGGCACTGGATCGCGACGCATCCGTACAGCGGAAGCGTCAAATGAACGCTTCCAACTCTTTGCCGTCATCCCGCGCTTCATGCGCGGGACCCATGGTTCAGCTTTCACGTGAGAGAGTGATCTTCTCCGCACCTGCGACGGACAGATGGGTCCCGCGCATGAAGCGCGGGATGACGGCATTTAGTGAGGTGAACGCGTGAGTTCGGCTCCCCCCCTCTCGCTGAAAATCCTGAACAGCATGAACCGGACGGGCTTCGCCACCGCCCTGGGCTTTGCGTTCGAGCTGTCGCCCTGGGTCGTCGAGCGCGCCTGGGACGAGCGGCCGTTCGCCAGCGTCGAGGCGATGCACGACGCGATGATGGCCGTGCTCGACGCCGCGACCACCGCCGACAAGCTGGCCCTGATCCGCGCCCACCCGGAACTGGCCGGCAAGGCCGCGATCGCCAAGCAGCTGACCGCCGAGAGCAACGCCGAACAGGCCAGCGCCGGCCTCGACAAGCTGACGCCGCAGGAGTTCGAGCGCTTCCACCAGCTGAACGCCGCCTACAACGCGCGCTTCGGCTTTCCCTTCATCATCGCCGTGCGCCTGAACGACAAGGCCTCGATCCTGGCGGCCATGCAGGCGCGCCTCGCCAACGACGAGACGACCGAGATCGCCGAGGCGATCCAGCAGATCGGCCTGATCTCGAAGCTTAGACTGCTCGACGCGGTGACGGACTGATGGACTACGACCTTCCCGGCTGGCTGAACCTCTCCCTGCGTTGGCTGCACGTGATCGCCGGCGTCGCCTGGATCGGCGCGTCGTTCTACTTCGTCTGGCTGGACAACAACCTGCGCCCGCCCGTGCCTGAAAAGGACGGCGTCAAGGGCGAGCTGTGGGCCGTGCATGGCGGCGGCTTCTACCATTCCCAGAAGTACATGGTGGCCCCGGCCCACATGCCCGACCACCTGCACTGGTTCAAATGGGAGGCCTACACCACCTGGCTGTCGGGCTTCGTCCTGCTGATCGTGCTCTACTACTGGCAGGCGCCGGTCTATCTGATCGACACGGCCAAGCACGCCTTCAGCCAGCCCGCCGCCATCGCCACGGGCCTGGGCTTCATCTTCGGCGGCCTAGCCGTCTACGAGGCGCTGTGTCGCTCACCCCTGGGCCAGCGCGGCCTCTGGTTCGGCCTCGTCTGGTTCGGCGCGCTGACCGCGGCGGCCTATTTTCTGTCCAAGCTGTTCAGCGACCGCGGCGCCTTCATCCACGTCGGCGCGATCATCGGCACGGCCATGGTCGCCAACGTCTTCCTGGTGATCATCCCCAACCAGCGCAAGATCGTCGCCGACATGTTGGCGGGCCGCGAAGTCGACCCGCGCCTGGGCGCGATGGGCAAGCAGCGCTCGGTCCACAACACCTACATGACCCTGCCGGTCATCTTCATCATGATCAGCAACCACTATCCGCTGGTCACGGGCCATCCGCTGAGCTGGCTGCTGCTGGCGATGATCAGCGCCGGCGGGATCTCGATCCGGCAGTTCTTCCTGCTCAAGCACCACGGCAAGATCCGGCACGACTTCCTGTTCTACGGGGCGATGCTGGTGTTCGCCGCCACGGTGGTCGCCAGCACGAAGCCCAAGGACGAGATCAAGGTCGAGGGCCCGATCCCCTTCGCCACCGCCCAGGCCATCGTCCAGAAGCACTGCGTCATGTGCCACGCCGCCTCGCCCACCCACGCCGGCTTCTCGGCGCCGCCGCTTGGCGCGACCTTCGACACGCCTGAGCATATCCAGACCTATGCGCCGAAAATCCACGAGCGCGCGGTCGCTTCGACCAGCATGCCCCTTGGCAACGAGACCGGCATGACCGAAGAGGAGCGCGCCCAGCTGGGCGCCTGGATCAAACAGGGAGCCAAGATCCCGTGACCGACGCCGTTCTGGACGCGACCAAGACCGACGCCGCCAATGACGCTTCGGGGGCGCCGCGCAAGCGCAACGCCGAACGCACCCGCAAGGCGATCCTCGCCGCGGCCCTGAAGGAGTTCGCCCAGGCCGGTTTCGCGGGGGCGCGCATCGAGCGGATCGTCAAGGCCGCCAAGTGCAACATCCGGATGCTGTACCACTACTTCGGGGACAAGAAGGGCCTGTACATGGCCGTCCTCGAAAGCGCCTATATGGACCTGCGGGCCCGCGAGGCCGAGCTGAAGATCGACTTCGACAAGCCGCTCGAGGGCTTCCTCGAACTGCAGCGCTTCACGTTCGACTATTTCGAGAAGAACCCCCGCTTCGAGGGCTTGCTGCGCAACGAGAACCTGCAGCACGGCAAGTTCGCGGCCCAGTCGCGGGTGGTCACCGAGACCGCCTTCCCGCTGCGTCGCACGATCGAGAAGCTGATCAAGAGCGGTCAGGATCGCGGCCTGTTCGGCCCCAACCTGGATCCGGTGCAGATCTATGTGACCATCGCCGCCATGAGCCGCTTTCACCTGGCCAACGGCTATTCGCTGTCGGCGACCCTGGACACCGACATGAGCGCCCCCGAGTGGCGCAGGGCGCGGCTGGACCACGCCCTGGCCTTGCTCGAAGGCTATCTCACGCGCGGGGCGCGCTAACGCTTAGGACTTCGGCGGTTCGGCGGGCGCGGCCGGGGCGGTCGCCAGCGCCGGGCCGCTGAACTCGGCCTCGATCGTCACCTGGACCTCGTCGCCGACGCCCATGGTCGTACCCGGCGCGGGCACGCCGAACGCCATTCCGAAGTCCGAACGCTTGAAGCTGCCCTTGGCCGAGAAGCCGACGCGGGCGTGCGGATCCATCGGGTGACCGGCATAGCCGCCATTGTAGGTCACGTCCAAGGTCACCGGCTTGGTGACGCCGTGCAGGGTCAGGTCGCCGGTCACCTTGCCGGTGTCGGGGCCGGTCGTCTCGACCTTGGTCGACTTGAAGGTGATGGCCGGATAGGTCGTCGCGTTCAGCCACTGCGGGCCGGTCAGCTCGGCCAGGAAGCCCTCGGGCGGGGCCGGCAGGGTCAGCGACTTCGGATTGATCGTCGCCTCCAACGTGCTGGCCGCGGCGTTGTTCTGGTCGAAATGCAGCTTGGCGTCGAAGTCGGCGAAGGCGGCCGTGTAGTGCGAGAAGCCCAGGTGATCGACCCGGAACACCAGGGTCGCGTGGTGCTTGTCCAGGGTGTAGTCGCCGGCCGGGATGTCGGCCTTGGGCGGCTTGGGCGCGGTCGCCGTCGGCGCCGCGGCGGCGGGCGCCTCGGTCTTTTTGTCGGCGGGTTGGGGCGAACAGGCGGCCAGCGCCAGCAAGGCGACGACGGGCAGGATTGATTTCATACGCTTCCCTCCAATGACCCCGGACTTGGAAGCCGGGCGCCCGACGGGAGCAGCAAGCCCCTACGCCGACGTAACGTCAACGTAGGGATGCGGTGGAGGTTGCGGGAGAGGTCCGCGTCAGGCGGTCATGAAGATCGTCATGGGCAGCGTCTCGACATTGACGCCCGTCAGCTTGACCACATTGTCCAGGTGCCCGCCGGTCGCGTCCGAATGGCCGACGAACACGAAGACGTCCGTACCGACTTGATAGGCGGCCAATCGGGTCGCCGTGCCGGAGCTGTTGATCGTCACCATGCTCATGGTCAGGGCGTCCGCGTAGCTGGTCGCCGTGCCCTGGACCAGGCTGACGTCGTGCGTGAAATCCTCGGCGAAGGCCAGCTTGTCGCCTGCCGTGAAGTCCTGGATCACGTCGGCACCGTCGCCGAAATTGTTCGTGGCGACCGAGTCGCCGGTGGCGAACTTGAAGATGTCGTTGCCGGCGCCGCCGTTCAAGATGTCCTGGCCCTTGCCGCCTGTCAGGGTGTCGGCTCCCTGGCCGCCGAGCAGGGTATCGTTGCCGTCCAGGCCGCTCAGCGTATCGTTGCCGTTGGCGCCATCTATGACGTTGGCGTTGTCGTCACCGGTCAGGCGGTCGTTGGTGAAGCCGCCGACTAGGTTCTCGACATTCCTGGCCTGCACCATCTGCCCCTCGGCCACATCCTGGGCCGTGGTGATGCGAAGGTCAAAGGTCGCATCGGCGTAATAGGTGTGGCCGTTACCGAGGTTCAGTGTGTCGAGGCCGGCGCCGCCGTCGATTACGACCGTCCCCACCATCTGGGGGGTCCGCTCGACATAGAACAGGTCGTTGCCGTCACCGCCGTCCATGGTCACCGCGAAAGTCCAGCCGAAGAAGGTGTCGTCGCCCGCGCCGCCGGACATGCGGTCGCCGCCCGCCGTCTCACTGGCGTGGAAGATGTCGTTGCCGCCTCCGCCTTCCAGCAGGTCGCCGCCGCCCACAGCGTAAAGCGCGTCCCACTTGTCGCCGCCGACCAAGTGGTTGACCACGCTGTTGCCGATAAGGACGTTGGTGCCCTTCCCGCCGATCACGTTTTCGATCGAGATCAGGGTATCGGTACCGCGCCCGTTGTACAGGACCTGCTCCGACTTGCCCAAGTCGACCCATACATCGCCATCGAAGCCGTCCATGAAGCTGATCGTGTCATTGCCCGCGCCGCCATCGATAACGTCGTCGCCGGCGCCGCCGATGAAGATATTGTCCTGGTCGTTGCCGATCAGCGTGTCGTTGTAGCCGGTGCCGCGCACGCCCTCGATGGAGTTCAGGGTGTCGGTTCCCCGGCCCCCTAAGTCGGACTGCACGGCGTTGCGCAGGTCGACCTTCACGGCGGTCTGGAAATTGTAGTCGTCGTAGCTGGCGATATCGACACCCGCGCCGCCATCCAGGACATCGTCGCCCGCGCCCCCGGCCAGCAGGTTGTCGCCCGCGTCGCCGGTCAGGTGATCGTTGCCCGAACCGCCCAGGATGTTCTCAACGCCCTTGATGTCGAGGTACTGACCCTGGCCGACATCCTGGCGCCCTTGGGCGGCCAGGCTGATCGTCAGGTCCGCGATGGGACCGTAGGCGCCGCGCATGTCGAGCGTGTCATTGCCCGCGCCGCCGTCGATCACGACGGTTCCGACAAGGTTGGCGAAGTGCGAGACGTTGAAACGATCGTCGCCCTCGCCGCCGTCCAGCATCGCCCCAGACTTGTTCGTGACCAGTTGGTCGTCGCCCGCGCCGCCGAATAGACGGTCGCTGGAAACGCCTTCTCGCGTGGCGATCAGCGTATCGTTGCCGTAGCCCCCTTCCAGAAGGTCGTTGCCGCCGATCGCCTCGAGCCAGTCATTGCCGTCGCCGCCTTGCAGGTGGTTAGCCGCGGCGTTGCCGGTGATCTGGTCGTTCCCCGACGTGCCGATCACGTTCTCGATCGAGATCAAGGTGTCGGTCCCGCGACCATCGGTCAGCACTTGGACACTCTTGCCCAGATCGATGATCACCGAGCCCAGCTTGCCGTCATCGAGATACTTGACCGTGTCGGAACCCGCGCCACCGTCCAGGGTGTCGTCGCCGGCCGAGCCGCCCATCAAGACATTGTCCTTGGCGTCGCCGATGAGAATGTCGTTGCCCGCGCCACCCGTGATGTTCTCGACGCCGCTCATCTGGACGCGTACGCCGACGGTGATCTCCTGTTCGCCCGTGATCCGCAGGTCGACCTTGTAGCCCTTGAAGGTGTCGGCCATGGCCGGAGCGATCTGCAGCGTGTCGATGCCCTCGCCGCCGTCGAGGATGGTCAGGCCGGTGGACACCGACAGGACGTCGTCGCCCCTGCCGCCGATCAGCAGGTCGCCGCCCGCATTGCTGCCGAACAGGTAGTCGTCGCCGTCGCCGCCATCCAGCGTGTCGTTTCCGCCCACGGCCTGGAGCACGTCGTCGCCAGCGTCGCCGAACAGGTAGTTCTCGGACGTGTTGCCGATGATGACGTCGTCAAAGGCCGAGCCCATCGCCGCCTCGATCGACGTGATGACGTCAAGGCTTAAGGGCCCGCTGAAGAGGGGAGGCACGGCGGGTTGCAGATTGATCGAGACGCCCACGTCGCTGAACGCATAATCGACCGTGTCGAACCCATCTCCGCCGTCGATGACATTGACGCCCGCGCCGCCCGACAGGTGGTCGTCGCCGGCGCCGCCGTAGAGCTTGTCGTTCCCCGCGTCGCCCCACAGGAAGTTGTCCTTGGCGTCGCCGGTCAGGGTGTCGTCGAACTTCGTGCCGTAGAGGTGTTCGATCCCGGTCAGGGTGTCGGTCCCCGCGCCGCCGGTGTTCTGAGCCGTGGTCTTGTTCAGGTCGACGCTCACGCCGGCCGTGGCGTCCTCGTACGAGGCCCAGTCCCAGCCCGCGCCGCCCTTGATCGCGTCGTCGCCGGCGCCGCCGACCAGGTAGTCGTCGCCATCGCCGCCATCCAGGATGTCGGCGCCGGCCGAGCCCCACAGGGTGTCGTCGCCCTTGCCGCCCGATACGCTGTCGTTGCCCAGGCCGCCGACCATCATGTTGGCCTCGGCGTTGCCGATCAGGGTGTCGTTGAAGTCCGAGCCGTAGACATTCTCGATGCCGATCAGCTTGTCGGTCCCGCCGCCGAGGGTGTTTTGGGTCGTGGTGATGTTGAGGTCGACCTTCACGCCGGCCGTGGCGTCCTCGTAGGCCGCCCAGTCGTTGCCGGCGCCGCCGTCGAGGGTGTCGTTGCCCGCCCCGCCCAGCAGGTAGTCGTCGCCGTCGCCGCCTTGCAGGATGTCATTGCCGTCGTTGCCAGCGAGCACGTCGTCGCCCGCCCCGCCCTTCAGCGTATCGTTGCCGGCATAGCCGTAGAGGGTGTCGTTGTCCGCGCCGCCAACTAGGACGTCGGCGCCCTGCGTGCCTTGCAGTTCCATTTTCGAGTTCCCCTGACCATGCCGCAACCTCAGCGTGATCTAGGGAGTGCAAGAGCGGGGCCGAACCGCTTTCAGTCATAACGGGAATATTAACGATGAAATCCGTCGCGTCGCACGGGAACTGTGCCGGTTCGACACAGGAAATCCTTACGGGGAAAAGGGTTGATAAACGTCGCGACTCGTTTCGATGGCGTCGCGGCGATCCGTAAGTTTGGTTGCTTCGGACCGTCGCGACGCCACGCGCGGAGGTAGTCCTAGAGTCCCAGGATCGAGCCGGCGTCGATGGACGAGAGGTTGGTTCCGGTCAGGATGACGAGCTGGTCGTAGGTCGTCCCCTCGTCGCCGGTATCGGCGTAGAGGAAGACGTCCCCGCCCATCTGCATGGCCACATAGCGCACGCCGGAATCAGCGAAGAGCGCACAGACCCTCCAGCCCCGGATCGGGGCGGGCGCATTCGCGATCAACCCAAGATGGATCTCAAGTGAATTTTTCTTCCATTAGGCGATAATTATAAAAGGCAACCATAGGTTAACATTGATCGCCGGTCAGAACAGCAGGCCCTTACGCAGCAGGGCATGGACGCCCTTCTCGCCGTTGACCGTCTGGGTCACGCGGAAGTCCACGGCGAGAGAGCAGAACTGATAGGCCTGGACACGCGTCAGGGCCGAACGGGCCGTGATGAAGTCGATCGTCTGGCGCAGGGCTTGCTTCATGGCCAAGTCGAGGTCCTCGTTGAAGCCCATCAGGATGTCGTGGGTCGGGGTTTCGGCGCGGGGCCAGGCGAAGGCGCCCGCGTCGGCCGCCTTGTGCAGCACGAAGGTGAAGGTCCCGGTCAGGCCCATCTCCAGCGCGTTGACGCAGACCTCGCCGTCGCCCTGACGGCCGTGGCCGTCGCCGACCGAGAAGTTGGCGCCCGACACCCACACCGGCAGATAGAGGGTCGAGCCGGCGACCAGTTCCTTGTTGTCCATGTTGCCGCCGTGCTCGCGCGGCTCGCGGCTGGAGAGCCGACCGTACTTGGCCGGCGGGGCCACGCCCATGGTGCCGAAGAACGGCGCCAGCGGCAGCTCCGGGCCCCAGTCCGGCTTGCAGACTCCGCGCGCCCGGTCGACGGCGATGTGGCTGACATAGCGGTCGGGGAAGTCCTCGGGCAGCGTGCCGGCCAAGGGCCGCACGGCGCAGTAGCCCCAGTCGTTGTTCGGCTCGACCGCCTCGATGCGGACTTCCAGCATGTCGCCCGGCTCGGCGCCGGCGATGGCGACGGGGCCGGTCAGGATGTGCGGGCCGATCCGCGCCGGGTTGCTGTCGTGGATCGCCCGGAGAGCGGTGGGCACGGCGTAGGGCGAACCCGGCGGCGGCATCACCTCGACGCCACCCGAGACGCATTCGAAGGTGACGCTGTCGCCCGAGTTCACCGTCAGCACGGGATCGAACGCCGCGTCGAACATGCCGAAGCGGACGGTGTCGGGGGCCGAAGCCAGGTGGTGATGCGCCATCAAGTAAGCCTTTCCTTACCTGATCATCTCGCGCCGACGCGGGCGCGAACCAAGGTTCGGCGGTCGCTGGCGGCGGCGATCCTCCTCGCCTGCCCGCTCGACGGGCGATCTGTGCGCGGAGTGGCGCGGGCTTGGGCGGAATAGGTCACGACACTAAGCGGGGCTGGCGCATCCGGCGAACCCCGGTGTATGAAGTTTTTTCTTACTTATGGAGCTTGGCCAGCATGGCGTTGGACGCGGAAACGCAAGGCTTTCTCGACCTGAAGGACGCCGAGATCGGTCCCTGGACCGCCGCGCGCGCCGCCGAGCGCGAGCTGACCCTTCCGCCCGCCATCCTGCCCGGCGTGATCGACAACGTCGCCCTGCTCCGCGCCCAGAGCGCCCTGTTCGTCGCGGCGCTGGCCGAGCACGCCGGCGAGATCCCGGAGAGGTTCGAACCGTGAGCTTCTGCAGCGTCGTCGAGATCGCCGGCGAGGTCCGCGCCGGCCACGTCACCGCCCGCGCCGTGACCGAGGCCACCCTGTCGCGCGTGGCGCGGCTGGACGGCGGCATCAACGCCTTCACCGCCGTGACCGCCGACCGCGCCCTGGCGCGCGCCGACGCGGTCGACGCCGACCTGGCCGCCAGTCGCCCCGTGGGTCCCCTGGCGGGCGTGCCGTTCGCGGTCAAGAACCTGTTCGACATCGAGGGCCTGCCGACCCTGGCCGGCTCCAAGATTCGCCGCGAGGCCGCGCCGCCCGCCCATGACGCGACCTTGGTCGAGCGCCTGACCGCCGCCGGCGCGATCCTGATCGGCGCGCTGAACATGGACGAGTTCGCCTACGGCTTCGTCACCGAGAACGCCCACGACGGGCCGGTGCGCAATCCGCACGACCCGACCCGGATCGCCGGCGGCTCGTCGGGCGGCTCGGCGGGGGCCGTGGCGGCGGGCCTGGTTCCGCTGACCCTGGGTTCGGACACCAATGGCTCGATCCGCATTCCCGCCAGCCTGTGCGGCGTGTTCGGCCTGAAGCCCACCTATGGCCGCCTGTCACGCCAGGGCGTTTTCCCATTCGTCGAGAGCCTGGACCATGTCGGCCCGTTCGCGCGGTCGGTCGAGGACCTGGCCTTGGCCTATGACGTCCTGCAGGGCGCCGATCCGCAGGGCGACACGATCTGCGTCCGCGAGGCCGAGCCGCTGAGCGATCGTCTCGAGGCGCTCGCGGACCAGCCCCTGCGGGTCGGCGTGCTGGGCGGCTGGTTCCAGCAGGGCGCGTTCCCCGAGGTGCTGGAGGCCTTGGGCCGCGTGGCCGTGGCGCTGAAGGCCGACGACATCGTTCAACTCGCGGGCGCCCAGGCCGCGCGCGCCGCCGCGTTCAGCCTGACCGCCTTCGAGGGCGGCGAACTGCATCACGACGACCTGGCCGCCCGGGCCATGGACTACGATCCGGCCGTCCGCGATCGTCTATTGGCCGGCGCCCTGCTGCCGGAGGGCGTCCACAAGGCGGCGCAACGCTATCGTACGATTTTTCGCGACGAGGTCCGCGAGGCGTTCCAGCGCTACGACATCCTGCTGGCCCCGTCGTCCGTCTGCCCCGCCCCGCCGATCGGCCAGGCGACCATGGAGATGGACGGAGTTCCCGTCTCGGTGCGCAAGAACCTCGGCGCCTTCACCCAGCCGATCAGCTATATCGGCCTGCCAGTGCTGGCCGCGCCGGTGAACCGGCCGGGCCAGTTGCCGATCGGCGTGCAGATCATCGCCCCGGCCTGGCGCGAGGACCTGGCCTTCGCCGCCGCCGCGCGCCTGCAGCGCGCCGGCGTCGTGGCCGCCCATCCTCCGAAAGGCGCCCTATGATCGTCAACGATCCCGCCGTGCTGGCGCAGGTCACCGCCCTGGTCGACGCCTACGAGACGGCGCTGATGACCAATGACGTCGAGGCCCTGGACGGCGCCTTCTGGAATTCGCCGCACACGGTGCGGCTGGGCGTCGCCGAGAACCTGTGGGGCTTCGCCGAGATCGCCGCCTTCCGCCTCGGCCGAGCAGGCGGCTCGCCGCCGCGCACGCGATTGCGGACCGAGATCACCACCTTCGGGACCGACTTCGCGATCGCCAATGTCGAATTCCGCCGCGACGACAGCGGCAAGATCGGCCGCCAGAGCCAAACCTGGATCCGCGTCGAGGACGGCTGGAAGGTCGCCTCGGCCCACGTTTCGCTGATGCAGGGCGGCGCCGACCAACGCCTCGCGTCACAAGAAGAAAAGCGCTAGAGCCCGCCCCATGACGACTGCGACCCCGACCAAGATCATCTTCGACACCGATCCCGGCATCGACGACGCCATGGCGCTGCTGTTCATCGAGGCGAGCCCCGCCCTCGACCTGATCGCGGTGACGACCGTCTTCGGCAATTCCGACATCGAGACCACGACGCGCAACGCACTCTATCTGAAGCAGCGCTTTGGCCTGTCGGCGCCGGTCTATAAGGGAACCGACAAACCGCTGACCCGGCCGCGCAACCCGTCGCCGACCTTCGTGCACGGCGAGAACGGCCTGGGCGATGTGGAGCTGACGGGGCTGGTTCCCGGCCAGCCGGAAGCCAAGCCGGCCCACCAGGCGATCATCGACCTGGCCCGCCAGTATCCGGGCGAGGTGGTGCTGTGCGCCGTCGGACCGCTGACCAACCTGGCTCTCGCCCTGAAGGCCGATCCCGAGGTCGCGACCCTGCTGAAGGCCGTGGTGATCATGGGCGGCGCGTTCGGCGTGGCCGGCAAGCCGGGCAACGTCACCCCGGTGGCCGAGGCCAATATCTGGAACGACCCGGAGGCGGCCGACCAGGTGTTCACCGCCCCCTGGAACCTGGCCGCCGTCAGCCTGGACGTGACCACTCAGGTGGTGATGTCGCCGGAGTACATGGAAGCCCTGGCCGCGTCGGGCGGCGACGCCGGCGTGTTCCTCAACGAAATCTCCAAGCCCTACGCCGCCTTCTACGGCGGTCGCGACGGCATCGTCGGCTGCTGCGTGCATGACGCGGCGGCGGTGGCGTTCGTGATCGACCCGACCCTGTTCACGGTGCGGCGCGGCTCGGTGCGCGTGGTCACCGAGGGCGTGGCCCTTGGCCAGACCTGCCAGAAGGTCGAAGGCGAACTGTTCGGCCCCTCGGCCTGGGACGACCAGCCGATCCAGGCCGCGACGGTGGCCGTCGATGGGGCGCGGTTGTTGAAGCTGTATGCGGAGACGATGGGGGCGGCTTAGGTTCTCATCCAAAACCCGTCATCCCGCGCTTTATGCGCGGGACCCATGGTTCAGCTGTCACGTGAGCGCGTGAGCTAGCTCCGCCCGTGCGGCGGACAAATGGGTCTCGCGAACAAGTCGCGGGATGACGGTCGATTTTGCGTGCTAGGCGCTACTTCCGCCACCGCTCCACGCCCGCCAGATAGGTTCGAGCCACCACCCGGTCGTCCCCCAGCACGGTCAGCGCGAACAGCCGATCCTCCAGGCTTTTGGCCCCCGCCAGACGTCGCGCCATCAGCGGCGTCGCGGCCAGGTCGAGCACCACGAAGTCAGCCTCCTTGCCTGGCGCCAGATTGCCGATCCGATCGCCCAGATCCAGCGCTCGCGCCCCACCCAGGGTCGCCAAGTACAGCGCGTGGAACGGGTCCAGCGCGTCGCCGCGCAACTGGCCCACCTTGTAGGCCTCGCCCAGGGTGTGGAGGATCGAGAAGGTCGTGCCGGCCCCGACGTCGGTGCCCATGCCGACCTTGACGCCCAGGGCGCAGGCCTCCTCCAGCGGGAACAGGCCCGAGCCCAGGAACAGGTTCGAGGTCGGGCAGAACGCCACCGCCCCGCCCTTGGCCGCCATCCGCTGGAACGCCTCGCCCTTCAGGTGGACGCAGTGGGCGAAGACCGAGCGCTGGCGCAGCAGGCCGAAGCGGTCGTAGACGTCCAGATAGTCGTTGGCCTTGGGGAAGAGCCTGGCCGTCTCCTTGATCTCGTGGAGGTTCTCGGAGAGGTGGGTCTGCATCCACACGTCGGGATGCGCGGCCAGCACCTCGCCGGCCATGGCCAGCTGTTCGTCGCTGCAGCTGATCGCGAAGCGCGGCGTGACCGCGTAGCCCAGCCGCCCCTTGCCGTGCCAGTCGGCGATCAACTGCTCCATGTCGGCGCGGCTGCTCTCGACGGTGTCGGTCAGGCCCTCCGGCGCGTTGCGATCCATCAGCGACTTGCCGGCGATCAGCCGCATGTCGCGCGCGAAGGCCTCGGCGAACAGGGCGTCGACCGAGACCTTGTGCACCGAGCCGAACACCAGGGCCGTGGTCGTGCCGTTGCGCAGCAACTCGTCGATGAAGAAGGCGGCGGTGTCGGTCGCGTGCTTGGGGTCGGCGAACGCCTTCTCGGCCGGGAAGGTGTGCTGTTCCAGCCAGTCCAGCAGCTGCTTGCCGTGGGCGGCGATCACATCGACCTGCGGGAAGTGGATATGGGTATCCACGAAGCCCGGCGTGATCAGATGGCCGGTCAGGTCGTGCGGCTCCTCGCCGCCCAGCCGAGGCGACAGCTCCGCATAGCTGCCGCAAGCGGCCACGCGGCTGTTCTCGACCAGCAACAGGCCGTCGTCGTGGAAGGCGACCGCCTCCGCGTTCTTGGTCGGATCATCCAGCAGGTGGAGGATCGACGCCCTATAGGCTTGCACTAGCGATGCTTTCGTCGTTGCGGATCCGCGCCGCTTCCTGGCGCATCAAGAGGTCGGCCGCCACCGAGACCGCGATCACCTCCGGCGCCTTGCTCTTCAAATGCGGCAGGCCGATGGGACAGGTCAGGCGGGTCAGCACGGCTTCCGAGAAACCATCATCGCGTAACCGGCTCATGAAACGGGCGCGCTTGGTCTTCGAACCTATGACCCCGAAGTATGAAAACCCGCCGCCCGCCAGGCCGGCCGAGACCAGGGCGTAGTCGAGGGCGTGGTCGTGGGTCAGGACCAGGCCGTAGGCGTCGGGGCCGGCGCCCATGGCCGCGGCGGCCATCTCGGCGGGTTCGGCGACGCGGACACCGGCGATCTCGGCGGTCTCCGGCCGGCTGTCGTACCAGAAGAGCCGAAAGGGCAGCGGCTCGAAGGCCTTGGCGATCGCCTGGCCGACGTGGCCGGCGCCGAACAGCAGCAGCGGCGGGCGCGGGGCGTCGGCGCGCTCGACCATCACGTCGCCGAGCGCCGGACGCGCGCCGCGCGCGGTGGCCGGGGCCTCACCGAACACGACCGCCGGCCCTTCGGCGTCGGTAGCCAGGATCGGCGCGACCACCTTGGTCAGCAGGCCGGGATCGAAGCGGGTGCGGACCTCGAACGGCTGGGCCGCGTCCATCCGCTTGGCCGCTTCTGTCAGCCAGTCGCGGCTGTTGTCGTTCAGCCGCTCCAAGAACAGGCGCACCCGACCGCCACAGCATTGGGCCAGCAGCGGGCCCAGCGGATAGTCCTGGATCGCGAAGTGGGCCTGGCCGCCGTCCAGCATCCGTCGCGCCTGGTCGGCGACGCGGTATTCCAGATTGCCGCCGCCGATCGTGCCCGACTGGCCATCGCGCCAGACGACCATCTTGGTCCCGGCCTCGCGCGGGGCCGAGCCCTCGGTGGCGAGGACCGTGACCAGGGCGGCCTCGTCATGCGCGTCAAGGCGAGCGAGCGCGGCGCGGGCCCAGTTACGCACGGACCCTCCTCCGCACATCCTCGCACGCCATCAGGATCGCCTCGGGGGTCGCCGGTGCGTCCAATTGTGGGAACACCCGATAGTCCCCCACGCTGGCCACCGCGTGGTTGATCGCCGAATAGACCGAGATCGCCAGCATCAGCGGCGGCTCGCCGACGGCCTTGGAGCGGTGCACCGTCGCCTCGACATTGCGGCCGGCCTTCCAGAGGCGGACGTCCAGATGCGCCGGACGATCACCACAGGTCGGGATCTTGTAAGTCGAGGGCGCGTGGGTCCGCAGGCGGCCCTCCCCGTCGTAGACCAGCTCCTCGGTCGTCAGCCAGCCCATCCCCTGGATGAAGCCGCCCTCGATCTGGCCCAAGTCGATGGCCGGGTTCAGCGACTTGCCGACGTCATGCAGGATGTCGGCGCGGGTGACCTTCATCTCACCGGTCAGGGTGTCGATCAGCACCTCGCTGCAGGCCGCGCCATAGGCGAAGTAGAAGAACGGCCGGCCCGTGTGGGTAGCCCGATCGTAGTGGATCTTGGGTGTGGCGTAGAAGCCGGTCGCCGACAGCGAGATCCGCGCCAGATAGGCTTGGCGGATGAACGCGCCGAACTCGAAGGTCTCGGCCCCGACGCGGACGCCGTCCGGGGTGAAGGCGACCTCGGCGGGCTCGACGCCCCACTTCTTGGCGGCGAATTCGACAAGCCGCACCTTGATCGTCTCGGCGGCGTTCAGCGCCGCCATGCCGTTCAGGTCGGCGCCCGACGAGGCGGCGGTGGCCGAGGTGTTGGGCACCTTGTCGGTGACGGTCGAGGTGACCTTGATCCGCGCCATGTCGACCTGGAAGGCCTGGGCCACCACCTGGGTGACCTTGACGTGCAGCCCCTGCCCCATCTCGGTCCCGCCGTGGTTCAGCATGATCGAACCGTCGGCATAGAGATGGATCAGCGCGCCGGCCTGGTTCAGGAACGTCGTCGTGAACGAGATGCCGAACTTCACCGGCGTCAGGGCGATGCCCTTCTTAAGCACCGGGCTCGTCCTGTTGAACGCCTCGACCTCGCGGCGGCGGGTCTCGTAGGCGCACGAGGCGGCCAGCTCGTCGATCAGCTGCGGGGCGACATTGTCCTCGACCACCTGGTGATAGGGCGTGAGGTTGCGGCCTACGCCGCCATAGAGGTTGCGGCGACGCACCTCCAGCGGGTCGAGGCCGGTGGCGGCGGCCACGGCGTCCATGACGCGTTCGATCGCCAGCATCCCCTGCGGCCCGCCGAAGCCTCGGAAGGCGGTGTTCGAGACCGTATGGGTCCTGAAGCGGTGCGACAGGATCTCGACCGCCGGCAGGAAGTAGGTGTTGTCGGCGTGGAACATCGCCCGGTCGTTGATCGCCATCGACAGGTCGGTCGTCGCCCCGCAGCGCGAGGCCAGCTCCAGAGACAGCCCGGTCAGCCGGCCGTCGTCGTCGAAACCGACGTCGTAGGCGGCCTCGAAGTCATGCCGCTTGCCGGTCATGACCATGTCCTCGTCGCGATCGGGCCGCGCCTTGGCCGGGCGGCCAGTCTTCACCGCCACCAGGGCGGCCGCGGCGGCGAACAGCGAGGCTTGCGTCTCCTTGCCGCCAAAGCCGCCGCCCATGCGGCGCACCTCGACGGTGACGCAGTGGTCGGGCTTGCCCAACACGCGGGCGATCAGGTGCTGCACCTCGGTCGGGTGCTGGGTCGAGGACCAGACGTGGACGTCGCCGTCCTCGCGCGGCGTCGCCAGTGCGATCTGCCCTTCGAGATAGAAGTGGTCCTGGCCGCCGATCGCGAACCGGCCCTGGACGCGGCGCGGCGAGGCGGCCAGCGCGGCCCGGGCGTCCCCCCGCGCCATGCGCTGGGAGGCCTCGATCTTCAGGTCCATGTCGCGGGCGGCGGCGATGTCGATGGCGGCCGGCAGATCCTCGTACTCGACCACGGCCTTGGCGGCGGCGGCGCGGGCGGCGGCGATCGAGGTCGCGGCCACGGCGAACAAGCTCTGGCCGACGCAATAGACCTCATTCGCCGCGAACAGCTTGTCGTCGTGGATGACCGGGCTGACGTCGTTCTCGCCAGGAATGTCCTCGGCGGACAGCACCAGCACCACGCCGGGCGCGGCGCGAACGGCCGAGAGATCCAGCTTGGTGATCCGGGCGTGGGCCCTTGTGCTCATGCCGAAGTGCACGTGCAGCAGGCCGGCCGGTTCGGACATGTCGTCGATATAGACCGCCGAGCCCACCACGTGGCGGGCGGCGCTGTCATGCGGCAGCGGCGCGTGTACGCCCTGGAAGGCCGCGCTATGGACGGGTGCGGTCACGGCGGAGTCAGCCACGGGCGCTCTCCGGCATCACTCGGGTTTCTATGTCCTGGCTCTCCAGGAACACCTTGCGCAGCATATTCCTCGCCGTCAGCGACCGGTAGGCCGCCGAGGCGCGCATGTCGCTCATCGGCGCGTAGTCGCTGTCGAGGGCGGTAGTGGCCGCTTCGATCGTCGCCTCGGTCCAGGATTGTCCGATCAGCGCTGCTTCGCAGGCCTTGGCCCGCCTGGGCGTGCCGGCCATGCCGCCGAACGCGATGCGGGCGTCGGTGACGACACCGCTCTCCACCGCCAGCGAAAACGCCCCGCAGACGGCCGAAATGTCCTGGTCGAAGCGCTTGGACAGCTTGAAGACCTTGAAGATCCGTCCCGCGTCGAGCTTCGGCGCGAACACCGTCTCGACGAACTCGCCGGGCCGGCGATCCTGCTTGCCGTAGTCCAGGAAGAAGTCTTCCAGCGGCATTTCCCGCCGCTCGCCGCCCCTGCGCAGCACCAGGGTCGCCCCCGCCGCGATCAAGGCCGGCGGCATGTCGCCGATCGGCGAGCCGTTGGCGATGTTGCCGCCGATCGTGCCGCTGTTGCGCACCTGGGTGGAGCCCAGCCGGCGCATCATCAAGCCGACGTCCGGATAGAGTTTCGAGACCGCCGTGATGGCGTCGACATAGCGGACGCCGGCGCCGATCCGCAGGCCCTCGGCCGTTTCGTCCAGCGCCTTGAGTTCGGCGACCTCGGACACGCTGATCAGCGTTGGCAGCGGCCGGCGCTGCTTGGTGACCCACAGGCCGACATCGGTCGCTCCAGCGACGATGACCGCGTCGGGATGGGCCTCATACGCCTGGGCCAGTTCGTCGAGCGTGCGCGGCGACAGCCAGCGACGGGTGACGCCGTGGATTTCGTCCTCGAAGCTGAGGTCCAGCATCGTCTCGCCGCGGACAGCCGACAGGTCGACCGCCGGCGCGGGCTCGACCTCGACGCCCTTGGCGACCTCGATGATCGGGCCATAGCCGGTGCAGCGACACAGGTTGCCGGCCAGCACCTCGCTCACCGGCGCGGTCGCGCCCTTGGCCGCGATCGCCCGGCCGTACAGCGACATGACGATGCCCGGCGTGCAGAAGCCGCACTGCGAGCCATGCTTGTCGACCATGGCCTGCTGGACCGGATGCAGAGCTCCGCTTTTGGCCAGGCTCTCGACCGTCAGCAACGCCTTGCCGTGCAGCATGGGCAGGAACTGGATGCAACTGTTGACCGCCCGCCACGCGACGCCCCCTTCCCCATTGGCGCCCTCGGACTCGCCGACCAGCACGGTGCATGAGCCGCAGTCGCCCTCGGCGCATCCCTCCTTGGTCCCCGTCCGGCGCATCGGGCCGCGCAGATGCTCGAGCAGGGTCGTCGTCGGATTAGCCCCGCGAACCTCATGGACCTCGCCGTCCAGCAGAAATCGGATCGTCTCGCCCATCAGCTGCCCCGGTAGGTCGAATAGCCGTATGGCGAGACCAGCAGCGGCACGTGCCAGTGCTGCTCGACGTTCGAGACGGCGAAATCGATGACGACGACGTCCAGGAACGGCGGGTCGGTGACCGGCAGGCCGGACGCCTTGAAATGCTCGCCGATCGCGAATTCCAGGCGGTAGCCGCCGACCTTCAGATCCTCGACGGCGAGAAGCCGCGCACGGCCGTCGGCGTCGGTGCGGAATTCCGCCACCAACGATAGCTCCGCGCCCTCGCGCCGCGACACCCGCACCGCGACGCCCGCCGCCGGCTTGCCGGCCGCCTGGTCGAGGATGTGTGTCGTCAGTCCGCTCATGCTCCGCCCTCTGCTCACGTTTCGAGCCGATGCTCAGGTGCTCCGGACGCTCTGTCCAGCGCCTTGCCCCACACGGCCGCGCCGGAAGGACGAGCGCCGTCGAAGGCAGCGCGCGGCGCCCGAAGCGGAGGCATTATATAATAGATTTATTACTTAAGAGAGCCGGAATCGCCCTCGCGCCGCGCCGGCGACTGGTACCGCTACCAAGAAAAAACGCCCAATCGGCGGCGAAGGGTTGGAATTGCCGGGCCAACCCCGCTAGCAAGGCACTGACGCTTCGCAATCAGACGGAGCGCGAGTTCGAGCCGCGCAGGCCGCCAGAGGAACGATCGATGGACGAGGATTTCCGTAAAGCCGCCCTGGACTACCACCGTCTTCCGCGGCCCGGGAAACTGGCGATCGAAGCCACCAAGCGCATGGCCACCCAGCGCGACCTCGCCCTCGCCTATTCGCCCGGCGTCGCCGCGCCCTGCCTGGCCATCGCCGAAAACCCGGATCTGGCCCGCGACTACACCGCGCGCGGCAATCTGGTGGCCGTGATCTCGAACGGCACCGCCGTCCTGGGCCTGGGCGACATCGGCCCGCTGGCCTCGAAGCCGGTGATGGAAGGCAAGGCCGTCCTGTTCAAGAAGTTCGCCGGCATCGACGTGTTCGACATCGAGGTCGACGCCAAGGATCCCGATCGCTTCATCGAAGTTGTCGCGGCCCTGGAGCCGACCTTCGGCGGCGTCAATCTCGAGGACATCAAGGCCCCCGAGTGCTTCGTCATCGAGCGCAAACTGCGCGAGCGGATGAACATCCCGGTTTTCCATGACGACCAGCATGGCACCGCCATCGTCTGCGCCGCCGCCGTCCGCAACGCCTTGCTCGTCCAGGGCAAGACCCTGAAGGACGTCAAGCTGGTCACTTCGGGCGCCGGCGCGGCCGCCCTGGCCTGCGTCGACCTACTGGTCTCGATGGGCCTGCCGGTCGAGAACGTCACCCTGACCGACATCAAGGGCGTGGTGCACGCCGGCCGCGAGCCGGACATGCCCGACAACATGGCTCGCTACGCGCGCCAGACCGACGCCCGCACCTTGCCCGAAGTGCTGCCGGGCGCCGACATCTTCCTGGGGCTGTCGGCCCCGCGCGTGTTCAAGCAGGAGTGGCTGCCGCTGCTGGCGCCCAATCCGTTGATCCTGGCCATGGCCAATCCGGATCCGGAGATCCTGCCCGAGCTGGTCTATGCCGCCCGCCCCGACGCCATCATGGCCACCGGCCGCAGCGACTATCCCAACCAGGTCAACAACGTCCTCTGCTTCCCCTTCATCTTCCGGGGCGCCCTGGACGTCGGGGCCAGCGAGATCAACGAGGCGATGAAGGTCGCCGCCGTCGAGGCGATCGCCGAACTGGCCCGCGCCGAGGCGTCGGAAGTCGTGGCCTCGGCCTATGGCGGCGCGGCGCCGGTGTTCGGCGCCCAGTATATCATTCCCAAGCCCTTCGACCCGCGCCTGATCCTGCAGATCGCCCCGGCCGTGGCCCGCGCCGCGATGGACAGCGGCGTCGCCACCCGGCCGATCGCCGACTTCGACGCCTACCAGGCCGAGCTCGAACTGTTCGTCTACCGCTCGGGCCAGCTGATGCGGCCGGTGTTCGAGCGCGCTCGCAAGGCGCCGGTCAAGGTGGCCTACGCCGAGGGCGAGGACGAGCGCGTGCTCCGCGCGGTCCAGACCGTGGTCGACGAAGGCCTGGCCCAGCCTGTGCTGGTCGGCCGCCGCGACGTCATCAAGGCCAAGGTCGAGGAGATGGGCCTACGCCTGGATCTGGGCGGGGCGATCGAGATCGTCGATCCCCAGACCGACAAGGACCTGTTCGGCCCGCTGGTCGCCGACTATCAGCGCCTGGTCGGCCGGCGCGGCGTGCCGCCCAGCGCCGCCGAGCGTCGCGTCCAGGGCCGCCGCACCGTCGCCGCCTCGATGCTGCTGGCCTCGGGCTATGTCGAGGCCGCCCTGGTCGGCGGCAGCGGCGACTGGTGGCAGCATATGAAATACGCCCTGCCGATCATCCCCAAGCGGGACAATGTCAGCCGCGTCTACGCCATGTCGACGCTGATCCTGCAGACCGGCACGCTGTTCTTCTGCGACACCCACGTCAATGTCGACCCGACCGCCGACCAGATCTGCGAGGTCACCCAGCTGGCCGCCGAGGCGGTGCGGCGCTTTGGCCTGACGCCCAAGGCCGCCCTGCTCTCGCACTCCTCGTTCGGGGCCAGCAACTCGCCGACCGCCCGCAAGATGCGCGAGGCCCTGGCCCTGCTACGGGCCCAGGCGCCGGACCTCGAGGTCGATGGCGAGATGCACGCCGACGCCGCCCTCAGCCAGCACCTGCGCGACCGCATGGTGGCCGACAGTCCGCTGAAAGGTTCGGCCAATCTGTTGGTCATGCCGACCCTGGACGCGGCCAATATCGGCCTGACCCTGCTCAGCGCCGCCACGGAATCCCTGCTGGTCGGCCCGATCCTGCTGGGCATGAGCAAACCGGTGCACGTGCTGATCCCCAGCGTCACCGCGCGCGGCATCGTCAACCTGACCGCCCTGGCGGTGAATCAGGCGGCCTCGGACAAGGCCCGGGCGAGCGTCTAGAGACCGCTTCCGGGGCTGATTCCGAATGCCAAGAAGCCCCGTCCGACGCTTCAGCGTCGGCGGGGCCTCTCAAAACGCTCTGAAAAGGCCGTCCGTCCGGGCGGCCTTTTCGTTTCGGCGCGCTTAGAGGATGCGCAGGTTGCCGGCCGAGGTCTTGCCCGAGCGGCGGTCCTGTTCAAGCTCGTAACCGACCTGCTGGCCTTCGTTCAGGCCGCGCAGACCGGCGCGTTCCACGGCCGAGATGTGCACGAACACATCGCCGCCGCCATTGTCCGGCTGGATGAAGCCGAAGCCCTTGGTGGTGTTGAACCACTTCACGACGCCGGTGCCGGCTTCGCCGGTGCCGCCCGAGAAGCCGCCGCCACCGCCGCCGCGCGGACCGTCGAAGCTGCGCGGGGGACGAGCGCCGCCACGAGCGCCACCGCCGCCGCCGGCCGGAACGGCGCCGTGACCCGTGACGCGCAGTTGACCGGCCGAGGTCTTGCCCGAGCGGCGGTCTTCTTCCAGCTCGTAATTGACTTGATCACCTTCGTTCAGGCCCGCCAGGCCCGAGCGTTCAACCGCGGCGATGTGGACGAACACGTCCTGGCCGCCGTCCTCGGGCTGAATGAAACCAAAGCCCTTGGCCGGGTTGAACCACTTAACGACACCGTTCGCCATATTATCCTCAAACACCTCAATCGACGGGCTGATAGTCGGCCCGCGTCCTTCCGACGGAAGTCATGACGCAAAACCGCGCCACGCGCTATGGGCTTTGAACGGAGAAAATCGGCATCAAGGCGGCATCGGCCACAAAAATTCGCGCTTCGGGCTGCGAGCGTTGCCAAAATGCCGCTATAGGTTGCACGCCGAGGTATAAAAAAGCCCTGGCCGCAAGCGGACAGGGCGTCGGATGCCGAAACGGGACCTTGGGTGCGGGGACAGGATTTGAACCTGTGACCTTCAGGTTATGAGCCTGACGAGCTACCGGGCTGCTCCACCCCGCGTCAGGGTGTTGTTGATTGTGCTGGCAGGGTGTTGGACTTGAAGAGGATATCCTTTTGGCGGACCTGGCGGCGACCTACTCTCCCGCGCCTTGAGACGAAGTACCATTGGCCCAGGGGGACTTAACGACCGAGTTCGGAATG
>NZ_JBEPMI010000003.1:0-590371 GCF_040545685.1 Caulobacter sp. 1776
GAGCTGATCACCCCGATCGCCATGGACCAAGGCCTGCGCTTCGCCATCCGCGAAGGCGGCCGCACCGTCGGCGCCGGCGTCGTCGCGAAAATCGTCGAGTAATCGAACGATCCCAGCACACAGCTGATCTGATCTAAGCGAAGGCCCTGGAGGAAACTCCGGGGCCTTTTGCTTTGGGGCGTCCGCGAAGGCGGGAGCGGACATTCCCATCCGCTCTCCCCGGCGAAAGCCGGGGCCCAGCTCGACCCCACAGACGTTTGATCATCTGGACCAGATTGTTGGCGCATCAGCCCCCAACGCTCCAGATGAACCTGGACCCCGGCTTTCGCCGGGGAGAGCGGGTGTGTTGGCGCCGCCATGCCGTGCGTCCTTCGAGGCCGCGCTCAGGAGCGACCTTTAAGGACGCACGGTCAGAAATCTCCGTTTCCAGCCCTATGTCGGCCACCGGCTTGACGGCGCCGCTCGGAAGGCTCAGCACCGAGGTAGGGACGGGAGCGAGAACGCGTGAATCTACGCCGCAGGATCAGAGGCAATGTCTTGGCGCGCCACGGCCTGGCCGTGGCCCTGGCGGCCGGCGCGGTGCTGCTGCGCTTCGCCCTGACCTCGGTGTTCCCGCCCGGCTTTCCCTATGTGACCTTCTTTCCAGCCATCGTGGTCGCGGCCTATTACGGCGGTTTCCGGGCCGGGGTGCTGTGCGCGGCGCTGTGCGGCGCGGCGGCCTGGTACTTCTTCATTCCGCCGGTCAACACGTTCAAGTTCGATCTGTCGATCCTGGTGGCGCTGGGATTCTACGTGTTCGTGGCCGGGGTCGACATCTTCTTCATCGACGGCATGCGCACGGCGCTGGACGCCCTGGAGGCGGAGCGCGAGCGCTATCGCGACCTCGCCGAAAGCCGCGACCTGCTGTATCGCGAACTGCATCATCGGGTGAGCAACAACCTGCAGGTCGCCGGGGCCCTGCTGCGGCTGCAAGGTCAGGGCGTCGCCGACGCCGACGCCCGCCACGCCCTGTCCCAGGCCGGCGAACGGATCGAGGTCATCGCCCGCATCCAGCGCGAACTGCACAACCGCACCGGCGAGCCCGTCCCGTTCCGCGCCTTCGCCGAGGCCCTGCTGGCCAGCGCCGCCGCCGCCGCCGGCGCGCGGGTGCGCCTGACCCTGGAGGGCGGCGAACAGCCCCTGCATCCCGACCAGGCCACGCCGGTAACCCTGGTCATGCTGGAGA
This sequence comes from Caulobacter sp. 1776, assembly GCF_040545685.1. Classification (NCBI taxonomy): domain Bacteria; kingdom Pseudomonadati; phylum Pseudomonadota; class Alphaproteobacteria; order Caulobacterales; family Caulobacteraceae; genus Caulobacter; species Caulobacter sp. 1776. The sequence continues at coordinate 1,226 of NZ_JBEPMI010000003.1, forward strand.
GCTTCAACAACGCCCTGGAACACGGCTTCGGCGCGGCGGGTGAAGGCGAGGTGCGGGTGAGCCTGGACCAGTCCGGCCTGACCCACCGGCTGACGGTCGGCAACAACGGCGCGGACCCGCCGCCGGGCTTCGATCCGGCGACGTCCAAGAGCCTGGGCCTACGCATCGTCCGCGCCATGGCCCAGCAGCTGGGCGGCAAGTTCGAGATGGCCCGCGAGGACGGCTGGACCGTGTGCCGGCTCAGCTACGCGCCCAAGCGGGACTGAGGGGCGGGAGCTCGTTGGCCAACCCCAGACGATAGAACCGCGTGTCCACGGCCATCCTCGGAAAGGTCGCCGGCAGGGCCTCGGCCTCGACCAGCGTGAAGCCGTTCTTCTCGTAGAAGCGATGCGCGGCCGTGAAGCGGTCGGTGGTGCCCAACCAGATCGCCTGGACATCGTGGTCGCGCGCGTGGGCCAGGGCCGTGTCCAGCAGCGCCTGGGCCGCGCCGACCGCGCCGCGCGCCGCCGGCTTCACGAACATCTTGCGCAGGGCGACAGCGCCGCCGCCGATGTCCTTCAGCGCCGCCGTGCCGACCGTCTCGCCGTCCAGTTCGGCCAGCCAGAACTGGCCCGCGCCCGCCTGGTACCAGCCTGGGATGTCGGCCAGGTCCGGCTGGTCGGCGGCCGTTATGGCGATCCCGAACTCTTCCCTCTGGATGGGCAGGATCACCCCGACGACGGCGTCTTCGTCGCCGGGGCGGAAGGGGCGGATGATCACCGGCCTACAGACGATCCGCCGGGATGGCCTCGCCCTGGCCGGCCGCTTCGCGCGGCGTGGTCAGGCGGGCCAGCTTGGGGGCCAGCCAGCGCTCGATGTCGTCGATGATCTCGTAGACCACCGGCACCAGCACCAGCGACAGCACGGTCGAGGTGATCAGGCCGCCGATCACGGCCACGGCCATCGGCTGGCGGAACTCCGACCCGGTGCCGATGCCCAGCGCCGTGGGCAGCATGCCGGCCATCATCGCCAGGGTGGTCATGACGATCGGCCGGGCCCGTTCGTGGCAGGCGTCGAGGATGGCGTCGCGCTGGCTCATGCCGGCCCGCTCCTGCTCGATCGCGTATTCGACCAGCAGGATCGAGTTCTTGGCCGCCAGGCCCATCAGCATCAGGAAGCCGATCAGCGACGGCATCGACAGCGACTGGCCGGTGATCAGCAGGGCGAAGAACGCGCCGCCGATCGCCAGGGGCAGGGCCGACAGGATGGTGATCGGCTTGAAGAAGCTGCGGAACAGCAGGATCAGCACGCCGAACACCAGGCCCACGGCCGACAGCAGGGCGATCGCGAAGCCGGTGAACAGCTCGACGAAGGCCTCCTGGTCGCCGGCCGTGGCCGGACCGACGCCGGCGGGCAGGTTCTTCATGGTCGGCAGGTTGGAGACGTCGGTCATCGCCTGGCCCAGCTGGGCGCCGTTGTTGAGGTCGGCCTCGATGGTCACCTGCCGCTTGCGGGCGAAACGGTCGATCTTGGCCGGGCCGGCCTGGAACGACAGGTCGGCCACGGTGTCGAGCCGGGTCGTGCCGCCGCTGGCGGTCGGGACGCGCAGGGCGCCGAGGGCCTCGAGGTCGCGGCGGCTGTCGGCGGGCAGGCGCACGCGGATCGGGATCCGGCGCTCGCCCTGGGTCATCTTGGCGACGTTGGCGTCGATGTCGCCCACCGTGGCCACGCGGGCGATGGCGGCGATGTCGGCCGAGTTGACGCCCAGGCGGGCGGCCTCGTCGGCCTTGGGCCGGATCAGGATCTCCGGGCCGCTGGGCGGCGAGGACGGCCGCGGATCGGCGACCGTCGACAGCTTCTGCATCTCGCGCTCGATCTTGGCGGCCGTGCGCTCCAGCAGCGGGCCGTCCTCGGAGATCAGGATGGTCTGGACCTCCGAGGTGCCCCAGTCGCCCAGCAGATTGACGCGGGCGTCGGGGATGTCGTGCAGGCTGTTGCGGACTTCCTGCTTGATCTCGGTGACCGTCTGCTTGCGGTCGCCGTTCAGCACGATGGTGACGGTGGCGTCGCGGATGTCGGCCCCGCTCTGGCCGCCCCAGCCGGTGCCGATGTTCGAACCGACCTGGGCGAAGACGTGGGCCACTTCCGAGCGCTTGCGGAACAGGCTGGTCACCGACTGGACGGTGCGCTCCATGTCGGCCGTGGTCGCGCCGGGCGGGCCCTGGACCTTCAGATAGTAGTAGTTGTTGTTGGCGGCCGGCTGGAACGCGGTGGGCAGGAAGCCGGCCAGCATGATCGAGCCGATAAAGATCAGGCCGCCGATGACGCAGGCCAGGATCCGGTGGTCCAGCGACCAGTCCAGGACGTTGCGGTAGAAGCCCTTGAAGTCCTTGCGCGGATGCGGGTCCTTGGCGGGCTTCAGGAAATAGGCGGCCAGCAGCGGGGTCAGCAGGCGGGCCACGACCAGCGAGAACATCACCGCCACGGCGACGGTCAGGCCGAATTCCTTGAAGAACTGGCCGGGCGTGCCGGGCATGTACGACACCGGCACGAACACCGCGACGATGGTGAAGGTGGTGGCCACGACCGCCAAGCCGATGGCGTCGGCGCCCTCGATCGCCGCCAGGAAGGGCCTCTGCCCGCGGGCGACGCGTTTCTCGATGTTCTCGATCTCGACCACGGCGTCGTCGACCAGGATGCCGATGACCAGGGTCAGGGCCAGCAGGGTCACGACGTTCAGCGAGAAGCCCATGATCGCCATGAAGGCGAAGGTCGGCACCAGCGACACCGGCATGGCGATGGCGGTGATCAGGGTCGCTCGCCACTCGCGCAGGAACAGGAACACCACCAGCGAGGCCAGCAGCATGCCTTCCAGCAGGGTGTGCTCGGTGGCCGCGAAGCTGGCGCGGGTCTCGTCGACGGTCGAGAAGATCTTCACGAAGGTGACCCCGGCCTGCTTCTGGGCCAACTTGTCGACGGCGGCCTTGACGCGGTCCTCGACGGCGACGTCGCTGCTGTCGCGGGTCTTCATCACCTGGAAGGCGACGACGGGCTTGCCGTCGAGGCGGGCGAAGCCGCGCTGCTCCTCGGCGCCCTGGCCCACCTGGGCCACGTCGGTCAGCTTGACGTAGCGGCCGCCGGCGACCGGGATGGTGATCTGGCGCAGCTGCTCGACCGTGGTGGCCGCGCCCAAGACGCGCAGGGTCTGCTCGCGACCGCCGACATTGGCCCGGCCGCCGGGGGCGTCGACGCTGAAGCTGGCCAGGGCCTGGTTCAGCTGCGGCGCCGTGACGCCGAAGCTGGCCATGCGGTCGGGGTCGATGATGACGTTGATCTCACGATCGACACCGCCGACGCGGGCCACCTGGGCCACGCCCTTCTCGCCCTGCAGGGCGCGGGTGACGGTGTCGTCGATGAACCACGACAGCTCGGTCGCGCTCATGGTCGGAGCGGCGACGGCGTAGGTGATGATCGGAGCGCTGGTGATCTCCAGCCGCTGGACGATCGGCTCGTCGACCTCCTTGGGCAGGATGGCGCGAGTCTGGTCGACCTTGGAGCGGACCTCGTCGGTGACCTTCTGCAGGTCCTCGCCGAGATTGAACTCGATCGTCGTGGTCGAGGCGCCCTGGACCACCGAGGAGCGGATGGTCTTGACGTTGGAGATGCTGGCCACCGCATCCTCGATGGGGCGGGTGACCTGGGTCTCCATTTCGCCGGGCGCCGCGCCGCTCTGGGTGACCGTCACGGTCACGGCGGGGAACTCGACGTTGGGGAACTGCTTGATCGGCAGGCCCATGTAGCAGCCGATGCCGGCGATCATCAGGGCGATGAACAGCACGGCGATCGGGATCGGATTGCGGATCGCCCAGGCCGAAACTCGTAGTTCGCCCGTCTTGTGCCCGGGGGTCTTCTGTTCGTCGGCCATCAGCGCGCCGCCTGCTGGACGGGAGCCGGACGCACGACGTCGCCGTCGGTGACGAAGGACGCGCCGCCCAGGACGATGCGCGTCCCGGCCGGCGGGCCTTGCACCAGCTGGGCCCAGCCGCCGCCCTTCTGGCCGATCTTCACGGCGGTCTGGTGGGCGCGATTGTTGCTGTCGAGCGTCATCACGAACAGGCCGTCGGCCTCATAGCGGATGGCCGATTCCGGGATGGCGGTGACCGGCGCGCCCGAGGCGCCGAAATTGGCGCGGCCGAAGCCGCCGGGACGCAGGTCGGGCCGCACGGGCAGGCGCACGCGCACCTTGCCCAGCCGGTTGGCGCTATCGACGCGTGGGCTGATCAGGCGCACGACGCCCGAGATCGACTGGCCGCCGGGCAGGCTGACCTGGGCGGCCTGGCCTTGGCGGATGCCGGCCAGGTCGGCCTCGTTGACCTCGGCGTCCAGCTCGACCAGGCCGTCGCGGGCGATGGTGAACCACGGGGTCGTCCCGCCGCCGGCGATCTGGCCGGGCGCCACGCCGCGCGACAGCACCCGGCCGCTGACCGGCGAGGTGATGGTCATGCGCGAGGCGCGGGTGCGCAGCTCCTTCAGCGCCGCTTCCTGGGCCTTGGCCTGGTAGCGGCGGGTCTCGATCTGCTCCTGGGATAGGACGCCCTGGCCGTCGAGGCCGGCGACGCGCTTGGCCTCGGCCTGGGCCTGGGCGGTGACGGCCGCCTGCTGCTCGACCTGGGCCCGCAGCAGGGTGTCGTCCAGCTGGACCAGGGGCTGGCCGGCGCGGACCCAGTCGCCCTCGTCGGCGTAGAGGCGGGCGACGCGGTAGCCGGTCAGCTCCGAGCCGACGGCCGCCTCCTCGCGCGAGACCAGCAGGCCGGACGCCTCGACCCCGCCGCCCAGCGGCCGGGTCTCGACGCTGCCGACGCTGACCGTCCGGGCCTGAGCAGCGGCGCTGGCGGCGGTCTTGGCGGGGGCTTCCTTGTCCTTCTTGCCGCCGCAGGCGGTCAAGCCCACGGCGCTGCAGACCAGGGCGGTGGCGATCAGGTGACGGGTCGTCATCGGGGCGGGTCTCATTGCGCGGAGGGCTTATTGGGAACGGCTTGCGGCGACCAGCCGCCGCCGAGGGCCTTGAAGGTCTGGACGGCGCGTTGCAGCGCTTGGGTCTGGGCCCCGGTCAGGGCCGTGCGGGCCCCGCGCCAGGACTGCTCGGCCTGCAGGGCCGTGGTCAGGTCGGTCAGCCCCATGGCGTAGCCCTTGCGGCTGGCCTCGTAGGCGACGGCGGCGCGGCGTTCGCCGGCGGCCAGCAGGGCCACGCGGCGCTCGTCAGCGTCCTGCTGGACGAGCGCGCCCTCGACCTCGCCGAAGGCCGTCTGCACGGTCTTCTCGTAGGTGACGGCGGCCTGCTCGACGCGGGCGTTGTCGGCCTTGATGTCCGACATCAGCTTGGGAATGTTCAGCACCGGGATCGACAGGTTCGCGCCCAGGGTCCAGGCCGAGCTGGTCGTCGAGGCCTTGGCTCCCGGCGACAGGAAGCTGGGGGTGATCGACTTGGAGACCCCGACGCCCGGCGTCAGGGTCAGGGTCGGAAACAGGGCCAGTTCGCTGATGTTCAGATTGCCCGAGGCCGAGGCCAGGCGGGCGGCGGCCTCGCGCACGTCGGGACGGCGGGCCAGCAGCTCGGCGGGGGCAGCGGCGGGGACCGGCGGCGCGGTGATCAGGATCGGCTCGACCGGCAGGCTGGCCAGGGGATCGACGCCCTTGCCGACCAGGATCAGCAGGCTGCGGCGCGCGGCCTGCAGCTGGCCTTCCAGGGCGGCGGCCTGGGCCTGGGCCTGGGCGAGGTCGGCGGCGGTGCGGTCGCCCTCCGAGGTCGGCGACAGGCCCCGGCGGCCCTTCTCGTCCGAGACCTTGAACAGGCTCTCGGCGATGCGGGCGTTCTCGCGGGCGTCCTGCAGCTGCACGGCGTAGCCGCGGGCCTCGAAATAGGACTGGGCGACATTGGCGGCCAGGGCCGCGCGGGCGCCTTCGTACGAGAAGCGGGCGGCGGCCAGGTCGTTATCGACCACGCGGCGGGCCGCGCCGCGACGGCCGATCAGGTCCAGCTCCCAGGAGACGTCGAAATTGGCGGCGTAGGTCTTGCTGACCCCGCCCTGGGTGAAGCCGCCCGTGCCGCTCTGGTCGATGATGTGGGTGTCGGTGCGCTTGGCCGAGCCGGTCAGCGGGGTCTGCGGGATGTAGATCTGGCGGATCTGGCCCTGACGAACGGCGCGGGCCTCTTCCAGCCGCGCGGCGGCCAGGCGGGCGTCGGGGCTCTGGGCCAGGGCGGTCGTGACCAGATCGTTCAAGACCGGATCGTTGAAGGCGGTCCACCACTGATCCAGCGCCTGCGACGGCAGCGGCGTCCCGGCCGGGGCCTCGTAGGCGGCGGGCAGGCGCGCGTCGACCTTGCGCGGCGCCGTCGTGCAGGCCGACAGGCTCGCGCCGACCAGGGCGGCGGTTCCGAGAAGCAGGACGCGAGACGAGCCAGAAGGCCGGCCAGGACGCCGAGGAGCGCCGGTCTTGGCGAGACGCATGAAATTTCTAACCCGGTTAGTGTGGCCCTTGGCGACCAATGTTTTCCCACTTAGGGGGGCAAAGCCCGAAGGAAAACCCCCCGTCGAACGCTTTAGCGAAGCTTATGTTGCGACGCACCCGTCCCTAGCCGGTCGAAGGTCCATACCTGTCAGCAGTGCGACGGGTTGACGCGCTTGCTGTCCCCTTGGCCTGGCGACGGTTGACGCAGCGTCGAAACATACCGCATCATCGAAACAGATGTTCGACCTTTGCGATCGGCATCCGCTTCGGTTGCGAAATCGAAGCAGTATGCGTGGCTTTTCAAGCGTCCGGCCCAAGGGGAACCACGGCTTGTCGGCACCAGCAGGCGCATCACCAAGTTTCGAAAACGAACGCTCCCCATGGGGTGTCGGACGGTGCGCCAACCCGGCCGCGCGCGTCCGTGCGTTCGCGCCATCCAGGAGACCGCCGCCAAGCTGAATGACTCCCTGGCCCCCGCGCAGACGAGCGGCCAGTCAAAGAACAAATCGAGGGAGGGAACACCATGAAACGAACCAGCTTCCTGCGCGGAGGCTCATGCCTCGCGCTGGCCGTCGCCCTGGCGGGAGCGACCGGCGCCCAGGCCCAACAGAAGCCCAACAACGACGCACCGGTCGAGGTCGAGGAAGTCGTCGTCACCGGCTCGTTCATCAAGGGCACGCCCGAGGACGCGGCCCTGCCGGTCGACGTGATCGGCGCCGAGGAGCTGCAAAAGCGCGGCTCGCCCTCCACCGTCGAACTCCTGAAGGCCTTGTCGGTGTCCAGCGGGGTGCTGGGCGACACCAACCAGTTCGACAGCCGCGCCCAAGGCTCGGAAGGCTCGGGCTCGGTCAACCTGCGTGGCCTGGGCTCGCAGCGCACCCTGGTGCTGCTGAACGGCCGCCGCATGGCGATCAACCCGTTCGGCCAGGCCGGGGCGGGCATCGTCGACACCAACATCATCCCCGCCGCCGCCATCGGCCGCCTGGAAGTGCTGAAGGACGGCGCCGCGGCGACCTACGGCTCGGACGCCATCGCCGGCGTGGTCAACTTCATCACCAAGAAGAACTTCGAGGGCCTGGAGGTCGGGGGCGACTACCGGATCATCGACGGGTCGAAGGGCGACTACGGGCTGCATGTCACGGCGGGCAAGCTGTGGGACAACGGCAACGTCCTGGCCAGCATCGGCTGGCAGCACCGTTCCAAGCTTTCGGTCGCCGACCGCGACTGGGCCAACAAGCCCTATCTGAGCAATCCGGAAGCCGGCTGGTCGGCCGCCGGCAATCCCTCGACCTTCATCCCGCTGGCCAGCACCACCAGCGGCATGCGCGACCCGGCCTGCGCGGGCCTGGGCGGCTTCCCCGGCTTTTCGGGCCTGACGCCGGTCTGCTACTGGCACTACACGCCGTTCGACAACCTGGTCGAAAAGTCCAACGCGGTGCAGGCCTATGCCGAGGCCAACGCGGACCTGTCGGCCAAGACCAAGTTCCACGCCGAGCTGCTGTATTCCCACACCGATGTGCCCGACTGGAACACCTCGCCGTCCTACGCGGCCCTGGCCGTTCCCACGGCGGAAGCCTCACCCATCGCGGGCCGCTACATCGTGCCGGCCACCAATCCGGGCCTGATCGCCTTCATGGCGGCCAATCCGACCGTGCAACTGACCAGCCTGGTCAACGGATCCACCTCGACGGTCCCCAGCTCGATCTTCGCGTTCGGAGCCATCAACGCCGCCAACCGGCCGTTCGGCCTCGGCGGCAATCCGAAGTTCGGCTATGGCCCCTCGATCGGCTCGCGATCGTTCGACGCCTTCCGCGTTTCGGCGGACCTTTCGGGCGAGTTCGAGAACGGCATCGGTTGGGACGTCGCCCTGACCTATTCGCAGGAAGTGGGCGTGCGGACCGGCTACGACACCCTGGTCAACCGCTTCGCCCTGGCGCTGCAAGGCCTGGGCGGGCCGCTGTGCGACAGCAGTCCGACCACGCCGGGGATCCAGGGTACGCCCGGTGTCGGGCAGTGCATGTATTACAACCCGTTCGCCAGCGCGATCCCCAGCAACGCGATCACCGGCGTGGCCAATCCGGCCTACAATTCGGCCCTGGCCAACAACAAGGACCTGGTCGACTGGTTCTTCAAGAAGCTGTCGACCAAGCAGTCCTCCCGCCTGTTCGTCGGCGAGGCGGTGCTGAACGGCAAGACCAACATCACTCTGCCGGGCGGCGACGTCGCCTGGGCCGCCGGCGTCCAGTACCGCCGCAGCTACTTCAAGGCCGACTACAACGACATCAGCAACGCCGCGATCAATCCGTGCGTCAACACGCCGGACTTCGGGGTGACCACCTGCACCGGCTCGCAGCGCAACGGTCCCTTCATGTTCCTGGGCGTCGGTAACGAGGCCGACAACCAGAGCGACGTGATGGCCGGCTTCGGCGAGCTGTCGGTGCCGATCACCGACGACTTCCAGGCCCAGTTCGCCGCCCGCTACGAGAAGTACGGCGGCGCGGTCGGTTCGACCTTCAATCCGAAGGCCTCGCTGCGCTGGCAGGCTCTTCCGTGGATGGCGGTCCGCGCCTCGGCCGGCTCGACGTTCCGCGGCCCGCCGGACCCGCAGACCACGACCACCTCGATTACCTCGCTGCAGGGCATATTGGGCGTGTTCCGGGCCGTGGACATCTTCGGCAACCCGAACCTGAAGCCGGAAAAGGCCAAGACCTACAACTTCGGCCTGCTGTTCAACGCGGGCGAGTTCAAGGCCAGCATCGACTACTTCGCCTTCGACTTCAAAAACCCGATCGTGGCCGAGCCGGTGGCCGGCATGGTCTCGGCGCTCTATCCCAACGGGGCGGCCGGCGCCAACAACTGCGCCGACCCGGCCTATGCGGCCCTGGTGGCGCGCTTCACGTTCAACGGCTCGTGCTCGACGCCGACGACCAGCATCGCGCGCCTGCGCACCAACTATATCAACGGCGCGCCGGTGAAGAATTCGGGCTTCGACTTCTCGGCGGACTACCGGTTCAAGAACGTGGCGGGCGGCGACATCGCCGTCGGCGGCAACGCCACCTACATCCGCAAGTACAGCGTCGGCGCCACCCAGGTGGAGGGGATCACCGTCGAAAAGGCCTTCGAGGCCGTGGGCCTGCTGAACTACCAGACCACCGTCGTGCCGATCCCCAAGTGGAAGGGCGACGTGTTCGCCGAGTGGAACATCGGGCCGCACAACGTGCGGGTCTCGGTCAACTACATCGGCGCCTACACCGACCAGCGCACCGCGCCGTTCGCCGCCAACGCCTACAAGGACACCACGGGTGCGGGCGTGACGGTCAGCGCCGGCAAGAAGATCAAGCAGCAGGTTCTGACCAACCTGGCCTATCGCGTCTTCCTGCCCTGGGACACCACGGCGACCCTGGCGGTCACCAATGTGTTCGACAAGGACCCGTCCTACGCCCGCCTCGACCTGGGCTACGACCCGTTCACCGGCGACCCGCTGGGCCGCACCTACAAGTTCGGCCTGCGCAAGAAGTTCTAGACCCTCGGAGCCTGTGGGAACTCACGGCGCGTCCTTCCGGGGACGCGCCGTTTTCTTGCGTGGATTGGACCACGATCAGAGAGATCCCTTTTCAGTGTCATCCCGGCCGGAGCGCGTAGCGCGGAGAGCCGGGACCCAGGGGCAACCGCATTGCGTCGACCCCTGGGTCCCGGATAGCGCTACGCGCTTCCGGGATGACACGGTATTTGGCCTTGCTGCGGTTGATGTCCTGACGCCAACCAAACGACGCCCCACCAATGCGCGCCCGGCATGTGTCGATACGGCCTTAGCATTGGTGAGAAACCGAGCTCGGCGCCTAGTCTCTTCACTAATAAAACGACCGGCTTAGATCGGCGAAGATTGCGGGAGAGAGACGATGGATCGCAGAAAGTTTCTGTCGGCGACAGGTCTTGGCGCGGCCGGATTGGGCGCGGTCGCGCTGGGCGCGGGGGCGGCCGTCGCGGACGCCGCGCCGAAAGTCCGGCCCGCGGCCGCCAAGGGCGGTCCCGCCCGGTTCAAGCTGGGCTGCCAGAGCCCGCCGGCCACCGACGAGCACTTCGCCTTCTTCGCCCGCTATGGCGTGCGCAACTGCAGCAGCAGCGCCAAGATCGCCGACCCGGCCCGGATCTATCCGACCGTCGATGAGCTGAAGGCCCTGAAGGACATGGGCGCGCGGCACGGCGTCAGCGTCGACATGGTCGACAGCGTGCTGCTGACCTCCTCCCACATCGACCGCGAGAAGAACCCGGCGATCATGCTGGCCCAGGACCCGCAGCGCGATCGCGACATCGAGGCCTTCCAGACCCTGATCCGGAACTGCGCCGCCGCCGGCATCCCGGCCGTGAAGTACAATATGAGCATCCTGGGCGTGCTGCGCAGCGGCAAGGTCAAGGGACGCGGCGACGCGGAATACGCGGCCTGGAACCTCGCGGAGGCCAAGCCCGCCACGCCGCTCACTCGGGCCGGGGTGGTCGACGCCGACCGGTTCTGGGAGCGGATCACCTACTTCCTGGAGCGCGTCGCGCCGGTCGCCCAGGAGTACAAGGTCAAGATCGCCTGCCACCCGCAGGACCCGGGCGTGCCGCCTGCCGGCTATCAGGGCGTGGACCGCGTGCTGGGTACGGTCGACGGCCTCAAGCGCTTCATCACCATCAAGGAGAACCCGTATCACGGGCTGAACTTCTGCCAGGGGACAGTGTCGGAAGACCTGCGCGATCCGGGCAAGGAGATTTTCGACGTGATCCGCTACTTCGGGACCAGGAAGAAGATCTTCAACGTCCACTTCCGCAACATCAGGGGCCACCGCGACAACTTCGCCGAGGTGTTCCCGGACGAGGGCGACGTCGATTTCGTCGAGGCCATCAAGGTCTACAAGGAAGTCGGCTACGACGGCATGCTGATGCCCGACCACGTGCCCGAGGTCCCCGGCCATCCCGAGGCGCGGGGCGAGAACTTCGCCTTCGCCTACGGCTATATCCGCGGCCTGATCCAGGCGGCCGACCGCCTGGCCTGACGCCAGTCCACGCGTAAGTAGCTGAACGCGTTCCTGTTTAACCGCTGAGGCCGCGTCGGTCGCAGCGAGCGGACTCTTGCGGCCGGTCGCCGGCCCATTTCGAGGGGCATCCCGATGTCACGACTGATCAAACGCGCCTGTGCGTCGTCCGTGGTCGCCTTGAGCACGGTGTGGAGTTTCTCCGCCGCGGCCCAGACCGCCGGCGCCGCGCCGGCCGCCGTGCAGGCGCAGGCCGCCCCTCAGGGCGACGTGGTCGAGGAGGTGGTGGTCACCGGCTCGCGGGTCGCCCGCGCCGGCTTCACCGCCCCGACCCCGGTCACGGTGCTGGGCAGCGAGCAGTTGACCAGCGGCAGTCCGACCACCCTGGGCGAGTCGCTGAAGCAGATCCCAGCTCTGAACAACTCCGTCGGCCCGCGCGGCGCCCAGACCTCGTCGGGGCAGGGCGGGGCGTATCTCGACCTGCGGGGCCTTGGCCCCAGCCGCACCCTGACCCTGCTGGACGGCCGCCGCTTCGTGCCCGGCGACGGCAGCGGCCTGGTCGACACCAACCTGTTTCCCCAGGCTCTTGTCGAGCGGGTCGAGGTCGTGACCGGCGGCGCCTCGGCGGCCTATGGCTCGGACGCCGTCGGCGGGGTGGTCAATTTCATCCTCGACAAGAAGTTCGAGGGCTTCAAAGGCGAGGTCCAGGGCGGGATCTCGAACTACAACGACGACCAGGAGCAGAAGTACAACTTCGCCTATGGGAAGGGCTTCGCCGACGGGCGCGGCCACGTCATCGGCAGTCTGGAGTACTTCAAGAGCAACGGCGTCGATCAGCGCCTGGACCGCCCCGTGGCCCGCAAGAGCTGCCAGGTGATCACCCTGCCGGCCGGCTCGGCCACCCTGCGCGACTTCGCCTGCGGGGTGCGGGTCTCCAACGCCAATTTCGGCGGGCTGATCACCAACACCGCCCTGGCCGGCACGACGTTCACGGCGGCGGGCGAGCCGATCCCGTTCAACTACGGGACCCTGCGCACCGGCTCGACCATGGTCGGCGGCGACGGGGTGATCCCGCAGTTCGCGCCGCTGACCGCCGCGATCGACAAGCGCATCGCCTTCCTGCGCGGCAGCTGGGACCTGACGCCCAAGACCAACGTCTATCTGGAGGGCAGCTTCGGCAAGGTGGCGCTGGGCTACCAGGTCGGCTCGTACCACAACCAGCTGGGCAACACCGCCTTGACCATCCGTCGCGACAACGCCTTCCTGCCAGCCTCGCTGCGCGACCGGATGACGACGCTGAACCTGCAGACCTTCAGCCTGGGCCGCTACGACAACGACATCCCGCAGAGCAAGGTCACCACCGACAACACCACCTACCGGCTGGTTGGCGGGATCAACGGCGAGATCGGCGGCTGGAAGTGGGACGGCTATTTCGAGCGCGGCGACAACAAGCGCAAACTCCAGATCGGCAACGACCTGCTGCAGGCCCGCTACGTCGAGGCCGCCGACGCGGTGGTCAGCCCGACGACCGGCGCGATCGTCTGCCGCTCCAGCCTGACCTCGCCCGGCAACGGCTGCCTGCCGATCAACGTGTTCGGCTACCATCCGCCCAGCGAGAGCGCCTTCCGCTACATCACCGCCACCAACGCGGCGATCCAGAAGTCCTACGAGCACCTGGTGGCGTTCAACCTGTCGGGCGAGCCGATCTCGACCTGGGCCGGGCCAGTGTCGCTGGCCCTGGGCGCGGAGTATCGCGAGCAGGGCTTCGACCAGAAGGTCGACGCGCTGTCCGAGACCTTCAACCCGGTGACCAACAGCCCCGGCCCGTTCCGGGTCGGCAATCCCAAGGCCCAGGCCGGCAGCTACAACATCAAGGAAGGCTACGTCGAAACCGTGGTCCCGCTGGCCAAGGACCTGCCCTGGGCCAAGGCGCTGGAGCTGAACGCGGCCGCCCGCTACACCGACTACAGCACCAGCGGCGGGGTCACGACCTGGAAGGTCGGCCTATCCTACGCGCCGTTCGAAGGCCTGCGGTTCCGCGGCACGCGGTCCAAGGACATCCGCGCCCCGAACCTCTACGAGCTCTATCAGAAGGGCCAGTCCAACTACATCGTGTCGATCTTCGACCGGGTGCGCGGGGTGACGGCGACCAACGTCAAGCAGCTGCAGCTGGGCAATCCGAACCTGGTGCCGGAGGTAGCCGAGACCACGACGTTCGGCGTCGTCTACCAGCCGTCGTTCGCGCCGGGCCTGGGGCTGTCGGTCGACTGGTACAACATCGACATCAAGGACGCGATCGCCACGCCCACGCCGCAGCAGTTGATCGACGACTGCGCGGCCGGCGTCCAGGCCCGCTGCGCGTTCCTCTATCGCGACGCGGCCGGCGGCTGATCGGGGTGGACCTGGTCAATCTGAACCTGTCGGCCTTCAAGACCCGCGGCGTCGACATCGAGGCCAGCTACGGCTTCGACCTGTCGGCGATCCACGACGGCCTGCCGGGGCGGCTGAACACCCGGGTGATCGGCAGCTATGTCGACACCTTCACCAGCATCACGCCCGGCGCGCCGGTTGTGAACCGGGCGGGGGAGGCGGCCAATCCGAAGTGGCGCTGGAACGGCCAGGCCACCTACGACGTCGGCGACTGGTCGGTGTTCCTGCAGGCCCGTCACACCGGCGAGGTGTCCTACGACCTCAGCACGGCGGCGAGCGACCTGCGGCAGCTGAAGATCAAGCCCGAGACACTGGTCGACACCCGCGTCGCCTACAAGCTGCCGACCAGCAGCGGGGTCTGGACCGCCTATTTCGCGGTCAACAACGTCTTCAACAACCTGCCGCCGGAATTCGCCCCGACGGCGGGGTCGTACGATCCGATCGGCCGGTTTTATCGGGCGGGGGTGAAGTTCGTGTACTAGCCCACTGTCATCCCGGAAGCCTCGCAGAGGCTATCCGGGACCGCCGGAAGCGCCGAGCTTGTCGCGGTCCCGGCTCTCCGCTTCGCTACGGCCGGGATGACATGAAGGGTTCGCGAATTTCTTATACGACATAGAAATTCACCCATAAAATATCCGCTTGTCAAAGCCGCTCCGGGATGATCACTGGTCCCGGGCGTGCGCCGGTCTTCCAGCAGCTTCGCCCCAACAGGATGTGGGGAGTTTCGACATGACCAGCTTGACCCGTCGTCAGGTCGCCGCCGGCGCGGCCGCGAGCGCCGCGGCCCTCTCGGGTCAGGCTCGGGCCAAGGCCCCGACGCGCGGCAAGCACGTGCTGTGGTACGCCAAGCCCGCCGTCCAGTGGGTCGAGGCCCTGCCGATCGGCAACGGCCGCCTGGGCGCCATGGTGTTCGGCGACCCGTGGGTCGAGCGGCTGCAGTTGAACGAGCACACCCTGTGGAGCGGCGGTCCCTACGACCCGGTCAATCCGCGCGCCCAGGAGGGCCTTGGGCCCGTCCGCGCGATGATCGCGGAGGGACGCTTCGCCGACGCCGAAAAGCTGGCCAACGAGACCCTGGTGGCGACGCCGCCGCGCGAGATGGCCTATCAGCCGTTCGGCGACCTGACCGTCCGCTTCGTCGGCCAGCAGGGGACGGTCGGCGACTATCGACGGTCGCTGGACCTCGACGACGCCATCGCCGAGACCACGTTCGTGGTCGACGGCGTCCGCTATCGGCGGCGGGTCCTGGCTTCTCCGGTCGATCAGGTCATCGCCCTGGAGATCACCGCCAGCAAGCCCGGCGCGCTGAACCTCGACGTGGCCCTGACCTCGGCCCAGACGGTCAACCAGGTCGCCCTCGAGGGGCGCGACGGGCTGAAGGTCTTCGGCCGCAACAACGCCGAGGGCGCGATCGCCGGGGCCCTGACCTTCTGCGGCCGGGCCAAGGTCGTGACCAAGGGCGGAACGGTGAACGGGGCCGACGGCCAGCTGTCGGTGCGCGGCGCGACCCGGGCGGTCGTCTATGTGGCCATGGCCACCAGCTACCGCCGCTACGACGATGTCGGCGGCGATCCCGACGCGATCACCCGTCAGCAGATCGAGCGCGTCGCCGCCAAGCCTTTCGACCGCGTGGCCCGCGACGCCACCGCCGCCCACCGCGCGCTGTTCGACCGGGTCAGCCTCGACCTCGGCGGGACGACCGATCCTACCGTGCCGACCGACCAGCGCCTGGCCCGCAACGAGACGACCGACGACCCGGCCCTGGCCGAGCTCTATTTCCAATATGCCCGCTACCTGCTGATCGCCTGCTCGCGCCCCGGTGGCCAGGCCGCCAACCTGCAGGGCCTGTGGAACGACCAGGTCAAGCCGCCCTGGGGCTCGAACTACACGATCAACATCAACACCCAGATGAACTACTGGCCCGCGGAGGCGGGCGGCCTGGCCGAGTGCGCCGAGCCGCTGTTCGCGCTGATCAAGGACCTCTCCGAGCGCGGGGCGGCGACGGCCCGCAAGATGTACGGCGCGCGCGGCTGGGTGGCGCACCACAACACCGACCTGTGGCGGGGAACCGCGCCGTTCGACCACGCCAAGGCCGGGCTGTGGCCGACCGGCGGGGCCTGGCTGTGCCTGCACCTGTGGGACCGCTACGACTACGGCCGCGACAAGCGGTTCCTGGCCCGCGCCTATCCGCTGATGCGCGGCGCCTGCCTGTTCTTCCTCGACACCTTGCAGACCGACGCCGCCACCGGCTGGCTGGTCACCAGCCCGTCGGTATCGCCGGAGAACCGCCATGGCTTCGGCTCGACCCTGTGCGCGGGCCCGACCATGGACATGCAGATCCTGCGCGACCTGTTCGACCATACCCGCGAGGCGGCGCGGATCCTGGATCTCGATCCCGACCTGCGCGCGGACCTGGCCAGGACCCGCGAGCGCCTGGCCCCCACCCGGGTCGGGGCGCAAGGCCAGATCATGGAGTGGAAGGACGACTGGGACGCCGTCGCGGCCGATCCCAAGCACCGCCACGTCTCGCACCTCTACGGCCTGTTCCCCAGCTGGCAGATGGATCCAGCCGCCCATCCGGACCTCGCGGCCGCCGCGCGGCGGACCCTGGAGACGCGCGGCGACAAGACCACCGGCTGGGCCATCGCCTGGCGGATCAATCTGTGGGCGCGGCTGAAGGACGGCGACCATGCCCACGACGTGCTGCGGCTGCTGCTGGCCCGCGAGCGGACCTATCCCAACCTGTTCGACGCCCACCCGCCGTTCCAGATCGACGGCAATTTCGGCGGGGCGGCGGCGATCATGGAGATGTTGGTCCAAAGCAAGGGCGAGATCCTCGACCTGCTGCCGGCCTTGCCCGCCGCCTGGCCGACCGGATCGCTGCGCGGCGTCCGGGTCCGCAACGCCGGAGAGATGGACCTTTCCTGGCGGGATGGGCGGCTGGAGAGCGTCACCTTGCGCTGCGCCACCTCGGACTATCGCACCCTCAAATGCGGCGAGGTCAGCCGCCGGATCTTCGTGCGCGCCGGCGAGCGCGTGACCCTGGCGGGGCCGTCCCTGCAAGGGTCCGCGCGCGCCGCCGCCTAGGCCTCATGGTTTCGTTTGACGTGTGGATTTAGCTTTCATATAAGAAATGAAAGATCACAAATAAAACGAGTGGGAGAAGACGCCATGCGGAAACTGACGACCGGGGCAGCGGCCCTGCTGGCCTCGAGCGCGCTGATTTGCGGCGCGCCGGCTTTCGCTCAGGACTCCGTTGGCGCCCCGCCGGAACAGACCCACTTCAAGGTCTCGACCTACAAGCCTGCCGTCCACGACGCCGCGACGACCAAGGGCCTGGCCCGCTTCAACCACGATCGCTATTCGATGTTCATCCACTGGGGGATCTACGCCCAGGCCGGCGGCGTCATTCGCGGCAAGCGCTATTACGGCGCGTCCGAATGGCTGATGAGCAACAGCAAGACGCCCAGCGCCGAGTACCTGCAGCTGGCGCAAGCGTTCAATCCGGTCGACTTCGACGCCCGCGCCTGGATGAAGACCATGAAGGCGGCCGGCTTCCGCTACATGGTGATCACCGCCAAGCACCACGACGGCTTCGCGATGTTCAAGTCGGCCGCCTCGCCACACAACATCGTCGACGGCACGAAGTTCGGCCGCGATCCGCTGAAGGAACTGGCCGAGGCCGCCAAGGCCGAGGGCATTGGCCTGGGCTTCTACTACTCGCAGTACCAGGACTGGACCGAGCCGAACGGCGGCGGCAACACCTGGGAGTTCGATCCCAGCAAGGCCGACTTCGCCGAGTACTTCAACCGCAAGGTCGTGCCCCAGGTCACCGAGCTGCTGACCAACTACGGCCCGGTGCGCGAGATCTGGTTCGACACCCCCGGCCCGATGCCGGCGGAATATTCCAAGCGCCTGCGCGACCTGGTCAAAAAGCTGCAGCCCGAGTGCCTGCTGAACAGCCGCATCGGCAACGACCTGGGCGACTACACCTCGCCGTCGGACTCCGAGATCCCGCCGGCCAGCCTGGTGCAGGGCGGCGACTGGGAGTCGGTGTTCACCCACAATCGCAGCTGGGGCTATTCGGCGTTCGACAACGACTTCAAGTCGACCAACACCCTGATCCGCTTGCTGACCACCTCGGCCAGCCGGGGCGGCAACTTCATGCTGAACATGGGCCCCGACGGCCGCGGGCGCTTCCCCGAGGGCGCCCAGAAGCGCCTGCTGGCGGTGGGCGCGTGGCTGAAGGTCAATGGCCAGAGCATCTACGGCACGACCCGCTCGCCCCTGCCGCAGACGCCCTGGGGCGTGGCCACCCAGAACGGGACGAAGCTCTATCTGCACGTGCTGGACCGCCCGGCCGACGGCGTCGTCCGCGTACCGGGCCTGAGCGAGCCGGTGACCAAGGTCAGCCTGCTGGCCGGCGGCGGCGCCTTGCGCTTCAAGCAGGCGGCGGACGGCCTCTCGGTAGACCTGCCGGCCGGCGCCCCGCCGACCGACGACCTGGTCGTCGTGGTCGAGACCAAGACCCCGGTGGCTGCGCGCCGCGACCAGGGCATCGTCCTGTCGCCGGCCTATGGCCGCCAGCCGCTGGACGTCGCCGACGCCACGCTTAGCCCCGGCGTCAAGCTGGACGCGATCAAGACCCAGCTGTCGGTCGACGACACCCGCAAGTTCTATACGCCCGTCGGGCTGGACGATCCGTCCAAGTCGATCGCCTGGACGGTGCAGGTCGAACGGGCCGGCGACTACCACATCGACCTGCAATATTCGGCCACCAAGGAGCAGGCCGGGCGCGAGGGCGTGGTCGAGCTCGGCGACCAGAAGCGCAGCTTCAACGTCGTCGAGACCGGCGTGATCGAGCGCCGCAAACCGGCGTTCCTGACCTTCCAGCCGGTCGGCATCCTGCATTTCGACAAGCCGGGCCGCTACCAGGTGACCCTGCGCCCGCAGACCGCCGGCCAGGACCTGTTCACCCTGCGGACGCTTTACCTCACCCCCGCCAACTAAGCCTTACCCAAGGGCGGGGACGCCTGGCCGGACGGCGCTCATCCGCCGCCCGGCCTTCTTTTTTTTGGGGGCGTTCGCAATCCCGCGATTGGTCATTGACCCGGCCGCTGGGGCCGGCCTGATACCCAAGACGGTCAGCGACCGCTCGAGGGTTCCATGCGCGCTTCCGTCACCTTCCTCAGTCCCGCCGAGGCCGCCCGCCGGCTTGGCATCTCGGCGAAGGCGCTCAGGCTCTACGAGGCGCGCGGCCTGGTTCGCCCTGGCCGGACCCGCGCCGGCTGGCGCGCCTACGGCCCCGACGACCTGGCGCGGGCCAGCGAGGTCGCGGCCATGCGGTCGCTGGGCCTGAGCCTGGCGGCCATCGAACGGGTCTTCGCCGGAACGACGGACGCCTTGCGCGAAGCGCTGGCGGTCCACGAAACCCGGCTCGGGATCGAGTTGGCGCAGGCCGGCCGGCGATTGGCGAAGGTTCGCGCCGTGCGGCGGGCGCTGGTCGCCAGCGACACGACCGTCCTGGCGGATCTGGCGGCCCTGCGATCCACGCCCGCCGCGCCGTTGGCGGCGTTCGATCTCCCCTGGCCGTGGGGTGGAGAGCGCTTCGAGCTCCGCGATGTCCGGGCCTTGAACTACGTCGTCGGCCCGCTGGGTAGCGGCAAGACGCGGCTGGCGCGGGCCATCGCGGAGCACGCGCCGAACGCGGCGTTCCTGGGCCTGGATCGCGTCGAGACCGTCAACGAAGAAGGCGCGCCGGAGCTTCGGCGGCGGATCGCGGCGAGCCTGGCCTGGCTGGCGGAGGACGGCGCCACGCCGTCCGTCGCCCTGACCGCCTTGGTCAGCGGGCTGGAACGCCACGCCGCCAACGTCCTCGTCGTCGACCTGGTGGAACACGGCCTCGACGAGCCCACGCAGCACGCGCTGATCGCCCACCTTCGCCGCCGGGGCGCCGACAGGCCGCCGCTGTTCCTGATGACCCGGTCGTCGGCGATCCTCGATCCGGCCGAGGCGACCGCCAACGAGATCGCGCTCTTCTGCCCGGCCAACCACGCCCCGCCGTTCAGCGTGGACCTGACCCCGGCGGCCAAGGGCTTCGAGGCCCTGACCAGCTGCCTGGGCCCGCCCGAGACCCGCGCGCGGACCGAAGGCATGGTCGCGACGATACCGCGACGGGCTTGAGGTCGCTATCCGCCAGCGTGGTCGGCGCCGCCGTGCGCGGCGATGAACATGGCGACGGCCGACCGGCAATAGGCTTCGATTTCGTCGTCGTCCTCGGCGCTCGCCTGATCGAAGCGCGCGATCATCAGGAGATCGGACCCTTTGAAGAGCGCGGCGAACAGGCGGGCGGACTGGAGAGGATCAGGCACGTTCAGAACCGCCTTCGCGTGCAGCTGACGCAACAGGGCCTCGATCTGGGCGATGACATGGGCGGGGCCGGCTTCGTAATGGAGCTTGCTCAACGACTTTTGGCTCGTCTTGTCGGCCATGACCATGGCTTCGACACCGCGGACGTCCGGGCTGAGCAGTGTGCGAAGCAGGGCTGATCCCACCGCCATGAGCTGATCTTCGGCCGAACCGTCGACGCCCTCGACAAGGGCCAGTGGCGAAAACCGATGGCAGCGGGCCGTGATGGCCGCGCTGAACAGCGCCTCCTTGTTCTCGAAGCGCCGATAGATGCTGAGCTTGGATATCTTCGCCCGCTGGGCGACCTTGTCCAAGGTCGTCGCCTGAAAACCCAATTCCAGGAAGAGGTCGCACGCGGCGTCGAGGATCGTCTGGCCAAGCGCCTCGTTGGCGGGCCGGCCGCGCCGGCCCTGGCTGTTTTCGGTCACCACAATTCCAGTACTTGACAGTATCCTAATTCCTGAATTACGATACCATGCAGTATCTAAAATGCGCAAGCCCATCCACAACCGAGCCCATCACCATGGATGACGTCATCATCGTCGGCGGCAGCTTCGCCGGCCTCGCCGCGGCCCTGCAGCTCGGCCGCGCCCGGCGCAAGGTCACGGTTCTCGACACCGGCCTGCAGCGCAACCGCTTCGCCGGCCACTCGCATGGTTTGCTCGGCCACGATCACAAGCCGCCGCTGGAGATCCTGGCGGAGGCGCGGCGGCAGCTGGCGCGCTATCCCACGATCAGGCTGATCAAGGCGCGAGCCGAGAGCGTGTCTGGCGCCATCGACGATTTCCGCGTCGTCACTGACGACAACGAAAGCCTAAGAGCGCGTCGCCTGATCCTGGCCTATGGCGTCGTCGATCAGATGCCTGATGTTCCCGGCTTCGCCGAAAGCTGGGGGACGTCCATCGTGCCCTGCCCTTATTGCGACGGCTTCGAAGTCGCCGGCCAGCATTGGGGTCTCGTCTGGTCGGGCCCGCACTCGATGAATCAGGTCAGGCTGTTCCACGATTGGACCGACAAGTTGACGGTCTTCGCCGACGGTCACGACATTTCGCCCGATGTCCGCGCCGACCTGGCGCGCCGCGACACGCCTGTCGTCGATGGCCGGATCATCGAGATCGCCCGTCACGGGGACCATAACGCCACCATCAATCTCGACACCGGCGCCAAGGTCGCGGTCGACATCCTGTTCGCCCATCCGCGCAACAAGCCGTCCGCGAGCCTGCATGAAGCGTTGGGCCTCGCCACGGTCGATACGCCCCTCGGCATCATCGTCAAGGTCGACGAGCGCCGCGAAACCAGCATGCCCGGCGTCTACGCCGCCGGCGACCTCGCCAACCCCATCACGCCGCCATCGGTCACCCTGGCGTCATCGCACGGCGCGATGGCGGGCATCTACGCCCAGCAGTCGATGCTGGTTTGAGAGGGCAGGCGCACGTCCTGCCCCCTCTCCCCAAAGAAGAGGGATTTCCTACCGCCCGTCCAACACCCCGCCATCCACATCCCGCGCCGCCCGCACCCCCGCCAGGGCCAGGGTCGTGCGCATTTCGGCGGTGAGCATGTCGAGCAGGCGGCCGACGCCGGGACCGCCGGCGGCGGCCAGGGCGTAGACCCAGGCGCGGCCCAGCAGCACGCCCTTGGCGCCGAGCGCCAGCATCCGCACCACGTCCATGCCCGAGCGGATCCCGGAATCGGCCAGGACGGTCAGGTCGTCGCCGACCGCCTGGGCGATGCGGGGCAAGGCGCGGGCGGTGGACAAAGCGCCGTCCAGCTGGCGTCCGCCATGGTTGGACACCACCAGGCCGTCGGCGCCTAGGCGTGCGGCGTCGCGGGCGTCGTCGGGGTCGAGCACGCCCTTGATGATCAGCGGACCGTCCCAGGCCTCGCGGATCCATTCCAGGTCGCGCCACTGGATCGACGGATCGAAATTGGCCCCCAACCAGCCCATGAAGTCCTCCAGCCCGCTGGCCTGGCCCAGCACCGGCGCGACATTGCCCAGCACGTGCGGGCGGCCGCGCACGCCGACGTCCCAGGCCCAGTCGGGCTTGCCGCAGATCTGGGCGTAGCGGCGGAAGGCGGCCAGCGGTCCGGACAGGCCGCTGTGGGCGTCGCGCCGGCGCGCGCCGGGCACGGGCATGTCGACGGTGAACACCAGGGCGCTGGCGCCCTCCGCCTTGGCCCGGGCGATCAGGTCGCGCATGAAGCCGCGATCGCGGATGACATAGAGCTGGAACCAGATCGGCGCCGGACAAGCGGCGGCCACCTCGTCCAGGGCGCAGACCGAGACGGTCGACAGGCAGAAGGGCAGGCCGCGCTCGGCCGCCGCCCGCGCCGCCTGGACCTCGCCGCGCCGCGCGTACATGCCGCTGAGGCCGACGGGACCCAGGATGATCGGCGCGGCTAGGGCCTGGCCGAACAAGGCGGTGGTCAGGTCGACGCCGCCGACGTCCTTCAGCACCCGCTGGCGCAGGGCCAGCCCCGCCAGGTCGCCGACATTGTCGCGCAAAGTCCGCTCGTCCCCGGCGCCGCCATCGATATAGTCGAACAGGAAGCGCGGCAGTCGCCGACGGGCGGCGCGCCGAAAGTCCTCGGTCGAGGTGGCGATCATCGGGGAACTCCTGGATTCGTCAGCTTGTATTTCTTATATGAACGTGTATTTCACATTTGATGAAAAACAAGGCGTACAGCGGCCCTTGGGAGGACGACCCGCATGATTCCCAAGCGTGAGATCCGGCGCACCGGCCTGCCCCTCAGCGTGCTGGGCCTGGGCGCGGCGTCGGTCGGCAATCTCTATCGGCCGGTCAGCGACGGCGAGGCGCGCGCCACCCTGGCGGCGGCGCTGGACGCGGGCCTGACCTATGTCGACACCGCGCCCCGCTACGGCCACGGCCTCAGCGAGCGCCGGGTCGGCGACGCGGTGCGCGAGCGCGACGACGTGGTGCTGTCCAGCAAGGTCGGCCGCCTGCTGACCCCGGATGTGCGCCTGAAGGGCGACGCCGAGCGCCACGGCTTCCGCTCGCCCCTGCCGTTCGAGCAGGTCTACGACTACAGCCACGACGGCGTCATGCGCTCGTACGAGGACAGCCTGCAGCGGCTGGGCCTGGCGCGGATCGACATCCTCTATGTCCACGACATCGGGCCGATGACCCATGGCGACGACGACGCGCGGACCTTCGGCCAGCTGACCACCGGCGGCGGTTTCCGCGCCCTGGAACGCCTACGCGACAGCGGCGCGATCAACGCCTTCGGCCTGGGGGTTAACGAGTGGCGGGTGTGCCTGCGGGCCATGGAGCATGTCGACCTGGACGTGGTCCTGCTGGCCGGCCGCTACACCCTGCTGGAGCAGACGGCGCTGGAGACCTTCCTGCCGGCCGCCCTGGCGCGCCAGGTGTCGGTGGTGATCGGCGGGGCCTATAATTCCGGGATCCTGGCCACCGGCGTGAAGGGCGAGGGCCCGCACTACTACGACTATGGCGAGGCGCCGCCCGAGATCGTCGCGCGGGTTCGCCGGCTGGAGACGCTTTGCGCGCGCCACGGCGTGCCGCTGCCGGCCGCGGCCCTGCAGTTCTGCCTGGCGCACCCGGCGGTGGTCAGCGTCATTCCGGGCCTCGGCTCGGTCGCGCGGGTCCATCAGACCCTCGACTTCCACGCCGCCGCGATCCCCGCCGACTTCTGGCGCGAGCTGCGGACGGAAAACCTCGTCGATCCCCAGGCCGTGCTGCCGGGCGAAGATCTCTAGGACCCTGACGATGACCCAGACACCTCAAGCGGCCGGACGCCTGGCCGGCAAGACCGCGCTGATCACGGCCGCCGGCCAGGGCATCGGCCGCGCCACGGCCGAGGCCTTCCTGCGCGAGGGCGCCCGCGTCATCGCCACCGACCTGAACCTGGAGACGGTGTCGTCGATCGAGGGCGCCACGCCGCGCGCGCTGGACGTCACCGACCCCGAGGCGGTCAAGGCGATCGCCGCCGAGTTCCCGACCGTCAACGTGCTCTACAACTGCGCGGGCTTCGTCCACGCCGGCACGATCCTGGACTGTGACGAGGACGCCTGGGCGTTCTCCAACAGCCTCAACGTCACCGCCCAGTACCGGATGATCCGCGCCTTTCTGCCGGCCATGATCGCGGGCGGCGGCGGCTCGATCATCAACATGTCGTCGATCGCCTCGTCGATCAAAGCCGTGCCCAACCGCTTCGCCTACTGCGCCACCAAGGCGGCCGTCATCGGCTTGACCAAGGCGGTGGCCGCCGACTTCGTCGCCCAGGGCGTCCGCTGCAACGCCATCTGCCCCGGTACGGTCGAGACGCCGTCCCTGCTGCAGCGGCTGCGCGACACCGGCGACTTCGAGGGCGCCTATCGCGACTTCACGGCCCGTCAGGCGATGGGGCGCTTCGGCCGTCCGTCAGAACTGGCCGCCCTGGCCGTCTATCTGGCGTCCGACGAGTCCGCCTTCACCACCGGCCAAACGCACGTCATCGACGGCGGCTGGGTGATGTGACCCTCACGATCTTCGGAGACTTGCGATGAAGCTGCTGCGCTTTGGACCCCCCGGCCAGGAACGGCCGGGGCTGCTGGACGCCGACGGCGTGGTCCGCGACCTGAGCGGGGTGATCGGCGATCTCGATCCCACCACCCTGATGCTCGACAAGTTGGACGCCCTGCGCGCCCTCGATCCGGCCAGCCTGCCGGCCGCGCCGGCCGACGCCCGCCTGGGGCCGTGCGTGGCCAAGCCGGGCAAGTTCATCTGCATCGGCCTGAACTACGCCGACCACGCCGCCGAGTCGGGCCTGCCGATCCCGGAGGAGCCCGTGGTGTTCATGAAGGCCACCAGCGCGCTGTCGGGCCCCAACGATCCGATCCTGAAGCCGCGCGGTTCGACCCAGCTGGACTGGGAGGTCGAGCTGGCCTTCGTGGTCGGGGCGCATGTCTCGTACGCCTCGGAGGACGAGGCCGCCCGGGCCATCGCCGGCTATTGCGTCTGCAACGACGTCTCCGAGCGCGCCTTCCAGATGCAGTCGTCGCAGTGGGACAAGGGCAAGGGCTGCGACAGCTTCGGCCCGCTGGGCCCGTGGCTGGTGACGCCGGACGAGATCCCCGACGTCCACGACCTGGCCATGTGGCTCGAGGTCAACGGCAAGCGGTTCCAGGACGGCTCGACCAAGACGATGATCTTCCGCCCGGCCTTCGTGCTGTCCTATCTCAGCCGCTTCATGAGCCTGCAGCCGGGCGACGTGGTCACCACCGGCACCCCGCCGGGCGTGGGCCTGGGCCAAAAGCCGCCGCTGTGGCTGCAGGTCGGCGACCGCGTGGCCCTGGGCATCGAGGGCCTGGGCGAGCAGCGGCAGGTGGTGGCGGCGGCGTAGGGAGGGGCCGAATCCCTCTCTCATAGAGAGAGGGAGGGACCCGCCGCGAAGCGGTGGGAGGGTGAGAGGTTACGAGGCTGGCGGGGAGGGCCCCGTTCGTCCAACCTAGGCGCAGGCACATCAGCCCACGTCGGACATGCGGACCGCCAAGGCCTCAAAGTCTGCATCGAAGCCGCTTAAACCCAACATGCTCGCTTCTGCCCGGCAGCCGTAGAACAGTGCGCTGCACATGAAGCCTCGCATCTGTACGCGCCGCATTCGCCGGAGTTGGTCAGCGTGCTCGGGGACAACGTCCACGAACAGCGAAACTCCAGTCACGTGGACGGAAGTGCCCGAGAGGTACGTGTACCAATCATAAAGATCGGGGACGGCGGCGTCCTTTGCCATGACTTTGAAACGCAACTGGTCATGTGGTGAGCCGTCCGCGCGCCTTGCGCCGAACAGCGACGTTAGGCCGTCATTTGCATCTCGCTCGTCGTCCGGATCGTCGCCAAACCAGATCGGGAACTGCCTTTTTAGTGTCTTCGAAGCATCGCTCCGAAGGTCAACGATGAAGGCGTCGCGACGGCGCTCAAGGTTCAGAAGGCAAATTGCCGTTTCGAGCGCCGCTCGAGTGACGATCTCGGAATCTAGGAAGAGTCGCGCGTTCACCAGTGTAGCGAACGCGTCGCGATGCCCCCTGAGCCGGCGGAACATTTGGATGGACACCATCTTGGGATCAAGCGTGTAACCTTCCTGCCCCACGCACTGTGACCAAATCCGCGCGGCGAGCGTGTCGAAATCGTCCAGGATGACATTCCAAGCCGCTAGCTTTGAGACTTCCTCAGCTTCGTCCATATGCACCGTGCCAAAACCTTAGGTCACAAGACCGATACCGTGATCCGCGTGGTTTGGACCATTCTCGCGCCGTGAAGTTCGTTTGGTGAGTCTTTGACCGCCTCCAACCCCGCTCTCCCCGGCGAAAGCCGGGGCCCAGATCGAGCCCACGAGCGCTCGACAGGCTGACGGGCGTCTTTCGGATCGCCCTAAGCCGCTCAGGATGAATCTGGGTCCCGGCTTTCGTCGGGGAGAGCGGATAGTAGGGCGCCTCGTTCTGACATGGTGTAACCTCTCACCCTCCCACCGCTTCGCGGCGGGCCCCTCCCTCTCTCAAAGAGAGAGGGATCGCAAACGCTTGGATCAGGCCGTCGCCGCGACCGCGGCGGCGAAGTCGCGATAGGCGTGCAGCGGCCGGCCCAGCATCCGGGTCAGGCGCTCGGTGTCGCCGGCTTCGGGGATCATGCCGTCGCCGACGAAGCGCTCGGCCATCAGGCGCATTTCGTAGGCCATCCATTTCGGCATGAAGGTCGCCAGGTTCTGTTCGAACCCGGTCGGATCGTCGCCGCCATAGGCGACCGGGCGACCCAGCACGTCGGACCAGATCGCGGCGACGTCCGACCCGGTGAGGGTCTGCGGGCCGACGACATTGATGATGTCGACCTGCGGCTTGGCCGGCGCCTGATCGCGGCGGAGCAGCTCGATCGCCGCGATCTCGGCGATGTCGCGGGCGTCGACCATGGCCAGGCCCTTGCCGCCGATCGGCATCGGATAGACGCCGTGGGTCGTGATGACGTCCTTGATCGTCAGGTCGTTGTCGATGAAGTAGGTCGGACGCAGGATCGTGGCCGAAAAGCCCATCTGCTGGATCATCCGCTCGGCGCCGTACTTCACCGCGAAGTGGGGCACGTTGACGAAGCGATCGGCGTGGATCACCGACAGATAGACGACCCGCTCGACGCCGGACTCGCGGGCGACGTTCAGGGCGATCAGCGCCTGGGTGAATTCGTCGGCGGCCACGGCGTTCAGCAGGAACAGCGTCTTGACGCCGGCGAAGGCGGCGCGCAGCGCGTCGATGTCGAGCAGATCGCCTTGGGCGACCTCCACCTTGGCCGGGAAGTCGGCCTTGGCCGGGTCGCGAACCAGGACGCGCACGTCGGCGCCGCGCTCGACGAGTTGCTGGACGACGTGGCGGCCGACCCGGCCCGTGGCGCCGGTGACGAGGATGGTCATGGGAAAATCTCCGTTTGTCTTAAGTGGACAGCCAGAGATTTATCGATCCACATGGTAGCCGATAGACGGTCGATCTGGACAGTCCGTCTCAGTGGTGGAACAGATGGACCTGCTCGCGCTCGCGGACTTCAACCTGGTCGCCCGGCATGGCGGCGTCGGCCGCGCCGCCCGTACGACCGGGCGCCCCAAGGCCACCCTGTCCCGCCGCGTGGCGGAGCTGGAGGCCAGCCTGGGCCTGCGCCTGTTCGAGCGCGGTGGACGCGTGCTGAAGCTCACCCAGGAGGGACGCGCGCTGCACGAGCGGACGGCCGCGCTGCTCACCGAGCTGGACGAGACCGCGGCGGCGATCGCGTCCGGCGGCGGCGTCCCGCGCGGCCTGCTGCGGATCAGCGCCCCCTTGCTGTTCTCGCAGACCGCCATGGGCCGGCTGGCCGCCGAGTTCGCCGTGAAGTTCCCCGACATCCGGCTGGAGGTGACGACGGAAGACCGGCCCGTCGACATGGTCGAGGAGGGCTACGACCTGGTGATCCGCGTCAATCCGGATCCGGACGAGACCCTGGTCGGGCGCGCCTTCCTGCGGGATCGCCTGGTGGTCGTGGCGGATCCCAAGCTGGCGAGGCCTAGGAACGGATCGGCGGCGCCCGCGGTCGTGCGCGGCGCGGCGGCGGGACCCCAGGTCTGGGCGATGACGGACGCCAAGGGGCGGTCCACCGTCGTGGCCGATCCGATCCTCAGCCTGTCATCGCTGATCATGGTCCGCGACGCGGTCCGGGCCGGCGTCGGCGTCGCGCGGCTCCCGGTGTCGCTAGTCGGTCCCGACCTGGCCGCCGGCCACTTGGCGCACTGGGGGGACGTCGAGGGGCCGGAGATCGCCCTCTGGGCGCTCTATCCCTCGCGCCGCCTGCTCAGCGCGCGGGTCTCGGCGTTTCTCGATCACCTGAAGTCCGCCTTTCCCACAGGCGAGCCGGAAGAATTGGCCGCCTTTCTCGCGGCGTGAGCCGGGCCTTAAACCCGATCGACATTCGCTCCCCAGCACCGCTCATCCCCGCGAAAGCGGGGACCCAAGCTGACTCTCAGGGTATGGCGCGGCTCAGAATCTATCCGCCGACTCGGCTTAGGTCCCCGCTTTCGCGGGGATGAGCGGATTTAAAAATGCGATCCGCCCTAGACCCGCACGTCCGACGAGGCCAGCTCCGCCGAAATCCGAGCGGCGGCGTCACGGACCAGCTGCAGGGCGTGGCCCTGCTCGACCTTCAGCGGGATCTTGCGGACGAATGGCATGGTCAGGGCGGCGGCGGCGATCTCGCCGCGCAGCACCGGGGCGGCCAGGTCGACGATGCCCGGCACGATGTCGCTGGAGTGCTCGTCATAGCCGTTGGCCTGGGCGCGGTCGGCGCGGGCGCGGAAGGCGGCCAGGCGGTCGGCCGAAGGGCGGGGCTCGAAGGCCTCCTCCCAGCGCAGGCGGGTCGCCGGGGTCTGGAAGGCGTAGAGCACGGTGCCCGAGCCGGTCAGCATCAACGGCTGGCGATAGCCGATGCGGACCGAGAAGCCGATCAGGCTGGCCGACTCCATCCGGGCGGCCACGACGATGTCGCCGTCGGCGCGCAGGGCCAGGTGGCAGCTCTGTTCGGCGTCCTCGGCCAGCTCGCGCATGACCGGCAGGGCGACCTCCAGGATCGACTTGACCGGGGCCTGCTGCATGCCCAGGGCGAACAGGCGCGCGGTCGGCAAGTAGCCGTTGCCGACCTGCTCGATGAAGCCGCGATATTCCAGCACCTGGATCATCCGGAACAGCTCGCCGGTCGAGCGGTCCAGCGCCTGGGTGATCATGCCGATCGACATCGGCTCGGTCGCCTTCGAGATCAGCTCCAGGATGTCCAGGCCCTTTTCGAGCGCCGGCGCGCGGTAGCGCTGCTCCTCGACGTCCGCCTTGCTCGATGCGCCCACCGCCGACCCCTCTCGTTTCATAGGCGAAAGGATAGCCGACAGCCGTGGGCGGACGGAAGGGCTCTTGATCATCGCTCTAGGATCCGTGCTCAACAGGAAGCCGATTATTCCGTGTCATACCGGCCGTAGCGCGTGAGCGCGAAGAGCCGGGACCCAGGGGCGGCCGCACTGCGCTTGGCCCCTGGGTCCCGGACAGCCTCTGCGAGGCTTCCGGGATGACACGGATTTTGGACCTCAGGGGCGGGCGGCCTCCAATCTTAGGTCGAAGACGTGGACCGGCTTGGCGGCGTCCTCCAGGGTCAGGGACAGGTCGGAAAGCTCGCCGGCCGCCAGCGGCAGCAGGCCCAGATCGACCTCGCGCAGGTCCTTCTCGCCGCTGGTGGGGACCAGAGGAACGGTCAGGGTCGTCGCGCCATAGCGCATCGTGGCGCGGCCCGGCGTCGCCAAAGTCGTGTCGGGCGTGCTGTAGCGCAGGCGGACGTGGACCGGCGCGGCCTGGGTCGCGCGCACGGACCACACCAGGCGATTGCCCGGCTGTTCCAGCCCGTCGACATAGAACCGCGCGGTCTTGCCGTCGCCGTAAGTGAAGCCGGTCCCCTCGGCCTTGGCGTCGAAGGCCAGCAGCTGGTTGGTCCCGAAGCGCGTCTCGATCAGCCGGCCGGCCTGGCCGCGCACCGGGCCGTCGGTCTCGACGACGACGACGCTGTCGGCGGCGTCGGGCGCGGTGGCGGGCAGGGTCAGGTCGTAGTCGCCGCCGCCCACGCGCTTGATCGCCACCGGCGCCTTGGTCGCCAGCACATAGGCGCGCTTGGGCGGGCTGAGCAGGCCGCCGACCCGCAGCGCGCGGTCCCCCTTTCCGTCTTTTTGGGGCCAGTCGAACACATGCAGATAGAGGTGGTCGCCCTTGACCGTGCTGTCGCCCCAGGCCTGGCGGTCCAGCGGCGTGCGGGTCGTGCCCCGGATGCTCTCGCCGTTGACGGCCATCCAGCGGCCGATCCCGGCCAGGATCGCCGCGTCCGGCGCGTCGATCACGCCGTCGCCGCGCGGCCCGACGTTCAGCAGGATGTTGCCGCCCTTGGCCGAGGCCTTGGCGATCAGCTGAATGAAGTGGGTCACGCTCTTATGGCTGTGGTCCAGGGCGTTGTAGCCGTAGGACTCGTTGGTGGTCGGGATCGCCTCCCAGTCGCCGGCGGTAGGGCGCAGCTCGGCTGGGCGGTCGGCGGTGTCCAGATAGTCGCCCAGATTGAGGTCCTTGGACCGCGCGGCGCGGCCGTTGATCACCACGTTCGGGTCGGCCTTGCGCACCGCCTCGACGATCCGGGCCTGCTGGAAGAACGGCAGCTTGCTGGGGGTGTCGAACCAGAGGATGTCGGGGTGATAGCGGCCGATCAGCTCATTCAGCTGCGGGATCACCTTGCGGTCGATATAGCGGTCGGTGTTGGTCAGGAATTGCGGATAGGTGTTCCACCAGTCGACGCCGCCGTGCAGCTTCTTGTCGCCGGCGGGATTGTCGTAGTCCCAGTCGTTGCCCGGCGCGTCCGGATCTTCCCAGTCGAAGGCGTGGGAATAATAGAAGCCGACCTTCATCCCCTCGGCGTGGGCGGCCTGAACCAGTTCGGCCAGCGGGTCGCGATTGAAGCCCGAGACCTGGGCGATGTTGTAGTCGCTGGCCTTGGACGGCCAGATGGCGAAGCCGTCATGGTGCTTGGCGGTCAGGATGACATAGCCGGCGCCGGCGTCCTTCATCATCCGCACCCAGGCGCGGGCGTCGTAGGCGTCGGGCCGGAACTTGGCGGCGACCTCGTCCTTGTAGGTCTGCCGCGGAATGCGCGCGACGCGCATGATGTGCTCGGAATAGCCGGGATTGGGCTGGCCCTGCCATTGGCCGCCGAGCACGGAATAGGCGCCCCAGTGGACGAAAATCCCGAACCGCGCTTGCCGGAACCAGGCCAGGCGCTGGTCGCGGGCCTTGCCGGCCTCGGCCCACCAGCCGTTCAGCGCCCGGTCGGCGGCCGCGGCGTCGCGCGCCGCCGGCGCGCCGAGGGCCATGGGCTCGTTGGCCTCGGCGCTGCGGCGCTGCTGGGCGGCGGGCCCGTCGGCCTGCGCCAAGGCCAGGGTCGGGGCGGCCAGCAGGCCGAGGGCCAGGATCTTAAGGCGCTTCATCGGACGATTCCTGAAAGGGGTAGGGCGGCGGTCGAACCCGGCGCCACGCCAGGCAAGCTGAGCGTCATCCCGTCATATGCGCAACTGGAATTTTATAAGTGGAGACAAATTTCACCCATTCGGGCCGAATAGGTAGCGGTACCATCAAATTTCCTCGGGTTTCGCCCAGCTCATCAGTTGACATTATTTCAAATACGAAAGAAGAAATCAGATACAAAAACGACTGCATAAAAGGGGAGGAACGATCGATGTCGCACAAGAAGGGCCTGCTGGCCGCCGGAGCGTCGCTGCTGGCTCTGGCCTTGATTCCGGGCTTCGGCCACGCGCAGACGGCCGCCCCTGGCGCCGCCGCGCCGGCCCAGGACGCGGCCACGGTGGACGAGGTGATCGTCACCGGCTTCCGCCAGAGCCTGGCGCAGGCGGCGACGATCAAGCGCACCGCCTCGGTGATCAGCGACGTCATCTCGGCCGAGGACATCGGCAAATTCCCCGACCAGAACCTGGCCGACTCCCTGCAGCGCATCACCGGCGTGCAGATCACCCGCACCAACGGCGAGGGCTCCAAGATCAGCGTCCGTGGTCTCAGCCCGGACTTCACCCAGACGCTGTATAACGGGCGCGTGCTGACCACGCCGAGCGGCGGTCGCAGCTTCGAATTCTCGACCCTGGCGTCCGACTTCGTCAGCGCCGTCGAGGTCTACAAGACCCCGACCGCCGACCAGCTGAGCGGCGGCCTGGCCGCGACGGTCAACATCAACACCGCCAAGCCGCTGGACCTGGGCCGCGACCGCATCGCGATGAGCGCCGAGGGGTTGTACGAGGTGAAGGCCAAGAAGGTGCGGCCGCAGGTGGCCGTGCTGGTCAATCACCTGTTCAACGACAAGTTCGCGATCAACGCCGGCGTCAACTATCAGCGCCGCGACTTCCGGTCCGACACCTTCCGCGGCTTCGGCTTCGAGAACGGCGTCGAGGCCACGCGCACGCCCAAGCTGGACTACAATCGCGACGGCGACTTCAACGACACCCTTCGCTTCAACCACGAGGCCGGCACCCGGATCATCCTGGGCCGGACCAAGCGCGTGACCGCGATCGGTGGCTTCCAGTTCGAGCCGACCGACCACATCGAGATCTACGGCGACGCGCTCTACTCGAAGTACGAGACCAAGCTGACCCAGCCGATCAACACGCTGCGGTTCACCAGCATCATCTGCCCGACGGCCCAGCAGGGCGTGGCGCCCGGCGGCTGCATCCGCGACAGCGCGCTCGACGCCGAGGGACACGTCATCTATCTCGACGCCGACGGCGTGGACTATCGCAACACCAACACCGTCTCCAACACCTACAACACGCTGAAATCGGGGGCGACGGGCTTCAAGCTCGAGTTCGGCCGCCTGAAGGTGGACGGCGAGGGCTCGTATTCGAAGGCCAGGCAACTGTTCGACAGCTGGGTGCCCACCGTGCTGGGCCGCGCCAGCGCCTCGTACGATTTCCGCCAGGATCCTTCGACCCTGCCGCAGATCAGCTTCAACCGCGGCTACAACCCGCTGGACCCGACCAACTTCCGGGGCATCGGCCTGTCGGGCGACTACCACCGCCCGATCAACGACCGCAACTGGGACACCAAGCTGGATCTGACCTTCGACGCCGGCCAGGGCTTCCTGCGCAGCATCAAAGGCGGCGCGCGCTATTCGGACCGCAAGCAGGCGTTCGGCACCAACCAGATCAAGGTCACCGCCGCCCAGCTGGCTGGCCTGCTGGGCCTGCCGGTCGTCAGCTCGGTCGACGGCCCGTCGTTCGACGCCTCCAGCCTGATGCGGCGCTACACGTTCGACCACTTCCTCAACAGCTATGACGGTCCGGTCAAATATCCGAACACCTTCTTGTCGGCCGACGCCGACCTGCTGTTCGCCAAGGCCCCGCTCAGCGAGATCTTGAAGGTCGCGCCGCCGGTCCGCGCCCTGGCCAACGAATACGCGGTCGGTGAAAAGGAAGCCTCGGCCTATCTGCGCGCCGACTTCTCGACCGCCGACGACGACCTGACCGGCAATGTCGGCCTGCGCTACGTCCACACCGACCAGGAGTCGTCGGGCTACGCGCCGGACCTGACTCAGATCCGCTTCTCGCTGGGCTCGTCGACCACGACCCTGCCCAGCGTCACGCCGGTGTCGATCAAGCGCAAGTATCATGACCTGCTGCCCAGCCTGAACGTCCGCTATCGGCTGCGCGAAGACCTCGTCCTGCGCGCCGCCGCCGCCAAGGTGATGTCGCGCCCGACCCTGTCGACCCTGTCGCCCTCGACGACGGTCAACGCCAACACCAGCTTCATCACCATCAACAACCCGATGGTCGACCCCTATCGCGCCAAGCAGCTGGACGTGTCGGTCGAGTACTATTTCGGCCACGGCGGCCTGCTGAGCGCGGCGGTGTTCTACAAGGACGTCCAGAACTTCGTCGTCTCGACCAGCCGCACCGAGAACATCAACGTCATCCTGACCGAGACCGGGGCGACCGTGCCGCGCAGCTTCACCATCTCGCAGCCGGACAACGGCGCGGGCGGCAAGCTGAAGGGCGCCGAGGTCGGGGTGCAGGCGCCGCTGACCTTCCTGCCGGGTCCGTTCGACGACTTCGGGGTGATCGCCAACTTCACCTATATCAGCGCCGACGACGTCGCCACGGTGCAGGGCGGACCGGCCCTGGCCCTGCCGGGCGTCTCGAAATACAGCTACAACTTGGTCGGCTACTACGAGAACGGCCGCCTCAGCGCGCGCCTGGCCTACAACTTCCGCAGCAAGTTCGTGAACGCCACCGCCTCGACCTTCGGCGACGGCAGCTACGCCCACTCGTACGGGCAGCTGGACTTCTCGGCCGGTTACGACCTGACCAAGAGCATCAGCCTGACGCTGGACGGCCAGAACCTGACCGACAGCGCCCGCATCGACCAGAACGTCTACGGCTACGCCCGCGGCTACGAGAACGTCGGCCGGCGGTTCACGGCCGGCGTGCGCGCCAAGTTCTAGCCTCCTCCTCCTCCAAGGGAAGATTGGACTTGGCCTATGCGCCGCGAGACCGGAGGTCCTCCCCTCCGGTCTCGCCCAGGCGCTCAGGTTCGTGCATAAGTGAAATTGAACTTCAAATATGCTTGCCCCAGAGGGGGTGTGCATGCCAGTTAGCGCTACCTTTTTGGCCCGCGCGTGGCGCCCCCAGGGCCAGGGCCGCCGCGCGAGACACGAGACTTGGAGAGTAAGATCTTGACCTGCGTCGCCATCCAGAAGCGAGATCCGCGCTGATGACCCGGATCACTGGCTTGCGGACGATCGACGTGCGGTTCCCGACCAGCCGTTCGCTGGACGGGTCGGATGCGATGAACCCCGATCCCGACTATTCGGCCGCCTATGTGGTTCTGGACACCGACACCGGGCTGCAGGGC
Organism: Caulobacter sp. 1776; assembly: GCF_040545685.1. NCBI lineage: Bacteria > Pseudomonadati > Pseudomonadota > Alphaproteobacteria > Caulobacterales > Caulobacteraceae > Caulobacter > Caulobacter sp. 1776. Next base: position 36,515 of record NZ_JBEPMI010000003.1, read on the forward strand.
TATGGCCTGACCTTCACCATCGGGCGCGGCAATGAGCTGTGCGTGGCGGCCATCGAGGCGATGCGCCACCTGGTGGTTGGCATGGACCTGGACTGGATCAAGGCCGACCCCGCCCGCTTCTGGCGTCACCTGACCGGCGACAGCCAGCTGCGCTGGGTGGGCCCCGACAAGGGCGTCATGCACCTGGCGACCGGCGCGGTGGTCAACGCCGTCTGGGACCTGTGGGCGCGCGCCGAGGGCAAGCCGGTCTGGGCGCTGGTGGCCGACATGTCGCCGGCCGAACTGGTCCGGGCCATCGACTTCCGCTACCTGACCGACTGCATCACGCCCGACGAGGCCCTGGCCCTGCTCGAGGCCCGCGCCGAGGGCAAGGCCCAGCGCCGCGAGACGCTGCTGGCCGAGGGCTATCCCTGCTACACCACCTCGGCCGGCTGGCTGGGCTATGACGACGCCAAGCTGCGCCGCCTGGCCCAGGAGGCCGTCGACGCCGGCTTCCGCCACATCAAGCTGAAGGTCGGCGCCGACCTGGAAGACGACATCCGCCGCGTCCGCGTGGCGCGCGAGGTGCTGGGTCCCGACCGCACCCTGATGATCGACGCCAACCAGGTGTGGGACGTCGATCAGGCCATTGACTGGGTCAACGCCTTGGCCTTCGCCAAGCCCTGGTTCATCGAGGAGCCGACCAGCCCCGACGACGTCTACGGTCACGCCCGGATCAAGGCCGGCATCGGCGAGGTCAAGGTCGCCACCGGCGAGATGTGCCAGAACCGCATCCTGTTCAAGCAGTTCATCATGAACCAGGCGATCGACGTCGTGCAGATCGACGCCTGCCGCCTGGGCGGGGTCAACGAAGTGCTGGCCGTGCTGCTGATGGCCGCCAAGTACGAACTGCCGGTCTGTCCGCACGCCGGTGGCGTGGGCCTCTGCGAATACGTCCAGCACCTGTCGATGATCGACTATCTGTGCTTCGCCGGCACGACCGAGGGCCGGGTCATCGAATATGTCGATCACCTGCACGAGCACTTCGTCGAGCCCTGCGTGATCCGGAGCGCGGCCTATATGCCGCCGCTGGCGCCGGGCTTCTCGATCGAGATGAAGACGGCCTCGCTGATTCAGTACGAGCACGCGCCGAAGGGCGACGACGCGGTCGGAAAAGCCCGGGCCTACAGGTAGTCCAGCAGGCTGGGCGGTCCGGCCACCGAGCCGTCGGCGTTGAACATCTGGGCCAGCTTGTCACGCGAAGCCTGCAGTTCGACCATCTTGTCGTAGACCGCCGGGGTCCAGCCGGCGGCCTCGCGTTCCTCGGTGGTCATGCCGGCGTAGCGCGTGATCATCGCCTTGCCGAAGCCGCCCTCGTCATCGCCGGTCGACTGGTAGCTGGCCTTGATGGCGGCGCTGTCGCGGCCGCGGATCTCGGCCTTGGCCTGGGCCATCTCGTGGGTCGAGAACTGCTCGTCCCTGTTCAGCACGATGGCCGCCAGCGAGCGGTCGTCGAAGCGGCGGAAGTCGATCTCGCCGCTGTCGCCGTCCTTGGCCGCCTCGGGCGCGAAGGCCAGGGAATACTGCTTGTCCAGCGCCACGCGGACGTCGCCGGCCACCTTGCCGAAGTCGCGGGTCTTGGCCCCGGCCACGGCGCTGCCGGTCTCGGTCATGTAGGCCGCGACGCTGTCGTTGGCGATGCCGGCCGGCGCCAGGCCGGGCCGGGCGATGGCCTGCTTGCGGCCTTCGACCAGGGCCTCGTGCTCCTGGCTCCAGGCGGCCGAGGCCTTCTCCTCGGGGCCGGCGGCCTCGGACTGGTCGAGGGCGGCCTGATAGAGGCTGGCATAGTCGCCGGTCAGCCGCGCCTGGGCGGCGGGGCCTGCCAGGGCCGCGTCGTGCTGGGCCTTCAGGCCCAGGGCCGCGACGACCTGCTGGTCCATGGGAAACTGGCCGCCCTTGTTGCTGGCGACGGCGTGGAGCGTGCGGCGGTCGAGGCCGGAGAGGTCGATGGTCGCATTGCCGTCCTTCAGCGCGGTGGACGTCTTGGCCGCCTTCAGCAGGGCGCCGATCTGGGCGCGGGCCTCGGCGACGACCGTCTCGATCGTGCGGGAGTCGGTCTGAGCCTTCAGCGCGGCCTGGGCGGCGGGCGACAGGGTGACGTTGACCGCCGGCGTGTTGATCGTCGGGCTCTGGTCGCGCGGCTGACCATAGCCGGTCGCCTGGTTGGCGCGCTGGGTCGCCGTCTGCCCGGCGGTCAGGCCGGGGGCGTAGGTCGACGAATACGGATTGATCGTCGTCATGACGCGGGAACTCAAGCGAATCAGACGCTTGACGATAACAGCCCTTCCCGGGGCAGGGCCACCCTATGGTTAATAGGTCGCAACACCTTCAAAGCTGTCATCCCGGCCAAGCGCGAAGCGCGCCGAGCCGGGACCGCCGGAAGCTCCGTGTTTCCGGCGGTCCCGGGTCTCCGCTGCGCTCCGCCCGGGATGACACGGGTAGAGGGATGGAGTTAAGCCAGCACCCCCGTCAGCAGCGGCCGGGCGAACAGGTCCGCCGCCTCGTCGCGCTCCAGGCCGGGCGCCCACGCGCCCAGCGAGGCCGCCGCGTTCAACATCGAATTGATCATGTGCGCCCCGATGCTGGGGTCGACCGGGCGGATCGAGCCGTCGGCGATACCGTCCGAAATCATCGAGGCGAAGCGCTGCCAGCCGCGCGCATAGCCGTCGGCCATGTCGTGTCGCAAGGTCTCGGGCAGGGCGCCCATCGACGAGGCCCGCAGCAGCGGCCCATGCTCGGACAGCTGGTAGCTGGTCAGGCCGGCGGTGGTCGAGGCCAGCTGGGTCCAGCTGTCGGCGGCCCTCCCTCCTGTTCCTAGGCCCCGGGCGTCCAGCTGCGAGCGGCGGGTGACGGTGAAGGTGCGCTCGAAGCACTCGGCGACCAGGGCGTCCTTGTCCTCGTGGTGGTGGTAGAACGAGCCCTTGGTCACGTTCAGCGCCGCCGAGATGTCCTCGACCGAGGCGCCGCGATAGCCGCGCTGGTTGATCAGGCGGGTGGCGGCGACCAGGAAGGTCTCGCGCCATTCCAGGCCTTCGGGCGACAGCGGGGTCGGATCGGGCAGGGGCAGGGGCGCCCAGGTCCGGCCGCCGGCGGGCAGGCCATTCAGCAGGATGTCGCCCAGGCGATCGCGCACCCGGCCATAGTCCTCGACGTCGTAGCGGCGCAGCCAAGTGCCCGACCAGAACACCTGCTCCATCAAGAGATGGGTGCGGGCGTTGCGCTGGCGCTTGTCCAGGTGGGCCAGGGACGGGTCGTCGAAGAAGCTCCGCACCCGGCGGAACAGGTCGTTGAACGCGCCCACGACGGATCCTCGCAGGGGCTCCTTCAGCGCCTTGATCTCGGTGAAGCTGGTCAGGGGCGTCGCCTCGCCCAGACGGACGCGGCGGTTGAGATCCAGATAGAGGTCCAGGAACTTCAGGATCCGCGCCGCGGGCGTCGGCGCCGCCGCGGCTTCCTCGACCATGGCCTCGAAGCGCTCCAGGCCGCGCATGAAGCAGGCGGCGGCCAGGTCGTCCTTCTTGCGGTAGTAGTAGGTGACGCTGGTGGTGTTCAGGCCGACCTTGGCGGCGACGTCGGCCAGGGTCATGCCGCGCACGCCCTGGCGGTTCAGGATCGCCGTGGCCGCCGCCAGGATCGTCTCCTTCTTGCGGGCGTAGCGCGCCGTCGCCACCCCCGCGATCCGACCGTCATCCATCGAAGCAACCCCTGGCAAGCCCGTCGCTATTGGCGGTTGCGCCCGCGACCGGACTATCGGGTCCAATTTAGGCGCCCGGAGGGCCGGCTTAAAGGCCGCCCCTCTCCGTAACGGGACAATAACCCGGCCGTAGCGCCAGGATTTGTCAGTATTGTTTCACAACGGGCGATTTTTGGGGGCGCCAGGATCCCTCTCTCTGAGAGAGGATTTCCTCACCCAGCCCTAAGACGCCCTGCGGGTTCCTGGGCGTTCGGCGACCAGGGCCGTGGCGATGGCCTGGGCCAGGGCGGCGGGGGAGAGCGGCTTGGCGATGGCCCCGTCCATGCCGGCGGCCAGATAGCCGGCCTGCTGGTGGGCCATGGCGTTCGCCGTCATCGCCAGGATCGGCGTGGCGCCGGCCGGGCCCTTGAAGGCGCGGATGCGGTGCGTGGCCTCGACCCCGTCCATGACCGGCATCTGGATGTCCATCAGGATCAGGTCGAAGCCTTGGCGGGCCGCCGCCACGCCCTGGACCCCGTCCTCGGCGGCCGTGACCCGCGCGCCGAGCGCCTCCAGCATCCGGGTGGCGATCAGGCGGTTGGTGGCGTTGTCCTCGACCAGCAGCACGCGCAGGCCGGCGAACAGGGCGGTGTCGGTCTCGTCGGCGCGAACCTCCGGCTGGGCGCAGGCGTCGGCCTCGACCTCGAGCCAGAAGGTCGAGCCCTCGCCCAGCGCGCTTTCGAACCCGACCTCGCCGCCCATCATCTCGGCCAGGCGCCGGCAGATGGCCAGGCCCAGGCCCGAGCCGCCGAAGCGGCGGGTCGTCGAGCCGTCGCCCTGGCGGAAGCGCTCGAACAGCTGCTTGCCGGCCTCCTCGTCGATGCCGACGCCGGTGTCGCTGATCTCGAACCGCAGCCGCACGCGGTCCCCGTCGGTCCGCCTGCCCGAGAGCCGCGCGACCACGCCGCCCTCCAGCGTGAACTTCACCGCATTGCCCAGCAGGTTGAACAGGGCCTGGCGCAGGCGCAGCGGATCGGTGGCGACCCAGCCCGGGTTGTCCTCTTCTTCGAGAGGCGTCTCGACGCGCAGATAGAGGCCCTTGGCCTCGGCCTGAGGCCGCAGCATGTCGACGACGCCGCGCATCAGCTCGGCCGGGTCGACGGGCTCTGGCAGCAACTCCAGCTTGCCCGCCTCGATCTTCGAGAAGTCGATGATGTCGTTCAGCAGCTCCGACAGCATCTCGCCGCAGCCCAGGGCCTCGTTCAGCAGACGGCGGCCGTCGTCGGACAGAGTCTCGCTCTTCAGGAGGTGCAGCACGCCCAGCACCCCGTTCATCGGCGTGCGGATCTCGTGGCTCATATTGGCCAGGAACTGACTCTTGGCCTCGGCCGCGCCCAGGGCCGCGTCGCGCGCGGCGACCAGCTCGGTGACGTTCTGGCTGATGCCGATCACGTCGAAGGCGTCGGGGCTGGAGCCGCGCACCCCGCGCCAGGCGCAGTGCATGTGCGCCCAGTCTTCGGTGACGGGGTCCAGGTAGCGGTAGTCGATCTCGACATGCTCGCCCGTGCGCAGGGTCTGGGAAAAGGCGTCCCAGACCCGGGCGCGATCCTCGGCGTGGACCGACATCGTCATCTCGGACACGGTCATGGTCCGCACCCCGCCCTGCGGGGTGCTGGGCGTGGGGATGTCCTGGTCGAAGACATAGACGCCCTTGCGGGGATTGAAGCGCCAGACATAGACGCCGGCCGCGTTGCGCAGCAGTTCGTTGGAGCGCTCGGCCTGCTGGCGGGCGATCTCGCGGGCGCGGTCCTCGCTGAAGTCCTGGAAGACGATCAGCAGGCCGTCGCTTTCCAGCACCTTGGTCTGCGAGCGCACCCACAGCCAGCCGCCGCCCTTGCGCGCCAAGCGGTGCTGCGAGCGGGCCTGGCCGACGCGGCGCAGGCTGTCGGCGATCGCCTGGATCACCTCGGTGTCGTGCAGGTGGAAGAAGTCTCGGATCGGGCGGCCCAGGGTGTCCTCGGGCGTCCAGCCGGTCAGGTCGGTCCAGGCGGGATTGACGCGGATGATGACGTCGTTCCGCAGCAGCACGAACATGTCGAGGCTGCTCTGGAAGAACCAGTCGGCGGCCGCGGCTTCGATTCTGGAGGCAGCCTCGGCGTCCAAGCGCTTGCCCATCCCCGTTTCCTCGTCTTCAATCGATATGCGCAGGGTCCGGTAAAGTTTACGTTGCGGCATAACGTCTCGGCGGCGTGTCCTGATCCAAGCCAACAAAAGTCGTCAAACAGGGGAGTGCGGGGATTTGAGTACGCCGGAAGCCGTGGGACTGTCGTCCGACCGCCTGAAGCGCATCGAGAGCTTCATCAAGGGCAAGTATATCGATACCGGTAAACTGCCCTGCGCCCTCACCCAGGTCTGGCGACGCGGCCAACTGGCCTATGCCTCTGTTCTGGGCAGCGCCGATGTCGAGCGGAACAAGCCGCTGAAAGCCGACAGCCTGTTTCGCATCTATTCGATGACCAAGCCGGTCACGAGCGTGGCCTTCATGATGCTGGTCGAGGACGGGCTGGTGGCCCTGGACGATCCGGTGCACCGCTTCATCCCGGCCTGGCGCGATCTGGGCGTGTTCGCGGCGGGCGTGGCGGGCGCGTTCCAGACCAAGCGCGCGGCCGAGCCGATGCGGATGATCGACCTGCTGCGCCACACCTCGGGCCTGACCTACGGCTTCCAGCAGCGGACCAATGTCGACGCGGCCTATCGCAAGCTGAAGCTGGACGGCGTCGACAGCGAGGGCGGACTGCAGGGTTTCGTCGAGACCCTAGGGACCGTGCCGCTGGAGTTCTCACCGGGCGAGGCCTGGAACTACTCGGTCTCGACCGACGTGCTGGGCTATCTGGTCGAGACGATCTCGGGCGTGCCGTTCGACGTCTATCTGAAGAACAAGATCTTCGACCCGCTGAAGATGGTCGACACCGGCTTCTTCGTTCCGGAGGGCCAGCGCGAGCGCTTCACCGCCTGTTACGCCCTGACCCCGTCGGGCAAGGTGGTGCTGCAGGACGATCCCGAGAAGAGCCATTTCCTAAAGGACCCGTCGGTGAAGTCCGGCGGCGGCGGCCTCGTTTCGACCGCCGACGACTACATGCGCTTCTGTCGGATGCTGCTGAACGGCGGCGAGCTGGACGGCGCGCGGCTGCTCAGCCCCAAGACCATCAAGCTGATGACCATGAACCACCTGCCCGGCGGCAAGGAGCTGGTGCAGCTATCCCGGTCGCTGTTCAGCGAGGCGGTGTTCGAGGGCCTGGGCTTCGGCCTCGGCTTCGCCATGACCATCGACCAGGCCCGGACTAAGAACCTGGGCTCGCTGGGCGAATACTTCTGGGGCGGCATGGCCTCGACGGCCTTCTGGATCGACCCGGTCGAGGATCTGGCGGTCGTGTTCATGACCCAGCTGATGCCCTCGACCTCCTACCCGATCCGGCGGGAGCTGCGGACGCTGGTCTATTCGTCGTTCACGGAGGCGGCGGGGTAGGGCGGGCGTTCTCCCAAAAGAAACGGCGCGGGATGCCCTCCCGCGCCGAGTTGCGCTTTACCAAAGTCCGACGCATTGCGAGCAATACGCCACGCTCGCGAAATTCACCGACTTCGAAACGTCAGGACGCGTGCAAGTCGCGTCCAAAGCCCATGACTTCCCGCGAACGCCCTCCCCAGCACGAATCATTCTCTCTGGATTTCAGGCAAATGCGGGCTCCCGCCGTCAGCGGCGCCGCATCCGCCCCCACGGATGATCTCGGCTGAAACTCTGATTTCGAACTTGTAGTATGTTTCTGAAATCGTCAACGGCCGCTGCCTGAGAAACAGGCGCCGCCACGGAGGTCTGGACATCTCCGTCACGTCGTGCACGCTGCCTTCAAACAATCGTTCAAACGAAGAGCAGGGGTGGAACCGCCATGGCCGCGATCAACGCCGTCACCGATTTTTCCGTCGAAGGCGACATCGGCGTCGTCACGCTGAACTCGCCGCCGGTCAACGCGCTGTCGGCCGCCGTCCGCGAGGGGTTGAAGGGCGCCTTCGACGCCGCCATCGCCGAACCGGCCGTCCAGGCCATCGTGCTGATCTGCGAAGGCAAGACCTTCATCGCCGGCGCCGATATCACCGAGTTCGGCAAGGCCATGACCGGTCCGTCGCTTCAGGACGTCCAGAACGTCATCGAAAATTCGCCCAAGCCGGTGGTCGCCGCGATCCACGGCACGGTGCTGGGCGGCGGGCTGGAGGTGGCGCTGGTCGCCCACTACCGCGTCGCCGTGCCGTCGGCCAAGGCGGGCCTGCCGGAAGTGAACATCGGCCTCCTGCCAGGAGCTGGCGGCACCCAGCGGCTGCCGCGCATCGTCGGCGTCGAAAAGGCGTTGGAGATGGTGACCAGCGGCCAGCATGTGCCGGCCAAAGCCGCGCTGGCCATGGGCCTGTTCGACTCGATCGTCGAGGAGGGCGCCCTGCGTGACGGGGCCATCGCCTTCGCCCGCGTGGTGCTCGCCGAGGGCCGGCCGCTGAACAAGGTCCGCGAGCTGAACGACAAGGTCGAGGCCGCGCGCGGCAAGCCCGAGATCTTCGCCGACTTCCGCAAGGCCAACGCCAAGAAGTTTCGCGGCTTCATGGCCCCGGAGTACAACATCCAGTGCATCGAGGCGGCGGTGAACCTGCCGTTCGACGAGGGGCTGAAGGTCGAGCGCAAGCTGTTCTTGGAGCTGATGACCGGCAGCCAGTCGGCCGCCCAGCGCTATGTGTTCTTCGCCGAACGCCAGGCCGCCAAGATCCCGGACGTGCCGGACGACACCCCGATCCTCCCCGTCAAGAAGGTCGGCGTCATCGGGGCCGGCACCATGGGCGGCGGCATTTCGATGAACTTCCTCAACGCCGGCATTCCCGTGACGATCATCGAGGCCAAACAGGAAAACCTGGAGCGCGGCGTCGGCGTCATCCGCAAGAACTACGAGAACACCGCCAAGAAGGGCCGCCTGACCCAGGACGACGTCGAAAAGCGCATGGGCCTTTTGACCCCCTCGATGAACCTCGAGGACCTGGCTGATTGCGACCTGATCATCGAGGCCGTGTTCGAGCTGATGGAGATCAAGCAGGAGGTGTTCGGCAAGCTCGACAAGATCGCCAAGCCCGGCGCGATCCTGGCCAGCAACACCTCGTATCTCGACATCGACGTGATCGCCGCCAGCACCAGCCGGCCCGAAAGCGTGATCGGCCTGCACTTCTTCTCGCCGGCCAATGTCATGCGGCTGTTGGAGATCGTCCGGGGCGCGAAGACCGACAAATCGGTGATCGCCACGTCGATGCAGATCGGCAAGAAGATCGGCAAGGTCGCGGTGCTGGTCGGCAACTGCCACGGCTTCGTCGGCAACCGCATGCTGGCCCAGCGCCAGCGCGAGGCCCAGAAGCTGATCCTGGAAGGCGCCATGCCCTGGGACGTCGACCGGGTGCTGTACGACTTCGGCCTGCCGATGGGACCGTTCGCGATGAGCGACCTGGCCGGGCTCGACATTGGCTGGGACCCGGCCAAGACCAGTTCGTCGACAGTGCGCGAGGTGCTCTGCGAGATGGACCGTCGCGGCCAGAAGAACGGCAAGGGCTTCTACGACTACGACGAGAACCGCAACGCCAGGCCGTCGGCCGAGGTCGAACAGGTGATCCGCGACTTCGCCGAGAAGCGCCAGATCCAGCGCCGCGAGATCAGCGACCAGGAGATCCTAGAGCGCTGCCTCTATCCGATGGTCAACGAGGGCGCGAAGATCCTGGAAGAGGGCAAGGCCATCCGGGCGTCCGACATCGATATCGTCTGGATCAACGGCTACGGCTGGCCGGTCTATCGCGGCGGCCCGATGTTCTGGGGCGAGCTGGTCGGCCTGGACAAGATCCTGGCCAAGATGCGCGAGTTCCAGGCGGCCCACGGCGACGACTTCAAGCCCTCGGCGCTGCTGGAGCGGCTGGTCGCCGAGGGCAAGGGGTTCAAGGACGCTTGAGGGCCGTCCATCAAAACAAACCTGTCATCCCGGCCGAAGCGCAGCGTAGAGCCGGGACCGCAAGAAACTCAGAGCTCCCGGCGGTCCCGGATCAGCGCGCTGCGCGCTTGTCCGGGATGACAGTATTTGCGCGCGTGAGGAAAAGCCCATGACCACCATCGCCGCCATGATGTCCGCCGACTACGGCACGCTCGGCGAGATCCTTCGGGTCCGCGCCCAGGAAGGCCCCAACCATCCGGCCGTGATCATGGAGACCGGCGAGGCCGTCACCTACGCGGAGTTCGACGCCCTGGCCGACCGGGTCGCGGCCGCTCTCCAGCGCGACGGGATCGCGCTGGGCGAGGCGGTCGCGGTCTGCGCCCTGTCGTCCATTCCGTACACGGCGGTGTTCCTGGGCGCCTTGCGAGCGGGCGTCGCCGTGGCTCCGATCGCGCCGTCCTCGACGCCCGAGGCCATCGCCGGCATGGTCGCCGACTGCGGGGCGAAGCTGTTCTTCCTCGACGCCGGCGTGGCCGAGGCGCAAGCGCCCGCCCCGATCCCGGTCCGCCAGATCGCGCTGGACGGCTCGGATGCCGGCGAAGCGTTCGAGGCCTGGCTCGCGCCCGAGGGCGCCCGGCCGGCGCCGGTGGCGATCGGTCCCGACCAGCCGTTCAACATCATCTATTCCAGCGGCACGACCGGAACGCCCAAGGGCATCGTCCAGTCGCACGGCATGCGCTGGAAGCACGTGTTCCGGGGCGACGCGGTCGGCTATGGGCCGGACGCGGTCACCCTGCTGTCGACCCCGCTCTATTCGAACACCACCCTGGTCTGCTTCTTCCCGACCCTGGCGGGCGGCGGGACCGTGGTGCTGATGAAGAAGTTCGACGCCGGCAAGTATCTGGACCTGGCCCAGAAGCATCGCATGACCCACACCATGCTGGTGCCGGTGCAGTACCGCCGGCTGATGGAGCGGCCGGACTTCGACAGCTACGACCTGTCCAGCACCCACCTGAAGTTCTGCACCAGCGCCCCGTTCGCCGCCGAACTGAAGGCCGATGTGCTGAAGCGCTGGCCCGGCGGCCTCGTGGAGTATTTCGGCATGACCGAGGGCGGCGGCACCTGCATCCTGATGGCCCACGAGCACCCGGACAAGCTGCACACGGTCGGCCGCCCGGCGCCTGGCCACGACATCCGGCTGATCGACGAGGACGGGGTAGAGGTCGGTCCCGGCGTGGTCGGCGAGATCGTCGGCCGCTCGGGCGGCATGATGAACGGCTATCACGGCCGTCCGGACAAGACCGCGGAGGCGACCTGGGTGTCGCCCGAGGGCGAACGCTTCATTCGCACCGGCGACGTCGGCCGTTTCGACGAGGACGGCTTCCTGACGCTGATGGATCGCAAGAAGGACATGATCATCAGCGGCGGCTTCAACATCTATCCGTCCGACCTGGAGGCGGTGCTGGTCCAGCATCCGGCCGTGCTGGAGGCGGCGGTGGTGGGCGTGCCGTCCGACGCCTGGGGCGAGACGCCGGTGGCCTTCGTGGCGATCAAGGCCGGCCAAGTCGCTGATCCGGGCGCGATCAAGGCCTTCGTCAACGGCCAGGTCGGCAAGACCCAGCGGCTGGCGGATCTGCGCATCGTCGACACCCTGCCGCGCAGCCATATCGGCAAGGTCTTGAAGCGCGAATTGCGGGACTCATGGCAAGTTTCGCCTAGCACCTAGCTATTTTTGCCGCGACCGCGCGCCACATTAGGGCGGATGGAATCGATGAATACGGTTGCTTAACCATATGGTGCGGCCATTCGGGTCGCCCGGTTCGTCGTGGAATGCGTCCGAAATGCTCCCGAAGCCCGCTGCCGCTCCGATCAATCTTCCGCCCGAAAAGGGTTTGGGCGGGAAGGCGTTTGTCCGCGCTCCCCACGGTCCTGGCGTCGCGCCGATCGACTTCGACGCGGTCGCCAAGGCGCTCGGCGCCGCCGGCCACGCCTCGGATCTGGACCAGCGCCTGACCGCCCGCTTCGCCCGTCCGGTCGCCGCCCGCGCCTTCGCCGATCGCGTCGAGGCCACCGCCGCCGCGCTGAAAGCCCTGGGCGTGCGCGCAGGCGGCGTCTGCGTCGTCTCGGCCCTGGCCGATCCCGAAACCCTGGCGGGCGTCGCCGCCGCCGGCCTGAAGGCCTGGCTGGTCGACGTCGACCCGTTCAGCGCCATGTTCGACACCAATCACCTGCGCCAGCGCCTGCCCGAGGCGCCCGGTCCGCTGGAGGCCATCGTCCCCGCCGCCGCCCACGGTCGCGCCCCGGACATGCGCGCCTGGGCCGCTTTCCGCGCCGAGACCGGCCTGCCGATCCTGGTCGACGCCGCTGGCGCGTTCGACGTGGTCATCGAGGCGCCGGTTCCGGTCTTGGTGGGCCTCCCCGCTGGGTCGGGCGTGTTCGTCGCCTGCGAGGACGCCACCCCGGTCAACGCCATCGAGGCGACGCCGTTCGAGGGCGACGACGGCCTGGCCGCCTGGCCGGGCCTGCGCCAGCGCCTGTGCGGCACGGCCCAGCAACTGCGCGTCCTGCTGCTGGACAGCGGCGTCGGCTTCCAGCCGGGCTGGGGCATGAGCTGGATCGCCCCGACCTGCGCCCTGTCCCTGCCGACCGACGACGCCGGCGCCGTGGCCTGGAAGCTCCAGGCGGCGGGAATCGCGGCCAGCTGCGCGGTCCGCGACCACGCCCTGGCCGCCGACGACACCCCGGTGGCGGATCACATCGCCGCTTCGACGGTGGTGCTGACCCTCGATCCGAACCTGGACATCGAAAGCCTGGACCGGCTCTGCGACGCCCTGCGGGACGCGGTTTCCTAAGCATCAACCGTCATCCCGCGCTTTATGCGCGGGACCTATCCGTCCACCGCAAGCGCGGAGCGGAATGATCTCTCACGTGAAAGCTGAACCATGGGTCCCGCGCATAAAGCACGGGATGACGGTGTAATCAGTTCGCCGCGGCGTACCGCTCGACCCCCGCCACCCGCTCGGCCTTCTCGGCGTCGCTGAGGAACGAGCCGGTGAAGCTGTTCTTGGCCAGGGTCACGATCTCGTCGCGGGTCAGGCCCACGGCCCCGGCGGTAGCCAGGTAGTTCTCCAGCAGATAGCCGCCGAAATAGGCCGGGTCGTCGGAATTGACGGTCGCCTTCAGGCCCAGGGCCAGCATCCGCTTCAGCGGGTGGACGTCCAGGCTGGGCACGCCGCACAGCTTCAGGTTCGACAGCGGGCAGACCGTCAGGGTCGTCCCGTCCTTGACCAGGCGCGCGGTCAGGGCCTCGTCCTCGAGGGCGCGGTTGCCGTGGTCGATGCGGTCGACCTTCACCAGGTCGATGGCCTCCCAGACATAGGCCGGCGGGCCTTCCTCGCCGGCGTGGGCCACGACCTTGAGGCCGAGGTCGCGGGCGGCCTGCATGACCCGGGCGAACTTGGCCGGCGGGTGGCCGACTTCCGAGCTGTCCAGGCCGACGCCGGCCAGCTTGTTCAGCCAGGGCTTGGCCACCTCCAGGGTCTCGAAGGCGGCGTCTTCCGACAGGTGGCGCAGGAAGCAGAGGATCAGCTTGCTGGTCACGCCATAAGTCTTCTCGGCCTCGTCCATGCCGGCCAGCAGGCCTTCCATCACGACGCCGAAGGCGATGCCGCGATCGGTGTGGGTCTGGGGATCGAAGAAGATCTCGGCGTGCGTGCCGCCGTCGGCGGCCAGGCGCTTGAAATAGGCCAGGGCCAGGTCCTTGAAGTCCTCGGCCGTCTGCAGGACGCCCGCGCCCTGGTAGTAGATGTCCAGGAAGTCCTGCAGGTTCGAGAAGGCGTAGGCCGCCCGGATCTCGTCGACCGAGGCGTAGGGCAGGGTGACGCCGTTGCGCTGCGCCAGCTCGAACATCAACTCGGGCTCGAGGCTGCCCTCGATGTGCATGTGCAGCTCGGCCTTGGGCAGGGCGCGGACGAATTCGGAAAAGGCGGTGTCGGTCATGGAGGAGTTATGACCGGGCCTGCCTCCATCTTTCAATCGGCATTGCAATGGCCTCGGCGAGATTGGGCCCGGCGCCAAATCACCTGTCATCCCGGCCGTAGCGTGGCGAAGAGCCGGGACCGCCACAGGCTCGGCGCTTCCGGCGGTCCCGGCCCGGCGCGCTGCGCGCTTGGCCGGGATGACAGGATCGATCAGTGCGCGGCGTCCTTGGCCTTTTCGCCGGCCTTCTTGGCGGCGTCGCCGGCTTCCTCGGCGGCCTTGCCGGCCTCGGCGGCGGCGTCGCCCGCGGCTTTCTTGGCGTCTTCCGTCGGAGCCGTGGCCGCGTCGGCCGTGGCGTTGGCGGCGTCGGTGGCGGCTTGCGAGGCGGCGGCCGCCTGGTTGGCGGCGTCGGCGCTCTGGGTGGTCGCTTCCTGAGCCTTCTCGGCCTTGTTCTCGCAGGCCATCAGCGTCAGGCCCAGGGCGGCCACGGCCGCGATCGTCACGATACGCATCAGCGTCTTCTCCCAATCCCGGCCTTGGCGCCGGTGTCAGGGGATAATCCCAAGGCGGAGGTTTCGGTTGCCTGGCGCGCTACGACATCGGCGGCGCGGGCGGCGGCGGGCCTTCGGGCAGGGGGATGAACTCGTCGTGGTCGAGGTCGGGCAGCTTCATGCGGCCGGCCTTCCAGTCGGCCTTCGCCTGCTCGATGCGGTCCTTGGACGAGTGGACGAAGTTCCACTCGATGAAGCGCGGACCGATCGGCTCGCCGCCCATCAGCATGACGGTGGAGCGCTCGATGGCCTTGAAGACGATGGTGTCGCCCGGCGCGAACACCGCCATCTGGGTCGCGGCCAGCTCGCGGCCGTCCACCTCGACCCGGCCGGCGGCGACATAGGCGGCGCGCTCGGCATATTCGGCCGGCAGGGCCGCGACCGTGCCCGGCTCCAGCTCCCAGTGGACATAGAACAGCGGCGAATAGACCGGGACATTGGCCTTGGCGCCGAACGCCTCGCCGGCGATCAGCCGCGCCTTCAGCCCGCCGTTCTCGTAATAGGGCAGGTCGGCCGAGCCCTCGTGGTGGGTGAAGCTGGGGGCGACCTCCTCATATTCCTTCGGCAGGGCCACCCAGGCCTGCATGCCGTCCATGCGGCCGCCGTGCTCGCGCAGGCCCTCGAAGCGCTCGGAGTGGGTGATGCCCGAGCCGGCGGTCATCCAGTTGACCTCGTGCGGCTTGATCACCGCCAGCGAGCCGACGCTGTCGCGGTGGGTGATCTCGCCCTCGAACAGATAGGTCAGGGTCGACAGGCCGATGTGCGGGTGCGGGCGCACGTCGGCGCTCTTGGCGAAGCCGGGCTGGAAGGCGGCCGGGCCCATGTGGTCGAGGAAGGTGAACGGCCCGACCATCCGGTGGGCGTGGAACGGCAGCACGCGCCCGACCTCGAAGTTTCCGAGATCCTTGCGACGGGCTTCGAAGACGAGGTCGATCATGGCGGGCTCCGGCGAATGTGCGTGGAACTTAGCCGGGACACACGGCGGGCGTCTTGTCGAAAGCGCGCGAGAGGCGTTTGCTGGCCGGGCTTTGCTGGGGACGGGGCATGGACACGCCGCAAGAGCAACTGGCCGCCATGGCCGCCCGCTACGAACCCGCCATCGCCGCGCGGGGGCTGGCCGCGATCGAGCGCCTGCGGGCGCGGATGCCCGGCGCGCACCGGCTGATCTATGACAACTACAACGCCCTGGCGGTCGGCTTCGCCCACGGCGATCGCGCCAAGGACGCCTTCGTCTCGATCGCCTTCTATCCGCGCTGGGTCACGCTGTTCTTTCTGTACGGCAAGGGGCTGGACGATCCGGAAGGCCTGCTGAAGGGCGACGGCGCGCGGGTCCGGCACGTGGTGCTGGACGATGTCGACGACCTGGAGCGGCCGGCGATCGTCGCCCTGCTGGACCAAGTCCTGGACCAGAAAGACCCTCCGCCGCTGGGCGAAGGGCCTCTGATCATCAAGGCGGTGTCGGAGAAGCAGAGGCCGCGACGGCCCGGCTAAAGTTCGCTCGCCGTCGTCTTCAGCGGCAGCAGGGCCAGCAGGCTCACCAGCCCCGCCGCGCCCAGATAGAGACCGACCAGGCCCAGCCCGCCGCGATTGGCCAGGGCCTGGGCGATGACCGGGGCCAGGCCGCCGCCGATGATGCCGCCGACATTGAAGGCGATCGAGGCGCCGGTGTAGCGCACCCTCGCCGGGAACAGGCTGGGCAGCCACGCGCCCAGCGGGCCGTAGACGAAGCCCATGACCAGCAGGGCCAGCGACAGGAAGATCCCGACCAGCCACAGCGAGCCGCCGCCCAGCATCGGGGCCAGCAGGGCGCCGACGCCGATGGTCAGGCCGCAGCCGGCCATCAGCACGAGGCGGGGGCTCTTGGCGTCGGCCCAGTAGCCGGCCGCGACGATGCCGACGGCCAGGAACAGGATCGCCACCAGCAGCACCGAAAGGAAGGTCTGGCGGTCATAGCCCAGGGTGGTGACGCCATAGCCCAGGGCGAAGGCGGTGGAGAGATAGAAGAGCGCGAAACAGGCGACGACGGCGAAGATCCCGCTGAGCGTTTCGCGCGCGTGGGTCTTGAGCAACTCGGCCAGCGGCACGTGAGCCGGCGGAGCTTCTTGCCGGGCGGCGGCGAAGGCGGCGGTCTCGGTCAGCTTCAGGCGGATCCACAGCCCGACCCCGACCAGCAGGAGGCTGCCCACGAATGGCAGGCGCCAGCCCCAGGCTTGGAACTGCTCCGGCGTCAGGAGGACGCCCAGCAGTAGAAACAAGCCGTTGGCGGCGATGAAGCCAACCGGGGCGCCCAGCTGCGGGAACATGCCGAAGCGCGCGCGCCAGCCGGGCGGAGCGTTCTCGACCGCCAGCAGCGCCGCCCCGCCCCACTCGCCGCCCAGGCCGAAGCCTTGCCCGAAGCGGAGCAGGCACAGCAGAAACGGCGCGACCCAGCCGGCCATCTGGTAGGTCGGCAAGAAGGCGATGGCCAGGGTCGAGCCGCCCATGATCAGCAGCGAGGCCACCAGGGTCGACTTGCGGCCGATGCGGTCGCCGAAATGGCCGAACACGATCGAGCCCAGCGGCCGCGCCACGAAGGCGACGCTGAAGCTGGCGTAAGAGGCCAAGAGCTGCACGGCGGGCGAGGAGGCCGGAAAGAACAGCGGCCCGAACACCAGCGAGGCGGCGGTGGCGTAGATATAGAAGTCGTAGAACTCGACCGCCGTGCCGATCAGGCTGGCGGCCAGCACGCGTCGCGTCGACGCACTGCCAGTGCTCGATCCGGCCATCACGGCCTCCCCCTGGACTCAGAAATCTCAACCTAAAATCCGCTCATCCCCGCGAAAGCGGGGACCCAAGCCGAGTCAGGCGAACTGTTCGAAGCCGCGCCTCAAGCTGAAAGACTGCTTGGGTCCCCGCTTTCGCGGGGATGAGCGGTATGAGGTGTTAGCCCAGCGGGCTGACATACGGGCTGATCAGGCCCAGCGGCACGGCCGTCGAGTTCTTGACGCCGCGGATCACGATGCGGCTCTCGATATTGCTGACCAGGCCCAGCGACAGCAGCTTGTCGCGCAGGAATTCGTCGAAGGCGCGCATGTCGCGGGTGACGATGCGCATCTCGTAGTCGGCCGCGCCGGTCACGGTGGCGCACTGCACGACCTCGGCCCACTTGCCGACCGCCTGTTCGAAGGTGTCCAGGTTTTCCTTGGTCGGAAGGGACAGCTTGACGGTGCAATAGACTTCGAAGCCCAGGCCCAGCTTTTCACGGTCCAGGATGGTGACGCGGCGCTGGATGACGCCGGCGTCTTCCAGGCGCTTGATCCGGCGCCAGCAGGGGCTGGACGACAGGCCGACACGTTCGGCGATCTCCGCGACGGACAGTCCGGCGTCGTGTTGGATGAGATCCAGGATCTTGGCATCCACGGCGTCGAGTTGTTCGGACAAGAAATTCCTCCCCCAAGTGGGCGTTGACGCTCCAATTTTGCGCAAAACGGCCACGAGTCGGGCACGCCTTGGGCAAACAATTTCCGCGCTTCTATAAGATATTGCGTTGCGGGCGGGAAGACCCGGGAGGAAAATTTTTGCCATGCGGCACTCGGAAGTCACTCTAGACGACAAATATGTGCTCGAAGATGGCCGCGCCTTCATCACTGGCGTGCAAGCGCTCCTCCGGGTTCTGCTGGATCGGAAGCGCCTGGATCGCCTCGCGGGGCTGAACACCGGCGGCTATCTGTCCGGCTATCGCGGCTCGCCGCTGGGCGGCCTGGACCAGCAGGCCGCGCGCATCCGCAAGCTGCTGACCGCGCACGACGTCGTCTTCCAGGAAGGCCTGAACGAGGACCTCGCCGCCACCGCCGTGTGGGGCAGCCAGCAGGCGAATCTTTTCCCGGGCGCGCTTTATGATGGCGTGTTCGGCATGTGGTACGGCAAGGCGCCCGGCGTCGACCGCACCGGCGACGTCTTCAAGCACGCCAATTTCGCCGGGACCTTCCCGACCGGCGGCGTGCTGGCGGTGGCCGGCGACGACCACGGCTGCAAGAGCTCGACCCTGCCGTCGCAGTCGGAGTTCGCCTTCCAGGACTTCGAGATGCCGGTGCTGTCGCCGGCCGACGTGCAGGAGGTGCTGGACTACGGCGTCCTTGGCATCGCCATGTCGCGCTTCTCGGGCCTGTGGACGGGCATGATCGCCCTGGCCGACACCATGGATTCGGGCGTCACGATCGACGTCTCGCTGGACCGCCACAAGGCGGTGACCCCCGACTTCGCCTTTCCTCCTGGCGGCCTGGGCATCCGGCTGAAGGACCAGCCGATGGAGAAGGAGCGTCGCCTCCGCCTCCACAAGCTGCCCGCCGCCCTGGCCTTCGCCCGCGCCAACCAGATCGACCGCGTGGTGCTGGGCGCCTCGCACGTCCGCGTCGGCAAGGCCCGTCTGGGCGTCGTCTGCCAGGGCCAGGCCTACAAGGACGTGCTGGAAGCCTTCACGGCCATGGGCATGACCCTGCAGGAAGCCGCCGACCTGGGCGTCTCGATCTACAAGGTCGGCATGCCCTGGCCGCTGGAGCCGCTGGGCCTGCGCGCCTTCGCCGCCGGCCTCGAGACCCTGATGGTCATCGAGCACAAGCGCGCCCTGATCGAACCCCAGGCCCGGGCCGCGCTCTATGATCTCCCCGCCCAGGCGCGCCCGCGCGTGATCGGCAAGACCGACGAGAAGGGCGGGCCGCTGCTGTCCGAGCTCGGCTCGCTGTCTGTGGCCGAAATCGCTCTCGCCATCTACGATCGCCTGCCGGACGGCCCGCACATGGAGCGGGCCCGCGCCTATCTGAACCGCGTCTCGGCCGCTGGGGTCGCGGCCGTCAGCCTGGCCGCCGACCAGGCCCGCAAGCCGTTCTTCTGCTCGGGCTGCCCGCACAACACCTCGACCAAGCTGCCGGAGGGCTCGCGGGCTCTCGCCGGCATCGGCTGCCACTACATGGCCGGGTTCAACGACCCGATGACCGACCTCAACACCCACATGGGCGGCGAGGGCCTGACCTGGGTCGGCGCGGCGCCGTTCACCTCGGAAAAGCACGTTTTCCAGAACCTGGGCGACGGGACCTACAACCACTCCGGCTCGCTGGCCATCCGCGGCGCGGTCGCGGCCAAGGCCAACATCACCTACAAGCTGCTCTATAACGACGCGGTCGCCATGACCGGCGGCCAGCGCGCCGAGAGCGGCTTCACCCCCGCCCAGATCACCCGCCAGCTGGCGGCCGAGGGCGTGACCAAGACCGTCATCGTCGTCGACGAGCTGGAGCGCTACCAGGGCGTCACCGACCTGGCCCCCGGCGTCGAGATCTTCCCGCGCTCGGACCTGATGCGCGTGCAGGAGATGCTGCGCGACACGGCCGGCGTCACGGTGCTGCTGTACGACCAGACCTGCGCCACCGAAAAGCGCCGCCGCCGCAAGCGGGGCTCGATGGCCAAGGCGACCAAGCGCGTCTTCATCAACCCGCTGGTCTGCGAGGGCTGCGGCGACTGTTCGGTGAAGTCCAACTGCGTCTCGGTCGAGCCCCTGGCCACCGAGTTCGGCCGCAAGCGCAAGATCAACCAGTCCAGCTGCAATCAGGACTACAGCTGCGTCGAGGGCTATTGCCCGTCGTTCATCACCCTGGAAGGGGCCGAGAACGCCCAGTCCAAGACGGCGCCGGCGGCCCTGACCGCCGAGTCCACGCCGCTGCCCGAGTTCGAGCCGCTGACCGGCGTGCGCAAGATCCTGTTCACCGGCGTCGGCGGCACCGGCGTCACCACCGTGGCCTCGATCCTGGCCATGGCCGCCCACATCGACGGCCGCGCCGGCAGTGTCGTGGACATGACGGGCCTCGCCCAAAAGGGCGGCTCGGTGTTCAGCCACGTCAAGATCGGCGAGACCGAGGAGACCATCGTCGGCGGCCGCGTGCCGGCCGCCAGCGCCGACGTGCTGATCGCCTGCGACCTGCTGGTGGCCGCGTCGCCCGAAGGCCTGTCGCTGTACGCCAAGGATCGCACGCGCGCGTTCGGCAACACCGACTTCGCGCCGACGGCGGACTTCGTGACCAGCCGCGACATCCGCTTCGACAGCGGGGCCATGGCCCGCCGCGTGAAGGGCGCCACCAACACGTTCGACGCCTGCCCGGCCCAGCGCCTGGCCGAGACCCAGTTCGGCGACGCCATCTACGCCAACATGATCATGGTCGGCTTCGCCTGGCAGCGCGGCGTGATCCCGGTCTCCAGCCGCGCCCTCTACCGCGCCATCAAGCTGAACGGCGTCGATGCCGAGGCCAATCTGCAGGCCTTCGAGCTGGGCCGCCGCGTCGCCCACGATCCGACCTCGGTCGAAGTGAAAGAGGACAAGGTCGCCACGCCCGAGGTCATGCCGCTTGACGCGCTGATCGCCCACCGCATCCGCGAGCTAACGGCGTATCAGAACGCCGCCTACGCCCAGCGCTACGCCGACAAGGTGGCCAAGGTGCGCGCCGCCGAGGTCGCCGTCAGCGGTCCGGATGGCGCCCTGCCGCTGACCCGCGCGGCGGCTGTGAACCTCTACAAGCTGATGGCCTACAAGGACGAGTACGAGGTCGCCCGTCTGTACACGGATGGACGCTTCGCGGCCGAGCTGGCCGGAACCTTCAAGGGCGGCAAGGCCAAGGTCTGGCTCTCGCCGCCGCTGCTGGCCCCCAAGGGTCCCGACGGCAAGCCCAAGAAGATCGCCTTCGGCGGCTGGATGCTCGACGTGGCCTTCCCGATGATGGCCAAGATGAAGGGCCTGCGCGGTGGCGCACTCGACATCTTCGGCCACACCGAGGAGCGCAAGATGGAGCGCGGCCTGATCGGCGCGTACGAGATCGGCCTCGACCGCCTGGCCGCCGGCCTCTCGGCCGAAAGCCTGCCCCTGGCCGTGAAGATCGCCGAGATCCCGCAGCAGATCCGCGGCTACGGCCACGTCAAGGAAGCCTCGGTGGTCACCGCCAAGGCGGCCGAGGCGAAGCTGTGGGCGCAGTGGGGCGGGGCGTGAGGCGTCTTAGGGAGCCTTGTCGACCTCGGCGGCGATGATCGCCTGAGCAGCCTTGGTCAGGTTCGGCCAGTCGTAGACGATCGCCACGATAGCCGGCGCGACTGCATCGTCGCTGCCATAGCGCTTGGGCGACTTTAGTCCAGGCAACGTCTTGCCGACGGCGGCGAGAACGCGCGGGTTGTTCTCGCCTTCCATCTGGCAGGTCTCGAAGCGGCCTGCGACGGTTAGGCGGCAGTATAGGGTCGAGATCCCCGTCGTCTGGCCCGCCGCGAGGATGATCGGCGCGATCTCCTCCAGTGGCGGGGTGTCGTTCCAGTAGAAGGGGCGGGCCTCGCAGATGGCTGTCTTGTCCGCGCCGACTGGGCACTGGATCTTCTTGGACCCGACCTTGTTTTCGACGACCGGCGAGACGGTGAAGGATGGGGCGCCCGGGGCGTAGGACATGACGGGCGTGCCGACATCAGGTGAGCCGATGACGAGCGGGATCAACACCGTACCCCCTTCGACGGGCTCGCCGTCCTTAGTCAGGAGCTTCAACTTGAAGATTGGAGCCAGCCGAAGGGCAACCTTGCCCATGTCGCCGGGATCAGGCGACTCGATGATCACCCGGCAGCGCGTCAGGTTGCCCTTGGCGGTGGCATGGCATTTGAGCAGCGCCCAGCCGACCGGCTGACCACGGCTTACGACTTGGTCCAGCACATTGGCGATGTCGGCGCCCGTGGGTTTGCGGTCCCATTCTGGATGGGTAAGGCGGCGCTCGCCTGCCTGGGTCTGGGCGCTCGCCAAGACGGGAATGAGCAGAGCCGCCGTCAGCCATGTCCAAAATCGCACGTCGTCCATCCCCGATTCAATCCAAGGGTGAACAGCGCGGGCTCGCTTGGCAAGCCGGCCGATGGCGTAGCGGGAGGTTCGTGCTAGGCTTTCCGCCATGACCAAGTCCGCCGACACCCGCCCCGTCACCGTCCGTCTCACCCCCGAGGACGCCGCCGACCTGCGGGCGCGGGTCGAGCGGGGCGAGTTCGCCTCGCTGGACGAGGGCGTCGCGGCCGAACTGGCCGAGCTGAACTATCGCCGGGCGGCGGAGATCGTCGGCGGGGCCGAGAAGCTCGAGGCCCTGCTGGACAAGCTGGAAGTGGTCGAGACCCAGGACCCCGCCGACTGGGTGGGCGGCAAGCGCTCGCTGTCCGACATGCTGGCGGACCTGAAGGCGCGGGCCGGGTCGTAGGCGCTCCATGACCGACTTCGATTTCGACGCCGTCGTCGTCGGCGCGGGCGCCGTGGGCCTGGCCTGCGGCTACGCCCTGTCCAAGCGCGGCCTGATCGTCGCGGTGCTGGAAAGCGAGGCCCACATTGGCCAGGGCGTGTCGTCGCGCAATTCCGAGGTGATCCACGGCGGGCTCTACTATCCGACCGGCTCGCTGAAGGCCCAGCTGTGCGTGCAGGGGCGGCGGCTGCTGTACGCGTTCCTCGACACGCACGGCGTCGCCTACAAGCGGTGCGGCAAGCTGGTGGTGGGCACCTCGGACGAGGAGATCCCGCGCCTCGACGCGATCTGGGACCAGGCCCTGGCCAACGACGTCGAGGGCATGGAGCGGCTGACCGGCGAGCAGGCGCGGGCCATGGAGCCAGGCCTCAACGCCCACGCGGCGCTGCTGTCGCCGCAGAGCGGCGTCTTCGCCAGCCACGACTACATGCTGGCCCTGCAGGGCGAGATCGAGGCCGCCGGCGGGGCGGTGGTGCTGTCGACGCCGTTCGAGGGCGCCGAAGCGCTGCCCGGCGGCGGCTTCACGGTGCGGGCGGGCGGCGCGGATCCGACCAGCCTGACCTGCCGCCTGCTGGTCACCGCGCCGGGCCTGTCCTCGCAGGAGGTCGCCGGCCGCATCGACGGCTATCCGGCCGACCACATCCCCAAGGCCCACTACGGCAAGGGCGTCTATTTCCGCCTGATCGGCAAGGCGCCGTTCCAGCGGCTGATCTATCCGCCGCCGATCCACGGGGCCCTGGGCACCCACTACCGCAACGACCTGGGCGGCCAGGCGGTGTTCGGCCCGGACCTGGAATACGTCCCCGCGCCCGACTATTCGGTGGACCCGGCCAAGGCCGACGCCTTCGCCGCCTATATCCGCAAGTTCTGGCCGGACCTGCCCGACGGCGCCCTGACTCCCGACTACGCCGGCGTGCGGCCCAAGCTGCACGGTCCCGACGAGCCGCAGCCCGATTTCCAGCTGCGCGGGGCCGAGGACCACGGCCTGGAAGGGCTGATGGCCCTGTTCGGCATCGAGAGCCCGGGCCTGACCAGCTCGCTGGCGATCGGCGAGGCGGTGGCGGCGCGGTTGCTGGGCTAGTTCCATCCTCCGCGCCCCCGGCGAAAGCCGGGGTCCAGACCTCAACGCGCTTTGGGTGACTGGAATAGCGCCGCCCTCCTAGAACCCACCCCAGCGCTCTTCCATCTGGGTCCCGGCTTTCGCCGGGAAGAGCGGGGAAGGGGGCGTGAAAAAATGGGCCAGCATGAACCTTTGTTCACGATCGGCCTCACCGAACCCCGTGCTAGCAATTCCGACATCGGAGTTTCCGGGACGAGGGGCGTTCATGGGTCTGGGGTTCCCAGTGGGATTTAGGGCGCTGCTGAGCGCCGTGTCGGCGGCCGCGCTGAGCGTGGCGATCGCTTCCACCGCATGGGCCGCCGAGGGGCTGCCGTCGTTCGCCGAGCCGGCCCTGTCGCCGGACGGGAGCGAGATCGCTTTCGCCTCGGGCGGTGACCTCTGGACCGTCCCCGCCGCGGGCGGCCAGGCGCGCCTGCTGGTCACCGACGAAGCCACGGAGTCGCGACCGCTCTATTCGCCCGACGGCAAGTCGCTGGCCTTCGTCTCGACCCGTTCGGGCGTCGCCAACCTCCACCTGCTGACCCTGGCCACCGGCGAGGTGCGCCGCCTGACCTATGGCGACAGCCCCGAAAGCCTGGACGGCTGGTCGCGGGATGGGAAATGGATCTATTTCACCTCGGGCGTGAACGACGTCTCGCGCCTGGGCGACATCTATCGCGTCGCCGCCAGCGGCGGCACCCCTCTAGAAGTCAGCCGCGAGCGCTATCTGAACGAATTCCAGAGCGCGCCGTCGCCGGACGGCAAGTCGATCGCCCTGATGGCCAAGGGCATGTCCAGCGCCCAGTGGTGGCGCAACGGCCACTCACACATCGACGAGAGCGAGCTGTGGCTGAAAGCCATCGACGGCGCGGGCTATCAGCGGCTGCTGCCGGCCGGCGCCAAGCATTCGTGGCCCATGTGGACGCCCGACGGCAAGGCGCTCTGGTACATGAGCGACGAGAGCGGGACCGAGAACCTGTGGCGGCTACCGCTGGGTGGGACGCCCCAGCAGGTGACCCGCTTCACCGACGGCCGGCTGCTGTGGCCGACCATCGGCTATGACGGCAAGACGATCGTCTTCGAGCGCGACTTCGCCGTCTGGTCGCTAGACACCGCCAGCGGCAAGGCGACCAAGCTTCCGATCGCCCTGCACGGCGCCCCCGCCGCGGCCGGCGAGGAGCACAAGAACGAGACCAGCTTCGACAGCCTGGCCCTGTCGCCCGACGGCAAGAAGGCCGCGATCATCGCCCATGGCGAGGTGTTCGCGGTCTCGACCAAGGACGGCGGCGCGGCCCAGCGCGTCACCCGCACGCCGATCCTGGAGCGCGACCCGGTGTGGTCGCCCGACAGCAAGAAGCTGATCTACGTCTCCGAGCGCGACCGGGCCGCCAACCTCTATGTTTACGACTTCGCGACGGGACAGGAGACGGCGCTGACCACCGGCGGGGCCCGCAACACGGTTCCGGTCTGGTCGCCGGACGGCAAGGTCCTGGCCTATGTCCGCGATGGCAAGGAGGTCCGGACGATGACCTTCGACGCGGCCGGCAAGGTCGCGGCCGACCGGGTGCTGTATCAGGGCCCGCTGGGCGGCTTCGACGAGCAGCCGCTGACCTGGTCGCCCGACGGCCGCTGGATCGCGTTTACCGTCACCGACCGCAAGGCGTTCGACAACGTCAACGTCGTGTCGCTGGATGGCGGGGCGGCGCGGCCGGTGACGTTCCTGGCCAATGGCCAAGTGGGCAAGGTCGCCTGGGCGCCGGATGGCAAGTACCTGCTGGTCGCCATGGGCCAGCGCAGCGAGGACGCCAGGATGCTGCGCGTCGACCTGCTGCCCAACGTGCCCAAGTACCGCGAGGACGCCTTCCGCGACCTGTTCAAGCCGGCCGACACGCCCGACAAGCCCGCCGACCCCAAGGCCGAGCCGGCCAAGACCGACACGCCGGCCAAGCCCGTCGCCGACACCAAGCCGGCCGCGCCGAAGAAGAAGGCCGAGCCGGTCCGCATCGTATTCGACGGCCTGCGCGAGCGGGCCAGCTTCCTGCCGCTGGCGGGGATGGACGTCGGTGACGCCTTGATCAGCCCCGACGGCAAGACCCTGGTGTTCCGCGCCCGCCAAGCCGGCCAGACCAACTTCTACACCTACAGCCTGGACGAGCTGGCCAAGGAGCCGGCCGTGCCGGTGCAGCTGACCTCGACCCGCAAGCCCAAGGGCGACATCGCCTTCTCGCCCGACGGCAAGGAGGTCTGGTTCCTGGAGGGCGGCGCGATCGTCTCGACCCCGATCGATACGCCCAAGCCCAAGCCCCTGGCGGTCAACGCCGAGCTGGATGTCGACTTCGACGTCGAGAAGACCGTGGTGTTCGAGCAGGCCTGGGGCGTGCTGGATCGCGGCTTCTACGACGCCAAGTTCCACGGCGCCGACTGGGGCAAGCTGCGCGAGCGCTGGGCGCCGTATATCGCCGGGGCGCGGACCGGCGACGAGCTGCGCCGGAACATCAACCTGCTGATCGGCGAACTGAACGCCTCGCACTCGGGCATCAGCAAGCCGGCGGATCCGGCGGCCCAGATCGTGCGCGCCGCCAATCTTGGCCTGCGCTTCGACCGCGACGCCTACGAGGCCGGCAAGGGCCTGGTGATCCGCGAGGTCATCGCCCTGGGCCCGGCGGCGCTGGAAGGTTCGATCAAGCCGGGCGAGACCCTGGTCGCGGTCAATGGCGAGACGCTGTCGCCGGGCGTCAATCTCGACCGCCTGCTGCGCGGCGCGGCCGGCAAGCGGACGGTGCTGACCGTCGGTGACGCCGCCGGCAAGACCCGCGAGGCGATCGTGCGTCCGGTCGCCACCACCACGGCCACGGGCCTGCTGGATCGCCAGTGGGTCAATGACCGCCGCGCCTATGTCGACAAGGTCAGCGGCGGCAAGCTGGGCTATGTCCACATCGCCGACATGTCGGACGGCTCGCTGGCCCAGCTCTATATCGACCTCGACGCCCAGAACCAGGGCAAGCAGGGCGTGATCGTCGACGTGCGCAACAACAACGGCGGCTATGTGAACGGCCACGTGATCGACGTGTTCGCGCGCCGCAACTACCTGATGATGACCCCGCGCGACCGCTTCCCGGTGCCGTCCCGCCAGAACCTGGGCCAGCGCGCCCTGGGCCTGCCGACCGTGCTGGTCACCAACGAGTCGTCGCTGTCTGACGCCGAGGACTTCACCGAGGGTTACCGCGCGCTCGGCCTGGGCAAGGTGGTCGGCAAGCCGACGGCCGGCTGGATCATCTTCACCGGCGGCCGCCAGCTGATCGACGGCTCGAACGTGCGCCTGCCGTTCATCCGCATCGAGGATCTGCGCGGCCAGAACATGGAGCTCAATCCCCGGCCGGTGGACGTGGATGTCGAGCGCCCGCTGGGCGAGACCCTGGCGGGGACCGACGCCCAGCTGGACGCGGCGGTGAAGACGCTGCTGGGACGGTAGGCTCAGCAGGCCCCCCCTGGCCTGCTGCGCAGGCCGTCCGCCCCCGGAGGGGGCAGAAGGTGCGGATCCTTCTTCCCCCTCCGGGGGAGGAGCGCCGGAGGCGCGGAGGGGGCCTGTGCGGCATCTAACTTCACGGCTCCCGCGTTGACACCACGGCCGCCTCCCACGATGGTCGCGGCCCGTACCGTCTCCGCCGGAGCCTGCCTTGACCAACATCCTGCACGCCATGCTGGGCAAGGGCTTGGGCGGCCTGGAGCAGGTGTTCCTGGACTATCAGCCGATCCTCGAGGCGTGGGCCGCCAAGCGCGGCGGTCGCTGCGTCGGGGTGGTTCGGGCGGGCGGCAAGATGGCGCTGGCCCAGGCCGGGCGGACGCCGCCGCTGGCGACCATGCCGGCCTTCACCGACTGGGACCCGATCACCGTCGGCGCCGCCCGCGCCCTGGTCCGGGCCAACGCGCCGAAGCTGATCCTCAGCCACGGCCAGCGCCCCGCGCGGGTGTTCGCCAAGGCCGCCCCGAAGGATGTGGTCCAAGCGGTCTGCGTCCACAAGCCCTCGTTCGACGTGACGCCGGGCGCGCACTATCTCTGCGTCGGCCAGCATCTGGCCAAGCTGGCGATCGAGCGCGGCGCGCCCGAGGACCACGTCCACGTCATCCCCAACGCCGTCGCGCCGCCGGCCGCCCACGCCGCGCCGTTCACGCGCCAGAAGGACGGGGAGGGCGAGGGCGCGCCGATCAAGATCGTCGCCGCCGGCCGCCTGCACACCAAGAAGGGCTTCGACGTCCTGATCCGCGCCGTCGGCAAGCTGCGCGCCTGGGACTACGACGTCACCTGCGAGATCGCCGGCGAGGGCGACGAGCGCGACGACCTTGAGGCCCTGATCGCGGAGCTGGACCTCGACCCTTGCGTGAAGCTGGTCGGCTGGACCGACGACGTCGCCGGCTTCCTGGCCACGGGCGACCTGTTCGCCTTCCCCTCGCATCAGGAGGGCTTCCCGTTGACCCTGCTGGAGGCCATGGCCGTCGGTCTGCCGGTGGTGGCGTCCGAGATCGATGGGCCGATCGAGATCCTCAAGGAGGGCGTCACCGGCCGCCTGGTCCCCGACGACGACCCCGACCGCCTGGGCGAGGCGCTGGGCGAGCTGATCAGCGACCGCGACACCGCCCGCCGCCTGGGCGCGGCGGCCCGCGATCTGGTGCTCAGCGAATATGGCCCGGTCGAGCTGACGCGGCGCCTGGAGGCGGCTTTGGACGGAATGTTGTCCTAGAGCGCGTCAGGCGAAAGTGTAGGCGGTTTCGCCGCCCGACACGCGCCAACTCTAAGGCTTGATACGGCGCGCGCTCGGAGGTATGACCCGCGTCCGTCCTGGCGATGGCTGGGTAGCTCAGATGGTTAGAGCGGTGGATTCATAACCCACAGGTCGGCGGTTCGATCCCGCCCCCCGCCACCAGGACGGACCGAATTCTCCTTACAATTTAGAGCCTTGGGCCTGGCTGGGGAACGCCGCCGCAGCGCCGCCCGTTCTCGCCCCATGGCGCGCGCTCCCAAGGTCTTCACGTGGTCGGACGGCTTTCACCGCTACACCGTGGCGGCGACGTCGCGCGTCAAGGCGCTGGAGGCCTGGGAGACCGATCGCGATCTGTTCAAGGAAGGCGTGGCCGCCGAAGCGCCCGACGCGCCCGACGCCAAGGCCGCGCTGGCCGCGCCGGGCGCGGTGATCCGCCGGGCCGAGGGCGGCTTGAAGTCGGCCGTCGACAAGCTGCCGAAGCCCAAGGTCAAGAAGGTCGACATCGCCGCCGAGGCCAAGCGCAAACAGGCCCTGGCCGAGGCGGAGGCCGAACTCGAAGCGGCGGAGGTCGAGCAACGCGACGCCGAGGCCGAGCTGGAACGCCGTCGACGCGCGCTGGACGCCGAGGCCGCCGCCCTCAGCGACTCCTGGACGACGCGCCGATCGCGGCTGGAGGCGGCGATCCGGCGTCTGCGACCGCGATAGCGGTTCCGCCGCGCAGGTTGCGGCGCTCCAGATAGTCCAGCAGGGCGGCCGGATAGTCGGTCTGGACGATGCTGACGCCCTGGTCGATCAGCCGGCCCCAGGCCTTGTGCGGATCGCGCAGGGCGGCGCGGTCGCCGGACTGGTCCAGCATCCCCTTCAGGCCTTTCTGCGCCAAGGTGTTGGTCCAGACGCGGATGCGGGCGGCGCGGGCGGCGTCGCGGACGGCCATGAAGCCCTGGCGCTTCAGCGCGACCATCTCCACGGCCGGGATCTGGCGCGCGCCCGAGGCCTGCAGGGTGGTGATCCGGCCCAGGCCGTCGGCGCGGCGGGCGGCCTTGCCCGCCACCATCGGCATGAACGCCAGGTCGCGGTAGAGCGGCTGGTCGGCGATCGGCGCCGCGCCCAGGCCGGCCTTGGCCTTGAACAGCACCCAGTCGGCGGCCCCGGCGCGGCGCGCGATCTCGGCGGCCTCGGCGGCGTAGGGGCCCTTCAGGTCGAGATTGATCAGGATGCGGCCGC
Organism: Caulobacter sp. 1776; assembly: GCF_040545685.1. Lineage (NCBI taxonomy): Bacteria > Pseudomonadati > Pseudomonadota > Alphaproteobacteria > Caulobacterales > Caulobacteraceae > Caulobacter > Caulobacter sp. 1776. The sequence continues at coordinate 66,111 of NZ_JBEPMI010000003.1, forward strand.
GGGCGGCGGTCAGCAGGGCTTCCAGGGTCGGCGGCGCCTCGGCCCCGCCCTTCAGGCCCAGCGCCTGGATCTCGGGCAGGGTCAGGTCGGCGACGCGGCCCTTGCCGTCGGTGGTCCGGTCGACCTTGGCGTCGTGCATGACGACCAGGGCGCCGTCGCGGGTGCGGCGCACGTCGATCTCCACCAGGTCGACGCCCAGGGCGACGCAGCGCTCCAGGGCGGCCAGCGAATTTTCGGGAACGTCGTGTTCGAAGCCGCGGCTTGGGGCCGACCGGTGGCAGGCGCGGTGCGCCACGACCAGGACGCCGTCGGCCGGATCGTACAGCCGATCGCGCAGCGCGCCGGCCTGGGCCGAGCCCGCCGCCGCCAAGGCCGCTCCCCCAAGGACGAGGGCGATCGAAAACGCGGGAAGTCGCATGGTCTAAAAGCCCCCCGAGCTTTCTCCGCCTATGTCTGATTCACGCGACAGACATGCGGCGGTTCGGGCTCACTGGGATGACGTCGCCGGTTAACCTTTGCCGCAGGTGTGGGGGGCGACATTTTGGCGTTCACGCCCTCACACCTTCCTGAAACCCCGCAGGACGTTCGCTTCGGTGCTGAGCTGCAGCTTGGCGTAGTCGATGCGCGGCGTGTCCGAGAACAGCAGATAGTAATATTTCATCTGCTCCGACCACCAGTAGCCGGGGCAGTTGTCGCCCTGGGTCATCGGCTTGGTCGTGATGTCCTTCAGCGCCGTATAGCCATAGGCGGCGCGGCTGGTGGCCTTCATCTGGCGATAGTGGATGGCCGCCAGGGAACGATAGCGCTCGTCGCGGTCCAGCAGCCACAGGTTCAGGCAGGCGTCGGCATATTCGGGGCGCAGGCCGGTCGCCTTGCGACGCGGCTGGCGGGTGGCGATGTCGATCGATTCCGGAATGATCCCGAACGTCGCCTGCAGCTCGGTGAACGAGGCCAGATAGTCGTCGCCCTCGGCCTTGTGGCCGACCTGGCCCAGCAGGCCCGCATAGTAGGCGGCCAGCTCGCTCTGGGCGGTGTTCAGCACCGAGCCGGTCTCGTAGTCGACCATCGGGAACCATAGGCGGCCGTCGTAACGCTTGGCCTGGTGGGCCAGCTGGGCGGCGGCGCACTCCTGGGCCCAGCGCTTGCAGTCGGCGTCGCCGAACAGCGCCCAGGCGTCCCACAGGTACTCGTAGAAACTGTCGGCATAGACGTCGATGCTGGCCGCGCGGCTGATGTACTCGCCGGTGCGCGCGTCGATGTTGGCGGCCATCAGGCCGATCTTCGAGCGGCGGTCCAGGGCGTGCTTCATGGCCCGCTTGGCGATGTCGAAGTAGCGCTTGTCGCCGGTCAGCTGGCTCAGCACCCCGAACTCGGTGATGTAGGTGCCGATCTCGGCCAGGTTGGTCTCGGGGTCGCGGACCGCGCCCGTCTTCAAGTTCACATAGCGCCAGGGCAGGCCGTGGGGCGAGGCCTCGAAGGCCTTCAGGAGACGGTCGGCCAGATCCTTGGCCTTGGCCAGCAAGACAGGATCGCCGCAGGCCAGGTGGGCCGAGATCAGGCCCCCGACCAGGCGGATATTGGTCTCGAAGACCTGGGCCTCGCCATTGACGTCGAATGACAGATTGGTCTTCACCCAGTCGACCCCGGCCTGGAATTCGGCGTCCAGGCCCATCAGCCACAGGGTGTCCAAGGCCTCGACCAGGGACAGGCCCAGGTCATGGCCCTCGATGAAGAACGAGCTGGCCGTGCCGCTGACCGGATTGATCTCGTCCTTGCCCCAGGCCTTGGCGACATAGCCCCGCCAGGCCCATTGGAACTCGTTGCGGACGTCGGCGGCCAGAGCCTTCCAGTCCTCCTTGGCGGGCTTCGCGGCGGCGGAGGCCAGCCCCGGCGCGAGGCCGGCGGCGAGAGCGGCGGTCAGGGCGGAGCGGCGCGTGAGTCGGGCGAGCGTCATGGGCGCCAGCCTACCGATGGTCGAGCCTGGGATCGAGAGGGCTGAGAGGGCCGAGAAAAGGCCGGACGGGACTCACGACGCCCCGCCCGGCAAAGGCGCCCGGCGGGTGGGATGCGCCGGGGATCTCTAGCAACGATAGGACGACACAACCTTGACTAAACCGCCATAGCTGGATCGATCAATTTTTCTGTCAGGCGGGCGGCAGGGCCGAACTATCTTCCGGAATCTCGGGTAGGCGGGCGCGCAACAGGCAGCTCAGACCCGCTGGGCGATAGTCCATGGTCGCCGAGCCCTTCAGTTCGCCGCGCAGGCTGCGCTCGATCAGGCGCGAGCCGAAGCCTTTGCGAGTCGGCTCGGCCACCGTCGGGCCGCCGGCCTCGGTCCAGGTGACCTCCAGCACGCGGGTGTCGGAATCGTAGGTCCAGGACAGCGCCACCTGGCCGCCGCTATTGGCCAGGGCCCCGTACTTCAGGGCGTTGGTCGCCAGCTCGTGGAAGACCAGGGCCATGGTCAGCGCCCCGCCGGGCTGCAGCCGCACCGGTGGGCCCTCGATCGCGACCCGCGCGCCGGCCTCGTCGAACGGACGCAAGGCGCGCTGGGCCACCTCGCGCAGCTCGGCCCCGTGCCAGCTTTCGCGGGTCAGGATGTCGTGAACGCCCGACAGGCCCATCAGCCGCGCCTCGAACTTCTCGAAGGCGACTGTCGGGTCGGGTTCGTTGCGCAGCGTCTGGGCGGCCATCGACTGGACGGTGGCCAGGGTGTTCTTCACCCGGTGGTTCAGCTCGTTGATCAGCAGGCGCAGCTGGCTCTGGTGCTGCGCCTGCGCGTCCTCGGCCTGCTTGCGCAGGTTGATGTCGGAGACGATCACCAGCAGGCAGGCCGGTTCGTCCCCGGAGCGGACCAGCGAGACGGTCAGATGCAGCCACACCGTCTCGTCCGGCCGCGCGCCGACGAAGCGGCGGTCGGCCGAATAGGTGTCGATCTCGCCGCTCAGCAGGGCGCGGCCCTGGGCCAGGGCCATGTCGAGGTCGTCTGGATGGACCATGGTCGGCAGCCGCTGCCCCAGCAGGCCGTCGCGGTCACGGCGCAGGATGGCGCAGAAGCTGTCGTTAGCCTCCAGGATAACGGCGTCGGTCGACAGCCGCGCCACGCCCATCGCCGCCTGGTCGAACACGGCGCGATAGCGGGCCTCGGCCGCTTCGAGCTGCCGCCTCGCCTGGACCGTGGCGGTGACCACTTCGGTATAGAGCACCAGGCCGCCGATCTCGCCCCCGCCATTCTCGTTGGCGTCGGTGCGCCAGGGGGCCATGGACCAGCGGATCCACTGGATGCGCCCGTCGCGATCGACATAGGGGTCGCCCTCGTGACGCAGCTCGACGCCCTCGGCGATGACCCGGTCGTGCAGGTCGCGCCACTTCTGGGGCACCTCGGGAAAGACGTCGTAATGGCGCTGGCCGATCAGCGGCAGGTCGGCGGGCAGGTTCTGGTCAGTGAGATATTGTCGCGAGGCGGCCAGATAGCGCATCTGCCGATCGAAGATAGCGATGCCCAGCGGCGCGTGCTTGAGCGCGGTCGTGACGCTTGGGGAGGCTGAAAGGGGCGGCGCTTCGTCGATCATTGTTTCTTTATCGTACTGGCCCACGGCCAGGCTTCGACTGACTTTCGCGTGAGCCGTATCCACGGCGCGCCCTCTTTGCATATTTTCGTTTCTTACGCTGCGCGTCACCCCGCCACAGGAAACACGCGCGTCTGCTTGACGACGCCATAGGCGAAACTGGTGTCGATCGAGGCGATGCCGGGGATGGCGTGCAGCTTGCGGCGCATGAAATCCTCATAGGCTTCAAGGCTGTCGACGATAACGCGCAGCAGGTAGTCGTCGCTCCCGGCCAGCAGGAAGCAGTCCAGGATCTGGTCGATGCGCTGCACCTGCGCCTCGAAGCCGGTGATCAGGTCCTGGCTGGGGCTGTTCAGACGTACGCGGACGAAGACGGTGATCGGCAGGCCGTAGGCCTTCTGGTCCACGAGGGCGGTGTAGCCGGTGATCACCCCCTCGGCCTCCAGGTTGCGCACCCGGCGCAGGCAGGGGGAGGGCGACAGGTTCACCCGCTCGGCCAGGTCCTGGTTGGTCAGGCGGCCGTCCTTCTGCAGCTCGCGGATGATCTGGCGGTCCTTAGCGTCCATCGGGGGTGTCCATGTGCGACGTCTTGAGCAGAATCTGCCAAAACAAAGGTCCATCGTAGCAGACTTCGCAATCCATTGCGCCCGGCTCCACGCCAAAGTCGCGTCAGCAAGGAGTGAGACATGCGTAACGACGAGGCCGGTTTTTCCACTCGGGCGATCCATGCGGGCTACGACCCCGCCGACGAGCACGGGGCGCTGACGCCGCCGCTGCACCTGACGTCGACCTTCGCCTTCGACAGCGCCGAGGCCGGCGGCGAGATGTTCGCCGGAACGCGCGAGGGGCACTTCTATTCGCGGATCTCCAACCCGACGACGGACCTGCTGGAGCGTCGCCTGGCCAGCCTGGAGGGGGCGGAGGCCGCCGTGGCCACGGCCTCGGGCATGGGCGCGATCACCGCGACCTTGTGGAGCTTCCTGCGGGCCGGCGACGAGGTGATCACCGACCAGACCCTGTATGGCTGCACCTTCGCCTTCCTGCGCGACGGCCTGACCCGCTTCGGCGTCACGGTGCGCCAGGTCGACATGACCGATCCCGCGGCCCTGGCGGCGGCGATCTCGGACAAGACCCGGATCGTCTATTTCGAGACCCCGGCCAATCCGAACATGCGCCTGGTCGACATCGCCGCGATCAGCGCCATCGCCCATGAGGCGGGGGCCAAGGTGGTGGTCGACAACACCTACGCCACGCCTTTGCTGACGAGGCCTCTCGGCCTCGGAGCGGATGTCGTCGTCCACTCGGCCACCAAGTACCTGGGCGGCCATGGCGACCTGGTCGGCGGGATCGCCGCCGGCGGGGTCGAGGACATGGCCCGCGTGCGCCTGGTGGGCGTCAAGGACATGACCGGCGCGGTGATGTCGCCGTTCACGGCCTTCCTGGTGCTGCGGGGCCTGAAGACCCTGGCGCTGCGCATGGCGCGGCACTGCGAAAGCGGCGAGGCCGTCGCCCGCTGGCTGGAAGCGCATCCGGCGGTCGCGAGCGTCCGCTATCCGGGCCTGGAAAGCTTCCCGCAGCGCGACCTGGCCGCGCGGCAGATGGCCCGCGGCGGCGGCATGATCGCCTTCGAACTGAAGGGCGGCCACGCGGCGGGGGTGGCGGCCATGAACCGCCTGACCATGATCCGCCGGGCCGTCTCGCTGGGCGACGCCGAGACCTTGATCCAGCACCCGGCCAGCATGACCCACTCGCCCTACACGCTGGCGGAGCGCGCGGCGGCGGGCATCGGCGAAGGGCTGGTGCGGCTGTCGGTGGGGCTGGAGGACGTGGCGGATATTCTGGGGGATCTGGAGCGGGCGCTGGAGATGGCGAAGGTGGCGGAGGGGGTCTAGCCGTGCGCCTCGTCACGGCGCGTATCCGCGCCGCGCCTCCTCCCCCGCTTCGCGAGGGAGGAGGGATGTCATCCTCCCCCGTTGCAACAGGGAGGTGGCCCGGAGGGGGCGCTTACGCCGCCCCTCAGCAATCCAAGAACTTCACCTCTTCGGCCGAGTACTTCATGTCGCTGGCGCTGAAGAGGCCCGACAGGCCCAGCAGGGTGCAGCGGCCGACGGCCAGATAGACCGGGATGTCCTTGAGGTAGGCGCTCATCCGGCCCTTGTCGGCGAAGCGCCGGGCGAAGGCGGCGTGGTCCAGCAGGCCGTCGATGCGCTCCATCAGCGGGCTGTTGACATAGACCCCGCCGCGGGCGGCGAACAGCAGGGCCAGGTCGCCGGCATAGGCGCCCAACAAGGCGCTGAAGATCGACACCGCCTCGCGCGCGATCGCGTCGCCATCGCGCAGCCGCGACAGGATCAGGTCGTCGTTGTCGGTTTCGCCGCCGCCGAGCGCCCAATGGATGTCGGTCAGGCCCGGCTGGGACAGGAAGTGCTCCGCCGAGACCCTGCCGTACTTCTTCTGCAGGGCGTCGAACACCGGGACCTCGCGTGGTTCGCCCGGCGTGAAGTCGATATGGCCGCCCTCGCTGACCACCGGGACCCAGCCGTCGACGCGATGCGGCGACAGGCCCGCGACCCCGAGGCCGAGATTGGGGCCGATCACCGCGATCTGCGCGTTCTTGGCCGGCTTGCCGTCGTGAATGATGGTCATGGCCGAGGGCGCCAAGCGCGGCGCGCCCAGGGCGCAGGCCGCGAAATCGTTGAGCAGGGCGACGCGCGGGGTCTTCAGCACCGCCCGCAGCCAGGACTGGGTCAGGGTGAAGTCGCCGGCGGTCATGGCGATCGCGCCGTCGATCTCGGGGCCCGCGCCGCAGACCGCCGCCCCGACCAGCTCGCCGTGGCCGGCCATGGCCGCGGTCAAGTGCTGCTCCAGCTCGCGCAACGAGGCGCAGGACAGCTCCTGATGATCGCGCGGCGGATCGCCGGGGCGTACGACCGCCACCGCCAGGTCGCGCCCGTTCACATCGGCCAGTAGGACCGATCCCTTCGCCATGTCGTTTCCTCTCGAGCCGGTTTCGCTTCGGCTTCAGATCATTTGTTGTACCGGTAACATTGCCCGGTAAACGCAAGCTTTCCCTGAGAAAGCGCGCCGCGACAAGGTTGTCATTTTGAACGCCCGCGCCCCGGTCCAGGTTCGAAGCCCGTTAACCTTCCCTACAAAAATCCTAAATTTGCACGGGCGATTAACCGCGCCGTGCGTTTATCCCGGCATGGCGAAGTACGCGTCAGGCGTGGACAACGATCGGCGGACAGCGGTCCGCATACAAACACAGCGGTCCGGCAAGGTCCTCTGCGGCGCCTTCGCGTGGGATTGCGTGATCCGGGATCTGTCTAGCAGCGGCGCGCGCATCCAGATGCTGTCGAACACAGCGCCGCCCGGGAAAGTTCAGCTGGTCGACCTGGCCGCCGGCCTGGCGCACGACGTGACGGTGGCCTGGCAGCGCGACCGCGACGTTGGCCTGCGCGTCCTGCGCACCTACGACCTGCGCGGCCTGGCCCCGGCCGCCGCGGGCATGGCCAAGCGGATCTGGCTGGCGTCGCAGTCGGACGTGTCGACAGGCTGAGCGCGCCCCCAGAAACGACAAAGACCCCGGCCCGCCGACCGAGGTCCCGTCTCAATCACGCCGCGGGTCGCGCGGCGAGCCGTCTAGGCGGCGTCGCCGCGGGCGGCTTCGTCGGCCATCGCGCGCACCAGGTCCAGGACCTGGCGACGGACGCGGCCGCGGCCGATGCGCGGGAACACCTCGGCCAGCTCCAGGCCTTCGGGCGTGGTCAGGAACTCTTGGACCACGCGCTCGGCGTGCTGGGCGGCGTCATCGACTTCCGCGCCGCTCATGGGATCGGCCAGGCCGTCGAAGAAGAACGACACCGGGACCTGCAAGGTCTTGGCGATCTCGTACAGCTTCGAGGCGCTGACGCGGTTGGCGCCGCGCTCGTACTTCTGCACCTGTTGGAAGGTCAGGCCCAAGGAATCCGCCAACTGCTCCTGGCTCACGCCCAGCAGCTTGCGACGCATCCGGACGCGACCGCCGACGTGCAGGTCGACGGGGTTGGGGCGTCGGCCTTCAGTTTCTTCACTCATCGTTTTTCCGCCTCCAACGGTTGTTCGGGGAAAATGACACGACCGTGACGCTGGTGGAAGCAAGGGACCACTGTGCGCGGCGTTACGTCGCGATGGTTTAGCTTCCATCCCCGATTCGAGGAGGCTAGTCGCCCGAGAGGCGATTCGCCGCCAACCGACGCGCGACCAGCTTTCGTCAAGCGAGTATCGCGAGCGGGTTGGGGCTTTAAATGCTGTCATCCCGGACTCACGCGTGAAGCCGGCGATCTTCCGGTATCCGCTCTTTCCGCGAGTTCAGGGATCTAAGGCTTCCGCGGCAGCCGCCTCAGGCCGCTTCCTCGGCCTCGTCCTCGCCGCCCAGCAGGGCGCTCAGCACCACGGCCAGGCGTTCGGGCTTGATCGGCTTTTCGACGACATCCTGCATGCCGGCGGCGACATAGGTCTGAACGTCGGCGGGGTCGGCGTTGGCGGTCAGGGCCACGATCGGGACCGAGCCGCCGCGGCCGGCCATGTCGCGGATGGCGCGGGTGGCGGCGATGCCGTCCATGCGCGGCATCTTGATGTCCATCAGGATCAGGTCGTAGCGGCCGCTCTTGGCCATCTCGACGGCCTCGACGCCGTCGACGGCCTGTTCCGAGGTGCACTCGAACATGTCGCACAGCGCCTCGGCGACCATGCGGTTGGTGGCGTTGTCGTCGACGATCAGGATGTGCGCCGCGCGGCCGGCGGGGGCGCTGTCGGTGTCGGGCGCCTCGGCCTGGGTCGACGCCGCCTCGGCCGAGAGCGAGAAGCCGACGGTCAGGCCGGCGCCGCGATTGGCTTCGGCGTGCAGCGGGCCGCCCATGGCGCGCAGCACGCGGTGGGCGAGGGCCAGGCCGACGCCGAGGGCCATCTCGTTGCTGTCCCGCAGGCTGACGGGGCCCAGTGGGTCGTTGATCCGCGCCAGGCGCTCGTCGGTGTGGCCGCCGGTATTGTCGCGCACCAGGCCTTCCAGATGGACGATCTCGCCTTCGCAGCGGGCGGTCAGGCGGGTCTCGATCATGCCGCGGCCGGCGGCCAGGGCGTTTTCGATCAGGACGTCGAACACCTGCAGCAGGCGCTCGCCGTCGACCTGGACGCCGCATTCCGGATCGCCGTCATAGGAGACCAGCAGGGTCGAGCCGCCTTCCTGGGCGCGGGCGGCCCAGCGGGCCTCTACCGCGTCGGCGAAGTCGCGCAGGCGGGTGGGGGCGGGAGCCAGGGTCAGCTGGCCTCGGGCCGAGCGGTGCAGGTCGATGGCCCGGGCGACCGTCGCGCTCATGTCGCGGCTGGTGTCGCCGATGGCGCGGACGAAGGCCGAGGCGTCGGGCGTCAGGCGTTGCTGCTCGAGGCGCTCGGTGATGGCCAGGACGCCGTCCAGGTGCGCGCCGATGTCGCCGGCCAGGCGCTCGACCATGGCCATGGCGTCGCGCGCGTCGCGCTGGCGGCGACGGTGCGAGGCGAGCAGCGAGCCCAGGCCGCCGACGCCGGCGTAGCGGCCGGCGGCGTCGACGGCGACGTAGGCGGTGCGGAACACTGGGGTCGGGCTGTCGGCCAGGCCGTTGACGAACAGGTCGGCGGCGGTCGCGGCCGAGACGACTCGCGGCTCGGCGTCCATGATTTCGGAGATCGGCTTGTCGATCAGGTGCGGGCCGGCCACGCGCATCATGCCCTGCAGCACGTCGCGATAGACCAGACCGACGGGCGCGTCGCCCTCGACGACGGCCAGCGCGGGCAGGGCCGGATCGGCGTCGAACATCGCCGCGACCGCGCCGGACGGCGTGTCCGGAGAGATCGGCGCGCGAGTATCGATCAGACGAGTGAGCGTTTCCATGCGGCGCTTCGCTGGGACTTTGGACGGGCACCTTGCCCTGGGCGCCCTTGCGGAGTCGTTAAGTTGGTCGCGCTCTCAGCGCGGTAGCATCGGAAAGCGTTCGCTTTTTCGTTTCGGGAGCGCCGGCGGAAGCAAAGCGGAAGAAAAAAGGGCGGCGATTGTCCGCCGCCCCTCTAGAGATTCCTCGCGGAACCGGACTACCAGGACTTGGTGATCGCCACGCCATAGAGGCGCGGTTCGGCTGTGATGATGTTGGTGAACAGGCCCGAGCTGTCGTCCGTCGTATAGGCGTCGACGATCGGGGTCTTGTTGCCGATGTTCTTGACGTAGGCGTCGATCGACACGCCCCATTCGGGCTTCTCGACCTTCAGGGTGATGTTGCCGTTGTCCCAGGACTTCAGGGTGTCGTAGGCGGTGTTGTAGACGCGGGCGAACTGCTTGGTCTGGCGGTAGTAGTCGCCGCGCAGGGTCGCCGACCAGCCGTTGGCCAAGTCGAAGGTGTACTGGGCGCCGACCGAGGTGGTCCAGTGCGGCGAGTTGGGCAGCTGGTTGCCCGACAGATTGGCCGTCGTACCTTCGATCGAATAGCCCGCGCCGTAGGCGTAGAGGCCGGTGCCGTTGGCCAGGAACGCAGCCGTGGCGGCGGGCAGGCCCGCGCCGCCTAGGGCGGCCGGCGTGGCCAGGAAGCCTTGGTAGGCGGCCGCGCCGGAGCAGGCGAACGGCAGGGTGGCTCCCGCGCCGGCGGCCAGGATGGTCGCCACGCCGGCCGTGGTCAGCACGCAGTTGGCGCCGACCGACGAGGCGTTGGGCCCCACCTTCACGACCGTGTAGGCCGGGTTGGACTGGGTGCGGTTCATGGTGTCGATCGAGGTGACGCCGTCGCCGATCTTGGTGTGCAGATAGCCGATGTTGGCGTTGAGCTTCAGATTGTGGACCGGCGACCAGATGCTCTCGATCTCGAAGCCATAGACCTTGGCGTCGACGTTCTCGTTCACCGAGGTGCGGTTCACGATCTTGGAAATCTGATAGCCCTTGTAGTCGTAGGTGAAGCCGGTGGCGTTGAAGAGCAGGCTGCCGCCCAGCATCGTGTTCTTGGTGCCGACTTCGATGGCGTTGACGAACTCTGGCCCGAAGGTCTGCTTGACGCCGATCGCGCCAGCCGGAACACCCGGATTGATGCCGCCGCCCTTGTAGCCCTTGGAATAGAAGGCATAGAGCAGGGTGTCGTCGGTGAAGCCCAGGTGGGCCTTGTAGTCGACGCCGAAGCGGCCGGTGGTCTCGCTGAAGCGGGCCCGCTGGTCGGGATTGGTCGGGCTCAGGGTCAGGCCGTAGCCGGGGGCCAAGAGCACGGTCGAGTAGTTCTTGACCGCCTTCTTGTCGCGGGTCTGGCGCAGGCCCAGGGTGAATTTGAGGTCGTCGTTGACCTGGTAGTAGACCTCGCCGAACAGGGCGTCCGACACCAGGGTGTAGGGCGTGCGGTTGTCATAGTAGTTGTGACCGTCGCCGGTCGGATTGGCCGCCGTGTCGATGCCGATGCAGCTGGTCGGCAGGGTGGCCGGATTGCAGTTCGGATTGCCGGTCTTGGAGAAGTTCAGGGCCAGCGACGACAGGGTCAGCGAGTTGCCGATCACGTAGTAGTCGGTCAGCGTCCGGTAGGTGAAATGGATGCCGCCGACGTTGAAGTTCAGCGGGCCCTCGAAGTTCGACTGCAGCCGCAGCTCCTGGCTGAACTGCTCGGACCGGCCCGACGAGATGTCGATCGTCGTGAACTTGTTGGTATTGCCCACCTGCGGGTCGTTGAAGAAGCCGCCGGGCGTGAACGGTGTATTGTTGAACGGGACCGCCGAGACGTTGCGGTTGTAGTCCTGCTTCGTCCAGACGCTGCCCTTGCCGTACGAGGTCATGGCCGTGAAGGTCAGTTCGTCGGAAATGTCGTAGTTCAGGGTGAACTGATAGGTGTTCGAGCCCGAGGTGTAGACCGGATCCAGCGCGGTCTCGATCTCGCGCAAGTTGGTCGAGGTGGTGTCGCCGGCGTTCACGTCACCGGGGGTGAAGCCGAAGATGTTGCCCAGCAAGCCGGTCAGCGAGCCCGACGAATTGACCGTGCCATAGGCCGTGGGCGCGTATAGCGAACCGGGCAGGCAGCCCTGGGTCAGGAAGACCCGGGACGCGCCGGTCGGCACGCCGCCGACGGTGGCCGGTCCGTTGTCCTTGGTGCAGAGCTGCTTGCCGGTGCGGGCCCGGTTGTCGTTCTCGTGGAAGCGTTCCCACAGGAAGTTGGTGCGCAGCTTCTCGGTCGGATTGAACATCACCTGGACGCGGGTCGAATAGAGGTCCCGGTCGTCGACCTTGTGGCCGTTGAAGGTGTTGGTGACGAAGCCGTCGCGCTTCAGCGTCGTGCCGGCCAGGCGGACGGCCAGCTTGTCGCCGAAGATCGGCACGTTGACCATGCCGCGGAACTTGGTCGAGTTGTGGTTGCCGTACTCGGCGCGGATGTTGGCCTCGAACTGGTCGACCGGCTTGGCGGTGATCACATTGACCACGCCGCCGGTGGCGTTGCGGCCGTACAGCGTGCCCTGCGGGCCGCGCAGCACCTCGACGCGCTCCACGTCGTAGAACTCGGCCTCGAACAGGTTGCCCGACTGCTGCGGGGCGTTGTTCATGTGGACGCCGACGCCCTGGTCGGCCGAGGCCCCGACGGCCTTGGCCCCGATGCCGCGAATCTGGAAGTTGAAGCTGTTGGTGAAGTTGCTCTTGGCGAAGGTGACGTTCGGGATCGCCAGCTGCAGGTTAGGGCCGCCGTCGATCTTCTGCGCTTCCAGGCTGTCCTGGCTGAAGGCCGACACCGCGATCGGCACGTCCTGAAGCGCTTCTTCCTTCTTCTGAGCCGTGACGACCAGCTCTTCGATGACGGTGGTGTTCTGTTGGGCAGGCTTGGCCTGCTGGGCGAAAGCGGGGACCGCGAAGCCGGAGATCGCCAGCGCCGAAGCGCCCATGACCAGCAGGCTCCGCATACGCGGAGTTTGCGACATTGAATTCCCTCCCTGAACCCAAGCGGCGCCTTATGGGTGGAGCCTGCGAGGGTCGATGTTTCCTCGGCGCCGTACTGTTTTTCACCACGCGGGCGTACGGCGAGCCCCTCGCAGCATTCGCGGATTGCATACTTGCGTTTGAAAGCTGTCAACTGGCCTGATCATAAGTGAACGGCGATAGGTTACAGCTTTTCACTTTCCGGGAGGTGGTGTTCTCCTGTCGCGGGTAAGTTTCGATCGCATTAGAAGGTTGGGTTTGGGGCTTCCCTAACGGAACGTCGACGCGTGAAACGCCCACGGGCCTGGCCATGACGGAGAGAAGCTTTGCTTCGCGGACGAAAGACTTCGTCTTGGTTCGTCGTCGGAGTATCGCGCCAGTCGCGCCTTTCGCCGCCTCGGCCTGGCCCCACTGTTCCGGTGCGGCCTTGCCTCGTGTAGAGGAGGGGCCATGTTCCCCCTCCTTGTGGAAGTCGAGTGCCTCGCATGAGCCCCCATGCTAGCGAAGCGGCCCTGGTTCTGTTTTCCGGCGGCCAGGACAGCAGCGTCTGCCTGGCCTGGGCGCTGGAGCGCTACGGCCGCGTCGAGACCGTCGGCTTCGACTACGGCCAGCGCCACGTGGTCGAGATGGAGGCCCGCCAGGCCGTGCGCCGCGAGATCGCCGCGCGCTTCCCGCGGTGGGCCGACCGCCTGGGCGAGGACCACGTGCTGGACATTCGAAGCTTCGGCCAAGTGGCCCAGTCGGCCCTGACCGCCGACCGCGCCATCGAGATGACCGAGCGCGGCCTGCCCTCGACCTTCGTGCCCGGCCGCAACCTGGTGTTCCTGATCTACGCCGCCGCCCTGGCCGACCGCCGGGGCGTCGACGCCCTGGTCGGCGGCATGTGCGAGACCGACTTCTCGGGCTATCCCGACTGTCGCCGCGATACGCTGGACGCGATGCAGAACGCCCTGAACCTGGGCATGGACCGGAACTTCCGCGTCGAGACCCCGCTGATGTGGCTGACCAAGGCGCAGACCTGGGGCCTGTCCAAGGCGCTGGGCGGCGAGGACCTGGTCCGGCTGATCGTCGAGGAAAGCCACACCTGCTACCAGGGCGAACGCGGCCAGCTGCACAGCTGGGGCCACGGCTGCGGGACCTGCCCGGCCTGCGCGCTGCGCGAGAAGGGTTATGTCGAGTGGGACGCTGGCGGGCGCGAGGCGCTCAATGCGTAGCATCAACAACGCTTGTCATCCCGGAAGCGCGCAGCGCTATCCGGGACCGCCGGAAACGCAAGCCCTTGCCGCGGTCCCGGCTCTCCGCTGCGCTGCGGCCGGGATGACAGTTTGAAATGACCTACTCCGTCAAAGAGATCTTCCTGACCCTGCAGGGCGAGGGCGGCCAGGCCGGCAAGGCGGCGGTGTTCTGCCGTTTCGCCGGCTGCAACCTGTGGACCGGCCGCGAGCAGGATCGGGCCAAGGCGGTCTGCACCTTCTGCGACACCGACTTCGTCGGGACCGACGGTGAGAACGGCGGCAAGTTCGCCACGGCCGATGACCTGGCCGCCGCCGTCGAGGCCCAGTGGACCGGCGGGCCGGACGACCGCCTGGTGGTCTGCACCGGCGGCGAGCCCTTCCTGCAGCTGGACGACGCCGCGATCGCGGCCCTGCACGCGCGCGGCTTCCAGATCGCGGTCGAGAGCAACGGCACGCTCGAAGCCCCGGCGGGGATCGACTGGATCTGCATCAGCCCCAAGGCCGACGCCCCCGTGGTCCAGACCTCGGGCCAGGAGCTGAAGCTGGTCTTCCCCCAGGACAAGGCCATGCCGGAGCGCTTCGCGGACCTGGATTTCGAGCGCTTCTACCTGCAGCCGATGGACGGGCCGGACCGCGACAGGAACACGCAATTGGCCGTCGCCTATTGCCTTTCCCACCCACAATGGCGTTTAAGCGTCCAAACGCACAAATATCTCGGCCTGCCCTGACGGATAAGGCGCTCGACTTGGTGACAGGGTCGATGCGCTAGAGCCTCCCAGGCCTAGTCAAAAGAAGCTACAGAGATGAAGCCCGTCTTCGAGATCACGAAGGCCGCGTTCTTCGACGCGGCCCATTTCATCGAGCAAGGTCCGTCGGACCACCGCTATCGCAAGCTGCACGGTCACTCGTTCAAGGTCGAGGCCAGCGTGCGCGGCGAGATGCAGGAAGCCGGCTGGGTCGCCGACCTCGACACCCTGGACGGCGCGCTGAAGGCCGTCGCGGCCGAGCTGGACCACGGCCTGCTGAACGACCGCCCGGGGCTGGAGACCCCGACCCTGGAGCGCCTGTGCCTCTATTTCGCCGAGCGCCTGAAGGCCCAGTTCCCGGGCTTGTCGCGCGTGGTGCTGTCGCGCCCGACCATCGGCGAAAGCTGCGCGCTGAGCTTGTAGGTCTCGTAGATCCTCCCCCGCGCGCGGGGGAGGATCTCGTTAGCGCCGATACTCGTCGCGCTCGGCGCGGTCCTTCTTGCCGTCGCCGGGGATCACCGCCTTGCCGGTGGCCACGACCGCCTTGCCAGCGCCGCCGACGACCGCGCCGGTGACGCCGATGGCCGTGCCGGCCACCGTGCCGACCGCGGCGGCGGCCAGGCAGCCGGTCTGCGAGAGGGCGACCGTCGTCAGGACGGCGGCGATGGGGACGAAGCGGCGAAGGGTCATGGTGAAGCTCGTAAAACGCTGTTCACCACGTTCTACAGCCGCAAACGTTTAAATTCTCCGCGTCGGATGGCCGCGCCGGGCGGCGTCCTCGGGATCGTCCACGAAGGTCGCGCGGTCCTCTTCCCGCCGCCGGGGGCCGGCGTAGCGGGGGTCGTCGCGGCGGCGGCGGTCGGGGCCGAAATAGTCCTTGGCGCGCACGAACGGGCGCGGGTTCTCGATCAGCAGGGTCAGGCGGTGGATGACGCCGCGCGCGGTGACCGGCTTGACCAGGAACTCGTTGACCCCGGCGTCGCGGGCCTCGTGCACCCGGCGTTCAGTCGAGTGGCCGGTGATCATCACGATCGGCGCGAACGGGTTGGGGCTGTCGGGCGAGCGGCGCAGCAGGTTGGCGAAGTCGATGCCGTCCAGCCCGTTCATCGACAGGTCGGTGAACACCACGTCGATCGCGGTGGTCCGCATGATAGACAGGGCCTCGGCGCCGTCCATGGCCTCATAGACTTGACGCACGCCGATGGCCCGCAGGATCTCGATCAGCAGCATCCGCATGTGCTGGTTGTCGTCGACTAGCAGGATCTTCAGGAGATCGAACCGCACGCGATGAGCCCCCTCCGCCGCGTTGCCCTTGATCGCAACCTATGCGGGCGATGCTCGCTCGTCAGGGGATGCGCTTGGGCGAGCCTTATCCCTGCAATCGTCTGCACGTCAATAAAAAATCGAGCTAAATCAGTGGTAAGACCAATTTGGCTGAAGTTCTTTGACCTATGTTCGCGCTGTCATCGGCTCGCGCCAGGCGCGAACACCTGGCCGCCGGTCTGGGCGCGATGGCGCAGGAAGGCGTCGGCCAGCACGCAGGCGACCATGGCCTCGACCACCGGCACGCCGCGAATGCCAACGCACGGATCGTGGCGGCCCTTGGTGCGCAGGTCGATCTCCTCGCCGGCCTCGTTGAGGGTTTGGCGGGGGATCAGGATCGACGAGGTCGGCTTGAACGCGACGCGAGCCACCACCGGCTGGCCGGTCGAGATGCCGCCCAGCACGCCGCCGGCGTGGTTGCTGAGGAACACCGGGCCGTCCTCGCCCATCCGCATGGCGTCGGCGTTGTCCTCGCCGGTCAGGACGGCGCTGGCGAAGCCCTCGCCGATCTCGACGCCCTTGGCGGCGTTGATCGACATCAGGGCGGCGGCCAGCTCGGCGTCCAGCTTGCCGTAGAGCGGGGCGCCCCAGCCGGCGGGCACGCCGACGGCCTCGACCTCGACCACGGCGCCGGTCGAGGAGCCGGCCTTGCGGATCATCTCCAGGTGCTGTTCCCAGACCGGAATGATGGCGACGTCCGGCGACCAGTAGGGGTTCTGCTCGATCTGGGCCCAGTCCCAGTTATCGCGGTTGATCTTGTGCGGGCCGATCTGGACCAGGGCGGCGCGGATCGTCACGCCGGGGATCACCAGCCGGGCCACCGCGCCCGCCGCCACCCGCGCGGCGGTCTCGCGGGCCGAGCTGCGCCCCCCGCCGCGATAGTCGCGCACGCCGTACTTGGCGAAATAGGGATAGTCGGCGTGGCCCGGGCGAAAGGCCTGGGCGATCTCGCCGTAGTCCTTGGACCGCTGGTCGGTGTTCTCGATCATCAGGCTGATCGGCGTGCCGGTGGTCCGCTGGCCGTCGGTGCGCTCGTCCTCGAACACGCCCGACAGGATGCGCACCGCGTCCGGCTCCTGGCGCTGGGTCACGAACTTGCCGGCGCCTGGCCGGCGCTTGTCCAGGAACGCCTGGATCATCTCGGCCGTCAGGGCGATGCCGGGCGGCACGCCGTCGACGACGCAGCCCAAGGCCGGGCCGTGGCTTTCGCCCCAGGTGGTGACGCGGAATAGGTGACCGAAGGTGTTGTGCGACATGGGCGGGGTTTAGCGGAAAGCTGGGCGCGTCGCAAAAGGGGGCACGGCCATGCCGCCAAATCGTGTCATCCCGGCCGAAGCGTAGCGTAGAGCCGGGACCCAGGGGCCGTGCGCACCGCCCCTGGGTCCTGGATCAGCCTGTCGGCCGTCCGGGATGACACGCGTTAGTTTCGCACTTTCGCCGCGTCGGCCAGGTAGAGCTCCAGGTTCGTCCAGCCCGAGCCGTCCTTGGCCAAGGCGGCCCCGTCCGCTTTCCTCGGATCGAGCCCATGCGCCTTCTCCCAGGCGTCCGGCATGCCGTCGTCGTCGGTGTCCTTGGCCGCCTTGCCCGACGGTAGGGCCGGCCAGCCGCCGACGTCGGCCTGGGTGTCAATCACCTTGCCGGTACGCGTCTTGACGCCCTCGACGATCCGCTGGTCTACCGGATCGCGCCACACCGAGGCGCCGGCGTCGGCCAGGACGCGCTCATAGGCCTTATCGGCCGGCTCGGGCGCCACTGGGGCCACATCGATCGGCGCGGCCAGGCGGTAGCCGGCGGGCTCGGGGGTGGTGAAGGTCACCAAGCTCCATGGATCGGCCGGAACCACGCTGTCCATGCTGTTGCCGGCGAAATAGGCCTTGGCCAGCGTGTCGCTTTCCTTGAAGGCGATCGGCTTCTGCGAGTTGGGGCCGGGGATGTAGGCGTTGTCGACGAAGTTGTAGGCCGACAGGGTCGCCTTGTCGGCGTTGTAGCCTGACTTGTCGCTTCCCCAGTTATAGAAGACGTTCGAGCGGAAATCGAAGAACGCTCCGATCGGGTCCTTGTCCGGACCCTCGTAATTGCCCGGGCGCGGCGCGCGCGCCATGTGGTTGGCCCACAGATTGTGGTGGAAGCTGATCCTGCTGCCGTTTCCGCCGCGGATCAGGCTGCCATAGCCGTGATCGCCCTTGACGTGGATCGAATGGGCCAGGCTTTCGGCGATGATCGACCACTGGACGGTCAGGTCATAGAAGCCCTGGCCCTCCCGGTCGTAACGAGCCGAGGCCGACAGGGTCTCGTCGACGGACCAACTGGCCGAGACGTGGTCCAGGATGATCCGCCGGCCGCCCGAGATCCAGATCGCGTCGCCCTCGACCTTGCTCTCCGCGCCCAGGCGCGAGCGGATGAAGCGGATGACCACGTCGTCGGCCGCGACCACCAGGGTCTGGTCGCGCAGGGTGATCCCGCCGCCCGGCGCGGTCTGGCCGGCGAGGGTGATCTGGCCGTTGGCGATCTTCAGCTCGCGCTTGAGCGGGATCGTGCCGGCGACGTCGAACACCACGGTGCGCGGGCCCTTGGCCTCGATCGCGGCGCGCAGGGAGCCTGGACCAGCGTCGTTCAGGTTGGTGACCCGCAGCACCGCCCCGCCGCGTCCGCCGGCGCTGAACCGGCCCGCGCCCTCGGCGCCGGGAAAGGCCAGGATGTCGGCGGCGAAGGCGGGGGGCGCCGCGAGCGTCAGGGCGAGGACGCCGACGGCGGCGCGAAGGTGGCGGCTGAGCATGTTTCGTCCCCAGGGCTACGGCGTTCTCGGCGCCGCCGCTCGAGGTGAAAATGCAGGTCGGAACTGGCTTTGTCCACCGGTGTCATTTTGCGAATTGGCTCTTCCATGTCATCCCGGAAGCCTCGAAGAGGCTATCCGGGACCGCCGGAAGCGCTGGTTTTTGCCGCGGTCCCGGCTCTTCGCTGCGCTACGGCCGGGATGACAGCGAGGAAGAGGCCCCTACGCCCCCGGGGCCTTCATGATGATGTTCAAGGTCACCCGCGACGCGTCGCCTTCCATGCGGTTGACGACCTCGACCTGGTCGATCGCGCCCTTGGGCAGGGCGGTCGGGTCGAAGCCGGCGGGCGGCGTTTCGCCGTTCAGCAGGACCGTGGTCTCTGGCGCGCGCAGGCGGCCACGCACCTGGACATGGCCGTGATAGGTCGAGACCCGGCCGTCGGGGATCTTTAGCCGGCCATTGACCAGTTCGGCGTCGGTCACTCGGACGTAGTCCGAGCGGATGTCGACATACTGGCCGCTTTTGTCGTCGCTGATGATCGTGCGGCTGCGGCTGTGAGCCTCGCCCTGCTGAGCCAGGGCGACCGAGCCGACGGTCGCCAGGGCCACCGCCAACAGCCCGGCCAGGCCCAGTAGAGCCTTGCGGGTGAAGCCGGCGGGGTCGCGCGGGGCGGTGATGGCTTTCAGGCGCATCAGGGTGGGTCTCCGTCCCTTGCCGGTGAAGGCGGGGTGCAAGGTGGGCGCGGCGCGCATGCGCAGCACGTCGATCAGGTTCTCGGCGTAGCCGCGGCGCGCGGCCGGGCTGGCGCCGTCCAGGGCCAGGGCGTCGGCCATTTCCTCGCGCGTCGCGGCGGCGCGGGCGCGCAGGATCGCGAACGGCGGGACCATCCAGAACAGGCCGCCCAGCAGGTGCTCGTACAGCTGCCGCCAATTGTCGCCGTGTTTCAGGTGAGCCAGCTCGTGAGCGCAGATCGGCACGAGGCGGTCGGCGTCTAGGCGCGCCGCCAGGTCCGCGGGCAGCAGGATGACCGGCGTCGTCAGCCCGGCCAGCAGCGGTTGGTCGATCTGGTCGCTGATCCTCACCTCGGGCCGGCCGGTGTCGAGGCGGCGGGCGGCGGCGCGGACGGCCAGAACCAGATCCTGCGAGACCGGTCGCGCCGCGCTCACGATCCGCTTCAGCTTGGCGCGGCCGATCACCTGACGCGCGATCGCGACCGCCAGTCCGGCCAGGGCGGCCGAGATCAGGGCCGCGCCCAGAATCTCGACGCCATCGAGGCCGACGAGAGCCCGTGTCGAGGCCTGGTTCATCGCCGCCCCGGCGGCGGCCACGGCCTTGGCGGACAGGGCGGCCTGGTAGAGGGGGGCGGTGGTTTCCTCGGGCAGAGCCGAGACGCCGACCATCACCGCCAGCACCGTCGGCGGCAGGCCGACGGCCAGGTTCCAGGCTCGCGCCCGGGGCGCGGGATCGCCGGTCAGCCGGTCGGCCGCCCTACCCAGCAGCCAGCCCAGGCCGCTGGCGGGCCAGGCGGCGACCAGGCCCAGGGCGGCGGAAGCCAAGAGCGGGTTCATGGGGGCTCCTCCTCAACGATCCCAGGGCGTGGCGCGGTCGCTTTTCAGCACGACGTTGACGGCGATCCTGCCGTCGGTGGTGGCGCGGTTGTCGGTGACCTCGAGCCGTTCGATGGCCCCGAGCTTCAGGTCGCTGGGCTGGAAGCCGGCCCCGGCCGGTAGCCCGTTGACCTGTAGATTGACCTGCACCGGATCCAGTTTGCCCTTCACCGTCACGCTGCCGAGGAAGATCATCTGGCGTTGCGAGGGTATCGACTTCTGCATGTCGGCGATGACCTCGACCGCGCTGGACGGGCGGGGATTGGGCTGCGGATTCGGGTGGGGGTCGGGACGCGGGTCCGGACGCGGATCGGGCTGCGGATCTGGCGTGCGCATGGCGCGCGCTGGCTCGGCGGGCTGGGCGTCCGCCGCGGGTTCGGCCTGGGCGGCGATCTCGGCGACGGGGGCGGCCAGGGCGGCGGCGTCGGCGGCGACGGCGGCTTTCGCCTCGGCTGCCGCGGCGACCTGGGTCGAGATCGCGCGGGCGGCCTCGGCGGTGACAGGGGCCACGGCCGGGGAGGCGTCGGCCTCGACGTGCGCCAGGTGCGGCGGGGCCAGACGGCGGGCCTGGTCGGCCAGGGCGAGCGAGCCGGCGCCGGTCGCCGTCGTCAGCACGCCGCCCAGGGCGACCGCCAGACCGATCCGACCCCACGAGGCGGCGCCGCGCGGCTGCAGGATGGCCGCCAAGCGTAGGCTGACCAGGCTGCGGTCGCGGCCCGTGAACGCGGACTCGAAGGCCAGTCGCGGGGCGGGCTGGGCGTTCATCCGCAGGGCTTCGACCAGCACGCGGGCGTAGTCGCGACGAGCCTCGGGCGCGGCGCCGTCCAGGGCGGTCAGGTCGCAGACCGCCTCGCGGGCGGCCAGCATCCGGCCGCGCAGGGCGGCGACCGGCGGGGTCAGCCAGAACAGGCCCGCCAGGGCCTCCTCGGCCGGGATCCGCCAGTTGTCGCCGCGCCGCAGGTGGGCCAGTTCGTGGCCGCAGACCAGCGCCAGGCGTTCGGCGCCGGCGGTCTCGGCCAGCGCCTTGGGCAGCAGGATCACCGGGCGCCGGACGCCGGCCAGCAGCGGCTCGGCGATCGCGGCGCTGATCCGCACGCGCGGAGCCTTGACGCCCAGGCGGGCGGCGCGGGCGCGGACGGACTCGATCAGGGCGTAGTCCTGGCAGGGCTCGGCGGCGGCGCGGACGGCGGCCAGGCGACGGCGGCCCCGGTTCCAGCGCCAGCCGCGAGTCAGCAGACCGGCCGCCGACAGGCCGACCAGGCTCCAGGCCAGGCCGTTCGACAGGATCGGCGACGGCGTCCAGGCGGGCGCGGCGGCCGTCGGCCGGGCAGGAGCGTCGGCCATGTCCGCGACGACCATGCGCACCGGTCCGGGAACCGCGACCGGCGAGGCCTTCGGCGCGGTGACCGGCGAGAAGGTCAGGGCCACGGTGGCGGCCAGGGCGCCGGCGGGCAGGGCGTAGGCCAGGCTCCAGGCGGCGGCGCGCGGGCGCGGATCGTCGGTCAGGCGCTCGACCAGGCGGCCGAGGCCGAAGCCCAGGGCGCCGACGGGCCAGGCGGCGACCAGGCCAAGCGCGGTGGAGGCGAGCAGCGGATGCATCACTTGGGCTCCGTCTTGCTGGTGTTGAGCAGGGCTTCCAGTTCCTCGATCTCGGTCTCGGACAGGATCTGGCTGCCGGCGAAGGCCGAGGCGGGCAGGCGGCCGTCGATCTCGAGCAGGCCGCGCAGGCGGTTCAGCACCCCGCCGATCACGTCGACCTTGGCCTTGTGAGCCTCGTAGACCGCCAGGCCGTGCACCGAGCGGCGGACCAGCAGGCCCTTGGCCACCATCCGCTCCAGCACGGTGCGGGTGGTCGAGGCGCTCCAGCCCAGTTCGGGCTCGATCAAGGCTTGGGCTTCCCGAGCGCTCATCGCGCCGCCGCGCCAGAAGGCTTTCAGCACTTCCAGTTCGAGATCGGAGGGTTCGGTCATGGCTGCGAGTCCTCTCGGGACCTTTCTGATGTCGCGGGTACGCTACAAATGTAACGAGGCGGCGTCAAGCGTGGTGACCAATGTTCTCGGATGACAGATGTAGTCTGTTGATTTACAGTTGTACATCTACCTGGCGTGGCGAGGCTCAACCATGGCGTCCGAGGACATCCAGATCGTCAAACTGCCGCTCGAGGAGCCGGTCCGTCACCAAGCGCGACGGATGGCGATGATCCTCGGCCTGACCCTGCTGGTCTGCGGGCCGGGCTTCGCGATGCTCGTCTACGACCAGCAGGCCAAGCGCGCCGCCCTCGACGCCTTCTGGCGCGTCGACGGCCGACCTTGCGCGCCGCTTGATCCCGGCCGTTTCCGGCGCGTGTCGCAGCGGGCCTCGGTCACGCCCTACGACGGCGCGCGCTTCGAGCGCCATGGCGGGGCGATGACCTGCACCCACCGCACGGACGAGATCGGCGGCGTTCTGGTGCGCTATCCGGTCTGCAAGTTCGATTCTCCGGACTATCTGGGCGTGACGGCGGGCGGACAGGAGCGGTTCTACGACCTGACCATGGGCCGGGCGGCGGCGGTCGGGGTGGTGAACGGCCAGGTCCGCTGCGTGGTGACGCCGGCGTTCGAGATGTAGGAGGCTCCCCATCTCGCCCCTTGCGCTCTCCTGCATTCCATAGCTAGCTATATAGCGCGCTATGCAACAAGGAGGGCGCGGCATGGAAGTCGATCTTCTGGCGGGGTTTGGCGTGGGGTTCCTGGGCAGCCGGCTCAAGCGGCTGGCCGAGCGGATGCAGGCCGACGCGGCCGAGGTGGCGCGCTCGGTGGACGTGCCGGTGCAGCCGGCCCAGATGGCCTATCTAATGACCATTCGCCTGCACGGTCCCATGGCGGTCGGCGAGCTGGCCGAGCGCCTGCAGCTGGCCCAGCCCACCGTCACCCGCGCCCTGGGAACCCTGGGCGAGTTCGTCGAGGCGCGGCCCATGCCCGGCGACGGACGTTCGAAACGCCTGGCCTTGACGGAGAAGGGCGAGGCGCTGCTGGCTCGGGTCCAGACCGAACTGCTGCCCCGCATCGAGGCCGCCGCCGCCGAGCTGGTCGCGGGTCTTTCGGGCGACTTCATGCAAGGGCTCGCCAAGGTCGAGACGCGGCTGACGGAAAAGTCGCTGCTGGCACGCGTCCAGGACGCCGGCCCGCCGACCATGTGGGCCCGCGACTTCTCCGACGACCTGGCCGAGGCGTTCTACCGGATCAACGCCGACTGGATCAGCGACATGTTCTCGCTGGAGCAGAACGACATCGACCTGCTGTCGCGGCCGCGCGAGCTGATCCTCGACAAGGGCGGGGTGGTGCTGTTCGCCGAAACGCCTGACCTGGGCGTGGTCGGCACGGCGGCGTTGATGGTGTCCAAGGACGGCTGGGTCGAGCTGACAAAGATGGGCGTGACGCCCGAGGCGCGGGGCCGCAAGGTCGGCGAGTACCTGCTGGCCAAGACCCTGGAGCGCGCCGCCAGCCTGGGCATGGACAAGGTCTATCTGCTGACCAACCGCAAGTGCGCGGCCGCCATCCATCTCTACGAGAAGCTGGGCTTCGTCCACGACGCCGAGATCATGCGGCTGTTCGGGGCGCGGTACGAGCGCTGCGACGTGGCGATGGTGTTCTCGCCGCCCCGCTAGGCGCGCGCGAGGACCCGCCTGGCCAGCCAGCGCCGGGCGGGTTCGTCGAGCAGCTTGAGGCAGGCATAGGCGATGGTGACCGCCAGCACGAAGACGCCGGCCCCGACCATCGCCCCCTGGGCCGGCCCGACCTTCCGGTCCACGACCCAGCCCGTGTAGATGTAGATCAGCGGATAGTGGGTGATGTAGAGCGGATAGGAGAGGTCGCCGAAGAAGCGAGCGATCCGCACGCTGGGCCCGTCGGCGTCCTTCTCGCCGGCTCCGATGGCCACGATCAGCGGGAACAGCAGGATCACGCAGGCCGCCTCGTAGAGGCCGTTGATCCACAGTCGCTCGGTCCCACCGAAGCGGGGCAGGGACAGCGCCAGGACCAGCAGCAGGCTGCACACGGCGAAGGCGTTCCGGACCTTGATCCGCTTGCCCAGGCGCATCAGCAGGACGCCGGCGAAGAACGGGAACATCACCCGGCTCAGGCCGATCCGCACGCCCTGGGCGTCCAGCGCCCAGCCGCCGACCACGTCGCCGCGCGGGCCCATCACCAGCAGGCCGACCAGCGCCACGGCCGCCACGGCGACCAGCGCGCCCAGCCAGCGGTTTGACAGCTTCCGCAGGCCCACGGCGTAGAGGATGTTGGCGACGTACTCGTAGAACAGAGACCATTGCGGGCCGTTCAGCGGATAGATCTCGCCCCAGCCGCGCGGCTCGGCCGACGGGGCCATCGGGATCATCATGACGCCCAGCAGTATGATCCCCAGCAGCTGCAAGGCGGTGACCGTCTCCAGCTTGGGGAACAGCGACCAGTGCTGGAGGCCCAGCAGGGCCGCGCCGATCAGCGTGCCGACGACGATCATCGGCTGCAGCCGGACCAGACGGCGCTTGTAGAAGGCCCACTGGCTCATGCCGCCCCAGCGGTCGTCATAGGCGTAGGCGACGACGAAGCCCGACAGCAGGAAGAAGAAGTCCACCGCCAGATAGCCGTGATTGATGATCTGCTTGTGCGGACTGCCGCCGGCATGGGCCTCGAACAGATGGAAGGCCACCACCATCAGGGCGGCGACGCCGCGCAGGCCGTCGAGGATGACGTAGTGGCTTTTCGCGGGTGCGGTCGCGTCGGTCGAGGTCGCGGCGGCCGGAGACGTCATGCGGTGTCTGGGCCTCCCCGCCCTCTTCTTTGTTCGCGCGGGAGGGTTGCGGTGTTCGCCGCCGGGCCACAAGAGGCTTTTGGCGTTTGTCCGGAGGACAAATGCGGTGCGGCGACGGATTTTTTAGCGCGCTTTCTCTCAGTGAAGCGGAGCCGTCGGCGGCGTCGCGCGTTCTGGCCAAGGCTGGAACGGGGCTCAACCATGGCGCGACGCACCCTCCACGGACTGGAGCTGCATGACCGCGGGCGGACCTATGTCCTGGCCCCGACCACTTGCATGCGGCCTCGCGAATGTCGGCCGATATCGTGGCTGGAGGCGCTGGAGCTTTTCCAGAGTTTGTGGCTGAGCCCCTCGACCCTCTGGGAACTGCGCCTGTTCTGGGCCCGCGAGCGCCCGGGCGAGTTCTGCACGCCCAGCCCTCCCATGACGGTCGCCGAGCTCAAGAAGGCGATCCTGGCCATGCTCGCGGGCGGCCATGCGACCCTGGGCGTGAAGGCCGGCGGGCTGACCGCCGAGCAGTTGAAGGCGATCATGCCAAACGCCCGGCAGGCGGACATCGACGCCGCCCTGGCGCCGCTGAACACCGCCATGGACAAGCACGGCATCGATACGGCCCCCAAGCGCGCGGCCTTCCTGGCCCAACTGACCGTCGAATCCCAGCAGCTGTCGCACACGGTCGAAAGCCTGCGCTACACCCATGCCGAGCGGCTGAAGGACGTTTTCGGATCGAAGTATTTCCCGACCGTGGAGTCGGCCAAGCCGTACGTGAAGAACGCCGAGAAGCTGGCGAACTACGTCTATGGCGGAAAGAACGGCAACAATCAGCCGGGCGACGGCTGGGCCTATCGCGGGCGGGGCTATATCCAGGTGACCGGGCGGGCGAACTATCGCGATGTCGGCTACGAGACCAATCCGGACGCGCTGCTGACCCCGGCCGGTGCGGCGGATTCCGCCGCCGCCTACTGGGAGAAGCGCAAGCTGAACGCGGCGTCGGCGACCTGGCTCGAGCGCCCCGAATTCGACTTGGTGACCAAGAAGGTCAACGCCAAGAAGCTGGAGGCCACGGCGCGGTGGCAAGCCTATCAGCGCGCCAAAAAAGCCTTGTCGCCCAAATAGAAATCCGCCTCCTATTCCATCGAACCCACGGAGCCGTCGCATGGCCGTTCGTCCAATCTCCGCGCTTGTCCTGTTGGCCGTGCTGGCCGGCTGCGGTCAACGCCAGGCGGCGGCGGAGTCCAAGGCGCCCAAGGCCCAGGCGGTTCGCGTCGACCGCGCCGCCGACGCGGGACCGCGTTGCGGTCCAGGCGAGCGGCCGGTCTATGTGTGCCCGTTCAAGCAGAAGACGGTGTCGGTCTGCGTCACCGATCGCACGGCGACCTATCGCTACGGCCCGGCCGGCAAGACGGACCTGACCATCGCCAGCAATGGCGCCGACGGGCGCGCTCACCTCGGCACGGCGCGAGGGCCGGGCCGCGGTGGCGAGCAGACCAGCCTGCGCTTCTCCAACGGCGGCTACGAATACATCGTCTATTCGGCGATCGGCGGCACGGACACCGCCGTCCCGGGGCGTCACTGGTCCGGGCTGGTGGTCATGAAGGGCGCCGACGAGGTCTCCAGCATGGAGTGCCCCGCCCGCGGCCCGGCCCAGCGGTTCACGCTCGACACCGCGCCGTCGTTCCTGCCGCGGGAGGACAATCCCGACTACGAAGCCTGGTTCTAGTCCACCCTGGCCAGCACCGATCGGATCGTCTCGACCATCCGGTCGACGTGGGCCTTCTCCAGGATCAGCGGCGGCGACAGGGCGATGATGTCGCCGGTCACGCGGATCAGCAGCCCTTCGTCGAAGCAAGTCTCGAACACCTCCATAGCCCGCGCCGTGGCCGCGCCGGGGCGGGGCTCCAGCTCGATCCCGGCGACCAGGCCCAGGTCGCGGATGTCGATCACGTGCCGGGCGTCGGCCAGGCTGTGCATCGCCGCCTGCCAGTAGCGCTCCATGCCGGCGGCGCGGGCGAACAGGTCGTCCTCCTGGTAGGTCTCCAGGGTCGCGATCCCGGCCGCGCAGGCCAGCGGGTGGGCCGAATAGGTGTAACCGTGGAAGAGCTCGATCGGCGCGTCGGCCCCTTCGAGCATCGCCTCGTAGATCTTGGTCGAGGCCGCCACCGCGCCGCACGGAACGGTGGCGTTGGTCAGGCCCTTGGCCAGGCACATCAGGTCGGGCGTGACCCCGAACCGGTCGGCCGCGAACGGCGCGGCCAGGCGTCCGAAGCCGGTGATCACCTCGTCGAAGATCAGCAGGATGTCGTGCTTGTCGCAGATGGCCCGCAGGCGCTCGAGATAGCCCTTGGGCGGGACCAGCACGCCGGTCGAGCCGGCCACCGGCTCGACGATCACGGCGGCGATGTTCGAGGCGTCGTGCAGGGCCACGATCCGCTCCAGGTCGTCGGCCAGGAGGGCGCCGTGCTCGGGCTGGCCCTTGGCGAACAGGTTGCCGGCCACGCCATGGGTGTGGGGCAGGTGGTCGACGCCGGTCAGCAAGCTGCCGAAGTACTTGCGGTTGGTCGGGATGCCGCCCACGGAGATGCCCCCGAAGCCGACCCCATGATAGCCGCGCTCGCGGCCGATCAGCCGGGTCTTGGTCCCCTTGCCCCGGGCGCGGTGGTAGGCGAGGGCGATCTTCAGGGCGGTGTCGACCGCCTCCGAGCCGCTGTTGGTGAAGAAGATCCGGTCCAGCCCCTTCGGCGTCACCTGGGCCAGGCGCGAGGCGAACTGGAAGGCCAGCGGGTGGCCCATGTTGAAGCAGGGGGCGTAGTCCATCTCGGCCGCCTGCTTATGGATCGCCTCGCGAATCTTAGGCCGGTCGTGGCCGGCGTTGACGCACCAGAGGCCGGAGGTGGCGTCCAGCACCTGGCGGCCCTCGGGCGTGCGATAGACCATGCCGCTGGCCGACGACAGCATCCGCGGACGCGCCTTGAATCGCCGGTTCGGCGTGAACGGCATCCAGAAGGCGTCGAGATCGTTGGCGCTGGTCATGGGACTCTCCGCGAGGCCTTGCATTGTGATCGCAGTTGCGCACCAACTTGCAAGCCTCCTCAATCCGCTCATCCCCGCGAAAGCGGGGACCCAAGCGGACTTTCGGATGGGGACGCCGAGGGAATGGTCATGCCGAGCGCGATCCTGAGCACCCGCCTGGATCCCCGCTTTCGCGGGGATGAGCGGTGATGGGGAAACCCGCTCGCAAGCCCCTCGCCGACTCCCAGGCCGTCCACGACCAAGTCTACGACGCCATCCGCCAGGCGCTGATCACCGGCCGCATAGCGCCGGGCAAGGGCGTGTCCCTGCGCAGCCTGGCCGCCGAGCTAGGGGTCAGCCCCATGCCGGTGCGCGACGCCGTCCGCCGGCTGGTCGCCGAGCGGGCCCTGGCGATCAATCCGGCCAACAAGCGGCTGTCCGTGCCGTCCCTGACCGCCGAGCGGCTGGAGCAGCTGTCCCTCGCCCGGCTATGGGTCGAGCCCGAGCTGGCCGCCAGAGCCGTCACGAGGGCCGCCGCCCAAGCCGACGCCGGCCTGGTCCGCCAGCTGCAGGCCATCGACGCCGAGGTCGACGAAGCCCTGCGGCTGGGCGATGTCGACCGCTACATGACCGCCAACCACGCCTTCCATTTCGCCCTCTACGAGCGGGCGGGGGCCGAGGTGCTGCTATCGATGGCCGGCGGCCTGTGGCTGCAGGTCGGACCGTTCATGCGGGTGGTGTTCGGCCGGGTCGGGGCCGACGGCCTGGTCGCCGACCGCCACGCCGAGGCCATCGCGGCGCTGAAGGCCAAGGACGCCGACGGCGCCCGCCGCGCCATCGCCGCTGACCTGTCCGAAGGCATGGACAAGATGCGGGCGGCCGTGGAGTCGGGTCCGTAGAGTCGGGTGCTTGACACTGCCGACGCCTCGGCAAACTGTGATCACAATCATTACGGATCTTCCCGCGTGACCCTGCCCGCCGACATCACCGAGCGCCTCGCCCGTCTGGAGCTGCCCAGCCGGGCGGTGATCGACGGCGCGCTGGTCGAGGCGATCTCGGGCGCGACCTTCCACAATGTCTCGCCGCGCGACGGCCAGGTGCTGAATCTGGTGGCGGCTTGCCAGGCCGAGGATGTCGCCCTGGCCGTGTTCAGCGCCCGCACGGCGTTCGAGGACGGCCGCTGGCGCGACCTCCCGCCCCGTCAGAAGAAGAACATCCTGTTCCGCCTGGCCGAGCTGATGGAGCGCGACGCCGAGGACCTGGCCCTGCTGGAAAGCCTGGACGTCGGCAAGCCGATCTCGGACGCGCGCAATGTCGACGTGCCGCTGGCGATCAACACCTGCCGCTGGTACGCCGAGGCGCTGGACAAGGTCTATGGCGAGGTCGGCGCCTCGCCGATCGATCGCCTGAGCTACGCGGTCCACGAGCCGCTGGGCGTGATCGGCGCGATCGTGCCGTGGAACTTCCCGCTGCATATGGCGATGTGGAAGGTCGCGCCGGCCCTGGCCATGGGCAATTCGGTCGTGCTGAAGCCGGCCGAACAGTCGCCGCTGACGGCGCTGAAGCTGGGCGAATTGGCGCTCGAAGCCGGGCTGCCGGCCGGGGTGCTCAATGTCGTGCCGGGCCTGGGCGGCGTGGCCGGCGAGGCCCTGGCGCTGTCGATGGACGTCGACATGATCGCCTTCACCGGCTCGGGCCCGGTCGGCCGCAAGCTGATGGAATATTCGGCGCGCTCGAACCTTAAGCGCGTGTCGCTGGAGCTGGGCGGCAAGTCGCCCCAGATCGTCTTCGCCGACTGTCCCGACCTGGACGCCGCCGCCCAGGCCGCCGCCTGGGGCGTGTTCTATAACCAGGGCGAGGTCTGTACGGCCGCCTCGCGCCTGCTGGTCGAGGCCTCGATCAAGGACGCCTTCCTGGAGCGGGTGGTCGCCGTGGCCAGGGGCATCACGGTCGGTGACCCGCTGGATCCGAACACCCGGTTCGGGGCCATGGTCAGCGAGCGGCAGATGAACACCGCGCTGGACTACATCGCCACCGCCGACAGCCAGGGCGCCCGGCGGGTGCTGGGCGGTCAGAGGGCCCGGAAAGACAGCGGCGGTTTCTACGTCGAGCCAACCATCTTCGACCGCGTCGAGGCCGACCACACCCTGGCGCGCGAGGAAGTGTTCGGCCCGGTGCTGGGGGTGATCGGCTTCAGCGGCGAGGACGAGGCCATCCGCCTGGCCAACGACACCGTCTATGGCCTGGCCGCGGGCCTGTGGACGTCCGACGTCAACCGCGCCCTGCGCGGCGCGCGGCGGCTGAAGGCGGGCCTGGTCTGGGTCAATGGCTGGGACGCCTGCGACATCACCATGCCGTTCGGCGGCTTCAAGCAGTCGGGCTTCGGCCGCGACCGCAGCCTTCATGCGTTGCATAAGTACGCCGACCTGAAGTCGGTGTCCGTGACGCTGAGGTGATTTCCATGACCCTGAATCTCGTCGAAACCGAAGCCTTCATCGACGGCCTCTGGATCGAGGGCGACGCGACCTTCGCGGTGCTGAACCCGGCCGACGGGACGGTGATCGCCGAAGTCGCCGACCTGGGCGCCGGCGAGACCCGGGTGGCGATCGAGGCCGCTCATCGGGCGTTCCCGACCTGGGCCGGCAAGACCGCCAAGGAACGCGGCGCGATCCTGCGCCGGTGGAGCGACCTGATGCTGGCCCGGACCGAGGACCTGGCCCGGCTGATGACCGCCGAGCAGGGCAAGCCCTTGGCGGAGTCGCGGGGCGAGGTGGCCTATGGCGCGGCGTTCATCGACTGGTTCGCCGACGAGGCCAAGCGCGCCTACGGCCACACCATCCCGACCCCGATGCCGGGCAAGCGCCTGGCCTCGATTAAGCAGCCGGTCGGGGTCTGCGCGGCCATCGCGCCGTGGAACTTCCCGATCGCCATGATCACCCGCAAGGTCGGCCCGGCCCTGGCCGCCGGCTGCACGGTGGTGGTCAAGCCGGCCGCCGAGACGCCGCTGTGCGCCCTGGCCATCGCCCGGCTGGCGGTCGAGGCGGGCGTGCCGGCGGGCGTGCTCAACGTCGTCACCGGCAAGGATTCCAGCGCCATCGGCAAGGCGCTGTGCGACGACGCCCGGGTCCGCAAGCTGTCGTTCACGGGCTCGACGCCAGTCGGCAAGGTGCT
Source organism: Caulobacter sp. 1776 (assembly GCF_040545685.1). Taxonomy (NCBI): domain Bacteria; kingdom Pseudomonadati; phylum Pseudomonadota; class Alphaproteobacteria; order Caulobacterales; family Caulobacteraceae; genus Caulobacter; species Caulobacter sp. 1776. Next base: position 97,271 of record NZ_JBEPMI010000003.1, read on the forward strand.
CTACGCCCAGTGCGCCGGCACGATGAAGAAGCTCAGCCTGGAGCTGGGTGGCAACGCGCCGTTCATCGTCTTCGACGACGCCGACCTGGAGGCCGCCGTCGACGGCGCCATCGCCAGCAAGTACCGCAACACCGGCCAGACCTGCGTCTGCGCCAACCGCCTGATCGTCCAGGCCGGGATCCACGACGCCTTCGTCGCGCGGCTGGCCGAGAAGGTCGCGGCGATGAGGGTAGGCGCAGGGACGGGCGAGGGCGTGACGATCGGCCCGCTGATCAACGACAAGGCCATCGCCAAGGTCGAGAGCCTGGTCCGCGAGGCCGTCGCCGGCGGCGCCAAGGTGGTGGTCGGCGGCGACCGCCACGACCTGGGCGGCCTGTTCTACCAGCCCACCGTGCTGGTCGATGCGACGCCGGACATGCGCCTGTTCCAGGAGGAGATCTTCGGCCCCGTCGCCCCGATCGTGAAGTTCCACACCGAGGCGCAGGCGATCGAGCTGGCCAACGCCACGCCGTTCGGCCTGGCCGCCTATTTCTACAGCCGCGACGTCGGCCGCTGCTGGCGCGTGGCCGAGGCGATCGAGGCGGGCATGGTCGGCATCAACGAAGGCCTGATCTCGACCGAGGTCGCGCCGTTCGGCGGCGTCAAGGAATCGGGCCTTGGGCGGGAGGGGTCTTCCGAAGGCTTGGACGAGTATCTGGAGACGAAGTACCTGTGCTTTGGCGGGGTGGGATGATCGGTTTCCGCGCCATCAATACTGTCATCCCGGACAAGCGCGAAGCGCGCCGATCCGGGACCGCCGGAAGCGCTGAGTTTGCGGCAGTCCCGGCTCTCCGCTTCGCTGCGGCCGGGATGACAGTTTCGGCGGAGGTCGCGCCATGATCGCCGACCTCACCCGTACGCTCCCCGACCTCCTCGCCAGCGAACGCGCCCGCTTCCTCGCCGAGCATCCGCGCTCGGTCGCCATGGCCAAGGCCGCCTCGGCCGTGTGGCGCGGCGGGGCGCCGATGCACTGGATGAACGACTGGGCCAGTCCCAGCCCGATCTTCGCCGCCCAGGGCGTCGGGGCCCAGGTCACCGACGTTGATGGGAAGTTGTATGACGACTTCTGCCTGGGCGACACGCCGTCGATGTTCGGCCATGGCGACGCCTCGGTGGCCGCCGCCGTCGCCGACCAGGCCAAGCGCGGGGCGGGGTTCATGCTGCCGACCGCCTCGGCGGTGATCGTCGGCAAGCTGCTGGCCGAGCGCTTCGGCCTGCCGCTGTGGCAGACCGCGACCACGGCCAGCGACGCCAACCGGGCGGCGATTCGCTGGGCGCGGGCGGTGACCGGCCGACCGGTGATCCTGGTGTTCGACGGCGGCTATCACGGCATGGTCGACGACGCCTTCGTGGCGCTGAAGGACGGCGTCCCGACGATGAAGCCGGGTCTGCTAGGCCAGGTCCACGACCTGACCGCCACGACCCGCGTCGTTCCGTTCAACGACCTTGAAGCGCTGAAGGCCGCCCTGGCGCCGGGCGACGTCGCGGCCGTGCTGGCCGAGCCGGTGATGACCAACTGCGGGATGATCCTGCCCGAGCCCGGCTTCCACGACGCCCTGCGCCAGCTGACCCGCGAGGCCGGGACGCTGTTGATCCTCGACGAGACTCACACCCTCTCGACCGGCCCCGGCGGCTACACGCGGGCGCACGGCCTGGAGCCCGACGTCTTCGTGTTGGGCAAGGCCGTCGCCGGCGGCGTGCCGGCCGCCGTCTGGGGCGTGACCGCCGAACTCTCGGCGCGGATGGACGAGGCCCAGGCGCGGATCGGACCCGGGCAGTCGGGGATCGGCACGACGCTGTCCGGGAACGCCCTGGCCATGGCGGCCATGCGGGCCATGCTGTCCGAGGTGATGACCGAGGCGGCCTATGCCCGGATGCTGGCCGGGGCCGAGCGGCTGGTGGCGGGGCTGAAGCGCGTGATCGCGGCGCGGCGGCGCCCCTGGTCGGTGGCCCACGTTGGAGCCCGGGTCGAGCTGGTCTTCGCCGACCCGCCGCCGAAGGACGCCGCCGCGATGCGGAAAGCGCTGGACCATGAGACCGTGGAGGCGCTGCATCTATGGCTGATCAACCGAGGGGTGCTGATCGCGCCCTTCCACAACATGATGCTGGTCTCGCCCGTCACCGACGACGCGGCGGTGGATCGGCTGGTCGCGGCCGTGGATGGGTTCGCGGGCGCTATCGAGGGAATGAAACTGTGACTTTCAACGTGTCATCCCGGCCGCAGCGAAGCGGAGAGCCGGGACCCAGGGGCCACCGCACCGGGCTTAGCCCCTGGGTCCCGGATAGCCTCTGCGAGGCTTCCGGGATGACACGGATTGTGGGCGAAGGGGGATTCCCGTGGTGATGGTCGCCGACATTCAGGAATGCCGCGACTTCCTCGCCGCCCACCCGCAGGTGAAATATGTCGAGGTGTTCTTCACCAGCATGACCGGCGTGCCGCGCGGCAAGCGGTTGCGGGTGCATGAGCTGGAGGCGATCTACGATTACGGCCGGTTCCTGCCCGGCTCGATCCTGGTGGTCGACACCCTGGGCGCCGACTGCGAAGAGACAGGCCTGGTCTGGGAGGACGGCGACGCCGACCGCCGCGCGCGGCCCGTTCCCGGCACGCTCACGCTCGCGCCATGGCTGGGCCCCGACGTCGCCCAGGTCATGCTGTCGCTGTACGAGTTGGATGGAACGCCCAACGATCTTGACCCCCGCCACGTGCTGCAACGGGTGCTGGACCGCTACGCCGCCGACGGCCTGACGCCGGTCGCGGCCTGCGAGCTGGAATACTACCTGGTCGACCAGCAGCGCGGCCCGCGCGGCGAGCTGATGCCGGCCAAGTCGATGCAGACCGGCCAGCATCCCACGGGGATCCAGGTCTACGGCCTGCCGGAGCTGGAGGCCCACGCGCCGTTCTTGCGCGAGCTGTGGGACACCGCCGACGTGCTGGGCGTGCCGCTGGAAGGCGCGATCTCGGAGTTCGCGCCGGGCCAGGTCGAGCTGACCTTGAAGCACAAGCCCGACGCCCTGCGCGCCGCCGACGACGCGGTGCTGTACAAGCGCGCCGCCAAGGGCGTGGCTTTGCGCCATGGCTGCGAGGCGACCTTCATGGCCAAGCCGTGGAGCGACCGGGCCGGCAACGGCTTCCACGTCCATCTCAGCGTCAATGACGCGGACGGGAACAACCTGTGCGCGGCCGAGGATCTCGAAGGTTCGCAGCTGCTGAAGCATGCCATCGGCGGCATGAAGGCGCTGCTGGGCGAGGGCATGGCGATCCTAGCCCCGAACGCCAACAGCTATCGCCGTTTCAAGGCCAACAGCTACGCGCCCGTCGCCCCGACCTGGGGCGTCAACAACCGCACGGTCAGCCTGCGCGTGCCGGCCGGCCCGCCGAAGACGCGCCATGTCGAGCACCGCGTCGCCGGCGCCGACGCCAATCCATATCTGGTGCTCGCCGTACTGCTGGCCAGCGCCCACCACGGCATCGCCAACAGGCTGAGCCCCGGCCCGGCGGTGGTCGGCGACGGCTACGCGGCGGCGGCCAAGGAGAACATCCGCCTGCCCAGCAACTGGTTCGCGGCGGTCGATCTGTTCGAGACGTCGACGGTGCTGCGCGACTACCTGGGCGACCGCTTCGTGGACATGTTCGTCTCGGTCAAGCGCACCGAACAGGCGCGGTTCTTCGAGGTCGTCACCGAACTCGATTTCGATTGGTATCTCCGCAACGCCTGACGCCTGAGTAGCGGCCAAGGCCCCAAGTCACACGGAACACGAGGGAGTTTCGAATGAGCGGATACAGGAACGGCGGGGCCTCGCGGCGCTCGCTTCTCACGGCCTTCGGGGCGGCGGCCATCGGCCTGTCGTTCACCGCCTGCGGCCAGAAGCCGAAGGCCACGGGGGCGGGCGGCGAAGAGCCCAAGCTGAACTTCTACAACTGGGACACCTATATCGGCGAGACCACGCTGGGCGACTTCAAGAAGGCGACCGGCGTCGACGTGAACATGAGCCTGTTCGCGACCAATGACGAACTGTTCGCCAAGCTCAAGGCGGGCAATCCGGGCTTCGACGTGATCGTGCCGTCGAACGAGTTCGTCACCCGCATGGCCCAGGCCGGCATGCTGGAGCCGCTGGATCACGCCAAGATCCCGAACATGAAGAACATCGACCCGTCCTTCCTCAATCCGGACTTCGATCCGGGCCGGAAGTACTCGATGCCCTATACCTGGCTGCTGCTGGGCATCGGCTATCGCAAGAGCAAGGTCGACGGCGTTCCAGACAGCTGGAAGTGGCTGTTCGACAGCGACAAGTACAAGGATCGCATCGCCCTGCTGTCGGAAAGCGCTGACCTGGTGCGGCTGTGCGCGAAGTATCTGGGCCACTCGGTCAACGACATCCCGGCCGACATGATCCCCAAGATCGAGCAGATGCTGATCAAGCAGAAGCCGTTCGTGAAGGCCTTCCACGACGACAACGGTCAGGACCTGTTGGTGTCGAAGGAGGTCGACCTGGTCCTCGAATACAACGGCGACATCGCCCAGGTGATGAAGGACGACCCGGACATCGACTTCGTGGTGCCCAAGGAAGGCTCGCTGATCAATAGCGACACCCTGTGCATCCCCAAGGGCGCGCCGCGGCCGAACAACGCCCACGCCTTCATCAACTATCTGCTGGACGCCCAGGCCGGGGCCGAGATCACCAAGACGATCCTCTACCCGACCCCCAACGCGGCGGCCAAGGCGCTGATGCCGGAGAGCTATCGCGAGAACAAGGTCATCTTCCCGCCGGCCGACGTCATGGCCAAGTGCGAGTACGGGGCGTTCGAGGGCGCCGAAAAGGCCAGCCTGTACGAGGAAGTCATCACGCGGGTGCGGGCGGCTTAGTCCGTAGAAGCTGTCATCCCGGCCAAGCGCTAAGCGCGCCGAGCCGGGACCGCCGGAAGCTCCGAGTTTCCGGCGGTCCCGGGTCTCCGCTGCGCTCCGCCCGGGATGACAAGCCAGGGAGTGGGGAATGGAGCAATCCTGGAAACAGGCCAAGGCCGTCTTCGCCGCGGCGCTGGGACCGCCGCTGGTGTGGTTGGCGCTGTTCTTCCTGGCGCCGATGGCGATCGTCTGGGCCTACAGCTTCGGGCACAACGAGGGCCTGACGCAGATCGCCATCAGCGGCACGTTCCACAACTACGCCCGGGCGATCGAGCCGCTGTACCTGAAGATCTTCCTGAAGTCGGCCTGGGTGGCCGGGCTGACCACCGGCCTGTGCCTGGTGCTGGGCTTCCCGGTGGCCCTGGCCATCACCTTCGCGTCCGACAAGGCCAAGACCTGGCTGCTGCTGCTGATCATGCTGCCGTTCTGGACGAACCTCCTGATCCGCACCTACGCCCTGATCGCGGTGCTGCGGACCGAGGGCTATATCAACCAGAGCCTGGAATGGCTGTGGAAGGGCGGCGGCGGGCTGGCCGCGATGGTCGGGCTGCAGCCGCTGGGCGACTTCCAGCCGCTGGCCCTGCTGCACAACAATTTCGCGGTGATCCTGGGCCTCGTCTACGTCCACCTGCCGTTCATGGTGCTGCCGCTGTATTCGGCCCTGGACCGGCTGGACAAGTCGCTACTGGAGGCCAGTCTCGACCTTGGGGCCGGGCACATGCGGACCCTGTTCAAGGTCGTCGTGCCCCTGGCCCTGCCCGGCATCGCCTCGGGCATCCTGATCACCTTCATCCCGGCGCTCGGCGCCTATCTGACGCCCGACCTGCTGGGCGGCCCCGACAGCCAGATGATCGCCAACATCATCGAGCGCCAGTTCAAGCGCGCCAACGACTGGCCCTTCGGCGCGGCCATGTCGTTCGTGCTGATGTACCTGACCTTCATCGCCATCGCGATCCAGGCGGTGCTGGCCAAGCGGACGCCGGAGGCGAAGGGATGAGGCCGCTAGATCTGTCATCCCGGCCAAGCGCGTCAGCGCGCCGAGCCGGGACCGCCGCAAGCGCCGGCGTGTCCGGCGGTCCCGGGTCTCCGCTTCGCTGCGCCCGGGATGACAATCAAAAGGAGGGGGCGCTCCGATGACCAAGAAATCGCCCCCCGGTCCCCTCGAATATCTCCGCCGCTGGCCGATGCAGGCCTGGCTGCTGGGGGTGGGGATCTTCCTCTACGCGCCGCTGATCGCCCTGATGGCGTTCAGCTTCAACGACAGCCGGCGCAACATCGTCTGGCAGGGCTTCACGCTGAAGTACTACGACAAGCTGTTCAACGACTCCGCCCTGCTGGAAGCGTTCGGCAACAGCCTGACGATCGCGGCGGTCTCGACCGTGATCAGCCTGGCGCTCGGCGCGGCCGCCGCCCTGGTGCTGTGGCGGTTCCGCTTCCCCGGCAAGACGGCCCTGGACGGGGCCCTGGCCCTGCCGATCGTGGTGCCCGAGATCTGCATGGGCGTGGCCATGCTGGTGTTCTTCGCCCGCGTCATGCCCTGGCCGCAGGGCCTGGCCTGGCCGCTGAACCTGGGGGCGATCATCATCGCCCACGTGTCGTTCTCGTTCCCGTTCGTGGCGGTGGTGGTCCGCGCCCGGATGGCCAGCTTCAACCGCGAGATGGAGGAGGCCGCCCGCGATCTGGGGGCCGGCGAGTTCCGCACCATCCGCGACGTGATCCTGCCGCACATGGCCCCGTCGCTGGTGGCCGGCGCCCTGCTGGCCTTCACCCTGAGCCTGGACGACTTCGTCATCACCTTCTTCACGGCCGGGCCCGACACGGTGACCTTCCCGGTCAAGGTCTATTCGATGGTCCGCTTCTCGGTGACGCCGGAGGTCAACGCGGCCTCGACGGTGCTGATCGTGCTGACCGTGCTGCTGACCGCGGCGGCGCTGAAACTGCAGGGCGACCCGGCCGCGACCGCCGGGCATGGGGGCGAGAAGTCATGAGGGCTTCCCCCCAATCGCTCGTCCCCGCGAAAGCAGGGACCCAAGCCGAGCTGGCGGCTTCGCTCGGAATTCATCTGGCCATTTCCGCTTGGGTCCCTGCTTTCGCGGGGATGAGCGAGATTTTTGGAGCGCGCGCGTGAGCGACCCCAAACCGATCATCACCTTCGAGAACATCACCAAGCGTTTCGGCAAGATGGTGGCCGTCGACAACGTCTCGCTGACCATCAACGAGGGCGAGTTCTTCTCGCTGCTGGGGCCGTCGGGCTGCGGCAAGACCACGCTGCTGCGGATGCTGGCCGGCTTCGAGACCCCGACCGAGGGACGGATCCTGATCGACGGCCAGGACATCGTGAACGTGCCGCCTAACAAGCGGCCGGTGAACATGGTGTTCCAGTCCTACGCGGTGTTCCCGCACATGACCGTGGCCGACAACGTCGCCTACGGCCTGGTGGTCGACAAGGTCGGCAAGGCCGAGCGCCACCGGCGGGTCGAGGAGGCGCTGGAGCTGGTGCAACTGGGCGGCCTTGGTCATCGCAAGCCCGATCAGCTGTCGGGCGGCCAGCGCCAGCGCGTGGCCTTGGCCCGGGCCCTGGTCAAGCGCCCGCGCGTGCTGCTGCTGGACGAGCCGCTGTCGGCCCTGGACGCCAAGCTGCGCGAGCAGATGCGCACAGAGCTCTGCACCCTGCAGGAGAAGGTCGGCATCACCTTCATCATGGTCACCCACGACCAGGACGAGGCTCTTGCGCTCGCGAGCCGCTGCGCGGTGATGAACCGCGGCGTGCTGCAGCAGGTGGCCACGCCCAGCGACCTCTACGAGTTTCCCAACAGCCGCTTCGTGGCCGACTTCATCGGCAGCGTGAACCTGTTCGAAGGCGTGCTGGCCGTCGACGAGCCCAGCCACGCGGTGATCCGTTCGCCGGACCTGCCGGTCGACATCTTCCTGGACCATGGCGTCACCGGCCCGCGCGGCGGCGCGGTCTGGGCGGCGATCCGGCCCGAGAAGATCGAGCTGCACAAGAAGGAAGGCGAGACGCTGCCGAACCTCGGCGACTGCCCGCACGGGACCAACGCGGTGGCCGGGGTGATCAAGCACGAGGCCTATCTGGGCGGCCAGTCGACCTATGAGGTCGAAATCGCGGGCGGCCGCCGGATCAAGGTCCAGCGCTCGAACCTGACCCGCTGGGATCAGGAGGACTTCAAGCTGGGCGAGACCGTGTGGCTGTGCTGGCACGCGTGCTCGCCGGCGGTGCTGTTGTCATAGGGCCCACTGGCCCCCTCCGCGCTACGCGCTCCTCCCCCGAAGGGGGAAGAAGGACGCCGCGCGAACCTTCCGCCCCCTCCCGGGGGCGGACGACCGCGAAGCGGTCAGGTGGGGGCAAGTGATTGAGGAAATGCAGGAGTTACAGTGAAATGACCGTCCCGATCCGCAACCACGACATCGCCGAACTGCGACGCCTGGACCTGGCCCACCACCTGCCGGCCCAGGCCGATCACAAGGTCATCGCCGAGCTGGGCGGCAGCCGGATCATCACCCGGGCCGATGGCGTCTATATCCACGACGGGGAAGGCCACCAGATCCTGGACGGCATGGCCGGCCTGTGGTGCGTCAATGTCGGCTATGGTCGCACCGAGTTGGCCGAGGCGGCCTACGAGCAGATGCTGGAGCTGCCGTACTACAATACATTCTTCAAGACCGCGACGCCGCCGACGGTGACCTTGGCGGCCAAGATCGCCGAGAAGATGGGCGGCCATCTGACCCATGTGTTCTTCAACTCGTCGGGGTCGGAGGCCAACGACACGGTCTTCCGCCTGGTCCGCCACTATTGGAAACTCAAGGAACAGCCGCGGCGGACGGTCTTCATCAGCCGCTGGAACGCCTATCACGGTTCCACCGTGGCGGGGGTCTCGCTGGGCGGCATGAAGCACATGCACAAACAGGGCGACCTGCCGATCCCCGGGGTCGAGCACGTGATGCAGCCCTATGCGTTCGGCGATGGCTTCGGGGAGGATCCGGCCGCCTTCCGCGATCGCGCGGTGCGGGCGATCGAGGACAAGATCCTCGAGGTCGGGCCCGAGAACGTCGCGGCCTTCATCGGCGAGCCGGTGCAGGGGGCGGGCGGGGTGATCATTCCGCCCGACGGCTACTGGCCCGCGGTGGAAGCGCTCTGCCGCAAGTATGGGATCCTGCTGGTCTGCGACGAGGTGATCTGCGGCTTCGGGCGGCTGGGCGAATGGTTCGGCCACCAGCACTACGGGATCAAGCCGGACCTGATCGCCATGGCCAAGGGCCTGTCGTCCGGCTACCTGCCGATCTCGGCCGTCGGGGTCGCCGACCACATCGTCGCCGAGCTGCGCGAAAAGGGCGGCGACTTCATCCACGGCTTCACCTATTCGGGCCACCCGACCTGCGCGGCCGTGGCGCTGAAGAACATCGAGATCCTCGAGCGCGAAGGCCTGGTCGAGCGCACCCGCGACGACACCGGCCCCTATCTCGCCAAGGCGCTGGCCTCGCTGAACGACCATCCGCTGGTCGGCGAGACCCGTTCGCTCGGTTTGATCGGCGCCGTCGAGATCGTCCGCGAGAAGGGAACCAACCATCGCTTCCTCGACAAGGAGGGCGAGGCCGGGCCGATCGTGCGGGATCTGTGCATCAAGAACGGCCTGATGGTCCGCGCCATCCGCGACAGCATCGTCTGCTGCCCGCCGCTGATCATCACCCACGCCGAGATCGACAAGCTGGTCGCCATCATCCGCCAGTCCCTGGATGAGGCCGAGCCCGTGCTCCGCGCCTTGAAGCCGGAGGCGGTGTCATGAGTCTCCCCCATACTGTCATCCCGGCCGCAGCGAAGCGGAGAGCCGGGACCGCGACAGACTCAGAGCTTGCCGCGGTCCCGGCTCGGCGCGCCGCGCGCTTGGCCGGGATGACAGTTTTCAATGAGGCCGCGTCATGAAGCCCAAGCACAGCAAGGCCAAGCGCGACAGCATCCTCAATCGCGGGGTCTCGACCCTGGAGGAGGCGCAGAGCTGGTTCGCGCGCCAGGCCATCGAGGAGATCGAGTGCGTGGTGCCCGATCTGGCCGGGGTAGCGCGCGGCAAGATCATGCCGGTGCGCAAGTTCCTCGGCACGCCGTCGATGAACCTGCCGCTGGCGGTGTTCTACCAGACCATCACCGGCGACTTCCCCGAGTTCGAGGGCGCGGTGAACGCGGTGCAGTCGGACACCGACATCTTCCTGACCCCCGACTTCGCCACCCTGGCCGCCGTGCCGTGGGCCCAGGACCCCACCGCCCAGGTGATCCACGACGCCTTCCACCCCGACGGCCGGCCCGTCGAGGAGGCCCCGCGCCAGGTGCTGCGGCGGGTGCTGGCGCTCTATGCCGAGAAGGGCTGGGTGCCGATCGTCGCGCCGGAGATTGAGTTCTACCTGGTCGACAAGAACACCGATCCCGACTACCCGCTGAAACCGCCGATCGGCCGGTCGGGCCGGCCCGAGACCGGGCGGCAGGGCTATTCGATCAGCGCGGTCAACGAGTTCGATGCGCTGTTCGAGGACATGTACGAGTACTCGGAGCGCCAGGGCCTGGAGATCGACACCCTGATCCACGAAAGCGGCGTGGCCCAGATGGAGATCAACCTGCGGCACGGCAATCCGCTGGAGCTGGCCGACCAGGTGTTCATGTTCAAGCGCACCATCCGCGAGGTGGCGCTGGAGCACGAGATCTACGCCACCTTCATGGCCAAGCCGATGGCCAGCGAGCCGGGCAGCGCCATGCATATCCACCAGTCGATCGTCGACAAGGACGGCGACAACCTGTTCTCGCACCGCAAGACCGGCGAGGAGACGGCGCTGTTCCACGGCTTCATCGCCGGCCAGCAGACCTATCTGCCGGCGATCATGGCCATCCTGGCGCCGTACGTGAACAGCTATCGCCGGATCGCCAAGGACTCCGGCGCGCCGGTCAACACCCAGTGGGGCTACGACAATCGCACCTGCGGCCTGCGCGTGCCGCCGTCGGATCCGGCCAACCGCCGGCTGGAAAACCGCATTCCCTCGTCCGACGCCAACCCCTATCTGGCCATCGCCGCGTCGCTGGCGGCGGGCTATCTGGGCATGGTCCAGGCGCTGAAGCCCAGCGCGCCGGTCGACACCGACGCCAGCGTCCTGGGCGTGCAGCTGCCGCGCAGCCTGTCGGAATCCCTGAAGCTGTTCGAACAATGCGAGCCGCTGGTCGAGATCCTGGGTCCGATCTTCTGCCAGGCCTACGACCGCGTGAAACAGGCCGAGTACGAGACCTTCATGCGCACCATCAGCCCGTGGGAGCGGGAGTTCCTGCTGCTGAATGTGTGACGGCTTGCCCCCTCCGCGCCTTCGGCGCTCCTCCCCCGGAGGGGGAAGAAGGCCGACGTGCACCTTCCGCCCCCCTCGGGAGCGGACGACCGCGAAGCGGTCAGGTGGGGGCAAGTGATGGGCGGCAACTGGTACGAAGCCACCGCCCACGACCGCCCCGACCTAGCCCCGCTGACCGGCGACGCACAAGCCGAGGTGTGCGTCGTCGGCGCGGGCTTCACCGGACTCGGCGCGGCGCTGGCCCTGGGGCCGCGCGCGATCGTCCTCGAGGCCGATCGGATCGGCGCCGCCGCCACCGGCCGCAACGGCGGACAGGTCCATACCGGTCAGCGGCGCGACCAGGCCTGGCTGGAAAAGGCCGTCGGCCGCGACGACGCCCTGGCCCTGTGGCGGCTCTCCGAAGACGCCCGCGCCCACTTCAAGACCCTGACGGACACAATCCCCTGCGACTGGCGGCCGGGCATGATCCACGCCCGCCACAGGCGCGGGGGCGAGGCCGAGGAGGCGGCGTACATCGCGCTGATGGCCGAGCGCTACGGCTACGACCAACTCGACCTGATCGACGCGGCCGACCTGGCCGTCGAGCTGGGGACCGACGCCTATCACGGCGGGCTGGTCGATCGCGGCGGCGGTCATGTCCATCCGTTGAACCTGGCGTTGGGCATGGCGCGACGGGCTCTGTCCGCCGGGGCGACGATCCACGAGAACACCCGCGCCCGGGCGTGGCGGCGCGAGGGCGGCAAGATCGTGGTCGAAACGGCGACCGGCCGGGTCACCTGCGACCGGCTGATCCTGACCGGCGATGGCTCGCTCAACGCCATGGCCGGCGCGGCGCGGGCGCGGGTCATGCCGATCAACAACTTCATCGCCGTCACCGAACCGCTGGGCGACCTGGCCGAGGCGATCCTCCGCTCGAACGCGGCGGTGTCGGACAGCCGCTTCGTCGTGAACTATTTCCGCAAGACCGCCGACGGCCGGCTGCTGTTCGGCGGCGGCGAGAACTACCGGCCGGGCTTTCCGCGCGACATCGCCGGGCTGGTGCGGCGAAACCTGCTGAAGGTCTATCCGCGGCTGGCCGTCGTCGACATCACCCACGCGTGGGGCGGGACCTTGGGCATCACCATGAGCCGCATGCCGTTCGTCGGCGAGATCGCGCCGGGGGTGCGGGTCGCCTCGGGCTATTCGGGGCAGGGAGTGATGCTGGCGCCCTATGTCGGCAAGCTGCTGGCCGACGCGGCGCCAGGCGACGCCGTCGCGGTCGAGCTGCTGTCGCGCCTGCCGACCCCGCCGTTCCCGGGCGGCCGCCTTCTGCGCTGGCCGCTGACGGTGGCGGGGCTCAGCTGGTACGCGCTGCGGGACCGACTGTAGGGCGTCCAGCCGCGCCGGATTGACACGTCCGCCTTCGCCCCGCTCTCCTCACCGCATGAACGCCACGACCGCCCAGCCCGCCGTCAGCCTCGCCGCGGCGCTCGACCATGCCGAGCGGTTGCTGGAGGTCGATCCGCGCCTGGCGGCCGAGCAGGCGCGGGCGATCCTGGAGGCCGTGCCGCGCCACGCCGACACCACCCGCGTGCTGGCCGCCGCGCTGCGGCTGTCCGGCCAGCCGCAAGCGGCGCTCGACACCGTCGCGCCCCTGGCCCAGGCCCTGCCGAACCTGCCGCTGGCTCAGCTGGAGCTTGGTCTGTCGCTCGAGACGTTGGGCCGCACCGCCGAGGCCGTCCGAGCCTTCGACCGGGCCAGCGCGCTGGAGCCGAGGCTCTCCGAAGCCTGGCGCGGCCTGTCCGAAAACCTCGCGCTGTTGGGCGACGAGGCCGGCGCCGAGAAGGCCTTGGCCCGCCAGCTGCGCGCCTCGACCCGCGACCCGCTGCTGGTCGAGGCGGCCACCGCCTTGTCCGAGAACCGGCTGGGCGAGGCCGAGCGGCTGCTGCGCGAGCGGCTGAAGGCCGACGCCGGCGACGTCGCGGCCATCCGCATGCTGGCCGAGACCGGCGCGCGCCTGGGTCGCTACGCCGACGCCGAGAACCTGCTGACCCGCTGCGTCGAGCTGGCCCCCAACTTCGCCGCCGCCCGGCACAACCTGGCGACCATGCTGTACCGCCAGAACAAGACCCTCGAGGCCCTGGCCCAGATCGAGATGCTGACGGCCAAGGACGCCCGGCATCCCGGCTACGCCAATCTCCACGCCGCGATCCTGGCGCGGCTGGGCGAGTACGAGCAGGCCATCGCCGTCTACGACCGGGTGCTGGCCGACTATCCCAACCAGCCGAAGGGCTGGATGAGCTACGGCCACGCGCTGAAGACGGTGGGCCGCCAGGCCGACTGCATCGCGGCCTATCGTCGGGCGCTGGAGCAGGCGCCGACCCTGGGCGAGGTCTGGTGGAGCCTGGCCAACCTCAAGACCGTCAAGTTCACCGACGCCGATCTGGCGGCCATGACCGCGGCGCTGGAGGCGCCCGACCTGTCCGACGACGACCGGCTGCACCTGCACTACGCCCTGGGCAAGGCGCATGAGGACGCCGAATTCTGGGACGCGGCGTTCGAACACTATGCCGCCGGCGCGGCGATCCGCCGGAAGCAGCTGGACTACGATCCGGAGGAGAACGCGTCCGATACGGCGCGGACCAAGGCGGTGTTCACCCCGACCTTCGTGGCGGCGCGGGCGGGGCAGGGCTGCGCCGCGCCCGATCCGATCTTCGTCGTCGGCCTGCCGCGCTCGGGCTCGACCCTGGTCGAGCAGATCCTGGCCAGCCACTCGATGGTCGAGGGCACCATGGAGCTGCCCGACCTGATCGTCATGGCCCGCCGCCTGGGCGGCAAGACCGCGACCCGCGCCGAGTCGACCTATCCGGAATCGCTGGCCGAGCTCTCCGCCGCCGACCTGAAGGCGCTGGGCGAGGAGTTCCTGGAGCGCACCCGCATCCAGCGCAAGACCGACAAGCCGTTCTTCATCGACAAGATGCCGAACAACTTCGCCCATGCCGGGCTGATCCATCTGATCCTGCCGAACGCCAAGATCATCGACGCGCGCCGCCACCCGCTGGGCTGCTGCTTCTCGGGCTTCAAGCAGCACTTCGCCCGGGGCCAGGCCTTCAGCTACGACCTGACCGACATCGGCCGCTATTACGCCGACTATGTCGAGCTGATGGCCCACTTCGACGCGGTGCTGCCGGGCCGCGTCCACCGGGTGATCTACGAGCACATGATCGCCGATCCGGAACGTGAGATCCGCGCCCTGCTGGCCCACTGCGGCCTGCCATTCGAAGCGGCCTGCCTGTCGCCGCACGAGAACGACCGCGCCGTGCGCACCGCCAGTTCCGAGCAGGTCCGCCGTCCGATCTTCAAGGACGCGGTCGAGCACTGGCAGAAATTCGAATCGCACCTGGACCCGCTCAAGCAGGCATTGGGCCCTGTGTTGGACGCCTATCCGGGTGCGCCCGTTATTTGACCAACTGCTCCGAACCTTGCCATTTCTGCAACACTCACAGGAATTGGCGACGAACCGAAAATTCAACCTTGCCGGGACGTTAGGCGCAGGCCGAACATCGTTCCATCAGAACGGCAAGGGGAGCGACGAATGTCGTCGGGATCGGTTCGATTGAAGAAGGCTGGCGTCTGCTCCGCCGCCCTGTTGGCGTCCACCATGTTCACCAGCGCCGCCTACGCCCAGGCGCAGGCGAACCAGAACACCGCCCTGGAAGAGGTGGTGGTCACGGCCCAGAAGCGCAGCGAGAATCTGCAGGACGTGCCCGTCAGCATCCAGGCGCTGGGCGGCGAAAAGCTGGAACAGCTGCAGGTCGGCGCGTTCGTCGACTATGTGAAATACTTGCCCAGCGTCTCGTTCACGACGTCGGGCCCGGGCTTCGGCCAGGTCTATATGCGCGGCGTGGCCAGCGGCGGCGACGGCAACCACTCCGGGTCGCTGCCCAGCGTCGGCGTCTATCTGGACGAACAGCCGGTCACCACCATCCAGGGCGCCCTGGACATCCACGTCTACGACATCGCCCGGGTCGAGGCCCTGGCCGGCCCGCAGGGCACGCTGTACGGCGCCAGCTCCCAGGCCGGAACCCTGCGGATCATCACCAACAAGCCCTCGACGGCGGGCTATGCGGCCGGTGTCGATCTGGAGCTGAACCAGGTCGACCACGGCGGGACCGGACACACGCTGGAAGGCTTCGTCAACATCCCGCTGTCCGACAAGATCGCCGTCCGCATGGTCGGCTGGGACGTTCGCGACGCCGGCTATATCGACAACGTGGCGGGCTCGCGCACCTATACCCGCGGCGACACCGACCCGACCAACGACTACACGATCTACAACAAGGCCCGGGTCCGCGACGACTACAACACCGTCTACACCCAGGGCGGTCGCGCGGCCCTGCGCATCGAGCTGGACGACAACTGGGTGATCACGCCCAGCGTCATGGGCCAGGTGCAGAAGTCGGGCGGCCTGTTCGCCTTCGACCCCAAGGTCGGCGACCTGAAGGTCACCCACTTCTATCCGGAAAGCAGCAAGGACAAGTGGGTCCAGGCGGCCATGACGATCGAGGGCCAGGTGGCCAATCTCGACGTCACCTATTCGGGCTCGTACCTGAAGCGCAACGACGTCACCAACCAGGACTACACCGACTACTCGTACTTCTACGATCAGGTCGGCTACGGCTTCTACTGGACCGACAACGCCGGCAACCTGGTCAATCCCTCGCAGTACATCCAGGGCAAGGACCGCTACCGCAAGGAAAGCCACGAGATCCGCATCGCCTCGCCGCAGGACCAGCGTTTCCGGTTCGTGGTCGGCGGCTTCTACCAAAAGCAGAAGCACGGCATCTTCCAGAACTACAAGATCGATGGCCTGGGCAGCGACCTCTCGGTGCCGGGCTATACAGGCACGGTCTGGCTGACCAAGCAGAACCGCGTCGACCGCGACAAGGCCGTGTTCGGCCAGGCCGAGTTCGACATCACCGACAAGCTGATGCTGACCGCCGGCGTCCGGTTCTTCAAGGCGCACAACACCCTGGTCGGCTTCTACGGCTATGGCGCGGGCTACGGATCGACCGGCGAGAAGGCCTGCTTCAAGGGACCGGTGGTGGCGGGCTCCCCCTGCACCAACCTGGACAAGGGCGTGAAGGAAAGCGGCAACTCGCCGAAGGTGACGCTGACCTACAAGATCGACGGCGACAAGCTGATCTACGCCACCTATTCGAAGGGCTTCCGGCCGGGCGGCATCAACCGGCGCAGCACGCTGCCGCCGTACCACGCCGACTATCTGAAGAACTACGAGGCCGGCTGGAAGACCACCTGGCTGGACAACCGTTTCCGCTGGAACGGCGCGGTGTTCATGGAGGATTGGACGAACTTCCAGTTCTCGATCCTGGGCGCCAACGGCCTGACCGAGATCAAGAACGCCAACCAGGCCCGCATCAAGGGCGTGGAAAGCGACGTCACCTGGGTCCCGGTCCACGGCCTGACGTTCAACGCCTCGGCCGCCTATACCGACGCCAAGCTGACGGCCAACTACTGCGGCTTCACCGACGCCTCGGGCAATCCGGTCACCACCTGCGCCACGCCGCAGGCGCCGGACGGCACGGTGTTGCCCATCACCCCAAAGTTCAAGGCCAACCTGACGGTGCGCTACGACTTCAGCTGGGGCGAATGGGACGCCTACGTCCAGGGCTCGACCGTCGGCCAGACCAGCAACTGGACCGATCTGCGGATCGTCGAACGCGGCATCATCGGCAAGCAGAAGGGCTACCAGACCACCGACGTCTCCGGCGGGATCGACAAGGACGGCCTGTCCCTGACGCTCTACATGAAGAACGTCTTCGACAAGCGGGCCAGTCTGAACCGCTATGCCGAGTGCGCCGAGAGCGTCTGCGGAACCCAGTACTACATCGTCCCGAACCAGCCCCGCACGGTCGGGATCAAGATCGGGAAGAAGTTCTAGGAGAGCGGCTCCAACTCTTGTCATCCCGGCCAAGCGCGTAGCGCGCCGAGCCGGGACCGCAGGAAGCGCCGAGCTTTCCGTGGTCCCGGGTCTGCGCTGCGCTTCGCCCGGGATGACAAGAATGTTTGCGGTTGGGACGGGTGTTGACAGGCTAGAATGAAAACCCGAGCCGCCAAACCCTTGGGCGTGTGGATGTGCGCGGCGCTGGTCGTGGGCAACATGATCGGCTCGGGCGTGTTCATGCTGCCCGCCTCGCTGGCGCCCTACGGCTGGAACGCGGTGATCGCCTGGCTGCTGACCATCGGCGGGGCCCTGTGCGTGGCCTATGTGTTCGCGCGCCTGGCCCAGGCCTTTCCGCGCGCTGGCGGGCCGTTCGCCTATACCGAGGAGGCGTTCGGCCGGCCGGCGGGGTTCCTGGTGGCGTGGTCCTACTGGATCTCGGTCTGGGTCGCGAACGCGGCCATCGCCATCGCGGCCGTCAGCTATTTCAGCGTCTTCGTCCCCGTGCTGGCCAAGACCCAGGGCCTGGCCGCCCTGCTGACCGTGGCGGTGGTCTGGGTCGCCACCGCCATCAACTGCCTGGGCGCGCGCTCGGCCGGCTGGACCCAGCTGGTGACCACGGTCCTGAAGCTGGTCCCGCTGGTCGCCGTGGCCGGCCTGGCCGCCGGCGTGCTGTTGCAAAAGGGGCCGGCGGCGGTCACGCCGTTCCACCCCTCGGCCCTGTCGGGCAGCGCGATCACGGCCGCCGCGGCCCTGACCCTGTGGGCCTTGCTGGGCGTCGAGACGGCGACCATCCCGGCCGACAAGGTCGTGGACCCCGCCCGCACCATCCCCCGCGCCACCCTGGCCGGCACGGCCTTCGCGGGCCTGATTTATCTGCTGGTGTCGTCGGGCGTTCTGCTGCTGACCCCGCCCTCGGTGCTGACCGGCTCCAACGCGCCGTTCGTCGACTTCGTGGCGTTCCACGTCGGCGGCGACTTCAAGCTGGTCCTGGCCGCCTTCGCCTCGATCAGCGCGCTGGGGGCCCTGAACGGCTGGATCCTGGTGCAGGGCGAGATGCCCGCCGCCATGGCCCGCGAGGGCGTGTTCCCCGCCTGGTTCGGCAAGCTGTCCGCCAACGGCACGCCGGTGCGCGCCCACCTGGCCTCGAGCGGCCTGGTCACCGTCCTGGTGCTGATGAACTACGCCAAGTCGATGGCCGACACCTTCACCTTCATGGCCTTGCTGGCCACGGCCGCGACCCTGTTCGCCTATCTGTTCTGCGCGCTGGCGGTGCTGCGCCTGCAGGCCCAGGGCCGCCTGGACCGCTCGCGGACCCTCGGCGTCATCGCCGCGATCGCCGCGGTCTATTCGGTCTGGACCTTCTACGGCGCCGGCTGGTCGGTGACCTTTTGGGGCCTGGTGCTGATGGCCGCCGGGGCCCCCGTCTACGGGCTGGTCAGAAGAGCCGCGCGATCGTGAGGTCCAGCCAAGCCTTACAGGTTAAGGAAAAGGGTGAAGAACCGCACAGACCGCCCTGGCCCGGCTTATGCATTGTGCATCGCAGCGCAATTTGATTGTGCGATAGCGAAACAACTGTCATGTCAGCGTGGTTAGTCTCACGTTGAGTACGTCCAAGGAGGTCGCCATGACCGAGAATCACTACTACGTCCGCCCGGTCTCCGGCGTGTGGCACGTGACCTGGAACGACTCGGCCGAGCTGATCGGCTGCTATTCCTCGCAACATGAAGCCGAAGCCCTGGCCCAACTGCTGGCGCGTCACATGCGCGAGCAGGGCCGCAAGGCAGAAATCCACGTTTTCGACCCCGAGCTTCGTACGCCTTCTTGGGGCCGCAATCGCGCGGCTCATCAGGCGGCGGCGTAACGGTTTGACGAATCGAGCGCGGTGATCGCCGCGCTCTCGCCCAAGGGGGCGTCCGGTCTTCCCGGCGAAAGCCGGTTCGAAACGCGGGGTGGTGGGATTGGCGCTGCAACGACAGCGCGCCCCGGCGTCCTTCGTCCCAGGCATCGCCGGGAAGGCCGGAGTTCTCTCAAGCCAGCCAACTTTCGAGCGCGCGGGCGACGATTCGTGTCGCCGCGTCCGGGCCGAAGGTCGCCGGATCCAGGCACAGCTCCAGCCATAGTCCGTCCACGGTCGCCGTCAGGGCGATGGCCGCCAAGCGCGTCTCCCGCGCCCCGGCGTCGGCCAGCAGCGTCTCCAGCCGGATCCGGAAGGCCGCGTAGGACGCCGCGTGGATCGCCGCCATGCGCGGCTTGGTCTTCACCAGGCTCCAGAAGCCGATCCAGGCGGCCAGCAGGCGCGGGTCCAGCACCGGCGGCGCGAAGCTGGCGGTGAGATAGGCCAGCAGGCGGTCGCGCGGGCCGGGTCCAGCGGCCTCGATCGCCGCCTCCAGCGCCGCGTCGATCCGCTGGCCGACGGCCTCGTAGGCGGCGGCGATGAGGTCGTCGACGCCCTCGAAATAGTGCCGCAGCAGGCCGGGCGAGACGCCGGCCTCGGCGCAGATGGCCCGCACGCTGGTTCCCCCGACCCCCTCGCGGGCCAGGACGGCCTCGGCGGCGGCCACCAGCGCCTGGCGCCGGACGTCGGGATGCTCGCGGGTGAAGGCGGCGCGCCTGGACGCCCCCTCCGTCACGACGCGTATCCGCGCCGCGCCACCTCGCCCGCTTCGCGAGGGAGGAGAGGCGGCATCCTCCCCCGTGCAGCGGGGGAGGTGGATCGCTGCGGATACGCAGCGAGACGGAGGGGGCGCTCAGCCAGGCTCACCACCCCTCCGGCGGCCGCTCCAGCCGGCTTTCCGGAACCAGGGCCCGCATCTTTCGACCGAAGCTGCGCAAGCTGACCTCGCTGGTCGCCAGCGGTCCGGCCGTGAACGTCCGCGAAGCCATGCCCTGCTGCACGCGGGCCACCAGCTCGGTGTCCTCGGCGTTGACCTGCCGGTTGATGCGCCAGTTCAGATAGCGCGCCGCCTTCATCTCGCGGCGGTCGTCGGGCAGGGCGTAGGCGATCTCGCGGATCATCGTCCGGGTCGCCGAGACCGGGATGAACTGCATGAAGTCCACCTGGTCCGGATAGATGTCGAAGGCGAAGTTCGGCCAGAGCTTGAAATAGGTCCACAGCCGCTTGCGATCGTCCGGCAGGTGCGGGACGTCGGGCAGCAGGTCCTGGTACAGCCGCTCGGACGGGTTGCGCGACGGCTCGTCGATCAGCTGGCCCCACATCTTGTCGACGAAGGTCTTGGCCTCGACGCCGTAGCCCTTGCCGAACAGCCGGGTCAGGCCGGGATGGGCGACCGGGATGTGCAGGCCGTCGGAATAGTTGTCGCTGATGTTCTTCCAGTTGACCTCGCGCGGCCGCAGGGTGACGCGGCCGAACGGCTGCAGGTCCTCGAAGCGGTAATGGGCGACCTCGTCCTCGTAGGGGGCCATCATGGTCGCGACGCTGGGGCCTTCACCCTCGATCCGCACGAAGACGAAGCCGCGCCAGATCTCGGTCTCGATCTTGGCCAGGCCCTGCTCATGCATCTGCAAAGCGGGATAGTCGTCGCACATCGGCACGCCGATCAGCCGGCCCTCCAGGTCGTAGGTCCAGGCATGGTAGGGGCAGACGATCCGGCCGCAGTGGCCCACCGGGCCGTCCAGAAGCCGCGCGCCCCGGTGGCGGCAGACATTGGCGAAGGCCCGCGCCCCGCCGTCCTTGCCGCGCACGACCACCAGGCTCTCGCCGACGAAGTCGAAGGTGTGGAAGTCGCCCGGCTTGGGGATGTCGTTCAGATGGCAGACGATCTGCCACGACGGCCGGAAGATCTTCGCCTGCTCCTCGCGGAAGAAGCGCTCGGAGCCGTAGATCCAGCCCGGCAGGCCCCAGTCGGACTGGGGGTCTTCGTTGGAGATCTGGGTCACCGGCCCCCTCCGCGCTTCGCGCTCCTCCCCCAGAGGGGGAAGAGGGGCGTTGTTCTGCCCCCTCCGGGGGCGGACGGCCGCGCAGCGGCCAGGTGGGGGCAAGTGCTGGCCGTCATCACCGCCCCGCCACCGACAGCTTCACCGCCGTGGCGAAGTCCTTGTCGCGCAGGATCTCGCGCGCCGCGTTGCGCCCCGGATTGCCCGAAACCCCGCCGCCGGGGTGCGTACCGGCGCCGCACATGTAGAGGCCCTTGATCGGCGCGCGGTGGCTGGCGTTACCCAGGAACGGTCGCGCCGCCCACAGCTGATCCAGCGACATGTGGCCGTGCATGATGTCGCCGCCGATCAGGCCGAACTTCCGCTCCAGGTCCAGCGGCGACAGGATCATCCGGCCCAGCACCGAGGCCTTGAAGTTCGGGGCCCATCTGTCGACCGTGGCGATGATCAGGTCGGCGGCGGCCTCGCGCGCGTCGTCCCAAGACGCGCCGTTCGGCAAGGTCGGGGCGAACTGCTGGCAGAACAGGCTGGCCACGTGCTGACCGGGCGGGGCCAGGCTGGTGTCGATGGTCGAGGGGATCAGGATCTCGACGATCGGCGCGCTGCTGATGCCACCCGCCTTGGCGTCCCGATAGGCCGCGTCCATGTAGTCCAGGCTGGGGGCGATCACGATGCCCGACTGGTGGTGTTCGGCCATCGCCTTGCCCGGCAGGCAGGTGAAGTCCGGCAGCTCCGACAGGGCCACGTTCATCCGGAAGGTGCCCGAGCCGTTCTTGTAGCCGTCGACCCGCTTGCGGAAGTCGCCGGTCAGGGCGGAGGGCGGCACCAGCTTCTTGTAGAGCAGGGCCGGGTTGACGTTGGCGCTGACGATTGGGGCCATGATCTGGCGGCCGTCGGCCAGCTGCACGCCCACGGCCTTCGATCCGTCGACATGGACGCCCTCGACCGGGGCGTTCAGCAGGATCTCGACCCCGGCCGCCTCGCACGCCTTGCCCATGGCCTGGGTGATCGCGCCCATGCCGCCGACCGCGTGGCCCCAGGCGCCCTTCTTGCCGTTCACCTCGCCGAAGGTGTGATGCAGCAGGACATAGGCCGAGCCGGGGGTGTCAGGGCTGGCGAAGTTGCCGACCACGGCGTCGAAGCCGAAGGCGGCCTTGACCGGATCGCTCTCGAACCAGCCGTCCAGCACGTCGCGGGCGCTCTTGGTGAACAGGTCCAGCAGGTCGCGCTTACGCTCGCGCGACAGCATGGCCAGCCGCCCGCCCTGGCGCAGGGCCCGCAGCAGGCCGGCCAGGCCGTCGCCCAGGTTCGGCGGCGTCTCTTGCGCGAGATCCCGCAGCACGTCGCCGATGTCGTCCAGCATGGCGTAGTAGGCCGGCAGCACCTCGGCGTCGCGGCGGCTGAACTTGCGGAACTCGTCCTGGGTGCGCGCCAGTCCGCCGCCCAGCTTGATGTATTTGTCGTCCGACAGCGGCAGGAAGTTGGAGATCGGCCGCTCCAGGAAGGTCAGGCCATAGTCGCGCAGGCCCATGTCGGCGATGACCTTGGGATTGAGCAGGCTGACCGTGTAGCTGGCGACGGAGTTGCGGAAGCCGGGATGGAACTCCTCGGTCACCGCCGCCCCGCCGACCACGCCGCGCGCTTCGCAGACCGTGACCTTCAGCCCGGCCTTGGCCAGGTAGAAGGCGCAGACCAGCCCGTTATGCCCCCCGCCGATAATCACCGCGTCGCGGGTTTGGGTGGTGGCCATGGTCGCTCTCCCCGGAGTGTGGGGCGAGGTTGCTATACGATCGTATAATAGGCAAGGGCGGATGCTTTGAAGCACTGTCATCCCGGCCAAGCGCGTAGCGCGCCGAGCCGAGACCGCCACAGGCTCGGCGTTTCCGGCGGTCCCTGCTCTCCACTTCGCTACGGCCGGGATGACAGATTCGGATTTCTACGCCGCCTTGACGCTGGGTCGGTCGCTGACCCGCGCCTTCCAGTCGGCCAGCGCGGTACAGTCCTCCGGCACGTCGATCTTGGCGAAGCCGGCGAAGACCAGGCCGCCCAGCACGGTGATGTCGGCCATCGAGAACTGGTCGCCGGCGACATAGGGACGATCGCGCAGCACCTGGTCGAAATAGCGCATGCCGGCCACCGCGCGTTCGCCCTGGCGGCGGCCGAACGCGTCGCGGCCGGTCCATTGGGCCTTCTTGCCATCCTCGATCTTCGCGCCCAGGCCCGGGGTGGCATAGTGGAAGTAGTCGGCGACCGCGTCGATCAGCTCGGCCTCGGCCCGCTTCTGCATCATGTGGATCACCGCCTTGTCGCGCGGGGTCGCGCCGGTCAGCACCGGCTTGCCGTCGAGATTGTCGACATATTCGGTGATGGCCGTGCATTCGGCGATGAACACGCCGTCTTCCAGTTCCAGCACCGGCACGGTTCCGGAGGGGTTCTTGGCCAGGAAGGCGTCTTCCTTGTGCTCGCCGCCCGGCAGGTCGACCTTCACGAACTGGACCTGGTCGGTCAGGCCCTTCTCGGCCAGGGCGATGCGGACGCGCAGTGGGTTCGGGAAGCCGGGGACATCATAGATCTTCATGGGTCTCTCCTCAATGTCTACCTATCGATAGGTAGGCGGTCGATTGGTAGAGGCTTCCATCGCCCGGAGTCAACGTCTATCTACCGATAGGCAGGAGCGCTGATGACCACGACCGACACCCGCGAGACGATCATGAAAGCGGCCCAGGCCGCCGTGCAGGCCAAGGGCTACAACGCCCTGAGCTTTCGCGAGCTGGCCAAGGCGGTCGGCATCAAGAGCGCCAGCATCCACTACCATTTCCCGACCAAGGGCGACCTGGGCGCGGCCTTGGCGCGGCGCTATACCGACAACGCGGTCGGCTATTTCGAGCAGCTGATCACGGCCCCCGCGCCAGTCGAGGCGATCTTCGCCGACTATGTCGCGGTGTTCCGCGCCGCGCTGCTCAACGACAACCGCATGTGCCTCTATGGGATCATGGCGGCCGAGTACGGCGACCTGCCGCCTGAGGTGCGGGTCGCGGTCGACGCGTTCAGCGCGGCCAATGTCGACTGGCTGGTCCGCCTGCTAGGCCCGCGCCACCCGACGCTGTCGGACGCCGCCCTGCGCGACCGGGCCCTGGCCATCTTCGCGGCGATCGAGGGCGCCCAGCTGGTGGCCCGCGGGCGGGGCGACATCACGCTGTTCGACCAGATGATCGCGGCCTATCGGGCGGCGGGGCTGATGCCGTAGCCCACCAAAATCCCCCTCTCTGAGAGAGAGGGATTTTAAGCGACATCCGCCTTCCCGCGCGCCGTCAGCCAGTACATCACGGGCGTCGCCACCCGGCTGAGCAGCGTCGAGGTGATCAGCCCGCCGATGATGGCGATGGCCAGGGGCGAGTAGAGGCCCGAATGCTCCACGGCCAGCGGCAGGAGCCCGCCGATCGCCGTCACCGAGGTCAGCAGCACGGGCAGGAAGCGGACCTCGCCGGCCTTCTCGATGGCGTCGTGCAGGGTCATGCCCTCGCGGCGCAGCTGTTCGGTGAAGTCGACGAGCAGGATCGAATTCTTGATCTCGATGCCGATCAGGGCGACCACGCCGATCGTGGCGGTGAACGACAGCGAATTACCGGTCAGGGCCAAGGCCAGCACCGCCCCGAACACCCCGAACGGGATGATGCCGGCGACCACCAGCGCGGTCTTGAACTTCTGGAACTCTAGAACCAGCACCGCCAGGATCCCAAACACCGCCACCAGCACCGCCGCGCCGAGGCCGGCGAAGCTTTCCGACGCGGCCTCGGCCTCGCCGCCCAGCGTCATCCGGTAGCCGGGTGGCAAGGGCAGGTCCCGGTTCAGCCGCGCCACGGCGTCACGCGTGACGCCCGACGCCAGGAAGCCCGTCTTGACGTAGGCGCTGATGGTCACCGTCCGCTCACGGTCGAAGCGGTCGATGCGCGAAGGGCTCGACTTGAGCTTCGGCGTGGCGATGGCGTCCAGCGGCGCGGCCAGGCCGTCGGCGGTGGGGACATAGACGCCCTTCAGGGCCGACAGCGGATTGCGCGCGGCGCCGTCGGCCTGGACCATCGGCAGCCGCACCCTGACCGCGTAGTCGTCGCCGTCCGGGTCGCGGAAGCGGGCGGTCTCTTCGCCGGACAGGGCCAGGCGGGCGATGCGGCGCGGCGCGCCGGCCGGCACGCCGAGGGCCGCGGCCTTGGTCTCGTCGACGCCCAGGTCGAGGTCGGTGCGGTCCAGGCGGATCGGGTTGGTGACGTCGCGCGCGCCTGGCGTGGCCTTCAGGATGGCTTCCGCCCGTCCGGCCAGGGCCTTCAGCACGTCGAGGTTCTGCCCCGTCAGGCGCACGGCGACCGGCGCGTCGATCGGCGGGCCGTTCTCGAAGGTCAGGACGCTGATCCGCGCGCCCGGGAAATTGGCGAAGTCCTTGCGCAGCCGGTCCAGCACCTTCTCGCTCCTGCCCGGCTCCCAGCGCTTGAGGCTGACGAACACCTCGGCGAAGGTCGTCGAGCTCTCGCGTTGCGACCGGTTGTAGAAGATCTGCGGATTGCCGCGCCCCAGATTGGCGGCCTGCCAGACGACGTCGGGCTCGGCCTTCACCCGCTGTTCGACATAGCGCAGCGCCCGGTCGGTGCGCGCCAGGGACGAGCCGTCGGGCGTCTCGACGCGGATCAGGAACTGCGGGGTCTCGGCCGACGGGAACAGGCTGGAGCCGATCAGCTTCACCAGCGGCAGGGTGGTCAGACACAGGGTCAGCAGGATCGCCAGGGTCAGCCATGGCCGCGCCAGGGCCCGGTGCAGCACGGGACGGTAGAAGCGATGGATGCCGTCATTGACCGCCCGCAGCAGGACGTTGCCCTCGGGGTCTGAGTGTTTGTCCAGAACTCGGCTGGCCAGGAACGGAATGATGGTCATCGAGACCAGCAGCGAGGCGGCGATGGTGCACAGCACCGTTACCGGCAGCGACCGGATATAGGCGCCCGAGCCGGCCGGCAGGGCCATCAGCGGCAGGAAGGCCAGCATCAGGGTCGCGGTGCAGCCCAGGACGGCCAAGCTGATCTGGCGCGTGCCGTTGATCGCCGCGTCGACCCGGTCCTCGCCCTCGCGCACCCGGCGGGCGATGTTCTCGGTGATGACGATGCTGTCGTCGACCAAGAGGCCCAGGGCCAGCACGAAGCCAGCGATCGACAGCTGGTTCAGGGTGAAGCCGAACGCCTGCAGCATGGAGAGACCGATCAGCAGGCTCAGCGGGATCGAGACCATGACCACGACCCCCGCGCGCGGCCCCAGCGGCAGCAGGGTGATCAGCACCAGCGCCAGGGCGATGCCGAAGTCGCGGAACAGGTTGTTCAGGCGGTGCTTGACGTTTTCGGCCTGGACGAAGCCACGCTGCAGCTTCACCCCGGCGGGCAGGGTCTTCTCGTAGTCGTCCAGCACCGACTGCACGGCCTTGGTGATCCGGGCGACGTCCTGGCCGTCCTTCTGGGTCACGGTCAGGAACACGGCGCGCTGGCCGTTGAAGCGGGTCAGGTGCGAGGGCTCAGCCTGCGCCCAGGCGACCTTGGCGACGTCGCGGACGCGGGTGACCTGGCCGCCGACCGCGCGGACGGGGGTGTCGCCTATGGTCTCCAGGGCGTGGAAGGCCCCGCCGGACTTGACGTTGAAGCGTCGTTCCCCTGCTTGAACGGCGCCGATCGGCGCCTCGGCTCCGGCCTGGCGCAGCGCGTCGGCGACGGCGGTGGCGGGCAGGCGCAGGGCCGACAGGCGGGCCAGGTCCAGCGTGACCTGCACCTCGGACGGCGGCGCGCCCCAGTACTTGGCTTCGCGCACGCCCGGTACGCGGTCCAGCCGCTCGCGCAGGCGGTCGGCGGTCTTTTCCAGGCGGCGCATCGGCATGATGTCCGAGGTCAGGGCGACCTGGACGATGGCCACTTCCGAGGTCCGCACCCGTTGGATGTCGAGCAAGGTCAGGCCGGCGGGCAGGTTTCCGCGAATGGCGTTCACCTCGCGGACCACCTGGTCGTACTTGCGCTCGGCGTCGACGTCCCAGGTGAAGTGGACGCGGATCGAGGCCGAACCGTCCAGGCTGGTCGACTCGACCTTGTCGATGTTGTCGAGGCCGTCGACGGCGTCCTCGATCGGGTCGACGACCAGCTGCTCCATCTCGGAAGGCTCGGCGCCGGGCAGGACGGCGCGGATCACCACGATCGGAGTCGGGAAGTGCGGGTCCTCGGACCGGGGCACGGTGTTGAGGGCATTGATCCCCAGCATCACCAGCAGGCCGAAGGCCACAAGGGTGAACTGCCAGCGACGGACGGCGAAGGTCGCGAGGTCGAACTTCACGGCTACTGGCCCAAAGGCCCGGCGAGCCGGGTGGGGTCGATGACGCGAACGGCCTCGCCGTCCGCGACGAAGCCGGCCCCGGCGGTGATCACCTGGGTCCCGTCGGTCAGGCCCGCGACCAGGGCGTCGTCGCCGTCGAAGCCGCCGAAGGTCACCGGCGTGCGCCGCGCCTTGCCGCGGTCGAAACGGAAGACGAAGGCGCGCTGGCCGCTGGCCTCCAGGACGGCCTCGGCTGGGATGCGAGCATAGGCCGTGGCCTGGCCGGGCGCGGCGCGGACCGCCAGGCTGGCGTGGGCGATCTGGCCGCTGCGCAGGGCCGGCGGCGGAGCCGAGAGCTCGATCTCGACGGTGATCGCGCCGGTGCGGGTGTCGGCGGCTTCGCCGACCCGGGTGACGCGGCCGGAGAGGGCCTGGCCGTTCAGATCCTCGACCGTGACCTGGGCGCTATCGCCGACCCGGACGCGGGCGGCGTCGCGGGCGGCCAGCGGCAGGCGCAAAACGAGCGGGCTGGAAAGATCGGCGACCCGCGCCACCACCTGGCCGGCGGCCACCACCTCGCCCGCCTGGGCGCGGCGCTCCAGCACCACGCCCGAGACCGGTGAGGCCAGGCTGGCCCAGCGGCGGTCGAAGCGGGCGGCGTCATAGGCGGCCTGGGCGGCCTTCAAGGCGCTGGTCCGGTCGTCGAGGCGCTGGCGGCTGACATAGCCCTTGTCGAACAGGGTGCGGTCGCGCTCGACGTCGCGCCGGGCGCGCTCCAGGTCGGCGGCGGTCTGCTGCTGGCGGGCGTCGACGCCCGCCGGATCGATGGACGCGATGGCCTGGCCGGCGCGGATGCTGTCGCCGGCCTCGACCCGCATCGCGGTCAGGACGCCGGGAATGCGGAACGACAGCGCCATCTCGCGACGGCGCTCCAGCGTCCCCGCGCCGCTGACCGAACCGGCCGCGCCGGGCGCGGCGACGCGCGCGGCCTCGACCGGCGTGGGAGCGGTTGGCGCGTCGGTCTTGGGCTTGCCGCCACAGGCGCTCAAGCTTGCCGCCAGAAGCAACACCGCCAGGGGAGAAAGCGGGGTCCGCCACATAAGCTGTTCCAAATCGATCAGTGATAAGTTATCAGTGATCGACAATGCTCTCTTGTCAAGCTCGGACAGCGATGGTCAAGGACGTTCGATGAAGTCGCCGCCCATGCGTTCCACACCTATGCGTACCGTCACGGCTCCGAAGACCCGTTCGCCCCGCAAGCCCAAGGGCCAGGGCGGCGAGCGTCGCGAGGAGATCCTCGACGCCGCCCAGAGCCTGTTCGCGCAGAAGGGCGTCCATGCGGTGTCTACCCGCCAGATCGCCGAAATCGCCGGCATCTCGCAGCCGGCCCTCTACGCCTATTTCGCCACCAAGGACGACATCGCCGCCGAGCTGTGCGTACGGGCCTTCGCGATCCTGGGCCAGCGGATGGCCGCCGCCCGCGTGGGCTACACCCCGACGCCGGAGAACTTCGAGCGCTGCCTGCGGGTCTATATCGACTTCGGCCTGGACCATCCCGATGCGTACCGCGTGGCGTTCATGCTGGAGAAGAGCGTCGACGGGTCGTTTCTGGAAAAGACCGGCCATAAGCCAATGATCGCCGGCAAGGAGGTCTTCCACGTGTTCGTCGAGATGGTCGGCGAGCTGCACGCGGCGGGCCTGATGGCCGGCGACGACGTGCTGGCCGCGACCCAGAGCCTGTGGGCCGGCCTGCACGGCCTGGTCTCGCTGCTGATCGCCCGGCCCGAGTTCCCGTGGATCGACCGCGAGCAACTGATCGCGACCCATGTGGCCATGCTCCGCCGAGGCGCGTTGAAATAAGGTCCCTGGACCTCTAGATCAGCGCCTCGTCTTTCCGGGAAGGATCCCCCATGGCCACGCTCCTGCCGCTCCAATCGTTCAGCCTGCAGGAGACCGACGACGGCTATCGCCTGCTGGTCTCGGCCATCGGCGGCGAGTCGCTCTACGTCTCGATCACCCCCGACCAGATGGACGACATCATCGACAGCCTCGAGAACGCCATGGGCGGCGAGGGTGAGGTCGAGGGCGAAGAGGACGACGTCGAGTTCTAGGCCGTAGAACCTGTCATCCCGGCCAAGCGCGCGGCGCGCCGAGCCGGGACCACGGGAAGCTCTGGGTTCTTTGCGGTCCCGGCTCTCCGCTACGCTGCGGCCGGGATGACAGTCATTTATCCTCGCCGTCTAAGAACACGTAGATCGCCGCGATCTTCCCGTCGCGGACCAGGATGAAATCGTGGCCCGCATAGCGCGGCGGCTCGTCGGGCGGGCCCGAGACCCACGACAGGCGGCCGGCGTCGTGGCTGGCCTGGGCCGGCGAGGTCTCGGTGTAGCGGAAGGTCGGATGGCCGGCCCGGATGATCCCGGCGATCCTGTCGATCGCCTCGCGGCCCTGGTGAGCCTCGCCGCCGGGGCCGTAGAACACCGCGTCCTCGGCGTAGAGGTCGTCGATCGCGGCTCGGCGGCGGGCCGGATCGCCCTCGCCGAACACCTCGTGCAGATTGCGGGTCAGCAGTTGTTCGATGGTCATGGCGCTGCTCCTCAGACCTGGGTCATGCCGCCGTCGACGAACAGCTCGGCGCCGGCGATGAAGCTGGCGTCGCTGGACGCCAGGAAGGTGACGGCCTTGGCGATCTCCGACGGGTCGGCGACGCGGCCCAGCGGGATTTGGCTGGCCATGAAGTCTAGCAGGCCCTGCTGGGCGGCGGCGTCCGGTCCGGCCAGTTCGACCAGGCCCGGCGTCTTCACCGGTCCGGGCGAGACGACGTTGACGCGGATCTGGCGGTCCTTGAGGTCGGCGGTCCAGCCGCGCGCCAGGTTGCGGACCGCGGCCTTGCTGGCGCTGTAGACGCTGAAGGCGGGCGTGCCCTGCACCGCGGCCGTCGAGCCCATCAGCACGATCGCGCCGCCGTCGCGCAGGAGCGGTAGAGCCTTCTGCACGGTGAAGATCACGCCCTTCACGTTGCGGCCGAAGATGTCCTCGTAGTGCTCTTCGGTGATCGCGCCCAGCGGGAGCATCGAGCCGCCGCCGGCGTTGGGGACCAGGATGTCGATGTGGGCGTGGCGCCGCTGGATGACGTCGTAGAGCGTGTCGAGGTCGGCCAGCTTCGAGGCGTCGCCACGGACGCCGGTCACGTCGCCGCCGATCGCCTTCACGGCCGCGGCCAGTTCAGCCTCTCTTCGACCCGTCACATAGACCGAGGCGCCGAGGTCGGCGAAGCGCTTGGCCGTGGCCAGGCCGATGCCGCTGGCGCCGCCGGTCACCACGACCACCTTGCCGTCGAAAGTCTTGCTCATCGTCTGTCTCCTTGGGTTGGCCGGCGGGTGTCCGTCGGTGACAAAGGAGATGCATCCGGAACGAAAACCGGAGTAGACGGGTAAATCGGCTCTCAGCGTTCCATTAGTGAGACAATCGTGACCGTCGACCTCAACGACTATGTCCTGTTCGCCGAGGTGGTGGCCCATGGCGGCTTCGCGGCGGCGGGCCGGGCGCTGCGGCAGCCGAAGTCGACGATCAGCCGCAGGATCGCCGCCCTCGAAGCACGCCTTGGCGTGCGCCTGATCGAGCGTTCGACGCGCCGCTTCCGGGTGACCGAGGTGGGAGAGGCATTCCACGAGCGCTGCCGCACCCTGGTGCTCGACGCCCAGCAGGCCGACGCCGTCGTCGCCGAGGCGCTATCCGAGCCGCACGGCCTGGTGCGATGCAGCTGTCCCGTTGGCCTGGTCGAGGCGCTGTCGGCGACCTTCCAGGGCTACATGGCGCGCTATCCGAAGGTGCGGTTGCAGATCGTCGCCGTCGACCGGCCGGTGGATCTGATCGCCGAGCGGATCGACGTCGCTATCCGCGTGCGTCTGGCCCTGGACACCGACGCGGCGCTGACCCTGCGCACCCTCGGCCGTTCGACGCGGGTCCTGGTGGCGGCGCCGGCGGTGGCGGTCCGCTGCGCCGGCTGGCCGCTGGATCGTCTCGCCGAGCTGCCGACGATCAGCCCGACCGACCAGATCGGCGAACTGGAGTGGGAGTTACTGGACGGCGAGGGGCGAGCGCGCCTTATCCGGCATTCCCCCCGCCTGACCTGCGGCGACTTCGGCGCGCTGCGCGACGCGGCGGCGGCCGGGCTGGGCGTGGCCTTTCTGCCCGATCACGTCTGCCGCGAGGACCTGGAGCGTGGCCGATTGGTGCGGGTTTTCCCCGACTGGGGTTCGCGACCGGGGATCGTCCACGCGGTCTTCACCACCCGGCGCGGCCTGCCGCCGGCCGTGCGCGCGCTGATCGACCAGTTGGCCGAGGCGTTCCGGCGCGGCGGGCTTACGGACTAGCCAGCATGCGCAGGGCCGTCAGCGCCCTGGCCAAGGTCGCGCGCTTTCCCGCCGCGCCCAGCGAGATCCGCAAGCCGTCTCCCGAGGCGCCCGGCGCGCGAAAGGCGCCGGCGTCGACGAGGGCAAGGCCCTTGTCCTTCGCGATCGGCGTCGCCACGACCCCCGGCAGCCAGACGTGCAGGCTCTCGGGCCCGCCGACCGCCGCCGGCAGCAGCTCGGCCGCCAGCGCGCGCCGCGCCGCCGCCTCCTCCCGCACCCCCGCCAACACCCGAGCGGCCGTTCCGTCGCGGATCCAGCCGGTGACCACGGCCGCCATCAGCGGCGCGGGCATCTGGGCGATGGCGTGCAGCGTGGCCGCCAGGCCCTCGGCCCGTCCCGGCGGCGCGACGACATAGGCCAGGCGCAGGCCAGGCGAGAGCGTCTTGGCGGTCGTGGCGACGTGGAACACCCCCTCGGGCCAGAGGCTGGCCAGGGCGGGTAGGGGCGTGGCCGGCAGCAGGCCGTAGGCGTCGTCCTCGATGATGGCTGCCCCCGCCGCCCGAGCGACCTCGACGATCGCCCGCCGCCGCGTCAGGTCCATGGTCGCCGCGGTCGGGTTCTGGAAGGTCGGGGTGCAGCAGATCAGGCGCGGCCGATGCTCGGCGACCCGGCGAGCCAGGGCCTGCGGTTCCAGGCCCGGGCCGTCCAGCGGACAGGCCACGACCTTCAGCCCGCGCCGGGCGGCGGTGGCCAGCAGGCCCGGATAGGCGAAGGCCTCGGCGATGATCGTGTCGCCCGGCGCGGTCAGGTGGTCCAGCAGGGCCGACAGCGCCGTCTGGGCCCCGCTGGCGACGATCACCCTCGTGGGATCGACCTCGCCCAGGGTCGGCGCCAGCCAGGCCGCGCCAGCCGCCCGCTGGGCCAGGGAGCCGGCGCCGGGGTGATAGTAGGCCATCAAGGTCGCGGGATCGGTGCGGGCCAGGATCGCGCCGGTCGTCTCGCGCAACAGGGCGGCCAGGTTCAGCCCCGCTGGCGGAGGCGGCAGGTTCATCGACAGGTCGACCAGCCCGGCCTCGTCCTCGTTCGTCCGGAGGCGGATGAAGGTGCCGCGCCCGGTCGTTCCCTCGATCAGGCCGCGCTCGTGGGCCAGGGCGTAGGCGCGGGTGACGGTGGTGAAGTCGACGCCGACCAGCCGGGCGACCTCGCGCTGGGCCGGGATCTGGTCGCCGGCCTGCAGCTCGCCCTCGGCTGTCGCGTTCTCAAGAGCCTGGGCGATCCGGCGGTAGGCGGGGCCGTCCAGGGCGTCGATCCGGCGCAGCCAGGCGGCGGCGGGATTCGGTGATCCCTTAGTTGTCGTCACGGTCCGATATCCATACATTGTCTTCATAATGTATGGATCAATCGCGCGATTGTAGGAAGGGGGCTTCGATGCCCGACAAATTCCCGAAGATGGCCCACGAACCTGTCTACGACTCCCCGACCCCCATCGAGGCGGGCCTGAAGTGCTGCTGCCCGCGTTGCGGCGAGGGTAGGCTGTACCAGGGCTTCCTGAAGCTGGCGCCCAAGTGCAACCGGTGCGGCCTGGACTACGGCTTCGCCGACCCGGCCGACGGTCCGGCCTTCTTCGTGATGAGCGGAGTCGGCATCGTGGTCACCGCCGCCTTCGCCTGGGTCGAGGTGATGTACCAGCCGCCGATCTGGGTGCATCTGCTGACGACGTTCCCGGCCCTGATCATCGGCTGCCTAGCGACCCTGCGGCCCGTGAAGGCCTGGCTGGTCGCCGCCCAGTACATCAACAAGGCCGAGGAAGGCCGCTTCGCGAGCCTGGGGCGGCATGAGTATGATTCGAGGCGGCTGTAGCTAAAAAATCCGCTCTTCCCGGCGAAAGCCGGGATCCAGATCTCATGCATCTTGGATGATGAGATGGGCTCTGAGGTTTAAGAACCCACCCCGGCGCTCTTCCATCTGGACCCCGGCTTTCGCCGGGGAGAGCGGGTTGGAACTAAACCCCCAGCGACCCCGCCACCTGCCGCGTCGCCGCGTTGAGCCGGTTCCAGACATTGATCGCCGAGATGCTGATCAGCAGCCCGGCCAGGGCCTTTTCGTCGTAGTGCTTGGCGGCTTCGTTCCAGACGTCGTCCGGCACCGCGTCGGGCTTGTCGGCGACGCGGGTGACGGCCTCGGCCAGGGCCAGGGCGGCGCGTTCGGCGTCGGTGAAGTAGGGGGTGTCGCGCCAGCCGGCGACGGTGGCCAGGCGCTCGGGGCTCTCGCCCGACTTGGCCGCGGCGCGGGCGTGCATTTCCAGGCAGACGCCGCAGCCGTTGATCTGGCTGACGCGCAGATGCAGCAGCTCGTGCAGGGTCTCGGGCACGCCGTCGACATGAGCGGACTTGCTCAGAGCGACCAGGGCCTTCATGGCGTCGGGCAGCAGGAAGGCGGGTTGGGTCATACGGGCTTGCATGGGGCTCTCCATGGGGTTTGTTGCATCTCGACGCCCGTCGCCGGTCACATCCGGCGGTTTGCGTTCGTCGAAGGTGTGACGAAGCCCGACGGAGCGATGTGACCGAATGTCCGAGAAAAATTATCTGGCCGACAAGTTCGAGGCCGACCGGGGCCGCCTGCGGGGCGTGGCCTACCGCATGCTGGGCTCGCTGCCGGAGGCCGAGGACGCGGTGCAGGAGGCTTGGCTGCGCCTCTCCCGCGCCGACACCAGCGGCGTCGACAACCTGTCGGCCTGGCTGACCACCGTCACCTCGCGCGTGTGCCTGGACATGCTGCGCTCCAAGAAATCGCGCCGCGAGGACGCCCTGCTGGACGGCGGGCCAGAACCCTCGGTCAGCGGCGAGGAAGCCATCGAGCGCGAGACCATTCTCGCCGACTCCGTCGGCCTGGCCTTGCTGGTCGTACTGCAGGCCCTGAGCCCTGCCGAGCGCATCGCCTTCGTGCTGCACGACCTGTTCGACATGCCGTTCGACGAGATCGCCCCGATCGTCGAGCGCACGCCGGACGCCGCCCGCCAGCTGGCCAGCCGGGCTCGCCGCCGGGTGCGCGGCGGCGAGGCGCCGCTGGACGCCGCCCAGGTCGCCCAGAAGAGCGTGGTCGACGCCTTCCTGACCGCCTCGCGCACGGGCGACATGCAGGGGCTGCTGGCGGTGCTGGATCCGAACGTCGTCGTCCGCGCCGACGTTTACGCCGGCGGCGGCCAGACCCGCGAACTGCGTGGCGCCGAGAAGGTCGCCAACTTCTACGACGGCCTGGCCAAGGCCGCGCGCACGGCCCTGGTCGACGGCAAGATCGGCGCGGTCGTGGCGCCACGCGGCAAGCTCTATCTGGTGCTCGACATCAAGGTGGAAAACGGCAAGGTCGTCGAGATCACGGCCGTCGGCGATCCCGAGCGCCTGGCGATGATGGCGTTCGGCCTCACCGATCTGTGAGGCAAACCTTCCGGCATGCTCGCTCCGCGCGTAGAGTGCGGAGCGAGATGGTCAGGAGCGGATCATGCCGAAACCCGCCAAACCCGCGCCGGCGGACTGGGTCGACCGGTTCGGCGGCAAGCTCGTCCTGGTCCTGCTGGACAACAAGTTCACGCCGTCGATCAAGCAGGGGCGCAGCCTTTGGGGGCTGCACGACACGCTACGCTACACGCCCAGCGACGCCGACCATTCGATCACCGTCCCCAAGGGCTTCGTGACCGACCTGGCGTCCATTCCCCGCGCGGTCTGGATCCTGCTGCCGCCGGACGGACCGTGGGTGAAGGGCGCGGTGATCCACGACTTTCTCTACGCCACGCGCGGGACCGGGATCTGGAAGACCCACCCTTCCGGCAATACGCGTCCCGAGCCCTACAGCCGCCGCGAGGCCGACTGGATCCTGCGCGACGCCATGAGGAACCGGGGCGTCGACGTCGTCCGCCGCAACATCATCTGGCTGGCCGTGCGGATCGGCGGCGGAGGCGGCTGGGGCAAGGACGACTCGCGCCAGAAAAAGGTGACGCCAGCGGACGAGGCGTTCGTCACGGAGTAGGGGCGCTGCGGCCGATCGACATTAGCCGAAGACCACCAAAACCTTACGTCATTCCCGCCCTTGTGGCGGAAACCCCTCTGTCGGCCGCAGGTGCGGGAGGGGCGAACCGCTGGCGGTTCGCTTGCGCCTCACGTGCCAGCTGAACCAGGGGTTCCCGCCACAGGGGCGGGAATGACGGAGCTATAATATCTGAATGCTGATCGGTCGTTGATCCCTACTTCAGCAGCAGCTGTCCCCGGCGGTTCAGCTCGTCCTTGATCTTGCCCGCCGCCATGCCCAGCAAGCCGGGCAGG
Source organism: Caulobacter sp. 1776 (assembly GCF_040545685.1). Taxonomy (NCBI): domain Bacteria; kingdom Pseudomonadati; phylum Pseudomonadota; class Alphaproteobacteria; order Caulobacterales; family Caulobacteraceae; genus Caulobacter; species Caulobacter sp. 1776. The sequence goes on from NZ_JBEPMI010000003.1 coordinate 133,389, forward strand.
CTGAGGTCGAGGCGGGCGTGGTCGTCCAGCACCTGGACGAGGCCGGTGATGGTCTGGCCCATGGCCACGGCCGAGAAGTTCAGCACGTCGCCGGCCCAGCTCTGCGAGAAGCGGCTGGGGTCGCCGCCGGGGATCTGGCCGGCCAGCTGCGAGAGGCCGCTTTCCAGGCGGCGCTTGGCCTCGGCCGCGCCCAACTGGTGTGGGATGTTGATGCTGACGGTCTTGGCCATGGGCGATCCTTCGAGAAAGCGCACCGGCGAAACGCGGCCGGTGTTGATGCAGTTCTATACGTCCGATTCTGGCGCATGGCGCGGTCAAGGTCGCGTCCATCAGATGAGGACGCCGACATGACCGACTTCGCCATGACCCAGCCGTTTGTCCAGCCCCGCCGTTTTGTCCGTCCCCGTTTCGTGCGTCCGGGCCGCCCGGGCGGCGTGCTCGGCGCGATCCATTATGCTGGCGTGTTGCTGGTCTGGCTGGCCCTGTTCGTCGTCGACCGCCCCCTGGCCCTGAAGGTGATGGCCGAGCGCCGGGCCGACTCGCCGATTCCGCGTCGCTGGGGGTGGTGATCCCCGACGAACGGTGACAAGCCTTCGGGCATGTCGATCGTCGTTTCCGCCCGCCCGGTCTCGCATCCGCTGAAGGCCCCGTTCCGCATCTCGCGCGGGGTCAAGACGACCGCCGACGTGGTCGAGGTGCTCGCCTCGGCCGACGGCCATGTCGGGCGCGGCGAGAGCGTGCCGTATGGCCGCTACGGCGAGACGGTCGACAGCGTGTTGGCCCAGCTTGTACCGGCGCTGGTGTCGGGCGATCCGGACGCCGCGTGCGCGGCCCTGCCGCCCGGCGCGGCCCGCAACGCGCTCGACTTGGCGCTCTGGGACCTGCGCGCCAAGCGCACCGGGGTCAGCGTCGCGACGGCCACCGGCCTGGCCGTTCCGCCGGCCCTGGTCACCGCCGTCACCGTCAGCCTCGACACGCCCGAGGCGATGGCCGAGGCCGCCCGCGCTGTCTCCGACGCGCCGCTGATCAAGATCAAGCTGTCGGCCGAGGACCCCGCCGCTCGCCTGCGCGCCGTGGCCGCCGCCGCGCCGAATGCCCGCTTCATCGTCGACCCCAACGAGGGCTGGACCTTCGCGATCCTGAAAGACCTCAAGCCCCTGCTGGCCGACCTGCCGATCGCGCTGGTGGAGCAACCGCTGCCGGCCGACGCCGACCATGAGCTCGAGGGCTGGGACCCGCCGTTCACGGTCTGCGCCGACGAGTCCGTCCATGTCGGCGGCGATCTGGCGGCTCTGCGCGGCCGCTACCAGGCGGTGAACCTGAAACTCGACAAGACCGGCGGCCTGACCGAGGCGGTGGCGATGCTGCGAGCGGCCAAGGGGCTGGGCTTCCAGCTGATGACCGGCTGCATGGTCGCCTCGTCCCTGGGCGTCGCCCCGGCCCTGCACCTGGCGGGCGCGTGCGACTTCGCCGATCTCGACGGGCCGTGGTGGCTGGCCGCGGACCATCCCGGCGGCCTGCGGGTCGAGCGCGGCCGGATCACGCCGCCGAAGCCGGGGTTCTGGGGCGATGGCTTGAAAGCCCAGGGCCTCTGGTTGGACTGAACTCTCCTCCCCTGTGGGGGAGGGGGACCGGCGAACGCCGGTGGAGGGGCCCTGCGCGATGGCCAACGCACCACCGCTTCGCGGACCCCCTCCGTCTCGATGCGTATTCGCATCGATCCACCTCCCCCTAATGGGGAGGAGGGAGCTCTACTTTCCCAGCTTCTCGATCAGCGCCATCGCCGCGGCCGGATTGCGCACCTTGGCCCCGGCGATGAAGTAGGCGAACACGTCGCCGCGTTCGGCCCATTTTCGCGCCTGCTTGACGATCCCGTCCAGCTCGGCCGACGTCATGCCGGTCGGCTCGTCCGGCTTGCTGGACATCAGGCGGGCATAGGTGAAGTCGGCGGTCGGCTGGTCGATGCAGGGCCAGGTCGGCTCCTCGTCGTCGACGGCGTAGACGATGGCTGCGCCATACTTGGCGGCCAGGTCGTAGAACTCCTGGCAGGCGAAGGTCGGGCTGCGGACTTCCAGCGCGTGGCGCAGCGGCAGGCCCTTCAACTCCTTTGGCAGCAATTTCAGGAAACCCTCGAAATCGACCGGGTCGAACTTCTTGGTCGCCATGAACTGCCAATTGATCGGGCCCAGCTTCGGACCCAGCTCGTCCATGCCCTGCGACAGGAATTTCTCGAGCGAGTCGTTGTTCTCGGACAACACTTTGCGGTTGGTGCAGAAGCGGCTGGCCTTGACCGCGAACACGAAGTCGTCGGGGGTCTCGTCGCGCCACTTCTGCCAGCTGTTGGGCTTGAAGGTCGAGTAGTAGGTGCCGTTGATCTCGATGCTGGTCAGCTTGGACGCGGCGTATTTCAGCTCGTCCTTCTGCTTGACGTCATCGCCGTAGAAGGTCCCGCGCCAGGGTTCGAAGGTCCAGCCGCCGATGCCCGTCCGGATCACGCCCTTGACCATGTTTGTTCCCTTCCTGTTCACGGCGAACCTAGGGGAACTTCGGCGCGGCGTCGAGGGGGATTCAGGTCGCGACCGGCTGGCCGAACGTGATCCAGAAACGATTCAAGTCGCGGATGATGAACTCGCGCATGCCGTACTCGGTGTCGTGCGGCGGCTCGAACACCTCGACTCGATCCTTGAGGCTGTCGAACAGGGCGTCCAGGCCGTCGTCGACATTGAGATAGAGGTCGACCTCGCGGCGATGGGCGTCCGAGGCCTTGCCGCCCGCGCTGAACATCACGGCCCCGTCGCCCAGGGTCAGGCGCGCCCAGCTCCAGGCGCCGTCCAGATTGTGGAAGCCGGTCAGCACGAAGCCGAGGTCGCGATACCAGTCCGAAGCGGCCCGCACGTCGGGCACGTGGATCATCGGGGTGATGGAGCCGGGCATGGGGAACCTCCGCGAGGGGAGGTTAGCGCGAATTCAAGCCCGGGCGAGACGATTGTTTCCCTTCTCCTCCCCCTTTGGGGGAGGGGGACCGGCGAACGCCGGTGGAGGGGCCCCGTGAGGCGGCGAACTCACCACCGCTTCGCCGACCCCCTCCGTCTCGCCGCGTATTCGCGGCGATCCACCTCCCCCTAGTGGGGAGGAGAGGATCCGTGTCGGTCGAGCTCGACCTGATCGTGGGAGCACCTTTTAGTCTGCTTGACCCAGGCGCCGCCGCCATCGAGACAGGCGTCGACGGCCAGCCATTCCCGCACGGTCGGAACGACCGCGACGGCGGCCGCCATGGCGAAGGCGACCGCGAACCAGATCACGCGCCGCCGCTTCACCTCAGCACTCCACCCGGTTCACCGACAGCCCGACCGCCAGGCCGCCCATCGAGGTTTCCTTGTAGATCTCGTTCATGTCCTCGCCGGTGCGCTTCATCGTGGCGATGACCTTGTCGAGGGAGACCGAGTGCTGGCCGTCGCCCAGCAAAGCCAGGCGAGCCGCGTCGATAGCCTTGATGGCGCCCATGGCGTTGCGCTCGATGCAGGGGATCTGCACCAGGCCGCCGATCGGGTCGCAGGTGAGGCCCAGATTGTGCTCCATGCCGATCTCGGCGGCGTTCTCGATCTGGGCGTTGGTGCCGCCCAGCGCCGCCGCCAGGCCGGCCGCGGCCATCGAGCAGGCCACGCCCACCTCGCCCTGGCAGCCGACCTCGGCCCCCGAGATCGAGGCGTTGCGCTTGTAGAGCGCGCCGATCGCCGCGGCGGTCAGCAGGAAGACGCGGACCTGCTCGGGCGTCCCCTTGTGGAAGCGGACGAAGAACCGCAGCACCGCGGGGACCAGCCCCGCCGCGCCATTGGTCGGAGCGGTGACGACGCGGCCGCCGGCGGCGTTCTCCTCGTTGACCGCCATGGCCCACAGATTGACGAAGTCCATGGCCGCCAGCGGGTCGCTCATCTGGCGCTCCATCCGGCCCAGGATGGTCTGGTGGATCTGGCGGGCGCGGCGCTTGACGGTCAGGCCGCCGGGCAGCACGCCGTCCTGGCGCATGCCGCGATCGATGCAGGCCTCCATGGCCGCGAAGATGCGGTCGAGGCCGGCGTTCATCTCGCCCTCGCTCATCCGGGCCAGCTCGTTGGCGGCCATGACCTCGGCGATGGTCAGGTTCGCCTGTTCGGCCCGCGCCAGCAGGTCGGCGGCGCTCTCGAACGGGAAGGGGATGGCCGGACCTTCCTCGGGCGGGGCGTTGCTGCCCATCTCACGCTCGTCGCGCACGAAGCCGCCGCCGATCGAGAAATAGGTCCGCTCGGCCAGCATGACGCCAGCGGCGTCGAAGGCGGTGAAGGTCAGGCCGTTGGGATGCTGGGGCAGGCGCTCGTGGCCCAGCCAGACGATGTCGCGGGCCTCGTCGAAGGCGATCGTGTGGTCGCCGCCCAAATTCAGAGACTGGGTCGCCTGGGTCTCCAGCAGGGCGGCCTCGCCGGCGTCGGGATCCAGCTGCGCGGGCACGAAGCCCATCAGGCCCAGGATCACCGCCCGGTCGGTGGCGTGGCCGCGCCCGGTCAGGGCCAGGGAGGCGTAGAGCCGGATCTGGACCCGCGCGACCTCGGACAGTTTCCCGGCCTCGCGCAGCCGGCCGACGAACCGCCCGGCGGCCGTCATCGGCCCCATGGTGTGGCTGCTCGACGGGCCGACGCCGAGTTTGAACAGGTCGAAGACGGAGGCGGTCATGGGGTGTTTCGCAAACTCAACGTGTCATCCCGGGCGGAGCGCAGCGTAGACCCGGGACCGCCGGAAGCGCCGGCGCATGCGGCGGTCCCGGCTCGGCGCGCTACGCGCTTGGCCGGGATGACAGTTTCAACGGACTACTTCCGCTGCGCGGCGGTCTTGTCGCGCAGGGCCTTGAACTCCGAACCCGCCTGCCACTTCGGCCAGACGCGGGAATTGGCCAGGTCCGCGCCGATCTCGTAGACGAGGCCCAGGTCCATGGCCTGGCCGCTGAGATCCCAATCGGGCGACCACTCGTCGGCCGGCTGGTGGTAGCGCTTGTCGGTATAGTCCTGCTCGGCCTTCTCGCCGGCTTCCTTGCCGCCCTTGACCAGGTCGTTGCCCGAGCCGATCGAGATGGCCGGCACGCCGCGCTTGGCGAACGGGAAGTGGTCCGAGCGATAGAAGTGGCCGGCCTGCGGCGCGGGGTCGGGCGTGAAATAGCGGCCGTGCAGCTTGGCCTTGGCCACCAGCATGTCCTGCAGGTCGACCTTGCCGTCGCCGGACGTGCCGACGTCCTTGGCCGGGCCGGCGGCCGACAGGGCGTCGATATTGATGTCGCCGACCGTGGTGGCCAGCGGGAACAGCGGGTTGGCGCCGTAATATTCCGAGCCCAGCAGGCCCTTTTCCTCGGCGGTCACGGCCAGGAACAGGATCGAGCGCTGCGGCGCCGGGCGGCTCTTGAAGGCGCGGGCCAGCTCGAGGATGCCGGCGATGCCGTCGGCGTTGTCGACGGCGCCGTTGTAGATCTTGTCGCCGCGCGCGTCCGGAGCCCCGACGCCCAGGTGGTCCCAGTGGCCGCTGTAGATGACGGTCTCGTTCGGATATTTCGTGCCGACGATACGGCCGGCGATGTTCTTGGAGACGATCGTCTCGTGCTTGACCTTGTAGTCGGCCGAGAAGGTCGCGCCGTTCAGCGTCACCGGCTTGAAGTCGCGGCTCTGAGCCTGCTTCTTCAGGGCGTCGAAGTCGAGGCCGGCCTTCTTGAACAGCTCGACGGCGGTGTCGCGCTGGATCCAGGCCTCCAGCGACGGGTGCTGCTTGGCCGGCTCCTTGCGGACGATGTCGAACATCACATTCGTGTTGGAGTTCTTGACCGTGTTCCAGCCGTACGAGGCTGGGGCGGTCTCGTGGACGATCAGCACGCCGGCGGCGCCCAGGCGGGCGGCCTCCTCGTACTTGTAGGTCCAGCGGCCGTAATAGGTCATCGCCTTGCCGCCGAAGTCGCCGGATCCGGTCTCGAAGTCCGGGTCGTTGATCAGCACGACCAGGATCTTGCCCTTCACGTCCAGGCCCTTGAAGTCGTCCCAGTTCCGCTCGGGGGCCTTGACGCCATAGCCGACGAAGACGATCGGGGCGTCCTTGATCGAGACGGCGTCGACATTGGTCATGGCGGCGCGGACGGCGATCTGCTCGCCCTGGGTCCAGGCCTGCTTGTCGCCGCCGACCGTGACGCCGGCGTTGACCGGGCCCTGGATCTCGAACTTGCCCAGCGGGACGTTCTGGGTCCAGGCGCGCTTGCCGTCCTTCTGGACATCGCCGGCGGGCGAGAGGCCGATGGCCTTCATCTGCTCGACGATATAGCCGACGGCCTTCTTCTCGCCCGCGGTGGCCGGACCGCGACCCTCGAACTCGTCCGAGGACAGCACTTTGATATGGGCCGATAGCTTGGCGGGGTTGATCTTGGGCGCATCCGCCGCCAAATTTTTCGCGAAAGAAGGGGGCGCCAGCATGGGCGCGGCGAGAAGGGCGGTGGCGAGCAGCAGGCGTTTCATCTCTGGCCCTCTGGAAGGGGAAATCTTGTCGTTGGCGCGGACCCTAGTGGGGGTTTTCGAACGTGGCTAGGTGGTTTGGCGGGCGGTAGCGCTATCGCCTTCAAACCGTCATCCCGCGCTTTATGCGCGGGACCCATTTGCCCGCCGTAGGTGCGGGGCAAGGTCAGCGTTCACATGCCGGCTGAACCATGGGTCCGCGCGTAAAGCGCGGGATGACGGGTTTGGGATTAGGGCTTTGAAACCCGTCGCCCCTCCACCGCCCACCGCTCCAGCCGCTCGCCGTCCCAGACGTGCAGGGCGTCGTAGAGGTTGATGGTCGGGTCGCAATGGCCCGGCTGCAGCCAGACCACGTCGCCGACCTTGGGCGCGTCGGCCGGGAAGGCGCGGGCCGGGTCGGCGTCGGCGGCGGCCACCGCCTTGTCGAAGCCCAGCGGCTCGCGACCGGCCGCTTTCAGCACGTCGAGCGTGGCGGGATGGGCGATCATGCCGTGCTCGTCGCCCATCGGCCGCCACAGGGAGCCCGGCGCGGCGCCGGCGATCACCCGAGCCGGCGGGCCGTCCATCGACATGGCCTTGAAGCCGGCGTCGCAGACGACGTGGCTCTTGTGCCGGGCCGAGACGACCGTGGCGGCCACGAACAGGGCCGGTTCGAACGGCCAGTCGCCGCCGCCCGGCGCGCCGCAGGCGTCGTACTCGACATCCATGACCGCGTAGGAGCCGGCCTGCAGCTCGGTGAACACGCCCGAGGCCAGGTCGAAGGCGTGGGTGCCGGTGCCGCCGCCGGTGACCACGGACGGGCCCAGGCCGGCGGCGGTCAGCTCGGCGACCAGGGCCTTCAGCGTGGCGAAGGCGGCCTCGTCGGCGCCGCGGCGCAGCGCGCCGTCGTCCAGGTGCTGCAGGTGTCCGAGATAGGCCTGGATGCCGGCGAACCGCAGGCCCGGCGAGGCGTCGGCGGCGCGGGCCAGCGTCAGGGCCTCATGCGGATAGACGCCGGCGCGGTGGGTGCCGAGGTCGAGGTCGACGACCAGGTCCAGCGTGACCCCGGCCGCCACCGCCGCGTCCGACAGCCGGTCGATCTGGCCCTCGTCGTCGGCGACGGCGCCGATGGTGACGCCGGTGCGCGCGAGGGCCGCGAGACGGGCCGCGCCCCACGGCGGGACGGGAGCGGTGACCAGCACGTCCCGGATCCCGCCGGCGACATAGGCTTCCGCCTCGCCCACCGTCTGGCAGCACAGGCCCACGGCCCCGCGTTCGACCTGCGTCCGGCCCAGGGTCGAGCACTTGTGGGTCTTGCCGTGAGCCCGCAGGCGCACGCCGGCGGCGTCGCACAGGGTCTGCATGCGGTCGATGTTGCGCAGCAGGGCGGCGCGGTCGACGACGAGGAGGGGAGTCTGGGGGAGGGCGGCGGCGGGCGGCAGGTTCATCGGATATCCCCCTCGATACAAGTTGTCATTCCGGCCAAGCGCGCAGCGCGCCGAGCCGGGACCGCCGCAAGCTCGGCGTTTCCTGCGGTCCCGGGTCTGCGCTTCGCTACGCCCGGGATGACAGGATTTTTTTGTCCCCTAGATCTCACCCTTGAGGATGCTCGCGAACAATCCCGGATCCACATTGCCGCCCGACAGCACGATCGCCGCCGTCTTGCCCTTCAGGTCGACCTTGCCGGTCAGCGCCGCCGTCAGCGCCACGCAGCCGCCAGGCTCGACGACCAGCTTCAAGGTCGAGAACGCGTAGCGCATCGCCTCGGCGACCTCGGCGTCGGTGACCGCCGCGATCCCCGACAGGTTGCGCTGGTTGATCGGCCAGGTCAGCTCGCCCGGGATCGGGGTCAGCAGGGCGTCGCAGATCGAGCGGGCGCCCTGGTCGATGGTCTCGCGCCGCCCGCTTTCCAGCGAGCGGCGGGTCTCGTCGAAGCCGGCCGGCTCGGCGCCCCAGACTTCCGTGGACTTCGAGAGCCCCTTCACCGCCGTCGAGGTTCCGGCGATCAGGCCGCCGCCGCCGATCGGCGACAGCACGCGATCGAGTTCGACGCCCTTGGCGCGGGCCTGCTCGACGATCTCGAGCCCCAGCGTGCCTTGCCCCGCGATGATGTGCGGGTCGTCGTACGAGGGCACGACCACGCAGCCGCGCTCGGCGGCGATCTGGTCGGCGATGGCGACGCGGTCCTCGGTGAAACGGTCGTAGAAGCGGATCTCGGCCCCGAAGCCCTTGGCGCCCTCGACCTTCACGGTGGGCGCGTCGGACGGCATGACGATCAGGGCGGGCAGGCCCAGCAGCTTGGCGGCCAGGGCCACGCCCTGGGCGTGGTTGCCGGACGAAAAGGCCACGACGCCGCGCGTCTTCTCCGCGTCGGACAGCTGGCTCAGACGGTTGTAGGCGCCGCGGAACTTGAACGCGCCGGCCCGCTGCAGAGTCTCGGGCTTCAGGAAGATCCGCCCGCCCAGACGCTCGTTCAGCGCGGGGCTCTCGATCAGCGGCGTCTCGACGGCCAGGCCCTTCAGGCGTCCGGCGGCGGCTTGGATGTCGGCGAGGGAGATGGTCATGGCGCAGGTTTAGGAGCTTGGGTGTGGATTTCCAATCCAGCCAACCCCAATAATCGCCTGCCGAGACCCTTTGCGGTCCGTACCGTTCGAGCCATATAGGACGCGGGCTGAGACTGTTCAGGACGACTCGATGAAGACCGCGATGTTCGCCGCCGTGGCCGCCGTGGCCGCCGCCGCGCTGGGCGTGGCCGCGCCGGCTTGGGCCGGAGAGGCCTTTGTCGGGGTCTACAAGCACGACGTCACCTTCATCGGCGACGCGGTCGGCCTGGGCGCCGCCGGACGCGAGGACGGGGCGGACATCCACCTCGGCTACCGCACGGGCCGCATCGAGAGCCTGCGCTGGCTGGGCAAGCCGCAGGTCCATACGATGGTGTCGATCAACACCAAGAACACCTCGAACTTCGTGGCCGCTGGCTTCGACTGGAAGATCGACCTGGGTCAGCCGGGCGGCTTCTATTTCCGTCCCGGCATCGGCCTGGCCTATACCGACGGCAAGGCCGGCCTGCCGCCCGCCAACGCCCCGGGCCTGACTCAGGCCGAGCGCGATCGCCGCACCTATCTCTATTACCACCGCATCGATTTCGGCTCGAAGGTGCTGTTCGAGCCGGAGCTGGCCCTGGGCTATCAGTTCAGCCCGCGATGGTCAGGCGAGCTCAGCTACACCCACCTGTCGAACGGCCAGATCTTCCATCAGGGCAAGAACCAGGGGCTTGACGACGCGGGGGTCCGGCTGGTTTACGCCTTCTGACTTCGCGCGGGAGCCGGTTTGACGGTTCGCGCGGCGCCGCCCACAACTGACTAAACGTCCGTAGCCGAGTCCTGTCGAAGGGCCGCGTGACGTCACCGGGCAGGTGACAAGGCATATCTCTACCATGGCCAATGTGACCGTCGTCGGCGCCCAGTGGGGCGATGAAGGCAAGGGCAAGATCGTCGACTGGCTCTCCAACCGGGCCGATGTCGTCGTGCGCTTCCAGGGCGGCCACAACGCCGGCCACACGCTGGTCGTGGACGGCAAGGTCTACAAGCTGGCCCTGCTGCCGTCGGGGGTCGTGCAGGGCAAGCTGTCGGTGATCGGCAACGGCGTCGTCGTCGACCCGTGGCACCTGCTGGGCGAGATCGACAAGATCGCCGAGCAGGGCGTGGCCATCACGCCCGAGCTGCTGATCCTGGCCGACAACGCCTGCCTGATCCTGCCGCTGCACAAGGACCTGGACCAGGCCCGCGAGGCCGCCTCGACCCAGAAGATCGGCACCACCGGCCGCGGCATCGGACCGGCCTACGAGGACAAGGTCGGTCGCCGCGCCATCCGCGTCGCCGACCTGGCCGATCCGGAAGCCCTGAAGCCGAAGATCGAGCGCCTGCTCAGCCACCACGGCGCCCTGCGTCGCGGCCTGAACCTGCCGGAGGCCTCGGCGCAAGAGCTGTTCGACGCCCTGATGGCCCTGGCTCCGCGCATCCTGCCCTACGCCCAGCCGGCCTGGCGGGTGCTGGATCAGGCCCACAAGGCCGGCCGCAAGATCCTGTTCGAGGGCGCGCAAGGCGCCCTGCTGGACGTCGACCACGGCACCTATCCCTTCGTGACCTCGTCCAACACGGTGGCTGGCCAGGCCTCGGCCGGCTCGGGCATGGGCCCGTCGGCGACCGGCTTCGTGCTGGGCATCGTCAAGGCCTACACCACCCGCGTCGGCGAGGGCCCGTTCCCGGCCGAGCTGTTCGACGAGGTCGGCCAGCACCTGTCGACGGTCGGCCGAGAGGTCGGGGTCAACACCGGCCGCGCCCGCCGCTGCGGCTGGTTCGACTCGGTGCTGGTGCGCCAGTCGGTGGCCATCAACGGCATTCATGGCGTGGCCCTGACCAAGCTGGACGTGCTGGACGGCCTGAAGACCCTGAAGATCTGCGTCGGCTACAAGATCGGCGACAAGGTCGTCGACTATCTGCCGGCCGGCCTGCGCGACCAGGCCGCCGCCACGCCGGTCTACGAGGAGATCGAAGGCTGGACCGAGAGCACCGCCGGCGCCCGCTCGTTCAAGGACCTCAACGCCAACGCCATCAAGTACGTGCGTCGCGTCGAGGAGCTGATCGGCGCTCCGGTGGCCCTGCTGTCGACCAGCCCCGAACGCGACGACACCATCCTCATGCGCGATCCCTTCCAGGGATAGCGTGGCCTCATGCGCGATCCCTTCCAGGGATGGCGTGGCCTCATGCGCGATCCCTTCCAGGGATAGCGGGGTCCGACGCGAGCGCCCTTCCAAGCTGACCGCCGAAATAAGTGCGACACGGCGTCACACGGTAAACGCTTGGTGAACTATGTTCGGCCTAGCTTCCCGCGACTTTTCGTGTTGCGGGAGGAGCGCCCTTGGCACTCCGGGACTTCCTCGATGACGGCCTGGAGGGCGCGACACTTCTCATGAGTCGTCGCAGCCGCGTGGCGCGCCTGCTGGTCACGACCCTGGTCGGCGGCTTGCTGGGCTTCCACTTCGGGCTCGCGCCGGTGCTGCTGTGGGCCGGCGTCAATGTCGTGCTCGAGGGCTGGCTGATCTATCTGCAGCTGACCTTCAAGCCGCGCGAGGTGGGCCGCACGAACCTGCTGGTCCGGCTGGGACCGCCGGCCGCCTTCGCCGCGGCCTGGTCGGTCATGGCCTGCTGGAGCGCGCTGCACGGTCCGTTGCCGATGCGGTTCGCGGCCGTGATCATCCTGTTCGGCCTGGTGGTCGAGGGGCTGAAATACGCCACCGTCAGCTGGACGGCGATGCTGGCGATCATGCCCGCGCCGTTCGTCGCCCTGATCCTGCTTCCACTGATGGCGCAGAGGTTCAACGTCTGGGACAAGGCGGTGGTCCTGGTGACCCTGGCGGGCCTGGTCGGCTACGCCGTCGACGCGGTCCGGCTGATGCGCGGCACGGCCAAGGCGCTGGAGAAGGCCCAGGCCGAGGCCCTGGAGGCCAGCCGCGCCAAGTCGGCCTTCCTGGCGATGATGAGCCACGAGCTGCGCACGCCGATGAACGGCATACTGGGCTTGGCCTACGCCCTGCGCGGCGCCCGGCTGGACGCGCGCCAGGCCGAATATCTGGAGATGATCGAGCAGTCGGGCCACGGCCTGATGACCATCCTCAACGACATTCTCGACCTGTCGAAGATCGAGGCCGGCAAGCTGGAGCTGGAAGTCGCGCCGTTCGACATCCGCAAGCTGGCCGCCCAGATCCGCCTGGTCTGGAGCGAGACCGCCCGCCTGAAGGGCGTGGAGCTGGCGCTCGACGTCGATCCCGCCACCCCGGCCTGGCTGGCCGGCGACGCGGCGCGAATCCGTCAGATCCTGATGAACCTGGTGTCCAACGCCCTGAAGTTCACCGAGACCGGCCGAGTGACCGTGCGCATCGCGCCGGGCGCCGGCTCGGAAGCGGATGGGGGGATCGCGCTGTCCGTGTCGGACACCGGCGTCGGCATGAGTGACGAGCAACGCGCGCGCCTGTTCATGCCGTTCGCCCAGGGCGACCGCACCATCGCCCGCCGGTTCGGCGGCACCGGGCTGGGCCTGGCGATCTGCCGCCAGCTGGTCGACATGATGGACGGCGACATCGGCGTCGCCAGCGTTCCGGGCGAGGGTTCGACCTTCACCGCCCATCTTTCCCTGCCGGCCGCGCGAAACCCCGGCGACGTCGCCGGTCCCGCCGCGGCGCTGGACCTAACCGGCGCGCGGGTCCTGGTGGTCGACGACAACGCGATCAACCAGACGGTCGCCCGAGCCATCCTCGAGGCCGTCGGCGCGTCGGTGGTCACGGTCGGCGACGGTCACACGGCCCTGGCCCGTCTGCGGATCGAGGACTTCGACGTCGTGCTGATGGACGTCCACATGCCGGGGATGGACGGGGTCGAGGCCGTGCGGCGAATCCGTTCGGGCGAGGGCGGCCGGGTCGACCTGCCGGTCGTGGCCTTGACCGCCGACGCCATGGCCGGCGACGCCGAGCGCCTGCTGGCCCAGGGCTTCGACGACGCCCATCCCAAACCGATCCAGCCGGCGGGCCTGCTGGCGACGGTGGCGGGGCTGCGGCGCGCGGCGCCGGCGCCGCTGAAGCTCGCGGTCTAGAAGACTCGCCCTACTCACTTCCGGTTGCGTGCGCCTGATCGGACCCGGTTCCGTCAAGGTTTGTTAGCAGGCGGCGGCGTATGACCGTCCGTCTCGTTCAAGGGGGTTTCGTGTCCGCACTCGCGCGCCGTCGCAAGCTGAAGCCTGTCAACAAGGCCGACCGCGTGATGCGCAGCCTGCGCGCCCTGGAGCGCACGGCCTCGACCAGCCGCGTGCTGAACCTGATCGCCATCGAGGCCGAGAGCGCCCACCGGCCGGAATACGCCCAGCACCCGCTGTTCAAGAACAAGATCCTGAACACGGCCCTGATCATCAAGCACCGCCTGCGCAACGACGACATCTATCTGTTCGACGAGGCGCGGCCGACCGCGACCAAGATCGTCATCCCGTTCGACCGCCAGGACCTCGGCCTCGGCGGCCAGTCGGTGTTCGTGGGCCAGCGCGGCTGGACCGACGTGCTGATCGAGGCCTGCAACGCCTCGGGCGACATGCATCGCGACCTGTCGGCCTTGCGCGCCATCGACGCCCTGCCGTCGCTGGACCCGTTCCTGCTGCGCGAGCACCTGCGCCGCCAAGGCCTGCGGGTGGCCAGCTGCTACTTCGCCCTGTCGCCGGCGGACTACGAGGCCATGCAGGGCTTCGTGACCATGGAGATCGCCAAGCTGATCGAGCTGGCCTATCGCGACGTCGGCGGCATCGGCCGGGCCCACGCGGCGCGGCTGGTCGAGGCCCTGCTGGCCACCGACGTCGACGAGCGCCTGGAGCCCCTGCGCGAGACGCTGGTCATGGAAGGCGACAGCTTCAAGGAGGGCGTCTTCAGCTGGAAGGGCTTCCTCTATTACAAGTGGATGCTGACCAAGCTGTGGCCCAAGCTGACCGACGTCGGCGCCGAGATCGGCCGCATCGTCGTCACCGGCGGACGCGACGCCGAGACCGCCCGCTATCTGGACGAGGCCCGCCGTCGCCTGCAGGGCGGGATAATGGTCGAGCGCTCGGCGATCCTGCGCACGCTGAAGGTTTATGACGACGCCTTCGACAACCTGGTCGACAACGGCCGGCCGCAGGTGTTCCGCGACTTCCTGCTGCGCGCGCCCGAACTGTTCCTGAGTCTGGGCGAGCGGGTGGGGGTGATCTCGCACATCTCCAGTTTCTGGCGCTATCGCTTCCCCGAGGGCGAGGCCCTGACCGCCCATATCGACGAGGCCGTCGACATCTTCATGGACTTCGAGGGCGGTCTGTCCGTGCCACTGCTGAGCTAGGGGGCTCTAGAATCTAACTCTAATCTCCGTGTCATCCCGGCTCTCCGCTTCGCTGCGGCCGGGATGACACGCGAAAGGGCGGCTCGAATTGCGTCTGAACCCGAGGCTCTCGCAGTGGCTGGAAACCCCTGACAAACTGACGCGGTTAACACTGGAAAATTATCAAGCGGATTTTTACGTTCTGGGCCTAGTGATCGGGGTCTAGTCTCGAGGAGCCACGCGTCCGTGTTCGACGGGAACGCCCGCACAATCCAGCGCATCGCCGCCAAGGTGCAGCGAGTCATGGTCGTGGATCCCAATCCGGCGACCGCCCGACTGCTGGCCGAACACATGCGTCCGTTGGGCGGCGTACAGATCTTCGCCGCGCCGTCGGCGGAGAAGGGCTACGCCATGGCCCGCGCCACCGACCCGCAGCTGATCTTCGTCGAGCACGCCCAGAACGGCGTCGACGGCTTGGCCTTCACCCGCAAGATCCGCCGCAGTGACCTGGTCTGCCGCGAGGCCCCGATCATCATGTGCACCGCCGAGGCCACCGCCGAGGCGATCTTCGGCGCCCGCGACGCCGGGGTGCACGAGTTCATGCGCAAGCCCTTCACGATCAAGGACCTGGAGCGTCGCCTCGAGGCCGTGACCCTGAAGCCGCGCGACTGGATCGAGGCCGTGGCCTATGTCGGGCCCGACCGCCGCCGCTTCAACTCGGCCGACTACAAGGGCCCGCGCAAGCGCAAGGCCGACGCCGCCGGCACCCCCGCCGCCCGCCTCAGCCAGGCCCTGCGCATCGTCAAGTCGGCCGCCATGGCGCTGGACATCGATCCGGCCCAGGCCCGCCGCGCCCTCGCGGCCCAGGCCGTGGAGCTCAAGAAGGTCGGCGAGTCCGTCAAGGACACCCGCCTGCTGGAAGCGGCCGCGGCGCTCGAGACCTGCATGGGCGCCGACCTGGCCGGCGCCGCCGGCCGCGCTGAACTGGTCAAGCGGATCGACGCCCTAATGGGCTTCATGGCCGCCGACGATACCGGCCGAGCGGCCTGATCCAATTGCGGCGTCATTAAGGCGTCGCGAAAGCTACACCTGACTGTCGCCCATCCGTCGCGGACGAGCCATACGCGGCGTCTACAGCCTCCCCGAAACCAATGAATCGCGCGCAGTCGCGATGGGGCGTTCAGGGGATATCCATGCTTATTCGCGATCGAGCGGCGCTGCTGCGCCGGGCCAGCCTGTTGTCGCTCATCCTGGGCGCGACGGCGGGCGCCGCCCACGCCGACGACAACGCCGTCAGCGACGTCATCGTCACCGCCCGTCGCCCGCTGGCCGAGAGCCAGGCCGCGGCGCTGCAGATCCAGAAGAACTCCGACTCGCTGGTCAGCGTGCTGTCGGCGGACGCCGTCGGCGCTCTGCCCGACCAGAACATCGCCTTCGCCGTCGGCCGCCTGCCGGGCGTGGGCGTCGAGCGCGACCAGGGCCAGGCCCGCTATATCAATCTGCGCGGCGCGCCGGTCTATTGGACGACCCTGTCGTTCGACGGCCTGAGCGTGGTCAGCCCGGAAGGCCGCGCGACCCGCTTCGACAACATTCCCTCGGCCATCGCCAGCCTGATCACGGTCGAGAAGGCCATCGTGCCGTCGATGCCGGGCGACACCGTCGCGGGCAATGTCGACATCCGCACCCGCCGCGCCTTCGACTACAAGGGCCAGAAGATCACCGGCAAGCTGGGCGTCGGCCGCGTGAAGCTGGGCGGCGGCGACGAGTACGACACCAACCTGGTCTATTCGAACGTGTTCGGCGACCGGTTCGGCCTCGTGGCCCAAGCCTCGTACTACTCGCGCGAGATGGCGACCGACAACTGGGAGACGGACCCGTATCTCAGCAACACCGTCGACCCGACCAAGCACTTCGCCCGCGAACACGAGAACAAGCACTACCGCCTGACCCGCGAGAACATCTCGGCGTCCATTCGCGCCGACTACAAGTTCGACGACAACAACTCGATCTTCGCCAGCACGATCAACACCTATTATCACGACGACGAACTGCGCGATAACTTCATCTTCCGCCTGGACCAGGGCACGGACGCGGCTGGCAACAGCTACACTAGCGCGGCCTATATCAACGCCAACAATCCGGTCTTCGGCACGAGCTATGGCGCGCGGATCAACGGCCGCATCGACTATCGCAACTCCAAGGAAGCGATGTCGACCAATACGGTCGGCGGCGAGCATCGCTGGAACAAGTTCAGCGCCTCGTGGCGGCTGAACTACACCTACACCCAGGACGGCCGCGACACGCCGGTGACGATGGCCTTCCAGAGCCCGTCCAGCTTCCTGCTGCGCCCCACCGTCGAGTACGACTTCCGCGACGGCGACGTGAACACGGTCAAGCTCTACCAGACCGGCGGCGTGACCGGCGCGCGCACCCGCGGCGCCCAGGTGACCAACATCGAGGACTTCCAGTTCCCGCTGACCAGCGCCGGCAATCTGAAGGGCGGCGACTACACCAACGCCTACACCGCCAAGGCCGACTTCGACTACGACGGCGAATTGGCCGGCCACGAGACCAAGTTCGAGTTCGGCGGCCTGTGGACGGACCGGACCAAGAAGTCGCGCGAGAGCAGCTTCACCCGGGCCTTCTCCGGCGCCGGCGTCCCGACCTGGGCGCAGTTCGCCAGCAACATCGGCTATCTGGGCAGCCAGAACCTGAACTACACGTTCCGCTACACCAACAAGGACTACACCACGAACTTCGTGGACGAGCTGGTCCGCACGGGCCAGGCGACCAAGAACGACACCACGGCCAACTACTGGCGGGTGGGCGAGACGATCACGGCGGGCTACGCCATGGCCACGACCCGGTTCGACTGGGGCAATATCGTCTACGGCGCGCGCGTTGAGCACATCGAGAACGAAGGCCAGGCCTACGTCGCCTTCCCGACCGGCCAGCGCCTGGTCAAGGTCAAGAGCGACGACACGCTGTACTATCCCAGCGCCCATCTGAACTGGAACCTGCGCGACGACCTGAAGCTGCGGGTCGGCGTCACGACGTCGGCCTCGCGCGCCGACTTCGACGACCTGCGCCCGAACTACACCTTCAGCGACGCCAACCAGACGGTCTCGGGCGGCAATCCCGACGCCAAGCCCGAGCGCCAAGTCGGCCTCGACACCTATCTGGAATGGTACGCCGGCCGCGAGACCTTCGTGTCGGCGGGCGTGTTCTACAAGGATCTGAAGGACGTCCTCGTCCAGACCTCGCGCACGTTCGGCGACACCGCGCTGAACAGCAACGGCGTCGACCGTTCGGGCTATGCCTACAGCAGCATCGGCAACGCCGGCGAAGGCCACTTGCAAGGCATCGAGCTGTTCTTCAGCGGCACGGCCGAGACCTTCGTCCAGGATCACGGTCTGCCGTCCTGGCTGGGCGGCTTCGGCACGCGCCTGTCGGGCACGTGGACATCGTCGAAGGTCACCCTGCCGTCGGTCGGAGGCGTGCCGGCGCGCACCATCTCGGTGCTAGGGACCTCGGACGCCGTCTACAACGTCCAGGCCATTTACGAGAAGTACGGCATGACCCTGCGGCTGGCCTACCAGTACCGCACGCCGTGGGGCCAGTCGGTCGGGGCCTATCGCACCGTCAATGGCGGCGTCTATCCGACCGACAACGGCGACATCTTCTGGGACAGCGACGAGGAGCTGGACTTCTCGGCTCGCTATCAGGTCAACAAGAACATCGAGGTGTTCTTCGACGCCAGCAACCTGACCAACCAGGGCTCGCGCCGCTACGGCGACCAGTCGCGCTATCCGATCGAGTTCGAGAAGTTCGGTCGCCGCTATGTGGGCGGCCTGCGCTTCAACTTCTAAGGCCGCGAGACAATCCGTGTGACGAGAACCTCCGCGGTGCGCCGCGGAGGTTTTTCGTTATGGGCCGGGGTCGGTGCGCAACACGACAGTCTCGAGGCCAATACCCGTGTCATCCCGGAAGCCTCGCAGAGGCTGTCCAGGACCCAGGGGCCAAGCGCAGTGCGGTCGCCCCTGGGTCCCGGCGCTTCGCGCTTACGCGCTCCGGCCGGGATGACACGGAAATAGTTGTCTCTCGTTGTGGCGTTGGCCTCAGCGCTTGCCCGCCGGTCTTGCCAGCCAATGGCGCAGCGCTCCGTTCACCGGCCCGGGCGCCTCCATCGGCGTCATGTGGCCGGCGTTGGGAATGACCAGCAGGTGCGAGCAGCCGATCGCCCAGGCCATCTCGCGATGGCCGGCGGCGGGGGTGATCTGATCGTTCTCGCCGACGATGACGACCAGCGGCACGCGCAGCGCCTTCAGCGCCGCCTCGCCGTCCTCGCGCTCCAGGCTGTTCTGGCGCAGGAACACCTCGCGGCCAAGGCGCTGGGTCATGTCGACGATGCGGGTGGTCAGGTCGGCGTCGTCCAGGCGCGAGGCGTCGACATAGCTCTTCATGATCGCCTGGCCGATGCCCAGGAACGTCCCGCCCTTGGCGGCGGCCTTGTTCAGCGCCTTGCGCTGAGCGGCGCGCTCGGGCGTGTCGACGCGGATCGAGGTGTCCAGCAGCGCCAGGCGCTGGATCCGTTCCGGCGCGATCCGCGCGATCTCCTGAGCCACGTAGCCGCCCATCGAAAACCCGGCCAGGGCGAAGGTCGGCTCGGCCTTTTCCAGCACGCTCTCGGCCATCTCGCGCAGGGTGGCGTAGGGCGCGAGGTCGGGAACCCAGGGCCGGGCGACGTCGGCGAGGCCGCTGATCTGATCGCGCCACAGCTCGGCGTCGTTCAGCAGGCCGGGCAGCAGGATCAGCTGGGGAAGGGGGGCGGAAGTCATCTCGGCCTTATAGCCTCCATCCTCTCCCGTGAAACGGGGGAGGGGGACCGCGAAGCGGTGGAGGGGGCGCTGGCCAGGAACAACCCGTTACGCAACAACACGTCACACAACAAAAAGGGGCGCGTGAGCGCCCCCTCCGTCTCGCCGCGTATCCGCGGCGATCCACCTCCCCCGCACGCGGGGGAGGATGCGTTTCTAAGCTTCCACCATGTTCTTGGCGATCGCCGCCTCGCGCATGGTCTTTTGCAGCTTCTCGAACGCCCGGACCTCGATCTGGCGCACGCGTTCGCGGCTGACGCCGTACTGGGCGGCCAGCTCTTCCAGGGTGGTCGGGTCGTCCTTCAGGCGGCGCTCGGTCAGGATGTGACGCTCGCGGTCGGTCAGTTCGACCATCGCCTCTTCAAGAAGCGACATCCGCAGCGACTTTTCCTCGTTCTCGGCGACCATGGTCTCTTGCGACACCTGATCGTCGTCGGCCAGCCAGTCCTGCCACTCGCTCTCGCTATCCGAACGCAGCGGCGCGTTCAGCGAGGCGTCGGGGCCGGACAGGCGGCGGTTCATCGAGATGACCTCGCTGTCCAGCACGCCCAGCTTGGTGGCGATGGCGCTGACCTGCTCGGGGCGCAGGTCGCCGTCCTGGAAGGCGGCGATCTGGCTCTTGGCCTTGCGCAGGTTGAAGAACAGCTTCTTCTGCGCGGCGGTCGTGCCCATCTTCACCAGCGACCACGAGCGCAGGATGTATTCCTGGATCGAGGCGCGGATCCACCACATGGCGTAGGTGGCCAGGCGGAAGCCCTTGTCGGGCTCGAACTTCTTGACGGCCTGCATCAGGCCGACATTGCCCTCCGAGATCACCTCGCCGATCGGCAGGCCGTAGCCGCGATAGCCCATGGCGATCTTGGCGACGAGACGCAGGTGCGACGTCACCATCTTGTGGGCGGCTTCGGAGTCCTGATGCTCTTTCCAACGCTGGGCGAGCATGAACTCCTCGTCCTTGGGCAGCATCGGGAACTTGCGGATCTCGGTGAGATAGCGCGACAAGCCGCCGTCCGGCGACATCACCGATAGAGAATTCACGGCCATACTATTCATATCCCCTTGCGTGCGGATCCGCTCGCCGTTCGCGCGCGATCATCCCCCACACGGAGGACTAGATAGTTCACGAAGCGGCGGTTTGAAGAGTGGTAACGCATTTGTAATGTCCGAGTTCAGCGCTTGGGTATTGTACGAATGAGGCGTCACTTTGCTCCGGCGCGCGACTGGGCCAATCTCGCCTCCTATCGAGGGGAGTCGCTCATGATCCGTTTCGTTCTTCGCGTGCTGATCGCCGCCGCCGGCCTGTGGCTGGCCGCCCGTATCGTGCCTGGCGTCACCGCCGACGGCTGGACCACCCTGATCATCGCCGGTTTCCTGCTGGGGATCGTCAACGCCATCGTCCGGCCGGTGGTCACGGTGCTGACCTTCCCCCTGACCCTGGTCACCCTGGGCCTGTTTCTCTTGGTGGTGAACGCGGCGATGATCGGGCTGGTGGCCTGGTTCCTGGACGGCCTGGCCGTGAGCGGCCTGTGGGCCGGCGTCCAGGCGGCCATCGTGACGGGCATCGTCAGCTGGATCGGCCAGGTTCTGCTGGGCGACGCGCGGAAGGTCGAGCGGGAGTAATTTTAGTCCGCTCTCCCCGGCGAAAGCCGGGGCCCAGATCTCATGGTGCTTGGGCTGACAGGAAGAACGCCGCGCTCATAGAACCCACGCCGGCGCTCTTCCAGCTGGGTCCCGGCTTTCGCCGGGAAGAGCGGATTTTTCTAGAGCCCTCGCGGCCACGGTAAACGCCCCCGCAAACACTGTGACGCCGCCGTGAAGTTTTCGCGAAATGAAGTGTCGCAAGCGGCGCCATTAGCAGGTCGTTAGGCGCGAAATGGTCCCTGCCTCCCGCAAGTGGAGGCGTACCATGTTCACCCTGCGGGATACCGTTTCTTCCCTGGCGCCGGCGCGTCAGGACGATCTCGGCAAGGCCTTGTACGACCGGTTCCGCGAGGAGCCGGACACCCTGATCATCCCGGTGCTGGACGGCGAGGACCGGCCGATCGGCATCGTCGAACGCAACGCCTTCTTCCTGCGCATGGCCGCCGAGTACGGCCGGGCCCTCTACGCCAACCGTCCGATCTCGACGCTGATGGATCGCGAGCCGCTGGTCGTCGACGCCGACGCCGAGCTAGCCTCGTTCACCACCGACAGCCTGTCGTACCGCGCCTCCGACCTGCTGCGCGGCTTCATCGTCACCGAGGGCGGGCGCTATCTGGGCGTCGGCACGGTGCTGGGTTTGCTACAGGCCGCCAACGAGACCAACCGCCGGGGCGTCGAGGCCCTGGCCACCGCCAAGGCCGACGTCGAGCGCGCCCAGACCTTCATGACCGCCATCGTCGAGGCCATGCCCTCGATGGTGTTCGTCAAGCGGGCCGACGACCATCGCTACGTGCTGCTGAACCGGGCCGGCGAGAAGACCCTGGGCTTCGCGCGCGACGAGGTGATCGGCAAGACCGACGCCGACTTCCACGCACCCGAGCTAGCCGCCCTCTATGTCGAGCACGACCGCGACGTGCTGGAGTCGGGCGAGGTGCGAGTGATCGAGGAGGATCACGTGCCGCGCAAGGACGGCGGCGTGGCCATCCTCCGCACCAAGAAGATCGCCCTGTGCAACGCCGACGGCCAGCCGGAATATCTGCTGGGCGTCTCCGAGGACATCGCCGAACGCAAGCGGGCCGAGGCCCAGATCGCGCGCCTGGCCCACTACGACCCGCTGACCGACCTGCCCAATCGCGTGCTGTTCCAGAAGCACCTGTCCGAGGCCCTGGCCCGCCGGGCTCGCAAGGGCGACCAACTGGCCGTCCACTTCATCGACCTGGACCGCTTCAAGACCGTCAACGACACCCTGGGCCATCCGCTGGGCGACGCGCTGCTGCGCGAGGCCGCCGAGCGGCTGCGCGGCTGTGTGCGCGAGGGCGACACCGTGGCCCGGCTGGGCGGCGACGAGTTCGCCGTGGTCCAGACCGGTCTTTCCGACATGTCCGGCGCCACGCGCCTGGCCGGCCGCGTCGTCGAGGCCATGGTCGCCCCGTTCGACCTGCAGGGCCATCAGGTGGTGATCGGCGCCAGCGTCGGCGTCGCGGCCGCGCCCTCGGATGGCGAGGACGCCGACGAACTGCTGAAGAAGGCCGACATGGCCCTCTATCGCGCCAAGGCCGACGGCCGCGGGGCCTTCCACTTCTTCGAACGGGCCATGGACGAGCAGCTGCAAGCGCGCCGGGCCCTGGAGCTGGACCTGCGCCGCGCCTTGACGGCCGGCGAGTTCGAGCTGTTCTACCAGCCGCTCTACAATCTGGGCGACGAGCGGGTGACGGGCTGCGAGGCCCTGCTGCGCTGGCGCCATCCCGATCGGGGCATGGTCTCGCCGGCCGACTTCATCCCGCTGGCCGAGGAGATCGGCCTGATCATCCCGCTGGGCGAGTGGGTGCTGCGCGCCGCCTGCGCCGAGGCCGCCAAGTGGCCCGACCATGTCCGCCTGGCCGTGAACCTGTCGCCGGCCCAGTTCCGCGACCGGGGCCTGGTGCGCACCGTCGTCTCGGCCCTGGCCGCCTCGGGCCTGCCGGCCCAGCGCCTGGAGCTGGAGATCACCGAGTCGGTGCTGCTGCAGGACAGCGCGGCCAACATGACCATGCTGCACGACCTGAAGGCGCTGGGCGTGCGGATCTCGATGGACGACTTCGGCACCGGCTACAGCTCGCTGAGCTATCTGCGCAGCTTCCCGTTCGACAAGATCAAGATCGACCAGACCTTCGTCCGCGACATTCTCGAGGACAGCGACGCCATGGCCATCATCAAGGCCGTGCTGGACCTGGGCGCCAGCATGGGCATCGTCACCACGGCCGAGGGCGTCGAGACCCTGGAACAGCTGAACGCCCTGCGCGGCCAAGGCTGCGCCGAGATCCAGGGCTACTTCATCAGCCGGCCGGCCCCGGCGGCGGAAATCGCCCGCCTGCTGGGCATCACCGAGACCTCGGCGGCGGCGGACGCGGCGCCCATTGTCGCCTTCTCCCAGAGGGAGAAGGCGGGACCCGCGTCATCGACGCGGGAGGATGAGGGGTTACGGCGGTTGACGGTGTAATCGCTCGCCCTCCCATCGCTTCGCGATGGGCCCCGCCCTCTCCCTCCGGGAGAGGGATTTCTAAACCACCCGCCCCAGCGCCGCCCCCAGCTCCTCGACCATCTCCGGAGTCGTCGCCCACGAGCACATGAAGCGCACCGTGCCGTCCAGGAAGCGGTAGACGAACCAGCCTTCGCCGCGCAGGCGCTCTAGGGTGGGTTCGTCCATCTCGACGAAGATCCCATTGGCCTCGACCGGGTGCCGGATCGGGAACGGCATCAGGGCGGCCAGCTTTTGGGCCATGGCGTTGGCATGGGCCGCGCGGGCCGCCCAGGGACCGGTCTCGCCGTCAGCGCCCAGCAGGCCCAGCCACGGCGCGGCCAGGAAGCGGCCCTTGGAGATCAGCTGGCCGGCGTGCTTGAGGCGGGCGTCCAGGCGGCGGGCGTGGTCGGGGTTCAGGAACACCACGGCCTCGGTCGGGGTCGAGCCGGCCTTGGTGCCGCCCATGACCAGAATGTCGACGCCCATCCTGGCCACGCGCTTCAAGTCGAAGCCGGCCGCCACCGCGTTGGCCAGGCGGGCGCCGTCCAGGTGGACGCCGCAACCCTTGGCCTTCGCCGGCGCGATCAGGCTTTCGAGATGATCCGGCGAATAGACCGTGCCGTACTCGGTGGCGGTGGTCAGGGACAGGGCCGCGGCCGGCTGGTTGTAAGAGACCTCCGGCCGGGCCAGGGCGGCCTCTAGTGCGGTCAGCTCGATCCGCCCGGACGCGCCCGGCAGGCCGATCAGGCCCACGCCCTGGCCGAAGAAGCCGGGGGCCCCGGTCTCGTCGGTGCAAATGTGGGCGTGCTCGTGGGCCAGCACCGCCTCGTGCGGCTGGGCCAGCAAGGTCAGGGCGAAGGCGTTGGCCGCCGTGCCCGAGGCGGTGAACCGCACCTCGGCGTCGGCGTCCAGCGCGGCCCGGATGCGGTCGGCCGCCGCCTTGCTGACGTGATCGGTCCCATAGCCGGACGCGGTTCCGGCATTGGCGGCGACCAGGGCCTCCATCACCTCGGGCATGGCGCCCGCGACGTTGTCGGAGGCGAAGTCGTAACGGGCCATCGGACGCGAACTCCTGGAGAGGGGCCGCGCCCGGATGCCATGGCGAAGCCTGGTCGTCTAGGCCGCCACCGCGAACCGCGCCCGCACCTTTGGCCACAGCATGTTGACCGCCAGGCCGGTCAGCACCAGCGCGGCGGCGATCAGCTTCCAGGCCGGCAGGCCTTCGCCCAGCAGCAGGGCCGAGGCGCCCATGCCGAACACCGGCACCAGCAGGGCCATCGGCGTCACGGTGGCGGCTGGGTGGCGGGCCAAGAGCCAACCCCAGACGGCGTAGCCGAACATGGTGTTGCCGACGGCCTGCCAGGCGACGGCGGCCCAGGTGACGGCGTTGGCCGAGGTCACGCCCTTGACGATCGCCGGCCAGCCTTCCAGCCACAGCGACATCAAGAAGAGCGGCGGGATCGAGAACAGGCTGGCCCAGACGACATAGCCCAGCATGTTCACCGGCCCGGCCTGGCGCGCGACGATGTTGCCGCCCGACCAGCTGAGCGCCGCCAGCAGGATCAGCAGCACGCCCAGCGGCGTGGCCGAGCCGCCGCCGTGCGCGGCGATCAGCACGATGCCCGAGGCGGCCAGTAGCAGGGCGGCGATCTGGAAGCCCTGGACCCGCTCCTTGCTGATCCACATGGCCATGCCGATCGTGAAGAACACCTGGGTCTGCACGACCAGCGAGGCCAGGCCGGGCGAGATGTGGCCCTTCATGGCCACGAACAGCAGGCCGAACTGGCCCGCGCCGATCAGCACGCCGTAGGCCGCCAGGTTCTTCCATGACACGGCCGGCCGCTTGACGATGAAGGCCATCGGCATGAACACCAGGCAAAAGCGCAGGGTGGCGAACAGCAACGGCGGCAGGTGGTCCAGGCCGATGCGAATGACCACGAAGTTGGTGCCCCACACCGCCACCACGGCCAGGGCCAGCAGGAAGTGGCGCAAGGGCAGGGGGGCGTGGGTCATGGCCGTTCCAATCGCAAGCTGGACTGGCGTGGGGATTGAACCCATGCCTTCCGCGTCGCAATGGAAACATTGTCTCGGTGACAATGGGAACGGCATCGGCGGCCGCTGAGCGCCCCCTCGTCACGCCGCGTATCCGCAGCGCGCCACCTCCCCCGTTTCACGGGTGAGGAGGAAGCAGTTGCCCTCCTCCCCTGCGTAGCGGGGGAGGTGGATCGGCGCGGATACGCGACGAGACGGAGGGGGCGTTCTAGCGCCCCCCGATCCCCAGCCCCCGGACCACGGTCGAGAACAGCAGGGCCCGCAGCTTGGTCGGATCGATGGTCGGCGCCAGCTTGCCGGTCAGCTGCAGCATCAGCACGCCGTGCAGCATCGACCAGAACATGTGGCCGATCAGCTCGGCGTCACCCGCCAGCAGGCCGGCTTCGATCATCGCCTCGACGTGGACGGTCATGGTGCGGCGGGCGCGGACGATGGCGGCCTGCAGCTCGGGATAGTCGCCCTCGGTCGGCTGGTTGAGATCGAACATCAGCCGATAGGCCTGGGGCTCGGCCAGGGCGAAGGCGATATAGGCTTCGCCGGCGCTACGCGAGCGCTGCAGTGGGTCCATCGGCCGGGCCATCGCCGCCTCCAGCGCCGTGGCGAAGCGGGCGAAGGCGGCGGCGCGGACGGCGGCCAGGATGGCGTCCTTGTCCTTGAAGTAGCGGTAGGGGGTCATCGGGCTGACGCCCAGCGCCTGGGCCAGCTCGCGCATGGTCACGGCCTCGGCGCCGCGCTCGGCGAAGAGCGCTTCCGCGGCCACGCAAAGGCGGCGACGAAACGCTTCGACGTCTTCGGACGACAGCACGCGCGGCACGACAGAATCCCGGTTGACTCGACCATTCGCTTACAACATAAATTTACAGTGTAAACAATCATCATCGGGAGAACGGCCATGGACGGCGAAGTGCGTATCAATCCGTTTCTCAGCGGCAATTTCGCCCCGGTGCGCAGCGAGGACGACTTCGACCTGACCGTCGAGGGGGCGCTGCCGGCGGGGCTGTCGGGCACGCTCTATCGCAATGGCCCCAACCCGCAGTTCGACCCGCGCGACGGCAACTATCACTGGTTCGTCGGCGACGGCATGCTGCACGCCTTCACGGTCGCGGACGGCAAGGTCAGCTATCGCAACCGCTGGGTCCGCACCAACAAGTGGACCCTGGAGAACGCCGCCGGCCGGGCCCTGTTCGGCAGCTGGGGCAATCCGATGACCACCGACCCGTCGGTGCTGGGCGTGGTCAGCGACGGCGTCGCCAACACCAACATCATCCAGCATGGCGGCCACCTGTTGGCGCTGGAAGAGGCCCACGCGCCGTTCGAGATGAGCGGCCCGGACCTCGCCACGGTCGGCGCCTACGACCTGGGCGGCAAGGTCACGGCCCACCCCAAGGCCTGCCCGCTCACCGGCGAGCTGGTGTTCTTCGCCTATGCCGACGACGCCATGCCGCTGTCGAACAAGATCAGCTGGGGCATCGCCGACGCCGAGGGCAAGCTGCGCAAGCGCGAGACCTTCGAGGCGCCGTACTGCTCGATGATCCACGACTTCATCGTCACCGAGCACTACGTCGTCATCCCGGTCCTGCCGCTGACGGGCAGCCTGGAGCGGGCGATGGGCGGCAAGCCGGTCTTCGCCTGGGAGCCGGAAAAGGGCGGCCATCTGGCGGTGATCCCGCGCGCCCAGGGCGTGGCCGGCCTGCGCTGGATCGACGTTCCGGCGGCTTACGTCTTCCACGTGATGAACGCTTTCGAGCAGGGTGAGACGATCGTCGCCGACGTCATGCGCTACGCCGCCGCGCCGCTGTTCCCCAACGCCGACGGGACCAAGGGCGAGAACGCCGCGGCCTACCTGACCCGCTGGACCATCGACCTGGCGGCCGGGACGGTGGCGGAGGTCCAGCTGGACGACACGGCCGGCGAGTTCCCGCGTTTCGACGAGCGGTTCGCCGGCGCGCCCTACCGCCACGGCTGGTTCGTCGGCCAGAGCCTGAAGCCCGGCGATTTCCGCTCCAACATCGTCGCGCATGTCGACCTGGTCGACGGAACCCGGAAGACCTGGACCTTGCCGCAGGGCGACGCGATCTCGGAAGTGGTCTTCACCCATGCCGGACCGGACGCGGCCGAGGGCGAGGGCTGGCTGACGGCGGTGATCTATCGCGGCGCCGAGGACGTTTCCGAGTTCGTGGTGTTCGACGCGCGGAAGGTGGAGCAGGGGCCGATCGCCAGCGCCAAGGTTCCTCGGCGGGTGCCGTTCGGGTTCCACGGGCAGTGGGTGGCGGCCTAAGCCATAAAAACTGTCATCCCGGACAAGCGCGTAGCGCGCCGATCCGGGACCGCCAGAAGCGCCGCGCTTGTGGCGGTCCCGGCTCTCCCCCCGGCTTTCGCCGGCCGGGATGACACGGTTGCATAAGTTCAAACAATTGTTTGACTTTCCGCGCGTCCAACCACCTACTCCCGCCCAACCTTTCGGGAGGCTCCGATGCCCTGGGATTTCCTCGTCGCCAAGTCCGACCTGCGCCGCACGGAATTCCGCGACGCCGAGACTCCGCCGCTGGCCGATGGCGAGGTGCGTCTGGCCATCGAGAGCTTCGCCCTCACCGCTAACAACATCACCTACGCCGTGTTCGGCGAGGCCATGAAATACTGGGACTTCTTCCCCGGCCCCGAGGGGTTTGGCCGCGTGCCGGTCTGGGGTCATGCGCATGTCGAGGCGTCGAACCATCCGGAGGTCGCGGTCGGCCAGCGGTTCTACGGCTACTGGCCGATGTCCACGCACCTGACGGTCCAGGCCAAGGTCGGCAAGACCGGCTTCACCGACGCCTCGCCGCACCGTCAGCACCTGGCGGTGGTCTACAACCAGTATCAGGCGGTCGGGGCGGCGGATGCGCTCGAAGCGCACAAGGCGCTGCTGCAGCCGCTGTTCATCACCTCGTTCCTGATCGAGGATTTTCTGGACGAAAGCGCCCTGTTCGGGGCCCGCTCGGTGGTGCTGTCCAGCGCCTCGTCCAAGACCGCGATCGGCCTGGCCTATCTGCTCAAGCGGCGCGGGACGGCCAAGGTCGTGGGCCTGACCTCGCCGCGCAACGTCGGCTTCGTCGAGGGCCTGGGCTATTACGATCAGGTCGTGACCTATGACGGGCTGGCGACCGCGCCGATCGAGCGGCCGGCGGTGTTCGTCGACTTCGCCGGCGACGCGGGCGTGCGGCGCGCGGTGCACGAGACGTTCGGCGACGACCTGGCCTTCTCGTCGGCGGTCGGCGGCACCCACTGGGAGGCCGAGCGCGCCGGCGGCGACGTGCCGGGCCCCAAGCCGGTGTTCTTCTTCGCCCCCGACCGCATCGCCAAGCGCCGCCAGGACTGGGCTCCGGGCGAGTTCGAAACCCGCTATGGCGCGGCCTGGGCGGGTTTCGTGGCCGATGCGCCCCGGTGGCTAACGGTCGAGCGCGGCCAAGGCCGCGAAGCGATCAAAGCGGCCTATCTGGCGCAGGTGGACGGCGGGACGTCGCCGGAGACGGGCGTGGTGCTGGCGCCTTAGGCGCCGGCGCGACCAGATCTCTCCTCCCCATTAGGGGGAGGTGGATCGCTGCGAATACGCGGCGAGACGGAGGGGGTCCGCGAAGCGGTCAGGCGTTGGCCACCTCACAGGGCCCCTCCACCGGCGTTCGCCGGTCCCCCTCCCCCAGAGGGGGAGGAGAAGGGGCGCTAAGCCGCCACCCGGCCCTCGTCCTCCAGGCTCACCCCCAGCGTCTCCCGCAGCGCCCGCGCGCCGTCCACGGTCAGTCGCACCGCCCGGCCCTTGGGCTCCAAGGCCAGCCAGCCGCGCGCGGTCATCGCCTCCAGCAGCTTGACGCCCAGCGGTCCGGCCAGGTGGTGGCGGCGCTCGGTCCAGTCCAGGCATTGGCGCGCCACGCCCCTCGGCGAGCGCAAGGCGTCGACCGCCACGCCCAGATCCTCGAACCAGGCCCGGCCGTCGGCCGTCACGTCATAGAGCTTGTCCGCCGCCGGCCGGATCAGGTCGCGCTGGACCAGCGCCTCGCAGACCCGCACGCCCAGCCGCCCGGCCAGGTGGCCATAGCAGCACCGCGCGTCCCGCAGGGCGCGGGCCTTGGGCGAGCGCGGGACGTCCAGCGAGCGGACCGGTGAGGCCAGCGCCGACAGGGCTTCGAGGACGTGGGCGACCTCGGCGTTGGCCAGGCGGTAGTAGCGGTGACGGCCCTCGCGCTCGACGGCCAGCAGGCCGCCGTCAACCAGCTTGGCCAAGTGGTTGCTGGCCGCCTGGGCCGTGACCCCGGCGGCCCAGGCCAGGGCGCTGGCGGGCTGGGCGCGGCCGTCCAGCAGGGCCTGCAGCATGGCGGCGCGGGTCGGGTCGCCGATCAAGGCGGCGGGGGTGGCGATGTTGGCGTCCATGCTCCACATCCTAGCCGCATCGGCGTCCGAATGGTTCATCGCGGCGTGTAACATCGAAGGCGGCGAGCGGGCATCACACGGACCATGAACACTCCGTCTTCCCGCCTCCCGCTGATTACAGGCGCCGCCAGCTTCGGCTTCTTCGTCACCCAGCTGGACGTGACCATCGTCAATGTGGCGCTGGACGCGATCGGCGCGGCGTTCCACGCTCCGACGGCCCAGCTGCAGTGGGTGGTCGACGCCTATATCCTGGCCCTGGCGGCCATGCTGCTGTCGGCGGGGGCGATCGGCGACCGGGTCGGGCCGCGCCGGGCGTTCGTGGCGGGCCTCGTCCTGTTCGGCCTGACCTCGGCGGCCTGCGGCTTCGCGACCAGTCCGTTGGTCTTGATCCTGGCTCGCGTGGCGCAAGGCGCGGCGGGCGCCTTGCTGATCCCGCCCTCGCTGGCCCTGATCGCTCACGCGGCCGCCGGCGACGACCGCCGGCGCGCCTCGGCGGTCGGCTGGTGGACCGCCGCCGGCGGGGTGTCGATCGCCGCCGGACCGGTGCTGGGCGGCCTGCTGGTCGAGACCCTGGGCTGGCGCTGGGTGTTCTTCGTCAACCTGCCGGTCTGTGCGATCGGGGCGGCGTGGACCTTGCTGGCCGTCCCGCCGACCGCGCCCAAGCCGAAGGTCCCGCTCGACATTCCCGGCCAGGCCCTGGCCGTGGCGGCCGTCTCGCTGCTGGTCGGCGGGCTGATCGAGGGCGGCCCCAAATCCTCTCATGGGGGGGCCTGGAGCGCCGGGACGCTGGTCGCCCTGGCCGCCGGGCTGCTGCTGGCGGCGGCCTTCGTGGCGTTCGAGCGGCGCGCCCGGCATCCGGCCATGCCGATGGCCGTGTTCCGGCGCCGCCCGGCCTGGACGGCGGTGGTCGTCGGCTCGATCCTGAACTTCAGCTATTACGGCCTGATCTTCGTGCTGGGCCTCTATATGCTGCGGGTCCTGCACTGGACGCCGGCCAAGGCGGGGATCGCGTTCCTGCCGCTGACGGCGACCTTCATCGTCTCGAATCTGATGAGCGGGAGCCTGGTCGTCCGCTACGGCGCGCGGACGGTGACGGCCGGCGGCGTGCTGGTCGCCGCCTTCGGCTACGCCCTGACCGCGCGGCTGGGGGCCGGGAGCACGATGGCCGACATGCTCCCGGGCTTCGCCGTGATCCCCGCCGGCATGGGGCTGGCGATCCCGGCCCTGACCAGCGGCCTTCTCGCCAGCGTCGACCGCCACGAGGCCGGCGCGGCCTCGGGGACCCTGAACGCCTGCCGCCAGGTCGGCGGCGCGGCTGGGGTGGCGATCTGCGGAGGCCTGGCCGGCCTGGACATCGTCACGGGCCTGCGAACCTCGGCGTTCGTGGCGGCGGTCCTGCTGGTCGCGGCGGCCGCGCTCTGCGCCCGCGTCCAAAGGGCGACTTGACCCGGACGCGCGTCGGTCGCCTGCTGGCCTCTCGACGAATCCCGTCCGGCCGAGGCCCCGATGCACGAATCCAGCAAGTCCGTCTTCCACAAGATCAAGGATTCGCGCTACGCGACCCGCTACATCGTCGGCGACGGCATTGATATCGGGGCCGGCGAGGACTCGATCGGCCAGTACTACGAGTTCTTCCCGCTGATGAAGTCGTGCCGGGGCTGGGACATGCCCGACGGCGACGCGCAGCTGATGGCCAGCGTGCCCGACGCCAGCTTCGACTTCGTCCACTCCTCGCACTGTCTCGAACACATGCGCGATCCCAAGGAGGCGCTGGAGAACTGGCTGCGGATCCTCAAGCCGGGCGGGCATCTGGTCTGCCTGATCCCCGACGAGGACCTCTACGAGCAGGGCGTGTTTCCCTCGACCTTCAACACCGACCACAAGCACACCTTCACGATCTTCAAGAAGGCCTCGTGGTCCAGCGCCAGCATCAACTTGACCGAGCTGCTGGCCAGCCTGGCGGCGGATGTCGAGATCAAGAAGATCGAACTGATGGACGCCACCTTCCGCTACGAGTTCAACCAGCGGATCGGCGTGGACCGCTTCGACCAGACCCGCACGGCGGTCGGGGAGTGCGCGATCGAGTTCGTGTTGCGGAAGAACTCCTAAATCGGGAGGAGCTCAAAATACCCGCTCTCCCCGGCGAAAGCCGGGGCCCAGATCGAGCCCATGAGCGTCTAAATGTTGGACAGGGCGGAACTTCGGATCATCCCCAGCTGCTCAGGCTGAATCTGGGCCCCGGCTTTCGCCGGGGAGAGCGGATTTTTTGTGTCTCCAAACAGCAAAACGCCCGCCCCGGTCTGCCGGGGCGGGCGTTTCAACTCAAAGCCTAGCCAAGCCTCACACCAGCGAGCCGTGGCACTGCTTGAACTTCTTGCCCGAGCCGCAGGGGCAGGGGCTGTTGCGGTTGGTGCGGTCCCAGCCGTCCGGCAGGGCGGCCACGGGCAGGGCCTCGCGCTGCTGAGGCGACAGGCCGTCGGGAATGGCCCCGGCGACGGCGGCGTTCTCGCCGGTCAGCGGGTCCAGGTGGACCTCGACCAGGCCTTCCGGCGTCTGCGGGATTTCCGGCTCGGCATAGGCGATCTCGACCGTCATCAGCCAGCGGGTGGTGTTGGTGCGCAGGTCGCCCAGCAGCTTCTCGAACAGCGAGAAGGCCTCGGTCTTGTACTCGTTCAGCGGATCGCGCTGGCCGTAGCCGCGCAGGCCGATGACGTTGCGCAGGTGGTCCAGGTGCATCAGGTGCTCGCGCCACTGCAGATCGATCATCTGCAGCAGGAAGTTCTTCTCGACCGAGCGCATCTGCTCGGGGGTGATGATCACCTCGCGCTGGGCGGCGTAGTCGTCGGCCGCCTTGGTCAGGCGGTCGCGGATCTCCTCGTCGGCGATGCCTTCCTCGGCCGCCCACGCCTCGATCGGCAGGTCGAGGCCCAGGATCGACTGGACGCGTTCCTTCAGGCCCTCGATGTCCCACTGCTCGGCATAGGCCTTGGGCGGCAGGTGGCGGGCGACCAGGTCGTCGATCGTGTCGTGGCGCATCTCGGCGATGATTTCCGAGAGGTCGTCGCTTTCCATGAACTCCTGGCGCTGCTCGAACACGGCCTTGCGCTGGTCGTTGACGACGTCGTCGTACTTCAGGAGGTTCTTGCGGATCTCGTAGTTGCGCTGCTCGACGCGCTTCTGGGCTGTGGCGATGGCGTTGTTCAGCCACTTGTGGGTGATCGCCTCGCCTTCCTGGACGCCGAAGGTGCGCATGATCGCGTCCAGGCGCTCGCCGGCGAAGATGCGGAGGAGATCGTCCTCGCACGACAGGAAGAACTTCGAGCGGCCCGGGTCGCCCTGACGGCCGGTGCGGCCGCGCAGCTGGTTGTCGATGCGGCGGCTTTCGTGGCGCTCGGTGCCCAGTACGAACAGGCCGCCGGCCGCCAGGGCCTGCTCGCGGGCGCCGGCGATCTCGGCCTCGAGACGGGCGCGCTCGGCGACCTCGTCCTCGTGGGTGATCTCGAGACCCATGCCCTTCTGCTGCTGGCGCCAGCTGAACAGACGCATGTCGATGCTGCCGCCCAGCTGGATGTCGGTGCCGCGGCCGGCCATGTTGGTGGCGATGGTCACCGCGCCGGGCACGCCGGCGTCGGCGACGATCAGGGCTTCCTGTTCGTGGAAGCGGGCGTTCAGCACCTGGTGCGGGATGCCCTTCTGTTTCTTGCCGTTGTTCTCGAACGCGTAGCTGGACAGCAGCTTGGACAGCTCTTCCGACTTCTCGATCGAGACGGTGCCGACCAGGATCGGCTGGCCGCGCACGTGGCAGTCGGCGATCTGCTTGAGGATGGCCTCGTTCTTCTCGCGCTCGGTGCGATAGACCTCGTCGTCGTCGTCGATGCGCTTGATCGGGCGGTTGGTCGGAATTTCCGAGACGCTCATCTTGTAGATGTCGTCGAATTCCTGGGCCTCGGTCGAGGCCGTGCCGGTCATGCCCGACAGCTTCTTGTAGAGGCGGAAGTAGTTCTGGATCGTCACCGAGGCCAGGGTCTGGTTCTCGGGCTGGACGTCGGCGCCTTCCTTGGCCTCGATGGCCTGGTGCAGGCCTTCCGACAGGCGGCGGCCGGTCATCATGCGGCCGGTGAACTCATCGATCAGGATGATTTCGCCGCCCTTGACGATGTAGTCCTTGTCGCGCGTGTACAGGACATTGGCGCGCAGGGCCTGGTTGACGTGGTGCACCACCGAGACGTTGGCCGCGTCGTAGAGGCCCGCCGAGTCCTCGGCCAGGTGGCCGCCCGACATCAGGATCTCCTCGATCCGCTCCTGGCCGTCCTCGGTCAGGATGACCTGCTTCTGCTTCTCGTCGTGGTCGTAGTTGGACTTGTCCTGGATCAGCTGCTTCACCAGCACGTCGATCGTCTTGTAGAACTCGCTGCGGTCCTCGGTCGGGCCCGAGATGATCAGCGGCGTGCGGGCCTCGTCGATCAGGATCGAGTCCACTTCGTCGACGATGACGAAGTTGTGGCCGCGCTGGACCATTTCCTCGACGCTGTAGACGAGGTTGTCGCGCAGATAGTCGAAGCCGAATTCGTTGTTGGTGCCGTAGGTGATGTCGCTGCGGTACGCGCGCTGACGCTCGCCCTGGCTGAGGCCGTTGACGATCACGCCATAGGTCAGGCCCAGGAAGGTGTAGATCTGGCCCATCCAGTCGGCGTCGCGGCGGGCCAGGTAGTCGTTGACGGTGATGACGTGGACGCCCTTGCCCTCGAGGGCGTTGAGGTACGTCGGCAGGGTGGCGACAAGCGTCTTGCCTTCACCCGTGCGCATTTCCGAGATGCCCGAGAAGTGCAGCACCATGCCGCCGACCAGCTGGACGTCGAAATGGCGCATGCCCAGCACGCGCTTGGAGGCCTCGCGCACCACGGCGAAGGCTTCGTTGAGGATGTCGTCGAGCGTCTCGCCCTTTTCCAGGCGCGCCTTGAACTCGGCGGTCTTGCCCTTCAGGGCCTCGTCCGAGAGGGCGGCGTACTCGGGCTCGTAGGCGTTGATCTTCGCCACGCGCGCGGTCAGGGCCTTGACCTTGCGTTCGTTGGAGGAGCCGAAGAACTTTTTGGCGAGACCAAGCATGCAGAGGGAATCCGGTGGGGACGGTTTGACGAGGAGGCCGGCGCTAAGGCTTCGAGGGCCTCGACTACGGTAGATGAAGTCGCGCTGGATCAACGGATAAATCCGTTATTCCGGCGCGGCCGGAGACTTAAGCACCGGTCATCTTGG
This sequence comes from Caulobacter sp. 1776, assembly GCF_040545685.1. Lineage (NCBI taxonomy): Bacteria > Pseudomonadati > Pseudomonadota > Alphaproteobacteria > Caulobacterales > Caulobacteraceae > Caulobacter > Caulobacter sp. 1776. The sequence continues at coordinate 168,493 of NZ_JBEPMI010000003.1, forward strand.
TGTCAACGCGAAGACCCCACGCGCAATGGGGCTTCAAACCTGACCAAGGGCCTTGCGGCGACAGTTTTCGCATGCCCGAACGCTTTGAGTCGCGAAGCCGTTTCCACTCGGCCAAAAAGCACGCTAGAGCCGTTTTGAGCAAAGCCGGAGATCTTGGCCTTGAAGACCACTTTCCGCCTCGTCAGCGTGATCAGCGCCGTCGCCTTCGCCCTTCTGGTGGCCGCCTGCGGCCAGAATAAGGTCGCCGAGCGGCCGCCGGAGCCGGGCGACACCGCCGTGGCCCGCGTCAACGGCCAGGTGATCTGGGCGTCGGACGTCAAGCGCGAGGCCGTGGCCCAGGGGCTGATCAGCGAGGGCGAGCCGCTGGACATCTCCAGCGAGGTGTTCCGCCAGCGCCTCGACGAGGTCATCGACCAGAAGCTGCTGGCCTCCGAAGCCACCAAGCGCAAGCTGGACAAGGAGCCGGTGGCCCAGCGCCGCCTGGCCGCCGCCCGCGAGCGCATCCTGGGCGACATGCTGGTCGAGGGCGTGGTCGAGAAGGCCGTCACCGAGGACGCCATCCGCAAGCTCTACGCCGAGCAGCAGAAGCTTTCGAAGCGCTCGGAAGAGATCCGCGCCCGCCAGATCATCGTCGGCACCCAAGCCGAGGCCGAGAGCGTCAAGAAGCTGTTGGCCACTGGCGCCTCGTTCGACGCCCTGGCCATGGAGCGCTCGACCGACCAGGCCACCCGCTTCAACGGCGGCGACCTGGGCTACTTCACCCTGGACGTGATGCCCGAACCCTATGGCGTGGCCCTGAAGGACGCCGCCAAGGGCGCGCTCGTGGGGCCGTTCGCGGCCGAGGGCGGCTGGGTCATCGTCAAGGTCGAGGACAAGCGCACCGAGGAGCCGATCACCCTGGAGGCCGCCCGGCCGCAGATCGTGCGGTTCCTGACCTATGACCAGGTGCGCGACATCCTCGAGAAGCTGCGCGGCTCGGCCAAGGTCGAGATGCTGATCGGCAAGACCCAGGACGCGTCCGGCGCGACGGGCGCCCAGGAACCGGCCTCGGCGCCGCCGGAACCCCCGGCTGGCGCGCCCGCCTCGGCTCCGCCGCCCGCTCCACCCGCCCCCGCGAAGAAATAAGCAGTAAGAAGCGGCCATGACCAAGACTCCCCAAAGAGCGGGCAAGACTTCCGGCAAGAAGGCGGCCGCGAAGGCTCCCCAAAGCGCGGCCGGCGCGGCCGCGCCCAACCCGGTCGAGCGCGCCGGCGCCGCCATCGAGCGGGCCCTGGTCGATCCGCTGACCTCGGCCCTGAAGCGCGCCGGCCTGCGTCGCGCGCAGAAGTCGGCCGGCGAGGTCGCGCCCGCGCCGGCCAAGCCCGCGGCCAAACCTGTTTCCACGGGCGCCGGCAAGCCGGGCCTGGCCATCTCGCCGCTGGCCGTGCCGTTTCCGCTGATCCCGCCGATCCCCGGCGTCGAGATCGCCACCGGCCGCGCCGGCTTCTACAAGCACGAGCGCGAGGACCTGCTGCTGATGCGCTTCGCCGAGGGGACCTCGGCGGCGGGCGTCTTCACCCGTCACGGCGTCGGCTCGGCTCCGGTCGACTGGTGCAAGCGCCAGCTGGCCGCCAGCGGCGGCGCGGACGTGCGGGCCCTGGTGGTCAACGCCGGCTGCGCCAACAGCTTCACGGGCCGTCCCGGCGCCGACGCCGTGCGTCGCGTGGCCACGGCCGTGGGCAAGCGCCTCGACTGCCGCCAGCGCGACGTGATGATGGCCTCGACCGGCGTCATCGGCGTGATCCTGGACGACGCCAAGATCACCGCCCGCCTGCCGGAGGTGGAAGCGCGCCTGACCGCCGACGCCTGGGCCCAGGCCGGCCGGGCGATCATGACCACCGACACCTTCCCGAAGGGCGCCTACGCCACGGCCCTGATCGACGGGGTCGAGGTCAAGATCGCCGGCATCGCCAAGGGCTCGGGCATGATCGCGCCCGACATGGCCACCATGCTGGCCTTCGTGGCCACCGACGCGGCCATCGCCCCGGCGGCGCTGCAGACCCTGGTCAGCCTCTACACCCGCACCACCTTCAACTGCGTGACGGTGGACGGCGACCGCTCGACCAACGACACCCTGCTGCTGTTCGCCACCGGCCAGTCGGGCGCGCCCAAGATCAGCCGTCCGGGCGACAAGCGCCTGGCCGACTTCCGCGAAAAGCTGGAGCACGTGCTGCTGGACCTGGCCTTGCAGCTGGTCCGCGACGGCGAGGGCGCGACCAAGTTCGTCAAGATCACCGTCAACGGCGCCGAGAGCCCGGCCAGCGCCCGCAAGATCGCCCGCACCATCGCCGAGAGCCCGCTGGTCAAGACCGCCTTCGCCGGCGAGGACGCCAACTGGGGCCGCATCGTCATGGCCGTGGGCCGCGCCGACGAGCCGGTCGCCCGCGAGCGGATCAGCGTCAAGTTCGGCGAGCTCTACGCCGCCCGCGACGGCCTGGTCTCGGCCGAATACGACGAGGCCAAGATGAGCGCCTACGTGAAGAACCAGGAGTTCGAGGTCTCGGTGGACGTCGGCGTCGGCAAGGGCTCGGCCACGGTCTGGACGTGCGATTTGACCAAGCAGTACGTGGCGATCAACGGGGATTATCGGAGCTAGGTTCCTGTTCTTCTATACACCCTCTCGGTGTCATCCCGGCCGCGGCGAAGCGGAGAGCCGGGACCCAGGGGCGACCGCACTGCGCCGACCCCTGGGTCCCGGATAGCCTCTGCGAGGCTTCCGGGATGACATATTTGGGGGCTTTGATCTTGTCCCAGCACCAACCTCCCCGGAGCTCAACCCATGGCCGACCCCACGCCCGACCAGGAAGCCGCCCTGCTGGCCGACCTCGCCGCGACCTGCCGCGAGCACGGCTATGTCGTCGAGGCCATCGACCGGGGCCTGGAGGTCTCGGGCGAGGACGAGGATGAGGGCGCGTTCTATCTGCTGCCCGACCACGGCTGGCTGCAGGTGCGCTGCCTGGTGCTGGCGCCCGAGGATCTGGACGAGGCCCGCGACCTGACGGCGCTATTCGAGACCCTGGCCCGCGCCCAGTTCCGCCTGATCGGCAGCCGCTTCGGCTACGACGCCGAGACCGGCCTGTGGCTGGTCGAGGATCTCTATCCCGGCTTCGAGGTGGCGCGCGTGCCGGCGGTGCTGGAGCAGCTGACCTTCGTTTGGGACGCGCTGGAGGACCTGTTCCTGGCCGCCTTGGAAGGGACCGTGCCGGGCGAGGACGCCTTTGACGCCGCGTTCGACCTGGAAGCGGCGACGCCGCCGAACTAAGCTCGCGCGATCCCTTGCGGCGCAAGGGGAACCGCTTGTTCGGCCTGCCGTTCCTGAGCGGTGTTCACCTGGGTGGAGGGCGTAGAGATGTCTGTGAAGCGATCCGTGATGATGGCCGCCCTGGCCGCCCTGTTGCTGGCCTCCGGCGCCCACGCCCAGATGAAGCCGCCCGCCAAGCCGGACGAGCCCGGCGGCCGCTGGGGCGAGGCCAAGAAGAAGGCCGTGGACATCGGGACGCAACCGGCCCGCGACGTCGGCATGTCCAAGCGCGAGATTCCGCCGATCCTGCAGAAGGCCTTCGAGGATCCCTACAGCCTCAAGGGCCTGAAGGGCTGCAAGGCCCTGGCCGGCGAGATCACCGAGCTGAACGGGGTGTTGGGCGCCGACTACGTGGTCGGCAACGAATATACCGAGAACCGCGCCGGCAAGCTGGCCGAGGCGGGCGGCAAGACGATCATCAACAGCATCATCCCGTTCCGGGGCCTGGTGCGCGAGGTCACCGGCGCCGCGCCGGCCGACCGCCACATGAACGCGGTGGTCGACGCCGGCCTGGCGCGGCGCGGCTTCCTGCGCGGCGTCCACCTGAAACAGGGCTGCAAGACGAAGTTCTGACGGGAACCGACGCCCGTCGACAGGGTTTCCACCAGGCCTCGGCGCGCCCCCGCGCCGAGCGTAACTCCCATTTGAAAGACGCCGATGGACCTCGAGATCGGCTGCCGCCTGCGCTTCGACGTGCGCGAGCCCACGACGTTCGTGCTGGCGATCCAGGTCGCAGACGGCGCGGGCCAGGCGCTGCGGGACGAGCGCATCGACCTGCCCGACGGCGTCGAGGCGGAGTTCTTCGTCGACGCCTTCGCGGCCAACCGGTTCATCCGGTTCCTGGCCCAGACGGGCTTTCTCGACTTCGGCTACCAGGCGCGGGTGCGCAAGGAGACGGTGGTCGATCACCGACGCTTCATCGCCGATGCGTCGGTGCGGGACCTGCCGTTGAACGTCCTGCCGTATCTGGCGCCCAGCCGCTATTGCCAGTCCGACCGGCTGGAGGCCTTCGCGCGCCAGACCTTCGGGCGCCAACCGGGCGGTCTGGGTACGGCCCAGGCGATCGCCGACTGGATCGGCGACCACATCGCCTACGAGGCCGGATCCAGCTATGGCCACACCTCGGCCCTGGACACGCTGATCGACCGCAAGGGCGTCTGCCGCGACTTCGCCCATCTGGGTGTCGCCTTGGCGCGGGCGCTGGACATGCCGACCCGGTTCGTCGCCTGCTACGCGCTGGACCTGGAGCCGGCCGACTTCCACGCGGTGTTCGAGGTGTTCCTGGACGGGGCTTGGCGCACGTTCGACGCCACCCGCAAGGTGTCGATCACCGGCCTCGTGCCGATCGCCTTCGGCCGCGACGCCGCGGACGTGCCGTTTGTCTCCACGTTCGGCGACGCCCGGTTCGTGGAGATGACGGTCGAGGTCCGGCGGGCCTAGCGGCGGGGCGCGGTCGAGAGCGCCGACACGTCCCGCGGCGACAGGCGCTGGACGTCGGAGATCGGGCAGCGGCGGGCGCCGGCCGCCGTCTTGGCGATCATCTCGGCGGCGTCGCCGGCGCAGACCAGGTTGCTGCCGTCGTTGGTTCGGACACTGATCTTCTGGGCGGCGTTCAAGCCATCGCAGTCATTGGCCATCTGCAGCCGATAGATCCCGCCCTTGGCGTTCTGGACGTAGAGGGTCCTGTCGCCCGAGCGGTTCGCGGCGGCGACGTAACGGCCGTCGAAGCAGCGCAGGGTCCGGTCGCCCGGACGCGCGTTGGAATAGGCGTTCGCCTGGGCGACGTCGTCAAAGACCTGGGGCTGCTGCTGGGCCTGCTGGGCCATCACGGGCGCGGCGCCGAGCGCCAAGACGGCGCCGATGGCGAAGAGGGCGGTCTTCATAGTCTTACCTCGCGGCTGGGTCTGATCAGAAACCGGGAACAACCTCTGGTCAGGAACGCACGGCGCACGCGCGGTGGCAAGTCTGAGTATTGACTTCTACCCGCGCTTGCCTCGATCGCCGCAATCGCGTTCACATCCCCGCTCGGCAGTACTTGGGGGCGGGTTTGACGGAAGCCTTGATCGTTCGCGGGTTGAACAAGACGTTCGCCAAGCCCGCCGTGTCCGACCTGGACCTGACCGTCCACGCCGGCGAGCTCTATGCTCTGCTGGGGCCCAACGGGGCGGGCAAGACCACCACCCTGCGCATGGTCGCCGGCCTGACCCAGCCCGACAGCGGCGAGGTGGCGATCTTCGGCGTCGACGCCCGCAAGGATCCCGCCGCCGCCAAGGCCCTGGTGGCCTGGGCCCCGGACGAGGCGATGATCTACGACAAGCTGACGCCGCTGGAATATCTGGAGTTCGTCGCCGGCCTCTGGAACATCGAGCCCAAGGCCGCCAAGGCCAAGGCCGAAGCGCTGCTGGCCACCTTGGGTCTGGCCGACGAGGCGCGGCGGCGGTGCGAGGGCTTCTCGCGCGGCATGAAGCAGAAGGTGGCCCTGGCCGGGGCTCTGATCCACGATCCCAAGCTGCTGATCCTGGACGAGCCGCTGACCGGCCTCGACGCCGCCGCCGCGCGCCTGGTCAAGGACATGCTGCAGGCCCGCGTCGACGCCGGCGGTACGGTGATCCTGACCACCCACATTCTGGAAGTGGCCGAGCGCATGGCCGACCGCATCGGCATCATCGCCGGCGGCCGCCTGATGGCCGAGGGCACGCTGGACGAGCTGCGCAACAGGGCCGGCGAGGCCAGCGGCAAGACGCTGGAAGACGTGTTCCTGCAGCTGACCTCGGAGGCCCATCCGGTGGGGGCGCACGCGTGAGTCTGCCGTTCAAGCCGGCCAGCACGCCCTGGCTGCTGGCCCACGAGCTGCGTCTGGCCTGGCGCGGCTTCAAGGCCGGCCGCCGGTCCAGCGGACCGGGCGCGGTCATCGCGTTCGGGCTTGTCGGCGCGATGATCCTGATCGGCGGGATCTTCATGGGCCTGGGCCTGCGGGGTGTCGCCATGCCCGTGAACCCGCTGTCGGTGATGATCGCCGACCTGGTGCTGGCCGTGATCCTGACCCTGATGCTGTCGACCACCCTGGCCGCCTCGGCGGACGCGCTCTACGAGCGGGGCGATCTCGATCTGCTGTTCTCCTCGCCCCTGGCCCCGCGCAAGGTCCTGTTCGTTCGAGCCCTGGGCCTGGCGGTCCATGCCGGCCTCTGGTTCATGATCCCGGCGGCGTTGCTGCTGACCCCGTCGATCGTGCTGGGACATCCGGCCTGGCTGGGCGTCTATGTCGTGCTCGCCTCGGCGGCCCTGGCGGCCTCGGGCGTCGGCCTGCTGCTGGCCATGGCCCTGTTCGCCCTGATCGGCCCGCGCCGCACGCGCACCGTCGCCCAGGTGATGGCGGCCCTGATCGGCGCGGCCTTCTTCCTGGCCAGCCAGTATCGCAACCTGATGGGCAAGCAGGCCAGCGAGAGCCTGTTCGCCCGCATCGCCCTGGACGCCCGCGACGGCCGCTTCAAGCTGCCGCCGTTCGCGGACCTGCCGCTGCGCGCCGCCGCCGGCGAGCCGCTGCCGCTGCTGATCCTCGTCGTCTTGGGGGCGGGGATCTTCCTGTTCGCCGCCCAGACCCTGGGCCGCCGCTTCGCCGACGCGGCCGCCGCCACCCAGGGCGCCGAAACTCGCAAGGGCGCCAAGGGTCCCACGAAAGCCTTCGCCGCCGGCGCCTTCCAGGCCACGGTGCGCAAGGAGCTGCGGCTGATCAGCCGCGACGCGGCCCTGCTGTCCCAGGTGCTGCTGCGGATCCTCTACATGGTCCCTCTGGCCTTCGCCCTGGCGCGGACGGCCTCGCACCAGCCGGCCTGGGTGCTGTCGGGCGGCGCGGCCGGGGTGGCGTTCCTGGCCGGGCAGGTGGCCGGGAGCCTGGCCTGGATCATGATCTCGGCCGAGGACACGCCCGACCTGCTGGCCATCTCGCCGACGCCGATGGCGGTGCTAAACCGCGCCAAGCTGGCCGCCGCCCTGATCCCGGTCGCGGTGCTGCTGGTGGTCCCGATCGGCGTCCTGGCCTGGTTCCAGCCGCTGGCCGGCCTGTGGACCGCGATCGGCGCGGGCCTGACGGCCTGGACCGCCGGACTGATCAATGTCTGGCATCAGAAGCCCGGCAAGCGCGCTGACTTCCGCCGTCGGCGCGGCGGCTCGTTCTTCGCGGCCCTGGCCGAACTGTTCGTCGCCGCCCTGATCGGCGGCGCGACGGCCCTGGCCGTGGCGGGGATGCTGGTCTGGGCGGTGATCCCGCTGATCGTCGCCGGCGCGGTGATGATGGCCTTGCGCCGCACGGACGAGCAGATCGCGGGGACGCTTCGGGCGGCGGCCAGCAGCGGGAACTGAAGGGGGGAGCGCCCCCTCCGTCACGTCGCGTATCCGCGCCGCGCCACCTCCCCCGCTGCGCGGGTGAGGAGGAAACCCTCCTCCCTCGTGAAACGGGGGAGGTGGCCCGGAGGGCCGGAGGGGGCGCTGCGGCCCTCACGCCTCCAGCAGCGCCCGGATCCGGCACACCACGCCCTCCGGCTGGAAGTCGATCGTCGCCGAGCCCGACAGCTCGGCGGCCAGGCCGCGTTCGATCAAGCGCGAGCCGAAGCCCCGGACGGTGGGGGGCTTGACCGGCGGGCCGCCGGTTTCGGTCCAGACCAGGTCCAGGCGTTCGGCCCCCGGATCGGGACAGAGGTCCCAGGCCAGCCGGATGCGGCCGTCGGGCGTCGACAGGGCGCCGTACTTCACCGCATTGGTGGCCAGCTCGTGCAGGGCCATCGACAGGGACAGCGCCGTCTTGGGCGACAGGCGGATCGCCGGGCCCGACAGGTCGAACCGCGCGGGACCGCCGTGCAGCTCGGCCACCCGGGCGGTGACGTCGTGCAGCTCGGCGCCTTCCCAGTTCTCGCGGGTGAGCAGGTCGTGGGCCTCGGCCAGGGCGACGATGCGGCTGGAGAACGCCTCCTGGGCCTGGTCCAGCGCCCGGGCGCCGGTGAAACTCTGGGCGGCGATGGCCTGGATGGTGGCCAGGCTGTTCTTGACGCGGTGGTTCAGCTCGTTGACCAACAGCCGCAGGTGCAATTCGGCCCGCTTGCGGTCGGTGATGTTGACCACGGCCCCGACGAAGCGGCGCGGCTTGTCGTCGGGGCCGAAGAACACCTTGCCCTTCACGCCCAGCCAACGCTCGACGTGGTCGTCGCGGCCGACGCTGCGGAACTCGATGCTGTAGTCGGCGCGCACCGCCGGGTCCAAGGCCTGGCGTATGGCGTCGCGGACCTTGGGCTCGTCGCTGGGATGCACGCGGGCCAGGAACGACGTGACGGTGGGCAGCTCGCCCGGCTTGACGCCGAACATGGCGAAACAACGCTCCGACCAGACCAGCTCGTTGGTGTCCATGTTGAAGTCCCAGGTGCCGACGTCGGCCGCGTCGATGGCCAGCCGCAGGGTCTCTTCCTGGCGCAGCAGCCGCTCGACGGCCTCGCGCCGCTCGGTGACGTCCGAGACCACGCCGACGAAGCGGACCACCTGGTCGCCTTCGAAGAAGGCCTTGCCGAAGGTCTCGACCCAGCGCAGCGCCCCGTCGTCGCCGCGATAGATGCGGTATTCGAGATTGATCGCGCCGCCGCCCTTGGGATCGGTGGCGGCGTCCACGGCGGCGCGGACCCTCTCCAGGTCGTCCGGATGCAGCCGCTGCTCGAAGGTCTCCTGGGTGGGCGCCTCGTCCGCGGTCAAGCCGAAGATCGCCCGGGCTCGCGCGTCCCAGAACCGCTGACCCAGATAGGGCTTGTGATCCCAGCGGCCCATGCCGGCGGCCTGGGCGGCGAGGTCCAGGTCCAGGCGCGCGGCGGCCAGCTCGGCCTCGACCCGCTTGCGCTCGGTGATGTCGACGATGACGCCGGTGTTGCGCGACGGCTGGCCGTCCTTGTCCAGATAGGCGCGGCCGCGGGTGAAGACCCAGCGCACCGAGCCGTCGGCCTGGACCAGGCGGTATTCCTCGGAGAAGTCGCCGCCCTCGTAGGCGGCCTTGAGGGCGATGTCGCGGATGCGGTCGCGGTCGTCGGGATGGACGGCGGGGGTGAAGCTGTGGGCGGGCAGGCCGGCGCCGGCGAACTCGGGCGAGACGTTGTGCAGCTCGGCGTAGCGGGCGTCGGCATAGACCTTGTTGGCCCTGATGTCCCACTCCCAGGCGCCGACCCCGGCGACCTCGCGCGCCAGGGCATAGCGCTCCTGGGTGGTGCGTAGCGTCTTCTCGGCCTTGACCGACCGCGAGATCTCGACGGCGGTGACCAGCACCCCGCCGACCCCGTTGGCGGCCGTCGCGTCGGGAACGGGGCTGTAGCTGACGGTGAAATAGCCCTTCTCGGGCTTGCCGTCGCGCAGCACCCACAGGGGCAGCTTCTCGAAGGCGAAGCCGCCGCTGGCGCCGCTGAGAATGTCCTCGTGCAGCGAGCGGATCGAGGTCTGGAAGTCGGGGGGCGTGTCCTTGAGCAGCACGCCCAGCGCCTGCGGGTGATGCACGTCCAGGGCCGGGGCGTAGGCGTCGTTATAGATCAGGACCAGCTCGGGGCCCCAGCGCAGCGCCATGGGAAAGTTGGTGGCCAGGATCATGTCGGTGGCCAGGCGCAGGGCCGGCGACCAGGTCTCGCGCGCGCCGAGCGGCGTCCGCTCCCAGCCGAACGCACGCACGCGCTCGGCCATCTCGCCGCCGGCGATGCGTGTCAGAACAGGCGTGTTGGGCGGTTTGCCCTCGCCCATCGCTTGGTCCCCCATCCGGTCAGATGACCGGCCCTGGATCAAGGTGAACCCATAGACGAGGCGGACACAAGCTTCGCCTTGGCGAAAGAACGCAGATACGCGAACGGGGCGACTTTCGCCGCCCCGTTGGTACAACCTATTGTAATGTGGCCGATTTAGTCGATCGGCGACCAACGCTTCTCGGCCGGAGCGGCCGGGCGCTTGGGACCGCGGAACTCGTTCCGGGGACCCGCCGCCTTCTGGCCCTGGCCTGGACCCTGACGCTGCGGACCGCGGCCGTGGGCCTTTTGGGCGCCCTCGGCGCGGCCGCCGCCGCCATTGCCGCCACCGTTGGCGCCGCCATGGGCGCCATTGCGGTTCCGGGCGCGCTTGCGGCGCAGCTCGGACGGGACGTCGTTGCGGGGATCGACCTTGCGCGGATCGACGTACTTCTCGGGCGGCGCCAGCTTGTCGGCGACAGCCGCGGCGGCCGCGAGGCCCTTGTCGTTGCGGCGGTCGAAGGTCGGGATCACCTGGCGGGTGGCCTTCTGGATGTCCTTCAGCAGGCTGCGTTCGTCATCGGCGCAGAAGCTGATGGCGATGCCGTCCTTGCCCTTGCGGGCGGTGCGGCCGATCCGGTGGACATAGGCCTCCGGCACGTTGGGCAGCTCGTAGTTGATCACGTGGCTGACGTCGTTGACGTCGATGCCGCGCGCGGCGATGTCGGTCGCCACCAGGGCCCGCATCTCGCCGGCCTTGAAGGCGGCCAGGGCGCGCTCGCGCTGGCCCTGGGTCTTGTCGCCGTGGATCGAGGCGGCCTCGATGCCCGCGGCGTTCAGATACTTGGCCACCCGGTCGGCGCCGCGCTTGGTGCGGGTGAAGACGATGGTGCGCGAGAAGCTCGAGTCGGCGAACAGCTCGGCCAGCAGCGGACGCTTGCGCTGGGCTTCGATGAACAGGACGCGCTGGTCGATGCGCTCGACCGTCGTGGCCTGCGGGGCCACCGAGACCTGCACCGGGTCCTTCAGCAGCTCGCCGGCCAGCTTGCCGATCTCGCTGGGCATGGTGGCCGAGAAGAACAGGTTCTGGCGGTTTTTGGACATCTGGGCGGCGATCTTGCGGATCGGCACCACGAAGCCCAGGTCCAGCATCTGGTCGGCCTCGTCGAGGACGAAGATCTCGACGCCCGAGACGCTGGCCGACTTCTCGGCCATGTGGTCCATCAGGCGGCCGGGGGTGGCGACCAGCACGTCGACGCCGGCGGCCAGGGCCTTCATCTGCGGGCCATACTTCACGCCGCCGTAGACGGTGTGGACCGAGAGGCCCATGTGGACGGCGTAGGCCTTGAAGTTGTCGGCGATCTGGGTGGCCAGTTCGCGGGTCGGCGACAGCACCAGGCAGCGGAAGCCGCGGCGCGGGGCCGGCATGCGGTTCTCGGCCAGGCGCTGCAGGATCGGCAGGGCGAAGGCGGCGGTCTTGCCGGTGCCGGTCTGGGCGATGCCCAGCAGGTCCTTGCCTTGCAGGACGACCGGGATGGCCTGGGCCTGGATCGGCGTCGGCTCCTTGTAGCCCTTCTCGGCGAGGGCCTTCAGCAGCGGCTTGGCCAGGCCAAGGTCGGTGAATTGAGTCACGTGTGTTCAGTCTTTCATGCGCCAAGCCGAGCACGCGCGATCCTCGCACGGCTTGCTGCTTGGCAAGTCGTCTGGGGAGCGCCCCGCGTGCACGGGCGGTCGAATGAGAAGCTCTTCAGGGCGCTCGACAGGCTGGTCCGAAAGGGACCCTCACGCGGCTGGAGCGCCGATAGCGCTGACTTGAGCGCAGGGCCCATATCGTTTGTTGCAAGTGCGAAGTCAAGGAAATACGGGGAATGCGGCTCTTGCCAGCGTCGCATCGTCGCGCCACACCCGCCCCATGACCAAGCCCACCGTCCTCGTCGCCGCCGCCGCCCTGATCGATGTCGATGGCCGGGTGCTGATCTGCCAGCGGCCCAAGGGCAAGCAACTGGCGGGCCTGTGGGAGTTTCCGGGCGGCAAGGTAGAGCTTGGCGAGACGCCCGAAGAGTGTCTGATCCGCGAGCTGCAAGAAGAGCTGGGGATCAAGGTCGCGCAAGCCTGTCTGGCGCCGTTCGTTTTCGCGTCGCACGGTTACGAGTCTTTTCACCTCCTGATGCCACTCTACTTGCTGCGTCGATGGGAAGGCCAAGTGACGCGCAAGGAGCATGAGGCGCTGGCATGGGTGAAGCCCGACAAACTCGCGGACTATCCGATGCCGCCGGCCGACATTCCGCTGGTCGCCTGGCTGCGCGATCTGCTCTGAGCCGCTTCTGGCGCGACGACAGCGGCGCGACCGCGGTCGAGCTGGGCATCATGGTCGCGATGGTCGCCCTGGCCGTCGTGGCGACGATGTCGGCCTTCAGCGGCGGCATGAACAAGGTCTTCGACAAGATCTCGACGGCGGTGACGGGGACCTAAGGGCGGCGAGCCGTCACGAAAGATCCGCTAACCCGCCTTGTCCCCCGCCGACTGCTCCTGGACCCCCAGCGCGTCGGCCAGTCGCATCTTGGCCGAGCCGGGCCGCAGCGGCTTCTGCTGGCTGTCGTGCGGCGCCCAGCCGGTCACCGAGACGATCTCGAACGTCGCCGGGACCTTGCCGTCGGCCTCCGCGAAGCGTTCGACATAGAGCTCCATCGCCCGGAACAGCACCTTGCGCGGCAACGGCCGGCGCGAGCGGTCCAGCAGCACGCTGGTCTCGCCCATGGCGCGGAGATCCTTCAGCAGGCCGATCGGGTGGGCGTAGCGGACCTTGACGCGATCGACGTCGGCGACGGGCAGGGCGAAGCCGGCCCGCTGCAGCAGTCCGGCCGCGTCGATGGCGTCGGCGAACGGCGAGACCCGCATCGACGCGCCGTCCAGCAGCTCGGCTTCGGCGGCCAGCAGGCACTGGCGCAGCTCAGTCAGGGTCGCCCCGCCGAAGATCGCGCCCAGAAACAGGCCGTCGGGCCGCAGCGCGCGGCGGATCTGGATCAGGGCCCCGACCAGGTCGTTGGTCCAGTGTAGCGACAGGGTCGAGACGACGAGATCCAGGGTCGCGTCGCCGAACGGCAGGCGCTCCTCGTCGGCCACCACGCGGAGCGTGTCACGACCGCCCAGCATCCGGCCCGAGAGGTCGGCCTCGATCAGCGTGTCGATGTTGGCGCGCGCGTCGCTGTCGCTCAAGGCCTTGAAAAAATGGCCGTTTCTCGCGCCGAGGTCGACGGCGGTCGGAAAGCGTCGCAGGATCGTCTCCAGCCGCATGACCACGTCCTGGGCCGTCCGGGCCTTGAGAAAGTCGGCGGACGCGTAAGCAGGCGCGGCGCGCTCGAGGCGGGCGCGGTGCAAGGTGCGGTCGAAGAGCAGGGGCGAGGCGGTCATGCGCGCGGAACATGGCGATTCCGGATCACGATGGAAAGCCGGTCCTCGCCTCGTGGGTATCGGGCGCGGTCTGCTGGACCTGCTGCTGCCCCCGTCCAGCCTGGACGGCCAGGCGGCGCTGAGCGGCGGCCTGGACGCCTCGGCCTTCGCGAAGGTGACCTTTCTGGATGACCCGGTCTGCGACGGCTGCGGCCTGGCCATGCCCTATGCCGACGCGGCGCTGGAGCGCTGCCCCGGCTGCCAGGCCAAGCCCAAGGCGTTCCAGCGAGCCCGCGCCGCCTGCGTTTACGACGAGCACTCGCGCGAGCTGATCCTGAAGCTGAAGCACGCCGACCGCACCGATCTTGCGGGCCTGTTCGCCCGCTGGCTGTCGCGGGCCAGCGCCGAGCTGCTGGCCGAGGGCGACGCCATCGTCCCCGTGCCGGTCCACCGCGCCCGTCTGCTGAGCCGGCGCTACAACCAGGCCGCCGAGATCGCCCGGCCGCTGGCCCGGATGGCGGGGCTGGCCTATCTGCCCGACACCCTGACCCGCAAGCGCGACACCGCCAGCCAGGGCGGCAAGTCGGCCTCGGGCCGGCGGCGCAATGTCGCCGCCGCCTTCGTCGTCCCCGAAACCAGGCGCGGGCAGGTCGCCGGCCGGCGGATCGTTCTCGTTGATGACGTGTTGACCACGGGCGCCACGGCCGAGGGCTGCGCGCGAGCGCTTTTGGCGGCCGGGGCGGCGCGGGTGACCCTATCTGTCGTCGCGCGCGTTACAGAAATGCAAGCGCGTCCTATATGAGGACGCACACGTCACGAGTCGAAGCCAAGTCACGAGTCGAAGCATGGCCCACGTCACCATCTACACCCGTCCGTTCTGCGGCTACTGCGCCCGCGCCATCGCCCTGCTGGGCGACAAGGGCGCCGACTTCACCGAGGTCGAGGCCGGCATGGATCCCAAGCTGCGCCAGGAAATGATGGAGCGCTCGGGGCGCACCACCTTCCCGCAGATCTTCGTGGGCGACCAGCACATCGGCGGCTGCGACGACATGATGGCCTTGGATCGCGAGGGCAAGCTGGATCAGATGCTGGCCGCATGACCCTGCGCGTCGGCCTCGTCCAGACCCGCACGCCCGCCACCCACGCGGCGGCGCTGGCCCATGTCGCGCCGCTGGTTCGCCAGGCGATCGGGGAGGGCGCCCAGTTCGTCCTGACCCCGGAATGCAGCAATGTCGTGCAGAAGGATCGGGCCAAGCTGCTGCCCACCCTGACGGCGCTGGAGGACGATCCGGTCGTGGGCGGCCTGCGCGCCATCGCGGCCGAGACCGGGACCTGGATCGACGTCGGCTCGGCCCTGGTGCGGCGCGGGGACGGAAAAGCGGCCAACCGCCAGGCGGTCATCGACCCCACCGGCGCGATCGTGGCCGTCTACGACAAGCTGCACATGTTCGACGTGGACTTGCCGACTGGCGAGACGGCGCGGGAGTCGGCGACCTATACGCCGGGCGAACGGGCGATGGTCGTCGACACGCCTTTGGCGAAGTTCGGCCTGACCATCTGCTACGACATGCGCTTTCCGGCCCTGCATCGGGCCCTGGCCCTGGCCGGCGCGACGGTGCTGACGGCTCCGGCCGCCTTCACCCGTCCGACCGGCGAGGCGCACTGGGACGTGCTGCTGCGAGCCCGGGCCATCGAGACCGGCTCGTTCGTGATCGCCGCGGCGCAAGGCGGCTTCCACGAGGACGGTCGCGGCACCTGGGGCCGCTCGATCGTCGTCGGACCGTGGGGCGAGGTGATCGGAAAACTTGACCACGACGAGCCCGGCGTGTTGATGGCCGATCTCGACCTGTCCGCCGCCGTCTCGGCGCGGGCGGCGATCCCGGTCCTCCAGAACGCCCGGCCTTTCGTCGGGCCGTGAAGCCCACCATTTAGAGACCATGATCAAGTACGCGCTTCAGTGCGATGCGGCCCATCAATTCGAGGGCTGGTTCGGCTCGTCGGCGGACTATGACGACCAGGCCGCGCGCGGCCTCGTCGAGTGCCCGCTGTGCGGCTCGCGCGGCGTGTCCAAGCAGATCATGGCCCCGGCCGTGGCGGGCACGAAGGCTCAGCGCGCGGCGCCCGCCGTCGACCCCAAGATGCGCGAGATGATGATGACGGCGATGGGCGAGGTCCGCCGCCACGTCGAGGAGAACTTCGACAATGTCGGCGACGCCTTCGCCAAGGAAGCCCGCGCCATCCACGAGGGCAAGTCCGAGGAGCGCAGCATCTATGGCGAGGCCACGCCCGCCGAGGTCAAGGCGCTGGTCGAGGACGGCGTCCCGGTGGCCCCGCTGCCGCCGGCGGCCCTGAAGAAGACGGACGTGAACTAGCCAGCGTCGCGATAGAGAACCCCTCTCTCTATGAGAGAGGGATCATGTAACAAAAAGGGCGCCGGATCTGCGCCCGGCGCCCTTCGTGTTTCGCGGTGAAGCGCTAGCCGACTAGCGGTATTCGTAGTGGCACTTGCGCTTCTTCTTGCCGATCTCGTGACCGGCGACGCCGCCGACGCCGGCGCCGAGCAGGGTGCCTTCGGTCTTGTTGCCGTGACCGGCGATGGTGTTGCCCAGCAGGGCGCCGCCGAGGGCGCCGATCACGGCGCCGTTCTTGGCCTTGGATTTGTTACAGACCAGGACGCGGCGGCTGCGCGACTGGGCGTCCGCGGCGGTGACGGCCACCGAGCTGACGGTAAAACCGACAACGGTGGCCAGGACGATGGCTTTCAGGCGGGCGCGCATGGCGGCTCTCCGGTAGTTTCTTGGTTAAGATCCCTCGGGTCGTAAACGCCCAAGCTGGCGGCCGGTTGCCAGAAAGTCGGCAAGTCGACCGTCAGCTCGCTCGGGTCTTATCAGCTTTCGACGCGATAGCGACCGTCGGCGTCGGGGCAGACGCGGACATAGCGAGTCTCGACCCGGCCGTTGTACTCGGTCGGGGCCGGGGCCAGGCGGCAGCGTTCGCTGGCGGAGGCGTAGCGGCCGTCGCTGTAGCGATAGGGCTGGGTCTGGTCGTAGCTGTAATAGGCGCCGCGCGTGTCGCACTTGGCCGAGGCGTTGCCGACCGCCGCGCCGACGCCGGCCCCGACCAGGGCGCCCAGGACGGTGCCTTCCGGACGGGCGTTGCGGGCCGCGACGTTCGAGCCCAGGGCCGCGCCGGCCAGGGCCCCGATCACCCCGCCCACCGTGGCGTTGCGCTTGGCGTCCTGGCGACAGTCGCTGGGGTAGGAGACGTTGGCGCTGGTGTCGATGCTGTAGGCGCCGGCATAGGGCGCGGCGTAGCGGGCGCCTTCGCCGGGATGGCGGCGATCATAGGCGCCGACGCCATGACGGCGGTCGTAGGCGTCGCGGGCGCTGTAGTAGCGGTCGCGATCCCGCTCCCACTGCTCGCGGCCGACGTCGTAGCCGCTGGCGTAGCTGACGCCGTCGGTGCGGAAGCGGTCGGCCTCCGACGGGTGGCGGCGGTCATAGGCGCCTTCGCCGTTGCGACGGTCGTAATCGTAGCGGGCCCGCTCATAGCTGGCGCGAGCGCGCTCGAACTCGGCCTGCTCGGCATAGTAGGCGGCGCTGTCGCGATACTGCGCGACCCGGTAGCGGTCGGCATAGGTCGGGTAGCGGCGGTCATAGGCGCCGACCCCGTAGCGGCGGTCATAGTCGTCGCGGGCCCGCAGATAGTTGGCGCGGTCGCGCTCGTAGGCCGCCTGGCGGTCCTGATACTCGCTGACCCGCTCATAATAGTTGCTGCGCTGGTCGTCGTAGTTGCGCAGGCTCTGCTGATAGGCCGAATCCTGGGCGAAGGCCGGGGCGATCGCGCCGCAGGCCATGGTGGTCGCCAGTATCGCGGCCAAGGTCTTGGAAGTCATGGTGTTCGTCTCCGTTCCCACGCGAACGGATCGACGTCCGACCCCCGACAGCGGGTCGTCAATCCAGGTTCATTGTCCCTGCGCAAACAAAAGCCCGCGCCGGTCCGAAGTTCCCCGAACGGCGCCGTTTCAATCCCTGGTCACGGTCATCATGTAGTTGATGTCGACGTCGCTGGAGCGGCTCCAGCGGCCGGTCAGCGGATTATAGGCCACGCCGAACGGACCCTGCATCTCGACCGGCTCACCGGCCAGGAAGGCGCGCAGCTCTTCGGGCTTCAGGAACTGCTTCCAGTCGTGGGTGCCCGGCGGCACCCAGCGCAGCACGTATTCGGCCCCGATCTTGGCCAGGGCCAGGGCCTTCAGCGTGCGGTTCAGGGTGGCGACGATCATCAGCCCGCCGGGCTTCAGCAGCCGCGAGCAGGTGCGCAGGAACTGGCCCGGATCGGCGACGTGCTCGATGACTTCCATGGTCAGGACGACGTCGAACGGCCCCGCGCCCTCGGCCAGCAACTGCTCGGCGGTGGCGGGGCGGTAGCCGATCGCAAGGCCCTGCTCGGCCGCGTGGGCGGCGGCGGTCTTGATGTTGTTCTCCGAGGCGTCGATCGCCGTGACGTCGAACCCCAGCCGCGCCATCGGCTCGCTCAGCAGGCCGCCGCCGCAGCCGATGTCCAGCAGGGACAGGCCCTCGAACGGCGCGCGGGCCGCGCCGTCGCGGTCGAACCGCGCCAGGGCCTGCTCGCGGATAAAGGCCAGGCGACAGGGATTGAACACGTGCAGCGGCGCGAACTTGCCGCGCGGATCCCACCACTCGGCCGCGATGGCCGAGAACCGCGCCACGTCGGCGGGGTCGATGCTCCAGGAGGGGGGGGGGGCGGCGGCTTGGGTCATGGCCTTCCTCTACCACGCCGAGTTTTTCGCGCCATGACCGGAGAAAAAAGACACCTCCGCGACATTGCCGTTGCGCGATCCCCCCGCTAGAAGGCGCGGGCTTGCGCGAGGGGGAGCGATCCGGCCGCGCGGGCGCAAGAAATAACCAAGCCTCGAGGTAGTGAAGACGTGTCACGTCTGGTGATGAAGTTCGGCGGCACGTCGGTGGCCGACCTGGAGCGCATCCGCCGGGTGGCGCGCCTGGTCGCCGCCGAGGTCGCGACGGGCAAGCAGGTGGCGGTGGTCGTGTCGGCCATGTCGGGCAAGACCAACGAACTGGTCGCCTGGACCGACGGCGCCGGCCGCGCCGCGCAGGGTCTTCCGGAGTCGGACGACGAGTACGACGCCGTCGTCGCCTCTGGCGAACAGGTCACGGCCGGCCTGCTGGCCATGACCCTGCGCAACATGGGCCACAAGGCCCGCTCGTTCCTGGGCTGGCAGGTGCCGATCCTGACGAACGAGGCCCACGGCAGCGCCCGGATCGAGGACATTCCGCCGGCCAACCTGGAAGCCTGTTTCGCCGACGGCGAGATCGCCGTCATCGCCGGGTTCCAGGGCGTGACCAACAATCAGCGCATCACCACCCTGGGCCGGGGCGGCTCGGACACCTCGGCCGTGGCTATCGCCGCCGCCGTCAAGGGCGCGTGCGACATCTATACGGACGTGGACGGGGTCTACACCACCGACCCGCGGATCGAGAGCAAGGCCAAGCGCCTGGCCAAGATCAGCTACGAAGAGATGCTTGAAATGGCCTCGCTTGGGGCCAAGGTGCTGCAGACCCGCTCGGTCGAGATGGCCATGGCCCATCGCGTCCCGGTGCGGGTGCTGTCGAGTTTCGTCGAGCCGGGGGAAGCGCCCGGACAAGGTACGATCGTCTGCGACGAGGAAGAAATCATGGAAAAGCGCATCGTCTCGGGCGTCGCCTACAGCCGCGACGAAGCCAAGATCACCCTGCTGGGCCTGCCCGACCATCCGGGCGTGTCCTCGCAGATCTTCGGTCGCCTCGCCGACGCCAATGTGAATGTCGACATGATCGTGCAGTCGCGCGCCCGCAGCGCCGACACCGCCAACATGGAGTTCACGGTCGGCAAGCGTGACGCCGCTCGCGCCGTCGAGATCGTCCGCGCCGCCCGCGAGGAGATCGGCTTCGAGGACGTCGCGGTGAACGAGGACGTCGCCAAGGTGTCGGTCATCGGCGTCGGCATGCGCAGCCACGCCGGCGTCGCCCAGTCGATGTTCGCGGCCCTGGCCGAGAAGAACATCAACATCCAGGTCATCTCGACCTCGGAGATCAAGATCTCGGTCCTGATCGACGCGGCCTACACCGAACTGGCCGTGCGGGCGCTGCACGCGGTGTACGGGCTGGATCAGCTTTAGGAATGCCGGCGGAGGGGACGCCCCCTCCGTCACGGCGCGTATCCGCGCCGCGCCACCTCCCCCGTTTCACGGGTGAGGAGGAGACCGCTTCATCCTCCCCCGCTCGCGGGGGAGGTGGATCGCCGCGAATACGCGGCGAGACGGAGGGGGCGCATCCTGAACTTGCAAGAAAACGTCGCGTTCGGACGTTATGAGGGCCGTGAGCCCACGGAGTCCCCATGTCCGACGTCTTCAAGTTCGACCCCGACGCCAAGACCGTCACCTTCCACGGCGACGCGGGCCTGGAGCTGCTCTACGACCTGCTGCTGCGCGCCAAGTTCGGCGACGGCTATGAGAAGCCGCTGCTGATCAGCCCGTGGCTGGCCGCCCTGCTGCGCCAGCTGGACCAGGCCCTGCCGGACGACGGTCAGTGGTTCCCCGAAAAGCCTGGCCAGCCGATCTTCGACACCGACGACCTGCTGGCCATGGGCGACGCGGTGATCGAGGAGGGGCACACGGTTGCCTGGTGGACCATGACCGAGCCGGAAAAGCGCGCCTACCTGCGCAATGTCGTCGCCGCCCCGCACCCGCTGACCGATCTCGAGGTCGAGTTCATCGAGAACGACATCGACGCGGCCCTGCAGCAGGCGCGACGCCTGGTGGCCGACGCCGATGCGCCGCTGTCCCTGCCGGGACACGGCTAGGCTCCCCTCATTCCGCTCTCCCCGGCGAAAGCCGGGGCCCAGATGGAACAGCGCTGGGGCGGGCTCCAAGGGCTCCGCGCCTTTCCAACCCACTCAAGCGCCATGAGATCTGGATCCCGGCTTTCGCCGGGAAGAGCGGGGGATAGAATAGGCCCATGGGCCACGACCTTTCCGCCCCCGCCGAACTGTCGTTCCGCCGCTATGGCGAGGACGCGCCGCCGCACGTCCATGCCTTCGACCAGATCGTGCTGCCGCGCCGGGGCGTGCTGGAGATGGAGATCGAGGGCCGGGGCGGGCGGGTCGATCCGGGCCGCGCGGCGGTGGTCCCGCCCGGCGCGCGCCACGCCTTCGCCGCCTCGGGCGAGAACCTGTTCGTGGTCGCCGACATCGGCGGCGCGCTGAT
The DNA here is from genome assembly GCF_040545685.1 of Caulobacter sp. 1776. Lineage (NCBI taxonomy): Bacteria > Pseudomonadati > Pseudomonadota > Alphaproteobacteria > Caulobacterales > Caulobacteraceae > Caulobacter > Caulobacter sp. 1776. The sequence goes on from NZ_JBEPMI010000003.1 coordinate 189,242, forward strand.
GAAGCCATTCGAGCGCCTGCGCGAGCGGCCGTTCGCCCCGGTGACCGGCGCGGTGCGCGGCCTGCTCGACTACTTAGCCGGCGAGGCGCCCGGCGCGATCGAGGACGGTGTGGCCAGCCTGTGGACGCCGCTGCTGCTGCGCGGCCTGTCGGCGGCGCCGATCAGGGTCGATCCGCGCCTGGCCCGCGCCGCCGCCCTGATCGAGGCCCGCTACGACCGTCCGCTGACCGTCCGCGACCTCGCCGCCGAGGCCGGCATGAGCCAGAGCCGCTTCTTCGCGCGCTTCTCCGAGGCCTACGGGACGACGCCGCACGCGGCGCTGTCGAACGCGCGACTGCGGGCGGCGCAGCGGCTGCTGTCGGACACCAGCCTCTCCATCGCCGAGATCGCCGTGCGCACCGGCCACGGCGACCAGAGCGGCCTGACCAAGCGCATGAAGGCGGCGCTGGGCGTCACGCCGGGGGCCTGGCGGAAAGGGCGGGGCTGAGCGCCCCCTCCGTCTCGTCGCGTATCCGCGCCGATCCACCTCCCCCGTTTCACGGGTGAGGAGGGCGAGTCTTCTCCTCCCTCGCGTAGCGGGGGAGGTGGCGCGATGCGGATACGCATCGTGACGGAGGGGGCGCTCGGGAGTTTCCGCCAAACCTTCGAGAGCTTTCGCCAAGCCTCCGGCCGGAGGCGATGCTAAGCGAGGGCCATGACCTCCCCCCGCAACCTCGTCCTCGGCCTGCTGTGCGGCCTGATCGCCGGCGCGTTCTGGGGCGGGGTGTTCCTGGCGCCGAAGCTGCTCTCGGCCTTCACGCCGCTGCAGATGACGGCGGGACGCTACATCGCCTACGGCCTGGCCTCGGCGGTGCTGCTGGCCCCGGCCTGGCGGACGGTGATGAAGAAGATGGACGGCCGCGACTGGCGCGATCTTGTCCTGCTCAGCCTGCTGGGCAACCTGATCTACTATGTCGGCCTGTCGGTGTCGGTGCAGAGCGCGGGCGTGGCCTTGGCCTCGCTGATCATCGGCCTGCTGCCGGTGACCGTAACCCTGGTGGGCGCGCATCCTGGAAAGAGAGGGCCGGGGGAGGGGGTTCCGCTCCGCCAGCTGGCCGCGCCGCTGGCCTTGGTCGTGGCCGGCGGGGTCTGCATCAACGTCTCGGTGTTCACGCAGGGCCACGGGGGCGGGATCGGCCGACAGGTCGTGGGCGTGCTGGGCGCGACCCTGGCCCTGGCCATGTGGACCGCCTACGCCGTCTGGAACGCCCGCCGGCTGGCCGCGACCCCGAAGTTCACCAGCCACGAATGGTCGCTGCTGACGGGCTTGGCCACCGGCCTGCTGTCGCTGCTGCTGGTGGTCCCGGCCTTCCTGCTGGGCGGTAAGGTCCACGCCCCGGCCGCCTGGGGCGGGTTCTGGGCGGTCAGCTTCGCGGTGGCGATCGGGGCCTCGGTGATCGGCAACGGCCTATGGAACGCCGCCAGCCGCCTGCTGCCGCTGAGCCTGTCGGGCCAGCTGATCGTGTTCGAGACCCTGTTCGCCCTGCTGTACGGCTTCCTGCACGACGGGAGGTGGCCGCGCGGGCTGGAGACGGCGGCGATCGTGCTGATGCTGGCGGGCGTGCTGTGGTCGGTGCGGCTGCATCGGCCGGCCGCCCAACCTGTCATCCCGGCCGCGGCGTAGCGGAGAGCCGGGACCGTCACAGGCTCGGCGCTTCCGGTGGTCCCGGCTCGGCGCGCTTCGCGCTTGGCCGGGATGACAGTTTTTGAGGCCTAAAACTTTTTCCCAACATGACGCGAACCTGAACGGCGCGGTTCAAATCAGGTTCAGGCGCGGCCCCTTACAACAGACATCAACAGCGCCGCCCAATCTCACTTTCGGGAAAGGGGGCGACGCTCTTACGATGAGGAGCCCTGCCATGAAGACCATCGGCAAGTTCACCAAGACCGTCGTCGCCGTCGCCATCACCGGCGCGCTGGTCGCCCCCGCCACCGCCGCCTTCGCCGGCGAGAAGACCGACCGCGCCATCGTCGGCGCCCTGATCGGCGGCGTCGCCGGCGCGGCCCTGGGCCACGGCAAGGGCGACGCGGTCGCCATCGGCGCGGTCGCCGGCGCGGCGCTGGGCGCGACGACGGCCAAGGACAAGTACGACCGTCGCTACAGCAGCGGCTACCGCACCGCTCCGCGCTACGGCTACGATAACCGCTACAGCGATGGCCGCTACGGTTACGACAACCGCTACGCCTACGAGCGTCACGGCCACCGCTACGACCGCTACGACGACCGCTACGCCTACGGCTATCGCCGCTAGGTCCGGTTCGAAGCGTTAGAGTTCCGATCCCTCCTCTAGCGTGAACCTGCGCCGCCCGGTTGATCTGGGCGGCACTTTTTCGCGCCGCCACACCTAATCACTGTTCGGTTGTCCGGAGCCGCTGGTCCCGGTGCGAAATCTGCTATAGCCCCCATCTAGGGATGGAACGGTCTTAACCCCTGGCGCTTGAAGCTGGGCTAGACCGTGTGTTCAGGGTTAGGGAGCGCGCGCAGACGACATGGCGGCATCCGGCATGGCCGTTCGGGGACCACGCAGCCTGCTTCGGCAGATTCGCGAGGCCATGGCCGGCGGCGGTCCCGCCCAGGCCAAGCTCGACATGGTGGTGCGCACCATCGCCATCTCGATGGTGGCGGAAGTCTGCTCGATCTATCTGCGCCGGGCCTCGGGCGATCTGGAGCTGTTCGCCACCGAGGGTCTGGCCCGCGAGGCCGTCCACGTCACGCGACTGCAGCCGGGCGAGGGCCTGGTCGGCGAGACCATGCGCCTGGGCCGGCCGCTGAACCTGTCCGACGCCGCCAGCCACCCGCAGTTCTCGTACCGTCCGGAAACCGGCGAAGACCCCTACCACGCCTTTCTCGCCGTGCCGCTGCTGCGCGGCGGCCGCGCCATCGGCGTGCTGGTCGTTCAGAACCGCACCGAGCGGGTCTATGACGAGGAGGAGGTCGAGGACCTCCAGATCATCGCCATGGTCCTGGCCGAGATGGTCAGCTCCAGCGAGCTCCTGGGCGCCGCCGAGCTCAAGGACGTCGAGCTGGCCCCGCACAAGCCCGAGCGGCTGAAGGGCTCGCGCTTCGCCGAAGGTCTCGCCTATGGCGTGGCCGTGCTGCACGAGCAGCCGGTGGCCCCCGAGACCCTGCTGTCCGACGACGCCCTGGCCGAGGAAGCGCGGCTCTCCTACGCAATCGAGACGCTGCAGACCCAGATCGACGAGATGCTGGAAGGCCAGCACGGCCTGGTCGGCGCCAGCTACGAGGTGCTGGAAACCTATCGCATGTTCGCCCACGATCGGGGCTGGAACCGGTCGCTGCAGGAGGCGGTGCGCTCGGGCCTGACGGCGGAGGCCGCGGTCGAGCGGGTCCGCTCCGAGCACCGCGCCCGGCTGGGCCAGGCCCGCGACCCCTATCTGCGCGAGCGGCTGCACGACCTGGAAGACCTGAACGACCGGCTGCTGCGTCACCTGTCGGGCGACGTGCACCACGTCCGCGTCCTGCCCGACGACGCCATCCTGATCGCCCGGAACCTGGGTCCCGCCGACCTGCTGGAATACGATCGCACCAAGCTGAAGGGCATCCTGCTGGAGGAAGGCTCGGCCGCCAGCCACGCCGGCATCGTGGCCCGGGCGCTGGACATCCCCTGCGTCGGCCGTCTGGCCGGCCTGCGCGACCGAGTCAGCGAGGGCGATCCCGTGGTCGTCGACGCCGAGACCGCCGAGGCCTGGCTGCGGCCGCGTCCCGACGTCGTCAAGGCGCTGAAGGTCCGGATGGAGGTCCGCGCCCAGCGCAAGGCCGAGTTCGCCCGCCTGCGCGACACCCCGCCGATCACCAAGGACGGGGCCAAGATCTCGCTGCTGATGAACGCCGGCCTGGCCGTCGACCTTGATATCCTGGCCGAGACCGGGGCCGAGGGCATCGGCCTGTTCCGCACCGAGTTCCAGTTCATGGTCGCCGAGGAGCTGCCGCGCCTGGAAGCCCAGACGGCGCTCTACGAAAAGGTGCTGGAGGCCGCCGACGGCATGCCGGTGACCTTCCGCACGCTGGACCTCGGCGGCGACAAGCTGCTGCCGTACATGGAGCTGGAGCGCGAGGACAATCCGGCCCTGGGCTGGCGCGCGGTGCGCATGGGGCTGGACCGTCCTGCGCTGCTGCGCATGCAGATCCGCGCCCTGGTCAAGGCCGCCGCGGGCCGGCCGTTGAAGGTCATGTTCCCGCTGGTGGCCAATGTCGACGAGTTCCGCGCCGCCCGCTCGTTCGTGGACCAGGAAGTGGCCTGGGCCCTGAAGCGCGGCCGTCCGGCCCCGTCGCGCCTGGACGTCGGGGCCATGATCGAGGCCCCGTCGCTGCTGTGGCATCTCGACGCACTGCTGCCGATGACCGACTTCGTTTCGGTGGGCACCAACGACCTGATGCAGTACCTGTTCGCCGCCGACCGGGGCAATCCGAAGGTCTCGGATCGCTACGATCCGCTGTCGCCGGCCGCCCTGCGCGCGCTGAAGACCATCCAGCAGGCCTGCGCCGACACCGGCACGCCGGTATCCGTCTGCGGAGAAATGGCCGGCCGCCCGCTGGAGGCGTTCGCCTTGATCGCGCTGGGTTTCGAGGCGCTTTCGATGCCGCCGGCCGGCATCGGACCCGTCAAGCAGATGGTGCTGTCATGCGATCGCGAGGCGGCTCGGCGCAATGTCGAGGCCCTGCTGAAAGGGACCAGCGGATCCTTGCGCGGCGAGATCGAAACCTTGGCGCGGAAGCTCTATGTGGCGGTGTGACAAAAGCTTGACCGTTAACCAAGCGTCACCTTTTAGTACATTGAATCCCGCTACTTAGTTTGATATCCACAAACACTTGTTAAGACCTCCGTGCCATACGGAGTGGGGGAGTGCGCCGCGCTTCGCGTGCGGCGCGATTTTGGGGGCGTTTAGTCGTTCATGCCGCTGGATATGGGCAACGTGAGGCGTTTGCACCTCGTCACCGACGTCGATACGGACGATACGCCGGTGGCGGTTTCGCAACCATCGCTTGAGGGGGGCGCCGACATCGGCCTGGCCCTGAAGGCGGCCCGCGAGTTCCGCGGCCTGACCACCCAGGACGTCGCCGACGGCACCCGCATCCGCCAGAGCTATATCGAGGCCCTCGAGGACATGCGCCTCGACGACCTGCCCTCGCGCCCGTTCACGATCGGCTATGTCCGCGCCTATGCCGGCCTGCTGGGCCTGGACGGCGAGGCGGCCGTCGCCCGTTTCAAGACTGACGCTCCGGACGAGGGCGCCGAGCTGCGCGCCCCGGTCGGCGTGCGCCGCGAGCGCGATCCGCGTCTGGCCCTGATCTTCGCCGGCGGCCTGCTGGTGGTCGGCGCCATCCTGCTGTGGAATGTCGCCCAGCGCGCCATCGCCAAGGACGAGCCGCCGCCGCAGGTGGCCCCGGCCGCCGCCTCGACCCAGGTCCAGGCCCATGCCAGCAACAGCCAGGTCGCCCTGGGCGCGCCGCTGCCGGCCCCGGTCGAGTCGACCACGCCCGAGCCCTACAAGACCCCCGGCCTCGACGACGCCGCCGCCAATGGCGGTTCGGTCGACGCGGCCCACGCCGCCGCCAAGGCGCGCGAGACGGCCGACGCCAAGAACGGCGTCATTGATCCCAGCACCCAGTTCGTGCTGGGCGGTTCATTCAAGCCCAAGGGCGCGGTGCTGGGCGCCTCGCCCACCGAAACCTCGGGCGTCATCCTGCAGGCCCGCAAGGCCGCCACCCTGGTGGTGCGCGGCGCCGGCGGCCAAGTCTATTTCGCCCGCGCCCTGGCGGCCGGCGAGGCCTATCGCGCCCCGCGCATGGCCGGCCTGACCGCCGACGTCTCGGATCCGGCGGTGTTCGAGGTCTATGGCAATGGCGTCCTGACCGGCCGCCTGCAATCCAACCAGACCGCGCTCGACAAGCTGATCCCGGCCGCGCCGGCCGCGCCGAAGCCGGTGGCGGCTCCGGTCGCGGCGGCTAAGCCGCAATAATAATCCGCTCTCCCCGGCGAAAGCCGGGACCCAGATCGAGCCCGGGGCCTTGAAAGGCTCGCGCTGGGCCTTGGCGCGTCATCTCCAACCTCTCCGGATGAATCTGGGCCCCGGCTTTCGCCGGGGAGGGCGGGTTTGGGAAGGGAAGCCCTTCAGTTCCTGGCAGAGACCCTCTAAATTACCCCCATGGCCGCAGACCACACGCACGTCCGTCCCTGGCGCATGATCACGCGCCGGCAATCGCGCAAGATCCGCGTCGGCAATGTCGAGGTGGGCGGCGACGCGCCGATCACCGTCCAGTCGATGACCAACACCCTGACCAGCGACGCCGCCGCGACGCTGGAGCAGATCCGTCAGCTGGAGGAGGCCGGCGCCGACATCGTCCGCGTCAGCTGCCCGGACGTCGAGAGCACGGCCGCGTTCAAGACCATCGCCCGCGAGGCCCGCGTGCCGCTCGTGGCCGACATCCACTTCCACTACAAGCGCGGCATCGAGGCGGCTCAGGCTGGCGCCGCGTGCCTGCGGATCAATCCGGGCAATATCGGCTCGGCCGACCGGGTCCGCGACGTGATCCAGGCCGCCCGCGACCACGGCTGCTCGATGCGGATCGGCGTCAACGCCGGCTCCCTCGAACGGGAACTGCTGGAAAAGTACGGCGAACCGTGCCCCGAGGCGATGGTCGAAAGCGCCCTGAACCACGCCCGCATCCTGCAGGACCACGACTTCCACGAGTTCAAGATCTCGGTGAAGGCGTCCGACCCGTTCATGACCGTGGCCGCCTACTACCAGCTGGCCGAGGCCATCGACTGCCCGCTGCACCTGGGTGTCACCGAGGCCGGCGCGACGCGCACCGGCACGGTGAAGTCCTCGATCGGCATCGGCTCGATGCTGTGGGCCGGCATCGGCGACACCATCCGGGTCTCGCTGGCCGCCGATCCCGTCGAGGAGATCAAGGTCGGCTTCGACATCCTGAAGTCGCTGGGCCTGCGCCATCGCGGCGTCAACATCATCGCCTGCCCGTCGTGCGCGCGGCAGGGCTTCAACGTCATCAAGACGGTGGAGGCCCTGGAAGAGCGGCTGGCCCACATCTCCACCCCGATGTCGCTGTCGATCATCGGCTGCGTCGTCAATGGACCGGGCGAGGCGCTGATGACCGACATCGGCTTCACCGGCGGCGGGGCCGGGGCGGGCATGGTCTACATGGCCGGCAAGCCCGACCACAAGCAATCCAACGACGGCATGATCGATCACATCGTCGAGCTCGTCGAGAAGAAGGCGGCCGAACTTCAGGCCGCGAAGGACGCCGAGGTTCTGGCGGCCGAATAGGGAGACGCGCGATGCGCACGATGCTTCATGGGCTGGCTGTTCTCGCCGTGCTGGCCACGTCTTCCGCCGCCGGCGCGGCCGAAAAGCACCGCGCGCCGCCCGAGGCCGAGCTGGCCAAGCTGCTCGAGGGCCGCACCGCCGGCAAGCCGGTCGACTGCATCAATCTGCGCCTGAGCGGCGCGTCGCGGATCATCGACAAGACGGCCATCGTCTATGAGATGCCGGGCGGCGCCCTCTATGTGAACCGGCCCAACGGCGCCGACTTCCTGGACCGCGACGCTACCCTGGTGACCAAGACCAGCGGCACGGAGCTGTGCCGCATGGACATCGTGACCCTGGTCGATCAGGGCTCGCGGCTCCCGCGCGGCTCGGTCAGCCTCGAGGCGTTCACGCCCTATCCCAAGCCCGTCCGGTGAGCGAGGCGCGCTCCGCGCACGGCGCATTTTCGCTAGCCAGGACGCGCCGTGACCGCTAACGCCGCGTCATGATCCAAGCTCATCCGTCAGGCGGCTACATCCTGGAAGAACTGTCCGTCGGGATGGTCGCCGAAAAGCACGTGACCGTCACCGAGGCGCGCATCGCCCAATTCGCCGAGGCTTCGGACGACTTCAACCCCGTACACATGGACGAGGCCTACGCGGCCAAGACCGCCTATCGCGGCCGGATCGCCCACGGCCTGCTGTCGGCCTCGTTCGGCTCGGCCGTGGTCGGCACCATCCTGCCGGGCGCGGGCTCGATCTACCTGTCCCAGACCCTGGCCTTCCACAAGCCGGTGCGGATCGGCGACGTCGTCACCGCCCGCGTCACGGTCGCGGCCATCGACGAGGTCAGCGCCCGGGTGACCTTGCGCTGCGAGGGCCTGGTCGGCGACGAGCCGATCATGGACGGCGAGGCCGTGGTCCGTGTGCCGCGCCGCCGGCGGCCCGCGAAAGGCTGACGGTCCCATGGGGCGGGCGGACGACACGGCGAGCGTGGTGTCGCGGCCGCGCCAGCACGCCCTGCTCGTTCGGCTCTCGTCCGCGCGCGCCCTGGCCCGGCACTATCACGACGAACACGGCCTGGGCCTGATGGAGGCCGGCGCCCACCGCTCGGCCAGCGGCCGCGGCGAGGTCGAGGCCCAGGCGGGTCAGGTCATCACCGTCAATCCAGGCGAGATCCACGACGGTCGTCCTGTCGGTGAGACCGGCCGGCGCTGGTCGATGGTCTATTTCGACGCCGACTTCCTGGCCAGGATCTGGAGCGAGATCAGCCCGGCCGCCCGCGCCTTCGAGTTCCTCCGCCCCGTGGATGAAGACGCCGCCTCCGCGCGCCGCGTGCGACGCCTGCTGAGCCGCCTCGTCGTCGACGGCGAGGAGGCGCTGGCCGTCGAGGAACTGGCGCCGGCCCTGCTGGCGGGCCTCGGCCTGGAGAAGACGCCACCGCCGGGGCGCGGCGCGCCGGCCGGGATCCGGCGGTCCAAGGCCCTGATCGAGGCCGATCCCACCCGCGCCCTCGGCCTGGCCGAGCTGGCCGCCGAGGCGGGCCTGTCGCGCTTCGAGACCGTGCGGGCCTTCGCGCGGGCCTTCGGCATGACGCCCTACGCCTATCTGATCGAGCGGCGCCTGCTGGCCGCTCGGCGGCTGATCGTGGCCGGCGAGCCCCTGGCCGGCGCGGCGACCGCGGCGGGCTTCGCCGACCAGAGCCACATGCACCGCCTGTTCGTCCGCCGCTACGGCTTCACGCCGGGGGCTCTGGCGCGGGCCTGACGCGCAACATCGTCCAATCCGCCAGGCCGCCCAGCTGGCATGTCTTCCCGCGCCACAACCGGGAGCGACCATGACCATGCCGACGATCAGAACCTGCCACGACGCGGATGTCCCGGCGATGCTGGCTATCATCAACGAGGCCGCCCAGCGCTATCGCGGCGCGGTCCCCGACGACTGTCTGGGCGATCCCTACATGCCGGCCGAGGAGTTGGCCCACGAGATCGCCGCCGGCGTGCGGTTCTGGGGCGCCGAGGTCGATGGGGCGCTGGCCGGGGTGATGGGTCTGCAGCGCGTCGGTCCGGTGGACCTGATCCGCCACGCCTATGTCGTGACCGCCGCGCAGGGGCAGGGCGTCGGCGGCGCCTTGATGGGCCATCTGATGGCGCAGGCGTCGGGGCCGGTGCTGGTCGGGACCTGGGCGGCCGCGACCTGGGCCATCGACTTCTATCGCAAGCACGGCTTCCGCCAGGCGCCGCCGGACGAGGCCGAGCAGCTGCTGCGCCGCTACTGGACCGTCTCCGACCGCCAGATCGAGACCTCGGTCGTGCTGGTGGGGCCGGTGGAAAAGGCGATCTGACGCCGGCGCGACGGCTTGCACGGTGCGGTTTCGTATTTTGCGATTGACCTACCGAAAATAGAGCTTAAGCGCCGACCAACCCCGCCAAACACTGAAGCTTGGCGAGGAGCGCGGTGGAGGCGGTCATGTCGACCTACATCAAGGGCACGACCGGCGACGACATCCTGACCGGGGGCTGGACCAGCGACATCTTCGTGCCCGACCTTGGCGACGATGTCATCGATGGCGGTCCCGACAACGACTATATCGATCTGCGGGACGCCAGGAATGCGGTGAAGGTCGATCTCGCGATCACTGGACCGCAGGACACGGGCCAGGGTCGCGACACGCTTATCTCGATCGAGAACATCGTCGGTTCGGCCTTCGCCGACGCCTTGCGGGGCAACGAGGTCCGCAACGAGATCGACGGCGGCGCTGGGAACGACCTGATCGAGGGACGCGGTGGCCGCGACTTCCTGAACGGCGCGGCCGGCGACGACGAGATCCACGGCGGTGACGGCAATGACAGCCTCTACGGCGGGGCGGGCGACGACCTGCTGCTTGGCGACCAAGGCGAGGACTGGCTGATCGGCGACGACGGCGCCGATGTTCTTCACGGCGGCGACGGCGCCGACTACCTGACGGGCGAAGCGGGCGACGACGTCATCTTCGGGGACGGCGGAAACGACACGATTTCCCAGAGCGCGGGGCTGGATACTGTCGATGGCGGCGAGGGGTGGGATACGATCGTCTTCGCCTGGGGGGCGACCGCGGTCACGCTGGACCTGAAGAACACCGCGATCCAGAGCTTCGCCGCCGGCGAGCGGATCAGGCTGGTGTCGGTGGAGAACGTCGTCGGATCCCCTCTGGACGACAACCTGACCGGCGACGACGCGACGAACACCTTCACGGGCAACGCGGGCGCGGACCTTCTGGACGGCGGCGCCGGCGGCGATACGGCGGCCTTCGGCGGCCTCGCCTTTCAATACACGATCACCAAGGTCGCCGACACGTATCAGGTCAAGGACACCCGTTCCGGCTCGCCGGACGGCGTCGACACGTTGAAGAACATGGAGTTCGTCAAGTTCACGAACGCGCTCGTTCCCATCGGCGACGGCTGGTCGATGATGGTCGGCAATCTGTTGCGCATTGGCGCGGCGGACACGGCCGCGATCGTTCTTGATCTCTCGGGGCGCGTGGCCGTCGGTGCGATGGACGTGACCAAGGTCTTTTCCGAAGTGAAGGCGATGGCCAGCGCCACGACCTCGGTGGCCACGCTGGCCTACGAGTTCTTCACGGGGAAGATCCCTGGCCAGGCGGGCATAGACTATCTCGTTTCGCCGATCGGACCGAACGCCAACAGCCTCAACAGCGCCTACTACCAGTCGTTCAATCTCGAGAACCGCTACATCAACTTCGCGGTCAATCTGGGCAAGGTCGGCGAGGGCAAGGCGGGCTTCGCGGCCAAGTACGGATCGCTCAGCCTGTTCGACTCCACCCGCGAGGCCTACAAGACGATCTTCGGCGGAACGCCGACGGACGACAAGGTCCACGCCCTGATCGACAGCCGCGCCGACTATTTCGCCAGCTACGGCGGCGATGGCGCGGATGGGATCGGAACCAAGGCGGCGATGGTCGGCTGGCTGTTGGCCGAGGCGGTCAAGGCCGATATCGGCGTGATGGCCAAGTCCAACGACGCCTGGCTCATGGACCTCGCCGACGGCGGATCCCAGTTCGCGGTCGATATCCTGGATTCGGCCAAGGGCTATTACAGCTTCGAGTTCATCTACGGAGGGCAATGACCCTCACCTCGCGATCAGCGCGGCCCGCTCTCCCCGGCGAAGCCGGCCTAGCGCCGAGCCAGGAACCAGCGCCCCAGCGGCCGCAGCAAGGGCCGCGTCCAGGCCGGGACGAGGCCGCGCAGGCGCGTCGCCATTTCTAGCCGTTGGTTGGGCGCGGCCGCCGGCGCCGGCGGCCGCGCGCGCGACGGGACGAGGCGCAGCAAGGCCGCCTCGTTGGTCGCGCACAGGCAGATATTGGCCTCGGCGGTGATGCGGGCCAGGGCCTGGCTCAGGTCGTAGCCGCCCTGGCCGCTCTGGGCGAAGAAGCCGTTGATCGGCCCCAGGAACTCGACCGCCGGGAAGCCCGCGTGGGCCAGGATCTCCAGGAACTGCTCGCGCGGATACGGCCGCTCCAGGGTCTGGGTCTCGACCATGACCCGCATGTACTCGTCCTTGATCGCGCCTCGGCGGTTCTCGCTCTCGATGATCAGCACCACGCCGTCCGGCTTGAGGCCGCGCCGGATGCTCTCCAGCGCCGCGATCGGGTCGACGAAGTGGTGCAGGCACGATTCCAGGACGGCGGCGTCGAATCCGCCCGCCAGGGCCTCGGGCAGCGGCTCGCGCTCGAGGTCGACGGTGACGAACATGCCGTCCAGCGTCTCCGGCGAGAGGTCCAGATAGGGATCGTCGGCCAGCCGCTTGCGGGCCAGGGCCACGAACTCGGCCGAGATGTCGACGCCGACCGTCTGGTAGCCCAGTCGCGTCAGCCAGTGCGACACCCAGCCGCCGCCGCAGGCGACGTCCAGCACCTTGGCCCCGCGCGGCAGTTGCAGCAGGTGGATCGTGTTGCTGAAGTGGTTCAGGTAGCTGACGATCTCGGCCAGGCTGCCGGCCGGATCCTCGGGCGTGATCGCCGCCAGCGGTTTGGTCGCCGTGAACCCCTCGACCTGCTCGCGCGAATAACGCTGGAAGAAGGCGTCCAGGTACCGCCGCGCGCCGTCGGCCCAGTCGTAGTCGGGCAGCTCGGCGTTCACGTCGGCGAGGAGGGCTTCCCGGGTCCGCATCAGTCTACTCCAGCCCATACTGGGCGACGGCGGCAGGGTAGCGAGCGCCGGGGCAAAGGGCGAGGGACCGCGCTCACGCCGCCGGCGGGCGGATCCGGCTGGACGCGCTGACGATGCGGATCGGCGCGCCGTCGGCCAGGTCGAACACCATCAGCAGGTCGTAGCTGCGGAAGCGCACCTTGCTGGGGGCCAGGAAGCAGGCGGTCTCCTGACCGACGCCGCGCGGCGTCCAGGCGCCGATGGGGTGGTCGTCGATGGCGACGCCGACCGGCCGCGCACGCGGGCCGTCGGCGGCCAGGACCAGGCACAGCTCGACGTCGCCGACCGCGGTCGAGGTCGGCATCAGGACATAGGCGGTGCGGTCGGCGGACAGGGCGCCCTTGCCCGGCTCGGACTTGGCCCAGCCCGGGCCGAGCGGGCCCGCCGGCGCTGTCCTGTCGAACAGCACCGTGATGCTGCGTCCGTCGCGGCGGACGGTCGCGGTCGCGTCGTCGGCGCGGTTGGCGCGCGCGGCGAGCTGGCCCAACAGGGTCGCAGCCAGTAAGGCCACGAAGCCCCCCAGCGCGGCGCGTCCGAGCGGGCTCATGCCGCCACCGGCAAGGCCAGGGTCCAGGCGACCATCATGAAGCCGTTCAGCACGGCCAGCACCGAGGCGCAGGTCATGGCCGCCCTCGGCCGGTCCGCCAGCGTCCTGGCCAGCACCAGCCACAGCGGCGCGATGACCAGCGCGTAGCGGGAGAACGAGGCGACGCCGGTGGCCAGCGGGACCAGGGCCAGGAACAGGGCCAGCAGGAACAAAGGCCACTTGCGCGTCAAGGCCAGGGCCACGAGCAAGCCGATCGCCAGCCAGGCGGCCGCCAGGCTCAGGAGGTCGGCGTCCGGTGTCCGCGACGGGTGCAGCAGGCCGTCGAACAGGGCCGAGAACGGGGCGTCCAGGCTGCGCCGCCAACCCTTCTGGATATGCAGGAAGGCCAGGGCGTCGCCAGTGCGCTCTCGCAGATACAGCATGAAGGCCAGCAGCGCGGCGACGGGGATCAGGCCGCCGAAGCCGATGCGCAGGATCTCGGAGGCGCGGAGCGGCGTGGCCGGTTCGCCGGGCGCGGGACGCACCGCCGCGCGCAGCCGCTCGAGGACCATCCAGGCGTAGGGCAGCAGCAGGCCGACGCCCAGATTGCGGGTCAGCACGGCCAGGGCGGCGACCGTGCCGGCGGCCATCCACCGCTGGCGGCGCATCAGCAGCAGACTCCCGGTCACGGCCGCCAGGAACAGCGCCTCGGTATAGGCCGACGAGAAAATGTAGCTGCCCGGCGCCACGCACAGCAGCACGACGGCGAGGTCAGCGGTCTTCTTGTCGAATTCCGCCCGCGCCAGGCGGTGGATCAGGACCAGCGCCAGGAAGAAGCTGACATTGGCGATCGTCAGCATGGCCTGAAGGGGCGTCAGGCCGGTCAGCAGGGCCAGGCCCTTGGCCAGGGCGGGGAAGGCCGGGAAGAACGCCCAATTGGCCTGGCCGTCGGCGGTCGGCGCGCGCTGATAGCCGTTGAGGATCAGGTCCAGATACCAGCCGGTGTCCCACGCGCCCCAGATGTTGAGCGCCTGCTGGTGGCTGAGATGCATCGGGTTGCCCGCGGTGGTCAGCGGCCGAATATGCACTTGGGTCAGCAGGCCGACGACCAGCAGCGCCAGGCGGCTGGCCACGAAGGCGCAGGGCACGATGGCGTAGGTGCTCAGCGCGTCCAGCGCGGGACGCGGCGCCGAGCCGCGCATGAAGCCGGTCATCCGGCCCGCCTGCTCCTGGCTCACGCTTCCGCTCCGACGCCGCACTCAACCTTGGGGCTGTCTACACGCTGGGAAGCGCGACGCAAGCGCCGCCGGCGCCTCAGCCCGCGATCAGCGCCGCCCGCTCTTCGCTGGTCAGCGGCCGCCAGCGGCCTTCGGGCATTTCGCCCAGGGTCAGGGGGCCGATGCGGACGCGGAACAGGTCGACGACCTTCAGCTCGACAAGCTCGCACATCCGGCGGATCTGGCGGTTGCGGCCTTCGCGCAGGACGATGCGCAGGCGCTGGTCGGAAATGACCTCGACCTCGGCCGGGCGCAGCTCGCGGCCGTCCAGTTCCAGGCCGAAGCGCAGCAGCTCCAGCTTGTGCTCGGTCAGCTCGCCCATCACCGCGACCCGATATTCCTTTTCCAGATCCGACTGCGGGCCGATCACCGCCTTGGCCACGACGCCGTCCTGGGACAGCAGCAGCAGGCCGCGCGAGTCCTTGTCCAGCCGGCCGATCGGCGGCAGCAGGTCGCCCGACTGGGGGATCGGGGCGGGGACGCCGCCCCAGATGTTCTGGCGGGTCAGCAGGCGGGCGGCCGGGATCTGGCCGGGATCCGGCTGGGCCGAGACCACGCCGACCGGCTTGTGGATCATGTAGGTGTAGGCCGAGTCCAGCTTGGCCGTGGCGCGGTCGGCCAAGACGAGGGTCTGGCCCGGCAGGATCTTGCGCCCGACGTCCTCGACGACCTCGCCGTCGATCGACACCAGGCCGTCGGCGATCAGGGCCTCGGCCTCGCGGCGCGAGCAGACGCCGCTCTGGGCCAGCCACTTGTTGACCCGCTGGGGCTCGTCCTCGCCGTAGGTGCGGGTCCAACCCATTAGCCGAAGCTTTCTTCGAGGCTGGCCAGGCGCTCGGCCTGGTCCTCGGCGATCAGCGGGTTGATCACGTCGTCGAGGGCGTCGCCCTCCATGATCCGGGCCAGGTTGTAGAGGGTCAGGTTAATGCGGTGGTCGGTGACCCGGCCCTGCGGGAAATTGTAGGTGCGGATCCGTTCCGAGCGGTCGCCGCTGCCGACCTGGCTCTTGCGGGCGTCCGAGCGGGCGGTGTCCAGCGCCTCGCGCTGCATGTCGTAGAGACGCGCCTTCAGGTTCTTCATGGCCCGGGCGCGGTTCTGGTGCTGCGACTTTTCCGACGAGGTGACCACCACGCCGGTCGGCAAGTGGGTGATGCGCACGGCCGAGTCGGTCTTGTTGACGTGCTGGCCGCCGGCCCCCGACGAGCGGTAGGTGTCGATCCGCAGGTCGCTTTCCTTGATGTCGATCTCGACGTCCTCGGCCTCGGGCAGGACGGCGACGGTGGCGGCCGAGGTGTGGATGCGGCCTTGCGCCTCGGTGGCCGGCACCCGCTGCACGCGGTGCACGCCGCTCTCGAACTTCAGCCGGCCGAACACGCCATCGCCGGTGATCGAGGCGATGATTTCCTTGTAGCCGCCCATCTCGCCCTCCGAGATGCTGTCGACCTCGACGCGCCAGCCGTGCAGTTGGGCGTAGCGCTGGTACATGCGGAACAGGTCGCCGGCGAACAGGGCCGCCTCGTCGCCGCCGGTGCCGGCCCGGACTTCGAGAATGGCTGAAGCGTTCTCGTCCTTGTCCTTGGGGGCCAGCATCAGGGCCAGCTCGCGCTCCAGGGCGGGCAGCTTCTCGTCCAGCGCGTCGATCTCGTCGCGGACCATGGCGGCCATCTCGGGATCGGCGGCCATCTCGTCCAGCTCGGCGCGCTCGGCGGAGAGCTTGGCCAGGCGCTCGACGGCCTCGGCCACCGGGCGCAGCTCGGCGTGCTCCTTGGAGAGCTTGACGATCTCGGTCCCGTCCGTCGCGACGCCCATGCGGGCCTCCACTTCGCGGAAGCGGTCGAGAACCTGGTCGAGGCGGGCCTGGGGCAGTCGCAAGGGAGGGATCGCACGGCTGAATGAACGGTCGGTCTCTCTAGTGCTTTTCCCCGGCGAAGGGAATGGAGCGGGCGAAACCGGTTCGGTGGCTAAAGTATTTCGCATAGGTAGTTATTGAAAACGCTTATAGGCGTAGCTACCTCGCTGTGCAGCCCGGCCGGAGGGGTCGAGCCCAGCGAGGATCCGCCATGTCCGTTTCCATCCAGCACGTCGCCGTGACCTCGATCACGCGCGGCCTCAAGACGCTCTCGGCCCTGCTCGACAAGGCCAAGGCCCACGCCGAAGCGGCCGGGCTAGATCCGGACGCCTATGTCACCGCCCGCCTGTTCGAGGACATGCTGCCGCTGTCCGGCCAGATCCAGCGCGCCTCCGACACGGCCAAGGGCGCGATCGCCCGCCTCGCTGGTGTCGCGGCGCCCGCCATGGCCGACGACGAAACCACGTTCGCCCAGCTGCAGGAGCGCATCGCCAAGACCCTGGCCTATGTCGAGAGCGCGCCAGCCGCCGGCTTCGAGGGCGCGGCGACCCGCGAGATCACCGTGCCGGCTGGGCCAGGCGTCACCCTGGGCTTCACGGGCCTGGACTATCTGCTGGAGTTCGTGATCCCGAACTTCCAGTTCCACGTCGTCACCGCCTACGACATCCTGCGCCACAACGGCGTGCCGCTGGGCAAGCGCGACTTCCTGGGCATCGGTCCGGAACGCCTGAAGACGGCGGCTTAGGAGAAAGATCTCTCCTCCCCATTAGGGGGAGGTGGATCGATGCGAATACGCATCGAGACGGAGGGGGTCCGCGAAGCGGTGGTGTGTTGGCCGCCGCACAGGGCCCCTCCACCGGCGTTCGCCGGTCCCCCTCCCCCAGAGGGGGAGGAGAGCTCTTGCCGGTCGCCCGCTCAAAACGCCGGCTTGACCTCGATCGACACCAGCTGGCGCGGCGCCCGCGACGGCCGCAGGTCGCCATCCACCACCAGCCTGTACGGCCCCTCGCGGTCGTCCAGCTTGTGGCCGTTGACGGTGTCGGCGACCACCACCGGATTGGCGCGGTAGACCGGGTCGGTCTCGGCCAGCGACAGCACGCTGAAGAAGCCGTCGGCCGCGCGGGCGACGACCACCTGGTTCAGGTAACGGCCCATCAGGCGCTCGCCGTGCACCACCCCGGCCTGGGCCAGGATCGCGTCGAGCCGGGCGCCCTCATAGGTGACGCTGGCCCCCTTGACCATGATCGTCGCCTTGGCGCGGGGCAGGGCGGCCAGGTCCTTGGGGCCCAGCACCACGCTGTCGCGGCCGGCGACGGTGACCTTGAGATCCTGGGCCTGGGTCGCGGTGGCGAGCAGGGCGGTGAAGGCGAGGGCGAGCAGCAGGCGCATGGGGCTCCAAATCATTGTCATCCCGGCCGCAGCGTAGCGGAGAGCCGGGACCGCCGCGAACGCTGAGTTTTTGGCGGTCCGGATCGGCGCGCCGCGCGCTTGTCCGGGATGACAGTGTGGAAGACTACCCGTGCGAGCGCATCGCCGGCAGCATGGGCCCTTCGACCGCCACCTCGCGCGGCGCCGTCGTCGGCGCGGCCTTGTGGTCGACGACCAGCGGGTAGAGCGACACGACCAGCAGCACGGCCATGGCGACATTGAACGTCCGCAGCACGGCCGGCCGGTCCAGGAACGGCCGCAGGCCTTGGCCGAAGCCCGCCCAGGCGGCGCTGCACGGCGCGCCGACCAGCATGAAGGTCCCCGCCAGCAGCGGAATGACCAACCAGCCGCCACCCTCGGGGGCGTAGGTGGTCACCGCGCCCAGGGCCATGGCCCAGGCCTTGGGATTGACCCACTGGAAGGCGGCCGCCTGCAGGAAGGTCATCGGCTTGCCCAGGGTCTTGTCGCTGACCGAGCTGGACATGGCGATCTTCCAGGCCAGCCACAGCATGTAGGCCGCCCCGACCCAGCGCAGCACCTCGTGCAGCACCGGATAGGCGCGGAACACCCCGCCCAACCCCAGGCCCATGGCCAGCACCATGAAGCCCAGGCCGCAGCTGATCCCTAGGATGTGCAGCACGGTGCGGCGGAAGCCGAAGTTCGCGCCCGACGCCAGCAGCATCATGTTGTTCGGGCCCGGCGTACCGGCCGTGGCGAAGGCGAACAGAACGAAGGCGAGCAGCAGTTCCGGGGTCATCACGGCCTCCTTGTCTCGGGGCATGGCGTCAGAATGTCACCGTGATGATTTCCATTGTATCGAGTGTCAAATTGCATATTGTCATGATGACAATATAGGAGACGGTCGTGGCCGAGGTCTGGACGCCCCGCATTCCCGATGGCGAGGCGCCGCTGTACGAGCGGCTGATGACGGTACTGCGCGCCGATATCGCCTCGGGCGTGCTGGCGGCCGGCGCGCGCCTGCCGCCGCAGCGCGACCTGGCCTATCGCCTGGGCGTCGGGCTCGGCACGGTGACCCGCGCCTATGTCGAGGCCGAGAAGGCCGGGCTGGTCAGCGCCCATGTCGGCCGAGGCAGCTTCGTCAACGCGCCGACCGCCTATCGACCGTTCGAGCGCGACGGGCCGATCAACCTGGCCCAGAACATCGCCCTGTCGGCCCCGGCCACGTCACGGATCGCCGAGGCCCTGGCCCGCCTGCGCAAGCGCGCGGATCTCGCCGAGCATCTGGCCTACGCCCCGCCCACCGGCCACGAGGCCCAGCGCCGGGCGGGCGCGGCCTGGCTGGCGCGGACCAGCAGCTACGAGGCCGTCGACTGGCGGCGGCTGATCTGCTGCGGCGGCGCCCAGCAGGGTCTGTCCCTGGCGCTGGGCACCGTGCTGCGGCCCGGCGACGTGTTGTTGACCGAGGCGCTGGCCTATCACGGACTCAAGGCCCTGGCCGGCCACAGCGGCTGGCGCGTGAAGGGCTTGCCGATGGACGCCGAGGGCCTGCGCCCCGACGCGCTGGAGGAGGCGGTCCGGACCACCGGCGCCCGGGTCCTGGCCGTGCTGCCGACCCTGCAGAACCCCACCGGCCGGATCATGAGCCGTTCGCGCCGCGAGGCCATCGTCGCCATCGCCCGCAAGCACGACCTGACCCTGGTCGAGGACGACATCTACGGCGCCTATGCCGACGACGCCCCGCCGCCGTTCGCCATGCTGGCCCCGGAGCGGACCTTCCACGTCTCGGGGGTCTCCAAGACCCTGGCCCCAGGCCTGCGCGCCGGCTTCCTGGTCGCCCCGGCGGCCGAGGCCTTCGAGCGGGTGCTGGACGCGGTGCGGGTGGTGACCTTCGCTCCGCCGGCCTTCGGCGGGCTGATCGCCACCCAGTGGATCGAGGACGGCGTGGCCGACGCCATCCTGGCCGAGGTCCGCGACGAGGCCGCCGTGCGGCTGGTCATGGCCCGCGAGATTCTAGGCGCGGCGATCGAGGCTCCGCGCTCGGACACCGCTCCGCACGTCTGGCTGCCGATGAGCGAGCTGGAGGCCGAACGCCTGGCCGGCCGCGCCCTGCGCGGCGGGGCCGAGGTCACCCCGCCGTCCGCTCCGGTGATCGAGCCGGGCTTCGGCAGCGGCGTCCGCGTCTGCCTGGGCGCGACCCCGGACCGCGAGAGTCTGCGGCGCGGGCTGGAGATCGTGGCCGGGGCGCTGTCCAACGAGGTCGGCGAGCGGTCGCGGGCGATGGTTTAAGGCGAAAACTGTCATCCCGGCCAAGCGCGCAGCGCGCCGAGCCGGGACCGCCGGAAGCGCCGAGCCTGTCGCGGTCCCGGCTCTTCGCTGCGCTACGGCCGGGATGACAGTTTTCTAGGTCACCAGATCAACGTCTTCACCCAGGTCGACCCGTCCGGCGCGGGCGACACCACCTTCAGGACCACTTGGCTGTCCTTGGCCAGCCAGAAGGTCGCCGGCTTCCCTTCGGGGTGGTTGTAGTCGGTGGTCATCACCCAGCAGTCGACCTTGCCGCCGGCCGAGCTGGTCAGGGTCTGGCTGCCCGTGACCTTGAAGACATAGGGCGCCGGCGGCTCGCCGCCCGGATGGTGGAAGACGATCTGGGCCTCATAGCCGGCCGCCAGCGGCAAGGCCTGCAGGAACTCGCTGTCCGTCTCGAAGTTGAAGCTGGGCTGCGGCGAGGCCACGTCATAGGCGGCCTGGCTGTTGCCCTCTAGGTCCTTCAGGCCGACGATCCGGTCGGGCTTGAAGTCGAAGCCCTCGATCTTGGTCTGGCCGTCCTTGGTGGTGCGGCGCTCATGGGTGAATGGGCGGAAGGTCCCCAGCTCGAACCACGAGTCCAGCGTCTTGACGTTTCCCGGCTTGGCCCCGTCCCAGTGCTGGACGATATGCAGGCGCTTGACCCCGGCCTTGTCGGGCTCGATGCGGATCTCGCGGGTCCAGACGTCCATCGGCTGGATGGTGTCGCCGACCTGCCGGTAGCGTAGGTAGCGATGGACGGCCGGTTTGACCTTGTCGAACCGCGCCAGCGGCTGACCGACCGGCACAGGCGTGACGGCGGCTTGAGCGGACGCGGCCACGGAAAGAGCGAGCGCGGCGGCGAAGGCCGCGCGAAATACGAAACGCATGGGAACCCCTGATCACGGAACGCGGGCATGTGAGGGGAGGCGCGAGCCGTCCGCCAATTAAGCTTCGGTAATCCGGAGGACGCCCCCTCCGTCACGTCGCCTATCGGCGCCGCGCCACCTCCCCCGTTTCACGGGTGAGGAGGGAGCGGCTTATCCTCCCCCGTGAAACGGGGGAGGTGGATCGACGCGAATATGCGGCGAGACGGAGGGGGCGTTCGAACGCCTCTAAAGCGCCTTTTCCATGATCACGAAATGCAGGTCGTCGCGCTGAGGCACGCCGAAGCGTTCGTCGCCATAGGGGAAGGGTTCGGTTTCGCCGGTCAGGCGGTAGCCGCGGCGTTCGTACCAGGCGATCAGGGTGTCGCGCACCGAGATGACGGTCATCCTCAGGGTCTTGCCGCCGCGCGCCTTGGCGTAGGCCTCGCAGGCCTCGAGCATCGCCCGGCCCAGGCCGCCGTCCTGGCGCAGGGGCGAGACGGTGACCATGCCGACGTACCAGACGTCATTACCGGTCGGCTCCAGCCAGGCGCAGACATAGGGCTTGTCCCAGTCCTCGTCGCGAAAGGTCAGGATGGTCGAGCCTGGCTTGGCGGCGAGATCGGCGCGCAAGGTCGCCTCGTCGGTGCGCTGGCCGCCCAGCAGATAGCTCTCGCTGGTCCAGCCCTTTTGGGCCAGCTCGCCGCGATAGGCCGAGTTCACCAGCTCGGCGATGTCAGCCAGTTCGTGGTCCTTGTAGAGGGTCAGCAGCGGCATGGACGGTTCCCGAATGAAGGGCGCGGAAGCTAAAGCGGGAACGGCGCGCTGGAAAGAGATCTCTCCTCCCCCTCTGGGGGAGGGGGACCGGCGAACGCCGGTGGAGGGGCCTGGGCGTATCGGTCGCCCTACCGCTTCGCGGACCCCCTCCGTCTCGCCGCGTATTCGCGGCGATCCACCTCCCCCTAATGGGGAGGAGAGCCGAACTATCGTCCGCGCACCTTCTTCCACGCCCCGCCGGTCATCCGCCGCACCGCGCCCGCCTCGCGCTTGATCATCTCCCAGGGATGGAAGGCCAGCCCGACGGTGTCGGCCATGGCCGCGCCGCGCTCGCCCATCGGGCGCTCCGGGCCGGTGGTGGAGTCGACGGCGGTCTGGTGCTCGATCTCGGCGTTCAGCTCGGCCCCGACCAGAATGGCCATGATCGAGAACCACACCCAGACCATGAAGGCGATCACCGCTCCGAGCGGGCCATAGGTGGCGTCGTAATGGGCGATGCGGTTGACATAGACCGAGAACCCCAGCGAGCCGAACAGCCACCCGGCCGAGGCCGCCGCCGCCCCGATCCACACCCAGCGCCAGCGGGCCTGGGCTCGGCTGGGCGCGAAGCGATAGAGCACCGCGAAGGCCGCCGCGGTCATGGCCAGCACGATCAGCCAGCGGATCGGCGCCAGCACGCCGTCCAGGGCCGACAGGCGCGCGGCCTTCAGCAGGAACGGCGTGACGATCAGCACGCCCGAGGCGACGGCCGCGTAGAGCAGCGCGCAGAGGGTGAAGACGTAGCTGAGCAGGGTGCGCGGCACGAGGTGGCGCTTCTCGTCCTCGTCATAGGCGATGTTCAGCCCGTCGAAGAGCGCCCGCATGCTGGCGTTGGCGCTCCAGATCGACAGCAGGAGGGAGAAGGCGAAGGCCACGCCCAGCTTGCCCTCGCCCTGGGTGGCCAGGCGCAGCATCTGCTCGCCGACGATCTGGACCACGCTGGCCGGAAAGACGCCCTGCATGCTGCGCAGCTGCTCCTCCACCGTCCGCACGTCGGCGAACAGGCCGTACAGCGACACGAAGGCGCCGATGGCCGGGATCAGGGCCAGCAGGGTGTAGAAGGTCACGCCCCCGGCCACGGCCGGCAGGCGGTCGACGGTGATCTCGCGCCAGGTGCGCCACAGGATGTCGCGCCAACCCAGCAGCGGGATGTGCGTCGGATGGCGGGCCGCCCGGCCTCGGCGCGGCTCGGCCTGGTCGAACTCGGCGGGCGGCATGGCCCGGTCTTCCGACAGGCCCGGCGGGGCGACGATCGGCTCCTCGACGGACTCGGCCGGTTTCTTGGGCAGCACGAACGGCGCGGCGGCCAGCAGCACGATCCAGGGCGCCAGGTGGTACGGACGCGACTTCAACCAGGTCAGGATCGGACGCGGCGAAGCGTCGGTCATGGAAACGCCCTCCAACCTCCAGAACACCGCGCGGCGAGTCGTGTTCCGTCAATGACCTCGGCAGCCTTGCCATGACATGAGTCGGGACCGATGTTCCGCGCCATGAACGCCCGGATCGCCTCGATTTACCGCCACCCCGTCAAGGGCTTCACGCCCGAGCGGCTGACCTCCGCCATTCTGAAGGCCGGGGCGTGCTTTCCGTGCGACCGGCTCTACGCGGTCGAGGACGGGCCCAGCGGCTTTGATCCCGCCGCGCCGGACCACGTCTCGAAGATGAAGTTCACGGTGCTGGCCAAGATCCCGGCCGTCGCCAAGGCCCGCACCGCCTATGACGAGGCCAGCGGCGTGTTCAACGCCACGGCCGAGGGGCGGGAGGCCTTCGCCGGTGACCTGCGCACCGACGCCGGCCGGACGGGCTTCGAGGCCTGGCTGGCCGGCTTGCTGGGCGACGAGGTCAACGGCCCGCTGAAGGTGATCGAGGGACCGGGCGCGCACCGGTTCATGGACAGCCGCTCCGGCTATGTCTCGATCATCAACCTGGCCAGCGTGCGGGACCTGGGCCAGCGGATCGGCATGGCCCTTGATCCCCTGCGCTTCCGCGCCAATCTCTATGTCGAGGGCTGGCCGGCCTGGGCCGAGAACGACATGACCGGCCAGGTTCTGACCGTCGGCGGGGCGACCGCCGAGGTTCTCAAGCCGATCGTCCGCTGCGCCGCCACCCATGTCGACCCCACGACCGCCGAGCGGGACGTGGAACTGGTCAAGGCGCTGTTCGACACTTACGGCCACATGTTCTGCGGCATCTATCTGAACGTCACCGAGGGCGGTGAGGTGGCCGAGGGGGATGTGGTGGCCTAGCCTAACCTCCAAAACCGCTCTCCCCGGCGAAAGCCGGGGCCCAGACTCATCCGGAGCGGTTTGGGCGTTCGCGCCAACGGCCTCGCGAACTTGGCGCATGTTCATGGGGTCGATCTGGGCCCCGGCTTTCGCCGGGGAGATCGGATATTGGAACCCTCCATCCAAAGCGCTAAACCCCGCCTATGACCCTGACTCTCGTCAAAGCCTGGACCGCCGCCAAGGATCGTCTGAAGGACGCCGGCATCGATCAGCCGTCGATCGACGCGCGCCTGATGCTGGAGGTGGCCGCCGGCGTCACCCGCACCGAGATCGTCACCGATCCCTATCGCGAACTCACGGCCGAGCAGCTGGCGACGCTCGAGGACTATCTGTCCCGCCGCACGCGCCGCGAGCCGGTCAGCCACATCATCGGCCGCAAGGGCTTCTGGAAGATCCTGCTGCAGGTGAACAAGAACGTCCTGACCCCGCGTCCCGAGACCGAGGTCATCGTCGACGAGGTGCTGAAGGCCTTCCCCGAGAACATGGGCTTCTCGATGCTGGACCTGGGCGTCGGCTCGGGCACCATCCTGCTGGCGGTGCTGGCCGAGCGGCCGGCCGCCAAGGGCCTGGGGATCGACGCCTCCGCCGAGGCCCTGGCCGTGGCCCGCGACAACGCCGCCAACCTGGACCTCAACACCCGCGCGGCCTTCATGCACGGCGACTGGACGGCGGGTCTGGGCGACGCCAGCTTCGACCTCGTCGTGTCGAACCCGCCCTACATCCCGACCGCCGACATCGAGACCCTGGAGCCGGAGGTTCGCGACCACGAACCGCGCCTGGCGCTGGACGGCGGGGCCGACGGCCTGGACGCCTATCGCCTGCTGGCGCCGGAGATCCTGCGGGTGCTGAAGGCGGGCGGCATGTTCGCCGTCGAGATCGGTTTCGACCAGTCTCAGGCCGTCGAGACGCTGTTCCGCGAGGCCGGCGCCCACCAAGTAAAGACGGTCAAAGACCTGTCGACGCACGACCGTGTTGTCACCGGGGTGAAAAATCCCTTGGAAACCGGGGCGTGAACCGCTAGACGAGTCTTGTCTCCTTCCAGATCGCCAGGTGACGGGAAAAGCAGGCGTCTATGACGTCGGCGAGGCTCCCCTGGCAGGCGCGCCCGGTCCGCCGGTCGCCGCGCCGCAAGGCAGGGCGGGGGCTCTACGGAAACCAGTGTCTCTGAAAACCTACAGGGTTCGACCCGCTCAGAGACCAGCAAGGCCGGACGCGTCGGCGCAAGACTGACCTCCGGACAGGTTCAGAAGAGAACATGAGAGATTTCAAAGGCATGAAGCGCCAGCGTGGCCGCAACAATCGCGGCGGCAACGGCGGCAAGCCTCAGCAGCACAACGCAAACCGCGCGTTCGACTCGAACGGCCCCGAGGGCGTGAAGGTCCGCGGCGCGGCGCAGAGCGTCTACGAAAAGTACCAGCAGCTGGCTCGCGACGCCTCGTCGTCCGGCGACCGGGTGCTGGCCGAGAACTATCTGCAGCACGCCGAGCACTATTTCCGCGTCCTGCGGGCCATCCAGCCGAATCGTCCGGTCAGCGACATCGTCGGCAAAGACGTCTACGCGGCCTACGAGATCGACTTCGAGGCCGAGCCCGAAGAGGTCGAGGCCGTCGAGACGCCGGCTCCGGCCGAAGGTCAAGGCGAAGGCGGCGAGGGCGGCGAAGGCGGCGAGCAACGCCGCGACCGTTTCGAGAACCGCGACCGGGACCGCAATCGCGACCGCGACCGCAACTTCGAGAACCGCGACCGGGATCGCAATCGCGACGACCGTCCGCGTGACGGCGCCCGCGACGGCCCCCGCGACGGCGAAGGCCGCCGCGACCGCTGGCGCGACCGCGACGACCGCGACCGCAACCGCGACGACCGTCCCCGTGATGATCGGCCCCGTGATGATCGGCCGCGCGACGACCGTCCTCGGGACGACCGTCCGCGTGACGATCGTCCCCGCGAGGATCGCTTCCGGGACCGTGACGATCGCCCGCGCGACGATCGCCCGCGCGAAGACCGTCCGGTCGCCGCCGAGGGTGAAGGCCAGCCGCAGGGCGGAGATGCGCGTGACGGGGGCGAGGGCCGCGAAGGCCGTCGTCGCGGCCGTGACCGGGATCGCAATCGCGACCGCGACTGGCAGCCGCGCGGCGAGCGCGACCCGCTGGCCGTGATCGAACCGGAAGCCTCGCCGCTGCCGACCTCGAGCGCTCCGGCCAGCGACAGCTCGCCGGTGCTGCGCGGCCAGGACGGCGCCGTCAGCGAGGCTCCAGCCTTCCTGGGCCGCAAGACCGCCCGCGCCGCCGAACCGGCGCCCGCCGCCGAAGCGCCGGCTCCGGCCGCCGCGGAAGGCGAGGAGGCCAAGAAGCCCCGCCGCCGCCGCGCGCCGCGCAGCTTCGAGGCGGGCGAAGGCGCCCCGGCCAGCTCGGAACCCGAAGAGGCCTGATCGGCGCTCGCGAGCGCCCTTTGTCCGTGTCGAAATTCAGAATTCTCGCCAGGCGAGCATTTTAGAGTTTACAGAGAACGTGGGTATGTCACGCTCGCGCCCGATCGGGGTGGGGTGACATGCTCAAGATCTTGAAAGCGACGGTGGCGGTCTGCCTGGCCGCGACACTGAGCGGCTGCATCTCGGCCTTGCCGCCGACCGCGGCCATGGTCGGCGGCGGCGGGACATACAGATATGTCCCGGTTCGCTCCGACATCGCGCCGCAGTTCTACTACGCCAAGTCGGAAGCGGTCGCGGCCGCGGGCTCGACCGAGGCCGCCCGCCGGGCGGCGATGGCCGCGCGACCCTCGTTCGGGCCGTTTAGCCTGCCGACCGAACTGCAGCTGATGGACGGCGTGGCCTACGATTTCTTTCCGCGATGCGGCGACGCGATTTCGTGGACGAACCTCGTGCGGGCCGTGGCCATGCCGGGGGCGTCCGTCAAGTTGGATTGCCACTAGATGGCGCGCGAGGGATCGGGCGCGGACGCGCTGAGCGGCGCGATCAAGGGCGCGGCGGCGATCGCCGCCGTGGTCCCGGGCGTGGCCATCCTGCTGAAGGTGGTGCCGTTGCCGCCCCAGGCCGATCAGTTGCTGGGCGGGTTGTCGCTCGTGTGCGGGGTGGCCGTCGTCATCGCCGTCGTCACCCTCAGGAACCGGATCGCCAAGCTCAAAGCCGGTCTGGCCGCCGGGCTGGTGATGGGCGGCTGCCTGGTCGGCGTTGTGTCCGCGGTGCAGTACTACAATTTCGGCGGCGCCCACATCATCGCCTATGAAGACGTCGATCGGGACGGCAAGGCCAAGAGCGTCAGGCTGATCGCGCCGATCCATCCATCGCCGGAACTGTCCCGCATACTGGACGAGTTCAACGGCGACTATGGCGAGGCGCTGCACTCGCCGATCTACAGGAGCCGGGTCGCGGGCCTGATCGCGCGGGAGAACGGATCGGCCACCTGGCGGCTCGTGACCTATCTGATGCTGGCCCAGGCGTTCCTGATCGGCGCGCTCGTGGCCGGCGCCTGGCGAACCGCGGCCTTCTTCGAAGCCCGCGCGAAGGCCAAGCCCGAGGGAAGCCCATAGGACGCGATCCCGGCCCGCCACGCCGCCAGCGGGGATGCGACAAAGCGTCCTAGGTTCGGGCAACGTCGTTTGCGCGAAGCTCTGGCGGCGCGGCAACTTCGACGATAGTGTCGAAGGCGACAGTGCGGGGGCGCCGATGGCTGGAGCGCGTAAGCTTCCCCCGGGGGAACGATCCCGGGGCAAACGCGGAACAAGCACCGCCGCCGTCGACGCGCGCTACCGCGCCATTGTCGACACCGCGGTCGACGCGATCGTGGTCATCGACGAGCGGGGCCGGGTCGAGGCCTTCAACCCCGCCGCCGAGCGTCTGTTCGGCTACGCGGCCGCCGAGATGATCGGACGCAACATCCACCTGCTGATGCCCGAGCCGTATCACGGCGAGCACGACGGTTATCTGCAGCGCTACCGCGACACGGGCGAGCGGCGGATCATCGGCATCGGGCGCGAGGTCAGCGGCCGGCGCCACGACGGCACGACCTTTCCGCTGGAGCTGTCGATCGCCGAATGGCGCGACGGCGACCGGCGCTGCTTCACCGGCGTCATGCGCGACATCACCGACCGCCGACGGGCCGAGGAGCTGCAGCGCCTGCTGGTCAACGAGCTGAACCACCGGGTGAAGAACACCCTGGCGACGGTGCAGTCGGTGGCCGGCCAGACCCTGCGCAACGCCGCGGACCTGGGCGACGCCCGCGATTCCCTGACCACGCGCCTGCTGGCCCTGGCGCGCGGTCACGACATCCTGACCCGCGAGAGCTGGGACGGGGCCGAGCTGGCCGACGTCGCCGCTTCGGTGGTGGCCGCCCACGGCGACGCCGGACGGTTCACGCTGGAGGGCCCCTCGGTGCGCCTCGCGCCCAAGGCGGCCCTGGCGCTGTCGATGGCTCTGCATGAACTGATGACCAACGCGGCCAAGTACGGGGCGCTGTCCAACGAGGACGGGCAGGTGCGGCTGACCTGGAAACGAACCAAGACGGCGGACGCCGGCGAGCGGCTGCGCATGACGTGGGAAGAAATCGATGGGCCACCTGTCTCGACTCCGACGCGCCAGGGCTTCGGCACCCGCCTCATCACCGGCGGGCTGGCCCGCGAACTCGGCGGGCAGGTCCGCCTCGACTACCCGCCGGGCGGCGTCGTCTGCGAGATCGACGCCGAACTCGCCCGGACCGGCCAGTCGAACCGTTTCTTCCGCGGCGCGGCCTGACCCGCTGCGGATCCTGGTCGTCGAGGACGAACTGTTCGTGGCCATGCTGGTCGAGGACCTGCTGAGCGACCTGGGCTGCGGGATCGTCGGACCGGCCGCCTCGGCGCGCGAGGCGGTCAGCGCGGCCGAACACGAGACCTTCGACTTCGCCCTGCTGGACGTGAACCTCGGCGACGGCGAGACCTCGTTCCGGACCGCCGACATCCTGCGCGCGCGCGGCGTGCCCTTCGCCTTCATCACCGGTTATGGCGACCAGGGGATTCGGCCCGACCTGCGCGATGCGCCGATTCTGGCCAAGCCCATCGACCCGCGCCAGCTTGCCCGGGTGATCGACCGGATCCGGGGCGGGTAGGGGGCCGCCTCGATAAGGAGCAACCGCTTCCGAAGCCCAAGCCAAGTAGGGGCCTTGACCCGACAGCTCTCAGAGATAGGCCGCGCCGAACTCCGCCGGGGGCGGACGGACCGAGGGCGGCGGCGCGGGCTTGGGCGGCGCCGGCGGACGCAGCAGGCGGGCGACGCGTTCGACCACATCGGCCCCGCTGAACGGCTTCAGCATGCAGTCGCGCACGCCCAGGCCGATCCCTTTCTTGATGTCCTCCGGCGCCAGACGGCGGCCGGTCAGCAGCACGGGGCAGGGCTTTTCCCCGCGCTTCTTGAGGGCCTCGAGGATCTCGAAGGCCGACGGTTCGACCAGGCCGATGTCCAGGATCATCGCGGCCGGACGCACGGTGCGCAGCGTCTCCAGCACGGCCGGTCCGTTGCGAGCCAGGCAGACGTGATAGCCGGCCGTGTCCAGCCGGATCTGCAGCAGCTCCAGCACGGTGCGGTCGGTGTCGCCGACGATGATTTTCTGGCCTTGAGCGTAGATCATGCTGAACCCTCCCGCGCTCTCGTCCTAAAACAGGTCCAGGTCGCCGGCGTCCTCGGCGTCGTAGATGCCGCGCTCGACGCCGCCGAACGCGACCGACATGCGATCGGCCAGCGCCCCCAGGGTGATGTCGCCCAGCGCGGTGTCGACGCTGGCCGACACGTCGTCGGGGGCCAGGGCGCTCATCCGGCGGGCGAAGGCCGAGAGGCTGGTCAGCTGCTGGGCCAGCAGGTCGACCGTGTGCATGCCCTCGACCAGCACCTCGCGCTGCTCCTCGGGCACGGTCTTCATCATCTTGCCGATCATGCTGTCCAGATAGATGCAGCGCGCGCCGGCCAGTTCGATCTCCCAGGCCAGGACGTCGAGCATGGTCGCCATGCTGGCCTGCAGCGGGACTTCGGGGGCGACGGCGGTGACGCTCATGGGAACAGGCTCCTGGATCTGGCCCTCAACCTCGCCGCGCGCGCGTTTCCAAGATGTTTAATCTCGCGGGGGTGCGACAACGTCGCGCAGAAGCGGGCTGGCAGGCGGCGGACCCCCTTCCGTGCGGCGAAGGAAACAAGCTCTACCGGTTGCGCGCCGCAATGCCGCCGTCGATAAGGCTTATGTCGCGTTTGAAACATAGCCGAGCTTCATGGCCATCCTTAACCGTCTGACCCTTCCGTTGATCCTGGCCGCCGCCTGCGCGGTATCGGGCTGCGCCTACAACGCCGACCTCGGCCGCGAGCAGCTGCTGATCGTCGGCGACGACAGCCTGGCCGCCCAGGGCGAGAAGGCCTGGGCCGACACGCTGCGGACCAGCTACGTCTCCAAGGAGCCGCGCAAGAACGCCCGGGTCCAGGCGGTCGGTCAGCGGGTGATCACCGCCGCCGGCCTGGCCGGCCGGCCCTGGGACTACGCGGTGTTCCTGGACGAGTCGCCGAACGCCTTCGTGCTGCCCGGTGGCCATGTCGGGGTGACCGTGGGCCTGCTCAGCGTCGTCGAGAACGACGACCAGCTGGCCGCCGTGATCGGTCACGAGGCCGGCCACGTCGTCGCCCGCCACGCCGCCGAGCGCGCCTCGCAGGAGACGACCTCGAAGATCCTGCTGGGCATCGCCGGGGCCGCGGCCGGCAAGACCGACTTCGGCCGGCTGGTGAAGGACCACGGCGATCAGGCCGCCAAGTTCGGGGTGCTGCTGCCGTTCTCGCGCAAGCAGGAGCTGGAGGCCGACCGCCTGGGCGTCGACTTCATGCAGCGCGCCGGCTATCGGCCGCGCGAGGCCGTGGCGCTGTGGCGGAACATGCAGGCGCTGGACGGTGGCAAGACCGGCAATGAACTGAGCTCGACCCACCCGTCGGACGCGGTGCGGATTTCGGAACTCCAACGTTATCTCGCCAGCCGAGGCTGGTGAACCTTGTGTGGCCGATGAGCCACACCTACATGCCCCTCGGGACGCGTTGCGCTTGATCAAGGCGACGCGGCTCCATCCGCCTAGCAAGGGGACACCATGAACATCGATCTCTATTCGGACCGCGCCAAACAGGCCATCCAGTCGGCCCAGAGCCTGGCGCTCGCCCGGGGCCACCAGCAGTTCGCGCCCGAGCACATTCTGAAGGTCCTGCTCGAGGAGAAGGACGGCCTGAGCCGCGCCCTGATCCAGAGCGCCGGCGGCCGCGCCGACACACTGGACGGCGGCGTCGAGACCCTGCTGACCAAGACCCCGCGCGTCGACGGCGCCGGCGGCCAGCTCTACATGAAGCCCGATACCGCCCGCGTGTTCGCCGAGGCCGAGAAGGGCGCCAAGGCGGCCGGCGACGCGTTCGTCACCACCGAGCGCCTGCTGATCGCCATCGCCAAGGAAGGCGCGGACGCCGCCAAGCTGTTCAAGGAGGCGGGGGTCACGCCCAAGGCCCTGGAAGAGGCCGCCAACGCCATCCGCAAGGGCCGCACCGCCGACAGCGCCAACGCCGAGGAGGGCTATGAGGCGCTGAAGCGCTACGCCCGCGACCTCACCGCCGCCGCTCGCGACGGCAAGCTGGATCCGGTGATCGGCCGCGACGAGGAGATCCGCCGCACCATCCAGGTCCTGTCGCGCCGCACCAAGAACAACCCCGTCCTGATCGGCGAGCCCGGCGTCGGCAAGACCGCGATCGTCGAAGGCCTGGCCCTGCGCATCGTCAATGGCGACGTGCCGGAAAGCCTGAAGGACAAGCGCCTGCTGTCGCTGGACATGGGCAGCCTGATCGCCGGCGCGAAGTATCGCGGCGAGTTCGAGGAGCGCCTGAAGGCGGTGCTGGCCGAGACTACGGCGGCCGAGGGCTCGATCATCCTGTTCATCGACGAGATGCACACCCTGGTCGGGGCCGGCAAGAGCGACGGGGCGATGGACGCCTCCAACCTGCTCAAGCCCGCCCTGGCGCGCGGCGAGCTGCACTGCGTCGGCGCCACCACGCTGGACGAGTACCGCAAGCACGTCGAGAAGGACGCGGCCCTGGCCCGTCGCTTCCAGCCGGTGTTCGTCGGCGAGCCCACGGTCGAGGACACCGTCTCGATCCTGCGCGGTCTGAAGGAGAAGTACGAGGTTCACCACGGGGTGCGCATCTCGGACTCGGCCCTGGTCGCCGCCGCCACGCTCAGCAACCGCTACATCGCCGACCGCTTCCTGCCGGACAAGGCGATCGACCTGATGGACGAGGCCTCCAGCCGCGTGCGCATGGCGATCGACTCAAAGCCCGAGGAGCTGGACGAGATCGACCGCCGCCTGGTGCAGCTGAAGATCGAGCGCGAGGCGCTGAGCAAGGAAACCGACGCCGCCTCGAAGCATCGCCTTGAGAATCTCGAGGTCGAGATCGACGACCTGCAGTTCCGCTCGGACGAGATGACCGCCCGCTGGAAGGCCGAGAAGGAGAAGGTCGGCGGCGCGGCGCAGGCCCGTGAAGCCCTCGACCGCCTGCGCGCCGACCTGGCCACCGCCCAGCGCGCCGGCGACTTCGCCCGCGCCGGCCAGATCCAGTACGGCGAGATCCCGGCCCTGGAGCGCCGCCTGGCCGAGGCCGAGGCGGGCGAGGATCCAGGCAAGGCCCTGACGCCGGAAGTCGTCGACGCCGAGCAGATCGCCGCCGTGGTCAGCCGCTGGACCGGGGTGCCGGTCGAGAAGATGCTGGAAGGCGAGCGCGAGAAGCTGCTGAAGATGGAGGACGAGCTGCGCGGTCGCGTGGTCGGCCAGGACGAGGCCCTGGCCGCCGTGTCCGACGCCGTCCGCCGCGCGCGGGCCGGCCTGCACGACCCGTCCAAGCCGATCGGCTCGTTCCTGTTCCTGGGCCCGACGGGCGTGGGCAAGACCGAGCTGACCAAGAGCCTGGCCGAGTTCCTGTTCGCCGACGAGCACGCCATCACCCGGATGGACATGTCGGAATACATGGAAAAGCACTCGGTCAGCCGCCTGATCGGCGCGCCTCCCGGCTATGTCGGCTACGACGAGGGCGGGGCGCTGACGGAAGCGGTGCGTCGGCGTCCGTACCAGGTGGTGCTGTTCGACGAGATCGAGAAGGCCCACCCGGACGTCTTCAACGTACTGCTGCAGGTGCTGGACGACGGCCGCCTGACCGATGGCCAGGGCCGCACGGTCGACTTCCGCAACACGCTGATCATCATGACCAGCAACCTCGGCGCCGAATTCCTGGCCAACCAGGAAGAGGGGGAAGATGTCGAGGCGGTGCGGCCGATGGTGATGAACATGGTGCGCGGCCACTTCCGCCCCGAGTTCCTCAACCGGATCGACGAGATCATCCTGTTCAAGCGGCTGAGCCGCGCGCACATGAGCGACATCGTCCGCATCCAGCTGCAGCGGGTCGAGAAGCTGCTGACCGACCGCCGCATGACCTTGGCGATCGACGCCGAGGCCCTGAACTGGATCGCCGACAAGGGCTACGACCCGGTCTACGGCGCGCGCCCCCTGAAGCGCGTGATCCAGAAGGAACTGGTCGACCCGATCGCCCGCAAGCTCCTGGCCGGCGAGATCGAGGACGGCGGCGTCATCGCCGTCGGGGTCGAGGACGGCCAGCTGTCGTTCGGCAAGGCGACGCTGCAGTAGCGACCTTGGGTCCCTCTCTCTTTGAGAGAGGGAGGGGCCCATCGCCGGCGGCGATGGGAGGGTGAGTGGTTTCACCGCTGGCCGGAGAAATCTCGGACCCGCCCGCCGCTCGAGTTTCGGGGTCAAGTTTTCACTTGGCCCAATGGTCGTGACGTCGTGCTTGATTCTGAAAGGGTGTGACCACTCACCCTCCCACCGCTTCGCGGCGGGCCCCTCCCTCTCTCTCAGAGAGAGGGAATTTTCCCTACCTGACCCGCAACCCCGCCATCATCACATCCAGCAGGCGTCGCGCGCCGGCTTCCCAGCCGGGCTGTTCGTAGCCCTGCCAGATGCCGCTGGTCATGCGCAGGATGTCCTCGAAGCCGATGTCGGGACGGATATCGCCGGCCGCGTGCGCCGCCGCGACCAGGCGTTCCACGGTCGCCAGCAGTGTCGCGCCCGAGGTCTCGTAGAGGCGCGAGCCTTCGCCGGGGTCGGCGCGTAGGGCGGGGGCCACGACGCGCTTGGTGGCCATGTAGTCGACCAGCAGGTTCAGCCAGGCCGCCAATGCCTCGCCGGCCGAGTGTTCGGTCAGCAGCGCGTCGGCCGACACGGCCAGCTGCTCGATCTCACGGCTGTAGACCGCCGCCACCAGGGCCTCGCGCGTGGGGAAATGGCGATAGAGCGTGCCGATGCCGACGCCGGCCCGCCGCGCGATGTCCTCCAGCGGCGCTTCGGCCCCCGTCTCGGCGAACGCTGCCTTGGCCGCTGTCAGCAGCAGGTCGCGGTTGCGCAGGCTGTCGGCGCGCGGCTTCCGCGCCCCCTTCGCGCTGGGATTTTCGGAATCTTCGGACATCGGCCTTGAAAAGCGGAGGGTGCCTCCGAATATGTATCCGGAGCCATCCTCCATTTAACGCGGAGGAGCGGATCGGACAACAGCCCTCACAAGGAACAAGGCTCATGAGCCAACACTTCGGCGCCAAATCCACTACCGACGACGTCCTGGCCGGCGTCGATCTGACCGGCAAGCGCGTGCTGGTCACCGGCGTCTCGGCCGGCCTGGGCGTCGAGACCGCCCGGACCCTGGCCGCCCACGGCGCGAGCGTCGTCGGCGCCGCCCGCGACCTGGCCAAGGCCGAGCGCGCCACGGCCATCGTCCGGGAGGACGCCGCCACGGGCGGGTCGCTGGAGCTGGTGGCCCTGGACCTGGCCGATCTCGCCAGCGTGCGGGCCTGCGCGGACGCCCTGGTCGCGGACGGTCGGAGCTTCGACCTGGTCATCGCCAACGCCGGGGTGATGGCCCCGCCGTTCGGCAAGACCGTCGACGGCTTCGAGACCCAGTTCGGCACCAACCACCTGGGTCACTTCGTGCTGATCAACCGCATCGCCAGCCTGCTGAAGGCCGGTTCGCGCGTGGTGTCGCTGGCCTCGTCGGGCCACCGGTTCTCGGACGTCGATCTCGAGGACCCGAACTTCGAGAC
This sequence comes from Caulobacter sp. 1776, assembly GCF_040545685.1. Classification (NCBI taxonomy): domain Bacteria; kingdom Pseudomonadati; phylum Pseudomonadota; class Alphaproteobacteria; order Caulobacterales; family Caulobacteraceae; genus Caulobacter; species Caulobacter sp. 1776. The sequence goes on from NZ_JBEPMI010000003.1 coordinate 224,215, forward strand.
CACCGAGTACGTGCCGTTCACCGCCTATGGCCGCTCGAAGACCGCCAACATCCTGTTCGCCGTCGAGTTCGACCGCCGCCACAAGGATCGCGGCGTGCGCGCCGTGGCCGTGCATCCGGGCGGCATCCAGACCGAGCTGGCCCGCCACCTGGATCCGGCCTTCATCCAGGCCTGGATCGACGACCTGAACGCCCAGGCCGCGGCTCAGGGCAATCCGCCGATCGAGTGGAAGACGATCCCGCAGGGCGCGGCGACCAGCGTCTGGGCCAGCGTGGTCGCGCCGATCGAGACGGTCGCCGGCCTCTATTGCGAGGACTGCCACGTGGCCCCGCCGGTCGAGGACGCCTCGGAGGTCCGCTTCGGCGTGCGGTCCTACGCCCTCGACCCCGCCCGCGCCCAGGCCCTGTGGGCGCTGAGCGAGACGATGGTGGGGGAAACGTTCTAGTCAAACCACCCGTGTCATCCCGGAAGCCTCGCAGAGGCTATCCGGGACCGCCGGAAGCGCAGAGCTTTCCGCGGTCCCGGCTCTCCGCTTCGCTGCGGCCGGGATGACACGGGAAGGTGCGTTCGAGGATTTGAGCTCTAACCCGGCATCCTGTCGAACCGCGTCACGCCTGGGGCCACCGTGTCCCAGGCGTGGGCGCTGGATGCGAACAGGGCCACGGCCGGCTGGTAGCGCTCGGGCTCGTCCAGGCTGCCGGCGTGGACGATGAAGATCTCCGGCATGGCCGGGAAGGTCAGGTGGGTCGGCGTTCCGCAGGTGGGGCAAAAGTTGTGGCCCTTGACCGTGCCAAGGTCGCCGACGACCTCCCAGGTCGAGGCCTGGCCGGTGACCGTGACCGCCGCGTCCTTGAAGGTGACGTACGAGCCGTGGCCCGTGCCGCTGCGCCGCTGGCAGTGGCGGCACTGGCAGTCGTTCATCATCAGCGGCGCGCCGGCGACGGCGTAGCGGACCGCGCCGCAGGCGCAGCCTCCCGTAAAGGGCTTGCCGCTCATTGGGCGTCCTCGCCCAGCACGGTGTCCAGCTTCTGGACGACCTTGGTCCAGCCGTCGCTCATGTTGCGATAGGCGGTGTCGTTCCTGGGCAGCACGAAGCCGGCGTGGACCAGCCGTACGCGCGTGCCGCCCTCGCTGGGCGACAGAGTCCAGGTGACCACCGTCTCCAGGCGCGAGCCGTAGCCGACATTGGCCTCGTGGCCGCCGGTCCAGGCATAGGCGAAGCGCTGGTTCTCGACGACCTCCAGCACCTGGCAGCGGATGGTCCCGTCCCATTCGCCGGCCGGGGTCGTTTTGAACGTGAAGCGATGGCCCTCGACCGGGGCGAAGTCGGTCGGCGGCATCAGCCAGCGGGCGATCAGCGCGCCGTCGGTCAGGGCCTTCCAGACCACGGCGGGCGTGTGCGGGAAGACCTCGTCGACGACGATGTCCTGGGTGTCGGCATTCGGTTGGCGGGCGAGGCTGTTCATTTGGCGGTGTCCTTGCGGTCGGTGTCCTTGGGGGCGAATTCGGGGGGATCGATGTCCTTGAGCAGGGCGCGCAGGTCGTCGAAGCGGTCGCGCCAGAAGACACCGTAGTGGCTCATCCAGTCGACCAGCGGGGCCAGGCCCTGGGGCTGGACGCGGTAGTAGACCCTGCGCCCCTCGGGCCGCTCGGCGACCAGACCGGCCGTCTTCAGCGCCTTCAGGTGCTGGGAGACCGCGCCCTGACTGACGCCGCTGTGACGGGTCAGGTCGGCGACGGTGATCTCCTCGGCGCGGACGATCCGCTCATAGACCGCGCGCCGGGTGGGATCGGCCAGGGCGCGCATCACGGTGTCGATGGGGATGGTTTCGATCATGCAGACTGATTAGCAATGGCTAATGCATTAGTCAATACTAATTGATATGGGCAAAAGAAAACCCCCTCCCGTCGCCGGGAGGGGGCTTCGTCAATCGTCAGCCGTAGTGGATGTCGTAGCTGCCCGCGCCCGTGCCGACCGTCAGGCCGGTCACGCCGACCAGCTTGATCAGGCCGTCGCCGGTGTTGACGCTGGGGCCCATGTTGACGCCGACCGTGCCATCTTGGGCGTAGACATAGGTGTCGCCGTTCCAGGTGAAGACGGCTACGGTGTTGGCCGCCACGTGGGCCGAGACCGCGATCACGGCGTCGGTCAGGCTCGTCTTGCCGTCGGCATAGGTCTGGACGTTGGCGGTCACCGCATGCTCCAGGGCGTCCAGCACCAGGTGGTCGACGCCCTTCTGGAAGCCGATGATCTCGGGCGGCGTGTCGACGGTGAGGTTATTCTGGATGTGCAGGTTGGCCAGCGAGGTGGCGGCAAACACGTTGCCGCCGGTCGGCGACGGCATCGCGTCGCCCGTCAGCTTGATCGTGTCGACGCCGGCGCCCAGATAGAACTTCACTGACGCCGGGGTCAGGGCCGCGGTGTTGCCGTTGAAGAAGATGCTCAGCGTGTTGGTCCCGTCGCCCAGGCGGAAGGTCTGGGCGGTGGTCGAGGTCATCGCCTCGTAGGTCAGGTTCAGGTCGCCGGCCTGGGTGGCGTCGACATTGGTGAAGTTGCTGGAGATCTGGGCGGTCAGCTTGCCGGGGCCGGTGATCGTCAGGTTCTCGACGCCGTAGCGCGTGGTGGGGCCGAAGATCGTGTTGATGCCCCGGCCGTAGATCAGGCCCGCCGTGCTGTCGGTGTCGACGTGAAGGGCCAGGGTGGCGTGGCGATCCTCGACCGAGTCGGCGCTGAGGATGAGCCCGATGAAGCCGCCGTTGGGGCTGTAATAGCCGCCCATGCCGGTCGAGACCGCCGTGGTCGGCGCGCCCTTGTAGTTCTGCAGGTGGATGTCGACCTTAGTCCCGCCGTTCGCCAGGGGCGCCGTGTTGATGATGGCCGCGTTCGGCGAGTCCTTCAGGACCACCGTCTCCTTGGTGACGCCCAAGGTGATCGCGCCGGTGTCGGCGGCGTTGTCGACGACGCTGTAGAGCACGCCGGCGCCGGTCACCGGCGCCGCGCGGGTCGTGTGGTAGTACACCGTCTGGAAGCCGCTGATCGTCCCGGCGTAGGAGGCCGAGGCGCCGCCGTCGACATGCAGGGTGTTGGCCGTGCCGGTCGCCGTCAGGCTGGTCCCTTGGACCATGTCGCCCTTCAGCGTGACGGTCGTGCCGCCGCCGGCCAGGGTCACGGTCCCGTACTGGGCCGGCACGCCCAGGGTCGGGGTCGAGGCGCCCAGGGTCCCCAGCGTAATAGTGTCGCCGCCGTCGGCGGTGGTGATGGCGCCATAGATCGTGCCGGTCAGGTTGATCGTGTCGTGGCCGGCGCCGGAGTCGATGCTCTGGCCGGCGTTGAGGCCGGCGGTTCCGGTGATCGTGTCGTTGTTGGCCGTCGACCTCAGCGTCACGTCGGTCGCGGTCGGCGAGATCGACTTGTCGGGAGACACGGTCAGGGTCGCGCCCGTCGTCCCAGTGGTCGGCGTCCCGTAGGCCGTCACGAGGCCGCTGCGGAAGGCGGCGACGCCATCCTGGGCCAGGTCCGCCAGGAAGGCGTCATTGGCCTGGGCGTAGACGCCGGTGTCGGCCTTGATGGCCTCGGCCATCAGCCAGCCGACCATGGCGGCCTTGGTCCCCTGGCCGGTCAGGCCGTCGGCGCCCCAGCTGGCGAAATACATCTGGCGGGTATAGGTCCCGCCCACGCCGTTGGGCACCTGGGTGTTGAGGATGGCGTCGACCTTGGCCGCGTCGGGCGCCGTGCCGAAGATCTCGGTATAGGCCTTGATCAACGCGTCGCTCATGCTGAGCGCGCCGTAGTTGGCGGCGAACCAGCTGGCGCCTTCGCCACCCTTGCCCAGGTTGATCGCGAAGTTGATGTAGCGGTTCTCGAGCGTGACCGACTGGTAGTAGGCCGAGTTCAGGTTGTTGGGGTTCGAGCCGTTCGGCGACACCAGATAGTCGAAGCCGCTGGAATACGGGATGCCGCCGGTGAAGAAGCTGTAGGCCAGGCTGGCGACCGAGGTGGTCTCGCCGGCCAGTTTCAGCACCTGGCTCTGGGCCGCGGCCAGGGTCAGAGTCCCGCTATCGACTTGGTTGGACAGGTTGGCGATCAGCACCTGGTGCGCCGCCGGGATGTGGGCGAAGTCCGTCCGCATCAGGTTGTCGTAATAGGTTTTCAGGGTCAGCTGGGTCGTGGCCATTACGCGCGCTCCAATCCCTCGCGTTCGTGGGTGAACGCGTTTCAATCTAGGGATCTATATAGAGTTTACTAAACACCCTCAAGCTGAGCGTTAAAATTTTCCTAGCCGAAGGTGGAGCTCCGGCCGGCGCCCTGGGCCAGGCGTGTCGGGGCCAGGCGCGGCGGGGCCGGGGCGGCGATGTCCGGGGCGAGCGGAAAGGTCGCTTCCACCGTGAAACGGCTCCCCCGGCCCGGCTGGCTTTCGACGGCGAGGTCCCCGTCCATCATCTCGACGATCTGCCGGGTGATGCTCAGGCCAAGGCCCGCGCCGCCGCCGCGGCTCTCCTGGTCGCCGGCCTGCTCGAACGGGCGGAAGATGGTGTCGACCTGGTCGGCGGCGATGCCGACACCGGTGTCCTCGACGACGAAGCGCAGCCGTGTGGTCTCGCCATCGGAAGCGGTCCTTGGCGTGACCCTCTGGACCCGCAGGGCGACCTCGCCCCGCGCGGTGAACTTGATCGCGTTGCCGACCAGGTTGATCAGCACCTGACGCAGGCGCTTGCGATCGGCGACGACACTGGCCGGCAAGTCGGGCGCGAACTCGACGACGAAGTCGAGGCCCTTTTCCTGGGCGGGCAGGCGGAACATCTCGCCGACGCCGGTCACGCAATCCTCCAGGTCGAGCGGCGCGGCCAGCAGCTCGAACTTGCCGGCCTCGATCTTGGCGATGTCCAGGATGTCGCTGATCATGGCTAGCAGGTGCTCGCCGCTGGACTGGATGGCGCCGACCGCGTCGCGTTGCTTGGGATCGAGACTGGTGCGGTTCAGCCAGTAGGCGTAGCCGAGAACCGCGTTGAGCGGCGTGCGCAGCTCGTGACTCATATTGCCCAGGAACCGCGACTTGGCGCTGCTGGCCGCCGCCGCGGCGGCGTGGGCGCTGGCGAGCAGGCGGGCCTCGTTGGCCTGGTGGCGCTGGCGAGTCTCGTAGTCCCGCCGCATCCGCAGGACCCGGTAGGCCAGGAACGCTCCGGTCACGACCAGCCAGGCGCCCAGGATGATCAGGTAGAAGTGCTCGCTCGACAGGTGCGAGCCCTCCAGCGTGATGGCGTCGACCGACACGGCCATGTCGCTCGGCGGCTTGGCGTTGCTGCTGGTGATGGCGACGACGTGGACCTCGTCCAGGACCGGCGCGGCCTCTTCCGGCGACAGGCCGTGGCTGGCGATCCACCATTGCTCGGGCGCCAGCTGGGCCAGCGGCAGCCGCACCGTGTTGCGGCCTCGCACGACCGGGAAGTCCGTCGCCAGCGGTACGAACTGGTCCTTGAGCTTGCCGCGCAGGGCAGGCGGCGGCGCGCTTCGGACCAGCAGGCGCAGGCGGTCGCCGGTTCCGTGATAGGTGAACCGCAGGGTGATGGTTTGCAGGGGCGTGAAGTTCAGGCCCTCGACCTTCCCGGTCTTGCCGACGGTGTCCAGCTGCAAGCCGTAGCCGCAATAGGGATAGGTGACGCCCTCGCGGATCCGGCACGACCAGGATAGCGGCCTCTTCGGATCGGCCGAGATGGCCGAGCGGCCGCCATCGTCGGCGTCCGAGAAGGTGAAGCCCGCGAAGCGTCCGGAATCCGACGTCAGGTCCAGGGTCTGGGTGGTGATGGCGCCCTTGCCCAGCACCGCGGCGAAGGTCACGGCCAGCAGCAGGAAGATCGCCGCCTCGAGCTTGAGGTTGGCGTAGGCCAGCCACGGCGCGCGGCGCGCCTCCCGCCCGTCCTGGACGGGCGTTTGCGAAACGGCGAGCTCCGCCGTGGACGCATGGTGATCCGGACTCTTCGGCAACTCTTCCCCCGAACCCCGTCGAGGCGCGCTCGAGGGCTGTGGCGTCAGCCTTAAAGCGTCAGCGTTTCCCCATCGTTTAGGCTGAGGGGGTGCGACACTTTGTTCCGCGCGCCGGCGGACGTCGGCCGATCTTCTCGAGCGCCGCGCGCATGGCCTGCGCCTGGGCGGCTGGCGGCCTGGCGGGGGCGGCGTGGGGGACGTCCTCGACGGCGATGGCCTCGACATCGACATCGACGGCGGGCGGCGCGGCGCGAGCCGGGCCCCTGTCGCCGCGCGGCTCGCCGCGGGGCGGGGGAACCAGGGCGGCGATCTTGCGGGCCTCGGCCGCCATCTGGCCGGCCAGCCTGGCCTTGTCGCGGGCCTTGGCGATGACGGCCGGATCGTCGCTGCGCTCGGCCATGGCCCAGGCGGCGTCGATCGCGTCCATCAGCTTCTTCTGCAGGGTTTCGCACCAGGTGCGGGCGGGGGTCTGGGTGTCGCTCATGGGGAGAAGCATGAGGCCGCCGACAAGGCCGGGGACAGGAAACCTGCGTTTTCCTGTAAGACATTGTCGGGAAACGGAAACGTGGGTTTCCGAGCGGGGATATCCACGGGAATTGGGTGGCCGCGCGCCCCCTCCGTCACGATGCGGATACGCGACGAGACGAAGGGAGCGCTCCAGTGCTTGCCCTGTGGATAGCTTTTCCGCCTACGCCCCGAACCCCGCCGCCACGATCGCTCGGGCGACCTCGGCGTGGACCGCGTCGCGGGCGTCGTCGTCCGCGCTGCCCCGGTCGTGGAAGCAGGCGATCAGCACGGGCTTGCGGCCGCGCGGCCAGACGATGGCGATGTCGTTGGTGGTGTCCTTGCCGTTGTTGCCGGTCTTGTCGCCGACCCGCCAGCCGCGCGGCAGGCCGGCTCGCAGGCGCTTGTCGCCCGTCCGGTTGGCGACGACCCAGTCCGTCAATTGCTGGCTGGAGGCTGGGGAGAGGGCGTCGCCCAGCAGCAGGGTCTTCCAGGTCTCCAGGATCGCCGACGGCGTGGTGGTGTCGCGCGGATCGTCGGGCGCGCCGGTGTTCAGCTCGGGCTCGCGCCGGTCGCAGCGGGTGGTCTGGTCGCCGATCGCCCGCAGGAAGCGGGTCAGGCTAGCGGGGCCTTCTAGAGCATCGAGCAGCAGGTTGGCGGCGGCGTTGTCGCTCCTGGTGATCGTCGCCTCGCATAGCTCGGCCACCATCATGCCCGCGCCGACGTGCTTCTCGGTGACCGGCGAATTACCCATCAGCACCTCGGGGCCGTAGGCGATCCAGCGGCCCAGCCGCTCGCGGCCCTGGTCGACCCGGCGCAGGATGGCGGCCGCCAGCGGCATCTTGAAGGTGCTGCACATCCGGAAGCGGTCCTCGCCGCGCCAGGCGAAGCGTTGGCCGTCGTGGGTGTCCAGCACCGCCACGCCCAGCCGGCCGCCGCTGCGCTGCTCCAGGTCGCTGATACGTGAGGTAAGGGCTGGCGGCGCCGTTTGGGCGGCCAGCGACCAAGCGGGCAGGGCGGCGGGCGCGGCCGCCAGGGCCGTGAGGAACGTTCTGCGATGAAGCATGTGGGGTCTCCTTGCCCACGGACCGTGCCCCGGGACTGGTCATCGCCGCAAACGACGATACCTTGGCGGAGTCCCTAGTTTTATTTGGGTCTACCGCATGAGCCGCGCCCAACTGCCGCTGAACGCCCTGCGCGCCTTCGAGGCCTCGGCCCGGCACCTGTCGTTCACCCGCGCGGCCATCGAGCTGTGCGTGACCCAGGCCGCCGTCAGCCACCAGGTGAAGGGGCTGGAGGCCCGGCTGGGCGCGGCCCTGTTCCGCCGCCTGCCGCGCGGCCTGGCCCTGACCGACGAGGGCCTGGCCTTGCTGCCCAGCGTCCGCGACGCGTTCGACCGGCTGGGCGACACCCTGGCCCGGTTCGAGGGCGGGCGGGTGCTGGAGGTGCTGAGCGTCGGGGTGGTGGGCACCTTCGCGGTCGGCTGGCTGCTGCCGCGCCTGCCCGCCTTCCGCGAGGCTCATCCGTTCGTCGACCTGCGGCTCTTCACCAACAACAACCGCACCGACCTGGCCGGCGAGGGCCTGGACTGCGCGGTGCGGTTCGGCGACGGGGCCTGGCACGGGACCGAGGCCGCGCCGCTGTTCGAGGCGCCGATGAGCCCGCTGTGCTCGCCCGCCATCGCCGAGCGGCTGACCGATCCGGCCGCCCTGTTCGCCGAGATCCTGCTGCGCAGCTACCGGGCCGCCGACTGGCCGGACTGGTTCGCCGCCGCCGGCCTGTCGCCGCCGCCGATCCGCGGGCCGGTGTTCGACAGCTCCTGGGTGATGGTCGAGGCGGCGATGCAAGGAATAGGAGTAGCGCTCGCGCCGCCGATGATGTTTGCTCGCGATCTGCGGGAGGGCCGCCTGGTGCGTCCCTTCCCGACTCAGGTCAGCGCCGGTCGCTACTGGCTGACCTGGCTGAAGTCCAAGGCCCCGAGTCCGGCCCTGCGGACCTTCCAGCTGTGGCTTTCAGACACGTCCAAGGAATAAAAAATCTTGGGAACCAAAGTCCGGACACGGCGCTTGCGCGCGATATAAGAAGTGCTCGAATTGTTGAGCTGGATCAATGGTCTAGCTTGACCCCGAATGGCCGGAATCGCGCCCATCTTTGGCCTAGTTTGGCTTGCCGATTTGCAACGGCGAGCGTTGCAGGACGTCTCGCGCCCCCTTCTACGGACGAGACCCAGACAATGATAGCAAGCACGAAGACCATGATGGTCGCCGCCGCCCTGGTGATGGGCGGCCTGTCGGTCAGCGGCTGCGCGACCAAGAAGTTCGTCAACCAGCAGGTCGGTCAGGTCGAGACGCGGGTCAGCGCTCACGACACCCAGATCAGCGAACTCGACAAGACCGCCAAGGACGCGCTCGAGCGCGCCACCGCGGCCGGCAAGCTGGCCGAGGGCAAGTTCCAGTACGCCCTGGTGCTCAGCGACGACTCGGTGAAGTTCCCGGTCAACGCCGCGACCCTGTCGCCGGAAGCCGAGCAGCGCTTGGCCGAGTTCACCGAGAAGCTGAAGGCCGACAACAAGAACGTGTATCTGGAAATCCAGGGCCACACCGACAATTCGGGCGCCCCGACCTACAACCAGAAACTGGGTGAGGAGCGCGCCGAAACGGTCCGCAAGTTCCTCAGCATGCACGGCGTGGCCCTGAACCGGATGGCCACGATCTCGTACGGCGAAGACGCCCCCGTGGCGCCCAACGAGTCGCGCGAGGGCCGGGCCCAGAACCGCCGCGTCGTGGTGATGGTGCTCAGCTAGTTTTACGCGTTCCAGGCCGGCTTTCCCGGGAGGCATCAACCCGGAAAGCCGACCAGGGCGGACTCGCCGGCGCGGGAGTGAGCGCCGCGCCGGCGAGCTTTCGCCATATGATTTGTCATCCCGGAAGCCTCGCAGAGGCTATCCGGGACCGCCGGAAGCTCAGAGCTTTCCGCGGTCCCGGCTCTTCGCTGCGCTACGGCCGGGATGACAGTTCGTATTGTACCTTCACGCCGCCTTGAACCGATCCGCCGGATAGCGGCGCGACAGGTTCGGGGCCAGCTTGCCGCGGGCGCCTTGGAAGGCGGCCCAGTCGGCCGGATCCGGCAGCGACGGGATGGTGACCAGTTCGCCCTGGTCGAAGCCGGCCAGCGCCGCGTCGACCAGGTCGTCGACATCCATGACCATGTTCGGGTCGAGCTCGTTTACGTCGCGGCCGGCCCGCTCCCAGATCTCGGTCCGGGTCGCGCCCGGCAGCACGGCCTGCAGGCGCACGCCGGCGGGGAACTCCTCGCGCAGGGCCTGGGTCAGATAGAGCACGAAGGCCTTGGTCGCGCCGTACACCGGCGAGCGGAACTCCGGCATCAGCCCGACCACCGAGGCCAGGTTGATGATCGTCCCGCGCTCGCGCGGCACGAAGGCCGACGAGGCCGCTTGGGCCAGGCGCGCGACGGCCGTGACGTTCAGCTGGATAAGGCGGTCGATCGCGTCGCGGTCGGTGGTGGAAAAGCCCACGAAGCCAGCCGCGCCGGCGTTGTTGACCAGGATCTCGACGGCCGGATCGGTGGCCAGGCGCTCTTCCAGCGTCACCAGGTCGGCCTTGTCGGTCAGGTCGGCCTTGATCACCTCGACCTTGACGCCCGTCTCGGCCCGCAGGCGCTCGGCCAGGGCGTTGAGGCGGCCCTCGTCGCGAGCCGCCAGGATCAGGTCGTGGCCGCGCTTGGCCAGGCGGTCGGCATAGACCGCGCCGATGCCGGTGGACGCGCCGGTGATCAGGGCCACGCCTTTGCTGTTGTTGTCGCTCATCGTCGTCTAAGTCCTTTGCCGAGGCCCCAGCGGTCCGGCGTTTCCCTTAGCTATGAGGTAACTTGCATTTCGCAAGTGAGTAGCCAGATTATTCGTCATGAGCAAATCTGAACGTCCCCCCACCCAATGTCCGGTCGGCCGCACGCTGGAGCGGGTGGGCGACGGCTGGACCTTCCTGATCCTGCGCGACGCCAGCCATGGGCTGACCCGCTTCGACCAGTTCGAGAAGAGCCTGGGCGTCGCGCCCAACATCCTGACCAAGCGGCTGGCGGCTCTGGTCGAGAACGGCCTTCTCGAGAAGCGGGCCTACAACGAACGGCCGCCGCGCTTCGAATATGTGCTGACGGACCTCGGCCGCGATTTCGGCGGGGTGCTGACCGCGATGTTGGCGTTCGGCAATCGCCACTTCGCGCCCGAGGGGGCGGCGGGCCAGCTGGTCGATCGCCAGACGGGCAAGGTCGCCGAGCCGATCCTGGTCGACCGGGTCAGCGGCAAGCCGATCACCGCCGAGGCCTTCGCCTATGCCCCGGGACCGGCGGCGGGGCCGGAGGTGCTGAACCGGGTGGCTTTCATCGCCGAGCGGGCGAAGAAGCCTTCCCAATGATCCGCTCTCCCCGGCGAAAGCCGGGGCCCAGATCTCACGCTGTTTGGCTGACTGGAGGAACGCGGCGCTCCTAGCGCCCCACTCCAGCGCCCTTCCATCTGGACCCCGGCCTTCGCCGGGGAGAGCGGGAGTTGGTGTGGGCTAGGAAAGTGTGTTGTCTGAAGGCGCGCGCAACGGCAACGTTCGACCTCTGCCGTTCCGGAGTCCGCATGCGCCTGTCTCTCGCCCTCGTCGCCAGCCTCGCGGCGGCCAGCGTCGCTCACGCCGAAACCCCCGCGCCGTCGACCGACCAGCCGCTGCTGCGGTCCATCGCCGCCGACGTCGACGCCAAGGCGCTGGAGAGCACGATCCGCGCGCTGGTCGGCTTCGGCACGCGCCATACCTTGTCGGATGCGAAGTCGGACAAGCGCGGCATCGGCGCGGCCCGCCGCTGGGCCAAGGCCCGCTTCGAGGCGATCTCCAAGGACTGCGGCGGCTGCCTGACGGTCGAGACGCCCGCCCAGACGGTCACCGGCCGCCGCGTGCCCAACCCGACCGAGGTCATGGACGTCCTGGCCATCCAGAAGGGCACGAGCGACCCCGACCGGGTGATCATCATCGCCGGCCACATCGACAGCCGCGTCACCGACGTCATGGACTTCACCAGCGACGCCCCCGGCGCCAATGACGACGGCTCGGGCGTGGCGGCGGTGATCGAGGCCGCGCGGGTGCTCAGCAAGCACAAATTCCCGGCCACCCTGGTGTTCGCCGTCCTGTCGGGCGAGGAGCAGGGCTTGCTGGGCGGCAAGGTGCTGGCCGACTACGCCCGCGCCAATGGCTGGAAGGTCGAGGCCGACCTCAACAACGACATCGTCGGCAACAGCCGCGGCCAGAGCGGGGTGATGGACAATACCCACGTCCGGGTGTTCTCGGAAGGCACCAAGGCGGTCGAGACGCCGGAACAGGCCAATGGCCGGCGCTACAACGGCGGCGAGGTCGACAGTCCCTCGCGCAACCTGGCCCGCTTCCTGGACGGCCTGGCCGACCGCTACCTGACCAATTTCGACGTGACCATGGTCTACCGCACCGACCGCTACGGCCGAGGCGGCGACCAGGTCCCGCTGCTGGAGGCCGGCTATCCGGCCGTGCGCGTCACCGAGGCCGTCGAGAACTACGACCGCCAGCACCAGACCCTGCGCACCGAGAACGGCAAGCCCTATGGCGACGTGATCGAGGGCGTGGACTTCAGCTACCTGGCCCAGGTGACCCGCCTGAATACCATCGCCATGGCCAGCCTGGCCTCGGCCCCGCCGCCGCCGTCAGGCGTCAAGATCGAGGGCGCGGTCAGCCCGGACACCAAGGTCTCGTGGGCGGCGACGCCGGGCGCGGCCGGCCACCGGGTGTGGTGGCGCGTGACCACCGACCCGACATGGCGCTTCAGCCGCTGGGTTCCGGAAGGAACGGCCACGACCTTGAAGGACGTGGTGATCGACGACTTCTTCTTCGGGGTGTCCTCGGTCAGCGCCGACGGCTGGGAGAGCCCGGTGGTGTTCCCGGGCGCGGCGGGCAGCTTCGAGAGCGTGGTTCCGGCGGCGCCGGCTACGCCTAAATAACCCGCTCTCCCCGGCGAAAGCCGGGGCCCAGGTCGAACCCAGGGCGCTTGAATTGGCCAACTCGGCGTAAGGGCGCGATCACTCAAGCCGCTCAGGCTGAATCTGGACCCCGGCTTTCGCCGGGGAGAGCGGATTGTGGGGGTTCTAGGCGATCAGGTCCGGATCGTTCCGCTTCAGCCAGGCGGCCGCGTAGGAGCACAACGGGGTGATCCGCATGCCCTCCGCGCGCGCCGTCTCGGCGACCTTGCTCATCAGTCGTCCGGCCGCGCCGGTGCCGCGCAAGGCCATGTCGGCCTCGACGTGCGGGATCACCAGCCGGTGCCCGGCGCGCTGATAGTCGGCCACGGCCAGCAGGCCGTCGACCTCCAGTTCATAGCGGCTGAGTTCGGGGTTGTGGCGGAAGGTGTCGGTCATGACGAGGGAACGCGCCTTACGGGCAAGAGATGCTACGGCTTAGGTAAGCCGCTCCGGCAGCGCGGCAAGACGCATCAAATTCCGTCATCCCGGCGCTTCGCTGCGCTGCGGCCGGGATGACAGATCGGCTAAACCAGCTCGATCGCCATCGCTGTGGCTTCGCCGCCGCCGATGCAGAGCGAGGCCAGGCCCTTTTTGCCGCCACGCGCCTGGAGGGCCGAGATCAGGGTGCACAGGATCCGCGCGCCCGAGGCGCCGATCGGGTGACCCAGGGCGCAGGCGCCGCCGTTGACGTTCAGCTTGGCCGGATCGATGCCCAGCTCCTGCTGGGCGATCATGGCGACCACGGCGAAGGCCTCGTTGACCTCGAACAGGTCGACGTCCGAGACCTCCCAGCCGGCCTTGTTCAGCGCCTTGCGCATGGCCGGGACCGGGGCGGTGGTGAACAGGCCCGGCTCGTGCGCGTGGGCGGCGTGGCCGACGACCTTGGCGACGATCGGCAGGCCCAGGGCCTTGGCGACGCTCTCGCGGGTCATGACCAGGGCGGCCGCGCCGTCGCTGATCGAGCTTGAGTTGGCCGCGGTGATGCCGCCGTCGCGGCTGAAGGCCGGGCGCAGGGTCGGGATCTTGGCCGGGTCGGCCTTCAAGGGTTGTTCGTCGGTGTCGACGACCTCGGTCCCCTTGCGGGAGACGACGGTCACCGGGGTGATCTCGGCCTTGAAGGCTCCGCTCTCGATGGCGTGCTTGGCCTTGGCCAGGCCTTTGGTCGCGTAGTCGTCCATGGCCTCGCGGCTGAACTGGTAGGTCGCGGCCGTATCCTCGGCGAAGGCGCCCATCAGCTTGCCGGGGGTGTAGGCGTCCTCGAGGCCGTCCAGATACATGGAGTCCCACATCTGGTCGTGGCCGATCCGGGCCCCGCCGCGGTGCTTGGACATCAGATAGGGCGCGCCGGTCATGCTCTCCATGCCGCCGGCGACCACGACGTCGACCGAGCCGGCCGCCAGGGCGTCATGGGCCATGATCGCGGCCTGCATGCCACTGCCGCACATCTTGTTGACCGTGGTCGCCTCGACCGACAGCGGCAGGCCGGCGCCGATCGCCGCCTGGCGGGCCGGGGCCTGGCCGAGGCCAGCGGGGAGCACGCAGCCCATGATGATCTGCTCGACCTTGTCGCCCGCAACGCCGGCCCGCTCGATGGCCGCCTTGACCGCCGTCGCGCCCAGCTCGGTGGCCTTCACCCCGCCCAGCGCGCCCTGGAAGCCGCCCATCGGCGTACGGGCGTAGGAGACGATGACGACGGGATCGGACGCGGACATGAACTAGGCTCCCTGAGAGTATTTTGAGGCGAGATAGGCCCTGACTGTCCCGTCATACGCAAGAGGGTTGCGAGAATGTGATGAGAAAGGGGCGAGCGGCGCCGACGGGGGATCGCCAGGCCGCTCACCAGTCATGCAATAACCGAGAGAGTCAATTGCGATTAAAAACCTACGCCGGTTCATCTTCAAACGCAACGGTCTCTTGCTTTCCCTCGCGGAACGCCGCACCCTGCCAAAATGGGTCGTACAGCTGACTATACGAACGAACGTTGCTCGGTCGCCGCCACGCTGGAAGTGGTGGGCGATCCGTGGACCTTGCTGATCCTCCGCGACGCCTTCGCCGGGGTGAAGCGCTTCGAGCAGTGGCAGGAGCGGCTGGGCGTGGCCCGCAACGTCCTGGCCGCGCGGCTCAAGACCTTGGTGGGTCATGGGGTCATGGAAACCCGCCGCTATTCCGAGCGACCGCCGCGCCACGAATATTGGCTGACCCAAAAGGGCTTGGCCTTGTCGCCGGTGCTGCTGACCATGGCCGAATGGGGGGACCAGCACGTCTACGGACGCGACAAATCGCCGGCCTTGTTTCGCCACAAGAGCTGTGGCTGTGCGTTCCATCCCGTCCTGGCGTGCGAGGAATGCAAGGAGGTCGTCCAGCGTCGCGATCTCGAACGCATGCCGCAGGACGAGCAGATGCCGACCGTCGGCGAGGCGCTGGAAGCCTCCCGCATCGCGGCTGAGTGAGGCTGTCCGCCGCTAGTCCGCGACGCCGCCGCGCAGGGGATCCTCGCCGGTCAGTTCCTTGATGTGCTCGCGCTGACGCCGCACGCCTTCGGCCGTCGCCTCGTCCGCGGGTTCGGGCGCTGGTGGCGCCTCGGGACTTTCGTCCTTGGGCTTTTCCGTCGTCATCCGAACCCTCCTCAATGGCGGGGCAGGGCGCGCGTGACCAGCTGGGCCGCGCCGACGGTCAGGGCGTCCTCGACCAGGCCGGTCGAGGTCTGGCCGAAGCGGCGCATGGCCTTCATCCGCGCGCCGAACGTGACGTAGGCGGCCGCGACCGCCGCGCCGGCGCCGATCGCCGCGCCCAGGATCAACCACTTGCGGGGCGCCAGCGCCGCGCCCGCCAAGCCGCCGGTGACGACGCGCGCGGCGAGGCCGGCCGGCACGATCCGGTCGGGGGCGGAGGGCAGCTTGTCGCCCCACAGCTCGCCGGCCGCCAGGGCCTTGGAGCCCGCCGCGACCCAGGGATGGGCCAGCAGGCGCGCCGCCTTGTTGTCGGCGGCCAGGTGGCCGCCATGGGCCGCCTCGCTGACGGCGGCCAGCGGGGTCATCGAGCGGGAGCCGGCCGAGAGACCGATGAGTAGAGAGCGGAGCATGCGGGCGTCCTTCACGCGGAGGTCTGCCAAGACAAACCCCGCGCGCCCCGGTTTGATCCCGTCCGATCTACGCCTCGGCCAGGAAGCCCCGCACCAGGGCGTTATAGGCGTCCGGCTGCTCGACCATGGTCATGTGCGAGCAGCCCTTCATCACCACCATCCGCTTGGGGCCGCCCAGGCCGTCGCGAATGGTTTCGTGGCAGTCGAGGGTGACCTCGTCGAACTCGCCGGTGGTGATCAGGGTCTTCTGAGTGATGGTCTTCAGGTCCTTACGGCGGTCCCAGTCCTTGATGACGCCGGTGATATAGAACTCGTTGGGGCCGTTCATCACGCGGTAGGCGATCGACTTGGACAGGGCCTCGAACGAGACCAGGGCGTCCTGGGACGGCTGCACGCGCAGGACGAAGTTGTCGTAGAACCGCTGGGTCAGGGCCGCGTATTCCGGCGTGGCCATCTTGCCGGCCTTCTCCAGGCCGTGAAGCTTGGCGGCGAAGCCGTCGGGCATGCCGTCGATCAGGCGCTGCTGGCCGGCGATGGCCTGCGGCGTGCTGGCGAGCGCCCCGCCCAGGATCAGCTTCTCGACGCCCGCGCCGCGCCCTTGGCACAGATATTCGATGGCCAGCATCGAGCCCCACGAGTGGCCGAACAGCACGACCTTCTCCAGCCCCAGGGCCTTGCGCACGGCGTCCACCTCGTCGACCGAGCGCTGGATCGTGTAGATCGTCTCGTCGGTCGGGGCGTCGGCCTTACCCGTCCCCAGCTGGTCGTAGAAGATCACCGGCCGCTCGTCGGCCAGGGCCTTCATCGACAGCAGGTAGTTGTGCGCCGCGCCCGGGCCGCCGTGCAGGGTCAGCAGCGGCGTCTTGCCGCCCGAACCGAACCGCCGCCAGTAGATCTTGCCGCCCGGAACGGGCGCGTAGCCCTCGGCCTCGGGCATGGCGGCAAAGGCCCCTTGGGTCGTCCCAGCCGCGCCCAGCAGCGCGGCGCCGCCGGCCAGCGCGCCACGCCGGCTGATCATCGTTCGATCGGTCATCCGAGCCCCTCCGCGAGTCCTGGTCGCGGCGGGATTAATCGGCGGCTTCGGCCGCTTGGCAAGAGGGGTTCGGTTCGCTCGGACAGCGTGTACAGTTTTTTCGAAACACCCTCTTGATCGGCTTGATCGCTCCTCATACGGTCCGGCCCATCGCGGGGGCGCGATCGCTTACGGAGTTCAAGTAAGTGTTGAGTCTGTTTCACCGGACCGGCGCGCGCGCGCCGGCCACGGGTCGCGTCCTGCTGTCCGGCGCGATCCTCGCCATCCTCGCCCCCGCCACCCTGCTGGCGTCCCAGGAGGCCCAGGCCGCCGAGCCTCCGAAGCCCAGTCGGGCGTTCGGCGACACCGTTCTCACGGACGGCAATGACGACGTCACCAACAACAAGACGGTGGACCTGACGGAGGACGTCGACTTCGGCGACGGCTCCGACGCGCTGACCAACGACAGCGTCATCACGATCGGCGCGAAGGCGACCGCCCCCGTCCATGTGTCGATCCTGTCGCTCGACGCGCTCAAGAACAAAGGCCTGATCGATCTTCGCAACGGCCGTGGCGGCGACGTCCTGACCCTTTCCGGCGACTACAACGGGACGGGAAAGGCGCGCCTGGGCCTCGATGTCGGCCCGGACGGCGTCGACCGTCTGATCGTCGGGGACGTCGCCAATGGCAAGACCGCTGTCGTCCTCGGCGGCCTGTCGGCCCAGACCGCCGTCCTGACGGGCGACAAGGGCCCCGTCCTGATCCAGGCCGCCGCCGGGTCGACGGCTGACGCCTTCAGCATCGAGAACGACGAGATCGGGTTCATCCACTACGGCCTGGCCTTCGACGCGCAGGCGGCGACCTACCGCCTGAACGGCGTGGCGGGGCGACGGGCCTATGACGCGCTGAAAATCTCGGAAGGCGCCGCCAACGTCTGGCGCCAGTCGGCCGACGCCTGGAGCGCGCACGTGGCCAACCTCCGCGACGCCGGAGCCGACGCCGTCGGCGCGGGGGTGTGGGGCCAGGCCCATGGCGGATGGCAAGACCGCAATGACAAGGTCGCCGCGTCAGGTCGCGTCGTGCGGACCGACTATCAGCAGACCAGCTACGGCGGCCAGATGGGCGCGGACCTGATCAACGCCGAAATGGACGACGAGCGCATCCTGATCGGCGTGACGGGCGGCTATGCGGCGGCGCGGCTGCGGTTCGACGGCGTCGCGCAGGACGTGAAGCTGAGCGCGGTCAATGTCGGCGGGTACGTCGCCCTGGCTCGTGGCAGCTACTTCCTCAACGCCCTGGCCAAGGTCGACCGGCAGTCGATCAAGGTGCTGGGTGAGGCCGACGCCGTGGCCGCCGATTTCGACGGGACGTCCTACGGCGCCCAGATCGAGGCCGGGAGCCGGTCCGAGGGCGACGGCATGGCGTACGAGAAACTGCTCAGCATCAACTATGTCAGCACGCGCCTGGACGACATGAAGGCCTATGCGCAGCGTCTCGATTTCGACAACGCCACCGGCTTCGTGGCCAAGGTCGGGCTGCGAGGGTCGATGCAAGGCGAACTACTGGGCGGGGCGCTGACCTCGTACGGCGCCGCGTTCGTCGTTCACGACTTCACGGTCAAGAGCGGCCTGACCCTGGTCAGCGGCGACCAGAAGCAGCACCTGTCCGACGACGGCGGCCGGACCTTCGGCCAGATCACGGCGGGCATGAGTTTCCGGGCGGCCGGCGCGATGATCACGTTCCTGGAGGCCAGCGGCGACTTCGGCGGTGGTCGTAACGGCGGGACCCTGAGGCTTGGAGCCCGGATCGGCTTCTAGCGGCGGGGCCTTTAGGCGGCCGTCAGGTCCATCTGGCGCGTCGTGGCGGCGATGAAGCCGCCGCCCAGCACGCGCTCGGGATCAGCCGGATCGTAGAGCACGCAGGCCTGGCCCGGCGCGACGCCTTCCTCGGCGCCGTCGAACACGACCGCGATCTGGCCATCCTTCAAGGCCAGGCGGCCGGGGACGGGCTCGCGCGTGGAGCGGACGCGGGCCAGTACGCGCTGGGCCTCCTCGGCGGCGGCCTCCAGGCTGTCCTGGCCGCCCAGCCAGCTGCCTTCTTTCAGGGTCAGGGACGCGGTCAGCAGGGCCTCGCGCGGGCCGACGATCACTTGGCGCTTGTCGGCGTCGATCTTGACGACGAACAGCGGGTCGCCGACGGCGATGTTCAGGCCCCGGCGCTGGCCGATCGTGTAGCGGGTGACGCCCTCATGGCGGCCCAGCACGCGGCCGTCCAGATGCACGACGTCGCCCGCCTCGGCCCCTTGCGGGCGGATGCGGTCGATCACCGTGGTGTACTTGCCCTCGGGCACGAAGCAGATGTCCTGGCTGTCGGGCTTGTCGGCGATGGCCAGGCCCAGTCCCGCGGCGACGGCGCGCACGGTCGGCTTGTCCATGCCGCCCAGCGGGAAGCGCAGGAAGTCCAGCTGGTCGCGCGTGGTGGCGAACAGGAAATAGCTCTGATCCTTGGCCGGATCGGCCGCGCGGCGCAGCTGGGGGCGGTTGCCGCCGTCCGTCGGCATGGCGCGCTGCACATAGTGTCCGGTCGCCATGGCCTCGGCGCCGAGGTCGCGGGCCACGTCCAGCAGGTCGCGGAACTTGACCGTCTGGTTGCAGCGCACGCACGGGATCGGCGTCTCGCCGCGCAGATAGGCGTCGGCGAAGTCCTCGATGACCTGCTCGCGGAAGCGGCTTTCATAGTCCAGCACATAGTGCGGAATGCCGATCCGCTCGGCGGCCATGCGGGCGTCCAGGATGTCCTGGCCGGCGCAGCAGGCGCCCTTGCGCGAGATCGCCGCGCCGTGGTCGTAGAGCTGCAGGGTCACGCCGACCACGTCGTAGCCGGCGCGGGTCAGCAGGGCGGCGGTGACGGTGGAGTCGACGCCGCCGGACATGGCCGCGACGATCCGCGTCCCCTCCGGCAGACCGACGGCCGCGCGCGCCTGCTCGACGGCGCGCGCGATCAGGGCGTCGGCGTCTTGGGTCGGGGCAGGGGACAGCAGGTCGGCGTTCATCCGCCGCCATATAGCGGCTGGGGGCGGGTTTTGCGAGGTCCGCAGGGGCGGCGTGGTGACGCTGACCCGCTTCCCCTACTTCAGCACGTTCAGCAGCGACGAGGCCTGCAGGCTGGAGAACACCTGGGCCGAGGCCTGGACGGCCAGCTTGGCCGACTCCAGACGGGTCACGGCGTCGGCCATGTCGACGTCGGTGATGCCGCCGACCATGGTCGTCAGGGTGTCGGCCTGGTTGGACAGGTCCGACTGAGCGCTCTCGAAGCGCTTTTGGGTCACGCCGTTCTTGCCTTGCAGGTCGATGACGCCGGTATAGGCGCTGTCGAAGGTCGGCAGCAGACCCTTGAGGAAGGTGACCTGTGTGTCGGTCAGGTTGCCGGTGAACGGGCCGTTGGCGTCGACATAGGCCTGCACCTGCTTGAAGGCGTCGAAGACGTTGGTCCCCAGCGCGTCGCCCAGCACCCCGGTCTTGGCGCTGGTCTGCTCGTCGACGCGGTTGGTCGTGATGTACTGGTCGTTGTGGAACAGCGACGCCGTCGAGGGCGCGGCGGTCAGGTCGGCCATGGTCGTGGCCGAGGTCGTGGCCGTGTCGGTCTGGGCGCCGGAGAACACGTAGAGCCCGTTCGACTTGGTGTTCATCCCCTGGACGACGTCGCCGAAACTGGCCTGCAGCTGCTGCATCAAGGTCGCCGCGCTGCCGGCGGCCAAGGCGTTGGCGATGCTCTCACGGGCGCTTTTGGTGGCGTCGGCGACACGGCCGATGCCGGTGTTCTGCATCTCGAGGCGGTTGGTCACCAGCTTGGTCTGGTCGAGCAGGCCGTTGATCCGGGTCTGGGTCCCGCGCATGGCGGTCAACACCTCGGCGTTCTTGGCGTAGCCCTTCAGGTCGGTGGCGACCTTCTGGCTGGACACCTGGCCGCCCACGTCATTCTGGCGGATCTGCGCCTTCATGAGGTTGGACGTCATGATGTTGTAGTTCTGGACGGTGGAGACGCGGGTCATGGCTTACCCCAGGATTCCGGTGAGCACTTCGAACATGTCCTTGGTCGCTTGGATCAGGCGGGCCGAGGCGTTGAAGGCTTGTTGGTAGGTGGTCAGGTTGATCAGCTCTTCGTCGAGGTTCACGCCCTCTTCCGACTGGCGCTGACTGTTCACTTCGCTGGACACCGCGTCGGCGGCGTCCTTGCGGCTCTCGGCGGTGGCCGCCTTGCGGCCGATGGAGCCGCTGAAGTCCGAGGCGTAGCGCGAGACGGTCATGGTCACGGCCGACGCGTCGCCGGCCGCCGAGAAGTTGGTGGTGCTCTCGCCGGCCTTGGCCAGGGCCAGGGCCCCGCGGCCGTCGCCGATCGCCAGGGCGGGACTGCCGCCGACCGTCTGGGTCAGGTCCAGCTGGGCGAAGGGCAGCAGTTTGGGGTTCTGGTCCATCGCCGGATTGACGAAGAACTTCTCGCCCCGGGTGCTGCGCTCGGCCGGGCCGATGCCGAACAGCTGGCTGGCCGAAGGGCCGCCGACGCCGCGCTCGGTGGTGTCGGCCACGACCGACATGCTGACCGGGGTGGTGGTGTTCGAGGTGAAGCTGATCTGGCCCTTGCCGTTCAGCGAGAAGACGCCGTAGAGGCCCGTGCCCGAGGCGCGCGAGTTCAGGGCATCCAGCATGTCCTGCATGGTGCCGCCGACTGGCGGGTCGACGCTGATGTCGCGGATCCGGCCGCCTTCGACGTCGGTCAGGCGGATGGTCATCGTGCCCGAGGTGAAGCCGTTCGGATCCCCCGCGGTCAAGCCCGTCTCGTACGGCGAATAGCCGTTGGTGCGGATGATGTCGTTGAGGCCGAAATACTGGCTGAAACCCTTGCCGGTCTTGCTCGACGGCGTCGTCGGGTCGTCGGCGATGGCCACGCCCAGGCCGCCGACGCCGCTGAGGCTGAGCGCGCCGCCCGAGAAGCCGACCGTGCCCTGGCCGCCCATGGCGGTGTTCAGCTGGGTCATGAAGTCCGCGGGGGTGAAGGCTGGGCCGCCGCCGCCGTTGACGCTCATCGTGCCGGCGTCGAAGTCGATGTCGATCCGACGCTGGATGACGCCGCTGCTGTCGGTCAGGGCGATCGTCGTCTTGCCGGTGAAGCCGGTCATCGCCGCCTGGGCGTCGAGACCGGTGTTGCGGCCGTTCAAGGTGGTGGCGGCGGGCACCGACGAGGCGGCGTTGGCGGCGCGATTGATCTCTTCGGCCGCGCGCGAGGTGAACTCGCCCAACTGGTCGGACAGGGCGACCAGTTCGGTGTTGCGGACCTCCATCAGGCCCCGGATCTCGCCGCTCGAGATGTTCAGGGGCGTCGGCTGCACCGAGCCGTTGGCCAGCTGCACGGTCAGATAGCCGGTGGCCGTGGCCGAGGTCTGGTAGGTGACCTTGGCCGCGCCGTCGCCGGCCAGATTCAGGCCTTCCGTCGAGCGGACGACCACGCCGCCCATGGTGCGTGGATTGACCTGGACGTTCATCAACTTGGACAGTTCGTCGACCAGGCCGCTCTGGACGTTCTCGGCGCCCGTGGCGTCGGCCCCGGCCACCTTGGCGCGGGTGATGTCGGTGTTCAGGCCGTCGATCTGGCTCAGCAGGTCGTTGACCCGGTCGACATCGGCCGAGATGCGGGTGTCGGCGTCCTTGCCCAGCTTCGACAGGGACGAGGTGATCCGGCTGGACTCGCTCAGGAAGTCGTCCACCCGCGTGAGCGCCTGGGTGCGCAGCAGGGAAGACGACGGATCGTCCTGGGCCGACGAGAAGGCCGTGAAGATGTCGTCGAGGGTCGCGAAGAAGCTGGTCTCGCCGCTGGGATCGCCGAACAGCTGCTGGGCGCTGTTCAGGGCTTGGGAAATGGCCGAGGTGCGGCCGTTGTCCGAGCCGGCATTCAGGCTGGCCGACTGCAGGAAGCGATCGGTCGCGCGCTTGATGGCGTCGATGCTGACGCCGACGCCCATGCCGTTGGACAGCAGGTTCGACTGGCTGATCGTCTTGCGGACGTAGCCGGTGGTGTTGACGTTGGCGATGTTGTCCGACGTGACGCGCAGACCCGTCTGCGCGGCCATCATGCCGGACGTCGCCGTGTTCATGATCGCATTCAGCGACATGCGAAGACTCCTTCGAGCTCGGCAAACCGCGCAACGCACGATGCGTCATTGCCCGGCCAAACTTGCCGGGTCACGGAGGGAATGGCGTTCCCGATATTTGCCAAGCTACTGAATTTCATGGCGAAAAGTTCCGGTGGTCGGATATTCGACAAGTGACCATGCGCAAGGATGGCGCCAACTGGGCCAGGCGCGCCCTTGCGACGCGGCGACGCGGCAGTTCCCGTCCTTCACGACCGATCGGACTCGGCAAAAAGCGCCGCACGGGGAGTGTTTTCGTTCGTAAACAAGCCATTAAGATCAATAAAATCATATACTTGATTGCTGTTTGGCGAGTTGGCCCGACCGTTGCTCAGAGGAAGACCGACTAGAGGCGTGTTCGTCATGGACCGCCGCCTTAACCGAGCAACGACTGCGAATGACCGCGATCGCCGCCCCCACCGCCGCTCTGCCCGCCGCGCCGGCCCCGGCCGTGGGCGCCAAGTCGTCCAACGACGGCTTCGACGCTCTGCTGGCCATCGCCGGCAAGACCGACGACAAGCCCGCGCCCCGCGTCCAGCCCTCGCGCCCGGACAATAAGAACGACGACCGCGACGCCGATCGTGACGTCAAGGCCGCCGACAAGTCGGCCAAGGCCGACGACAAGACCGACGCCAAGGCCGCTGATCGCGCCGACGCCCAGGCCGACGCCAAGGCGGACGACCGCGCCGACGCGGCTCAGGCCGCCAAGGCCGCCGCCGCCGCCGACAAGGCCGCGGATCGCGCTTCGGATCGGGCCGACGCCGCCAAGGACGCCAAGAGCGACGCCGCCGCCGACAAGGGCGACGACAAGGCCGTGGCTAAGACTTCGGACAAGATCGCCGACAAGGACGCCGGCCAGGTCGACGCGGCCGACGCCGCCGCCCAGGCCGCCGCCACCCTGATCGCGGCCATGACGGTCCCCGTGCAAGCATCGGTCCAGACCGAAGCCGTCGCCGACGCCCAACCCGCGGTCGACGCCACGGCCGTCGCGGCCGACCAGGTCGCCGACTTCGCCGCCGCCGTGGAGGCCGCCCAGGTCGCTCCGGTCGCCGCCCAGACCGCTCCAGCCGTTCCGGCCGACCAGGCCGCGCCGGTCGCCGCGCCGGCCCAGGACGCCGTTCCGGCCGTTCAGCCCGCCGTCGCCACGCCGGAAGGCCAGGCCGTGGACGCCGCCGCCCTGGAGGCCCTGGCCCAGCTGGGCGCCGCCGATACGACCCCGCTCGCCGCCGACGACCTGACCGCGCCGCGGGCCCCGACCGCCCAGTCCGCCGAGACCACGGCCGCCGAGACCAACACCGCCGACGCCGCCAAGCCGGCCGACGCGCCGAAGGTCGTGATCGCGCAGCCCGTCGCGCCGACCCCGGCTCCGCTCGCCACGCCGATCGCCGCCCCCATCGAGGCTCAGGTCGTCGCCGAGGCCGCGCCGGCCGAGGCCGTCGCGACCGACGCCGTCGCCGAGGCCGTCGAGGCCGCCGCGCCGGAAGTCGCTTCCCAGACCAAGACCGCCGAGGCCCCGAAACCGGCCGCCTCGCCCCTAGCCGCTCAGGTCAAGGCCGCCGACGCCGTCGCGGTCGAGACCGCCCAGGCCGTGACCGCCGTCGCCGCCGGCGCAGCCGACAAGAGCGGCGGCGAGGCGAGCGCGGACGCGAAGGGTTCCGACAAGACCGCCACGGTGATCGCCCCGGTCGACGCTCCGGCCGCCGCCGGCGCCACGATCGACACCAACGCCCTGGCCGCGCCGGCCCCGGTCGCCCAGGCCCAGGCCTCGAGCGCCTCGGCCGCCGCGCCGGCTCCCGTGCGCGGCGCGCCCGAGACCGTCGCGGCCCTGTCGGCCGAGATCGCCAAGCGCGTCGACGCCAAGGCCACCCGCTTCGACGTCACCCTGACCCCGGACAATCTGGGCAAGGTCGACGTGCGCATCGAGATCGGCCGCGACGGCGCCATGACCGCGTCGATGAAGTTCGACACAGTCCACGCCGCCCAGGAGCTGCGCGGCAAGGCCGGCGAACTGCGCCAGGCCCTGGCCGACGCCGGCTTCACGGTGGCCGACAACGGGCTGTCGTTCGACGTCTCCAGCCAGAACAACGGCCAGAGCCAAAATCCCTTCCTCGCCTTCCAGGACTTCGGCGACCAGAACCAGCGCGCCTTCTCGGGCCGCGCGTTCCAGTCCGCCCTGACCGGCGAGGAAGACATCGCCATCACCCCCGAACTGTTGCCCGGCCTGAAGACGGTCGCGGACAGCGGTCTGGACATCCGGATCTAAGGAAGGACCGAGCCATGGCCACCGCCGTCTCGTCGCAGAACACCTCGTCGATCCTGGACAAGATCAACAACTCGCGCACGTCGCTCTCCAACAACAAGGAGACGTTCCTGAAGTTGCTGACCACCCAGCTGAAGAACCAGGACCCGCTGTCGCCCACCGACACGACCCAGATGACCCAGCAGATCACGTCCATGACGGGCGTGGAGCAGCAACTGGTGACCAACGACCTGCTGGCCGCCCTGGTCGGCATGAACACCGGCACGGGCCTGTCGGAAGGCGTGTCGATGATCGGCAAGCAGGTGACGGCCACCGCCGCCAACTCGACGCTGAAGGACAAGCAGGCGACGTTCTCGTGGTCCCAGCCGGGCGCTTCGACCTCGCTGACCGTGGAAGTGAAGAACGCCGCCGGCAAGGTCGTCCGCACGCTGACGCCCGAAGACCAGAAGAGCGGCAATCACCAGATCACCTGGGACGGCAAGGACGACAGCGGCGCTCAGCTGCCCGACGGCGGCGTCTACACCATCGCGGTCACCGCCAAGGGCGGCGACGGCAAGGAGCTGAAGGTCACGGACATCAAGGGTCGCGTCGAAGGCGTCGTGACCGGCGTCGACAACGCTTCGGGCCAGACCATGGTCCTGATCGACGGCCAATCCATCTCGATCGACAACGTGGTGGGGGTCAAGAACGTCCCCGCCGCGGCGGCCTAACACCGAATACCCGAATGAACGGGCGTCAGAACGACGCCGACGCGGCCTCCCGGAAACGGTTTCCCTCAGGCCCAAACGCAAACCGCGCTGAACCCTCGAACCCCTTCAACGCAGGATTATCGTTATGAGCATCAACAGCGCCATGCTCGCCGGCGTCTCCGGTCTGATCGCCAACTCGTCGGCCCTGGCCGCGATCTCGGACAACATCGCCAACGTCAACACGGTCGGTTACAAGCGCTCCAGCGCCAACTTCTCGACCCTGGTGACCTCGGGCTCGAAGAACCAGGCCTACAGCGCCGGCGGCGTGAAGGCCCAGACGCACCAGTATGTCAGCCAGCAGGGCCTGACCCAATCGACGACCTCGAACCTCGACCTGTCGATCTCGGGCTCGGGCTTCTTTGTCACCACCGAGAAGCCGGAAAACCTGACGGCGACCGACACCCGTTCGTTCACCCGCGCCGGCTCGTTCCAGCTGGATAACCTGGGCTACCTGCGCAACGACGCGGGCCTCTATCTGCAAGGCTGGCTGGCCGATCCGGTCAGCGGCATGATCACGCCCGACCCGTCGGATCTGACGCAGCTGTCGTCGATCAATGTCGGCAGCGTCGGCGGCACCGCCGAGAAGACCACCCGCGTCGGCGTCAACGCCAACCTGCGCTCGGAGCAGCCGGTGGCCGCGGCCGTCTCGTACAAGGTCGGCACCGCCGGCTCGCCGTCGAAGACCAACGTGCCCGACAGCGCCACGCCGTCGGTGAACCACAACTACGACGTGGTCTACAGCTCGACCGGCCTGGCCAACCCGGCCGCCTCGGGCAACAACGAGTACCAGGTCGACATCAAGGAAAACGGCGTCATCGTCGCCAGCGGGATCGTCGGCTACACGCCGGCCGGGGCCATCGCCAGCTCGACCCTGACGCCCAAGGGCGTGACGCCTAGCAACAGCTTGAGCACGGTCGACATCGACGGCGCCGGCACCACGGTCAACCTCTCGGCCCTGGGCATCATCGGCGGCGCCACCGACGACGCCGACGCCAAGACCGGCAAGCTGTACGACCCGGCCTCCTGGTCGATGTCCGACTACGCCCAGGACAACACCAAGGGCGTCAAGCCGGACTTCGAAATCCAGATCCCGCTGTCGGACTCCAAGGGCGGCCAGCGTACGGTCACCCTGTCGATGCTGAAGGGCCCCGGCCCGAACCAATGGTACGCCGAACTGCGCGCCAAGCCGGGCGACCTGGCCACCAACGGCAACGGCCTGATCAGCAGCGGCATCGTCACCTTCACCACCGACGGCAAGCTGCAGAGCACCGGCACCCTGTTCGGCACGACCAACCCGACCTCGATCACCATCCAGGCCTCGGGCACCCCGCCGGTCGTCCAGCCCGCTCCGCCGGCGCCGCAGCTGCCGCAGCCGCCGATCTGGGCCGACGCCTTGGGCATCGACACACAGGACGTCCAGATCGACCTGGCCAACGCCGCCGGCGGTCTGACCCAGTACAACAGCCAGTCGGTCGTGCAGTCGGTGAACACCAACGGTACGGCGTTCGGCAACCTGACCAACATCGAGGTGGATGACGACGGCTACGTCTCGGCCATCTTCGACAACGGCGTCACCCGCCGGATCGCCCAGGTCGCCGTGGCCACCTTCTCGAACCCGAACGGGCTGAAGGGCGTCAACGGCAACGCCTATCGCGTCACCAACGAGAGCGGCACCTACAGCCTCAAGGCTCCGGGCCAGGGCGGCGCCGGCGCGCTGGCGCCCTCGACCTTGGAAGCTTCGACTGTCGACTTGTCGACGGAGTTCACGGGCCTGATCACGACCCAGCGTGCTTACTCGGCTTCGTCCAAGATCATCACGACGGCCGATCAGATGCTTGAAGAACTTCTGAATATTAAGCGCTGATCATAGGGATTAACGCTCTTTAATTCTTGTGTTTCACACTGAGACACTACGGACTGCTTAGGAGCCGCTCTGTTTAGGCCTTTCTTTACTATTGGAATTAAGCCGCTGTTATTAGGCGGCGCCTATAGTGGGTCTCAACAGTGATGGTTGTGGGAAAGGCGTAAAGCCATGTTGCAGCAGCAGCGCACGAACAGCCGGGGTGAGAAGTACGTTATCGGTCCGACCGGTGCGCCTCTGACTCTCTCCGACTTGCCGCCGCCGGAAACCCAGCGTTGGGTGATCCGTCGTAAGGCCGAGGTCGTCGCCGCCGTCCGCGGGGGTCTGCTCTCGCTCGACGAGGCGTGCGATCGTTATAAGCTGACCAACGAGGAATTCCTCGCCTGGCAGCAATCGATCGACCGGCACGGCCTGGCGGGTCTGCGTACGACGCGGATCCAGCAGTACCGTTAAAGGTTGGCGTTTCGGGGGTGCGATAATCTGACCGCCCCCTCGCGCCCCTGAAAACCCCGCGGGCCTTGCGCCACAAGGGTTTGAAGACGTTCGGCGGCCGCTCCCGGAAGGGGGCGGCCGCGACGTTTTGGCGCCCACCTAAGCCCCTTCGACGGCCAAATATAAACGCCTCGTTTACCTTGAACTGGGTAAATCCTGCCTACCGACGGACGGTTCTCGTTCGTTCGCCGGTCCCTCCTCGGGGGGTGGTGGGATCAGGGGTGAGGCTTCGTGGAAAGCTTTCTGGGTTCAATTCAGCGTTTTGGCGTCGGGCGGCTGGCCGCGATGCTGGGCGTCGGCGCCGGTGTGGTGGCCGTGCTCGTGGCGCTGGTGATGTTCATGGGCAAGGAGCCCAATGAGCTGCTCTATTCGAACCTGGACCTGAAGGAAGCCTCGGAAGTCACCCAGGCCCTCGACCAGGCCGGCATCAAGTACGAGACCAAGGGCGACGGCTCGACGATCATGGTGGCGCGCGACAAGGTCGCCAGCGCCCGTCTGATGGTCGCCGGCAAGGGCCTGGTGAGCTCCGGCTCGATCGGCTACGAAATTTTCGACGGCAGCAGCGCGCTGGGCCAGACCGACTTCGTCCAGCAGCTGAACCGTCAGCGCGCCCTGCAGGGCGAACTGGAACGCACGATCAAGGCCATGCAGGGCGTCAACAGCGTCCGTGTCCACCTGGTGCTGCCCAAGCGCCAGCTGTTCGAGGAAGACGCCGAGCAACCGTCGGCCGCCGTCACCATCGGCGTCGGGGCCCGCGAGCCGGGCACCGACATGGTCCGCGCCATCCAGAACCTGGTGTCCTCGTCGGTCCCGAACATGAAGGCCGAGAAGGTCGCGGTCATCGACCAGCACGGCAAGACCCTGTCGGCCCCCAGCGACGAGAGCCTGGCCGGCAAGGAAGCCCAGGATCGCCGCACCGAGGCCGAGGCCCGCATCGCCAAGACCGTCAAGGACATGATCGAAGGCGTCCTGGGCCCGGGCAAGGCGCGCGTCAACGTCACCGCCGATCTCGACCTGAACCGCGTCACCACCCAGGAAGAGCGCTTCGATCCCGATGGCCAGGTGATCCGTTCGGAAAGCACGAACGAGCAGGGCAACAGCGAAACCAAGAACGACGACACCTCGGGCGTCACCGCGGCGGCCAACGTGCCCGGCGGCCAGGGCGCCAACGGTTTCCAGCAGCTGGGCTCGCGCTCCAACGCCAACGAGAGCGTCACCAACTACGAGATCTCCAAGTCCGTGAAGACCACGGTCCAGGAGCCTGGCACGATCAAGAAGGTCGCCGTGGCCGTGGCCATCGACGGGATCACCGCCCCTCCGGGCAAGGACGGCAAGCCGGGCGCCTACACCCCGCGCACCGCCCAGGAGATCGCGCAGATCGAGGAACTGGTGAAGACCGCCGTCGGCTTCGACGCCGCCCGCGGCGACCAGGTCAAGGTCACCAACATCAAGTTCCCGCAGCCCGAGGATCAGGGCCTGGAAAAGCAGGGCCTGCTGTCGGGCTTCGACAAGAACGACATCATGCGCTTCGCCGAACTGGGCGTGCTGGGCGTGGTGGCGCTGCTGGTCATGCTGTTCGCGGTCCGCCCGTTCATCAAGAACCTGTCGGCGCCCGCGCCGTCGCAGATGGCCCTGGCCGGTCCCGGCCAGCCGGTGACCCGCCTGGTCACCCTGTCGGACGGCACCCAGCAGCAGGTCGTGGTCGACCAGAGCGGCGAGCCGATCGCCATCGCCGGTCCCACCGCCACCAGCGACATCGACTCGCGCATCGACATCGCCAAGATCGAGGGTCAGGTTAAGGCCTCGTCGATTAAGCGGGTGTCCGAGTTCGTCGAGAAGCATCCCGACGAGTCGGTCGCGATCCTCCGTAACTGGCTGCACGAGTCGAACTGATGGCCATGAAAGTCGCCGTCAACGACATCAAGAACCTTTCGGGGCCCGAAAAGGCCGCGATCGTTCTGCTCGCGCTTGGCGAAGAACACACGAAAATCTGGGAAGCCCTGGACGACGAGGAGATCAAGGAAGTCTCCCAGGCCATGGCCGGCCTCGGCACGGTTTCCGCCTCCGTCGTGGAAGAGCTGCTGGTCGAGTTCGTCTCGGGCATGAGCTCGACGGGCGCGATCATGGGCTCCTACGAGCAGACCCAGCGCCTGCTGGCGTCGTTCATGCCGCAGGAGAAGGTCGACGCCCTGATGGAAGAGATCCGCGGTCCGGCGGGTCGAACCATGTGGGACAAGCTCGGCAACGTGAACGAGGCCGTGCTCGCCAACTATCTGAAGAACGAATACCCGCAGACCGTCGCGGTGGTGCTGTCGAAGGTCAAGAGCGACCACGCCGCCCGCGTGCTGGCCTGCCTGCCGGAAGACTTCGCCCTGGAATGCGTCACCCGCATGCTGCGGATGGAGCCGGTGCAGCGCGAGATCCTCGACAAGATCGAGATGACCCTGCGCACCGAATTCATGTCGAACCTGGCGCGCACCTCCAAGCGCGACAGCCACGAGATGATGGCCGAGATCTTCAACAACTTCGACCGTCAGACCGAGGCCCGTTTCATCGCGGCCCTGGAAGAGCGCAACCGCGAGGCCGCCGAGCGCATCCGGGCCCTGATGTTCGTGTTCGAGGACCTGGCCAAGCTGGACCCGGGCGGCATCCAGACCCTGCTGCGCGCCACCAGCAAGGAATCGCTGGCCCTGGCCCTGAAGGGCGCCTCGGACAAGCTGCGCGACCTGTTCTTCTCGAACATGTCCGAGCGCGCGGCCAAGATCATGCGCGAGGACATGGAGAGCATGGGCCCCGTGCGCCTGAAGGACGTCGACGCCGCCCAGGTGGGCATGGTGCAGGTCGCCAAGGATCTCGCCGCCAAGGGCGAGATCATGCTGGCCGGCTCCGGCGGCGACGATGAGTTGATCTACTGAGGCGGATGGCATGAACGACACCCCGCATCGCAGATTTGGCTTCGATACGGTCTTCGACGACCGCGGCGGCGTCGCCTACACCCCGCCGAAGGTGAAGAAGAGCTTCACCATCGAGGAGGTCGAGGCGGCCAAGGCCCAGGCCTATCAGGAGGGCGAGCGCTCGGCCGTGGCCCGCGCCGAGCAGGAGGCCGCCCAGGCCCTGGGCGAGGTCGCCCACGCCGTGCAGCAGGCCTTCGAGACCCTGACCCACGTCGCGCACGAGCACCGCGAAGGCTCGGCCATGCTGGCCCTGGCCTGCGGCCGCAAGATCGCCGACGCCGCCCTGACCCACTTCCCCGAGGCGCCGGTAACGGCGGCCCTCGAGGCCCTGGCCCGCGAGGTCGAAGCTCAACCGCGCATCTTCGTCCGGGTGTCTCCGGAGCTGGAGGAGCGCACCCAGCAGGCGCTGGAGCACGTGGCGGCTCAGATCGGCTTCCAAGGCCAGATCGTCGCCCGCGCCGACGGCGCCATGGCCCCCGCGGCCTTCACTTTCGACTGGGGCGAGGGCCGCGCGGCCTTCGACCCGGAAGGCGCCGCCCAGCGCGTCGCCGAAGCGCTGGAAGCGGCCATCGCCGCCGAAGGCCTCCACGCCGAACCCCTGTTCAACTAGTCCGATTACCTAGCGAAGGCTGACTAAGATGGCCGAAGACAATCTCCCGCTCGACGAATTCGGAGGCGCCATGCTGGCCTCCGAGGCTCAGGTCGAGATCGGTGACAAGACCGCCTCCGACCTGGCGCCGGTCTTCGACGTGCCGGTCAACATCTCGGCGGTGCTGGGGCGCGCCCACATGTCGGTGGCGCAGTTGCTGCAGCTGTCGCAGGGCTCGATCCTGGAGCTGGACCGCAAGGTCGGCGAGGCCATCGACATCTATGTCAACAACCGCCTGGTCGCCCGGGGCGAGGTCGTCGTCGTCGACGAACGCCTGGGCGTGACCATGACGGAAATCATCAAGGACGGCGACCAGGGCTAAGGCGCCCTTGGTCTGAAGGAGTGTAGAACATGCGGCTTCTTGTCGTCGGAAAATTGAACGGACAGCTCTCGGTCGCCGTGAAGATGGCGATGAACGCGGGCGCCAAGGTCTCGCACGTCGAAACGGCGGAGCAGGCGACCAACGCGCTGCGAGCGGGGCAGGGCGCCGACCTCTTGATGGTCGACTACGCGCTCGACATCGCCGGCCTGATCGCGGCCAACGAGGCCGAGCGGATGCGGGTGCCGGTGGTGGCCTGCGGCGTCGACGCCGACCCGATCCGGGCCGCCGCGGCCATCAAGGCTGGCGCCAAGGAATTCATTCCGCTGCCGCCGGACGCCGAGCTGATCGCCGCCGTCCTGGCCGCCGTGACCGACGACGAAAAGCCGATGGTCGTCCGCGACCCGGCCATGGAGTCGGTGATCAAGCTGGCCGACCAGGTCGCCCCGTCCGAAGCCTCGATCCTGATCACCGGCGAAAGCGGTTCGGGTAAGGAGGTCATGGCGCGCTACGTCCACGGCAAGTCGCGCCGGGCCAAGGCGCCGTTCATCTCGGTCAACTGCGCCGCCATCCCCGAGAACCTGCTGGAAAGCGAGCTGTTCGGCCACGAGAAGGGCGCCTTCACCGGCGCCATGGCCCGCCGGATCGGCAAGTTCGAAGAGGCCGACGGCGGCACCCTGCTGCTGGACGAAATCAGCGAAATGGACGTCCGCCTGCAGGCCAAGCTGCTGCGCGCCATCCAGGAGCGCGAAATCGACCGCGTCGGCGGCTCCAAGCCGGTCAAGGTCAACATCCGCATCCTGGCCACCAGCAACCGCGATCTGGCCCAGTCCGTGAAGGACGGCCACTTCCGCGAAGACCTGCTCTACCGCCTGAACGTCGTGAACCTGCGCCTGCCGCCGCTGCGCGAGCGTCCGGGCGACGTGCTCAGCCTGTGCGAGTTCTTCGTCAAGAAGTACTCGGCCGCCAATGGCGTGCCGGAAAAGCCGATCTCGGCCGAGGCCAAGCGCCGCCTGCTCGCCCACCGCTGGCCGGGCAACGTCCGCGAACTGGAAAACGCCATGCACCGCGCGGTGCTGCTGTCGACCGGTCCGGAGATCGAGGAATTCGCCATCCGCCTGCCGGACGGCCAGCAGCTGGCGGCCGCGCCGGCCCCGGACGTCGCGGTCGCCCGCGGCGCCCAGATGGCCGCCGACGCCGTCTCGCGCACCTTCGTCGGCTCGACCGTCGCCGAGGTCGAGCAGCAGCTGATCATCGACACCCTGGAGCACTGCTTGGGCAACCGCACGCACGCCGCCAACATCCTGGGCATCTCGATCCGCACGCTGCGCAACAAGCTGAAGGAATATTCGGACGCCGGCGTTCCGGTGCCGCCGCCGCAGGGCGGGATCGGCGCCGCCGCCTGATGATTTCTCCTGTCCTCCCGGCGAAAGCCGGGACCGCCATGGGCTCCGCGCTTGCCGCGGTCCCGGATCGGCCTTCGGCCGTCCGGGATGACAGGAAAAGGCAGTTTCTGGCCCTTGGGCCAACATGTCGCGGCGCCGCGACCATCCGTCCGGCGCCGAACATGGCTAATTTTGGTTAAGGAGATGGCGGCGGGCCGCAAATCGCTTCAAGCGCTGGTCCTGACTATCCCTCAACGGTTCAAGGTTCCGCATGGCTGACGCCGCCGCCCCGACCGCCCGATCCATGCCCAGCGCCAAGTCGATGCTGGACGGGTTCCTGCGCGGCGAGATGGGCCTGGCCCTGGGCGTCGTGGGCATCATCGTCCTGCTGATCCTGCCCGTCCCGCCGGTCCTGCTGGACCTGCTGCTGGCGATCTCGCTGACCGGATCCGTGCTGATCCTGATGACGGCGATCCTGATCAAGCGACCGCTGGAATTCACCTCGTTCCCGACCGTCCTGCTGGTCGCGACCCTGTATCGCCTGGGCCTGAACGTCGCCTCGACCCGCCTGATCCTCGGCCACGGCCAGGAAGGCTCCGGCGGGGCCGGGGCGGTCATCGAGGCCTTCGGTCACCTGATGATGCAGGGCAACTTCGTCATCGGGGTGATCATCTTCATCATCCTGGTGGTGGTGAACTTCATGGTCGTCACCAAGGGTTCGGGCCGGATCGCCGAAGTCGCCGCCCGCTTCACCCTGGACGCCATGCCCGGCAAGCAGATGGCCATCGACGCCGATCTGTCGACGGGTCTGATCGACCAGGAGATGGCCAAGCTCCGCCGCAAGGAACTGGAGCAGGAAAGCACGTTCTTCGGCGCCATGGACGGCGCCAGCAAGTTCGTGAAGGGCGACGCGATCGCCGGCCTGATCATCACCGGCATCAACATCGTCGGCGGCATCATCATCGGTGTCGTGCAGCACAAGATCCCGATCGGCGACGCCGCGTCCTCGTATACGATCATGACCATCGGCGACGGCCTGGTCAGCCAGATCCCGGCCCTGATCATCTCGATCGCGGCCGGCATGGTCGTCTCGAAGGCCGGCGTCGAAGGCTCGGCCGACAAGGCCCTGGTCACCCAGCTGGCCATGAACCCGGCCGGCCTGGGCATGGTCTCGGCCTCGTCCGGCATCATCGCCCTGATCCCGGGCATGCCGATCATCCCGTTCGCGGCCCTGTCGCTGGGCGCCGGAGCCCTGGCCTACAAGCGCATCCAGGATGCCAAGAAACCCAAGCCGATCGATCCGTCCCTGCTCGAATCCGCCGCCGCCCCGGCCGAGGCCGAGGAAGAGCCGATCAGCGCCTCTCTGGCCATCGACGACGTCAAGATCGAGCTGGGCTATGGCCTGCTGACCCTGATCAACGACCTGGACGGCCGCAAGCTGACCGACCAGATCCGCGCCCTGCGCAAGACCCTGGCCGGCGAGTTCGGCTTCGTCATGCCGCCGGTGCGGATCCTCGACAACATGCGCCTGGCCAACCAGGGTTACGCCATCCGCATCAAGGAAATGGAAGCCGGCGCCGGCGAAGTGCGCCTGGGCAGCCTGATGGCCATGGACCCGCGCGGCGGCCAGGTCGAGCTGCCGGGCGAACATGTGCGCGAGCCCGCCTTCGGCCTGCCGGCCACCTGGATCGCCGACGACCTGCGCGAGGAAGCCACCTTCCGCGGCTACACGGTCGTCGATCCGGCCACGGTGCTGACCACGCACCTGACCGAGATCCTCAAGGAGAACATGGCCGACCTGCTGTCCTACGCCGAGGTCCAGAAGCTGCTGAAGGAGCTGCCCGAGGCGCAGCGCAAGCTGGTCGACGACCTGATCCCGGGCACGGCCACGGCCACCACGGTCCAGCGCGTGCTGCAGTCGCTGCTGCGCGAGCGCGTCTCGATCCGCGACCTGCCGCAGATCCTGGAAGGCATCGGCGAGGCCGCGCCGCATACCGCCTCGGTCACCCAGCTGGTCGAGCAGGTTCGCGCCCGCCTGGCCCGCCAACTGTGCTGGGCCAATCGCGGCGACGACGGCGCCCTGCCGATCATCACCCTGTCGGCCGACTGGGAGCAGGCCTTCGCCGAAGCCCTGATCGGCCCCGGCGACGACAAGCAGCTGGCCCTGCCGCCCTCGCGCCTGCAGGACTTCATCCGCGGCGTCCGCGACGCGTTCGAGCGCGCCGCCCTGGCCGGCGAGGCCGCCGTGCTGCTGACCAGCCCCGGCGTGCGCCCCTATGTCCGCTCGATCATCGAGCGTTTCCGCGGCCAGACCGTGGTGATGAGCCAGAACGAGATCCACCCCCGCGCCCGTCTGAAGACGGTGGGGATGGTCTAGGACGGGAACGCCTTCTAACTGGTTGCGTTTTGCAATCGGATGGAAGGAGTAA
Source organism: Caulobacter sp. 1776 (assembly GCF_040545685.1). Lineage (NCBI taxonomy): Bacteria > Pseudomonadati > Pseudomonadota > Alphaproteobacteria > Caulobacterales > Caulobacteraceae > Caulobacter > Caulobacter sp. 1776. Next base: position 260,118 of record NZ_JBEPMI010000003.1, read on the forward strand.
TCCCATGCCCCACTTCGTCACGATCGGGTACGGCGACCGCGAAGGCTACGACCGTACGCCCGAGCCGCTGCGCCAGGCCGCCCACGCCCAGGACGCCGAATTGCAGCGCCAGGGCGCATTGATCGGCGTCGCCGGAAAGCCGGTGCAGGTCCGCAACCCCGAAGCCCAGGGCGTCGAGACGACCGACGGTCCGTACTTGTCTTCGCAACTGCCGATCGCCGGCTTCGCCATCATCGAGGCGGCCGACCTGGCCGAGGCCATCGAGAAGGTCTCCAAGGCCCCCTGCGCCATCTGTCGCGGCGTCATCGAGGTCTGGCCGCTGACGACCCCTTAGGCCAGCGCGGTTTCCCGCCCCAGCGCGGACAACAAACCGTTCAGCGAGTAGGGCTTGCTCAGCAGCTGGAAGCCGTGGGCGCCTTCCTCGGCCAGGACATGGCTGTAGCCGCTGGTCAGGATCACCTCCAGGCGAGGCCAGGACCGCCGGATCTCCTTGCCCAGTTCGATGCCGCTCATGCCCGGCATGACGACGTCGGTGAACACCAGGTCGAAATCCTTCTGGCGGGCCCGTAGGATGTCCAGCGCCGCCTGGGCGTCGCCCACCCAGGTCACCGTCTGGCCCAGCTCCCGCAGCAGGCCCGCGGCGAAGCCGCCGACCCCCTGATTGTCCTCGACCAGCAGGATCGACCGGTTGGGAACGACGGCCAAGTCCACGGTGGCCGGCGCCGGCGTCGGGACCGCCTTGCCCGTGGCGCGGGGCAGATAGAGGGTGAAAGTCGTACCCACGCCCGGCGTGCTGTTCACGGCCACCTCGCCGCGGGATTGCTTGGCGAACCCGTAGACCTGGCTGAGGCCCAGACCCGTGCCCTTGTCGACAGCCTTGGTGGTGAAGAACGGTTCGAAGATCCGGGCGAGCGTGTCGGGCTCGATGCCCGAGCCGTTGTCGACGATCTCGATCGCCACGAAGTCGCCGGAGGCGGCGGCGTGGCCGCGCACCGCCGGAACGCCGTCGGTCGCGCCGGCGGTGATGCGGATCTGGCCGCCGCGCGGCATCGCGTCCCGCGCGTTGATGATCATGTTGAGCACGGCGGTCTCGAACTGGCTGGGATCGGCCAGGACCAGTTGCGCGGCGTCGCGGACCTCGACCTCGACGCTGACCGTCGACCCGATCGTGGTCGAGATCATCTCCTGCAGGCTCCGCAGGCGCACGCCCACGTCGAACACTTCCGGCTGCAGCGGCTGGCGGCGGGCGAAAGCCAGCAACTGGCTGGTCAGCACGGTCGCGCGGCCGGCGGTCTCGGCGATCGCCTCGACATAGCGCGCGCGCTTTTCCTCGGACAGGCCGGGGCGACGCAGATAGTCCGCCGACGCGCGGATGACGGTCAGCAGGTTGTTGAAGTCGTGGGCGACGCCGCCGGTCAGCCGGCCGATGGCCTCCATCTTCTGGGCCTGGATCAGGGCCTCGCGCGAGCGGTCGATCGCTTCCTGGGCCAAGCGGCGCTCGGTGATGTCGCGGGTGATCTTGGCGAAGCCGATCAGTTCGCCGGCGTCGTCACGGATCGGATCGATCAGAACATGGGCCCAGAAGCGCTCGCCGCCCTTGCGGACCCGCTGGGCCTCGCCCTCGAACTTGCCTTCGCGCAGCGCCGTGGCCAAGGCGCGGGCCGGCGCGCCGGCGGCCTGGTCCTCGGGCGTATAGAAGATGGAGAAGTGCCGCCCGACGATCTCCTCGGCCGTGTAGCGCTTGATCGCCTCGGCGCCGGCGTTCCAATTGCTGACGTTGCCTTCGCTGTCGAGCATGTAGATGGCGTAGTCGCGCACGCCCTGGACCAGCAGCCGGAAGCGCCGCTCGCTTTCGCGCAAGGCGTCGTCGATGGCCTTTTTCTCGGAGATGTCGCGGGTGATCTTGGCGAAGCCGATGATCGCGCCGTTCTCGACGACGGGGTCGATGACGACATGGGTCCAAAAGCGCGTGCCGTCCTTGCGCACCCGCCAGCCCTCGGCCTCGAAGCGACCCTGTTCGCGCGCGGTCCGCAGAGCCTCGGCGGGCTTGCCCCTGGCTCGGTCCTCCTCGGTGTAGAAGCGCGAGAAGTGCTGGCCGATGATCTCGTCGGCGGAATAGCCTTTGAAGCGTTGGGCGCCGGTGTTCCAGGTCGCGACATTGCCATCGGCGTCGAGCAGATAGATCGCGTAGTCCTTGACCGCGCCGATCAGCAGCTCGAAGCGCTCGGACTGAGCCAGATCGGTCAGAAGGCGGGGCGCGGGCTCGTTCATGAATGTGTTGTCGGCGCCTGAATAACGACAGCAAGGGTCAACGTGCGGTGACGCTTGAGGTTCCGGAACAAGCGTAAAGGCTATATTTCGGCGCCGCCGGCTACATAAAACGCGCGCAGGTGGAACGCCGCGTCGACTGGCCGACGGAACCCGGGCGGCAAGGCTACGTTGTTTCCGCCGGGTGGGGCCCTCGACGGAGAGTACAGAAATGACCAACAAGCTTGCCCTGCTCGCCGCCGCCGCGTCCCTGACGTTCGCCGGCGCCGCCTTCGCACAGAGCACCCATTCGGCCGGCCATGCCTCGCCCAGCGCGGCGACCGCGCCGGGTCAGACGATGACGTCGCCCGGCCAATCGATGACGGCGCCCGGTATGTCGACCGCTCCCGGCCAATCCACGACCAAGCCCGGCGCCACTCCGGCGACCCCTGCGACCCCCGCGGATCCTGGTGTGAGCTCGGCTCAGCCGGCGACCCCGGCCACGCCGCCTTCGGCCAGCACGGCCGATAGCGCCGCCACGCCCAGCTCGGCCAATGTCGCCAGCTTCAAGGTCGGTTCGTCGGTGAAGGACGCCGGCGGCGTCGCCGTTGGTCAAATCACCGGCACCAGCACCGGCGCCGACGGCTCGACCAACGTCATCGTCACCAATGGCGGCGTGAAGTTCGCCCTGCCGGCCAACAGCCTCAGCGCGGGCGCGGACGGCAGCGTCTCGACCACGGCCACCAAGGCTCAGATCGACGCGACCGTCGCCGGCGCCAAGCCGCAACAATAAGGTCCGCGCACAGGACGATATGACCGCGAGCCCGCTCGGCATTGCCGAGCGGGCTCGTCACTGATAGCGATGGCCGTCATTGAGGGGCGTTTGTCGCCGACTTGGGGTTCCGTATGCCTCCGGCCAATAAGACCAGGCGTGGGTCAAACTCGCTGCTGTGGGATCTGCTGACGTTCGACCGCCTGGTTACCGGGCCGGTGATTCACTTCATCTATTGGGCTGGCCTCGGGGTCGTGGCCCTGTTCGGCTTCTCGGTCGTCGGCGCCGCCGTGGGCCTGGCGCTGAAGGAGCCCGGCGTCGGCTCGCTGCTGCTGGCCTTCCCGGTGCTGATCGCGGGTCTGCTGGTCGCCGGCGCGCTGGTGCTGCTGTGGCGCGCGTTCTGCGAGTTCTATGTCGCCATCTTCCGGATCAGCGAGGACCTGCGGGCCCTGCGCCAGACCAGCGACGCCGACCACGCCGTCTACCGGGCGCGCCAATCGCCGCCGCCCCAAGGGCAGGGGCAGGGCCAGCCGCCTCGGCAGGCCTAAGAGGGCCTATTTCGCCAACGTCTTCAGGCGTTCGCGCAGCGTCCCCATCGCCTCCAGCGGCATGTCGAGGGCGCAGAACAGCTTTTCGGGAATCGTCTCGGCCTGGTCGCGCAGCGCGCGGCCCTTGTCGGTCAGGGCCACGATGACCCGCCGCTCGTCCTCGAGATCGCGGCGGCGCTCGACGAGGCCGCCCGTTTCAAGGCGCTTGAGCAGCGGGGTCAAAGTGCTGGAATCGAGGTCCAGGGCGTCGCCTAGAGCGCCGACCGTGCGCGGGCTCTGCTCCCACAGCACCAGCATGGCCAGGTACTGCGGATAGGTCAGGCCCAGGGCGTCCAGCATCGGCCGATAGAGCCGCGTCATCCGGTTGGCCGCGCCGTAGAGGGCGAAGCACAGCTGATTGTCCAGGCGCAGGGCCTCGGGCGAACGATCGGACGACGCGGGTTTCTGGCTCATCGGACTATCAACTAGGCCGCCTTGACGGTGATGGCCACGTCGACATTGCCGCGCGTGGCGTTGGAATAGGGGCACACTTGGTGGGCCGTGGCGACCAGCGCCTCGGCGTCGGCCTGGCTGAGGCCCTGGGTTTCGACTTCCAGCGCGACTTCCAGGCGGAAACCGACCTCCTGGGTGGCGAGGCCGACCTGGCCGGTCACGGTCGAGCCGGTCAGAGCGATCTTCTGGGTGCGGGCGACGTGGGCCATGGCGCTTTGGAAACAGGCGGCGTAGCCGGCGGCGAACAGCTGCTCGGGATTGGTCCCCGTCTCCTTGCCGCCAAGCGCCTTGGGCATCGACAGCTGCACATCCAGCAGGCCGTCCTCGCTGCGGGCGTGGCCGTCGCGGCCGCCGACGACGGTGGCGCGGGTGGTGTAGAGGGTGGTCATGGGGAAGCTCCGTTGGCTCGAATGATGTGAACGATTTAATCGTGCACGATCTAACTTCAAGAGTGGAGCTGTAAAAAAGATCGCGCGCGATTGAATCGGCTTGAAAGAGCGGGGACGCTTAAAGCTCTAAGCCGCCCAAGCCGCCGCGAAGCGCTTCAGCAGCGAGCGCGCGGGGCTCTCGGCGCCGGCCTCGGCCGCTTCCAGGCGCAGGAATAGATCTCCGGCCCTATGCGCGGCGCGGGCGGGCAGGCCCTGGCCGGGCAGGCGGACCAAGCCGCGGGCGGCGGCCTTGGTCGAGATCCAGGCCGGGCGCGGGCCCAGCGGGGTGTCGGCGTCGACCCGGCCGCCTTCGGAAAGGACGCGGGGATCGACCTTGCCGGTCAGCCAGAGGTCGTCGCCACGCACCAGGGCCCCGTCCTGGGCGCGCAGCCGGACCTCGAACATCACGCCCTCAACCCGCACCTTGTCGCCCTCGCGCAGGCCGGCCGGCAGCTTCAGCCGCAGGCGCCGGCCGTCGATGGCCAGGTCCTCGGCGCCGCCGGCGACGGCGGTGGCGATGTCGATCTCCAGGAAGACGCGGTCGGCGATCGGGACGGCGCTTGCCACGGCCGGCGGGAAGCTGGTGGGCTGGAACGGATGGTCCTGCAGCAGGCGATAGGCGGCCAGCACGTCGCGGAACAGGGCCGCGTCGCCGGTCGGGCGATCCGGATGGGCCCGCTTGGCGGCCTCGCGATAGGCCTTGCGCAGCTCGCGCTCGTCCGCGTCCGGGGCCACGCCAAGCAGGGCGCGGGCGGCCGAAAGGGTCAGGGCGGAGACGCGGGCAGTCATGCGGCGACCCTGACGTCCGGATGGTCAACGGCGGGTTAAGTTAAGACTTTCGCTGGCGGTGGCCCCCGCGGCGCTGCCGGCCTATATCAATCCCATGAGCGCCGACCCGACCCTGATCCCCGCCTCGCCCAGCGAGGACGACTACATCCGCCAGGTGACCGAGGCGGTCCCGCCGGCCCTGCTGTCGGAAGAGGATCCGTTCGCCCTGTTCGCCGAATGGCTGGAGGAGGCGGGCAAGAAGGAGCCCAACGACCCCAACGCCATGACCGTCTCGACCGTCGACGCCGACGGCATGCCCGACTCGCGGATGGTGCTGCTGAAGGATTTCGATCCGCGCGGTTTCGTCTTCTACACCAACACCCACAGCGCCAAGGGGCGCGAGCTGCGCGGCCAGCCCAAGGCGGCGCTGCTGTTCCACTGGAAGTCGCTGCGCCGCCAGGTGCGGATCCGGGGCGTGGTCGAGCCCGTGACGGAAGCCGAGGCCGACGCCTATTTCGCCAGCCGCGCCCGCCACAGCCAGATCGGCGCCTGGGCCAGCGACCAGTCGGCGCCGCTGCCCGACCGTCTGGCTCTGGAGAAGCGGGTGGCCGAGATGGGCCTGAAATTTGGCCTCTCTAAGGTGCCGCGCCCGCCGCACTGGTCGGGCTATCGCGTCGTCCCGGTCAGCATCGAGTTCTGGCGCGACCGACCCTTCCGCCTGCACGAGCGGCTGGTGTTCGATCGCGCCGAGGGTGGATGGACGACGAAGCGGCTATTTCCGTAGCGGGCCGCACGGGCTCGCGCCGGCCTTCGCCGTCGTGGTGAACTCGATCAGCATGCCGAGGTCGCCCTGCGTCGGGGCCAGGAACGCCTCGCCCGTCAGGCCGACATAGCGCGTGAGCTTGGTCTCATAGCCGCGCTCGACCCAGCGCTGGGCGCGGGGCAGGTCGGCGGCGGCCAGGCTGACACCCAGGATGCGCGGGCCTTGGGCCAGGGTGTCGGCCGCCGCGCCGGGGCCGTCCGGGGTCAAGGTCAACAGGGCCGTCGGCCCCACCGGCACGCAATAGCCCTTGGCCCCGACCGCCGGCAGGCTGACCGGGACCGCGCCGCCGTGGCCCATCCGCGCCAGCGCCGCGCGGTCGGCCTCCGGGTCGCCGGACACCAGCCAGATCGCCGACAGGGCGCGAACGCTGTTGGGATGTTCGCGCGTCACCCGCCAGTCGTCCTTGTTGCTCGGATCGGCCTGGTCCGGCGCGTAGTCGGGCTTGTAGTCGATGTAGAAGGTGTTGCTGGACAGCGGGGCCTTGTCGAAGGCGAACAGCCGCCAGGTGGGCTTTTGGCTATCGGGGCCGGCGAACATCGGGGTGACCGCATAGCCCAGGCCCTTCAGCGAGGCCTGGATCGTATCGACGTCCGACGAGCGGAACCCGAAGGTGCGCGCGCCGGGCTGCTCCTTCAGGGCGACGCGGTCGTCCTTCATGCCCGGGTCATAGTCGGGATTGGCGCGGGTGACGCCCAGAAGCTCGATGAAGCTGGTGTCGGAGAAGCGGACATAGCGGTTGGCGACGCCGCCCGGATCGCGCCCGGCCCGCACCTGGAAGCCCAGCTTCACGGCCATGATCGAGGTCACCTCGTCGATGCCGCGCCCCCACAGCAGGACGTGGTCGAGCCGGGTCGTCGGCGGGGCCGTCGCCGCGGTGGCCGGCGCCGCGGCCGAGAGCGCCAGCATCAGGCCGATGGACAGAAAGGGTTTCACGCGAGGTCTCCTGGAAGAAGCCGGCAAGCTAGGGCTTGGCGTGACAGAGGATCAATGACCTCGGGGTCATGACGCCATGACCTCCTGGGTCATTGACGTCGCGACCTCGTGGCTTAGCCTTGGCGCGTGCTCATGACCTCGCAATTCGGCGCCTTGCTGCGCGGCTGGCGTGTCGCGCGCCGGATGAGCCAGATGGACCTCGCGGCGGCGGCCGACGTCTCGCCGCGTCACTTCAGCTGCGTCGAGACCGGCAAGGCTCAGCCCGGCCGCGACGTCGTCGTCCGCATCGCCGAGACGCTCGAGATCCCGCTGCGCGACCGCAACGCCCTGCTGATGGCGGCCGGCTACGCTCCGATCTATCCCGAGACGGCCTTGGCTACCTCGCATCTCGTCGAGGCGCGCAAGGCGGTCGACCTGTTGCTGGCTCAGCAGGAGCCGTTCCCGGCCAGCGTGCTGGACCGCCACTGGAACATCGTCGAGTCCAACCAGGGCTTCGATCGCCTGGTCTCGCACGTGCTGGGCGGCCGTCCCTCGCGGCACGCCAACATGATCCGCCAGATCTTCGACCCCGAGGACGTGCGCCGGATCATCGTCAATTGGGACGAGATCGCCGGGGCGGTGATCGGTAACCTGCAACATGCCCTGGCCGCCACGCCCGGCGATGCGGTCGGCCACGCCCTGGTCGCCGAGGTCCTGGCCTATCCCGGCGTGCCGGCCCGCTGGCGCCAGATGGATTTCGCGACGCCGCCGACGCCGCTGCTGACCACGGTCATGCACGACGGGGAGGGCGAGCTATCGTTCTTCTCGACCATCACCACCTTCGCCATGCCCCGCGACGTGACCCTGCAGGAACTGCGCATCGAGTGCTGCTTCCCAACCGACGCAAGGACGCGGACGGTGCTGGAGGGGCTGGCCGGCCGGTAGATTCCCCGGAGGTCCGTCGGGCGCTCAGACCGCCGCGACCGCGAAGCCCGCGCGATGCAGTTCCTTCTGGAAGGTGCATGCGGGGCTGTGTATCTGCGGCGTCTCGCCAAGGACGCCGCAACCCAATGCGATGTGGGTCTCGCACGAACCGCTGGCGGTGAAGCCGACGTTCCCCAGTCCCGGCAGTGAGTTGTACGCTCGAGGGCAAAAGATCGGTCGTCCGTCCATGAGGGCTCGGACAAACTCGTCCGCAAAAGCGACCCGCCACCACGCGCGCTGAACCCGTTCGGGTGTCTCGGGGCTGAAGGAGATGCGGCCAGAGACGACGCGAGCGCTGGGAACGACGAGGTTCAGCGCATCCAGGAAGCCATTGCCCGTCCTGAACGTGGCGTGCTTGGTCTCGCGCCGCAAGCGCAGCAGGGGAACCGAGAAGTGCTGCGCCGCGTAGGATTCCCAAATACGGACATCGGCGTCGAGGGAGCTGTCGTCGAACACGGTGTCCCAGTCCCCGCCCTGTTCGAGCTGGGCGAGCATCGCGTCATAGGCCGCCTCCGCCAGCGGCGAGGCGGCGACGACGCCCTTGGTGAAGTCGTCGATGTCGCCGCCTTTCAGAAGCGACAGCAGTCGCTCGCCCATGGGAAAGATCTCCGCCGCCGCCAACCCGTTGCCCAGGTCCTCGACCTTCAGGGCGGAGCAGGACAGGAGCTCGTCGGCGACGCCGAGCACGAGATCGCGGGAGAAGCGCGGACGCCCCCGATCGTTCATGAATCTGGAGATCAGAAGGTCGAGCACCATGTAGGGCATCGTCGCTTCGGCGAGGCTGTCCTCGTTGTCCATCGCAACGTGGAGGCGCTGTTCGAGGGCCTCGATCAGCTCCGCCGAAGCCTGGTCCCCGATGAAGGACCGTGTGATTGCGTGCGCGCTGGCTTCAAAAGCGGCTTCGACGCCAAAGGGATACAGGACCGTATAGTATTCGGGCGGATCGCTGTCCTTGACGACGTTTCTGAGCGTAGCGGCGTCTACGGTTCGCCCCAGGTCCGTATCCATCGGTATGATCAGGTCATCGATCCGCCGATTGACCGAGAGCGGCTTGAAGTTCCCGATGAGGACGCGGGACCCCATCGCATCGGCGCGGGCGATCCGCGCGAAAGCCCGGACTTCAGATGGGCAGGTCTCTTCGCGTATCCATTCGGAGAGCGGCGTCCGCCAGGTCTCGCCCGTCCGGGCCAGCTGTCGAGATGCGCGCGCGAAGCTTCGCAGGACCTGCATCCGGGTCGAGAACAGGCTCATGCCCGCGAACGTCCCGAACTGGTCGTAGAAGTGCCGGGTCTCATGGATCGGGCTCAGCGCGGTATAGACCGTCTCGATTGGGTCGCCTTCGATCGTCTCGCCTGACGCCAGGCGCTGGGCCATAGCTATCGCCTCGGACGACAACTGGTGCTCAACCAGCGCCAGCGGGTAGTTGAACGACCCGAACTGGACGCCGGACCGGCGCGACCGGAACCGCATCAGAGCGTGATCCTCAGTCGATTATCCGGATGGGACCTGTCCTGCGCCTGATCGCCCCAATGGACGATCTCGACGATCTTCTTGTCGAGCAGCATGTCCAGGGCAGGGGTCACGGCGAGAGACGCACCCAATTTCAGCGATACCTCAGACCAGGTCGGCGGCTCGGGCGACTTGGCCAGCTTCCTTTCGGCCTGCGCGAGAGCGAGGGCCTTCAGCAGCGCGATGGCGTCGGCATGTTCCGGGGCCTTTAATATCGAAAGCCGACTCCAGAGTTTCTGCAAGATGTCCACGCCGGTGGGCAGATCGGCCCAGCTCAACGGATTGGCGCATAGCGACAGGATGAGCCCGAACAACGGCAGGGCGGTTTCCTGGAACGCGTCCTTGAAGTTGAAGACGATCATCCGCGGAGGCCCCTTCGCGCCGCTTTGCCAGACGACACTCTTGAAGTCCGGCGGCGTCGGGAGATCCGACTCCCGCGCTGTCACGTAGCGGTCGTCTACACCGTTCGCCGCCTGGCTCAGGAAGCTGGCCATGGCGCGACGAAGCGCGTCGCTGCGCCCCTCGCCCAAATCCTCGATCAGTTCGGCTTGCCGTCCGTCGAGAGGCTTTAGGAAGAATCCGAGCAGCTGGTTTTCGTTGACGTTCATGGATGTGCGGCTCTTGGCCCGCGTGGCCCCGACAGGCGGAGGATCGCCTTACGGGCGTATTGTTCAATTCTTCACCCCGAAATTGTCAAGCCAAGCGTGACTGTAAGATTTACCGCGCCCCATACCGCGCCAGGAAGGTCTCGACCGCGTCCTCGGCGACGGCCTTGATCGGACGCCGCGGCTGGACGTCGTCGCCGGCCGAGAGGCCCAGGACCAGGGTCACGTGGTCCAGCATGCCCATCAGCTGGCCGGCGGCCCACGAGGGCTTGGCGACCTTCAGTTCGCCGGTCTTGACCAGGTCGTTGATCACCGAGATCGCCGCCCCGCCAAGCTCGTCACGGGCGCTCTGCAGGAAGTATTCGGCGACGTCCTCGAACCGGCGGCGCTCGGCCGTGACCATCCTGAACATGGCCCGGGTGTCGGGGCGCGAGAAGAAGGCGGCGTAGGCCGTGGCCAGGGCGGTCAGCCGCGCGCGGGCGTCGCCCTTGGTCCGCACGGCCTCGCGCACGGGCGCGGCGATGCCGCTGACCGTCTCCAGGACGATAGCCTTGAACAGGTCGGCCTTGCTGGGGAAGTAGGCGTAGAGGGTGGCCGTCGAGACCCCGGCCACGCGGGCCACCACCTCCATGCCGGCGTCGGCGTAGCCCTGGCGGAGAAACAGGGTTCTGGCCGAGCCGAGGATCTCCTCGCGCTTGTGCCCCGATCGCTTCAGACCCGCGCCGACAAGCATATGAGTACTCGCACTGATTGGCTTCAATGCAATCTAGCCGCGAAAACGGAGCTTAAGCAAGGCTTGGGCGAGAGGACTCGCGGGCTTGTTTCGGCTATGCAGCCCCGGCGCCGGATTTCGGGCGCGGGAAGACGGGATCGAAGGCGTGATCAAGGACGCGGAAGCCGCGCGCGAGCAGGAAGTGGCCGCCTGGTTCGAGGGCCGGGCCGAAAGCACGATCGAGACCTCGTGCGCCCGGGTGTTCCTGATCGGCGGCTCGGCCTTCAAGGTCAAGCGCCCGGTCGATTTCGGGTTCCTGGACTATTCGACGCTGGAGCTGCGCCGCTGGGCGCTGGAGCGTGAACTGACCTTCAACCGCGCCGCCGCGCCGGACATCTATCGCGAGGTGCGCTGCCTGACCCGCGCGGCCGACGGCGGTCTCGAGCTGGAAGGCTCGGGCGAGATCGTCGAGTACCTGCTGGAGATGCGCCGCTTCGACCAGAACGGCGTGCTGGCCACCCAGCCCTGGGCGATCGACGACGCACTGGAGGATTCGCTGGGCCGCACGGTGGCCCGTTTCCACGCCGGTTCGGCCCTGCGTCCGCAAGGCGGCGGGGTGTCGGCCCTGGGCTACACCATTCGCTCCAACGCCAATCTGCTGCGCGGTCTGTCGGGGCGGCTGGGCAAGCAGGCCGTCGAGCGCCTGGTGCACGAGACGGACATCGCCCTGGAGCGCCTGGCGCCGCTGCTAGACGGCCGCGCCAAGGACGGCTTCGCCCGTCACTGCCACGGCGACCTGCATCTCGGCAACATTCTGATCGAGAACGGCCAGCCGATCCTGTTCGACTGCATCGAGTTCAACGACACCCTGTCGGACATCGACGTGCAGTACGACCTGGCGTTCCTGCTGATGGACCTGGACTTCCGCCGTCGCCGCGACGCCGCCGGCCGGGTGCTGAACGCCTATCTGGACGAGGCGGCCCGCACGTTCGGCGAAGGGTTGTGGACGGGCCTCGCCGCCCTGCCGCTGATGCTGAGCGTCCGCGCCGCCGTGCGCACCCACGTCTGGGCCTATACCGGCGACGACGAGGCCGCGCGGGCCTATCTGGCCACGGCGCTGGAGCACCTGGCGCCGCGTCCGGTCAGCCTGGTGGCGGCCGGCGGCCTGTCGGGCTCGGGCAAGTCGACCTTCTCGCGGGTCTGCGCGCCGGGCCTGGGCTCGGCGCCGGGCGCGGTGGTCCTGCGCACCGACGAGATCCGCAAGCGCCTGTGGGGCGTCCCCTCGCTGCAGCGCCTGCCGCGCGAGGCCTATACGCCGGAGATGAGCGCCCGGGTCTACGACCAGCTGTTCGGCGACGCGGCCCTGTGCCTGAAGGCCGGCCGCTCGGTGGTGCTGGACGCGGTGTTCCTGAAGGCCGAGGAGCGCGCCCGCGCCGAAGCCCTGGCCAAGACCTGCGACGTGGCCTTCCAGGGCGTCTGGCTGGAGGCGCCGCCCGAGGTGCTGCGCGCCCGCGTGGCGGCCCGCGTCAACGACGCCTCGGACGCCGACGTCGCGGTGCTGGAAAATCAGCTGACCCGCGACACCGGCGAGATCGCCTGGCGCAAGGTCGACACGGTCAGCGCGTTCGAGGACGAAGCCCGGGCCCTGGCGGAGGCGATGGGGTAGGGGCGCTTGCAGCCTAAGCCGCTTGCCGGCCCTCGTCCGGCGGTTCCGGATTCACGGCCCGTACAATGGCCATGATCAGGTCCATCGGCTTGACCGGCTTGCCCAGGTGGTCGTCGAAGCCCAAGCCCAGGAACCGCTCGCGGTCGCCGGCCATGGCCGAGGCGGTCAGGGCGATGACCGGCAGGCCGGGATCGCCGGCCCGTCCGGCGCGGATAGCCTCCAGGGCGGTGATGCCGTCCATCACCGGCATGTTGATGTCCATCAGCACGCAGTCGTAGTGCTCCTGGGACATCGCCTCCAGCGCTTCGGCGCCGTTCTCGACGACGGTCAAGGCCACGCCGGCCGGCTCCAGCATGGTGCGCACCACCAGCTGGTTGACGGCGTTGTCCTCGGCCATCAGCACGTGGATCTGGGTGAGGGCGTCCTCGTCGACCTCGGCGGGCGGCGCCGCGAGGATCGGCGGCTCGGCCGGGGCCGCGCGGACGCTGAACACGAAGCAGGCGCCAGCGGCGCCGGGCTGCAGCACCAGGTCGCCGCCCAGCTGGCGGGCCAGGGCGCGCGAGATGGCCAGGCCCAGGCCCGCGCCGCCGTGGCTGCGCGAGATCGTCTCGTCGGCCTGGGTGAAGCTGTCGAACACGCGGTCGGCCGCCTCGGGCGGCACGCCGGGGCCGGTGTCGGCGACCGTGAACCGGATCAAGCCGTCCGCTGGCGAGGCGCTGACCGAGACCCGCACATGGCCTTGCGACGGCGTGAACTTGACGGCGTTCGACACGAGGTTGGTCAGGACCTGGCGAATGCGCCGCGGGTCGGCGAAGATCCAGGCGGGGACCTCGGCGCCGAAGTCGGCGAACAGCGAGAGGCCCTTGGCTCCGGCCGCGTCGCGCCAGGCGTCGATCACGTCGGCGACGATGGCGCGCGGCTCCACCGGTTCGGGCGCCAGCTCCACCTTGCCGGCCTCGACGCGCGACAGATCCAGGACGTCGTTCAGCAGCTGCATCAGGCCGTGGCCCGACTTGATCATCAGCTCGACCTGCTCGCGCTGCCGCGGGTCGAGCCTGGAGCGTTCCAGGGCGTGGGCCATGCCCAGCAGGCCGTTCATCGGGGTGCGCAGTTCGTGGCTGGCGACGGCCACGAAGGTCGACTTGGCGCGGGCGGCGGCCAGGGCTCGTTCGCGCTCCTCGCGCAGGCCCCGGGTCAGCTGGTCCATGCGCTGGGCGGCGGCGCGGTTGCGCAGCGCCACGTTCACGGTGACGCCGATCAGCAGCACCAGCGACCAGCGCATCGCCTGGGTTACCGGATCCCAGCCGGCCAGGAAGAAGAAGGGAAAGACGATCAGGCACAGGACCGGCGCCAGGCCGCTGATGATCAGCAGGGCCAGGGGCTGGTGCCGGTATTGCTGGGTGAAGACCAGCTGGCCGCACCAGATGGCCACGGCCGCGATCTTCAGCTTGTCCGAGCCGTTCGTCCACAGCAGCGCCGCCAGCGCCGCCCAGCTGCCGTTGACCGGGATCGCGGCGAGCATGAACGCCGCCCGCTCGCGCCGCGTCCCCGGGCGGCCCCGGCCGAAGGAGCGGGTGGCCAGGAAGGCCAGGCCTTCGGCGACCAGGAAGCTGGCCAGCCAGGCCGCGGCGACGCCGTAGCCTAGGCCCAGGCCGATCACCGCCGCGCCGAGACAGCCGGACACCACGCGCGAGGGACCCAGCCGACGAATGTCGGCGGCGACCTCGTCCAGTCGCTCGTCCGCGAGGGTCTCAGCCAGCCAGCCCAAGGATGATCTCCAAGCCGGCGAACCACGTTCGCCCAAACGATGACTATCCCGCGATCGCAACCAAGAGTCTCCCGACGGGACCTGCGACCGATTAACGCGGAGGTCGGCTAGTCGACCAACCGGCGCGCATCCGTTCACGGAGGTTTGCGCGGATCTTTCGCCCCTCGGGGGCTGCGCGTTGCGCCCTCCTTTCTCTTTAGAAGGGCCGCGCGTTGCGCGGCTGGCCGCGCGCCGATAGCCTCGCCTGAACAACGATAAGCAAACCGAGAGAGCGGGTTTTCGATGCAGGGGCTGATGCAGCATGGGGCGCTGACCCTCGACAAGATCATCGACCACGCCGCCAAATGGCACGGCGGCCGCGAGGTGGTCAGCCGGTCGGTCGAGGGGCCGATCGTCCGCACGACCTACGCCCAGATCCACGATCGGGCCAAGCGCGTCTCCAACGCCCTGCTGGCCCTGGGGATCAAGCCTGGCGACCGCGTCGGGACCCTGGCCTGGAACACCGGCCGGCACATCGAAGCCTGGTACGGCATCATGGGCATCGGCGCGGTGTGCCACACCCTGAACCCGCGGCTGTTTCCCGAGCAGATCGCCTGGATCGCCGACCACGCCGGCGACCGGGTGATCTTCACCGACCTGACCTTCCTGCCGATCATCGCCGCGATCCTGCCGCGCCTGCCGCACGTCGAATACGTGGTCGTTCTCACCGATCGCGGCCACATGCCCGCCGACTTCGCCCCCGCCGGCGATGCGCCGCATTTCAAGGGCCTGCTGGCCTACGAGGACCTGGTCGAGCAGCACCACGCCGACTGCGCCTGGGGCGGGTTCGACGAGGGAACGGCGGCGGGGCTCTGCTACACCTCGGGCACGACTGGCGACCCCAAGGGCGTGCTGTACTCGCACCGCTCCAACTTCCTGCACACCTTCATCACCATGCAGCCCGACGTGATGGGCCTGTCGCAGAAGGACGTGGTCCTGCCGGTGGTGCCGATGTTCCACGCCAACGCCTGGGGCATGGCGTTCTCGGCCCCGGGGACGGGCGCCAAGATGGTCATGCCGGGCGCCAAGATGGACGGCGCCTCGATCTTCGAGCTTCTGGACACCGAAGGCGTGACGTTCTCGGCCGCCGTGCCCACCGTCTGGCAGATGCTGCTGCAGCACCTGGAGGCCACCGGCGCCAGGCTGCCGGTGCTGAGGAAGGTGGTGATCGGCGGGGCGGCCTGTCCGGAGAGCATCATCCGCGCCTTCCACGACAAGTACGACGTCGAGGTGGTCCATGCCTGGGGCATGACCGAGACCTCCCCTGTCGGGACCCTGTCGGTGATGACCGACGAGTTGGAAAAACTGCCCTACGACCAGCAGATGCCCTATCGCCTGAAGCAGGGCCGGCCGCCGCTGGGCGTCGAGATCTGCCTGCGCGACGACCAGGGCCAGCCGTTGCCGCACGACGGCAAGGCCTTCGGCCACTTGAAGATCCGTGGCCCGATCATCGCCGCCGAATACTTCCGGAGCGCGGGCGGCAGGATCCTGGACGACGAAGGCTATTTCGACACGGGCGACGTCGCCACGATCGACGACCATGGCTTCATGCAGATCACCGACCGGGCCAAGGACGTCATCAAGTCCGGCGGCGAATGGATCAGCACGATCGAGATCGAGAACATCGCCGTCGGCCATCCCAAGGTCGCCCTGGCGGCGGTGGTCGGCGCGGCCCATCCCAAGTGGGACGAGCGGCCGGTGCTGCTGATCAAGCTGAAGGACGGCGAGACGGCGACCAAGGCCGAGTTCATCGACTATCTGCAGGGCAAGATCGCCAAGTGGTGGATGCCCGACGACGTGCTGTTCGTCGACGAGATCCCGCTGGGCGCGACCGGCAAGATCGACAAGAAGCTGATCCGCAAGCGCCTGGCCGACCAAGGGTACGCATTGCCGGAGACGCCGGTTCAGCCGAGCCCCGCGCCGGAGCCGGCCGTGGCCCCGACCCTGGCGGCCGCCGACGGGGCGCACGCCTCGGTGATCTACGCGCCCGATCCGCCTCGGGAGATCGAGCCCGAGAAGGCGTCCGGGACGCCCGAGTTGGAGGTCGAAGCCGCGCCGGAACCCGTCGCCCACGTCGAGTCCGCGCCCGAGGAGCCAAAGGCCGAGACGATGTCGGCCACCGACGCGATCCTCGCCGAGGCCGCGGCCATCGCCGCCGGGGAGCAACCGGCGCCGGCCGAACCCGAGCCCAAGGCGGATGCGACGACCATCACCGCGCCGCCGGAGCCCGAGCCGCCGCTGCGCCTGCACGAGCCGGCCAAGGCCCAGCCCGTCAGCGCCGAGGCCTCCGAGCCCCTGCCGTTCGCCATGCCGATCACGCCGGGCAAGCGCGGCAAGGCGAAGGCGGCCAAGGCGGCCAAGTCGGGCGGCAAACCGCCGGGCTGGGCCAGGCTTTATCTGGATCTGGCGATCCTGGTCGCGCTAGCGCCCGCCATCCTGGCCGGCGGCGGCGCGCTAGGCGTCAAGCTGGGCCTGATCGGCCTGCCGCTGGGCTACACGGCCATGACCCTGGACTGGGCGCCGAAGATCGCCTTCATCAGCGTCGCCACCGGCCTGCTGGCCCTGGTTGTCGCCCTGATCGGCGGCTTTGGTCGCCTGTGGCGGGCCGCGCTGCTGGCCCTGATGGTCACGGCCGTCACCTTCGCGGTGATGTACGGGGCCAGGGCCCTGCAGGGCCAGTCGCCGCCGATCCACGACGTCTCGACCGACTGGAAGACGCCGCTGGCCTTCTCGGACGCGGCCATGGCCGCGCGGGGCGGCTCGGCCGAGATCGTCGACGACGACCCCAGCCTGCCGGTCGGCTCGGCCGCCTATGCCGGCCGCCGCCTGGCCGAGATCAACGCCGAGACCTGCCCGGCGGCCCGCCCGCTGATCAGCGAGCGCGCGCCGAGCGACACCTACGAGGCGGTGAAGGCCGCGGTGATGGCCGCGGGCATGACCCTGGTCACCGACGACCCGGTGGACGGCCGCCTGGAGGCCACGGCCCGCAGCTTCTGGTACGGCCTGACCGACGATCTGGTGGTGCGGGTGCGGCCGGACGCGCAAGGCTCGCGCCTCGACCTGCGCTCGATCGGCCGCGACGCGGGCCCCGACCAGGGCCGCAACTGCGCCCGCATCGGCGCGCTGATCAAGGCGGTGAAGGGACAGTAGCAGGAGGCTAGGGCAAATCGACCTTCAGCCCCAAACACCGCTCATCCCCGCTTTCGCGGGGATGAGCGGATTTAGGGGATGGCCGACGTTGAATGTCGATCCGCCCCTAGTCCTCGATGGCCTCGATCCCGAGCCGTTTCAGGTTCGCCAGGTGCTCATGCATGGCCTGGAGCTGCTCGGGCGTGTGGCCCGTCCACGCCTTGACCTCGCCGACGATCCGAAGCGGATCGCGCGTGCGGTAGGACTTGGTCGGATTGCCCGGGAACCGCTTGTCCGTCAGGTTCGGGTCGTCCTCGAACGGTCCTGTCGGCTCGACGATATAGATCCGGCCCGGCCCGTCGCCCACCGCGAGCTCGGCCCCCCAGGTGGCCGCCTCCAGGGTGGCGCTGAAATAGACAAAGGCCGCGGCTTTCCGCTGGCCGTAGTTGGAGGCGAAGCCGGCGCTGACCAGGTCGCCCTCTTTCAGGTCCGCCTTGGCGCCGTGATAGTATGTGGGAGTGGCGGTCATCGGTCGTGGCCCTTTCGAAAACGGGGACGGGTGTCCCCTGCGTCGAGGGCGCTACAAACTGCGCATAAATCGCCGTTCGCCAATTCTTGAACTCGAGTTTTTCGGCCCCAAATCCCTATCGGGCGAGGGCGGCGCCGCTCAGGCGAGCCGGTATTCAGCGTCCAGGTCCAGCGCGCCGTCGCTGACGACCCGACCTTCCCGAACCAGCTGAATCATATGAGCCAGCACCGAGTGGGCGGCCGCCGGATGCAGCCGCGGGTCGACGGCGGCGTAGAGGCTGGGCACCATGGCCTTGATCGTCGTGAAGCCCGCGCCCAGGGCCTCCAGGATTTGAGCCTCGCGCGCCCGGCGGTGGGCGGCATAGGCGTCGACGAACGGCCCGACCTCGCGCACCGGCGCGCCGTGAGTCGGCCATAGCGTCTCGAAGTTGCGGGCCCGCACCTTGGCCAGACTGGCGAGGTAGTCGCCCATGTCGCCGTCGGGCGGGGTGATCACCGTGGTCGACCAGCCCATGATGTGATCGCCGCTGAACAGGGCGTTTTCTTCCTTCAGCGCGAAACAGACGTGATTGGACGTGTGGCCGGGCGTCGTCACCGCCTCCAGCGTCCAGCCGGGGCCGGACAGCAGGTCGCCGTCCGAGAGTTCGACATCGGGCCGGAAGCGGCTGTCCGCGCCTTCCTCCAGGCCCGGCGAAGCGGCCTCGCCATGATCGCCCGGGGCCGGCAGGCCGTAGACCTTGGCGCCGAACGCCTCGGCCAGCGGGTGGGCGAGGGGCGAGTGGTCCAGATGGTGGTGGGTGACCAGCACGTGGGTCACCCGCTCGCCGGCCAAAGCCGCCTTCAAGGCCTCGAAGTGCTCGGGCAGATCGGGGCCGGGGTCGATCACCGCCACCTCGCCCTGGCCGACGATGTAGACGCCGGTGCCGGTGTAGGTGAACGGCCCCGGATTGCGCGCGATCACCCGCCGGATCAGCGGCGAGACCTGATCGCAGCGGCCGTACTCGAACGCCAGCTCGCGAACGAAGGGGATCATCACGGCGCTCCCACACGCGGCGCCGGTCTTGCGCTTGAGCCCTCCAGTAACCCTTGGAGGACTGGCCATGGCGGCGGACGCGGCGATTTTTGTTTCGAAACGGCTCCAGCGCGCGGCCTTCGCCATCATGTGTATCATTCTGGTCCAGTTCGTCCTGGCCAGTTGCCAGGCCGAACCTACGCCCATGGCGGCCCGCGAGTCGGCCGCCTTCTAGAAGGCGCTAGCCCGGTAGGACGCCCGACAGGTCGTAGCCGGCCTGACGGCCCTGGTTCACCAGGGTCTCGCGATCCTCGCCCGCCAGGGCCTGGCCGATCGACCAGGTGACGATGGAACGCGTGCCCGAGCGGCAGAAGGCCAGGACCGGCCCCTTCGCGGCCTCGATCGCGACTCGCACCGCGTCCACCTGCTCCTGCGAAGGTCCGCCGCGCACCGGCACATGCAGATAGTCCAGCCCCGCGGCGCGCGCGGCCGCCTCGATCGTGGCGCTGGACGGCTGGTTGGGATCCTCGCCGTCGGGGCGGTTGTTGATCACCAGCACGAATCCCTCGGCCGCGGCCCGCGCCATGTCGGCCTCGGTGACCTGCGGGCTGACGGAGAGAGAGTCGGTGACGCGTCGGAAATCGCTCATGGGCTCGCCGAAACAAAAATGCGCGGCGCAACTCGCCGCCGCCGCATCTTCGCGGGGGGCGGGCGCCTAGGCAATGGTCAGCGGTCCCAAGCGGCGTGCCGGCGAAATAGGCGAGGCGGGACGGAACATGCCGAAATCACGGCAAATATTAAAAATCTTTTATCGTTATGCGGCCGAAATAGGAACGATTTGGCGAAAGTCAATCCATGCGAGGGATGTTGTCGCGAAAATTCCTTCGAAACACGAGTTCCGCGAACGGCGTTCCGCGTTGACGAAATAACCCCGAAAAAACAAGCGAATGGTGAAGGTCTTCGACGCGTTTGCGGGGGGCGAGTATTCGTGGCGAGCGCTGATATGTCGAAAAGCGGCGACCCTGTGGCGATTTTGCGACAGGGGGTCGCGATGTGGATTACAATTTTGCAATGACAATTGACCCTCGGCGGCGGCCCCCCCTAACGTCGGCCTAACCGGGGAAATGTTTCCGGGACACCAGTGATCTCGTGGCGCCGTTAGGCGGATTTCCGCTCCAGGTCGGACAAAGTTTCTAGAGGGGTCTTCGTCCGACTTGCCGCCTTGCGCCACGCTCAGAGGGGATTTGAAGACCATGATTTCCACCAAAGGTAGCGCTCGCGCGCGCCTCATGACGTCGACGCTGCTGGCCGGTCTGGCCGCCGTCGCCGCGCCGCTAGCGATCGCGGCGATCGCCACCGCGATCCCCACCTTGGCCTCGGCGCAGGACTATACGAGCGGCACGCTGAACGGCCGCGTCCTGGACTCGGCCGGCGCTCCGGTCGCCGGCGCCGCCGTGACCGTGAAGTCGCAAGCCACCGGCGTGACGCAAAACTCGACGACCGACGGCAATGGTGTCTTCCGCGCGCCCCTGATCCCGACCGGCGCCTATACGGTGACCGTCACCAAGGACGGCTACCAGACCACCAACAACGCCGGCCTGGCCGTCCGCGCCGGCGGTGAGTCGAACTATAGCTTCACCCTCGCCGCCAACGGCGAAGTCTCCGAGGTGGTGATCACCGCGACGGCCCGTCCGGAACTGGACTTCTCGCAAACCACGACCGGCCTCGCCATCGACGTCGAGCAACTGGTCAAGTCGGTCCCCGTGGTCCGCAGCGCCCAGGGCCTGGCCCTGCTGGCGCCGGGCGCCATCCAGGGCGCGGCGGGCAACTACGCCGGCCAGACGGCCATCGGCGGCGCTTCGGTTTCGGAAAACGCCTTCTACGTCAACGGCCTGAACATCACCAACTTCAACACGTACCTGGGCGGCGGCACCGTGCCGTTCGACTTCTACAAGACGTTTGAAGTGAAGACCGGCGGCTATCCCGCCGAGTTCGGCCGCGCGACCGGCGGCATCGTCAACGCCGTGACGAAGTCGGGCTCCAACGATTTCATGTTCGCGGTTCACGGCAACTATGAGCCGGAAAGCTGGCGGTCCAATCAGAAGGACAGCTATCTGAACGCCGGCAACCACCTGAAGCGCGATTACAGGGACCTGATCTTCGAAGCCGGCGGCCCGGTCATCAAGGACCACGTGTTCCTGTACGCCCTGGCCCAGCTGCGCAAGCTGGAAGCCAACCCGGCCAACTCGGCCACCCGTTCGACGGCCGCGACCACGGCGCGTGAAGCCGCCAACCCGCAGGGCGCTGAAAACCTGACCGTCGACCGCTCGGGCCAGCCGTTCTACGGCGCCAAGCTCGACGCCTATCTGACGTCGCGCCAGCACTTCGAAGCCACCTACTTCCGGACCAACGACGTCACCAAGCGCCGCGTGTACGGCTACAACCAGTTCACCGACAAGGTGGGCGCGTTCAAGTCGGGCCAGAACTTCCCGACGGGCGGTGAGAACTTCGTGTTCAAGTACACCGGCTCGTTCACCGACTGGCTCACTCTGTCGGGCGCTTACGGCCGCAACGTCGACAATCAGGCGACCCTGCCGCTGAACACCACCGATCCGCTCGTGCAGGATCAGCGCAGCGGCACAGCCGCCACGATCAGCCAGCAGACCAGCAGCGCGATCGGCGCGCCCTACAACACCAAGCGCAACTTCTGGCGCGCGGACGCCGACCTGTACTTCAATCTGGTGGGCAAGCACCACATCCGCGCCGGTTACGACCATGAAGACAACTATCTGAAGCACTTCTCGGTCTATCCGGCCAACGCGGCTTACACCTACAAGGTCGCGGCCGCCGGCAACGCGCTCGGCCTCGCCGCCGGCACCCAGTTTATCGAAGCCCGGACCTTCATCTCGGGCGGCGCCTTCTCCGGCGAGAACCAAGCCTGGTACGTGCAGGACTCCTGGCAGCTCATGCGCGGCCTGACGCTGAACCTCGGCGTCCGCAGCGACAGCTTCCAACTGGCCGGCTCGAACGGCGTCGTCTTCGCCGACCTGAAGAACAACATCGGTCCGCGCATCGGCGTCACCTGGGACCCGACCGGCGAAGGTCGCGACAAGATCTTCGCGAACTACGGCAAATACTTCCTGCCGATCGCCAGCAACACGGCGTTCCGTCAGGCCGCCGGCACATACGACTTCACGGCGCGCTACTACAATCTGGCCGGCTACACGCCGGATCCGCGCACCGGCCTGCCGACCGGCGGGCTTGGGACGCAACTCGTCGGCTACACGGGCGCCCGCGCCTGCGTCGCCGGCGGCGCCTCGGCCGCGGGCGTCATCGGCTGTACCTACCAGAACGACGGCACGTTCTTCGCCGCCGACCAGCAGCACAGCAAGGAGCTGAAGGCGACGGAAGAGGACGAGTACATCATCGGCTACAGCCACAAGTTCGATAACCTGTGGACCGTCGGTGTCAGCCTGACCTACCGCAACCTGGTCGAAGGCGCCGACGACGTGGCCATCGACTACGCGGTCCGTGCGTATTGTAAGGAAAAGGGCCTCTCCACGGCTCCGGGCGGCGCTTGCGACAACTACGACGGCACGCTCATCGACTACGCGATCATCAATCCGGGTTCGCCCGCGACGGTCCGCCTGCAGTTCCCGCTGTCCACCACGGGCACGGATCTGCCGACCCTGACCTTCACCGAGGCTCAGCTGGCCTATCCGAAGATCAAGCGTGAATATACGGCCCTGGACCTGTCCTTCGACCGCGCCTTCGACGGCAAGTGGAGCTTCCACGGCACCTACACCCTGTCGGAGTCGAAGGGTAACTACGAAGGCTCGTCGTACAGCGACTACGCCAGCGGTCAGACCGACTCGGGCGTCACCCTGCAGTACGATACCCCGACCCTGCTGGAAGGCGCCTACGGCCTGCTGCCGAACCACCACGCCCACGTCTTCAAGGCTTATGGCTCGTATCAGCTGACCGAGAACCTGCTGCTCGGCGGCAACGGCACGATCATCTCGCCCCGCCGCGTCGGCTGCATCGGCTACGATCCGAACGACCCGGTCCTCGAGAACAACTACGGTCCGTCGTACAGCCACTACTGCGGTGGCAAGCTGTCGCCGCAAGGCACGGGCGCGAGCACGCCGTGGACCACCTCGTTCGACGCCTCGCTGCGCTATCAGGTGCCGAAGTTCTTCCCCTATCAGGGCGACCTCGTCCTGCGCGCGGACGTCTTCAACATCTTCAACTCGCGCAAGGCGGTGAACGTCCAGAACGTCGCCGAAAACGGCACGGTGCTCTACACGGCCCCGGCCAGCGGCAGCCCGCTGTCGGCCACCCGTCAGCCGGTGTTCGGCCAGCCGATCACCTTCCAGACGCCGCGCTATGTGCGCGTCGGCTTCGACCTGACCTTCTAAGGTCGACGTCCTTTCAGGACAGAGATGGCGGCGGGCTCCGAAAGGGGCCCGCCGTTTTCTTTTGGGGGCGGGAGGTCACGGGACGGGCGGTCAAGCCGTCCGGGTTGGGGGAAATGGGCGTGTCTGGGACCTTGGCCGCCGCGGCATGGGCGGAGATGTTCGAGCTGATCGACCGTCAGCTCTCGCCGCTGGGGCTCGCCGCCATCGATGCGCTCGCGCCCGCGCGTGGCAGCCTGGTGATCGACATAGGCTGCGGGGCCGGCCAGACCCTGCTGCAACTCGCCGAGCGGGTCGGGCCGGAGGGACGGGTCGTCGGCGTCGACATCGCGCCACGCCTGCTGGAGGTCGCGAGACGTCGCACGGCCGCCCTCGGCCAAGTCGAACTGGTCGAGGCGGACGCCCAGGCGCTGACTCTGTCGACGAGCGGCGTCGACGCGATCTTTTCCCGGTTCGGCGTCATGGCCTTCGCGGATCCCGCGATGGCGTTCGCCAACTTCCGTCGCATGCTGAAGCCGTCGGGCGTCCTGGCGTTCTGCTGCTGGCGGTCGTTGGCCGAGAACGAACTGGACGCCCTGCCCGTCGCCGCCGCGGGGCTGACGGCGATGGTCGACGAGGGGCCCTTCAGCTTCGCCGACCCGGACCATCTGCGGCGCCTCCTGGAGGCGGCGGGCTTTGGCGACATCACCATCCGGGCGCACGACGAGGCCGTGTCGAGCGGCGATCTCGACGCCATGGTCGCGGTGCTGCTGAAGGTGGGAGCCTTGGGAAGGATCGTCCGTGAAAACCCGGACCTGCGGCGCGAGGCCGAGACCCGCCTGCGCCGCGCGTTGCTCGCCCGAGGCGATCCGTCCCGCGTCGCGCTGATGGCGGCCGTCTGGATCGTCGTCGCGAAGCCCTGAGCCAAATCGCACGGAGAAGGCCGCCCGGAACGTCCCCGGACGGCCTTCTCGCTGTTTAATGCACCGGCGTGTCGGCCAGCACCGAAGCGCCGCCCGGCGCCGCGCGCAAGCGGGCGTGGGCCATCTCGTCCAGGATCGCCTGCGAGCGCGGATCGCCCAGCACCCAGGCGGCGGCCGCCAGGGTCTTGGCGGAGGTCTCGCTGACGCCCAGGAAGCGCTCGAAGGCCTCGAACGGCGACTTGCCGCCGTCCATGCGCTTCAGGCGCACGTCGCCGTCCAGCTTGGCCAGGGCCTTGGCCTTGTCGACGGCCTGGTAGAAGCCGCCCAGCTCGTCGACCAGACCCAGCTGCTTGGCCTGCTCGCCGGTCCAGACGCGGCCCTTGGCGATCTCGCGCACGCGCTCGGGCGGCAGCTTGCGGCCCTCGGCGACGCGGCTGATGAAGCCGGCGTAGATGCGGTCCATCCAGCCGGCGAACTTGGCGCGCTGGTCCGGCGTGAAGCCTTCGGCCGACCCGAAGGCTTCCGAATAGGCGCCGCCGACGTGCAGATCCTTGGTGTCGACGCCGAAGCGGGCCAGGGCGTCGCCCAGGGCGAACTTGCCGCCATAGACGCCGATCGAGCCGGTCAGGGTCGAGGGCTCGGCGACGATCGAATTGGCCTGGCTGGAGATCCAGTAGCCGCCCGAGGCCGCGTAGGTCCCCATGCTGACCACGACGGGCTTGCCGGCCGCCTTGGCCGCCTTCATGGACGCCAGGATCTGCTCCGAGGCGGTGTCCGAGCCGCCCGGCGAGGAGACGCGGAAGACGATCGCCTTGACGTCCTTGTCCTCGGTCGCGTTGCGGAACGCCTGGGCCACGTCGTCGGAATAGACGTTGCTGTCGCCGCCGAACGGGCCGCCGCCGCCGCCCGCGCCGGTGACGATCGCGCCCTCGGCCCCGATCACGGCGATGGCCGGGCCGGTCTTGACCGTCGGCGGCTTGGAGCGGGCGGCGTAGTCGTCGAAGTCGACCAGCTTGGCGCCCTTGCCCGCCTTGTCGAGGGCGAAGGCCTGGATGTCGCTGACCTGGCCGACCTTGTCGATCAGGCCCTTGGCTTGCGCCTCCTGGGCGCTGTAGGGGCCGTCCTCCAGCGTCCTGGTCAGGGCGGCCGGATCCTTGCGGCGATCGACGGCGGCGCTGGTCAGGGCGGTGCGATAGACCGAGCCCATCCACGACAGCGTCGATTCCCGGTGGGCCGGGGTGTAGTCGCTATAGAGGTACGGATTCACCGCATTCTTATACTCGTAGCGCTGCTCGTACTCGGCCTTGACGCCGTACTTGTCGAAGAAGCGCTTGAAGAACATCGACTCCGACGAGACGCCGACGGCCTGGAAACTGCTGTCGGGCTGCATCCAGAACTCGCTGGTCGCCGCGCCCAGCATGTAGGTCGAGGTGATCATGCCCGAGGGATAGAGGCCCTGGCTGTGGGCGTAGATCGGCTTCTTGCCGACCTCGCGGAAGTGCTTGAAGGCCAGGCGCAGCTCGTCGGCCGCGGCCGGGGCGACGCCGCCCTCGGGCAGGCGCACCAGGATAGCCTCGACCTTGTCGTCCGTCTCGGCGCGACGCAGCGTCTCGATGATCGACATCACTGAGTCGCCGCCGCCCCCGCTGAAAGCGGCGAACGGGCTCTTGGGGGCTTGGTCGGAGAGGCCGCCGCGCAGGTCCAGCTGCAGCACGGTGTGGGTGGGAACGGGCGCGGGCCGCGCGGCCCCGGCGGCCATCGCGATGAGCAGGAAAGGCACTCCGACCACGAACAACAGAAGGCCGACGAAGACGCCGGCGACGGTCAGGAAGAACTGCTTCATCGGAAATCCTGTGAGAGGTCGGGCCAAGCTACCGGACGCTGCGGCGCGGTCAAATGAACACCTCGAAACAAAGAGGCCCCGGAACGGGGCTCATACTGTTGCGGAGGTTGTAGGTCTGTTGATAGGTCTCCTTGGCCGAGAGCGCCAGCACGAGCGGACCGGCGACGTTCACTTCCACAAAGGTCACCGATGCCGAGGAACCCCTATTGGACCGCGCAGGACGCGGCCAAGATCCAGCCCCTGTTGAAGATCGCGCACGACAAGGTCTTCGCGCCCAGCGTGTACGATTTCTACGAGAATGACGTCCAGGGCGAAGCGGGCATGACCGGGGCCGTGGTCTACCGCATCTATATGCGCACCGACGCCAGCTATTGGTTGGGCGCGAAGGGCGATTATTCGACCAGCATCTCGATCTACGACTCCGAGGGTTACCTGTACGACACCGGCATTTCCAGCCAGTACAACAAGACGGTCGACAAGGCGGGCTACTACTACGTTTCCATTTCCTGGCGCTACGTGCCGGCCGGCACGCCGGGAACGGTGGGGTGGACCTTCGCCGAGGATTTCGGAGACGACGGCAAGGACACCGGCTCGCCGCCCAGCACGACGGTGTCGGTCGCCTGGGCCAACATCCTGCGGACGCCGGGCGACGCCACCCTGCTGTCGCTCAAGGCGCAGACCGACGCCCATGTCGTGAGCGCGCCGCAGGGTGTCGACCAGATCATCAAGATGGCCGGCGCCACGACCTCGGTCGCCACGCTCAGCTACCAGTTCTTTACGGGTAAGATCCCGGGCCTGGCGGGCATCGACTACCTGGTCGATCCCAAGGGGGCGAACCCGAACAATCTCAACAGCGCCTACTACCAGAGCTTCAATCTGGAAAACCGCTACATCAACTTCGCGGTGAACCTGGGTAAGCTGGGCGAGGGCAAGGCGACCTTCGCGGCCAAGTACGGATCGCTGGACCTCTTCGACGCCACGCGAGAGGCCTACAAGACGATCTTCGGCGGAACGCCGACGGACGCCAAGATTCACGCCCTGATCGATACGCGTGCGGATTACTTCGCCAGCTATGGCGGCGACGGCGCGAACGGGATCGGGACCAAGGCCGCGATGGTCGGCTGGCTGCTGGCCGAGGCGGTCAAGGCCGACGTCGGAATGTACGCCAAGGTCAACGACGTCTTCCTCGTCGATCTCGCGGACGGCGCGACCTTCGCGGTCGATCTTGTCGGGGTCTATGGCAGGGCCGTCTACGAATACGCAGGCTGACGGGCGTTGGGCCGGATTCGGCGTCGACCGGGTCCGGCCAGCGCCCGCGCGCCGCCGCTCGGCGTCAATGCGCTGTATTCTCTAGAGTTTTCCCGCTTCTGGCTAGCGGGGGAAAATGGTCGGAGTGGCAGGATTCGAACCTGCGACCCCTGCGTCCCGAACGCAGTGCTCTACCAGACTGAGCCACACTCCGACTTGGAGGCCGGCCTTATAGGTGGGCGTTCCGGAGGGCGCAAGCGCCTTTTTCGAGGTTCGTGTGACAGCCGGAAAAAACTTCTGAAAAGTCCCGTTGCATCCGTCCGACTCGTGCGCTATCTCCACCGCCTCGCCGGGCCCTGACGGGTCTCGCCGTTCCTGCTGGGGAATGGTGTAATGGTAACACTGCGGTTTTTGGTACCGTCATTCTAGGTTCGAGTCCTAGTTCCCCAGCCACTTCCTCCCATCAGTTTTCCGCTGCGCAAGCAGAGGCCTAGGCCTCTACTTGACTGCCGTCGGCGCTAGTCGCCGATCGTCACCGTGACGTCTGTCCCGTGCTCGCGGAGCGACGACCTCCCCCTGCGTCACTCGAGCCGGTCGGCCAAGTCCAGTTTGCGCAACGATCATGTCGAGAAACGCGCGATACGCGACAGCAAGGGCAATCGGCGCCGCCGAATGGGTTGATCGCGCATCAGATGGCGTATTGGCCCGCGCGACGTCTGAGGTCATTTAAGTTGAGTTCGCAGTTGCGAGACAGAGCGGCGCACGCATGGGTTTAACGTGCTGTTTCGCTTCTTATAACGGCGTTGTCAGCGGTATAGTTGACGAAAATTCGCCTCGTTGAACGAGCTCATCGATAGTCGATTGTTACGAGAATTCACGAATCCGGATGAAAATATGGCCTTGAACTACTTGTGTTTCTGAAGCGAGGGTGTATTTGCGGGTAATAGGGGAATGGAGTTGAGATCGTGGAAGACAAAGCTAGCCTGATCGAGCTTACCGCTGAAATCGTGGCCAACTATGTGGCCAATAACGTTACGCCTGTTTCGGAACTTCCGGCGCTGATCCGCGCTACGCACGACGCTCTGGCTGGTATTGGCGCGCCGCCCGCGCCGACCGTCGAGGCCGTCAGCAAGGCCACACCGGCTCAAATCCGCAAGAGCATTACGCCAGAGGCCCTGATCAGCTTCGAGGACGGCAAGCCGTACAAGACGCTGAAGCGCCACCTGACCACGCACGGCATGACCGTGGCCGAGTACAAGGCCAAATGGGGTCTGCCGAACGACTATCCGACCACCGCGCCGGCCTATAGCGAGGCTCGGTCGCAAATGGCCAAGGCCCTGGGCCTGGGCCAAGGCGGTCGCAAGGGCAAGGCGCCGCGCGGCCGCAAGGGCTGATCGGCTTTCAAGCCTTCTAGAACTGGAAAAGGGGACGCGGCGGGCGTCCCCTTTTTTATTGGCCCCAAGATTTCTTGGCCTGAAGACTCAGGCCGCGCCGCGCGCGCTCGTCTGATCCGAGTCCCCGTCTTCGATGTCCAGCGCCAGCACCTTGGCCAGGGCCTCGACCAGCCGCGGAATCTCGACCGGCTTGGGCACCAGGGCGTCCATGCCGGCCTCGGCGTAGAGCGTCCGCTCGTGGGTCAGGACGCTGGCGGTGACGGCGATGATCGGAGTGCGGGGGCGGCCCGTCCGGCGCTCGCCCTCGCGGATCGCCTGGCTGGCCTGGACGCCGTCCATGACCGGCATGTGCACGTCCATCAGGATGGCGTCCCAGCGGTCCTTCTCCCACATGGCCACGGCGTCGCGGCCGTCGACCGCGAAATGGCCGTCGACACCGAGATGGCTCAGCAGGGTCAGCAGCACCGCCCGGTTGGTCTGGTTGTCGTCGACCACCAGGATCTTGGGCGCGGCCCCGTCGTCGAGCTCGGCCGGCGGGATGTCCAGCGCGGCCGGGGTCGGCGCGGCGGCGACCTGGGCCATAGGCACGCTGATCGAGAAGCAGGCTCCGCCTTCCAGTGGGGCCAGAAAGGCGATCTCGCCGCCCATCAGCTCGACCAGGGTCTTGCAGATGGCCAGCCCCAGGCCCGAGCCGCCCGCCCGGCGGGTGCTGGAGCTGTCCAGCTGGGCGAACTTGGTGAAAAGGCGATCGCGCTGGGCCTCGGGGATGCCGACGCCAGTGTCGATGACCCGCGCCGACAGCCTGGCGCCGTCGCCCTCGACGATGACCCGGACCGATCCGGCCTCGGTGAACTTCACGGCGTTGGAGATCAGGTTCGACAGCACCTGGCGCAGGCGCTCGGCGTCGCCCAGGCGCCAGCCGGCCGCCTCGGGCGCGATCTCCAGGCTGAACTCCAGGTCCTTGTCGCGCGCCAGGCCGCCATAGAGCTGGCGCAGGGCGTCGAGCTGGGCGGTCAGGTCGAACGGGGCGGCGACGATGTCCATCTTGCCCGCCTCGATCTTGGAGATGTCGAGAATGGCGTTGATGACGCTGAGCAGCGACTGGCCGGAAGCGCTGATCGTCTCAAGCCGTCGGCGCTGATCAGGCTCCAGCGCGCCGGCGCCCATGATCTGGGCCATGCCCAGCACGCCGTTCAGCGGCGTGCGGATCTCGTGGCTCATGGTGGCCAGGAACTCGGTCTTGGCGCGGTTGGCGGTCTCGGCGGCCAGAGCCAGGTCCTGGGCCTCGGTCTTCAGGCGGCGGTTCTCGGCCAGTTCGCGGGCGAGGTCGGCGTTCAAGGCCTCGCTGGCCAG
Source organism: Caulobacter sp. 1776 (assembly GCF_040545685.1). NCBI lineage: Bacteria > Pseudomonadati > Pseudomonadota > Alphaproteobacteria > Caulobacterales > Caulobacteraceae > Caulobacter > Caulobacter sp. 1776. The sequence continues at coordinate 290,215 of NZ_JBEPMI010000003.1, forward strand.
GCGCGCGCGGACCTCGCGGCCGACGACGCCGCGCATCAGGGCCGACATGCCGATCGCCGCGAAGGCGCCGGCCAGGCCGACGAACAGGTATTGCTCGATCATGTCCGCCGACGCCCGGCCCACCATCGCGGCCAAGCCGGCCATCGCGGCGGCGACGCTGATCAGCGACACCCGCCGGCTCGGCGACGAGATCGCGAAGACCAGGGCCATCAGGACGAAATAGACCAGCTTTTGCGGCTCGAAATGCAGGGTCTGGTAGGCGATGACATTGGCCAGGAAGAGGGCGTTCATGCCCAGGACCACGACCTCCAGCGGCCGGCCCATGATCCGCCCGCGCCGGACGGCGATCCAGCTCCAGAACGCATAGAGCGCCGAGACCGCCGCCAAGCCTTCCAGCACCACCAGCGCCAGGCGCGTCTCGTAGAACGGATGCGATAGACTGATCAGGACATAGTAAATCGCGGCCGCGATCAGGTAGCCGCGGGCGATCGGCACGTAGGCCTGCGTCAGCGCGACCTTGGTCCGCTGTCGTTCGTCAGTCTTCGAAACCGCCAAGACCTGTCCCCGAACTTCCTGAGCCAAGTAGTCTAAAGGCGGGTTGGTTAAGCCTTGTTTCGAAAGGACAATATTTTACAATTCAGACGCCGCTCAGCGACAGTCCGGGGGCGTCTGGCGGGGTTTGGCCACCGCCGTTCAGCGAACGCTGCATCCAAACGAGGTCGACCCAGCGGCCGAACTTGTGGCCCATATCCGGAAAGACGCCTTTCTTTTCAAAGCCCAACGACGCGTGCAGGCCGATCGAGGCGGCGTTGCCGCTGTCGCCGATCACCGCGCACATTTGCCGCAGGCCCAAGGCCTCGCAGGCCTCGATCAGGGCGGTCAGCAGGGCCTTGCCGACGCCGGCGCCGACCGCCTTGGGCGAGACATAGACGCTGTCCTCGACCGTGTAGCGATAGGCCGCGCGCAGGCGGAACGGACCGGCGTAGCAATAGCCGACCACCTCGCCGTCCAGCTCGGCCACCAGATAGGGCAGGCCGCGATCCAGGAAGGCGGCGCGGCGGCGAGCCATCTCGGCCTCGTCCGGCGGGATCTCCTCGAAGGTGCCCAGGCCGTTCAGCACGTTCCAGGCATAGATGCCGGTGATGGCCGGCACGTCGGCGTCGGTCGACGCCCTGATCAGCAAACTCACGCTTTCGCCCAGCCCTGTTCCACCGCCCACACCGCGAAGGCGTAGTCCAAGGCGATCTCCTTGAGGAAGTCAAAGCGTCCGGACGCGCCGCCGTGGCCGGCGTCCATATTGATCTTCAAAAGGACAGGCTTGCCGCTGGTCGAGGCGGGCCGCAGCTTGGCGACCCACTTCTCGGGCTCCCAGTAGGTGACGCGGGGATCCGACAGGCCGCCCGTGGCCAGCACGGCCGGATAGGGCTTGGCCGCGACGTTGTCGTACGGCGAGTAGCTGGCGATGTAGTCGTAGGCTTCCTTGTCCTCCAGTGGATTGCCCCATTCGGGCCATTCGGGCGGGGTCAGCGGCAGGGAGGTGTCGCTCATGGTGTTGACCACGTCGACGAACGGCACGGCGGCGATGATGCCGGCGAACAGATCCGGCCGCATGTTGGTGATCGCGCCCATCAGGAGGCCGCCGGCCGAGCCGCCATAGGCCACCGTGTTCGAAGGCTTGCCGTAGCCGGCGCCGTGCAGGTGCTCGGCGCAGGCGATGAAGTCGGTGAAGGTGTTCTTCTTCTTGAACTTCTTGCCGTCCAGGAACCAGCCCCAGCCCTTTTCCGAGCCGCCGCGCGGGCAGGCCGTGGCCCAGATCCAGCCGCGGTCGACCAGGGAGAGGTTCCGGATCGAGAAGCTGGGCTCCATGGCGATGCCGTAGCTGCCGTAGCCGTACAGCAGCAGCGGGGCCGAGCCGTCCAGCTTGGTTCCCTTCTTCATCAGGATGAAGATCGGCACGTCGGTCCCGTCCGAAGCCTTGGCGTTCAGGCGGCGGGTCTCGTACTGGGCCGGATCGTGGCCAGAGGGGATCTCCTGGGTCTTGCGCAGCGTCCGCTGGCGCGAACCCATGTCGTAGTCGAACCACTGCCGGGGCGTGGTCATCGAATTGTAGACGAAGCGGACCGTGTCGGTATCGTACTCGTAGCCGCCCTCGAGGCTCAGGGCGTAGGCGGCCTCGTCGAAGCCGATCGTGTGCTCGTCGCCGCCGGTAGAGGTGACGACCACCTGGTTCAGGGCGTCGACCTTTTCCAGCCGCACGAACCAGCGCTTGAAGGCCATGGTCCCGGAGATCAGCCGGCCCGGCTGGTGGGCGATCCAGTCCTTCCAGTGAGCCTTGCCGGTCGCGGTCTCGGGCGTGGTGACCAGCTTCCAGTCGACCGCGCCGTCGGCGTTGGTGCGGACCACGAAATGGTCGTTCCAGTGCTCGACCTCATAGCGCAGGCCGACCTCGCGCGGATGGAAGACCACGGGCGTGGCCGTCGGCGCAGCGGCCGGGATCAGCAGGGCCTCGCTGGTCTCCTGGTTGCCGCAGGAGATGACGATGAACTTCTCCGAGGCGGTGACGCCGACGCCGATGAAGAAGCCTTCGTCAGGCTCGTCATAGATCAGCACGTCGTCCTGGGCCGTTCCGCGCGCCGGGCGGCGATAGATCTTGGCCGGGCGGCCGTTGTCGTCCCGGAAAGTCCAATAGAGCCATTGGCTGTCGGGCGAGAAGCAGAAGTCGCCGGTGGTGCTCTCGACCGCGCTCTCCAGCACCGCGCCGGTCGCCAGGTCCTTCACGTGGACGCGGTAGACCTCCGAGCCCTGCTCGTCGACGGCCCAGGCGTAGAGCTTGTGGTCGGGCGAGTGGCTGGCCGCGCCGACCTGGTAGAAAGCCTTGGCCTTCGACTCGGCCTCCTCGTTCAGCAAAATCTCCTCGACGCCGCCATCGTGGGGCTTGCGGGCGTGAATCGGATGCTGCGCGCCCTTCTCGAAGCGGGTGTAATATTCGAACGGACCGTCCTTGGCGGGGACCGAGGCGTCGTCCTCCTTGATGCGACCCTTCATCTCCTCGAACATCCGCGCCTGCAGCGCTTCGGTCGAGGCCAGCATCGCCTTGGTGTAGGCGTTCTCGGCGGTCAGGTGCTCTTTGACGTCGGCCTTGATCAGGCTGGGATCGCGCAGGACCTTCTGCCAGTTGTCGTCCTTCATCCAGGCATAGTCGTCGACGCGGGTGCGACCCAGTTGCTCGATGGTCTTGGGGACCTTTCGCGCGACCGGGGGGCTTGCCGTGTGACTGGGGCGAGCGGCGTCTGAGGACATGGCGGTTCCGAAAGCTATTCCAGGGAGGACTGCGGGGGATGACGTAAGCGTGGCGGCCGCGCGCGTCATCATCTGTCGCCGGTTCATGGCCAGAATTTTCCCCAACAGGCTCTAACGCGCGACTGCGGCAGAACGACAACTTGCGGCGCGAGATTCCTGTGGTCAAACTCTCTCAATAGTCGGGCGACTAGCAGTAGCTGAGCGTAACAAGGGGGCGTCATGCCGTTGGATCTATCCGTCGACCTGATCAAGGCGACGGTCCAGCTTGAGCAGCCACTGGGCGACGGGTCTCGGACCGTCGGCACCGGCTTTCTGATTTCCGATCCGACCCCGGACGGCAAGCCGCGGACCATCCTGATCACCGCCGCCCACGTCTTCGAGAAGATGCCCTCGATGTCGGCGAAGATCGGTTACCGCATCCAAGGCGAGGGCGGCGTCTGGCGCTACGATCCCGAGACGCTGAAGATCCGCGACGGCGACCATCCGCTGTGGGTCAAGCATCCGACCCGCGACGTCGCGGCCCTGGTGGTCGAGGCCCCCGAGGAGTTCGTCAAGGCCGCCATCCCGATCAACTACCTGGCCCAGGACGACACCTTCAACAAGTTCAACCTTGGCCCCGGCGACGAGATGATGGCGCTGGGCTTCCCGCGCGGTCTGGCCGCCAACCCGGCCGGCTTCCCGATCCTGCGCTCGGGCCGCGTGGCTTCGTATCCGCTGGCCCCGGCGACCAACTTCCCGACCTTCCTGATGGACTTCTCGGTGTTCCCCGGCAATTCCGGCGGCCCGGTGTTCATGGCCGAGGGCGCGCGTCGCCGGCCGGGCGCCAGCGAGAGCCAGGAGGTCCAGTTCGTGGCCGGCCTCTTGACCCAGCAGGTCGAACTGTCGGGCGAGCGCCTGGAAATCGGCATCGTCACCCACGCCAAGTTCATCCGCGAGACCCTGGCCATTCTGGACAGGGTTCCCGGCTCGGCCATCACCCAGGCCAAGGCCTCCAAGCCCGAGCCGGCGATGCCGGGCGCGACCCCGGCCGTGGCGGTGTCGGCCATGGCGATGGGCGCGTCTCACTAGGTTTTTCAACGGAACAAGCCCGCTCGCGGCCCGTTTCTTCTGCAACGCACAACAGCAGACAGCAGGAGCGAGCCATGAGCACCAATCGTGTCGAAGGCGCTATCGACAAGGGCGCCGGCGCCATCAAGGAAGCGGCCGGCAAGGCCACCGACAACGAACGCCTGGAAGCCGAGGGCGCCGCCCAGAAGGCCAAGGGCGACATCCAGAACAAGGTCGGCAAGGTCCAGGACAAGATCGGCGACGCGATCAAGCACTGAACGCCCAGCCACGACTGAACGAAGCGGCCGCCGGAGCGATCCGGCGGCCGTTTTGTTTTGCTCCTATGGTGTCATCCCGGAAGCCTCGCAGAGCCTATCGGGACCCAAGGGCCAAGCGCGGCGAAGTGGCCCCTGGGTCCCGGTTCTCCGCTGCGCTGCGACCGGGATGGCACGCTGTTGGGGCGGTAGATTAGGTCCGAGCGAACGCGAGAATGTCCCCGTTCAACCGCTCGATGTGGGTGAACATCAGACCGTGCGGGGCGCCCTCGTAGACGATCAGCTTGGCGTTCGGCGCGAGCGCCGCGTAGCGCTTGCCGCTGGTCTCCAACGGGGCCGAAACGTCCTTGTCGCCGTGGATGATCAGCACCGGCACCTTCACGCCGGGAATCTCGGACCGCAGGTCGGCGGTGGTGGAGGCGCGATTACATTCAACCAGGGCCTTGGCTGTCGTCCCCAGCATCAGCCCTCGGATCCAGTCCATCATCTCGGGCGAGGTCTGCGGCGTCACGAACGGGCGGGCGTTCTCCTCCAGCCACCGCGGATAGTCGCGCAGCAGCACATGGGTGCGGAACTGCTCGAACATCTCGGCGGGGAGACCGGTCGGGTTGTCCGCCTTGCGGGCCGGGCAGGGGCTCATCGGGGCCAGGAACAGCACCTTGCTCACCCGAGCCCCGCCATGGCGGCTGAAATAGCGGACGATCTCGCCGCCGGCCATCGAGTGGCCGACCAGCACCACGTCGCGCAGATCGAGCTGCTCCAGCACCGCCGCCAGGTCATCGGCCAGGGTGTCGTAGTCGTAGCCGTTCCCCGGCGCGTCCGAGCGGCCGTGACCGCGCCGGTCGTAGGACACGCAGCGCAGGCCTTCTTCCGAGAGCGCTGCGGCCTGATAGGCCCAGCATTCGGACGGCAAGCCCCAGCCGGCCAGGAACACCACCGGACGGCCTTCGCCCCAGTCGCGGTGATAGAGCCGGGTTCCGTCGCGGGCGACGATCGAGGCCGGGCGCTTGGCAGCGGCGGGCTTCGGCGCGGCGGTCGCCGGCAGGCTGGCGACGATGGCCCCGATGCCGGTCAGCACGGTGATCGCGTGGCGGCGGGGCAGGGGAGTGGTGGCGGCGGTCATGGCGGTCTCCGGCGAGGTGTCGCTCGTCGTTCGAGCCAGGTCAGGATTTGACCGATCGCGCCGACCGTCGATTACGCGGCAGGTAATGGCGAAGGCGCGCGGCTGGCCCTAGCTTCCGCTCATGAACATCGCGACCACCCCCGCACCCGCCAAGGTCCCGACCATCGGCGAACGCCTGCGCGACTGGCGTCGGAAGCGCCGACTAAGCCAGCTGGACCTGGCGCTCGACGCCGAGATCTCGACCCGCCATCTGTCGTTCCTCGAGACCGGCCGCGCCACGCCCAGCCGCGACATGGTCCTGCGCCTGGCCGAATGCCTGGAGGTTCCCTTGCGCGAACGCAACGCCTTGATGCTGGCCGCCGGCTATGCGCCGGTCTTCCCCGATCGCGCGTTCGATGACCCGAGTCTGGCGACGGTCCGCGCGGCGGTCGAGGCGGTGCTGCACGCCCACATGCCGTTCCCGGCCCTGGCTATCGACCGGCGCTGGATCATGCTGTCCAGCAACGCCGCGCTCGCGCCCTTGCTGGCGGGCGTGTCGCCGAAACTGCTGGACGGGCCGGTCAACGTGCTGCGGGTCAGCCTGCATCCCGAGGGCGTGGCCCCGCGCATCGCCAACCTGGCCGAATGGCGCGGCCACATCCTCTCGCGCCTGCGCCGCCAGCTGGCCGACAGCGGCGACGCCGAGCTGGCCGACCTGATCAAGGAGCTGTCGGCCTATCCCGGCGGCGAGGCCCACCCCCGCGCCGGCGAGGGCCTGATCGCCGCGCCGCTGCGCCTGAACACACCGGACGGCGAACTGTCGTTCCTGTCCGCCACCATGACCTTCGGCTCGCCGCTGGACGTCATGGTGTCGGAACTGGCGATCGAGACCTTCTTGCCGGTCGACGCGGCGACGGCCAGGGCGCTCGGGGCTCAGTCGATCTCTTCGTAGGTCGCCGCGTAGTCGACCGGGAAGTTCACCGACCGGGCGATGAAGCAGACCTTGTGGATCTGGTGATGCACCGCGTCGGCCTTGGCCAGGTCGGCGCCGCGCTGCACCTTGATGTGCGGCTTCAGGGTCGCGCTCAGGAAGCGGCCGGCCCCGTCGGGCGTGCTCTCGCCCACGCCGATCGGCTGGTCCTGGTAGCCGCGCACCACGATCCCGGCGCTGGAGGCCAGGTGCAGGTACCAAAGCATGTGACAGGCGCTCAGCGAAGACAGCAGCAGGTCTTCCGGATTGTGCAGCGTCGGGTCGCCGCCCAGCAGCGGATCGTTGGAGCAGTTGACGACCGGCTTGCCGGGCGTGGCGATGTTCCAGGTGCGGTCGTAGCCGCGATAGGTCTTCGTGCCTTCGCCCCGGTCGCCGGTCCATTCGATCAGGCAGGTGTAGTCGTGCTGCTTGGCCATACGCTCAACGCTCCTCTGGCGCCGTGTCCCTCAGCCGCGCGGTCATGGCGGCGATCTCGTCCCGGCTCCAGCGGCTGTATTTGCGGACGTCGCTGGCCGGATTGAAGCCCAGGCCGAGTGAAATGTGCGGATGGCGGTAAGCCTGCCTCGGTCGGATCGGGCGGGGCGCGAAACCGCCGCCGCAGGTCGGGCAAACGTTCTGCAGCGCCGTCTCGGCGCAATCGGCGCAATAGGTGCACTCGTAGCTGCAGATCCGGGCGTTCAGGGCGTCCGGCGGCAGGTCGAGATCGCAGAGTTCGCAGTTCGGGCGCAGCTGGAGCATGGCGTCGCTTAGCGCGGGCGGGGGGCTGGCGAAATGACGGAGAAGCCTCGTTTTCCGCCATTCCAACTCCGTGTCATCCCGGCCGCAGCGAAGCGGAGAGCCGGGACCGCCCCAGGCTCGGCGCTTTCGGCGGTCCCGGATCGGCCTTCGGCCGTCCGGGATGACAGGAGGGGAAGGGGAGCTACTCCCCGTAGATCACCGAGATCGTCTCGGCCACGCAGGCGGGGCGTTCCTCGCCCTCGATCTCGATGGTGCACTCGTTCTTCATCTGCAGGCCGCCGGACTTGGGCTCGACGGAGACCAGCTTCTGGCGCATGCGCACGCGCTTGCCGACCCGGACCATGCCGGTGAAGCGGACCTTGTCGCAGCCGTAGTTGATGCCGCGTGTGACGCCCGTGATCCGCAGGATGCCGGCGCCCAGCATCGGAATCAGCGACAGGGTCAGAAAGCCGTGGGCGATCGGGCCGCCGATCTCCTTGGTGGCGCGCTCGACGTCGACGTGGATCCACTGGTGGTCGCCGGTGGCCTCGGCGAACAGGTTGACGCGCTCCTGGGTGACCTCGACCCAGTCGGACACCCCGATCTCCTGACCGACCAGGCTGGCGACGTCGGCGTAGGCGACTTCCTTCATGGCGTTTTCTCCCCACTCAACTTTGGCAAACAGTTGTTTGGATACGTGGCATGACGATGGGTGGAGGGCAAGCTATGAAGCCTGTCATCCCGGCCGCAGCGAAGCGGAGAGCCGGGACCGCGCCAGGCTCGGAGCTTCCGGTGGTCCCGGATCGGCGCGCCGCGCGCTTGTCCGGGATGACAGCTCTAGTTGAAGGTCGAAACCACCAGCCAGACGTTGGCCGCCGAGATCACCACGAACAGAAACCAGGCCACGATCCGGGTGGGCCAACCGTTGGCGAAGGCGCCCATCAACCCCTTATCGTCGGTGAAGCGCAGCAGCGGCCAGATGGCGAACGGCAGCTGGGCGGAAAGCACCACCTGGGTCAGGACCAGCAGTCTGCCGACCGAGCCTTCGCCCATCGTCATCACCCCGATCAGGGCCGGGACGATGGCCAGGCCGCGGGTGATCAGCCGCCGCTGCCAGCATGGGATCTTCAAATCGAGGAAGCCCTCCAGGATCACCTGGCCGGCGATCGTGCCGGTGAAGGTCGAGCTCTGGCCCGAGGCGAACAGGGCGACGGCGAACAGCGCCCCGGCCAGCACCCCGCCGGTGACCGGCGCCAGCAGTTGGTGCGCCTCCTCGATGCCCGCGACCTCCCGCAGTCCGGTTCCATGGAAAGCCGAGGCCGCCAGCACCAGGATGGCGGCGTTGATGAACAGCGCCAGGAACAGCGAGACGACGGTGTCGATGGTCGACAGCCGGATGGCCGCCCGCTTGCCCGGCTCGTCGGCGGGGGTCACCCGCGTCTGCACGATCGACGAGTGCAGATAGAGGTTATGCGGCATGATCGTCGCGCCCAGGATGCCGATCGCCAGATAGAGGGCGTTGCCCTGCTTCAGCGCGTCCAGCGACGGGACCAGCCCGCGCGCCACGTCGGCGGCGTTCGGCGGGGCCAGGATCAGCTGAACCAGGAAACACACCCCGACCGTCAGGATCAGGCCCAGGATGATCGCTTCCAGCTGCCGGAAGCCTTTGCCCTTCAGGCCCAGCACGATGACCGTGTCCAGCGCGGTCAGCAGCACCCCCGCCCACAGCGGTATGCCCAGCAGCAGCTTGAAGGCCAGGGCGCTGCCCAGCACCTCGGCGATGTCACAGGCGATGATGGCCAGCTCGGCCAGCAGCCATTGGATCTTGACCGCGCGCGGCCCGAACCGCTCACGCGACATCCGCGCCAGGTCCTTGCCGGTGACCAGGCCCAGCCGCATGGCCAGGGTCTGCAGCACGATGGCCGCCAGGCTCGACAGCACGACGACGAACAGCAAGGACGTCCCGTACCGCGATCCGGCCTCGATGTCGGTCGCCCAGTTGCCGGGGTCCATGTAGCCGACGCTGACCAGCAGACCGGGGCCGGCGACGCGCAGCATCCGCTTCCAGGTCGATAGGCCGTCCGGGACGGCGACGGCGCCGCGCACCTCCGCCGGACAGAACGGCGCGGTGGCGGTCTTGGGAAGCGAGAACCGGGGGAGACGGTCGAGCAGGGCGGCGAGCATATGGCCTAGTTAGAGGTGGGCCTCGCCGCTGTCAGCCCTCCAGGGCCGCGCGGGCGGTGTGGGGCAGTAGGCTGACCGCCTGGTCGAGCAATTCACGCCACGCCTCGCCACGTTCGCGGGCTTCGGCATAGGCGTCGCGCAGGGCGAAGGGGTCGTCCTCCGCGAGGATCTCGATCAGTTGCGCGGCCTGTAGCCGGTCCTTGAGGCCCTTCTCCGGATTGACCTTGCGGTCGCGGCTGACGATCAGCTTGTGCACGGCATAGCGCGCGGGGGAGGGGACATTCACCAAAACGCCGGCGCCGTGTAGCAGGGCGGTTTCGATCGGATCGCGTAGAAGAAAGTCCATGAAAGTCAGAGGGACTGCGTCGCTACCAAGCGCATTTAGGAAAGATGGCGCATCACGTGGCGCACCTCGATTGGTCGTCAGCACGTCGACCCGATAGCGTTCGCCCAGCGAGTAGCTGGTAGCCTTCGCGGCATCGAACACATAGCTAATGGGCGCGAAGCGTGGATCAAGGTCGCGTAAAATCTCCAGGACAGGTCGTTCCAATTCATCGTCAATTTTGGAAGAAACGCCAAAATCCTGCGCGATATCTAGGTCTTGTGTCGCCATGCTGGAAATCGCCAGGCGGGCGGCCAAGTGCGCCGCGTAGGTTTGGTAGGCGATCGTACCGACAATGAGGGCTCTTAGTCGGAAGGCCCCCGCCTGCGCCAGTAGGGCGACGATCTCGCCCGTTATCCGATCAGGCTTCGGAACGCCGGAGGCAATGATCGCCGCTACCAGTCGGCGCCGGTCTTCTACATCGGCGCGATACTCTCCGTGACTTTCCATCCGTTCGCGGAGGTCGTCGCTGTCAGGTCCTATATAGATTTGCTTGCGGCTGTAGTCTCCGCCGGTTGGCAATTGGACGTACCAATAGAGGCGACCCTTCACGGTTTTGGAGACGAAACTCGATCCGGCCGGAAATTCGCCGAAACGCGCGAGGCGCAGGCGTTCGATCAATTCCGCGTAGCTGTTGCTCGCCGAAAATGGCAGGCGCTGGATCATATCGGCAAGTTATACGCAAATCCGAAATCTGCGTATAACTTTTCCGCGCGGGCGTCCGACGTTCAGATGATCCGGCTCTCGCTCTTGCCCCAATAGGCGTCGCGGATCAGCCGCTTGTAGAGCTTGCCGGTCGGGTGCCGGGGCAGTTCGGCCATGAAGTCGATCCGGCGCGGCGACTTCACGTGGCTGAGATTGGCGCGGGCGAAGGCCAGCAGCTCGGCGGCGAGGGCGGTCTGGTCCTCGGCCGGGTCCATCGGCTGGATCACCGCCACGACCTGCTCGCCCATCTCCTCGCACGGCGCGCCCACGACGGCGGCGTCGGCGACCTTGGGGTGGGTGATCAGCAGGTTCTCGATCTCTTGCGGATAGATGTTCACCCCGCCCGAGATGATCATGAAGCTCTTGCGGTCGGTCAGGTAGAGATAGCCGTCCTCGTCCGCCCAGCCGACGTCGCCCAGCGTCGTCCAGCCGTGCTTGTTGTAGCTCTCGGCCGTCTTCTCCGGCGCGTTGTGATAGTTCACCGCCGGGCCGTTGGCGAAATAGACGGCGCCCTCGGTGCGGGGCGGCACGGGGTCGCCAGCGTCGTCGCAGATCCGCAGCTCGCCCAGCACCGCCTGGCCGACGCTGCCCTTGCGGGCCAGCCAGTTGGCGGAATTGATCCAGCAGAAGCCGTTGCCCTCGGTGCCGGCGTAGTACTCGTAGATCACCGGACCCCACCAGGCGATCATCTGCTCCTTGACCGGAACGGGGCAGGGCGCGGCGGCGTGGACGGCCGACGTCATCGAAGACAGATCGTACTGGGCGCGCGCCGCCTCAGGCAGCTTCAGCATCCGCACGAAGTGGGTCGGGACGAACTGGCCGCAGGTGATGCGATGTTTCTCGATCAGGGCCAGGGCGGCCTCCGGATCGAACTTCTCCATCACCACCACCGTGCCGCCCAGCTTGTGGACGGTCATGCACCAGCGCAGCGGCGCGGCGTGATAGAGCGGGGCGGGCGAGAGGTAGACGCTGTCGGCCGAGAAGCCGAACAGCCCCTGGGCCATCGCCTGCAGGGCGTGGGGCGCGTCGATCGGCCCGCCGCTGAGGGCCGGCTTGACGCCCTTGGGCCGGCCGGTGGTGCCGGACGAATAGAGCATGTCCGAGCCGGCGGTCTGGTCGGCGATCGGCGTGGTCGGCTCCGACGCGCGGGTCTCTTCGAAGTCGGCATAGGCGCCCTGGGGACCGCCGACGGCGAACCGGGTCAGGTCGGGGACCAGCCGAGCGACCTCGTCGATCAGCGGGCCCATGGCGGTGGAGGTGACGAACACCTTCGCCCCGCAGTCCCTCAGGATGTACTCGACCTCGCCGGCGGTCAGCTTGGTCGAGATGCAGACGTAGTAGAGGCCGGCCCGCTGCGCCGCCCAGGTGATCTCGAACAGGCGGGCGTTGTTCTCCATCAGGATGGCGACGACGTCGCCGGGCCGCAGGCCCAGCGACCGGAACAGATGCGCGCCCTGGTTCGACCGCGCGTCCAGCTGGGCGTAGGTCACCACCTCGCCCGAGCCGGCCATGACGTAGGCGGGTTTGTCCGGTTGCGTCTGGGCGTGAAGGTGGGGGTGCATCGCGATATCTCAGCTAAAGCTGTCATCCCGGGCGTAGCGGAGCGGAGACCCGGGACCGCGGAAAACTCGGCGTTCGTGGTGGTCCCGGCTCGGCGCGCTTCGCGCTTGGCCGGGTTGACACGGGTTTTCAGTCTAGGCCGCCACCGTCTGCTTCGCCGCCGCGCGGATCATGTCGCTGGCCTTCTCGGCGATCATGATCGTGGGCGCGTTGGTGTTGCCCGAGACCAGGCGGGGCATGACCGAGGCGTCGACGACCCGCAGGCCCTCGACCCCCCGCACGCGTAGCTGGGCGTCGACCACCGCCATCGGGCCCTGGCCCATCTGGCAGGTTCCGACCGGGTGGTAGATCGTCGAGCCGGACAGCCGCGCATAGGCCAGCAACTGCTCGTCGGTGGCGAACGCGCCGCCCGGATTGAGCTCGCTCTCGACATAGGGCGCGAGCGCTGGGGCCTGGCCGATCCTGCGGCCCCACTTCAGGCCGGCCACCGCCACCTCCTGATCCAGCGGATCGGCCAGGTAGTTGGCGAAGATCGTGGGGTAGGCGCTGGGATCGGCCGACTTGATGCGGATGTGGCCGCGACTTTCGGGGCGCAGCTGGCAGGGCGCGATGGTCAGGCCGGGCGCGGCCTCCAGCTCCATCTTCTGCTCGTTGACCAGCTTATCCAGGTCCATGGTGGCGGGCAGGATGTGGAACTGGATGTCGGGTCCTGCCAGATCCGGACGGGATTTACAGAAAGCCGCGATGTGCGCCGCCGAGAGGGTCAGGAGCCCCTTGCGCTGGAACAGGTAGCGCAGCGCCTCGCCGGCCAGACGGCCGCCTTTCGACTGTTCGTTGACCGAGACGACGCCGGGCTTCAGCCGATAGCGCACGCTCATCACATAGTGGTCTTGCAGGTTCTCCCCGACCCCAGGCAGGTCGGCGACGACGTCGATCCCGTGGCGGCGCAGCAGTTCGCCGGGACCCACGCCCGACAGCTGCAACAGCTGGGGCGAGTTGATCGCCCCGCCGGCCAGGATCACCTCGCCGCGCGCCTTGGCGATGCGCTGGACGCCGTTCTGGGTGAACGCGACGCCGACCGCCCGCTTGCCCTCGAACAGGACCTTGCCGGCCAGGGCGTTGGTCTCGACCTGGAGGTTTGGCCTGGTCATGGCCGGATGCAGATAGGCCACGGCGGCCGAGCAGCGCTGGCCGTTCTTGACCGTCAGCTGGTAGTAGGTCGCGCCCTCCTGGTCCGAGCCGTTGACGTCGTCGTTGCGCGGGATGCCGGCCTGTTCGCAGGCCTCGATCACCGCGTCCGAAACGGGGTGCCGGGTGGTGACGTCCGAGACGTTCAGCGGGCCGCCGGTGGCGTGCCAGTCGCACTCGCCGCGTTCCTGGTGCTCGGCGCGGCGGAAGTAGGGCGCGACGTCGTCCCAGCCCCAACCTTCGCAGCCCAGCTGCCGCCAGCCGTCGTAATCGGCGTGCTGGCCGCGGATGTAGAGCAGGCCGTTGATCGAGGACGAGCCGCCCAGCACCTTGCCGCGCGGCCAGACGTGGGTGCGGCCGCCCGTGCCGGGATCGGGCTCGGTGGTGTAGAGCCAGTTGACCTTGGGATCCTTCAAGGTCGACGAGTAGCCGACCGGGATGTGGATCATCAGGTTCGAGGCGAACTGTCCGAGGTTCTTGGTCGGCCGGTCGTCGCCGCCGGCCTCCAGCAGCACGACCTTGAAGCGCCCGCCCTCCGACAGCCGGGCGGCCAGCACGCAGCCGGCCGAACCGGCCCCCACGATCACGTAGTCGGCCTCGATGATCGCGGTCATCGCTCTCTCCCTTTGCGCGCCCGTCTGGACCCCGTCAGCGTGTGGCCCGCGTGATCGGTGTTTAGTTGAGAGCATGCGCCCAGCTTTCGTGATCGCGCAAGTTGCCGTCGCGGCGCCGTTGGTTCGACGGGTTTCCGGAGTATCGTCGCGCCGCATAACGACGTTCGAGAGCGAGGGGGCGATGGACCTGATCAGCCAGACGGTCGTGGACGGCGTCGCGGGGCCCGGCGCGCCGCCGACCTATCCGACACTGGGCGAGGTCGATCTCGCCGACATCTTCCGCTTCACCCGGGGGCAGCCCTGGGCCGACTTTGCACGGATGCGCAAAGAGGCCCCGGTCATGTGGCATGGCGAGCCGTTCGGCGGGCCGGGTTTCTGGGCGTTGACCCGCTACGACGACGTCCAACGGGTCAACGGCGATCCGGAGACCTTCTCGTCCCAGCGCGGCGGCATCCTGATGTCGATGGGTTCGCCCGAGAAGCGCCACGCCCTGCTGTTCCGGGCGTCGATGGACACCATGATCAATCTCGACGCGCCGCATCATTTGCAGCTGCGCCGCGAGCACATGCCCTATTTCACCCCCTCCTATCTGCGCGGCCTGACCGAGCGGGTGAGGGCCGAGGTGACCCGGCTGCTGGACGCGATGGAGCCGCTGCTGGAGGGCGGCGCCGAGATCGACATGGTCGAGCACTTCAGCTCGATCCTGCCGCTGTTCACCCTGTGCGAGATCCTGGGCGTGCCGCCGCAGGATAGAGAAAAGTTCCTCACCTGGATGCACTATCTGGAGCGCGCTCAGGACCTGGCGGTGCAGAACGCCGCCGCTCCGATCGCCCCGACCCTGGAGCTGATGCAGTTCGTCCAGGACTTCAACACCGGCGTCGAGGAGATGTTCGACTACGGCCGTCGGATGCTGCTGAGGCGCCGCGAGGATCCGAAGGAGGACCTGATGACGGCCATTGCTCGGGCCCAGGTCGACGGGGCTTTGCTGGCCGACGAATATCTGGACGGCTCGTGGCTGCTGATCGTGTTCGCGGGCAACGACACCACCCGCAACACCCTGTCTGGGGCGATGAAGCTGCTGACCGAATTCCCGGACCAGAAGCAGAGGCTGATCGATGACCCGTCGCTGCTGCCCGGCGCGGTGGACGAGTTCATCCGCATGGTCAGCCCGGTGATCTACATGCGCCGCACGGCCACTCGCGACGTCGAGGTCGACGGCCAGCTGATCCGCGAGGGCGAGAAGGTCGTGATGTACTACGGCGCGGCCAACCGTGATCCGCAGATGTTCCCCGAGCCGGACCGGCTGGACGTCACCCGGGTCAATGCGGGCAAGCACATCGCCTTCGGCTATGGCCCCCACACATGCATCGGCAAACGCGTGGCCCAGATCCAGCTGGAGGAGGCCTACCGCCAGATCCTGGCGCGGTTCCCGGACCTGAAATGGACCGGAAACATCGAGATCGCGCCGAACAACTTCGTCCACGCGATCAGCAAGCTCGGGGTGAGAAGAGGGTGACCCGCGAGCGCCCCCTCCGTCTCGCTGCGTATCCGCAGCGATCCATCTCCCCCGCGCGCGAGGAAGGATGAAGCGGTTTTCTCCTCACCCGTGAAACGGGGAGGTGGCGCGGCGCGGATACGTGCCGTGACGGAGGGGGCGCTAAGCCGTTGCCCTCAATTCATACGCATGTTTGATTGCCTGAAAGCCAGGAGCACATCCCATGTCGCAACCCACGTTCGAGACCCTGCTCTATGCCGTCGAGGACGGGATCGCGACGATCACCCTGAACCGTCCGGAGCGGATGAACGCCTTCACCGCCCGCATGATGAAGGACCTGATCGAAGTGTTCGACCTCACCGACGCCGACGACGCGGTGAAGGTGGTGATCATCACCGGCGCGGGGCGCGCTTTCTGCGCGGGAGCCGACCTGGGCGCCGGCGGGGCCACTTTCGACCGCACCTCCCCCCAGGCCCTGGAGCGCGAGGAGGGCAAGGTCGGCGACGTCTATCGCGACGGCGGCGGCCGCGTGACCCTGCGGATGTACGACAGCCTCAAGCCGATCATCGGCGCGATCAACGGCGCGGCGGTCGGGGTGGGCGTCACCATGCAGCTGCCGATGGACATCCGGATGGCCTCGACCGAGGCCAAGTTCGGCTTCGTCTTCGCCCGGCGTGGCATCAATCCCGAGGCGGCCTCGTCCTGGTTCCTGTCGCGGCTGGTCGGCCTGCAGACGGCGCTGGAGTGGTGCTATACCGGCCGCGTGTTCCCGGCCCAGGAGGCGCTGGACAAGGGCCTCGTCCGCTCGCTGCACGCGCCCGACGACCTGCTGCCCGCCGCCCGCGCCCTGGCCCGCGAGATCGCCGACAACACCGCGCCGGTCTCGATCGCCCTGACCCGCCAGCTGCTGTGGCGCATGGCCGGCGCGGCGCATCCGATGGAGGCCCATAAGGCCGACAGCCGGGCCATCCAGTCGCGCGGCGCGTCCGGCGACGCCAAGGAGGGCGTGACCTCATTCCTGGAAAAGCGCGCGCCGGTTTATCCGAACAGGGTCTCGAGCGACCTGCCGGACATCTGGCCAGGGTGGGAAGAGCCCGAGTTTCGGTAACGCCATAGCGCCCCCTCCGTCACGTCGCCTATCGGCGCCGCGCCACCTCCCCCGTTTTACGGGTGAGGAGGGTGCAGCTTCGTCCTCCCCCGCTTGCGGGGGAGGTGGATCGCTGCGGATACGCGGCGAGACGGAGGGGCGCTCTCGGGCGCTTTGCCGCGCCCTTCACTCATCACCCGTTAAGCACGATCTGTTCTTGTCCTTGCGATGAGCGAAGCCGCCCTGACATCCTCGTTCGGACAGGCCGAGGCCCCCAAGCCCTCGCCGCGCTCGCGCTCGGCCCTGCTCAAGCGCCTGGCCGACGTGGTCTGCTTGCCGACCAGCCGGATCAACGCCTTCGAACGGTCGATGACGGCCGATCTGCTGGTCGAGATGCTGCGCGACGCCAATGTCACCGAGCGCGAGAAGGTCGCCCGGCGCCTGGCCATGCTCAACGAGATGCCCGGGGTGCTGGTCCGCCTGCTGCTGCGCGACGAGCTGCCGGTGGCGCGCGCCCTGCTGGTCGACGCCGAGAAGCTGTCCGACGCCGATCTGATCAGCTGCCTCTACCACGCCACCCAGGAGCATCGCCGTCTGATCGCCCAGCGACGCGGCGTCAGCGAGGTGGTGGCCGACGCCCTGATCGACATGGTCGAGCCGCCGGTGATCGAGGCCCTGCTGCGCAACGACCTGGTCAAGATCAGCCACCAGGGCGTCGAGAACATCGTCGCCGCGACGCGCGACGCCCAGTATCTGATCCCCCTGCTGCTGCGCCGGGCCGAGCTGCGGCCCAGCCACGCCTATGTGATGTTCTGGTGGGCTGACGCCGAGGCGCGCAAGACGATCCTCCAGCGCTTCGCGGTATCGCGCGAGATCCTACAGGACGCCGTCGGCGACGTCTTCGCCCTGGCCTCGGCCGAGGGCTGGCAGGACCCGCTGTCGCGCAAGGCCCTGCAGTTCATCGAGCGCCGCCAGCGCAATCGCGCGGCCATCGCCAAGAGCCCTTACGACAGCCTGGATGCGGCGATCGCGGCCGGCGAGACGGGCATCACCCGAGAGATCGCCGAGGAGATCTCGTATCTCTCGGGCCTGAAGCCGATGACCGGCGCCAAGATCTTCACCGATCCGGGTGGCGAGCCCCTGGCCATCCTCTGCAAGGCCACCGGCCTGCCGCGCGCGGCCCTTCGCCAGCTGTGGCGCGGCCTGCGGCGACAGGAAGTCGACCGCAGCGGGGCCACCGACCATGCCCTGGAACGGGTGCTGACCGTCTATGACACGATCGCCGTCGACCGGGCCCAGACGGTGCTGCGCTACTGGAACTGGTCACTGACCTCGGCCCTGACCCCGGCGCTGCTGAAGGCGATCCGCGAGGGCGACGAGGCCGCCGTCGACGAATACTCGGCGCCGCAACGCGCGGCCATGTTGGCGCTTTCGCGCGATTTCGGGCGTTAACGCCGGAATATCGCCGATATCTCACTCGTGCTGCTTGCCGTGTTCAGGAACTCAACCGCCCTTACTCACGGTATGGCCGGTTCAGCCAAGATCGCGAACACTGGTCTATTACGCATAATCTCTTGGCGAGGCCGTATTGCCCGCCGTTGGCAATCTTTGTATGCAGCCCTCGACTGATCCGAGAATCAGCAAGATTTGGCGACCGGCGAGGCCATATGGAAGATCAATCCGACCTGATCGAGATGACGGCGGGCATCGTCTCCGCCTATGTCGGCAACAATGTGGTCGCGACCGCTGACCTGCCGGCCCTGATCAAGCACGTGCATGCCGCGCTCGCCACCGTTGGGACTCCGGCCGCCGAACCGGCGCCGGCGCCCAAGGAGCCGGCCGTGCCGGTCAAGCGCTCGATCACCCCGGACTATCTGATCTGCCTCGAGGATGGTCGGAAGTTCAAATCGCTGAAGCGCCACCTGCGCACCAAGTACGACATGACCCCCGAGGAATACCGTTCGAAGTGGGGTCTGCCCAAGGATTACCCGATGGTGGCGCCGAACTACGCCGAGGCGCGTTCGAACCTCGCCAAGCAGATGGGCCTGGGCCAGGGCGGCCGCAAACCGGCTCGCAAGGCGAAATAGTCGAGTCGGAACAAAAGCTTGGCCGTAGTGGCCTTCGAAGACCTCAGCGCCCGCCGTCCGAAATCGGACGGCGGGCGTTGTCTTTGGCGGTTGACTCAATATGGGAATCTTGTCGCGCGGCATGTTTTTCACTTGCCGCCGATTCGTTCCTTAAGCGATAGTGAATCGAAGTGATTCCAATAGCTTGTTAAGGACTCTGAAGATGTCCGCGCAATTGAGCGCATCCGCTACGGCGGCCCGCGCTCATCAGGAGATGTTCGCCTACTGGGCGTCCCTCCGTCGGGGGGCTAGCCTCCCCGCGCGCGTCGACCTGCATCCCGCAAGCATGAAACGGCTGCTGCCGACGGTGTCGTTGATCGACGTCGTCAACGAGCCGCGCGACTACCGCCTGCGCCTGGCCGGCACCGGCCTCTACGGCGTCTACGGCCGCGAGATCACCGGCCGGATGATCGGCGACGTCTACAACACCGCCGCCTTCGACTATTGGCGCAAGGAGCTGGACAAGGTGGTCGACGAGCGTCGCCCCGGCGTCGGCGTCCACAGCCTGGCCTGGCGGGGGTCTCCGCACATGTCGATCCTGTGGCTGCGCCTGCCGCTGGCCAGCAACGGCAAGGACGTCGACATGATCCTCGGCTACGACGCCGTGGTCGGCGCCGCCTCCGAGGGCGTCTCGGGCATCCGCGCGGCCTGATCGCCGGAGAATTCCCCACGGCTCAGCTTGTCCGGCCGGCGAACCTGCTTAAGGTCGCGCGCTTCAGAGGGCCGCTACCGAAGACCGCGTGACCGGGGATCCAGACGTTCTCAGCTTCATCCGCGAACACATCCGATCGGTGTGGGCGCTGGAGCTGTTGCTGAAACTGAAGGCGGACCCCGAGCGGTGCTGGTCGGCCGACGATCTAGTCGAGGCGATGCGCGCCAGCCATGCGCTGGTGGACGCCAATCTGAGGGCCCTGATGAGCGCCGGCCTGGTGGTCCCCGACGATCGCGGCTGTTTCCGCTATCGCCCGGCCGCTCCGGCCCTGGGGCTCCTATGCGATGAACTGGAACAGACCTATCGCGTTCGGCCGGTGACCGTGATCCGCTGGATCTCGGCGCCGGTGGAACGGCTGAAGTCTCTGGCGGACGCCTTCAGGTTCTCCGGCAAGCCCAAGGGAGGGGACAAGTGACGCCCGCCGTCGTCTACGGACTCTGCCTGCTGGCCAGCCTGCTGTGCGCGGGTCTGCTCGCGCGGGCCTGGGCCAAGGCCCGCACGCGCCTGCTGCTCTGGACCGCCATCTCGTTCGGCTTCCTGGCCCTGAACAACCTGCTGCTGGTCGTCGATCTGGTGCTGCTGCCCATCCAGGTGCAGCTTTGGTGGCCTCGTCAGCTTGCCCTGATCGCGGCGATCGGCGTGTTGGTCTACGCCTTCATCTGGGAGGTGGACCAATGAACCCCGTGGAGGGTCTGGTCGCCGGAGGCCTCGCCACGGGCTTCCTGGTGCTGGCGGCGTTTTTCCTTCGCTTCTGGGGCCGGACGCGCGAGCGGCTGTTCCTGGCCTTCTCGGCCGCCTTCGCGCTGATGGCGCTGAACCAGGCCCTGCCGGTCGTGCTGAACATTCCGCAGGAAGAGCGCGGCGGGATCTATCTGATCCGGCTGGCCGCCTTCCTGCTGATCATCGTGGCGGTGATCGGCAAGAACCTGAAGCGCGACCCGAAGGCTTAGCCCTCCAGGAAGACCTCGACCTCGCGACGGGACGGCATGGACGGCGCCGCGCCGGCCTTCTGCACCGACAGGGCGGCGGCGGCGTTGGCCATCTCGACGGCGTCGCGCAGGTCGATGTTGCCGGCCAGGGCCGCGGCCAGGGCGCCGCAGAAGCAGTCGCCCGCGCCGACGGTGTCGACCGCCTTGACCTTCTTGCCCTCGATCAGGAATGCCTCGTCGCGGCGCACGGCGGCGACGCCGGCCGAGCCCAGGGTGACGATGATCGTCTGGTCCGGACGGCTCATCAGCTTGCGGGCGGCGACCGACACGTCTTCCAGGCGCACCGGCTCGCGGTCGAGCTTGGCGTAGGTCGCCAGTTCGGTCTGGTTCAGGATCAGGATGTCGGTCAGCGGAAACAGGGCCGCGCCCTGGGGCAGGGCGGGGGCGGCGTTCAGCACGCGCAGGGCGCCCTTGGCCGCGCCGGTGCGGAACAGGGCCTCGATGGCGGTGGGCGGCGTCTCCAGCTGGCAGAGCAGCACGCGCTGACCCTCCAGCGGGGTCGCGGAGACCTGTTGCGGCGTGACCTTGGCGTTGGCGCCGGCGGTGACCACGATCATGTTCTCGGCGCTGGCGGCGACCCAGACGTGGGCCTGGCCGGTGGCCACGCCGTCCAGCTCCATCACGTCAGCCACCTGCACGCCGTACCCGGCCAGCTTGGCTTTCAGGCTCTTGCCGGTCTCGTCGGCGCCGACCGCGCCCATCAGACGGGTGGGCGCGCCCATCCGCGCGGCGGCGACCGCCTGGTTGGCGCCCTTGCCGCCCAGGAATAGCTCCAGGGACAGGCCCGCCACGGTTTCGCCCGGGCGGGGCAGGTCGTCCACCCGCGCCACGGCGTCCAGATTGATCGAGCCGAGAACGAAAACAGTCATGGTCTTGGTCTTCTAGAGTTTTCTGCCTAACCGCCGCCGCCGCGCTGGAAGCTCTCGACGAGACTGCCCGCGACGAGTCGCCAGCCGTCCACTAGCACGAAGAAGATGAGCTTGAACGGTAGGCTGATGGTGGCGGGCGGCAACATCATCATGCCCATGCTCATCAGCACGCTGGCCACGACCAGGTCGATGACCAGGAATGGGATGAACAGCAGGAAGCCGATTTCGAAGGCCCGCTTCAGCTCCGAGATCATGAAGGCCGGGGTGACCACGTTCAGCGGCGTGTCCTGCGCCGTCTTGGGTTTGGGGATCTTCGACAGGCGGACGAACAGGGCCAGATCCTCGCGGTCGACCTGGCGCAGCATGAAGCCCTTCACCGGGCCGCCGGCGGCCTCGAAGGCCTCGGGCAGCTCCATCTGGTGGTCCAGCAGCGGCTTGATGCCGGCGTCGTAGGACTTTTCGAAGGTTGGGCCCATGACGATGGCGGTCAGGAACAAGGCCAGGCTGATGATCACCGGGTTCGGCGGGCTCTGCTGGATGCCGATGGCGGTGCGCAGCAGGCCCAGCACCACCACGATCCGCACGAACGAGGTGGTCATGATCACGATCGACGGGGCCAGCGACAGCACGGTCATCAGGCCGACCAGCTGCACGACTCGATCGGTCAGGCCCGCCCCGGTGCCGAGGTTGATGTTCACCGCCGACTGGGCCAGGGCCGCGGCCGGCATGACGGCGCAGGCAATAGCCGCCAGCACCGAGATGATCGCGGCGCGGCGCACGTCCTCGGCCTTGGCGCCCGTCACGGATTTGATCAGGTCGCGCATCAGGCCACGGGCTCCGGAGCGGGGGCGGGGAGGGACGTCGCGACGCCCGGCTGGGGGATCCAGTCCAGCAGCTTGCCGTCGCCCAGCATCACCAGGCGCTCCTCGCCGTCCAGGCTGACGATCAGCAGGCGGCGTGTCGGGTCCAGCGCCAGGCTCTCGACGATCCGCATCCGGCGGTCCTGGCGGGCGGCGATCATCCGGCCCACGGCGTCGGGGCCGAATTTGCGCAACGCCCAGGCGGCCAAGCCGATCAGGCCTAGCGTGACCGCCAGCGCCGCCAGGGCGCGGATGAATTCGATGACGTCCATGGCGCGAAAGGGCCGCCTAAGCGAGACAAGATGGCGCAGGGCGAATGCCCCGCATACCCTGGTGTGCCTGACGCTTCTTAATGCCGGATTAACCCTGTTTCTTCACCATGATCGCCATGGGTCCGGACGACATCCCTCTTATCGGCATGCTGAAAAGCCGCCTCGGTTATCTGACCGAGCGGCAGAAGGTTGTCGCCCAGAACGTCGCCAACGCCGACACCCCCGGCTATCGCCCCAGCGACCTGAAGCCCTACAGCTTCCAGGCCTCGCTGATGAACCAGGGTTCGGGCGCGGTCTATCGTGGCGGGCCCAGCGCCCCGACCTCGGGCGTGACGATGATGGCCACCTCGGCCGCCCACATGGCCCCGTCGAACGCCCCCAGCGCTTGGCGGGCGACGTCGGGCGCCGATTCGGAAACCACCCTCGACGGCAACGCGGTCTCGCTCGAGGACCAGATGCTCAAGATGACCGACGCGCGGATGAACTACGACGCGGCGATCAGCTTCTACCAGAAGTCCATGAACATGCTGCGCATGGCCGCGCGCAAGCCGAACGGCTGAGGATTTAGGCGATGCCCGAGATCAAATCCAACGCACTGGCGACCATGGCCGTGGCCTCGTCGGCCCTTCGCGCCCAGCAGGGCCGCATGCGGGTCATCGCGGAAAACCTGGCCAATGCCAACTCGACCTCGCGCACCGCCGGCGGCGATCCCTACCGCCGCCAGGTGCCGGTGTTCCAGCCGACCAAGGTGCAGGGCGCCGAGGGCGTGCAGATGCTGCGCGTCGATCCCGACCAGAGCGAGTTCAAGACCGAATACGACCCCGGCAACCCGGCCGCCGACGCCAAGGGCTACGTCAAGCTGCCCAACGTCAACACGCTGGTCGAGGCGCTGGACATGAAGGAGGCGCAGCGCGCCTACGAAGCCAACCTCAACGTCATCGAGACCGCGCGCTCCATGGAAGCGCGCACCCTCGACATCCTGAAGAAGTAGGGGCTAGGCCATGATCACCGCGCTCGCCGCCGCCAAGGCCTACGCCTCGCAAGGCGCCATGGGAGTCGGTTCCATCGGTGGGATCGGCGGCTCCGAGAAGAAGGGCGGCATCGACTTCGGCGAGCTCTTGAAGTCGACCATGGACGGCGCGACCAAGGCCTCGAAGGTCGCCGAACACAAGATCGCCGATCAGGTGGCCGGCAAGGCCGAATTGGTCGACGTCGTCACCGCCATCAGCTCGGCCGAGGCCAGCCTGGAGACGGTGATGGCCGTGCGCGATCAGGTGATCTCGGCCTACCAGGAAATCATGCGGATGCCGATCTAGGCGACGTTTCGGCGTCCCTGGGTTTATTCCCGCGCGCGGTGTGCTTTAGTCACGCCGCATGAGCTTCTCCCACCTCGTCCGCCGCGTCGGCGCCGCCCTCGTTCTGGCGGCCGTCTGTCTCGCCGCGCCCGTGTCGGCCGCGCCCCGCCAGGTCTGGCCGCTGGACGCGGGCTGGCGTTTCCTGAAGGCCGACGCGCCCGAGGCGGCCAAGACGGATTACGAGGACCAGGGGTGGGCGAGCATCGCCCTGCCGCACACCTTTAACGCCGCCGATGGCGCCGACGGCGGCGGCTACTATCGCGGCCCCGCCTGGTACCGGCGGACGCTCGACGCGCCCGCGCCGAAGGCTGGTGAGCGCAGCTATCTGGAATTCGACGGCGCGGCCCTGGTCGCCGACGTCTGGGTCAACGGCCGATTGGTCGGCCGGCACGAAGGCGGCTACGCCCGCTTCCGCTTCGACGTCACCGACGCGCTGCGGCCGGGTGCGAACGTGCTGGCCGTGCGGGTCGACAACAGCGCGAGCAAGACGGTGGCGCCGCTGGGCGGCGACTTCACGGTGTTCGGCGGCCTCTATCGCTCCGTCCGCCTAGTCCGGACAGCCGACCTGCACCTGGACATGCTCGACTACGGCGGGCCCGGCGCCTATGCGCGCGCCGAGGGCGGACGAGTGAAGCTGACGGCCAGGGTTCGGAACGATCGCGCCCAAGCCGCCCGCCTCGACGTGACGGCCCGGCTGAACGACGCGGCGGGAAAGATCGTGCTGAGGCTTCGGACCCAAGTCGTCGTCCGTCCCGGGGAGACGGCGCCGGTAACCTTGAGCGGCGTCGTGAACCGGCCCCGATCGTGGGACGGCCGTCGCGATCCCTACCTCTATCGCCTGACGACGTCGGTGGTCGAAGGGGGACGGGTTCGCGACGCGGTGACGACGCCGCTGGGCTTCCGAACCCTGACCCTCGATCCGGCCCGAGGCGCGCGCCTGAACGGCCGGCCGATCGGCCTGCATGGCGTCAATCTGTTCCACAGCGGCCGACCGGACCGGGGCCTGGCGGTGTCGGACGCGGACATCGACGAGGACTTCGCCATCCTCCGCGAGCTGGGCGCCACCGCGCTGCGGTTCGTGCATTTCCAGCATCCGCAACGGGCCTATGACGACGCCGATCGCGACGGCTTCCTGGTCTGGACCGAGATCCCGCTCAATAGCGCCGTCGATCCCGACCCGGGCTTCACCGAGAACCTGGTCCAGCAGACCCGCGAGCTGATCCGCCAGACCTACAACCATCCCTCGGTGTTCGTCTGGGGCCTGGGCAACGAGATCTACAAGTCCGACGAGACCAGCCAGCGGGTGCTGTCGGCCGTGCAGGCGGCGGCCCGCGAGGCCGATCCGTCGCGCCCCACCGTCTACGCCCATTGCTGCGGACCGGACACCGCGCCGCATACCCGCGTCACCGACGTCATCGCCTTCAACAAGTACTTCGGCTGGTACCCCGACCAGGTCGGTGAGATCGGCGACTGGGCCGATCGGGCGCACGCCGCCGCGCCGGGGCGGGCCATGGCGGTCAGCGAGTATGGGGCGGGGGCCTCGATCCTGCACCAGGAGGATCCGCCGGCCCGCCCCAAGCCGAACGGCCGCTGGCATCCCGAGCAGTATCAGGCCCTGTTCCACGAGAACGCCTGGCGGCAATTGCGCGCCCGTCCATACCTGTGGGCCCAGTTCGTCTGGGTGGGATTCGACCTGGCCTCCGACGGGCGCGACGAAGGCGACCGGCCGGGGATCAACGACAAGGGCCTGGCCACCTACGACCGCAAGACGCGCAAGGACGCCTACTATTGGTACAAGGCCAATTGGTCCGACGCGCCCATGGCCTATGTGACCAGCCGGCGCTTCACCGAACGGACCTCGCCGACCGTCGACGTGAAGGTCTATTCCAATCTCAAGTCGCTCAGGCTGGTGCTGGACGGCGCGGACCTGGGCGAGCGTCCGGTCGTGGATCACGTCGCGCTATGGCCGGCGATCACGCTGCGGGAAGGCGTCAACAGGCTGACCATCGCCGACCGCGACGCCGTGCGCGACACCGTGGCCTGGACCTATCGGCCGTCGCGCTGAGCGAAAAGAAGGGCCGCGTCCGAGGGAGACGCGGCCCAGTTCGCTTCAGGGGAGATGAAAAACGCTACGCTTACTGAACAGTGTGGTTCACGGATGCAGGAACGCCTTGGCGACCGTCAGCAGGCCGCCCCAGACGACCGCGTTCAGCACCGAGGCCAGCAGCACCGCGAAGCCGAGGGGCCATTGGCGGGGCGCGCGGGCTCGAGCGCGAGCGGGGCGCGGATCGAACGGACGGGCTTGCGACGCGACGGTCATGAGACGCTCCTTGAACCTGTCCTCATGGTCGAGATTGACTCGGCCTTCGCGAACCTGACGACCTGTCGCGCGCCGCCTTGTCGCACCCCAGAGCGCGCGAATGGGCTTGGGGCTTTGATTCAACGCTCGAGGTCGGCGATGGTTGAGTCTCGCGCCGCCCGGAGCCCGCATGACCGAAGCCATCGTTCTCGACCGGGCGAGCAAGACCTACGGCGACCAGGTCGTGCTGGCGGAGACGTCGCTCGCCATCGCCAAGGGGCGCTTCGTCGCCCTGGTCGGCGGGTCGGGCGCGGGCAAGACCACGTTGCTGAAACTGATGAACGGCCTCTCCGCGCCGACGACCGGCCGCGTGCTGGTCGAGGGCGCCGACATCGCCGCGCGACCGGGACCGGAGCTGCGGCGCGGGATCGGCTACGTGTTCCAAGAGATCGGCCTGTTCCCGCACATGACCGTGGCCCAGAACATCGGGATCACCCCGAACCTGCTGGGCTGGCCGGAAGGGGATATCGCCGCGCGAGTCGACGAGCTGCTCGATCTGGTGGCCCTGCCGCGCGAGGCGGCCGGCCGCGCGCCGTCGGAACTGTCGGGCGGCCAGCGCCAGCGGGTGGGCGTGGCGCGCGCCTTGGCGGCGCGGCCGTCGATCCTGTTGATGGACGAGCCGTTCGGGGCGCTGGACCCCGTCACCCGCGTCGCCCTGGCCGATGACGTCCGCCGCCTGCACGAGACCCTGGGCCTGACCACGGTGATGGTCACCCACGACGTTGGCGAGGCCCTGCTGCTGGCCGACGAGGTGGTGGTGATGGCCGGCGGCAAGGTGCTGGCCAACGCCCCGCCGCGCGACCTGCTGGCGGGGCATCCCGATCCCGCCGTCGCGGCCCTGATCGCCGCGCCGCGTCAGCAGGCCGAACGCCTCGCGGAGCTGGCCCGTGGCTGATCGTGTCAACGCGGCCCTGGCCGTCCTGCCCGAGCGCCTGGGCTGGCATGTAACCCTTTCCGCCTCGGCCCTGGCCCTGGGCCTGGCCATCGCCCTGCCGCTGGGGATCGCCGCCGCTCGTAGTCCGCGCTTGAAGTGGATCGCCCTGGCGACCGCCGGCTTGGTTCAGACCATTCCCAGCCTGGCCCTGCTGGCCCTGTTCTATCCGTTGCTGCTGCTGCTTTCGGGCCTGGCGACCAAGGCGTTGGGTCACGGGTTCCCCGCCCTGGGCTTCCTGCCGTCGCTGCTGGCCCTGACCCTCTATTCGATGCTGCCGATCCTGCGGAACGCGGCGGCCGGCGTCTCGGGCGTCGACCCGGCCGTGGTCGAAGCCGCGCGCGGCGTCGGCATGACCGACCGTCAGCGGCTGTGGCGCGTCGAGCTGCCCCTGGCCGCCCCGGTGATCATGGCCGGGGTGCGCACGGCCGCCGTCTGGACGATCGGCGCGGCGACCCTGTCCACGCCCGTCGGCCAGACCTCGCTGGGCGACTACATCTTCTCAGGGCTGCAGACCGAGGACTGGGTGGCGGTGCTGGTCGGCTGCGCGGCCTCGGCGGGCCTGGCCATGGTCGTCGACCAGCTGCTGGGCCTGATCGAGGACGGGGTGGCGCGACGCGATCCGAAACGCCTGTGGGCCGGCGGCGCGGGCCTGGCGCTCGGCCTGCTGGCGGCCGTGGCGCCCCTGGCCGGCGCGGCGCTGTCGCAGGGCCAGCCGGCCTATGTGATCGGGGCCAAGAACTTCTCCGAGCAGTACATCCTGGCCGAGCTGATGGCCGGCCGGCTGGAGCGTGAAGGAGCCAGTGTCCAGCGGCGCGTGAACCTCGGCTCGGCGGTGGCCTACCGCGCCCTCGCGGCCGGCGAGATCGACGCCTATGTCGACTATTCCGGCACCCTGTGGGCCAACGTCCTGAACCGGACCGACAATCCTGGCCGCCAGGCGGTGCTGGACGGCCTGCGGGCCGAGCTGAAGGCGCGCGACGGCGTCGTGCTGCTGGCCCCGCTGGGCTTCGAGAACGCCTACGCCCTGGCCATGCGCCGCGACCGCGCCGAGGCGCTGGGCGTCAAGACCCTGGCCGACCTGGCCGCCAAGGCCCCGGATTTGGTCATGGGCGGCGACCTGGAGTTCTTCTCGCGGCCGGAATGGGCGGCGGTGGTCAAGGCCTATGGCCTGCGCTTCAAGGCCAAGCGCCAGTTCCAGCCGACCTTCATGTACCGCGCCCTGGAGAGCCGCGAGGCCGACGTGATCTCGGCCTTCTCGTCGGACGGGCGCATCGCGGCGGACGACCTCGTGTTGCTGGGCGACCCGAAGGGCGCGCTGCCGCCCTATGACGCGGTGATCCTGGTCTCGCCGAAGCGGGCCGGGGACCGGCGGCTGATCGCGGCGCTGAAGCCGTTGGGCGGGAGCATCGCCGTCAAGGCGATGCAGGCGGCCAACTACGCGGTCGACCGCGACACCGGCAAGAAGAGCCCGGCGGAGGCTTCCCAACTCTTGTCATCCCGGCCGTAGCGAAGCGGAGAGCCGGGACCGCCGGAAGCGCCAGTGCTTGCTGCGGTCCCGGATCGGCGCGCTGCGCGCTTGTCCGGGATAACAGCTTTCAAAGAATCCCCGGCAGGTCCAACCCCTTCTCCCGCGCGCAGTCGATGGCGATGTCGTAGCCCGCGTCGGCGTGCCGCATCACCCCGCTCGCCGGGTCGTTCCACAGCACCCGCGCGATCCGCTTGGCCGCCGCCTCCGTCCCATCGCAGACGATCACCATGCCCGCGTGCTGCGAGAAGCCCATGCCGACCCCGCCGCCATGGTGCAGCGACACCCAGGTCGCGCCCGAAGCGGTGTTGAGCAGGGCGTTCAGCAGCGGCCAGTCCGACACCGCGTCCGAGCCGTCCAGCATCGCCTCGGTCTCGCGGTTGGGCGAGGCGACCGAACCCGAGTCGAGGTGGTCGCGGCCGATCACGATCGGGGCTTTCAGCTCGCCGCTCGCGACCATGGCGTTGAAGGCCAGGCCCAGGCGGTGGCGATCGCCGAGGCCGACCCAGCAGATCCGCGCCGGCAGGCCCTGGAACTTGATCCTCTTCCCGGCCATGTCGAGCCAGTTGTGCAGGTGCGGATCATCCGGGATCAATTCCTTCACCTTGGCGTCGGTGCGGGCGATGTCCTCGGGATCGCCCGACAGCGCCGCCCAACGGAACGGCCCGATCCCCCGGCAGAACAGCGGCCGGATATAGGCCGGCACGAAGCCGGGGAAGTCGAAGGCATTGGCGACGCCTTCCTCCAGCGCCATCTGGCGGATGTTGTTGCCGTAGTCGACGGTCGGAACCCCAGCGGCCTGGAAGTCCAGCATGGCCTGTACATGCACCGCCATGGAGGCGCGAGCGGCCTTGTCGACGCTGGCCGGGTCGCGCGCCTTGGCGTCGGCCCATTGGTCCAAGCTCCAGCCGGCCGGCAGGTAGCCGTTGATCGGGTCGTGGGCGCTGGTCTGGTCGGTCAGCAGGTCGGGACGGACACCGCGCTTGTACAGCTGCGGCAGCAGCTCGGCGGCGTTGCCCAGCAGGCCGACCGAAATCGGGGTCTTGGCCATGCAAGACTCTTCGATCCAGGCCAGGGCCTGGTCGACGCTGTCGGTGGACTTGTCCAGATAGCCGGTCCGCAGGCGCATCTCGATCCGCGACGGCTGGCACTCGATGGCCAGGCACGAAGCGCCGGCCATCACCGCCGCCAGCGGCTGGGCCCCGCCCATGCCGCCCAGGCCGGCGGTCAGCAGCCACTTGCCCGACAGATCGCCGGCATGGTGCTGGCGGCCCATCTCGACGAAGGTCTCGTAGGTGCCCTGCACGATGCCCTGGGCGCCGATATAGATCCACGAGCCGGCGGTCATCTGGCCGTACATGGCCAGGCCCTTCCGATCCAGTTCGTTGAAGTGCTCCCAGGTGGCCCAGCGCGGCACCAGGTTGGAGTTGGCGATCAGTACTCGGGGCGCGTCGGCGTGGGTGCGGAAGACGCCGACCGGCTTGCCGGACTGGACCAGCAACGTCTCGTCATCCTCGAGCCGGCGCAGGGTCTCGACGATCTTGTCGAAGCTCTCCCAGTCGCGGGCGGCGCGGCCGATGCCGCCATAGACGACCAGCTCCTCGGGTCGCTCGGCGACGTCGGGATGCAGGTTGTTCATCAGCATCCGCAGCGGGGCCTCGGTCAGCCAGGACTTGGCGCTGAGCTCGGTCCCGGTGGCGGGGCGGATGACGCGGGTATTGTCGCGGCGGGTCATGGGATCCTTTCTCCTCACCCGCGCGGCGGGGAAGGTGGCGCGGCGCCGATAGGCGACGTGACGGAGGGGGCGCTGGCGGCGGCGGACGCCCCCTCCACCGCCGTTCGGCGGTCCTCCTCCCCCGCGGGCGGGGGAGGAGAGGAAGCCGCGAATTCGAGACAGGCCTTCAGGGCCTCTTCCAGCACCGCGCGCAGCGGTTCGGCGCGGTCGGGGTGGAAGGGCGTGGGCCAGGTGTCGGGTGTCGGGGGCTCATTCGGATCGTCCATGTAGCCCCGACAGGCCAGCTCCATCTGGATGGCGTGAACGCCGGTCGCGGGCTGGCCGTAGTGGCGGGTGGTCCAGCCGCCCTTGAAGCGACCGTTGGTGACGCGCGAGCGACCCGAGGCGTCGCAGGCGGCCTCGACCGCGGCGGCCAGGGCGGGATCGCAGCTCTGGCCGCTGTTGGTCCCCAGATTGAACTGCGGCAGCTCGCCGTCGAACAGCCGAGGCACGCGTGAGCGGATCGCGTGGGCCTCGTACAGCACCAGGGTCGGATGCTGCCCGCGCAGGCGGTCGATCTCGGCGCGCAGAGCGGCGTGGTAGGGCTCGAAATATGCGGTCCGGCGGCGGTCGATCTCGACCGCGTCGGGCCCGCCGTCGCGATACAGCGCCTCGCCGTCGAACGTGGTGGTGGGCGTGAGCTCGGTCGTTGCCTGGCCCGGATAGAGCGAGGCGCCCGACGGGTCGCGATTGACGTCGATGACCGTGCGCGAGATCGCCGTCCGCACCAGGGTCGCGCCCATCTCCTCGGCGAAGGCGTAGAGCCGATCGACCCACCAGTCGGCGTCCTTGCGGGCCAGCCACGGGGAGACGAGGCGGGGCTCGATGTCGGCGGGGATCTCGGTTCCGGTGTGGGGGAGGGAGATGATCAGGGGGGCTTGGCCGCGCACGACAGTCAGCCAATCCATCGAAGCAATTTTCATCGTGTCATCCCGGCCGCAGCGAAGCGGAGAGCCGGGACCCAGGGGCGGCCGCAATGCACTGGCCCCTGGGTCCCGGATCGGCCCTGCGGGCCGTCCGGGATGACACGGAAAAAGGTCATCATCGCGCCACCCCCGGCAGGTAGCCCGCCGCTTCGATCACCGCGCCTGAGCGCACCAGTGCGTTGGCGGCCTCCAGATCCGGGTGGAAGTGGCGGTCGTCGGACAGATAGGGCACCTGGCTCCGCGTCAGCGTCCGCACCGCCTCCAGCGCCGCGCTCGAGCGCAGCGGCGCATGGAAGTCGCAGCCCTGCGCCGCCGCCAGCA
This sequence comes from Caulobacter sp. 1776, assembly GCF_040545685.1. Classification (NCBI taxonomy): domain Bacteria; kingdom Pseudomonadati; phylum Pseudomonadota; class Alphaproteobacteria; order Caulobacterales; family Caulobacteraceae; genus Caulobacter; species Caulobacter sp. 1776. Next base: position 321,884 of record NZ_JBEPMI010000003.1, read on the forward strand.
GTTCGATGCCCAGCACCGCCGTGGCGTTCTCGACCATGCCCATCAGGCGCCGCGCGCCGTGGGCGGCCATCGAGACGTGGTCCTCCTGGTTGGCCGAGGTCGGGATCGAGTCGACGCTGGCCGGATAAGCCTTCTGCTTGTTCTCCGAGACCAGGGCCGCGGCGGTGACTTGCGGGATCATGAAGCCGGAGTTCAGGCCCGGCTTGGGCGTCAGGAACGCGGGCAGACCCGACAGCGCCGGGTCGACCAGCATGGCGATGCGCCGCTCGGCGATCGAGCCGATCTCGCAGACCGCCAGGGCGATCATGTCGGCGGCGAAGGCCACCGGCTCGGCGTGGAAGTTGCCGCCCGACAGCGCCTCGTCCGTTTCCGGGAAGATCAGCGGATTGTCCGAGACGCCGTTGGCCTCGGTCTCCAGGGTCACGGCCGCCTGGCGCAGGACGTCCAGGGCCGCGCCCATCACCTGCGGCTGGCAGCGCAGGCAGTAGGGGTCCTGGACCCGCTCGTCCTCCTTCAGGTGCGAGGCGCGGATCTTGGAGCCGCTCATCAGGCCCCGCAGGGCGGCGGCGGTCTCGATCTGGCCGGCGTGGCGGCGCAGGACGTGGATGCGTGGATCGAACGGCGTGTCCGAGCCCTTGGCCGCTTCCGTCGACAGAGCTCCGGTGACCAGGGCCGACTGGAACAGCCGCTCGGCCTCGAACAGGCCCGCCAGGGCGTTGGCGGTCGAGAACTGGGTGCCGTTCAGCAGGGCCAGGCCTTCCTTCGGGCCCAGGGTCAGGGGCGATAGGCCGGCCGCCTTCAACGCCTCGGCCGCCGGCAGGCGCTGGTCGCCGACGAAGATCTCGCCGACCCCGATCATGGTCGCGGCCATGTGGGCCAGCGGCGCCAGGTCGCCCGAGGCGCCGACCGAGCCCTGACATGGCACCACCGGCGTCAGGCCCCGGACCAGCATGGCTTCCAGCAAGCGCACGGTCTCGACCCTTACGCCGGAAGCGCCTTGCGCCAGGCTGGCCAGCTTCAGGGCCAGCATCAGGCGGATGACCGGCGCGGGCGAGGGCTCGCCGACGCCGGCCGCGTGCGACAGGACGATGTTCCGCTGCAGGGTCGCGAGGTCCGCGTCGCCGATGCGGACGCTGGCCAGTTTCCCGAAGCCGGTGTTGATCCCGTAGACCGGCTCGCGGCGGGCCAGGATGCGCTCGACGGCCTTCGCGCTCTCGGCGATCACCGGCCAGGCGGTGTCGGCCAGACGCGCCGTCGCCCCGCGATAGATCGCTTTCCACTCGGCCAGCGGGACCGCGCCGGGTCGAAGAACAAGGTCGGTCACTGGCCTCTCCACACGCGCGCATGGAGCGGGTTGAAGCCCATGCGATAGACAAGTTCGGCGGGACGCTCGATGTCCCAGATGGCGAGATCGCAGGCCTTGCCGGCCTCCAGGGTCCCGCGGTCATGCAGCAGGTCCAGGGCTCGCGCGGCCTCGCGCGTGACCCCGGCCAGGCACTCCTCGACGGTCATCCGGAACAGGGTGGCGGCCATGTTCATGACCAGCAGCGGCGAGGTCAGGGGCGAGGTGCCGGGATTGCAGTCGGTGGCCAGGGCCATCGACACGCCGGCGGCGCGCAAGGCCGCGATCGGCGGGACCTTGGTCTCGCGGGTGAAGTAGTAGGCGCCGGGCAGCAGGGTCGCGACCGTCCGCGAGGCGGCCATGGCCGCGACCCCGGCCGCGTCCAGGTGCTCCAGATGGTCGGCCGACAGCGCATCGAACTCGACCGCCATCACCGCGCCGGAGAGGTTCGACAGCTGCTCGGCGTGCAGCTTGACGGGCAGGCCGTGATCGCGCGCGGCCTCGAACACGCGACGGATCTGGGCGGGCGAGAAGCCGATGCCTTCGCAGAAGCCGTCGACCGCGTCGGCCAGGCCGCGCGCGGCGATGGCCGGGATCATCTTCTCGCAGACCAGGGCGATGTAGGCGTCGGGATCGTCGCGGTATTCGGGCGGCAGGGCATGGGCGCCCAGGAAGGTCGCGCTGACGCCGACGCGACGGACCTCGCCCAGCGCGCGGGCGGCGCGCAGGCTCTTGATCTCGTCGTCCAGCGACAGGCCGTAGCCGGACTTGATCTCGACCGTGGTGACGCCCTCGGCGATCAGGGCGTCGAGACGAGGCAGGGCGGCCTGGATCAGCTCCTCTTCAGAGGCCGCGCGGGTGGCGCGCATCGTCGAGACGATGCCGCCGCCGGCCCGGGCGATCTCTTCGTATGAAGCGCCGGCCAGGCGCAGCTCGAACTCGTGGGCGCGGTCGCCGGCGAAGACCAGGTGGGTGTGCGGGTCGATCAGGCCGGGGGTGATCCAGCGGCCTTCGCAATCGATCGTCCTGGCGGCTTGGAAAGCGGGCGCGTCGTCGGCCGAACCGGCATAGAGGATGCGGCCGTCGCGGGCGGCGATCACGCCGTTCTCGACGATCCCAAGGCCCTCAAGCGCAGGGTCGAGGGTGGCGAGACGGCAAGTTATCCACAGGGTGTCGCACTGCATCGGTCCGTCTCCCTCACTTGTCGTCGAGCTTAATATGTATAGACATATTTGCGAACGATGAGGCTTGTCCAGTGACCGACACCCAAAATCCGACGAGCCATCCCGAGTCCTCGACGGCGGTCTGGTGTGAGAGCGCGCTGTTGGCCGACGGCTGGGCGCGGAGCGTGAAGCTGACGATCGCCGACGGTCGCATCGCGCGGATCGACACCGATGCGAGCGCCGGCGACGCCGTCCGTCTCGGTCCCGCCCTGCCGGGCCTGGGCAACGTCCACAGCCACGCCTTCCAGCGCGCCATGGCCGGCCTGGCCGAAATCCGAGGCGATACGGGCGACACCTTCTGGACCTGGCGCGAGGTCATGTACCGCTTCCTGGAGCGGCTGGACCCGGACATGGCCCAGGCCATCGCCGCCATGGGCCAGATGGAGATGCTGGAGGGCGGCTTCACGCGGGTGGGCGAGTTCCACTATCTGCACCACGCGCCCGACGGCGGCTTCTACGACAACCCGGCCGAGATGGCCGCGCGGATGGCGGCGGCGGCGCAGGAGACCGGGATCGGGCTGACCCTGCTGCCGGTGTTCTACGCCCATTCGAACTTCGGCGGCCTGCCGCCCACCGACGGCCAGAAGCGCTTCATCCACGACGTCGACGCCTTCGCGCGGCTGGTCGAGGCCTGCCGGGGGATCGTCGCCGGCCTGCCCGAGGCGGTGGTCGGCATCGCGCCGCACAGCCTGCGCGCGGTGACAGCCGAGGAGCTGGACGCCATCCTGCCGCTGGCCGCCGGCGGACCGATCCACATGCACGTCGCCGAGCAGACCAAGGAGGTCGACGACTGCCTGGCCGCCACCGGCCAGCGTCCCGTCCGCTGGCTGATGAACCACACCGAGGTCGACAAGCGGTGGTGCCTGATCCACGCCACCCACATCAACGCCACCGAGACCGAGCGCCTGGCCAAGAGCGGCGCGACGGCGGGGCTCTGCCCGGTGACCGAGGCCAATCTGGGCGACGGGATCTTCCCGACCCCGGACTATCTGGCCGCTGGCGGAAGCTTCGGAATCGGCACCGACTCCAACATCCTGATCAACGCCGCCGAGGAGTTGCGGACGATGGAATACGCCCAGCGCCTGTCCCGCCGCGCCCGCAACGTGCTGGCCAGCGGCCCGCGCCGCTCGACCGGCGGCGACCTGTGGCGCGCGGCGACCATGGGTGGGGCCCAGGCTTTGGGCGTCGGGCGCGGCGGCCTGCGGCGGGGCGCGCCGGCCGACTTCGTCACGCTCGACGCCAACCATCCGAACCTGGTCGGCCGCTCGGGGGATGCGCTGATCGACAGCCTGGTCTTCGCCGGCGGCGGGATCGACACGGTCTGGCGTCATGGCAAGCAGCTAGTCTCCGACGGCCGCCACCACGCCCGCGACGCGATCGCCGGCCGATACGCCGCCACCCTCAAGGCCTTGCTGACGTGACCGCGCCGCTGCATCAGCGCATCCGCTCGGACATCGAGGCCCGCATCCGCTCCGGCGAGTGGGCGCCCGGCCACCGGGCCCCGACCGAGGCCGAGCTTCTGGCCGAGTACGGCTGCTCGCGCATGACCGTGAGCAAGGCGATGACCGCCCTGGTCGAGGCCGGGTTGATCGTGCGCCGCAAGCGCGCCGGTTCGTTCGTGGCCCGGCCCAAGGTCCACGCGCCGGTGCTGAACATCCCCGACATCCAGTCCGAGATCGTCGCGCGCGGCGAGGCCTACGCCTTCCGCCTGCTGTCCCGTCGCGCGCGGGCCGCCGATCGCGACCGCCCGGAAGAGGTCGAGCTGGCGGCCGGCGGCAAGTTGCTGGCGCTGGACGGCGTCCATGACGCCGGCGGCCGGCCGTTCGCCCTGGAACGCCGCCTGGTCTCCCTGAAGGCCGCGCCCGGCATCGAGGCCGCCGACTTCGCCGAGCACCCGCCTGGGGCCTGGCTCTTGGAGCATGTCGCCTGGACCGAGGCCGAGAGCCGCATCAGCGCCATCAACGCCGACGCCGAGGACGCCCGCCTGCTGGCTCTGGACGAGGGGACGGCCTGCCTGGTCGTCGACCGCCGCACCTGGCGCGAGGGCCAGCACGTCACCCGCGTGCGGCAGGTGTTCCCCGGCGAGGCCTATGACCTGGTCGCGCGGTTCGGGCCTGGCGCCTAGGCGCGAGTCCGGCTTACCTCCTCGCAACCGGAGGAAGCCCATGGACCTGTACGCGCTCGCGATCCCCACCTACGCCCAGATGCTCAAGGGCCTGTCCGCCCAGTTGACCAAGGGCGAGGCCTTCGCCGCCGAGCATGGCCTGTCGCCTGACGACCTGCTGGGCGCGCGGCTGGCGCCGGACATGTTTCCGCTGTCGACCCAGGTGCGGTTCGTCTGCACCCAGGCCAGCGACCTGCTGCGCCACCTGACCGGCGCGGAGTCGTTCGCCCCGGCCGACGACGCGAGCGATTTCGACGGCGCGCGGGCCCAGCTGGCCGACGCCGCCCAGCGGATCCAGGCCACGCCGCCCTCGACCTTCGACGGTGTGGCGGACAAGCCGATCGCGCTGACCATGCCCAACGGCATCGTCTTCGACATGACCGGCGCGCAGTTCGTCCGCGACTGGGCCTTGCCCCAATTCTACTTTCACCTGACGACCGCCTACGCGATCCTGCGCCATAAGGGCGTGGCGCTGGGCAAGCCGGACTGGGTCAGCCACATGTTCGCGTATATTCGTCCGGGGACGTTTCCGGGCGGCTAGGCGGCCTAGTCCGGCATCGTCTCGAACAGGGTCACGCCCTCGGGCAGCACCACCCAGGCGGGCCGGTCGCGATTGAACAGCGCCATGGCCGGCCTGAACAGGCTCGGATCGTCCAGCGAGCCGGCATAGATCGTGTGCGAGTCGCTCAGGCCGTGCTCGCCGCCGAACACCAGGCCGCCGCAGGTCGGGCACGAATTGCGGGTCGCCTCGCCGCCCCGGAAGGCGCGGCTGCGATACTGCCGCGTCGGCCCGGTGATGGTCAGGGCCTCGGCCGCAAAGCCCATGAACGGGATGAAGCCCGACCCCGACGCCCGGCGGCAGTCGGGACAGCAGCAGACGCCCATATAGTCCGGGGCGCGATCGGCCTCCCAGCGCAGAGCGCCGCACAGGCAGCCGCCTTTGAAGGTCGTTTCGGTCATGGCGGGAGCCTAGGACGCGGCGCGAAGCCCGGTCAATTCCTGGTGGCGGGGGGCGGGATCGAACCGCCGACCTGTGGGTTATGAATCCACCGCTCTAACCATCTGAGCTACCCAGCCGCACCAGGAGGCGCGGCTTATAGGCGAGAAACGTGGGGCGTTTCAAGCGCCGGCCTACTCGGCCACGATCGCCGCCGTCACCGCGCCCAGCGCCTTCACCGCGTCCGCCGGAGCCAGCTTCACCTGCAGGCCGCGCTGGCCGCCATTGATGAAGACGTAGGGCTCGGCCAGGGCGGCTTCTTCCAGCACCGTCGGCAGGCGCTTCTTCTGGCCGAACGGGCTGACGCCGCCGACCTTGTAGCCGGTGATCCGCTCGGCGTCGGGCACGGGGGCCATGGCGGCCGACTTGCCTTTCAGGGCCGCGGCCAGCCTCTTCATGCTGACCTCCTTGTCCGAGGGCAGGATGGCGCAGGCGGGCTTGCCGTCCAGCATCACCACCAGGGTCTTGAGCACCCGGCGCGGATCCTCGCCCAACGCCTCGGCGGCCTGCAGGCCCACGCGTTCCGATCCGGGATCGTAGTCGTATGTGTGCAGCTCGAACGCGACGCCGACCTTGGTCAGCGCGATCGTGGCGGGGGTGCTCTTGGACATGCTCCGGGTGATACATGAGGTGGGCCAGGCGGTGGAATACGGATCTCGAATTCCGTGAGCGCGGCGGCCGCTTCGCAACGCGCTGTTGATGTCGCCGTCCCCGGTCTTGCCGACGACCTCGACCTTGGCGAGCCCCGGTTGGCGGAGGAGGCGTTGGCGCGGTGTACGAAGGGCGCTCAGCGCCACCCCGCCCCCTCACCCCTTCCGGAAAAACCCATGAATCCGCTCGGCCAGGGCCAAGCTGACCCCCTCGACCTTGACCAGGTCCTCCACGCTGGCCCGGCCCACGCCCTTGGCTGAGCCGAACGCGTGGAGGAGGGCCTTCTTGCGGCCTGGGCCGACGCCTTCGATCTCGTCGAGCGGGTTCTTCTTCAGGTCCATGCTGCGGCGGGTGCGGTGGGCGCCGATCGCGAAGCGGTGGGCTTCGTCGCGCAGGCGCTGCAGATAGTAGAGCACCGGCGACTTGGGCTCGAGCATGAACGGCGGCTGGCCGGGCAGGAAGAACCGCTCCAGCCCCGCGTCGCGGTCCGGGCCCTTGGCGACACCGACCACGGCGATGTCGTCGACGCCCAGATCGGCCATGATCTCCAGCGCCGCGTCCAGCTGGCCCTTGCCGCCGTCGACCAGGACGAGGTCGGGGCGGTTGTCGCTGTCGCCTTCCTCCTCCTCCTTGACCAGGCGGGCGAAGCGGCGCTTCAGCACCTCCTTCATCATGCCGTAGTCGTCGCCGGGGGTGAGGTCGGTGCTCTTGATGTTGAACTTGCGGTACTGGCCCTTCATGAAGCCCTCGGGCCCGGCCACGATCATGCCGCCGACGGCGTTGGTGCCCTGGATGTGGCTGTTGTCGTAGACCTCGATCCGCTCGGGCGGGGCCTCCAGCTTGAAGGCCTCGCAGACCCCGGCCAGCAGCTTGGTCTGGGCGCTGCCCTCGGCCATCTTGCGGCCCAGCGCTTCGCGAGCGTTGGTCAGGGCGTGGGTCACCAGCTCGGCCTTCTCGCCGCGCTTGGGGACGGCGATCTCGACCTTGCGGCCGCTCTTCACGCAGAAGGCTTCCGAGAGCAGGCCCACCTCGGCCGGCTCCAGATTGGTCAGGATCAGGCGCGGGATCGGCTTGTCGTCGTAGAACTGGCCCAGGAACGCGGTGAGGATCCGCTGCTCCTCGGTGGTGGTCTCGTCCTCGGACTCGTCAGCGTTGCCGGTCACGCGCGGGAAGTAGGCGCGATTGCCCCAGTTCTGGCCGGCCCGGAAGAAGAACACCTGCACACAGGCCTGGCCGCCCTCGACGTGCAGGGCGACAACGTCGGCCTCGTCCACGGTCTCGGGATTGATCTGGGTCTCCTGGGCGACGCTGGACAGGGCGCGGATGCGGTCGCGCAGGCGGGCGGCGCGCTCGAACTCCAGCTCCTCGGCGGCGGCCTCCATCTCCTTGGCCATGGTCGCCATCACCGCGCGGGATTTGCCGCGCAGGAAGGCCTCGGCCTGGTCGACCAGGGCCTGGTAGTCCTCCTTGCCGATCAGGCCGGTGCAGGGGGCGGCGCAGCGCTTGATCTGGTGCAGCATGCAGGGCCGGTCGCGCGTCTCGTAGACGCTGTCGCTGCACGAGCGGAGGAGAAACGCTTTCTGCAGGGTGTTCAGCGTGCGGTTCACCGCCCAGGCGCTAGCGAACGGCCCGAAATAGTCGCCCTTGATCGTGTGGGCGCCGCGGTGCTTGCGCAGCTGCGGGGCGTCGTGGTCGCGGCGGATGACGATCTCGGGGAAGCTCTTGTCGTCGCGCAGCAGCACGTTGAAGCGCGGCTTCAGCTGCTTGATCAGGTTGATCTCGAGCAGCAGGGCGTCGGCTTCGGTGCGGGTGGTGATGAACTCCATGGCCCGCGTCGCGTCGACCATGTTGGCGATGCGGTTGGTGTGGAAGCGGCCTTGCGCGTACTGCACGACCCGCTTCTTCAGGCTCTTGGCCTTGCCGACGTACAGCACCTCGTCGGCGTCGCCGATCATCCGGTAGACGCCGGGCGCGTCGGGCAGGCGCGTGACCTCGTCCTTGATCAGGGCGGCGCCGGACAGGCGGGGGGAGGAGGGGGTGTCGGTGGTCACCCAGCCGATATAGGTGAATCGTCGCCTCTGTGCATGCTGCGGCTAGGGGAAGGATACGACCAGCTTGAAGCTGCCGTCGGTGTTGGCGATGCGAACGACCGTGGCGCCTTCGCTCTTAAAGTCGCTCTCGACCTGATCCACCATGTCGGCGGGCACCTTTTTCAGCGTGAATTGTCGCGACATTGTAGCCTGCCTTCTAGAGTTTCAGATGGGCCGTGACGCGGGCGTGAAGGCGACGATGGGTCGGCAGATAGAGCAGCAGGGAGGGGCTGGTCTCTTTCGCCCCAAGGGTCTGGAAAGCTTCGACCAGCTCGGCCTTGCGCTTCGGATCGATCTCGCCGTCCGGCTTCAAGAAGGCGCTCAGCTTGTCTAGGTGTCGGGTGCGCATCGGATACCTCCTATTGGATGTTCAGGTCCTTGACCGCCTGGGCCTGGAGCGCGGGTGAAACGCCGCCGTAAAGAAGCTCGCTGATGCTGCGACCGTCCGCGTTCTCATCGAGCCACTTCTTCAGCTTGGCGGCGTTGGCATCGTTGACCGCGCCGTCCGGTCGCCAGTATCGGCGCAGCTTCTTGGCGGCTTCGGTGTAGCTGTACTCAGCTTCCGTGACCCGTTTCAGCTCCATCTTGGCGTCGACCGCTTTTGCGCCGGCGTCGGTGGTCACCCTAGTCACGGCCCCGGTAAGAGTGCCTGCGGCGTAGTACGCCTTTAGATCGGTTACTGCCGCATCTAGCGTGTAGTCCGCGACCGAACGCGCTTTGTTTTGGATGATGCGAGTCATCACTTCGTCGCGAGAGGCCTCCATCTGGGCCTTGAGCGCGGGCAGCGTTTGATTGAAGAACAGTTCCTTCTCGACACTACCTCTGAAGCCTAAAAGCAGACCGGCATAGGTCGTGAGATAGGTCTTGGTCCTGGCGCTCTTGGCGAGTGTCGCGGCCGCCGTGACTCCCGACGTCGCTAGGTCGGACCCGACCACGAAGAGCTTCTGGTCCGAGGAAAGGTTTTGCGCGAAGGCCTGATAGCTGGTCTCGATAGCCGCCGCGCACTTGTCGACGAAGGCGTTGCGCGCGACGCGCCGCTGTTCGTCGCTACTGCCTTTGTTGTCATAGTCATTGCTGTTGGGCGCGTCGTTCTTAGCGAAGACGGGGCAGGACGAGACCTTGGCCACGTCGATCGTGGTCGCTGGCGCGCCGGTAAAGCCGCTCATGCACCCGCCCAGGCCGAGCGCCGACACCACACAAGCCGCCACAATGAAAGCTGAACGCATTCTCCGCCCCCTTGGAAGAACACCGATATACTACTTTCACACTTACCATTCCGAACGACAACCATAAAGTGTCTTTGACATCCCCGATCCGGGTGGACTACGCCGCGCCCCATGACCACGCGCCCGCTCTTCGTCACGCCGCTCTATGAAGCCAGCCTCGCCGGCGAGAAGGGCTTCGAGACCTTCATCGACCAACTGCACGACGCCTGCGTCGCCATCGCCGAGGACGACGAGGCCGGCCAGGCCTGGGCCTACAACAAGGGCTATCTGGGCTACACCTCCTACGCCTCGCTGAACGACCTGCCGCAGCGCGACAGCCTGTTCGCCGAGCTGAAGAAGAAGCTCGACCGGCACGCGGCGGCCTTCGCCAAGGACCTCGCCTTCGACCTGGCCGGCGGCAAGCTGATGATGGACAGCTTCTGGATCAACATCCTGGAGCCGGGCGGTCAGCACAGCGGCCACATCCATCCCCACAGCGTCATCTCCGGCACGGTCTACGTCACCATCCCGCCGGGCGCCTCGACCCTGAAGTTCGAGGATCCGCGCCTGCCGATGATGATGGCCGCCCCGACCCGGCAGGACGACGCGCCCGAGACCTTGCGGCCGTTCGTCTACGTCCAGCCGGCGCCGGGGACGGTGCTGCTGTGGGAGAGCTGGCTGCGCCACGAGGTGACGCCCAACCAGGCCGACGAGCAGCGGATCAGCATCAGCTTCAACTACGCTTGGCGCTAGGGAAACTTGGCCGGAGGGCGAGGGGTTCTCTCCTTGAGGAGACCCGCCCATGGCCCAAACCCCCGAACACTCCGGCGCCGCCATCACCATCCAGAAGGTCCAGCCGTTCGGTGAGGGCGACATCGTCCTGACCACCCCGTCGCTGGACGCCGACGGCCATCTGGAGGACCGCCACTCAGCCTATTACGAGAACCGCTCGCCGCCGCTGGTCTGGACGCCGGTCGAGGGCGCGCAGGCCTACGCCATCGTGGTCGAGGACCCCGACGCGCCGCGCGAGCGGCCGTTCGCGCACTGGCTGATCTGGAACATCCCGGGCGAGGCCACCAGCCTGCCCGAGGGCCTGCCCAATAAGCCGAACCTGGGGCAGATCGGCGGCGCGATCCAGGGCGTCAATGACAACGGCTCGGTCGGCTGGTTCGGCCCGCGGCCGCCGCCGGGCCACGGCCTGCATCGCTATCACTTCCAGATCTTCGCCCTGGCCGAACGGCTGACGTTCGGGCCCAACATCCCGCTCGAGACCCTGGTCAGCGCGCTGAAGGGCGACACCTTGACGGAAGGGGTGATGATCGCGACCTACGAGGCGCCGGAAGCGCAGTAGAGCGCGCTTGCCCGCCGCCGGTTTCCCCGCCGCCTACCAACAAACTGGGGACGAAGTTTTTCCGTTCAAGAATTGGCGAACGCCGTTTTATGCGCAGGATGCGCAACCCTCAGCACAGAGGGTCAGCCATGACTTCGCCAACCAACGACACGCTCGCTCACGCGAGCGCGACGACGCTCGCCGCCGCCGTCCGCGCCAGGACGGTCAGCGCCCTGGAGCTCACCGACGCGGCCATCGCCCGGATCGAGGCGCGGGACGGACCGATCAATGCGGTGGTCGTCCGCGACTTCGACAGCGCGCGCGACCAGGCCCGGCGCGTCGACCAGGCCGTCGCCGCCGGCGGTGACCTGCCGCTGGCCGGCGTGCCGATGACCATCAAGGAGTGCTTCAACATCGCCGGCCTGCCGACCACGTTCGGCCTGGAGTTCGCCCGACACTATCGCCCGACCGAGGACGCCGTCGCCGTCCGCCGCCTGAAGGACGCCGGGGCGGTGATCCTGGGCAAGACCAATGTCGCCACGGGCCTGGCCGACTACCAGGTCGACAATCCGATCTATGGCCAGACCCGCAATCCCCACGACCTGAGCCGCTCGTGCGGCGGCTCGTCGGGCGGCTCGGCCGCGGCGCTGGCGGCTGGCTTGGTTCCGCTGGAGCTGGGCGGCGACGCCGGCGGCTCGATCCGCATCCCGGCCTCGTTCTGCGGCGTCTATGGCCACCTGTCATCGGTCCCGCTGATCTCGCTGGAAGGCCACGGACCGCCCGGCGGCGGGATCATCGTCGGCCGCGCCTGGGCCGCCGCTGGGCCGATGGCGCGCACAGCCGACGACCTGGCCTTGGCGTTGAAGGTGCTATCAGGTCCCGAAGGCCGGGACGCGGTCGCCTATCGCCTCGACCTGCCGCCGCCGCGCCATGCGGGGCTGTCCGGCTATCGCGTCTTCGTCCTGACCAGCCACCCGACCGCCTCGGTCGACGACGAGATCGTCGCGGCCATCGACGACCTGGCGGCCAAGCTGGAAAAGGCCGGGGCCACGGTGTCACGGCAGAGCGACCTGCTGCCGTCCCAGGCCGACTCCCAGGCCCTGGCCGAGAAGTTCGGCTGGACCTACCGGACCGGCATGGACGCCAACGTCAAGGACACGCCCGAGGCGCCCAAGGGGACGATCAAGGACTATTACGACTGCCTGATCGCCCAGGAGGTGCTGCGGCGCGCGTGGGACGTGTTCTTCCGATCGTTCGACGTGTTGATCTCGCCCTGCTACGCCTCGGCCGCGTTCAAGCAATATCCCGAGCCCGATCCGTGGCCGGGCCTGAATCGGACGCTGCGGGTCAACGGGACCGAGATCCCCTACGCCCCGCAGAGCGCCTGGCCGCTCTATTCGGGCATGCCGCACCTGCCGGCCACCGTCGCGCCGATCGGGCGCACCCGCGAGGGCCTGCCGATCGGCATCCAGTTTATCGGGCCGTTCCTGGAAGACCTGACCCCCATCGCCTTCGCGGCGCGCGTCGCCGAGGCGTTCGGAGTGACGGCGGAGGTGGCGCGGGCGTAACGGGTTCCGCCCATTCATTGTCATCCCGGCTCTTCCCCCGGCTTTCGCCGGGGTACGGCCGGATGACAATGAAGGTCAGCGCCTACGGACCGCAGACCGCCGGCTCGGCCGCTATCGCGCTCGTCTTCCAGCCGCGCTCCAGGGTCCAGGCGGCGATGGCCAGCCACAGCAGGCCCAGGAAGGCGTGGCCCCGCTGCCAGTAGCCGACGTCGTGGCCGGTGCGCACGTTCCACACCCCCGTCAGCAAGGCGAAGACCAGCAGCAGGCCCAGGAACCAGCCCAGCGAGAAATGGGCCAGGCGCCGATATCCCGGCTTGCCCCACAGGGCCCAGGCGGCGAACAGCGGCGCGAATTGGATGGCCAGGCCCACGCCGCAGGCGCGGTGCATCGGATCGGGCCAGTGGAACACGCCGGCGAAGAAGGCCCCAAGGCCGGTCAGCGCCACGAACAGGCCCGCGAACGCCGAGACGATCCGCCGGCCGCCGGCCTCTTCCAGGGCGTGGGTGAAGCCGGCCCCGGCCAACAGGCCCGCGACGCCGGCGACCATCATGCCGTAGTTGAAGACCTCGGGCAGGGGGGCCTTGGGACCGCCCAGCTCGCTGATGAACTGGGCGCCGGCGTCGAACCCTGGGAACAGGCGCTGGGCGATCAGCACGTCGGCCACCATGATGGCCGGCGCGATCACGCCGATCTTCAGGAAGGCGCCGGTGCGGGCGGTCACGCGCTCAAGGTCCCTCGATCACGAAAAAGAGAGGGCGGCAGAATCCCTTCCGCCGCCCTCCGGGTCAATGGCTTATCGCGGCTCTTCCCGATCCCGCGCTTACCGGCGAAAGCCGGGACCCAGATCCATGGCGCTTGGGCTGATCGGAAGAGCGCCACGCTCCTAGAATCCACCCCGGCGCTCCGCCATCTGGGCCCCGGCTTTCGCCGGGGAGAGCGGATTGGAAATCACTTCGCCGCCGACGGATGCCCCGCCGGGGCGAAGGCGCCGCCGAAGAAGTCGCCCTTCTTCCAGACCGGGCGGGCCGGGGTGTTGGCCAGCTCGCGAGCGATCTCGTAGTTGACCAGCGCGAACTTGGCGGCCGCCTGGTAGTCGATCGGCTGGTTCAGGTCGTCGCCCGGGTGGTGGTAGTTGGTCTTCAGGAAGGTGGTGAAGGCCTTCTCGCCGCCGTTCTGGAAGCCGGTCATCAAAAAGACCGCAGGAACGCCCTGCTCGACGAAGCGGTAGTGGTCCGAGCGGGTGAACAGGCCTTCTTCCGGCAGCGGGTCGCCCGACAGGGCCACGCCCACCCGGCCGGCGGCGTGCTTGACCGCCTCGCCGATGGTCGAGCGGTCGGCGCCGAACGCGATCACGTCGGTGAACGGATACAGCAGCACCGGCATGTCCAGGTTCACGTCGGCGGCGATGTCGGCCTTGGTCACCGTCGGGTTGTTGGCGAAGTAGTCCGAGCCGACCAGGCCCTTCTCTTCGCCGGTGAGGGCCAGCAGGATGATCGAGCGCTTGGGGCGGGCCTTGGTGTTCTTGAAGCCGCGCGCGACCTCCAGCAGGGTCGCTATGCCCGAGGCGTTGTCGAGCGCGCCGTTGTTGATGCGATCCTCGCCGGGCTTGGCGTTGTCCTTGATGCCGATGTGGTCCAGGTGGGCCGACAGGATGACGGTCTGGGCCTTCAGCGTCGGGTCCGAGCCCTCGATCATGCCGACGACGTTGCTGCTCTCGCGCTTCTCGATCTCGGTCTTCAGCACGACATTGGCCTTGGTCGCCAGGGCGAAGCCCTTGACCGCGCCGGCCGGGGTCTCGGCCTCGGCCAGGACCGAAGCCAGCGGCGTCGGCGCGCCGGCGAACAGCTTCTCCGCGCCGGCCAGGCTGAGCGTCACCAGGCTGGGGGCGCCGGGCGCGCGGATGGCGCCGACGTCCTGAGCGTTGCGCCAGATCACCCGCCATTCCTTCATGCCGGCCAGGCCGCGCGCGAACGGGCGGCGCTTCTCGCCGCCGGTGGTCGGCATGATCATCACGCCGACGGCGCCGCGCTTGGCGGCCTCGGCGCGTTTGACATTGGGGTTGCTGAAGTGGGCGCGCTCCTCGGTCTGGATCGCGATCGGGGCGCCGGTCAGCAGGACGACGATCTTGCCCTTGACGTCCAGGCCCGCGTAGTCGTCGCGGCCGCGGCTGGGATCGACGACGCCGAAGCCGGCGAAGACCAGCGGCGCGTTGACGGCCACGTCGGCGGCCTGGGCTTGGGCGCCGGGCAGGTAGTCCTCGCCATATTTCAGAGCGGTGGTCTGGCCGTCGGCGCCGGTGATCGCCACCGAGCCCTCGCCCGCCGGACGGAAGGCGATCAGCGGCACATGCTGCTGATAGGAGACGCCGGTCGCCGTCTTGTCGCCGGCCGGCTTGACGCCCAGCAGGGCGTATTGGGCGGCGACGTAGTTGGCGGCGATGTCGTAGCCGCGCGTGCCGGCCTCGCGCCCTTCCATGGCGTCGTCGGCCAGGAAGGTCATGTGGGCCTTGATGGCCTCGGGCGACGGCGTGAAGTCCGAGACCGCTTTCTTGGTAGCGGCGGTGGCGGGCTTGGCGGGCGCGGCCGCGAGGACCGGCTGCGCGACCATGAGCAGGGCGGCGCTGGCGAGCGCGGCGCGACGCGTGAACGACATATCTTGAGCCTCTTGGGAAAGCGGGCCGCCCCCGGCCCGCGTGTGGCCGAACCATGTCGGTGTGCTGACGGCTTGTCGAGACGGGCCTGTCTGAAGGTTTTGTAATGTTGGGCAGGATTTGTCGCGGAGAACGGCGTTCTCGCAATGGTCGCCCATCGCCTTGCCGGACCAAGGCCAGCACCGGCCTCGCCCGGTTCGGTTAGCGACAGATTCACCCTGTTGGGGCGCGCCAGGCCGGGCCTTCGACATGGTTAACCGACGCTAAAAAAGATGACCAATTCATGAATTTTACCATTTTTGGTTGCATCTCCTTAACCGAGCTGGCGCGAAAACCAACATCAAGAACGCAACGCCAGAGGGGACATCCCATGCAGGCTCTCTCGATCGCCGCCGCCGGAATGATGGCCGCCGCCGACCGGCTGCAAGCCAGCGCCCAACGCGTCGCTTCGGCGGGGGCGCAGGCCGAGCGGGCCGAGACGCTGGGTGATGTCGATTACGTCCAGGAGCGGGCTGGGCAGATCAGCGCCGCCACCGACTTCAAGGCCAATGCGGCGGTGATCCGGACCGCCGACGAGATGACTGGCGCGCTGCTCAACATGAAGGTCTGAGCACCGCCCAACGACGTTAGAGCCTGGCCAGTCGGTTCGGTCTTCCACCGGGCTGAACGGGCTCTAGCCGCCGGACGCTCAATGCGCGCCCCCCTTGCAGCGGGCGTTCGGCAGCCGCCTCCCGCTTTGCCCCCTAGTCTTGCGGGAGGCGGCCCCCAGTTTTTCGTTTCCTTAGTTCCCGCGCGTCGGCGTCTAGGCCTTCTTCGATTTCGCCGCCACGTTGCGCGCCACGGCCGCCTGGAACAGCGCCTTGAACGCCGCCGCGTCGATCTCCGCGCCTTCGGGAAAGTCGATGGCCCGGCGGACATTGCCGTCGAGGCTGGAGTTGAACAGGCCCTTGGGATCGGCGATCGCCGCGCCGTGGGCGAAGGTGGTCTTCACGTGGGCCTTGTAGACCTCGCCGGTGCAGATCAGGCCGTCATGCGACCACACGGGCTTTCCCCACTTCCACTCCTCGACCACGTCGGGATCGGCTTCGTGGATAAGGGCGCGCATGCGGGCCAGGGTCTGGCCGCGCCAGTCGGTGAGCGCGCCGATCGCGCGGTCGATCAGTTGCGAGGCGGGAACGCCGACGTCTTCGGGGGCGGTCTTCTTCATGGTTCGTCCTTGATCACATCTTTTCGCCGGGCAGCCGGCTGGCCTGCTTCACCCAGTCGATGAACTGGCCCTCGTCGAGCGGGGCGTCTTGCGAGACATGCAGATAGCGCACGTCCTTCTGCTTCGAGCCGACCGGCGGCGGCGGGTCCAGCGCCGCGCCGCGGAAGAAGGCCACCTTAACGTACTTGGCGACCACGTGGACGCCCAGGAACCAGCCCAGGCCCTCGACGCCGTACAGCGGCGAGTTCCATTTCACCGCCTTGGCCACGCCGGGGACGGCCGCCGCGATCAGGGCGTCGAGCCGCGCGCCGACGTCGCGCTTCCAGCCGGGCAGGGCCGCGATATAGGCCCGCACCGGCGCGTCGCCGTAGCCCTTGGCGATCTGGGGATTGCCCCCGGAGAGCAGGACCGGCTCGGTCATGGCTTCCTCGCTAGGCGTTGACGCGCCGCGCGGCGCGCCACTTCACGGCGTAGGGCAGCACGAACATGTACAGCCCCGTGGCCAGCAGCAAGATAAGCGGGATCAGCGCGAAAAGGCCAACCCAGTAGGGCGGCTGGCCCTGGGTCATGACGGCGATATAGCCGAGCACGCCGGCCGTGAAGGCGATCGACAGCCAGCGGTGGATCTGGCGGATGGTGTTGCTCATGGCGGTCTCCTCTGGTCGCGGCCGGGTTCAGTCGGCCTTGGCCAGCAGCTGGTCCAGATTGTCCAGGAAGGTCTTCCAGCCGGCGTGGGCGCCGCCGAAGGCCTGCTTCTGGTCGGGGCGGAAACCGGCCTGCTCCATGCGCAGGTGCGTGCCCGTCGGGGTCGGAGTCAGGGTGAAGGTCACCACGCTGGTCAGGTCGTAGGCCGGGTCCTCGTGCTTGAAGTTCCAGGTGTAGGACAGGCGCTTCTGCGGCTCGATGGCCAGCACCTCGCAATCCAGCACCCCGCCCCACTCGCCGCGCAGGTTGAAGCGGTGGCCGACCTGGGGCTTGAAGTCGTTCTTCATCAGCCATTCCTCCATCAGGTGGGGCTGGGTCAGGGCGCGCCAGAGCTTTTCCGGCGCATGGGCGATGTCGCGCTCGACGATGACGGAGCGGGTGGCGGTCGTGGTGTCGGTCATTGATCCATCCTTTTCAAAAGATCCTCGAGCGCGTCGAACCGGCCTTCCCAGAAGCCGGCCATCTGGCTCGTCCAATCGATCAGCGGGGCTAGGGCGCTCAAGTGCGCGCTGTAGTGTGTCTGACGGCCTTCGTGGCGATCGCTCACCAGCCCGGCCGCCTTCAGGACGCCCAGGTGCTTGGAGACCGCCGGCTGCGAGACCCCGGCCTGGGCCGTCAGGGCCCCGACCGTCTGCTCGCCCTGGCGGCACAGGCGCTCGAAGATCGCCCGACGGGTCGGGTCGGCCAGAGTCCTGAAGATGACGTCGTGGGCGTCGGGCATCGAAATCCATAACCTTGTGGCTATGGGTTATCTCATAACTCCAGGGTTATGAATTAGTCAAGCGCGCGCGATGTGAATCCAAACCGGCCCCTCAAACTCATCCGTCATTCCCGCCCTTGTGGCGGGAACCCCTCTGTCCGCCGCAAGGGCAGTGGTGTGGCGGGCTGGCCCGCCAATGCGCTTCACGTGTCAGCTGAACCAGGGGTTCCCGCCACAAGGGCGGGAATGACGGTGCTGGAGGAGGGATTTCGGATACCGGCCCCTAGTGCGCCGCGCGGCCGGCCAGGGCGTGATCGATCACGGCGCGGACCTTCGGCGACAGCTGGCGGGTGGCCGGATAGAGGGCGTAGAGCTCGCGGTCCTCGGCCTTCCAGTCGCCGAAGCTCAGCTCGACCAGGTCCGGGAACCGCATCGCCAGGCCGCGTGGCAGGTAGGCCGCGCCGAGGCCCTGGTTGGCGGCCAGGGCCCCCATCGACAGGTCGTCGACCGAGGTCCCGATCGTGCGGGGCGCCGCCGCATAGGTCTCGCCGCTCGTGTGGACGAACCGCCAGTTCAGGATCGGCGGCGTGACGACGACGGGCAGGCGGGCCAGCCGCCGGGGGTGGTCCAGGCTGGCGGCCTCGGGATGGCGCGCCAGGAAACCCTGGCTGGCGTAAATGCCGTAGAGCGAGGTCCACAGCTTGCGGGCCACGTGCCGGCCCTCGGGCAGCGGGGCCAACTGGAAGGCGACGTCGATCCCTTCCTCGATCAGGTCTGGCGCGCCATTGGTCAGGCGAAGGTCCAGCGTCAGGTCTGGATGCTGGGCGGCGAAGGCCAACAGGTGCGGGGCGAAGGTCTCGTTGCAGACATGATAGGGCGCGGTGACGGTCAGCTTGCCGGACAGGCGCGCGTCGCAGACGTCCAGGCCCCGGGCGGCGGCCTCCAGCTCGTCCATCGCCGCCGCCGCGCGGTCGACGAAGGCGCGGCCGTCCTCGGTCAGGGCCACGGCGCGAGTGGTCCGGCGCAGGAGCTGAGTCTTGTAGCGGTCCTCGAGGGCGGCGACCCGGCGGCTGACCGAGCTGGTCGGCAGGCCCAACGCCTTGGCGGCGGCGACGAAGCTGCCCTCGCGCGCCACCTTCAGGAAGATCGCCACGTCGTCATAGCCCAGCATGGCGCCCTCGCTCGAAATGCCGCGATCGGAGATCGGCGCCGGTCGGGTCCGGCGCAAGGTCGCCGATTGTCCCGGATGCGGAAAACAGAGCTCCCGGAGGCGCGATTGTCCCGTCGGGCGGCGGCCCGCATCTGACGCTCCGGCTCACGGCGACCGTGGGCGGCAAAGGAGTTTTGGCCATGAAAGCGCTCGTTCAGGACCGCATCGGTTCGCCCCTCGACGTCGTGGAGCTGCGGGATATTCCCCAGCCCGAGCCGGGTCCGGGCGAGGCCCTGGTGCGGATGGTCGCCGCCGGCATCCATCCGGGCGACTTCTTCTACACCCAGGCTCAGTATCCCGAGGCCAAGCGGCCCAGCCTGCCGGGCCAGGTGGTCGGCAACCACGGGGTGGGGCGGGTGGTCTCGACCGGCGGTCGCGCGGACCTCTCGCCGGGCCAGTTGGTGGCGTTCAGCGCCACGCGGCTGTGGGCCGAGTTCGTCACGGTCGACCCGGCCTACCTGGTCCCGCTGCCCGACGACTATCCGGTCGAGCGCGCCGCCCAGCTGATGCCGGCGATCACCGCCCGCGACCTGCTGGAGGCCAGCGAGGTCCAGGCGGGCCAGTGGCTGGCCGTGACGGCGGGCCATTCCCTCGTCTCCACCCTGCTTATCCAGATGGCCCGGCGGCGCGGCGTGCGGGTCGTGGCGATCGTGCGCAAGACGGTCGAGGGGCGCGACCTGAAGGCGCTTGGCGCCGAGGCGGTGATCGCGCTTTCGGCGCTGGAGATCCCGCTGGCCGAGGCCGTCCGCAAAGCGATCGGCGGCGCCAATCTCGCCGGCGTGGTCGACGCGATCGGCGGGGCGGTGCTGACCCAGCTGCTGGAGGCCCTGGGCTTCCTGGGCCGCGCGGTGATCGTCGGCGCCTACGATCTGGCGCCGTTCCAGACCAACGCCCTGAAGGTGCTGATGGAGGGCCAAGTCATCCGCGCCTACATCTACCGCTACTTCTTCGACGCGCCGCCGCCGGCGGACGCGGCCTGGCTGAAGAGCGTGCTGGACGAGCTGGCCGATCCCGCGACCGAGGTGCTGATCGCGGGCCGGCGCGGCATCGACGACTTCCGCGCGGCGCTGGAGGACACGGTGCGGGCGCCGGAAAAGGGCAAGCAGGTGCTGGTGTTCGACCAGGCCTGACTCCTTTCGCCCGTCCCATCCGTCTTCCTCGGGCGACGACAAAGGAGTGCGCACATGACCCTGAAGGACAAGACGGTGGTGGTGACGGGCGGATCGCGCGGGCTGGGGCTCGGCGTGGTCGAGGCCGTGGTCGCGGCGGGCGCGAAGGTGACCGTGGTGGCGCGCGACGCCGCGGACCTGGCGGCGGTCGCCGGCCGCTTGGGCGTAGCCACCGAACGCGCCGACATCACCGACGCCGAGGCGGCCGCCGACATTGTCGGGCGGCTGCGACCCGATATTCTGGTGCTGAACGCCGGGGCGGTCCCGCCGATGAAGCCGTTGGACCAGATGACCTGGGACGAGTTCTCGACCACGTGGGAGACCGACGTGAAGGGCGGGCTGTACTGGATCCAGGCCGCGCTGAAGGCTCCGCTGGCGCCGGGCAGCCGGGTGCTGGTCGGCTCCAGCGGGGCGGCGGTGCAGGGTTCGCCGCTATCGGGCGGCTATGCCGGGGCCAAGCGGATGCTGTGGCTGATGGCCAAGTACGCGGGCCGGGTCTCCGACCAGCGGAGCCTCGGCCTACGCTTCCAGGCGATCATTCCCCGTCAGATGATCGGCGGCACCGGGGTCGGCGACGCGGGGGCGGCCGGCTACAGCCGCGCCCAGGGCGTGACGCCGGAAGCGTTCCTGGCCGGCTTCGGCGAGCCGATGCCGCCGCGCCGCTACGGCGAGCTGGTGGTCGGGTTCCTGCAGGACGACGCCCTGGCCTCGGCGCCGGCGGTGACTTTCCGGGGCGACGCCGGGGCCGTCGCGCTGGACGACGCGGCCTAGATGGCCGGGGCGAACGGGGCAGGCGTGGACGAGGCGGCCTTCATGGCCGAAGCGGCCGCCCTGCGCCCGGCCCTTCACCGCTACTGCGCTCGCCTCCTGGGCTCGGTGCTCGACGCCGAGGACGTGGTCCAGGACGCCCTGGTCCGCGCGCTGGTGGCCTTGCGCGGACTGGACGCGCCGCCCGAGCCGCGCGCCTGGCTGTTCCGCATCGCCCACAACCGGGCCCTCGACCTGCTGCGGAGCCGCACCGTGCGCGCGGCCCAGCCGATCGAGGCCGCCGACGACCTGGCCGATCCCGACCATGAGCCGGCCGACGAGACCCTGATGCGCCAGGAGGCCGTCGGGACCGCGCTCGACCGCTTCCAGGGGCTGCCGGTGATCCAGCGCAGCGTGGTGATCCTCAAGGACGTCCTGGGGCAGAGCCTGCAGGAGATCGCGGGCCTGCTGGACCTGACCGTCGACGCGGTCAAGGCGCACCTGGCTCGCGGGCGGGCGCGACTGAGGACGATCAACGCCCAACCGCCGGCCGCCGTCCCACCTGTTCGGCCCGTCTCACCGGCGGTGGCGCGGTACGCGGCCCTGTTCAACGGCCGCGACTGGGAGGCTTTGCGCGCCCTGTTGGTCGACGACGTGCGCCTCGCGCAGTCGAACCTGCCGCCCCGCGTGGGCGCGGCCGATGTCGGGATGTTCTTCGGGGCCTATGCGCGGTTGGAGCCGGTCTTCCTGGCGCCGGCCTGGCTGGAAGGGCGCGAGGTGCTGGCGGTGTTCGCCGCCGAGGGCGACGCGCGGCCGATCTACCTGATGTGGCTGGACTGGCGGGACGGCGGCATCGCCTTCATCCGCGACTACCGCTACGTGCCCTATGTGATCGAGGCGGCGGACCTGAGGCTGGCGCCCTGATCCTCACGCCAGCCGCTCCAGGGTCAGCGGATCCGCCGCGCCGGCGAAGTACTTGTCCAGCGCCTGCTGGAACGCCGGCTCGCCCGGATCGGCTTCGCGGAACAGGGTCAGGCTCGAGCGCAGCTTCAGGTCGTCGGGCGAGCCGAACACCGCGTGGGCGTCGCGGCCGGGCAGGGCGAGGAGGGTCTCGACGGCCTCGACCAGCCGTGGACCCAGCACCGGATGGCCCAGATAGGCGCGGGCCTCGGCCAGGTCGGCGATGGCGTAGAGCCGGGCCGTCGGGCTGTGGCCCAGGCCAGCGATCTGCGGGAAGATGAACCACATCCAGTGACCGGTCTTCTCGCCGCGCCGCAGCTCGGCCAGGGCCGCGTCATAGGTGGCGGTCTGGGCGTCGATGAAACGCGCCAGGGGGCGTTCCGGCGGCGGGTCGAGACGGCGGGGCTGGGCCATGCCGTTCAAACGCGCGAACCGCGCCGAGGCTTCCGATCAAGCGATATCTGTCATCCCGGCCAAGCGCGAAGCGCGCCGAGCCGGGACCGCCGGAAGCGCCGAGCTTCTTGCGGTCCCGGCTCTCCGCTACGCTACGGCCGGGATGACAGAGATTACGCCCCAAACCGCCTCGCCGCCCACTCGATGAACACCCGCACTCGCGGCGAGAGCTGGCGGCTCTTCGGATAAAGCAGCGACACCGGGGTCGGGGTCGGCGGGAAATCGGCCAGCACCTCGACCAGCCGGCCGTCGGCCAGGCAGTCCTCGACCCGGTAACGGGGGATCTGGATCAAGCCCAGGCCCAGCAAGCCCATGGCCACGGTATTCTCGGCCGAGTTGATGACCACGTCGGCCGCCACGGCGATCTGGCGGACCTTGCCCTCGATGGTCAGCTCGAGCGGGTAGGGGTGTCCGGTCCCCGCCTGCAGGAAGCCGACCATGCGGTGAGCGGAAAGGTCGTCGGGCGTCTTCGGCGTTCCATGTCGTTCCAGATAGGCGGGCGAGGCGCAGGTGACCTCGGGCAGCAGGGCCACGCGGCGGGCGACCATGGCGCTGTCGGCCAGGTCGCCGACCCGCAGCACGCAGTCGACGCCCTCGCGCACCAGGTCGACCAGCCGGTCGCCCTCGGTCAGCTGGATCTTCAGCTCCGGATAGCGGGCCAGGAACTCGGGCAGGCCGGGCAGCACGAAGCGGCGCGCCAGGGCGCCCTGGACGTCCACCCGCAGCAGGCCGCGCGGCGTCCGCTCGCGGAACGCCCCCTCGGCCTCCTCCAGGTCGTCCAGCAGGCGCAGGCAGCGTTGGTAGTAGGCCTCGCCGTCCAGGGTGGGGCTGACCTGGCGGGTGGTGCGCTGGAGCAGCCGGACGCCCAGCCGCGCCTCCAGCTGCTGCACCGCCTCGGTGGCGGTCGAGCGGGGCAGGTCGAGGTCGGCGGCGGCTCGGCTGAAGCTGCGGCGGTCCACGATCCGCGCGAACAGCCGCATCGCCTCGAACCGATCCACCCGCCGCGCTCCTATTATTCGGATAAGCGAATAGTCATGTCGCGAATGGCTGAATTATTCAAGTCAGGCGAAGGCGCATGGTCTCCATGCCGACACGAGGTCGGCCCCGAACGCAGGGGAACGGAGACTTCAGATGATTCAAGACAATCCAACCAAGGTGGCGCTGGTGACCGGCGCCTCGGGCGGCATTGGCGCGGAAACGGCCAAGCGTCTGGCCCGCGACGGCTTCGCCGTGATCGTCAACTTCGCCGGAAACGTCGCGCCCGCCGAGGCGGTGGTCCGCGAGATCGAGGCGGCCGGCGGCAAGGCCGTCACGGCCCAGGCCGACGTCTCCGACCCGGCCGCCGTGCGCCGGCTGTTCGACAACGCCGAGACGGCGTTCGGCGGCGTCGACGTTCTGGTCAACAACGCCGGGATCATGAAGCTGGCCAGCCTGGCCGACAGCGACGACGCCCTGTTCGACCAGACCCTCGCGGTGAACCTGAAGGGCGTCTTCAACACCCTGCGCGAGGCCTCGCGCCGCCTGCGCGACGGCGGTCGGATCATCAACCTGTCTTCCAGCGTCGTGGGCCTGCGCCCCGAGACCTATGGCGTCTACACCGCGACCAAGGCGGCGGTCGAGACGATGGGCCAGATCCTGGCCAAGGAACTGCGTGGCCGGAGCATCACGGTCAATGCGATCGCGCCCGGCCCCACCGCGACTAAGCTCTTCCTGGACGGCAAGCCGGCCGAGGTCGTCGACCGCCTCTCCAAGGCCGCGCCGCTGGAGCGCCTGGGCCAGCCCGAGGACATCGCCGGAACCATCGCCTTCCTGGCCGGTCCGGACGGCGCCTGGGTCAACGGCCAGGTCCTGCGCGTCAACGGCGGGATCGTCTGAGCCCGCGCCCCCATCCCCATCATCCGATCAGAAGGAATGTTCCCATGAGCCCGCAAGTCATCCTCGTCACCGGCGCGTCCTCGGGCTTCGGCGCCCTGACCGCCCGCGCGCTCGCCGACGCCGGCCACACCGTCTACGCCTCGATGCGCGAGACCGCCGGCCGCAACGCCCCGCAGGTCGCGGCCGCCGCCGACTATGCCGACAGCCACGGCGTCGACCTGCGCACGGTCGAGCTGGACGTCGGCTCGGACGCTTCGGTCCGGGCCGGGATCGCCGAGATCGTCGCCGCCAACGGCCGCCTGGACGTCATCGTCCACAACGCCGGCCACATGAGCTTCGGCCCGGCCGAGGCCTTCACGCCCGAGCAGTACAGCCAGCTGTTCGACGTGAACGTGCTGTCGACCCAGCGCGTCAATCGCGCCGCCCTGCCGATCCTGCGGAACCAGGGCAAGGGGCTAGTGGTCTGGGTGTCGTCCAGCTCGACCCGGGGCGGAACCCCGCCGTTCCTGGCCCCGTACTTCGCGGCCAAGGCGGCGATGGACAGCCTGGCGGTCTCCTACGCCAGCGAACTGACGCGCTGGGGGATCGAGACCTCGATCATTGTGCCGGGAGCCTTCACCAAGGGCACCAACCACTTCGCCCATGCGGGCAAGCCGGCCGACGCGGCGGTCGCCGCGGCCTATATGGACGGCCCCTACGCCGGGGTCGCCGACGCGGCGCTGGGCGGCCTGGCCGCGCTGGAGCCGGCCGACGCCGACGCGGGGGAGGTGGCGCGGGCCATCGCCCGGGTCGTCGACACGCCGTTCGGCCGGCGTCCGTTCCGGGTTCACATCGACCCGTCGCGGGACGGCGCGGAGATCGTCAACGGCGTGGCCGACCGGGTGCGCGCCGAGATGTTCCGCCGGATCGGGCTGGAGGATCTGCTGAGCCCGGTGGTTCGCTAAATCCCATCACCAAATACCGTGTCATCCCGGGCGGCGAAGCCGACCCGCTGCGGCCGGGATGACACGTCTTTTTGCGAGTTCAATAATTTCAGGGGCTCCTTGAGCCACACGACCCGCATCCCGCTGGCCACGTGGACTCCCGCGAAACCGAGCGACGTTCCGTCGGTTGACTCCCGAAGATACTGTGTGACATACAGTGTGCGTCACACACCATGTGATGCACACTATGTGGCGCACACCCCATGCCGACCGATACGGACATCTTTGAATCGCTCCGCCAGGAGCTGCGGCGGGGGACCCTGATCCTCGCCGTCCTCGCCCAGCTGAGGGAGGAGCGCTACGGCTACAGCCTGCGCCAGGCCCTCTCGACCGTGGGCGTGGAGATCGACGAAGGCGCCCTCTATCCGATGCTGCGCCGGCTGGAGAGCCAAGGGCTCCTGGCCAGCGAATGGCGCGAGGAAGACAAGCGCAAGAAGCGTTTCTACCAGCTGTCGGAAGAGGGCCGGGCCGTGCTGGCCCGCCTGGCCGACGAATGGCGCGCGATCAACGCCGCCCTCGAGCCGCTGCTGTGAGCGCGGCCTCTCACCATTCTCAAGGGGACAAGACCATGAGCGATCTGATCGATCGTTACCTCGCCGCTGTCGCGGCGCTGCTGCCGAAAGCCTCGCGCCAGGATATCATCGCCGAGCTGCGCGACCTGATCATGAACCGCGTCGAGGAGCAGGAGGCCAAGCTGGGCCGTCCGCTCGACAAGCGCGAGACCGAGGCCTTGCTGCGCGACGTCGGTCACCCGATCGCCGTCGCCGGCCGCTATGGCCCGCGCCAGTCGTTGATCGGGCCGGAGATCTATCCGTTCTGGCTATTTGGCGTGAAGGTGCTGCTGGCCATCGCCGCCCTCGCCACGGTGGTCCCGGC
This sequence comes from Caulobacter sp. 1776, assembly GCF_040545685.1. Lineage (NCBI taxonomy): Bacteria > Pseudomonadati > Pseudomonadota > Alphaproteobacteria > Caulobacterales > Caulobacteraceae > Caulobacter > Caulobacter sp. 1776. Next base: position 347,989 of record NZ_JBEPMI010000003.1, read on the forward strand.
CGCCGTGCTGCTGGTCACCGGCCAGGGCAGCCCTCACACCATCACGGGCCTGGTCAGCGATTTCATCCAGACCGCGCTCAGCCTGATCGGCTGCGCCACCCTGATCGGGGCGGCGATCGAGCGCGGCTGGATTAAGGTGGGGGAAATGAGCCAATGGAAGGCCAGCGACCTGCCGCAGATCCCGAGCGGAAGGAAACTGTTCGTGAAGAACCGCTTCGAGGCCGTGTTCGAACTGGTGATGACCGTGGTCTTCATCCTGTGGTGGACCGGCCTGGTGCATTTTCCCCTCGACGGCATTGTCCAGGTGGGGCGGCACGGCGACCGCACGGTCCTGATCATTTCCAAGGTGTTCCAGACCCTGCACCTGCCGATCCTGCTGCTGGCGGTGATGCAGGCGGTTTCGGCCCTGATCATGATCATCAAGCCGGCCTGGGTGCGCGGACGCGCCGCCGCCGAGATCGTCTGCTCGCTGGGCGGCCTGGCGCTGTCGGCGGCGCTGTGGGCCGCGCTTCCCCTGTTTCTTCTCATCCCGGACGCCGGCGACGCGCCGGACTTGGAGGCCCTGCAGCGGACGCTCGACATGACCTTCCAGATCATCCTGGTCGTGACCGTCGCGATCAATGCGACCAAGGTCATCGTCGAAGGGCGACGGCTGGTGGCGGGACGGTAACGCCCCCATCCGCGCTCCCCAGCGAAGGCTGGGGCGCGCGCTTCTCCCGCCCCGTTCGGCCCTCATGGTTAAGGCCAAACGTTAACCTTCGTGTCCTCGTCGAGTAACGATGCGGACTCTTTCAGCTTCCGCCAGGTTCGGTTGAGCACAGCCCTGGCAAGGCTTTCGCGCCGGCAAAAAAACGACGATCGCTCTTGTCGAGCTTTTCGCGAGGATTCAACGCGTTAACAATTTAACTGTGCGACCGTTGCGCACACAGAGCATGTTGCAGCGCAGCAAGTGCTTGCGAGTCGGTCACCGATACGTCATAAGCCGATATCAGCAGGAACTTGGCCACGTCGTGATACGGCCGGTTCCCCGCTCCGAAAGGCTCCCCGCCAGTGCTTTTACCGGGGGAATTCGGGGCGTTTTTGTCGGGGGGCCCGAGCGCCCTCGCCGCGCAGGACACGAGTTTTGTATATCAAGTCGCAGACGCGCGCGGACGCGCGCGGGCTGGTCGGCGCCGTATTGGTCGGATCCATCACGGGTCTGGCCCTGGGCGGCGTTTACCTCATGGGTGGCCTGGCGCAATCGGCCTCCACCCACGCCCGCGTCGCCCGCTTGGCCGACGGCGCCTCGGGGAGTTTCTCCGACGCCGCCCTGGTCAGCGCGGCTACGCGTATGGACCCCGGCGCCCTCGCCGTGGCCAAGCGTCATGATCCTTATCTGTTCGCCGCCGTGGACCAGCGCGACCACCAGTCGCAAATGCTGGCCGCCCGCCTCGAAGGCGCCGGCGCGGCGAACCTGCTTCCCGGACAGAGCGGCCGCAGCGGCCCGCTGATGCTCCGGGCCAGCTTCGGTTCCGCATTCAACGTCGGCGCGCCCTCCTTGTTGCAAGGTGGCCCGTTCCAACTGGGCAACGCTCTGGAGAGCTCGCGCGAGCTCGAATGTCTGGCCGACGCCGTCTATTACGAGGCCCGTGGCGAGACCCCCAGCGGCCAGGCGGCCGTGGCCCAGGTGGTCATGAACCGCGTGCGCCACCCGGCCTTCCCGAAGTCGATCTGCGGCGTCGTGTTCCAGGGCGCCTATCACCGCACCGGCTGTCAGTTCAGCTTCGCCTGCGACGGCTCCATGCGCCGCGCCCGCGACATCGGCGCCTGGGCCCGGGCCCGCAAGGTCGCCGCGCGCGCCCTGGCCGGCACGATGTCCAGCGAGGTCGGTTCGGCCACCCACTTCCACACGATCAACGTGTCGCCCGGCTGGGGTCCGCGCCTGCTGCGCGTCGCCCAGGTCGGCATGCACATCTTCTATCGTTTCGGCCGCCAGGGCGGCGCCTCGAGCTTCTCGCCGTCGCGCCTGCCTACCGCCGACGACATCGCCCCGTCCGAAATCGCCAGCCTGACCGCCGACGGCAAGCCGCCGGTCGTCTATGCCGCCAGCGCGCTCGGCCGGATCGAGCCTGTCTCGCCGATGTCGGGCAATGCGCCCGGCATGGGGGGGCCGGTCGGCGCGGCGGTGACCGAGCCGGCCTCGGCCCCGATCGCCACGGCCGCCAAGGCGAGTTCGCCGGCGACCGACAAGGCGGCCGCCGCCAAGCCGATCCCGGTCTCGTCCGATCGCCAGCCGCTGGAAGGCCTCAAGACGACAGTAGGGGCCGGGAGCGGAGCTGCTTCCTGACGACGCCTGGCATGTGGCTGGTGGCGAAGCGCATCTGCTTCGCCCGCTTGCCCACGAAATAGTGCAGCGCCTTGCCGTGCGCCGCCTCCCAGACCACCTGGGCGGCGTCCTCCACCGGATAGACCTCCAGCCCGCCCTTGCGCAGCGCGTCGGCCATGTTCTCGTTCGTGCCTGAGGCGCCGGCGGTCAGGATCGGCGTTTCGACAAACCACGGCATCACGCAGGCGACGCTGATTCCGCGCCGGGCGTATTCGACGTCCAGCGCCTCGGAGAGGCCGCGCACCGCGAACTTGGTGGCCGAATAGACCGCCAGCTTTGGCGAGCCGTACAGCCCCGCGCACGAGGCGATGTTGATCAGCCGCCCGCCGGCCGCCTCCAGCAGCGGCAAGCTGGCCCGCGCGCCGTTGATCACGCCCTTGATATTGATGTCGATCTGGATGTCGCAGTCGGCGTCCGACAGATCTTCCAGCACTCCGAACCGCGCCACGCCGGCGTTGTTCAGCAGGACATCGGCCTTGCCACCGGTCTCCTTGCCGAAGTCGCCCAGGGCGTTGGCCCAGGCCTCGCGATCACGAACGTCCAGCACGTGGACCGAGCCGTTGGCGGCCCCGATCGCCTCGTGCGCGGCCTTCAGCCCCGCCTTGTCGATGTCGGACAGACCCACGAACCAGCCGCCGCCGGCGAAGCGCTTGGCGCAGGCCAGGCCGATACCGCTGGCGGCGCCGGTGATGAAGATGGATTTGCGACCCTCGGCGGCCATGACGTCCCCTCCCGTATCATTGTTATCAATGATCAGAGACCTGGGAGCGGGGAGGGGTCAAGTTAGATCCTCCCCCGCGCCGCGGGGGAGGTGGCCCAGAGACCGGAGGGGGCTGGCCGAGCCTAGTCCGTTTCGTCGTCGGTCGGCGCGTCCGGGCCGTTCTTCTTGATCGACTCGATGGCGTTCTTGGCCGAGGCTTTCGAGGCATAGCCTTCGGTCCAGAAAATGCTTTCGCCGTTGTAGGTGAAGTAGGCGACGAACTCGCCCGCCTTGTTCTTCTTGATCAGAAACTTGTGGGCCAAGACGCTTCTCCGAAATCAAAGGGTTGCACGATCGTCGGCCCCACCCAACGGCCAAGCCTCGCGCGGCGAGCGCGGGCGTGTCAATCCTAGCGCGTCCGGAGACTCCCATGACCAATAGTGATCGCCTCGACCAACTTTCCCGCGAACTGCTGGATGTCCCCTATGCCGAGCTTACCGACGTCCAGAAAAGCGTCATCGACCTGATCTGCGCCGAAGCGCCCACGGGTTTGAACAAGGCGTTGGTCAGCGACGACAGGACCTTCTGGGATCGATTGGCGGACGGCGTGGCCAAGGTTGGCGGGTCGTGGGCCTTCATCGGCGGGTTCAGCTTGGCCCTCTTGATCTGGACCGGCGTCAACATCGTCCTCAAGCCGATGAACCTGGCCTTCGATCCCTATCCCTTCATCTTCCTGAACCTGATTCTGTCCACGGTCGCGGCGCTGCAGGCGCCGGTGATCATGATGAGCCAGAACCGCCAGGCACTGAAGGATCGCGAGAACGCCGAGCACGACTATGTCGTCAACTTGCGCGCCGAACTGGAAATCATGCACCTGCACGACAAGCTGGACGCCCTGCGCGAGCGGGACATCGTCGAGCTGAGCCGCCAGAACGCCGAGGCCCTGGGTCGGCTCGAGGCGCAGGTGATGGCGCTGGGCGCCAAGCTCGAGGCCAGGGGATAGGTCGCCATGGTCCTGACCGTGGCCACGGCCCAATTCGGGGTCGGCGCCGATGTCGAGACCGGCGCGATCGAGCGTCTGGTGCGGCAAGCGATCGCGGGACCGGACGGCGGTTTAGAGCTTCAGCCCCAGCTTTGGTCCGGCCCAGACCATCGCCGCGTACAGCGCCATGGTCAGACCGCATCCCACGATCAGCGCCGCCCAGAACGGCGCGCCGCGTTTCAGCATCGCGGGGATCAGCAGGAACATCGGCAGCGACGGCAGGACGAACCAGAAGGTGCCCGTCGCGTGATCGGCCAGGCGGATGGGATCGCGCGTGTCGCGCCACAGCCAGATCATGCCCAGCACCGAGACCAGCGGCAGCGAGGCGACAAGGCCGCCCAGGCCCGGATAGCGCTTGGAAATCTCCGCCACGGCGGCGACGATGACGCCCGAGATGGCGGCCTTGATCGCGAGATACAGCATGCCGCCAGCCTGGACCGATCCGGCGGCCAGGCCAAGCGAGGAGGCGGCCATGACCATCCTGGCGATCGAGCACGTGCAGCTGGCCATGCCGGCGGGCGAGGAGGAGAAGGCGCGGGCCTTCTACCGCGACCTGCTGGGCGTCCGCGAGACGCCGAAGCCGCCGCACCTGGCCGCGCGCGGCGGCTGCTGGTTCGAGGACGGGGCGGTGAAGATCCATCTGGGCGTCGAGGCCGACTTCCGTCCGGCGCGAAAGGCCCATCCCGCCCTGGTGGTCGACGACGTCCTGGCGCTGGCCGAACGCCTTAAGGCCGCCGGCGTTCGGGTGGTCGACGACGAGCCGCTGGAGGGCTGGGACCGCGTCTATGCCGACGATCCGTTTGGCAACCGCATTGAGCTGATGACGCCGCGTTCCTAACTAGGGGCGAAGGAGGCTTGGCCATGCGGATCGCGGTGCTGACATTCGACGGTTTCAACGAGCTGGACTCGTTCGTGGCGGCGGCGATCCTCAACCGGCTGAAGGGGCGGGGCTGGAAGGCCGAGATCGCCGCGCCGACGCCGACGGTGACCTCGATGAACGGCGTGACCGTCCAGCGCCAGCAGCCGCTGGAGTTCGCCGCCGAGGCGGACGCGGTGATCATCGGCAGCGGCGTCAAGACGCGCGAGGTGGCGGCCGACGCCGACCTCCTGGCGCGCATCCGCCTGGACCCGTCGCGCCAGCTGATCGCGGCCCAGTGCTCGGGAGCGCTGGTGCTGGCCAAGCTCGGCCTGGTCGGCGACCTGCCGGCCTGCACGGATCTGGTGACCAAGCCCTGGGTGATCGAGGCCGGCGTCCAGGTGCTGGACGCGCCGTTCGTCGCCCACGGCAATGTCGCCACGGCCGGCGGCTGCCTGGCCTCGCAATATCTGGCGGCGTGGATCATCGCGCGACGCGCCGGCCTGGCCGAGGTCGAGGCGGCGATCGGCTATGTCGCCCCGGTCGGCGAGACGGAAACCTATGTCGCCCGGGCGATCGCGGCGGTCTCGCCGTTCCTGCCGGCCAAGACCTTCGAGGCGGCCTGAACCTTAGGAACGCGTGTGGGCGGGGCGGGTTACGCCGAGACCCCCTGCCGTAGGAGCGTCCAATGCCGACCATCAACGCGAACGATCAGGACGAGAAGGCCGAAGAGGCCGTCACCAAGGCCAATACCGATCTGAAGGACCAGGGCGATATCGCCGCCGACGACGCCGGCGGCACGGCCGCGGCCCATCGGGTCGACGAGGCGCTAAGCAAGACGCCGATCGCGCCGGATTGAGGAGGTCCGTCATCCCGGTTCGGCGGGCTACGCGCTTGGCCGGGACGACGGTTCCTACGCTTACCGCCAGGTCCAGTAGCAGACCCGTTCGCGGTGATGATGCCGCCACTCGCGATGGCAGACCTTCACCTTGTGGCCGCGGTGGCGTCCGCGGTCATGGCGGGCGCGATCGTAGCCGCCGCGATCGTATCGGTCGTAGCGATCGTACCGGTCGCGGTCGTACCGGTCGTGAGCGCCGGCGACGGTAGGAACGCTGACCGCCAAGGTGGCGGCCGCCAGGGCCGAGACGCCCAGCACTTTCATGACGGACATGATGTCCTCCAAGGATCGATGTCCCTCGATCCAGGCCACGATCCTTGCGTCATGTGTCCGGACTATGTCTGGATCGTACAGTCCAGCTTCGCGGCGTCGGGTCCGAAGTTCAGCTGGCCTTCGCCGCGCGCCGCAGCGCCTGGGGCGGCTGGCCGAACGCGCGGATGAACGCGCGGCGCATCCGTTCGCTGTCGCCGAAGCCGGTCTCCAGGGCCACGTCCTCGACCTGCAGCGGGCCGCTGTCCAGCAGAGCGCGGGCGGCCTCGACCCGCAGGCGCTCGACGGCCTTGGCCGGGGTGACGCCGGTCTCCTGGGCGAACAGGCGGGCGAAGTTGCGCGGGCTCATGGCGGCGCGGTCGGCCAGCTGCTCGACGCTAAGGGTCTCGGCTAGGTTCTGTCGAGCCCAGGACAGCAGGGCGTCGAACCGGCCGGGGCGCAGGTCGATCAGGGCCGAGAACTGCGACTGGCCGCCGGGGCGGTGGTGGTAGACGACCAGCTGCTGGGCGGTGCGACGCGCCACGGCCTCGCCCTCGTCGGCGCCGATCAAGGCCAGGGCCAGGTCGATGCCGGCGGTGATGCCGGCCGAGCTCCAAATCGCGCCGTCCTGGATCCAGATGCGGTCGGGCTCCAGCTTGACGCCCGGAAAGCGGCGCTGGAAGTCCTGGGTCCGGCTCCAGTGGGTGGTGGCGCGCTTGCCCTCCAACAGGCCAGCGGCGGCTAGGACATAGGTCCCCGAGCAGACCGAGGCCACGCGGCGCGACGACTGGGCGGCCTCGCGGACGAAGGCCAGGGTCTCGGCGCAGGTGGCCGGAACCTTGACCCCGTCGCCGCCCGAGACCAGCAGGGTGTCGAGGCGCGGACAGTCGGCCAGCGCCGTGGTCTGGATCGCCACGCCCGACGAGCTGGGAGTCAAGCCGCCGCGCAGCGACAGGAAGTGCAGGGCATAGGCCCCCGGCGCCAGGCGGCCGGCGATCTCGAAGGCCGCGATGGGGCCCGTGGCGTCCAACAGCTGGAAGCCCGGATAGACCAGGAAACCGATCGTGCGAGGCATGGCTGGAACCGTGGGATCTATGTCATTTCCGCCAGACGGTAATCGAACCATGTTCTCCCCGTCAATCGTGACGGAGACCATCCCATGAGCCAGCCCCTTCAGATCGTCATCGCCCTGTTCCCGGGCGTGACCCACCTGGATTTCACCGGCCCCCACCAGATCCTGTGCCGCCTGCCCGGCGCCAAGGTCACGGTGGCCAGCCTGCTCGGCGGCGAGATCGAGGCCGACGGCCTGGTCTTCGCTCACCTGCCGAAGCTGTCGGACATCGATCGCTGCGACGTGCTGATCGTGCCGGGCGGCTTCGGCGTCACCGAGGCGATGGGCGACATGGACTTCATCGCCGAGATCCGCCGCCTGGCCGACGAGGCGAAATATGTCTGCTCGGTCTGCACGGGCTCTCTGGTGCTGGGCGCGGCGGGCCTGCTGAAGGGCAAGCGCGCGGCCTGCCACTGGGCCTGGCGCGACCAGCTGGAGTATTTCGGCGCGATCCCCGATCCGTCGCGGGTGGCGCGGGACGGGCGCTATATCACCGGCGGCGGCGTGACCGCCGGCATCGACTTCGCCCTGACCGTGGTCGCCGAACTGGCCGGCGACGACATGGCCCAGAGCATCCAGCTGGCCGTCGAATACGCCCCCGCCCCGCCGTTCAACGCCGGCCGGCCGGAGACGGCGCCGGAGCAGGTGCTGCGGCGGGTATCGGCGCTGTATGGCAAGGCGATGGACGAGCGCGTGGCGGCCGCGAAGAAGGCGGCGGAAGTGATGTGACCAAAAGCGCCCCCTCCGTCACGATGCTGCGCATCGCGCCACCTCCCCCGTTTCACGGGTGAGGAGGGTGCGGCTTCCATCCTCCCCCGTGCAACGGGGGAGGTGGCGCGGCGCCGATAGGCGACGTGACGGAGGGGGCGCTTCGCGTGCTCACCCCACCATCACCCCGGTCATCGAAATCGCCGCGAACACGTCGTCGGTGAAGAAGCTCACCGGCTCGCCTTTCGTCTGCGCGCCCAGCACGTACAGCAGCGGCAGGTAGTGCTCGGCGCTGTTGATCGAGGCCTCGGCGTCGGGGCCCAGCGAGCGCCAGTCGATCAGCGGATCATGGTCGCCGGCGATGATCAGCCGCTTGGCCGTCTCGTTGAAGCGATCGGCCCAGGGCAGGGTCTCGGGCCGGCGGAAGTCGATGGCTCGCAGGTTGTGGACGATGTCGCCGCTGCCGACGATCAGCACGCCCTCGTCGCGCAGCGGAGCTAGGCGCCGGCCGGCTTCGTAGTGCCAGCGGTCGGGGCGGCCGCGATCGAGGCTCAGCTGCACCACCGGCACGTCGGCGTCCGGATACATCGGCCGCAGGACGCCCCAGGCGCCGTGGTCGAGGCCGCGCGTCGGATGCTGGACCACTGGATCGGGCGACAGCAGCGCGGCGACCCGCGCCGCCAGGGCCGGATCGCCGGGCGCGTGGTACCGGACGTCGAACAGCGCCTGGGGGAAGCCGCCGAAGTCGTGGATGGTCTCCGGCGCGGCCGAGGCGCTGACCGCCGCGGCGCCGCGCGTCTCCCAGTGGGCGCTGATCATCAGCACCGCCTTCGGGCGCGGCAGCTCGCGGCCCAGGCGCGCCCAGTCGCGGCTCCAGGCATTGTCCTCGATAGCGTTCATCGGCGAGCCGTGGCCGAGGAACAGGACGGGCAGGCGAGACATCGTGATGTCCTATTAGAAACAGTATAAGTTACAGATAGTGGCCGCGACGCCATACCGCAAGACGACCGTCCGCTGACGGCTTTCCCGGGGGCGGCGCCTTTGGTATGCCGCCCGCCGTGACCGTCCCGCTTCCCCAGATTCCTTCGGGTGAGACGCCCGTCGCGGAGCCCGCTTCTCCAGAGCTTGAGGGCTTCCGCCCCGGCAAGGAGGCCGTGCGCGGCGGGGCTCTGGATTTCCTGCGCTTTCTCGCCTCGCTGTTGATCGTCGTCTACCACTACGGCGCCGAGAGCCCGATGCGGATCGAGCGCTTCGGCCAGGTGTTCTCGCGTGGCTTCCTGGCCACCGACTTCTTTCTGATGCTGTCCGGCTACGTGCTGGGCCGGGCCTATGGCGCCTCGACCCTGAGCGGGCGCCTCAGCACGCCGCGCTTCTGGGCCCGCCGGGCGGCGCGGATCTGGCCGGGACACCTGATCGTGCTGGCCATGCTGGCCGGGCTGGTCTTCCTGCTCAACACCGTCGGCACCGACGCCCACAAGCCTAGCCGCTTCGCCTGGGACCAGCTGGTCACCCAGGCCTTGCTGATCCACGCCTGGGGCTTCCCCAGCGACGGTTGGAACCTGCCCAGCTGGTCGCTGTCGGCCCTGATCGTCTGCTACGCCCTGTTCCCGATCTTCTGGCGCGCGGTCAGCAAGGTGCGTCACGCCTGGCTGCTGCCCGCCGGCGCGGCCGTGGTCCTGGGCGTGTTCGAGATCATCGCCCGCAAGGTCTTTCTGCATCCGCTGCCCGACCTGCAGTTCCAGTTCGGCGTCGTGCGCGCCCTACCGCTGTTCGTGCTGGGGGTGTGCCTGGCCCGCGCCGTCGACATGCGCTGGCCGTCCGAGACGATGGCCAAGGTCCTGCTGTGGGGCGGCGTCGCCCTGCTGGTGATCACCCAGCCGCTGGACCGCTACGCCCTGCCGGATCCCTGGCTGTTCGACGCTCCCTCGCTGCTGGCCATCGCCGCCATCGTGCTGGGCGCCGGCCGCCTGCCGGTCAAGAACCCCAAGCCGTGGATCGAGGAGGGCGCCAAGCTGTCGTTCGCCCTGTTCATCACCCACATCTTCGTCGGGGTGATCTATTGGAGCGCGGTGCACAAGCTGATCGAGACCGTGCCGATCGGCATCGGCTGGCAGTGGCTGATGTGGCTGGCCGGCTTCCCGATCGCCTATGGCGCGGCTTGGCTGTTCCACACCTATATCGACCAGCCGATCCAGGATCGCATCCAGCCGCTTTTGAGACGGTAAGGACCCCATGACCCGCCACATCCCCCTCCAAGGCGTCGAGAACTTCCGCGATTTTGGCGACTACGCCGCCGGGGCGGGACGGCTGAAGAAGGGGGTTCTGTTCCGGGCCGCGCACCAGGCCGAGGCGACCGACGCCGACCTCGCGGTCATGGCCGCCCTGGGCATCGTCGCCCTGGTCGACCTGCGCCGTCCCAACGAGCGCGAGCGCTCGCCGTCGCGGCGCTGGACCGGCTTCGCCGCCCGGGTGATCGACAACGACCTGGGCATGACCGGCGAGGACCCCTGGCACACCTTTCTGAAGAGCTCGGACCTCTCGGTCGGTTCAGTCCATGACTACATGGACGCCTACTACCGCCGCGCCCCGTTCAAGGAACGGCACCTCGACCTGTTCGGCCGCTACTTCCAGGCGGTGGCCGAGGGGCGGGGCGCGGTGCTGATCCACTGCGCGGCGGGCAAGGATCGCACCGGCCTTCTGGCGGCCCTGACCCACCACATCGCCGGCGTCGCGGACGACGACATCGTCGACGACTACCTGCTGACCAACGACCCCGGCCGTTTCGAGCGGCGCGGCGCGACGTTCATGACCCACATCGAGGAGCTCACCGGCCGCCGCCCGACCGAAGCCGCCATGCGCGCGGCCATGGGCGTCGAGGCCCGCTACCTCGCGGCCGCCTTCGACGAGATCAAGGGCCAGTACGGGTCGCTGGACGGCTATCTGGAAAACGCCGTGGGGTTGGACGCGGACACGCGCGAACGGGTGCGGGCGCACATCCTGCTGTAGGACTCACCAAATCCGTAAGGTGACAAACGCCCGTTTAAGGTCCAGCCTCGCGTCACGGTCCCGGTAGAGGGCCGAGCGTCATCAGGGTGTGGCATGAGCGAGTTGACGGGCGCGGCTCCGGGCATGAGCGACGTCGCGGGCGATGATGTGCTGGTTCCGCCGCCGAAGACACTCTCCCGAGGCGCGCTCAGTTGGATCCTGCACCAGGGCTCGCGCGACCCCTACGTGATCCTGATCACCATCTACATCTTCGCGCCTTACTTCTCGCGGGTGCTGGTCGGGGATCCGGTGAAGGGCCAGGCGGCCGTCGCCGACATCTCCACCATCTACGGCCTGATCACCGCGATCACCGCGCCGCTGCTGGGCGCCTCGATCGAGCGGTTCGGGCCGCGCAAGCCGCTGCTGGGCCTGATCGTGGCGATCATGGTTCCGGTGCTGTTCGGCCTGTGGCTGGCCAAGCCGGGCGGCCTGCCGGTCTCGATGGTCGGGGCGGCGCTGATCGTGCTGGGCGTCGTCTACAACTGGGGCGACGTGCTCAACAATTCGCTGCTGTCGCGCGCCGCTGGCAAGGGGCAGGAGCCGGTGCTGTCGGGCCTGGGCTACGCGGTGGCCAACGGGCTGTCGGTGTCGCTGCTGATCTTCATGATGTGGGGCTTCGTCCTGCCCGGCGTGGTGCCGTGGTCGTTCGTGCCGGCCGCGCCGCTGTTCGGGATCAACCAGGCCGAATACGAGCCCGCCCGCCTCGCCGGACCGATGGCGGCCAGCGTCATGCTGCTGGGCCCGATCCCGTTCTTCCTGTGGACCCGCGACGCCCCGCGCACCGGCGTCTCCTTTCTGGCCTCGCTGAAGGAGGGCGTGAAGCTGATCGGCGACACCTTCGCCAATCTCAAGGGCCACGCCGACGTCGCCAAGTTCCTGGGCGCGCGGATGCTCTATTGCGACGGCATGACCGCGCTGCTGATCTTCGGCGGCCTGTTCGCGGCCGGGCTGATGAAGTGGGGCGAGCTGGAGATGCTGGCCTATGGCATCTCGCTGTCGATCTTCGGCGTGCTAGGCGGGCTGATCGCCCCGACCCTGGACCGGACGCTGGGGCCCAAGCGCGCGGTCCAGGTCGAGGTCGGGATCTGTGTCCTCATCCTGCTGGGCACCTTGGGCATGGGGCGCGAGAAGATCCTGTTCTTGTGGACCTGGGACGCGGCCACTCACCCCGCCATCTGGAACGGCCCGCTGTTCCGCACCCTGCCCGAGATCGTCTATCTCTGCATGGGCCTGCTGATCGCCGTTTTCGTCACCGCGCAGTACGCCTCGAGCCGCACCCTGCTGGTGCGCCTGGCCCCGCCGGACCGGATGGCGGCCTTCTTCGGACTGTTCTCGCTGTCGGGCACGGCGACCGTGTGGCTGGGCTCGCTGCTGGTCGCCATCGCCACCAAGGTCTTCGCCAGCCAGGTCGCCGGCTTCATCCCGATCGCAGGGCTGCTGGCCCTGGGACTGATTGGGCTGTTCGCGGTGAAGGGCGGCGAGCGGGAGGCGTAGTAGCGCTCCCTCGGGCCCTCCGGGCACCTCCCCGCTTCGCAGGGGAGGTGGGTTTCATCCTCCTCCGTGACACGGGGGAGGGGGACCGCGAAGCGGTGGAGGGGGCGCTGCCGCCCTGCTAAACCCCGTCCCATGCGCCGCGTCGCCATCCTTACCGCCCCCTGGCGCGAGCCGGTCTGGGCGTTGGCCCCGTTCCGGGACGAGCCCCATGCCTGCGCCCTGGTCACCGGCGGGGCGGGGCGGTGGTCGTACCTGTTGCGGGCGCCCGATGAGACCTTCAGCCTTTCCGCCGCGGATCGCGCCGACCCATTCGCGACGCTCGCCGAACTGATCGGGCCGCGCTTGGCGGCCGACCCTGACGGCCCGCCGTTCCAGGGCGGCGTCATCGGCCTGGGCGCCTACGAGCTGGGCGACCGGGTGGAGGCGCTGGGTTTGGGCCGCACCGACTGGCCGGACCTGGTTTGCGCCCGCTATCCGGCCCTGCTGGCCTTCGACCACCACGCGCGCCGGGTGCTGGCCGTGGGGCGGGGCGACACCGAGGGCGAGGCCCGCGCCCGGGCCCGCGCCGCCCTGGCCTGGCTCGACGTCCCCGCCGCCGACCGCCCCGAGCCCACCGGCCCGCTGTGCCCGGACTTGGCCGCCAGCGACGGCGACGCCTACGAGATCGCGGTGGCCGGGGTCGTTGCGCGGATCGTCGACGGCGAGATCTTCCAGGCCAATATCGCCCGCGCCTGGACCGGCCGCCTGGCCGCTGGCGCCGACCCGTTCGACCTGTTCGTTCGCCTGCGAAGCCAGAGCCCCGCGCCGTTCTCGGCCTACTGGCGTCTGCCGGATCGGGCCCTGGTCTCCAACTCGCCGGAGCGCTTTCTGAAGCTGGACCCAAACGGCGCGATCGAGACCAAGCCGATCAAGGGCACGCGGCCGCGCGGCCGCGACGCCGCCGAGGACCGGGCCCTGGCCGCCGAGCTGCTGGCCAGCGACAAGGACCGGGCCGAGAACCTGATGATCGTCGACCTGATGCGCAACGACTTGGCCCGGGTCAGCCCGCCGGGCAGCGTCAAGGCGCCCGAACTGTTCAAGGTCGAGAGCTTCGCCAATGTCCATCATCTTGTTTCAACGGTGACCGCCCAGCTGGGCGGTGGCCGCACCGTCGCCGACCTGCTGCGCGCCAGCTTTCCGCCCGGCTCGATCACCGGGGCGCCCAAGGTCCAGGCCATGAAGGTCATCGCCGGCCTGGAGCCCCCGCGCGGCCCCTATTGCGGCGCGCTGTTCTGGGCCGGCTTCGACGGCGCGTTCGACAGCAGCGTCCTGATCCGCACGGTCGGTCTCGTCGAGGACGGACAGGGCTGGCGGCTCGAGGCGCGGGCCGGGGCGGGGATCGTCGCCGACAGCGATCCGCGCGGCGAACGCCTTGAGACCGAGGCCAAGATCGCGGCGCTGAAAAGGGCCCTGACGGAATGACCCCTGATGACGCCATGCCCTTGGACGACCGGGGCCTGCTCCTGGGCGATGGGCTGTTCGAGACCATGCTCGCGCTCGACGGAACCCTGCCGCACATGGCCGCCCATCTCGACCGGATGGCGGCCGGCTGCGAGGTCCTGAACCTGCCCTTCGCGCGGGACGAGGCCGAGCGATTGGTCCGCGCGGCGGCGCCGGCCGGGGGCCGGTTCGCCGTCCGCCTGACCCTGACCGCCGGCTCGGGCGGGCGCGGCTTGGATCGCCCCGCCGCGACGGTTCCGCGCCTGTTCGCCACGGCCGCGCCGTCGGCGCCGCCCACGACGCCCGCGACCCTGATCGTCGCCGAGACCCGCCGCAACGAGGGCTCGCCAACTGCGCGGCTGAAGACCCTGGCTTATCTCGACAATGTCCTGGCCCGGGCCGAGGCGCGGGCGGCCGGAGCCGACGAGGCGCTGATGCTGAACAACCGCGGCGAGGTCGCTAGCGCGGGCGCGGCCAATCTGTTCTGGATCGAGGGCGGCCGGCTGTTCACCCCGCGCCTCGACTGCGGCGCGCTGGCGGGGATCACCCGCGCGCGGCTGATGGCGCTGCGCCCCGTCGAGGAGCTCGCCGCGGGGCTCGAGGCCTTGGACCGAGCGGAGGCGGTGTTCCTGACCAACAGCCTGATCGGGCTTCGGCCGGTTTCACGGTTGGGAGCGCGGACGTTCGGGGAGCACCCGCTGGTGGAGCAGCTGAGGGCGTTGTTGGATTGCTAGCCAACAGCTCGAAGCCCCCAATTTTGTCTTCCTAGGCCTTGTGCCTAGGATCCATGGTCTGGCTTCCGCTGCGTGGGCCGAGCCTGGCGCCGTCCCTCATGGCTCCCTTTACTCACAGCCTTGCGGCGCCATGGATCCTCGCCACAAGGGCGAGGAAGGCAGTTTGTATTGCTTATAATTGTAGCTCTCGCGCATGCTCCCCTTATGCGCGAGGAACGCTACATCGCCGTCTAAATCATGGCCAACCATCGCCTTGGCACGCTGTACATCGGCGCCAGCGGTTATCTGAATCGCCGGATCTGGGAACATCGCGAAGGTCTGATCCCAGGCTTCACCAAGACATACGGGCTGAAGCGCCTGGTCTGGTACGAGCCGCACGAGGACATGTCCTCGGCCTTCCAGCGCGAACGCAGCCTCAAGCGATGGCCGCGACAATGGAAGATCAACCTGATCGAGCGCGAGAACCCCGACTGGGACGATCTCTCCGCGGGCTTGACCTAGCCTCAGCTGCTCGCGTTCCACAGCACCGCGTCGGACTTGCGCGGTTTCAGATAATAGGTGCGCGAGAAGGTCATGTTGCTGGGCAGCATCAGCTTGATCGGCGAGGTGTAGGCGTAACTGGCTCGGGCCAGGATGACTGTTTGGCTGGCGGGCAGCACGCCGACCGGCACGTCGGTCAACACCGCCCCGGCCGCGGGGCAGGTCGACATGGTGGTCGAGGCCTTGGACCAGACCACGGTGTCCTTGCCGGTGGCGTCCGAGGCGACGCTGGCGACGCACATCTTCAGGGTGGAGGCCGGGAACGGCGCCATGATCGTGTTGCCGATCGTGAAGATGTCGGCGATCTTGAGCGGGCCGGTTTGGGTCCCTTGGGCGACCAGGTCGCCGATCGACGAGGTGATGTTCGACAGGCGCCGCTGGGCCATCATCGCCTGGGTCAGCTCGGCCATGCCGCAGTACATCACGATCAGGATCGGAGCGATCAGGGCGAACTCGACGGCCGACACGCCGCGCCGATCAAGCCAGAAGCCATTCAAGCGGCGGAGGCGGGGGATCCGGCGGCTCATTGTTCGTCGTACGGTTCGTTGGTGAAGGCCGTGGCGGCGTAGATGACCCGTTTGCCGCTCGAGTTCTGCAGGCCGGTTTGCAGCAGGGGCGTGATCAGCGGCCAGGTGTAATAGGCGCGCACCAGCACGATCGACCCGCCGGCGCCCGGGTTCCAGGCCATCGAGGTGGGGACGGTGTTGTTGGTGGCCGAGGTGTTGCTGGTGGCGAAGTCGCTGAAGGTGCGCACGTCGATCTGCAGCGCGCCCGAACAGGTCGTCGCCCCGAGCCAGTTCATCTTGTTGCAGACGGCGGTCTTGAAGCTGGCGGCCGTGCCGCCGGTGGTCTGAACCTGGCCGGTGCGGATCGTGCGGCCCACGTCGATGACGGCGCTCTCCAGGGTCAGGGAGACCAGGAAGACCAGGCCCAGCTCGAGCAGAGCGAAGATCAGCATCAGGAAGGGGATGGCGACGATCGCGAATTCGACCGCGGTGGCGCCCTGCTCGGCGCGCACGAAGCGGCCGGCCATTCGGGCCAGCCGGCGTCGGGCGCGATCGAGGACGAGGCTGTAGACCATGCGGCGGGCGTTCCCTTGGATCCCTGGGTCCCTGGATATCGGGGATCGGCGGCCAACCTAGCCGAACGATCCTAATCACAGGTTAGGGCGCGCCCGCGCGTAGGTGAGCGTCCGTTAGGGCGTGCCGGCCGGCGCGCCCAGGCGCGTGCATTGCGCGGCGCAGGCGTAGTTGCTGGCGGCGGCGCCGCGATAGACGGTGACCGCTCCGCCGCCGTTCTCCGAGACGACGACCTGGCGGTCGGCCAGGGCGCGGCCGCCGGCGCCGAAGGCCAGCAGGCTGGTGACGCCCGGGCGCTTGCCCAGAACCACGAGGGTGCGGTTGTTGACGACACTGACGTCGGCGATGGTTGGGTCGCCGACCACGACGTCGCGCACCGCGCCGGCGAGGTTGACGTAGGAGGCCTGACCGGCGGCGACCGGCAGGTCGGTCGGGGTGTCCACCGGCAGGCTCGCGATCGGAAGCGCTCCCGTGGAGACGGCCCGGGCAGCGGTCTGGGCGCTGGCGGCGCCTCCCGAAAGGGTCAGGGCGGCGGTGATGACGAGCGAAAGGCGGCGCATGAAGGTTTCCGATCCCGGATCCGAACAGCCCCCAGCATCACTTTCTTTGGTCAACAAAAGACTAAAGCGCGGCTGCATGCGGCCAAGCGTCGCTTGAGAAAGTCCTTGATTCAAAAGGGGTTGAGCGAGGTCGAGGTGCTCGTGGTTAAGAATAAATAATGGTAAATACAAATAAACCAAAAGAAAATACGCGAAAACTATTCGCTGTTTACTGGCCATTAAGTGAGTTGGGCGAAATTGATCGTGTTTTCGGGGGTAAGCAAGTCGAACGGCTTGAGAGCCTCAAATCAACTAGCTCTGGTTTTTGGAGACCAAGTCATGACCAAGTTCGTCACTCGCTTCCTGAAGGATGAATCGGGCGCCACGGCCATTGAATACGGCCTGATCGTCGCTCTGATCGCCGTCGTCATCGTGACCGCCGTCACCACGCTGGGCACGAACCTGAACGCCAAGTTCAAGCTCGCCTCGGACAAGGTCGCCGCCGCCGGCACCTGATTTCCGCTGCTCTCTCGAAAAGAAGAGGGTCGAGACTTCGGGTCTCGGCCCTTTTTCTTTGCGTGGCGCCCAGGCTACGGACCGAACGCACGCGCCGCGTAGCCCCGGGGAAACGTTTGCTTCACTCGTCCGCCCCAGAATGGCGTGATCCCGAACGCCCCGGAACAGGAGCAAGAGCGTGCAAGCCATCCAGATCTCGCTGCTGCTGATCTTTCCGGTCCTGGCGATCGTCGGGGCGCTGAAGGACCTGACCAGCTACACGATCCCCAACTGGATTTCGCTGACCCTGATCGCCGCCTTCGTTCCGGCCGCCCTGGCCGTCGGCGCGCCGCTTTCGCAGATCGGCCTCTGCCTGGCCGTCGGCCTCGGCGGCCTGGTGCTGGGCATGGGAATGTTCGCGGCCGGCTGGATCGGCGGCGGCGACGGTAAGCTGTTCGCGGTCTGCGCCTTGTGGCTGGGGTGGCCGGCGGCTCTGCCCTTCATGCTCTATACGGGTCTCGCCGGCGGCGTCCTGACCATGGCGATCCTGACCCTACGATCGGGCTGGTTGGCGCCGGTCGTCGCGGGTGGCCCGGCCTGGATACGCAAATTGGGTACGGACGGCGGCGACCTGCCCTATGGCGTCGCCATCGCCGTGGGCGCCCTGGCGGCCTTCCCACAAGGGGCCTTGGCCCTTGGAATCCTGGGCTAGAGCCCAGCTTCCGCGGCAAGTGGCGCGACAGCCTGTCGCGTATCCCTTCCGTCTCCGCGTTAAAAACTTTTAGCGGGCGTTAACCATGCGCGAGCCAGCATGGAACGCGGCCAGAAAGGCTGACTGACGAATCGTGCGTGCTCGCCGGACGGCGACCGTGCGGCTCCCCATTGAGTTTTCAGCCCGCGCCATGAGCCCCGTACGCCTCCTGATCGTTCTGGTCGCCGCGATTTCGGCTATCGGCCTCGCCGTGGTCCTGCAGCGCGCCTTGGGCGGCAAATCGGCCGCGCCGGCCGCCATGGCCGCGCCCGCGCCGTCGCCGGGCAAGCCGATGACCCAGGTCCTGGTCGCCAAGCGCGACCTGCCGATCGGCACGCGCTTGGTGGCCGCCGACGTCACCTGGCAGGCCTGGCCGTCCGACGCCATCAACGGCGCCTTCATCACCAATGGCGCCGCGCCGCCGAAGCCGGACGGCAAGGTCGACGCCGCCAAGGCCGCCGTCGCCGCCACGGCCGACCAGATGATCGGCGGCGATCCGGCCAAGGTGGTCGAAGGCGCGATCGTTCGCGACCCGATCCTGACCGGCGAACCCATCACCCCGCGCAAGATCGTCCGGGGCGGCGAGGGCGGCTATCTGTCCGTCGTCCTGACTCCCGGCAAGCGGGCCATGGCCGTGCAGGTCACCTCCGACACCGCCGTGGGCGGCTTCATCCTGCCCGGCGACCGCGTCGACGTGCTGATGACCCACGACGTCCAGGCCAGCGGCTCCAGCGACGGCGCCGCCGCGGCCAGTCGCGCCGTGGTCGCCGAGACCGTCCTGCAGAACATCCGCGTCCTGGCCCTGGACCAGAGCACCGCCGCCGAGAAGGACGCCAAGTCCATCGTCGCGGCCACCGCCACCCTCGAGGTCGGCCCGGTCGAGGCCGAGGCCCTGGCCCGCGCCAAGGCGGCCGGCGCCGTCTCCCTGGCCCTGCGCGCCTATACCGATCTCGGCGGCCCGTCGGGCATGACCAGCCCAGTCGCCGCCAATGACACCACCGTCCGCATCAATCGCGGCGGAACCACCACCAGCGTGGCGGTGCGCCCATGAGTCGCCCCCCTAAGCATCGCCCGGTGAACGCTCCCCTGAAAGCCCGCATGTCCCAGACGCGCCGACTCCTGACGGTCCACGTGGCCGCCCTGCTGGGCCTCTCCTGGACCGCCCCGGCGTTCGCCGACGGTCCGGTCGCCGGCTCGCACGTCTATCGCCCCGCCGCCCGGGTCTCGCGCCCGGCCCCGCCGCCCGCGCCGATGGCGTTCGCGCCGCCGGTCAGCGACGTGACGCGGATCGCCCTGACGGCCGACCAGACCGCCACGACCCTGGAGCTGGCCAAGGGCAAGTCGGCGATCATCGAGCTGCCTAGCGACGTCCGCGACCTGCTGGTCACCAACCCGGTCATCGCCGACGCCGTGCTGCGCGACAAGCGCCGCATCTATGTCGTCGGCTTGAGCGAGGGCACGACCGACGCGGCGTTCTTCGACGCCGCCGGCCGCCGCATCCTGTCGCTGGCCATCCGGGTTTCCCAGCCGGTCGATCAGCTGGCCGACACCCTGGTCCGCGTCCTGCCCGACGCCAAGATCCGCGTGCAGCCGATCCGCGACAGCGTCGTGTTGAGCGGCGTCGTGCGGACCGCCGCCGATTCCGAGGCCGCCTCCCGCATCGCCGCGCAGTTCGTCGGCAAGCCGGAGAACGTGCTGAACATGCTCAGCATCGCCGGCAAGGACCAGGTGATGCTGCAGGTCCGCATCGTCGAGGTGCAGCGCAACGTCGTCAAACAGCTGGGCGTGGACCTGAACGCGGTGCTCGGTCAGCTTGGCCGAGACCAGTTCAAGTTCGGCTTCTCGCCGACCTACGGCGTCAACGGCAGCCTGCTGGGCGGCGTGACGGGCGGCTACAACCTGGACACCACCAAGGTCCCGGTGATCAGCCGCGACGTGAAGGTGCCGATCACCACGTGTAGTGCGACCGGCTGTACGACGTCCGAGACGCTGAAGGCCTACGACTTCGTCGATCCGAAAGATCCGCTTTCGACGATCCGGAATTCAGCCGGCAGCACGGGGATGAACCAGGCCAAGAGCATGATTCAGGCTTTCGAGCGCGTCGGTCTGGTGCGCACCCTGGCCGAGCCGAACCTGACGGCCGTATCCGGCGAGGCCGGCCACTTCCTGGTTGGCGGCGAATTCCCGGTTCCGACCGGCAGCGACACCAGCGGCAAGATCTCGATCGAGTTCAAGCCATACGGCGTGGGCCTGGGCTACACCCCGGTCGTGCTGTCGGGCGGCCGCATCTCGCTGAAGATCTCGACCGAGGTCTCCGAACTGTCCAGTCTCGGGGCGTTCACGATCGCCTCCGGTTCGGCGGCGGCCAACCTGACGGTGCCTGGCCTGTCCGTGCGCCGCGCCGAGACGACCGTCGAGATCCCGTCGGGCGGGTCGCTGATGATCGCCGGCCTGTTGCAGCAGACGACCAAGCAGACCATCGATTCGATCCCCGGCATGACCTCGATGCCGATTCTGGGCACGCTGTTCCGTTCGCGCGACTTCCTGAACGGCCAGACCGAGCTGGTGATCATCGTCACCCCGTACATCGTCGACCCGACCCGTCCGCAGGACCTGCAGACCCCGGCCGACGGGCTGGTGTTCGCCAGCGACATGAGCACGGTCCTGCTGGGGCGGCTCAACAAGGTGGTCAAGGCGCCGGCCGGCGCCAACGCGGGGCGCGCGTACCAAGGCCCCGTCGGCTATGTGATCGAGTAGGACGCCGCCATGACGCACAAAAACCTCGTCAAGATCGTCCTGAAGAGCCTGCTGCTGAGCACGGCGGTGGCCGGCCTGGCCGCTTGCGCCTCGGCCCCGCCGGAACAGGCGCCGTCCAGGACCGCCGCCACCGAGACCCAGCAATGGGTCGACAAGATCAAGGTCACCTCGGCCCCCGACGAGATCGTGCTGGCGCCGCACGCCACGGGGCTGTCGACCAACCAGGGCTCGGCCCTGGAGGCCCTGGTCGGCCGCTGGCTGGAAGCCGAGGGCCGCGAACTGGTGGTCACCGCGCCCAACACCGCCGGCGCCATGGCCACCCAGATCCGCGATCGCCTGGTCCTGCTGGGCGCGCCAGGCGCACGCGTGCGGATCGTCGGCTTCAATCCGATCGGCCCGGATGACAACACCATCCGCGTCGGCTTCCTGCGCTACGAGGCCGAGCCGCTGAAGTGCGGGCAGCGCTGGGAGAATCTGACCGCGACCCGCAACAACACCGCCTATGACAACTTCGGCTGCGCCATGGCCGCGAACATCGCCGCCCAGGTCGCCAACCCCGAGGACCTGATCCGACCGCGCGACATGACGCCAGCCGACGCCGGCCGCCGCGACACGGTGTTCGACAAGTATCGCAAGGGTGAAGTGACCAGCTCGGCCAAGGACGACCAATCCAGCGGCGCCATTTCGAAGGCGATCCCGTAATGCGGCCGACCGACAGCGACCCCTTCGATCTGGGCTTCGACGCCGCCGACGAGTTCACGACCGGCGCGTCCGATCCCTGGCGCGCATCCGCCCCGCCGTCGTTGAGCCCGGTGGGCGGCTTCGACGACCCGTTCGCCGAGTTCCCGCCGGCTCGTCCGCGCGAGGAGGCGCCGCGCGCACCGCAACCCCGCGCGCCGCAACCCCTCGCGTCTCAGGCCGCCGCGCCGGCCATCCGGCCGACGCCCCAGGCCCAGGCTCAAGCCGCTCAGCGTCGCGCGCCGCAGCCGGTCGCCGCCGCGCCGGTCGATGACGACCGCGACCTCGACATTCCGGCCGAGGCGCCCGTCGCCGCGGCGCCGACCTATCACGAGCCCATCGCCGACGACGGTCTGGGCGACGCGGCGATCCCGCGCATCACCATCCACGCCTTCTACGCCCGGCCCGAGACGGCCGCGCTGGTCGAGAAGGCCGCCGCCGACCGCCGCATGGCCCGTGCTTCGACCATCGTCCGCGAGGGCGGGCTGGAAGCGGCCGTCGAGTACTACCAGAACCAGCCGACGCCCTCGCTGGTCATGGTCGAGACGACCGACGGCGCCCAGCGCCTGCTGCACCTGCTGGACAGCCTGGCCCAGGTCTGCGACCCGGGCACCAAGGTGGTCGTGGTCGGCCAGACCAACGACATCGCCCTCTATCGCGAGCTGATCCGCCGCGGCGTCAGCGAGTATCTGACCCAGCCCCTGGGCCCCTTGCAGGTGATCCGCGCCGTCGGCGCGCTCTATGCCGACCCGTCGGCGCCGTTCGTCGGCCGCCAGATCGCGTTCGTCGGCGCCAAGGGCGGGGTGGGGGCCTCCACCCTGGCCCACAACTTCGCCTGGTCGATGGCCGAGAAGATGCAGACGGCCACCGTGCTGGCCGACCTGGACCTGGCCTTCGGCACCGCCGGCCTCGACTTCAACCAGGATCCCCTGCAGGGGATGCTGGACGCCCTGACCCAGCCCGACCGTCTGGACCCGGTGCTGATGGACCGCATGATGGTCCGCTGCGGCGACCGCCTCTCGCTGTTCGCCGCCCCGGCCTCGCTGGACGACGACTACGAGATCGACGCCGACGCCTACGAGGAAGTGACCCAGAAGATCCGCGGCGCGGCGCCGTTCGTGGTGCTGGACATCCCGCACGTCTGGAACGCCGCCATCCGCCGCGTGCTGGTCGGCTCGGACGATCTGGTCGTGGTGGCGACGCCGGACCTCGCGTCCCTGCGCAACGCCAAGAACATCATCGACCTGGTCAAGGGTTCTCGGCCCAACGACGTGCCGCCGCGCCTGGTGCTCAATCAGGTCGGCGTGCCCGGCCGTCCCGAGATCCCGGTCAAGGACTTCGGCGAGGCCCTGGGCGTCCAGCCCTCGCTGGTGCTGCCGTTCGATCCCAAGCCCTACGGCCAGGCGGCCAACAACGGCCAGATGCTGGCCGAGGTGGCGCCCAAGTCGAAGGCCGCCGAAGGGCTCGAGCACCTGGCCCGCCTGATCAGCCGCCGCGAACCGCCGGCCGTTCAGAAGTCGTCCATGCTCTCGGGCCTGTTCAAGAAGAAGTAGATGTTCGGCAAGCGCGATCCGTCAGCCTCCGCCGAACAGAAGGCGCCGCCCCCCGCCCCGGCGGGCGGCGCGGCCATCGCCACGCGTCCGCAGCGGGTCGAGCCCGCGGCCGATTCCAGCGTTTCTGGGCCCAAGGCGCCGCCGCCCAAGGTGAGCAGCCCCGCGAAAGGTCCCGCGCCCAAGGCGACGCCGGGCCTGGACCAGCTGCGCGCCGCCCAGGGCTTGGCCGCCGCCCAGACGACCAACATCGTCCGCGAGCAGAGCGACTACTACCACGCCACCAAGACGACGATCTTCAACGCCCTGCTGAACACCATCGACCTGAGCCAGCTGGCCCAGCTCGACGTCAAGGCGGCGGCCGAGGAGATCCGCGACATCGTCGCCGAGCTGGTGGCGATCAAGAACGTCTCGATGTCCGTCGCGGAACAGGAGCACCTGGTCCAGGACATCATCAACGACGTCCTCGGCTACGGTCCGTTGGAGCCCCTGCTGGCCCGCGACGACATCGCCGACATCATGGTCAATGGCGCCCATCGGGTGTTCATCGAAGTGGGCGGCAAGGTCCAGCTGACCAATGTCCGCTTCCGCGACAATCTGCAGCTGATGAACATCTGCCAGCGGATCGTCAGCCAGGTCGGCCGCCGCGTCGACGAAAGCTCGCCGATCTGCGACGCCCGCCTGCCCGACGGCAGCCGCGTCAACGTCATCGCGCCCCCCTTGGCTCTGGACGGTCCGACCCTGACCATCCGGAAGTTCAAGAAGGACAAGCTGACCATGAAGAACCTGGTGGAGTACGCCTCCATCAGCCCCGAAGGGGCGCGGGTTCTGGGCGTCATCGGCGCCTGTCGCTGCAACGTGATCATCTCGGGCGGCACGGGCTCGGGCAAGACGACCCTGCTCAACACCATGACCGCCTTCATCGACCCCACCGAGCGGGTCGTGACCTGCGAGGACGCGGCCGAACTGCAGCTGCAGCAGCCGCACGTGGTGCGCCTGGAAACCCGGCCGCCGAACCTGGAAGGCTCGGGCGCGGTGACCATGCGCGACCTGGTCAAGAACTGTCTGCGGATGCGTCCCGAACGCATCATCGTCGGCGAAGTCCGCGGCCCGGAGGCGTTCGACCTGCTGCAGGCCATGAACACCGGCCACGACGGCTCGATGGGCACGCTGCACGCCAACAGCCCGCGTGAGGCCATCAGCCGCGTCGAGAGCATGATCACCATGGGCGGCTACGGCCTGCCCTCGAAGACCATCAAGGAGATGATCGTCGGCTCGGTCGACGTGATCATCCAGGCGGCCCGCCTGCGCGACGGTTCGCGCCGCATCACCCACATCACCGAGGTCGTGGGCCTGGAAGGCGACGTGATCGTCACCCAGGACCTGTTCGTCTACGAGATCACCGGCGAGGACGAGGCCGGCAAGGTGGTGGGCAAGCACCGCTCGACCGGCATCGCCCGTCCGCGGTTCTGGGATCGCGCGCGCTATTACGGGCTGGAGCGCGAGCTGGCCGAAGCCCTCGACGCGGCGGAGTAGGCGGCCATGCTGTTCATCGTGGCCGGGATCCTGGGCTTCATCACCATCGCCGGTCTCGGCTTCGCCTTCGCCGGCGGCGACGGCGGCTCGGCCAAGGCGGCCAAGCGCGCGCAGATGATCGCCGGCGGCGGCGAGCGCCAGGCCAGCGTCCGCGCCAAGGCCGCGGCCAACACCCCCGACGCCCGTCGCCAGGCCATTCTCAAGTCGCTCAAGGAACAGGAGCGCAAGCAGAAGAAGGCCTCGCTCAGCATCGGCGCGCGGATGCAGGCCGCGGGTCTGGGCGAGAACGTCCGGATGTTCTGGATCATCAGCGGCGTGCTGGGCGTGTTCATCACCCTGATCTTCCTGCTGCTGGGCCAGCAAGCGCTGGTGGCCCTGGGCGCGGGCTTCGCCGCCGGGGCGGGCCTGCCGCGCTGGGTCCTGGGCTTCCTGGCCAAGAGCCGCACCCACAAGTTCACCGAAGCCTTCTCGGACGCCATCGACATCATCGTGCGTGGCATCAAGTCGGGCCTGCCGGTCCATGACTGCCTGAAGATCATCGGCAAGGAGTGCCCCGAGCCCCTGGCCGGCGAGTTCCGCACCCTGACCGAGAACGTCGCCATGGGCGTGCCGATGGATGCGGCCCTGGAGAAGATGTACGAGCGCATGCCGACCAGCGAGCTGCGCTTCTTCGCCATCGTGCTGGCCATCCAGGCCAAGACCGGCGGCAACCTGGCCGAGGCCCTGGGCAACCTCTCCACCGTGCTGCGCGCGCGCAAGCTGATGAAGGAGAAGATCAAGGCGCTGTCGGCCGAAGCCATCGCCTCGGCCTTCATCATCGGCTCGCTGCCGCCCGGCGTCGTCATCCTGATCAGCGTGACCTCGCCCGCCTATATGAAGCCGATGTTCTCCGATCCGCGCGGCCACCTGATGCTGCTGGCGGGCGGGATCTGGATGAGCCTGGGCATCTTCGTCATGCGCCGCATGATCAACTTCAAGTTCTAGGGGGAGGATCGTCATGCGCTCCCTCACCCCGCTCTCCCCGGCGAAAGCCGGGGCCCAGATTCAGCCCGAGCATCTTGGGCAGATGCGTTTGGCCGCGCCGTCCGGCGCTCAAGCGCTCGCGGGTTCGATCTGGATCCCGGCTTTCGCCGGGACGGTCGGTTCTGCACGGGGGAGGTCCGCGTGAAGATCGTCGACACCCTGACCGACCCCACGAACCTGCTGACCGCCTTCATCGCGATGGTGGTGTTCGCCACCATCATCACCCTGGCTTCGCCGGCCCTGCGCGACAACAACCTCGAGGGCCGCCTGAAGTCGGTGGCCAACCGCCGCGAGGAACTGCGCCGCCGCTCGCGGCAGAACATCGCCCAGCGAACCGGCGCCGGCTCGCTGCGCCACCAGGACGAGGGCCTCTACAAGAACGTCGTGGAGCGGCTGCAGCTGTCGCGGCTGCTGGAAGACCCCAAGGTCGTCGACAAGCTGGCCCAGGCCGGCTTCCGCGGTCCGCGCCCGGTGACCACCTTCTACTTCTTCCGCTTCGTGATGCCGTTCGTGTTCGGGGCGGTCGTGGCCTTCTACCTCTATGTCGTGAACGGCTTCGGCCTGCTGCCCGTCCAGAAGATGTGCGCCTGCGTGGCTTTCCTGGCGCTCGGCTACTACGCGCCGAACGTCTACATCACCAACATCGCCCAGAAGCGCCGCGAGTCGATCGTGGCGGCGTTTCCCGACGCGCTGGACCTGCTGCTGATCTGCGTGGAAAGCGGCATGTCGATCGAGGCGGCGATCCAGAAGGTCGGCTCGGAAGTCGGCGCCTCGTCGATGGAACTGGCCGAGGAACTGTCGTTGCTGACCGCCGAGTTGTCGTACCTGCCCGACCGGCGCCTGGCCTATGAGGGTCTGGCCCGCCGGACCAACCACCCGGGCATCAAGTCCGTGGCCACCGCCATGATCCAGGCCGAACGCTACGGCACGCCGCTGGGCGCGGCCTTGCGTGTCATGGCCAAGGAAAACCGCGAACTGCGTCTCTCCGCCGCCGAGAAGAAGGCCGCGGCCCTGCCGGCTCAGCTGACCGTGCCGATGATCCTGTTCTTCCTGCCGGTGCTGTTCACGGTGATCCTGGGTCCGGCGATCATCAAGATCCAGGACGTGCTCGGGAAGCACTGAGACTCGTCTTCTGGCGCCCGTCTTGCGCCGACCGCCCAAGGCATTTTCGTTTTGGGACAGGGCGCGTGGCGGGCAGGCACAGAAAGATCTCGGTCGAGTTCACCGAGGAAGAAAGGGGCGGCGCGGCCCTGGAGATGGCGCTGCTGCTGGGTCTGGCGGCGTTCTTCGCCTTCACCATGAAAAGCCTGCTGGCCATGCCGCTGCTGAGCGGCTTGGTGAGGGCGTCGGAGGTGTTGAGCCGGACGCTGGCGGGGTAGGGCTGGCGGCGGTTGGGATCACCGCCATCCCATCCCAATAACTCCCGTCATTCCCGCCCTTGTGGCGGGAACCCCTGGCTCGTCTGACACGTGAGACGCAGGCGAACCGCTGGCGGTTCGCCCCTCCCGCCCGTGCGGCCGATAGAGGGGTTCCCGCCACGAGGGCGGGAATGACGGGATTTTTTATTCTTGTATTGTTCTCCTTGGAAGAGGAGGACGTTATGGTTCCACGCGAGGCCTGGATTGCTGTCTACATGATGGCCGATCGCTATCGTGGGACACTCTACACCGGCGTCACGGGTCACTTCATCACCCGCATCACCCAGCACCGTGAAGGTCAGTTGAAAGGCTTCACCAAGCGGTACGGTCTCACCCGTCTCGTCTGGTACGAGGAGCACGATCTGATGGTCGAGGCCATCCAGCGGGAGACCTCGATCGAGCGCTGGCCCCGTCAGTGGAAAATCAACCTGATCGAGCGGGACAATCCGCGCTGGGATGACCTCTACGCGGCGATCTTCGAGTGGACGCCGGTTCCTCGCCAGATCTGAATTACTGCCCGCCGCCGCTCTTCAGCGCGTCCCAGCTCCGCCCGCTGCCGGCGTGGCCGATGGCGGCGCGGAGATAGGCTAGGTTGTTGTCGACCTGTTCGGGCGGCAGGTCGGCGCGGGCGAGCTTTTCGGCTTCCGGCAGGCGACCTTGCAGGCCCACGACCAGGGCGAGGTTTTGGCGCACCTGGATCCCGGCCGAGGGCAGGGCGACGGCGCGGCGCAGCTGGGCTTCGGCGCCGGGAAGATCGCCCTTGGCGGCCAGATGCATGGCGTAGTTGGCCAGCGGCGTGGCCTCGGTCGGGGCCAGGGCCAGGGCCTGGCGGTGGGCGGCGTCGGCCTCGTCGTCGCGCTGGGCCTGTTCGTAGGCCACGGCCAGCAGGGTCAGCGGACGCCAGTCCTTCGGCGCCAGGGCGGCGGCCTTGCGGGCCGGCTCGATGGCGTAGAAGCCCTGGCCGCGCGCGACATGAGCGCGGGCCAATTCCAACAGCAGGGTGGTGTCGTCGGGATGGGCGATCAGCGCCTTGGTCGCGGTCTCGACGGCGTCGTCGTTGCGGCCGAGGCCGCGCAGCGCCTGGGCCAGGCCCGCGCCCGCCTCGGCGTCGGCCGGGTCGGTCTCGAACTCGGCGCCCCAAAAGGCCGCGCGGGCCAGCGGGTCCAGCCGCCGCGCCTCGGCGCGCTGCTGTGGCGAGGCCTTGACCGGCTTGGGCGCAACCGCTTCCGGCGCGGGTTTGGGGGCGTCGGCGGCGAAAGCTCCCGACGCCATCAACAGGACGGCCGGGGCGAGAACGGTTGCGACGAGCGCGCGCTTGCGACACATGAAGGCAGGTCTCCCGAAGGTGCGCCCATGATCCGGGCGCGGCCTCAAGGAATCGTTAAGCATAATTTTAAAGGACTCCGCCGATGTCCGACGTGACGCATCCGATCCTGGCCACGGCCGAGGGCGCGGCGATCCCGATCCATCCGCTGACGGAGGGCGAGGTCGAGGGCTTCCTGGCCCAGAAGCGCGCGCCGATAAGGGTTTACGCCGCCGCCAACACGTTCTCGGGCAAGGCCGGACAGGTGCTGGCGGTCCCCGGCGCGAGCGGCGCGGTCGAGCGGGTGCTGCTGGGTCTGGGCTCGGGCCGCGCGGATCTGTCGCTGTTTCGCACCCTGGCGGGTAAGCTGCCGGCCGGCGAGTACGCCCTGACCAAGCTGCCCAAGGGGATCGATCCGTCCGAGGCCGCCCTGGCCTTCGCCCTGGGGACCTACCGCTTCGACCGCTACAAGAAGAAGGGCGAACCGATCGCCCGCCTGGTCGCGCCCAAAGGCGTCGATGCGGCCGCCGTCACCGCTACGGCCCACGCCTGCGCCCTGGCTCGCGACATGGTCAACACCCCCGCCAACGACATGGGGCCGCTGCAGATCGAGACGATCGCCCGCGAGATCGCCGCCAAGTACGGCGCGACGATCGCCGTCGTCACCGGCGATGATCTGCTGGGCCAGAACTATCCGGCCGTCCACGCGGTGGGCCGCGCCGCCGTCCCGGCTCGCGCGCCGCGGATGATCGAGCTCTCGTGGGGCCAGGCCGACCATCCGCTGGTGGCCCTGGTCGGCAAGGGCGTGGTGTTCGACACCGGCGGCCTCGACATCAAGCCGTCCTCGGGCATGCGGCTGATGAAGAAGGACATGGGCGGCGCCGCCCACGCTCTGGCCCTGGGCCGGATGATCATGGAGGCCCGGCTGCCCGTGCGCCTGGCGGTCTTGCTCCCCGTGGTCGAGAACGCCATCGCCGGCGACGCCATGCGACCGGGCGACGTGCTCCAGACCCGGGCCGGGCTTACGGTCGAGGTGGGCAATACCGATGCCGAGGGCCGCTTGATCCTGGCCGACGCTCTGACCCGCGCCGCCGAGCTGAAGCCGGCCCTGACCCTGGACTTCGCCACGCTCACCGGCGCGGCGCGGGTCGCCCTGGGCCCGTTCGTGATCCCGTTCTGGACGAGCGACGACCGGCTGGCCGCCCAGATCGAGGTCGCCGCGTCGTCGGTCGCCGATCCGCTGTGGCGCCTGCCGCTGACCGAGGCCTATCGCGACGCGCTGGACAGCGACATCGCCGACCTGAAGAACGACCCCGACGGCTGGGCCCAAGCGGGCGCCACCACGGCCGCCCTGTTCTTGCAACGCTTCGCGCCGTCTGGTCAGGATATCGGCCCCTGGGCCCACTTCGATGTCTTCGCCTGGAACCCCAAGGGCCGCCCCGGATTCCCCGTGGGGGGCGAGGCGCAGGCCATTCGCGCGGCCTTCGCCATGATCAAGGGCCGTTTCGCATGAGCTTCGACCGTCTTGGGGACCCCCGCGTCACCCTGGCCCGCCCCGACCTCGCCGACCTGCGCCTGGAGGGCCTGGCCCCGGCCGAGCGCTTCGAGGCCAGCGAGGCGATGGTCTGCGCCGTGCCCGCCACGGCGATCCGCGCCACGGCCTCGCGCGACGCCGAGCAGTGGGACCAGCTGTTGTTCGGCGAGGTCTTCCGGGTGCTGGAGGTCAAGGACGGCTTCGCCTGGGGCCAGGCGGCCCGCGATGGCTATGTCGGCTTCGTCGAGGCCTCGGCCCTGATCCCGCAAGGCGCGCCGCCCACCCATGCGGTGAGCGCGATCCGCACCTACGCGTTCAGCAAGCCCGACATCAAGTCGCGGCCCGAGGGCCTCTACAGTCTGAACGCCCTGGTCACGGTCGAGGCTCGCGAGGGCCGCTTCGCCAAGGGCGTCGGGACCGGCTGGTTCGTCGAGGCGCACTTGACCGCCATCGGCCATGGCGAGCGCGACTATGTCGCCGTCGCCGAGCGTTTCCTGGGCGCGCCCTACCAGTGGGGCGGCCGCGAGAGCCTGGGCCTGGACTGCTCGGGCCTTGTTCAGCAGGCGCTCTATGCCTGCGTCCGCGCCTGCCCGCGCGACACCGACATGCAGCGCGGCTTCTTCCCGGAGGTGGCCGAGGCCGAGCGCCGGCGTGGCGACCTGGTGTTCTGGAAGGGCCACGTGGCCGTCCTGCTGGACGCCGAGACCATCCTGCACGCCAACGCTCACCACATGGCCACGGCGATCGAACCCCTGGCGGAGGCGATCGCTCGGATCGAGGCCACGCCGACGGGCGCGCCGCTCGGCTATCGGCGGGTTTCGTGATCGCGCCGGAGATCATCCCGCTGGGCGCGGGCGCGGCCAATGCGCTGAACGGCGTCTGGCCCGACCGGGTCGTCGAGGTCGTTTCGCGCGGCGAGCTGCATGCCTATCGCGTCGCCAAGCCGCTGGGCCGGGTGCTGGTCTGCGCCGGCGGCGGCTATGTCCGGCTGATGTACGACCGCGAGGGCGCCCAGGTCGCCGAATGGCTGAACGGCCTGGGCTACGAGGCCGATGTTCTGGTCCATCGCCTGCCGGGCCAGGCCGACGGCGCTGGCGGCGTCTGGCCCAAGGACGTGGCCCTGACCGACGCGCTGGCGGCGCTTGGCCATATCCCTCGTGATCAGCCGCTGTTCCTGCTGGGCCTGTCATCCGGCGGTCACCTGGCCGGCGCTGTCGCCTGCCAGCCGGGCGTGGACGCCAACGGCCTGCTGATCGCCTACGGGCCGATCAACGCCAACCACAGCCGCTACAAGGCGCCGCCCGGCAAGCCGGACTATCCGCCGCCCCAGAAGCAGGCCTTCTACGACGACTGGCCGATCGGGCTGGCGGCCGAGCCGCACGGCGTGCCGCGCTGCCCGGCCTTCCTGGCCTACGCCCTGCATGACCAGTCGGTGCCGATCGAGCACGCGTTGAACTACATCAGGACCGCCCGCGACCTGGATCTGGACCTCGACGCCCACGTGTTCGGCAAGGCCCCGCACGGCTTCGCCCTGCGCGAACTGGAGGGATCCCAGGCGGCCTGGCCGGACCTGGCCGCGCTGTGGATGGCGCGCAAGGCTTCCCGCTAGCGGCGGCTGGACGGCGCGCACGAAAAAGGCCGCGGAGCCTTCGCTTCGCGGCCTCTTCCATCTCGAACCGCGCGAGGCGGCTTAGGCCTTCGGCGGGGCCGTATTGCCGCCGGCGGCCGGAGCGGCCGGAGCGGCGGCGGCGCCCGCGGCCGGAGCCGTCGTGCCGCCCGGCGCGGCCGGAGCCGCGGCGTCGGCGGCTGGAGCGCCAGCTGCCGGGGCGCCGGCAGCGGGAGCCGCGGCGGCCGGACGCGGCGGCGGCACCGGCAGCTTCGAACCGAGGCTGTGCAGGTAGGCGATCATCGCGATGCGGTCTTCCGGCTTCTTCAGACCCACGAAGGTCATGTTGGTGCCGGGGACGTCCTTACCGGGCGCCTTCAGGAAGGTGTACAGGGCGTCGTAGTCCCACACCGGGGTCTTGCCCGAGAAGTCCTTCATCGCGCCCGAATAGTTGTAGCCCGGGTGCGAAGCCGGCTTGCGGCCCAGCACGTCCCACAGGCCGGGGCCCGTGGCGTTGGCGTTCGAGGCGTCCAGCTTGTGGCAGGCGGCGCACTTGGCCGAGACGGCGGCGCCGGCGGCGACATTGGCCGGGGTCAGGACGGCGGCCCAGTCGGGCGGGGTGTCGGCGGCTTCGCCGCCGCCGGCCGATTCTTCCTGGACCGCGATCTCGTAGCCGGCCTTCTCGACTTCATGCTTCTTGAAGACGATGTCCGACGCTTCACGCAGACCGAAAATAACGAGGCCGGTCAGCAGCACGCCGCCAGCGATCTTGTTGAACGTCAGGTCGCTCATTTCAGCCTAGTCAGCCTCTTGTCGGCCCACCCCAGGGCGGGCTTGAAACCAGCGCATCGGAATCGCGAGAACGAGTCCCCGACGCGCGTCATGTTGCGCTCGCGTCTCTTACACGCTACCGCCCCTCGCGCAACCGGGCAGCAAACAATTGAGGCCGCGAACCTTGCCATGAACCCGATCGTCCTGATCCCCGCGCGGATGGCGGCGACCCGTCTCCCGGGCAAGCCGCTGGCCGGCATCGGCGGCGTCCCGATGATCGTCCGGGTGCTGAACCAGGCGCTGAAGGCCGGGATCGGTCCGGTGGCCGTGGCGGCCGGCGATCCCGAAATCGTCGAGGCGGTTCAAAAGGCTGGCGGTTTGGCGGTGCTGACCGACCCCGACCTGCCCTCCGGCTCGGACCGGATCCTGGCGGCCTTGGCTGAACTCGATCCGGGGTTCGAGCATGACGTCGTGATCAACCTGCAGGGCGACATGCCCTTCGTCGATCCGGCGGTGCTCAGCGATTGCGCGCGCGTACTTAAGGAATTCGAGGACGCCGATATCGCCACCGTCGTGGCGCCCGAGGCCTCTCCGGCCGATCGATCGAACCCCGACGTGGTCAAGGCGGTGCTGGCCATGGAGGACGACGGCCAAAGCGGCCGCGCGCTCTACTTCACCCGCTCGACCCTCTATGGCGACGCGCCGGTCTGGCGCCACATCGGCATCTATGGCTATCGCCGCGAGGCGCTGGTGGTGTTCAACGACGCCGCGCCCTCGCCCCTCGAAAAGCGCGAGAAGCTGGAGCAACTGCGCGCCATGGAGCTGGGTCTGACCATCCGCGCCGCCGTGGCCAGCGAAGCCCCGATCTCCGTCGACAATCCTTCCGATCTCGAAGCGGCCCGCGAGCAGGCCCAGGAATCCCAATGAGCATCCTCAAGAAGATCGCCTTCCAGGGCGAGCCCGGCGCCAACAGCCACGAGGCGTGCCGGACCTATTTCCCGGACTACGAGGCCTATCCCTGCAAGACGTTCGAGGAAGCTTTCGACGCCATCAAGACCGGCGTCGCCGCCCTGGGCATGATCCCGATCGAGAACTCGATCGCCGGCCGGGTCGCCGACGTCCACCACCTGCTGCCGGCCTCGGGCCTGAAGATCATCGGTGAGCGCTTCAAGCCGATCCGCTTCCAGCTGATGGCCAACAAGGGCGTCAAGCTGGAGGATGTGAAGGTGGTCAGCTCGATGCCGATCGCCCTGTCCCAGTGCCGCAACAGCCTCAAGAAGCTGGGCGTCGAGACCGAGGCGGCCGGCGACACGGCCGGCGCCGCCAAGGCCCTGGCCCTGAAGCCCAACCCGACCCACGCCGCGGTCGCCCCGGCCCTGGCCGCCGAGATCTACGGCCTGGACATCCTGGCCCGCGACATCGAGGACGAGCGCCACAACACCACCCGCTTCCTGGTGATGACGGCCGACAAGAGCCCGCCCGCGCCGGACTTCGTGCACCGCTGCGTGACCAGCTTCGTGTTCCGCGTCCGCAACCTGCCCGCGGCCCTCTACAAAGCCCTGGGCGGCTTCGCGACCAACGGCGTCAACATGACCAAGCTGGAAAGCTACATGGAAGGCGGAGCCTTCACCGCGACCTTCTTCTACGCCGAGGTCGACGGCCGGCCCGAGGACCGCTCGCTGGCCCTGGCGCTGGACGAGCTGAAGTTCTTCTCCGAGCGCTTCGAGATCCTGGGCGTCTATCCGGCCGATCCGTTCCGGGACCGGGGGAGCTAGGCTTTGAGGCTGTCATCCCGGCCAAGCGCGTAGCGCGCCGAGCCGGGACCGCCGGAAGCTCTGAGCTTGTTGCGGTCCCGGGTCTCCGCTGCGCTCCGCCCGGGATGACAGGGCTTAAGAATACGCCTTCCCCAAACGTCACCATTTCCGATAACATCGTTCTCTGATTAGCTCCCCGGGTCAAACGAGAGTCCCGGGGAGGGAACCGATGCAGAGTTCGATGGTCGCGCCGGTCATGGCGCTGGTGGCGTGGTCGCTGGTGATATGGCTCTGGATGTACATCCAGCGGATCCCGGCGATGCAGAAGGCGGGGGTCAAGCCGCAGGACGCGCGGTTCCCGGGCTCGCTGGACATCCTGCCCGCCACGGCCCGCCAGGCGGCCGACAACTACAACCATCTAATGGAGCAGCCGACCATCTTCTACGCGGCGGCCCTGGCCATCGCGGTCGCCGGACACGCGGACCCGCTGGCCGTGCATTTCGCCTGGGTCTATGTCGGGGTGCGCGTTCTGCACAGCCTGCTGCAGGTCAGCATCAATCTGGTGCCGCTGCGGTTCCTGCTGTTCGTGATCTCGACCGGCGTGCTGGCGGCGATGGTGGCGCGCGAGCTGATGAAACTCTTCTAGTTCCAAAATCCGTGTCATCCCGGCTGCAGCGAAGCGGAGAGCCGGGATGACACGTCATTTGCGAGGGAGCTGGCCTTGCCGCTAGGCGGCGTCCAGCCCGATATCCAGCACCGGCGCCGAGTGGGTCAGGGCGCCGACGCTGATCACGTCCACCCCCGTCTCGGCGATGGCTCGGACAGTGGTCAGGTTCACGCCGCCCGAGGCTTCCAGCACCGCCTTGCCCTTGGCCAGGCGTACGGCCGTGCGCAGGTCGTCGAGGCTGAAATTGTCCAGCATCACCACGTCGGGCCCATGCTTGAGGGCCTCGTCCAACTGGTCCAGGCCGTCGACCTCGACCTCGACCTTGACCAGGTGGCCGGCGTGGGCGCGCGCCCGGCGGACGGCCTCGCCGACCCCGCCGCAGGCGACGACGTGGTTGTCCTTGATCAGGATGGCGTCATCCAGGCCGAAGCGGTGATTGACCCCGCCGCCGCAGCGGACGGCGTATTTCTCGAGCGCCCGCAGGCCCGGCGTGGTCTTGCGGGTGTCGACGATCGTCGCGGCCGTGCCCTCGACCAGGCGGACATAGGCGCGGGTCAGGGTGGCGATCCCCGACAAGCGGCCCAGTAGGTTGAGGCCCGTGCGCTCGGCGATCAGCACGGCGCGGGCGTCGCCTTCGGCCCTGGCTAGGACCGCGCCCGGCAAGACGTTGGAGCCGTCCGGCGTCACCACCTCGAAGCAGGCGGTCGGGTCCAGGGCGGCCAGGGCCAAGCGGGCGCAGGACAGGCCCGAGACGCGGCCGTCCTGGCGGCTGACCCAGGCCACCGACAGGCGGGCGTCCGGATCGATACAGGCCTGGCCGGTGATGTCGCCGGCTCGCCCCAGGTCCTCGGCCAGGGCGAGATCGACGATCGGACGGACGAGCAGGTCGTCCAGAGGCTGAATGGTCATTCGGCGGCGTAGCGGACGGCGGCGTCCGCGCTCTCCAAGGTCACGAAGGTGCGGGTCGGCTCGGCGGTCGCCGGGAAGTCCGAGCGGAAGTGGCCGCCCCGGCTTTCGCGACGGGCCAGGGCCGCCTCGACGATCAGCCGCGCGGCGACAATCGTGGGGCAGGGGCCGTAGGCCGGCTCCAGCGCCTCGATCTGGCTCAGCAGACGGGCCAGGCCCCAGGCGTCGCGGATCACCCCGGCGTCGCGGCTCATGGCCTTACGCAGGGTCTGCAGCGCCGCGTCGGGCAGGTCGGGCAGGGGCGCCAGGCTGACGGGCTCGCCGCCGGCCCGGCCTTCCGCCGCGGCCGCGCGGCCGGCGCGGGCCCCGAACACCGCCGCCTCCAGCAGGCTGTTGGAGGCCAGGCGGTTGGCGCCCTGCACGCCGGTGGAGGCGCACTCGCCGGCGGCGTAGAGGCCCGGCAGGCTGGCGCGGCCGTCCAGGCCCGTGGCCACGCCGCCCATGTGATAGTGCACGGCCGGCGTGACGGGGATCATCTCACGGCGCGGGTCGATCCCGGCGCTCTGGCAGGCCTCGAACACGGCCGGGAACTCGTGCGGGAAGTGGACGCCGACCGCCTCCGTCGCATCCAGGAAGGCGCCTCGGCCGGCGGCGCGCTCGGCGTGGATGGCGCGGGCGACCACGTCACGCGGCGCCAACTCCTTGGCCGGGTGGTAGTCGGCCATGAAGGCCTTGCCATCGGCGTTCCTGAGGATCGAGCCCTCGCCGCGCAGGGCTTCGGTGGCCAGGGGGGCGGGATCGCGGCCGATGTCGATGGCGGTGGGGTGAAACTGCACGAACTCTGGATCGGCGATCGTCGCGCCGGCCAGTGCCGCCAGGCCCAGGCCTTCGCCACGCACCTCGGCGGGCGTGGTGGTCACGGCGTACAGGCCGCCGACGCCGCCGGTGGCCAGGATTACGGCATGGCTACGGATCTCGACCAGGTCGCCGTCGATCTCGGCCAGAACCCCGACCACGCGGCCGGTGTCGTCCTGCAGCAGGCGACGGGCGCGGGCGTGCTCGCGGACCTCGATCGCCGGCGTGGCGCGCACGGCGGCGATGACGGCGGCCATGATCGCCGCGCCGGCCCCGTCGCCGCCGACCCGCGCGACCCGGGCCTTGGCATGGGCGGCCTCGAGGCTGAGCACGAACGCGCCGTCGGCCTTGCGGTCGAAGGGCGCGCCCAGGGTGGCCAGATCGCGGACGGCCTGCGGGCCCTCGCGGGTCAGCAGCGCGACGGCGACCGGATCGCAGAGCCCCGCGCCGGCGGCCAGGGTGTCGGCCGCGTGCAGGGCCGGACTGTCCTCGCCCGACAACGCCGCCGCCATGCCGCCCTGCGCCCAGGCGCTGGAGCAGCCGGTCGCCAGCGGGGTCGGCGACAGGACGAGGGCCTTCTTCCCCGTTCCCTTCGTCGCGGAGAGGGCGGCGGTGAGGCCGGCGAGACCGGCGCCGAGGATGACGGGGCCGTCGAAGATCAAGCGATACTGGGTCATCTCACGCTCCACTCCACTTTCCGACTGTCATCCCGGGCGGAGACCCGGGACCGTCGGAAACACGGCGCTTGCCGCGGTCCCGGCTCGGCGCGCTGCGCGCTTGGCCGGGATGACAATTTTCGAGGCCCTCAGATCAACTCGACATCCACGTGATGCCGGGCCTTGACCAGGTCGTACCGCGCCGGGACCGCCGGCGGCGGCAGGTCGATCATCCGCTGCACGGCCAGGCGAGCGCGCTCGATGACGCCGGCGTCGACCGTCACCTCGAACTGCTCGTGGACGAGGGCGTCGTGGATGTTTTGCAGGGTGATCCGCTTCATGTGCGGGCACATGTTGCAGGGGCCGATGAACTGGGTCAGCGGGCTTTCGGCCTGGACGTTGCTGGCCATCGAGCACTCGGTGATCAGCACCACCTGGGCCGGCTTGCGGGCCGCGACATAGTCGTTCATCGCCGCCGTGGAGCCGGCGAAGTCGGCCGCCTCCAGGATCTCGGCCGGGCACTCGGGGTGGGCCAGCACTTCCGCGCCGGGCCAGGCCGCGCGCATGTCGGCGATGTCGCTGGCGGTGAAGCGCTTGTGCACCTCGCAATGACCGGCCCAGGCGATGATCTTGACGCTCGTCTGGCGCGCGACGTTGCGGGCCAGGAATTCGTCGGGGATCAGGATGACCTTGTCGGTTCCCCACTCGCGGGCGGCCCACTCGACCACCTGCACCGCGTTGGCGCTGGTGCAGCAGATGTCGGTCTCGGCCTTCACGTCGGCCGTGGTGTTGACGTAGGTGACGACCGGCACGCCCGGATAGCGCTGCTTGATCAGCCGCACGTCGGCGCCGGTGATCGAGGAAGCCAGGCTGCAGCCGGCCTTCAGGTCCGGGATCAGGATCTTCTTCTGGGGCGAGAGGACCTTGCTGGTCTCGGCCATGAAGTGCACGCCGGCCTGGACGATGATCGCCGCGTCGCTCTTGGCGGCCTCGCGGGCCAGGGCCAGGCTGTCGCCGACGAAATCGCCCACACCGTGGAAGATGTCCGGCGTCATGTAGTTGTGGGCCAGGATCGCGGCGTTCTTCTCGCGCTTGATCCGATTGATCTCGGCGATCAGCGGGGCCTGGACGCGCCACTCCATCGGCGTGACGTGATGCTTGACCTTGTCCCAGATCCCGGCGGTCTCCGCCTCGATCTGGGCGGTGAATTCAAGCGGAGCGGCGAACCCGTCAGCCATCTGATACTCCGTTATGCTCAAAGTGAGCATTTCCAGGGCCTCAAAAAACGCCGGGGCCATCTAGAGCGCTTCCGAGGAGGCTCCTGGGCGGTCCGGCGCCCTGGTTATGCTGAAAGTGAGCATAACCTTCCTGACACATATAGACCTTAGGCGGCAGAATGCAAACCCGGCTTATTCTGAAAGCGCGGCGCCTTTTTCTGAGGCGAAAGCGTGGCCTTGGCGATGGCCGGAAGCGGGTGCGGCCATCGGTGGCGACGGTCCGTCCTTGCCAAGACCTGCAGTGAGGCCGCCAGGTTTCCTGCTTACATATCCGTAATGTGGAAGAAAAATACCGTCACCAGTCCGGATACGCGGAAACGTATGTGCGCCAGGCGACAATTCAAATGTACAGTATTTTATATACAAGTAAAAAGCAGCGCGCTTGGTGCATCGAAAATCGGTGATGAGTGGTTATTTTTATTACCGGAAGTAGTAAACTGCTCTTGAAAGCTATTCTCCGGCGCTGGATAGGTTCGCACATTACCGTTCGACGGGTATGTGACTTTAATGAGACAGCCGTTTGGCGTCGCATTTCACCCTCGCAATGTTCGTTGACCTCAGATCGATTAAGTTCGTAGCTCCCGGCCAGCTGGACTCCAAACCGTGAGTCCGGATCGCGCATGCCCGCATGCGCACGCAGAGACGCTGGGGAGTTTACCTTGAATACGAAGACCATCCGGGAGCGCTTGCTCGCTTCCACCATGATTTGCGGCGCCGCCGTGGCCGTGCTGGGCGCCAGCCAAGCCGCCGCGCAGACCGCACCGGCCGCGCCGGCCGCCGACCAGACGCAAGTTGAGGAAATTGTCGTCACCGGTTCGCTGTTCCGCCGCACCGACACCGAAACCCCGTCGCCGGTCACCGTGCTGACGTCGGAAAACCTGCAGCACGCCGGCATCAGCACGGCTTCGGACGCCATCCGTTCGATCTCGGCCGACGGCGCCGGCTCGATCGGCACCGGCTTCCAGAGCGGCTTCAGCGCCGGCGGTTCGGCCGTCTCGCTGCGCGGCCTGGGCGTCTCGTCGACCCTGGTTCTGGTCGACGGCCTGCGCTCGACCAACTTCCCGATCAACGACGACGGCCACAACGCCTATGTCGACCTGAACTCGATCCCGTTCAGCCTAATCGACCGCATTGAAGTCCTGAAGGACGGCGCTTCGTCGTCGTACGGCGCCGACGCCATCGGCGGCGTGGTGAACCTGAAGCTGAAGAAGCAATTCGTCGGCGTTAAGGGCAGCATGGAAGCCGGCGAAAGCGATCGCGGCGACGCCGAGCATCGCCGCGCCGACATCACCCTGGGCTACGGCGACTACGCCGAGAGCGGCTGGAACGTCTACGTCAACGCCGAGTATCAGACGAACGGCCGGGTCTCAAGCCACAGCCGCGGCTTCCCGTACAACACCCAGGACCTGAGCTCGATCGGCGGCCTGGACAACAACACCGCCGACCAGGCCCTGACCACCGCCACGCCGAACGCCGTCGTGACCCGCGTCAGCCAGTCGGACCTGAACAACCCGCTCGCGGGCAAGGTCGGCGCTCCGCTGACTACGGCCTACCAGTCGCTGAACCTGAACTGCGCCAACGGCACCTACACGCAAGTGTCGGCCTCGGCCAACGGCACGGGTTGTAAGTGGAACCTGGTCGACGCCTACAGCCAGATCGCGCCGAAGCAGAAGCGTTACGCCTTCAACGGCCGCATCAGCGCCCGTCTGAGCGAGAACATCGAAGCCTACGCCACCGGCAGCTACTCGAAGTCGGAAGTCGACATCATCAGCGCTCCGCGCGCCCTGCGGGCCACGCAGCCCTTCGGCGGCGCGCCGTCGCTGGCCTCGTCGAACCCGGGCATCGTCCTGCCGGTCTACATCTGCGCGGCGGGCGTCAACTGCGCCACCGATCCGACCCACACGCTGAACCCGAACAACCCGTTCGCCGCCGCCTTCGCGGCCGACCCGGCCAACGGCGCGGCGCGCATCTACTACCTGTTCGGTGACATCCACTCGGGCAGCAACCGCCAGAACGAAGTGATCCGCGGCACCTTCGGGTTCAACGGTTCGTTCGGCGACGACTGGAACTGGCGCATCGAAGGCGTCGGCGCGCGCGATAACCTGAAGCTGACCCAGTACGGCTATCTGAACATCGCCAACACGCTGAAGGCCATCAACACCGGTTCGTACAACTTCGTCGACCCGTCGAAGAACACCGATGCGGTCCGTCAGTCGGTGTCGCCGGACATGGTCACGCCGTCGCACTCGTCGGTGATGTCGCTGGACGGCTCGATCACCCACAAGCTGTGGACCCTGCCGGGCGGCGACATGCAGCTGGCCCTGGGCGCCCAGATCCGCAAGGAAGTCCTGGTCAACAACAACCAGAACGCCCGTCTGGACACCTGGACCCTGTCGACCGCCTCGGCGTTCGGCAAGCACACCGTGAAGGCCGGCTTCTTCGAAGTCGCCGCCCCGGTCCTCGACAACCTCGAACTGAACGTCTCGGGCCGTTACGACGACTATTCGGAAGGCTTCCACCACTTCTCGCCGAAGTTCGGCGCGAAGTTCACCCCGATCAAGCAACTGGCCTTCCGCGGCACCTACTCCAAGGGCTTCCGCGCGCCGACCTTCGCTGAATCGGGCCCGCGCTCGCAGTACGCCGGCTTCGTGACCACCACGCCGCCGACGGCCTTCCAAACCGCGCACGGCGGTACGACCAACCCGTACTCCCAGGCCTACAGCCTGGGTCGCGGCGTGGCCGGCAACCCGGACCTGAAGCCGGAAAAGTCGCGTAGCTTCACCGCCGGCGTCATCGCCGAGCCGACCCGTTGGCTCAGCCTGACGGTCGACTACTACAACGTGAAGAAGTCGGACCTGATCACCTCGGGCCCGGACATCTCCAAGGCCGTGGCCGCGTACTACGCCGCCGGTTCGCAGACCGCGGGTTGCGCCGCCGTCGCCGCCGTGGGCGCCGGTTACTCCTGTAACGTCGTCGACGCGCCCGACCCGCTGTTCCCGACCGCCCAGCCGCGCGTCCTGATCATCAACGTCCCGTACGTGAACGCCAACTACGCGATCACCTCGGGCGTCGATGTCTCCGCGACCGGCAAGTTCAACCTGACCGACAGCGTCCGCCTGACCAGCCGGGTGGAAGTCACCCACCTGCTGAAGTACGACCTGCACACCGCCACGGAAGTGCAGAAGTACGCTGGCACGCTGGGCCCGTACGACCTGTCGTCGGGTAACGGCACGCCGGACTGGAAGGGCAACTGGCAGAACACGCTGGCCTTCGGTGACAAGTACACCCTGTCGGCCACCGCCTACTATGTCGGCAGCATCAAGTCGGTCGCCGCCGACACCAACGGCAGCACCGAGTGCACGGCGGGTAACCCGTACGCCACCGGCAACGCCGCGATCGCCGGCAAGTTCTGCAACATCAAGAAGTTCGTCAACGTGGACCTGAACGCCACGGCGGAAGTGAAGGAAGGCGTGCAACTGTACGCCAACGTCGGCAACGTGTTCGACAAGCGCGCTCCGATCGCGCCGGGCGCCTACGCCTCGGCTCCGAACTTCCTGACCACCTACCACTACGCCGGCCTGGTCGGCCGTACGTTCAAGGTGGGCGTGCGCTTCGAGTACTAGGACAGAAGGCCTTCGGGTCCTCTGAGGGGCCGGCTCCGAAAGGAGCCGGCCCTTTCTTTTTGCGCCGACTAGCGCTTCAGACGCCCCGCCCGCACCGCCGCGGCCAGCTGATCGAGCAGGCCCACCGAGGTGTGCCAGTCGACGCAGGCGTCGGTGACCGACTGGCCGTAGGTCAGGGGCTGACCCGCGACGATGTCCTGGCGGCCGGCGACCAGATTGCTCTCGATCATCACCCCCATCACCGGCGAGGCGCCGGTCGCGACCTGGGCGCAGAGGTCGGCCACGACGGCGGGCTGGTTCTCGTGGTTCTTGCCGCTGTTAGCGTGGCTGGCGTCGACCATGATCCGTGGCGGCAGGCCGGCCTTGGCCAGGGCCTCGGCGACGGCCGCCACGCTGGCGGCGTCGTAGTTGGGCGTCTTGCCGCCGCGCAGCACTACGTGGCTGTCGGCATTGCCCGTGGTGGTGGCGATAGCCGCGCGGCCCTCCTTGGTCACGGCCAGGAAATGGTGCGGCTGGGCGGCGGCCAGCACCGCGTCGACCGCGACCTTGACGTCGCCGTTGGTGCCGTTCTTGAAGCCGACCGGGCAGGAGAGGCCCGAAGCCATCTCGCGGTGGATCTGGCTCTCGGTCGTGCGCGCGCCGATCGCGCCCCAGGCCACCAGGTCGGCGATATATTGCGGGGTGGTGACGTCCAGGAACTCGCAGGCCGCCGGCAGGCCCTGGGCGTTGACGTCCAGCAGCACCCGCCGCGCCAGCCGCAGGCCCTCGTTGATCCGGAAGCCGCCGTCCAGGTCGGGATCGTTGATCAGGCCCTTCCAGCCGACCGTGGTGCGCGGCTTTTCGAAATAGACCCGCATGATCACCTCCAGCTCGCCGGCGTGGCGCTCGCGCTCGACGGCCAGGCGGCGGGCATAGTCGATGGCGGCCTTGGGATCGTGGATCGAGCAAGGGCCGATCACCACCACCAGGCGGTCGTCCTGGCCGCCCAGGATCCGGTGCACGGCGTGGCGGGCGTCGCCGACGATCTCGGCGATCGATGAGGTGGCCGGCGCCTCGCCGATCACCTGGGCGGGCGGGCTGAGGGTCTGCAGGCGCGAAATGCGCAGGTCGTCCGTGGGGACGGGCAGCGAGATGAGGTGAGCGTTAGTCGAGGACGGCATGGCGAAACTCCGGGAAAACTGGGCGTCCGGAGGGCCATGAAAAAAGCCGCCCGGGGAACCCCTGGCGGCTGGTGAAGACGTTCGCGGCGCTGAATTCAGGCCGAACGATCCCCTCCCAACGCCAGAGGCGTCGGATAGCTAAAGTACCAAAACAGCTGTTGGCTGGCGGCGAGGATCATGGGCCTAACGTAGGGCCAAGTTCACGGGATGTCACCCCCTGTGCCGATCGAGCGTCGCTTGGGTTCGATACCTACTGGCGCCCGCCCTTCAAGTGTCATCCCGGAAGCCTCGCAGAGGCTATCCGGGATGACGGCGTTAGTGGGTTGATATCGCGGCGTTTCCGTCAGGATTCGCTGGGCGAGGACTCCGGCCCCGGCGGGATCATCGAGACGAAGCCATGCGCGTCGGCGATGGAGGCCTCGCCGGCCGCGATCCGCGCGCTGGGATTGGGCCGCGGCTCGGCCACCTTGGTCAGGCTGTTGCGGTCCACGTGGCGGAACGGCGCGGTGCGGCCGCGGACCTGCAGGATGGTCGTCGACACGTAGGACCAGCCGCCGTCGGCGTCGAAGGTCACGTCCAGGTCGTAGGAGTCGGTGCGGAACGCCCACTCCAGGAAGTCCGTCGAGCAGATGCCATAGCCGGGCGTGTCCCGCTCGGCGCGGATGACCAGGCCCGCGCCGTCCGGCTTGGCGTGGCCGCGAGCCAGGGCCACCTGTCCGCGCGGGATGGCCAGGGTCTGCATGATCAGCCCCGTGGCCGGCTCCCACAGCCAATAGCCGATCTGGTCGTGGAAGGTGGTGTCCTCGTCCGAGGCGACGATGTGGACGTGATAGCGCAGCCCATAGAGCAGCTGCGGGCCGTTGGCCTGAGGATCGATCGGCTGCATCTCGATGCGCTCGAGAAACTCGCGGCGTTCGGGGCCCTCGGCCTTGGGATTGAGATCGACGCCCTTGCGGCCCTCCCAGA
The DNA here is from genome assembly GCF_040545685.1 of Caulobacter sp. 1776. Classification (NCBI taxonomy): domain Bacteria; kingdom Pseudomonadati; phylum Pseudomonadota; class Alphaproteobacteria; order Caulobacterales; family Caulobacteraceae; genus Caulobacter; species Caulobacter sp. 1776. Next base: position 392,174 of record NZ_JBEPMI010000003.1, read on the forward strand.
CGCCGGCCAGCGGCCGCAACGGTCCCAGATTGGCCAGGGTGTCTGGATCCACGTCCTCGGGTTCGGTGAAGATGTCGTCGGAGAAGGGGACCATGGGGGTTCCGAAGCAAGGGGTCGTCGAAGAGCGGCCTAGCGGATGGATGTCCGTAAGGCGAGCTTTCTTGGCGTTTCGCCATCAAGCCTGGACGTTCGTCCCAACGTTGAGCACACTGGCGGAACGGGCGCGGCGAACACGGGAACGACGATCCTGCATCATCATCACCACCCCTGGACGTTCGTCGCCCTGTCGCTGGGCGTGGCGATCTTCGGATCCTGGACAGCGCTCGACCTGGCGCGAAGAGTCTCCGGGCACGTGGGCCAGGCCCGGCTGGTCTGGATCAGCACCGCGGCCGTCGCCATGGGCCTGAGCATCTGGTCGATGCACTTCATCGCCATGCTGAGCTTCGACCCAGGCTCGCCGGTCGCCTACGACCCGAGCCTGACGGTGGCTTCGCTGGCCCTGGCGATCTCCTCGACCTGGGCCGCCTTCCTCGGCGCCACGCGCGAGCGGGTCGGGCGGAACGGCCTGCTGATCGCGGGCGCGGCCATGGGCGCGGGCATCTGCCTGATGCACTATGTCGGCATGGCCGCGCTGCGGTCGGCGGTGTCGCTGGGCTATCGCGCCGATCTCGTCGTCGCTTCGCTGATCCTGGCCGTGGTCGCCTCGACCGCCGCCCTGGCCGTGGCCCGTCGCGGAAGCGGGCCGATCGAGCGGAGCATCGCCGCCTCGCTGCTGGGCGCGGCGGTGGTGGGCATGCACTTCACCGCCATGGCCGCCCTGCGCCTGACGCCGAGCGCCGAGGCCCATCCCGTCGCCCCGCTGGGGGTGAGCCCGTTCATCATCGGCATGGGTGTGGCGGGCGGCACCCTGCTGATCCTGTTCCTGGCCCTGATGGCCTCGCTGTATGACCAGCGCGGCAACATCCTGCAGGCGCTGGACGCCGGCGGGGTGGGCTATTGGGAGTTCGACCTGGGCGCCAACGTCCTGCATGTCTCCAGCAAGGGCAAGGCGCTGTTCGGCCTGGGGCCCGACGAGGCCCTGACCCTGGACCGCTGGCTAGGCGCCCTGTCGCCGGAGGATCGCGCGCGGCGCGACAAGGCCTTCGAGAGCGCCCTGCGCACGGGCGGCGCTTACGACATCGAATATCGCCTGATCAATCAGGATCGCTGGGTCAATGTTCGCGGCGAGGTGCTGCGCGACGCGAGCGGCAAGGCTCGGCGGATGATGGGCGTGGTGCTGGACGTCACCGACCGCCACGTGGCCTTCGCGGCGGTCACGGCCAGCGAGCGGCGGCTGCGCCTGCTAACCAATGAGCTGAACCACCGGGTCAAGAACACCTTGGCGACCATCCAGTCGATCGCCGCCCACACCGCGCGCCGCGCCGGCTCGATGAGCGATTTCCGCAAGGTGTTCGAGGACCGGCTGATGGCCCTGTCGGCCACCCACGACGTCCTGACCCAGTCCAGCTGGGAGGCCGCCGCCATCGGCGATCTGCTGGCCCAGGAGCTGGCGCCCTATCCCGACAGCCAGGTGTCGCTGGAAGGCGACCGCTTGGAGCTCTCGGCCCGCCAGGCCCTGGCCCTGGGCCTGGTGTTCCACGAGCTGGCGACCAACGCGGCCAAGTACGGGGCGCTTTCGGTCGCGTCGGGCTGCGTGAAGGTCGCCTGGCGCGCGGTCGTGGCCGATGACGGCGTCGCCCGCTTCGTCCTCGACTGGCGCGAGGAGGGCGGCCCGATCGTCGCTCCGCCGAAGGGCTTGGGGTTCGGCTCACGGCTGATCAAGATCAGCATCGAGCAGGACCTGGGCGGCGTGGTCGACGTCCGCTACGCGCCGGAGGGCCTGACCTGCGTGATCCAGGCCCCGCTGCCCGTCGCGGCGGTGGAGCCGGTGGAGTCGTTCTTCGGGTAGGGGAAGCGCCCCCTCCGTCTCGTCGTCTATCGACGCCGATCCACCTCCCCCGCGGGCGGGGGGGAGGAGAGGTAAGCCGCAACTTCCTCACCCGTGAAACGGGGGAGGTGGCGCGATGCGGATACGCATCGTGACGGTGGGGGCGTTCACGCTCCGTCGCCGCCCAAGGAAAAGCCCCGGAGCACGAAGCTCCGGGGCTGGAAAAGCGGCCCGATCCTACGACCGGGTCCATTGAAAAGCGCTTACTTCAGCTTGGCGCTCAGCGAGACGCCGATGACGCGCGGCTCGTTGTAGACGGCGGCCATGTAGTTCTCGATCACGCCCTTGAGGTTCTTCTCGTTGGTGATGTTGCGACCGAACACGGCGATCTCGTAGCCCTTGTCCAGGTTCTCGTAGCCCAGCTTCAGGCCGCCCTCGAAGCTGCCCTTCGAGTAGAACTCGCGGGTCTTGTAGAGCACGAGGTTGGTGTAGCCCTGGACGTTCCAGTCGGTGGCGACGAACAGGCGGCCCGCCTCGCCGACCGGGATGTCATAGCGGCCCGTGAAGTTGAGATTGTACTTCGGGGCGTTCGGCAGCGGCTGGCCGTCGATCTGGGCGAAGGTGTTGGTCCCCACCTTGATCGTCGGATTTTCGACCGTGCAGACCACCACACCGTTCAGGGCGCAAACCTGGGCGTAGACGCGCTTGTCCTGGATCTCGCTGTGCAGGTAGCTGGCGCCAGCCGTCAGCAGCAGATTCTGGACCGGACGCCATTCCAGGTCGGCCTCGACGCCGTAGGCTTTAGCCTTGTCGGCGTTGAACAGCACGCCGTTGCCGTTGCTGTCGTTGCCGTTCAGCTGGATGTCCTTGACCTCGTAGGTGAAGGCCGAGGCGTTCAGGCGCAGGCTGTTGTCCAGCAGGGCGCTCTTGAAGCCCACTTCGTACGACTGGATCGTTTCCGAATCCGCCGTGGTGAAGTCGGCGTTGAACACCGCCGAGCGGCCCTGGATGGTCGGGCCGCGGAAGCCCTTGGCCGCCCGGGCGTAGAGGCTGACGTCCGGATTGACCTGGTAGTTGGCCGACAGGTCCCAGCTGACCTGCTCGTCGGCCAGACGCACATAGCGACGGCCGGCATAGGTCGAGACGTTGGCGGCGTTGTTCGAGGTCTTGGCCAGCACCGTCTTCTTGGCGTCGTAGGTGTCACGCACGCCGGCGGTGACCGTCAGGGCGTCGGTCAGCTGGTAGCTGACCTGGCCGAACACCGCCCACGAGGTGTTCAGGTTGTGCAGGCGCACCCAGTTGTTGGGGTTGTAGCCGGCCGAGGTCGGCAGCAGGAAATAGCCGCGCTGGTAGAAGTCGGTGGTGTCGCGCGAGTCGAAGTACAGGCCGCCGACCTGCCACTTCAGCTTTCCGTCGCCGTTGCTGGCCAGGCGGATTTCCTGGGTCAGCTGGTCCAGGTCGCGCAGTTGGCCCATCGACTGGCCGAAGCCGTTCGGAACGCCATTGACCGGGAAGTTGGCCGCCGCGCCGCCGTCGGTGTCGCCCCGGCTGTAGCCGGCGCTGTGCTCGTAGGCGCTGATCGAGGTCAGGGTCACCGGACCGAAGTCGTAGTCGATGTGGGCCGAGATCCCCTGGGTGTCATAGGCCTGCGGATTGTAGGCCGCCTCGTCGAGGGCGACCTGGTCGCGCGGCACGCTGACCTTGTTCGAGCCCTTGGTGATGGCCTGGCGCAGGAACAGGGTCGACGTGCCCTCGTAGTTGCGGGCGTGGGCCGAGACCAGGAACGACAGCTTGTCGTTCGGCTTGGCCAGGACCTGGATGCGGGCGTCCTTTTCGGTGAAGCCGCCCAGGGCGTTCTTCTTCGGCGACATGGTGCCGTCGGCGCTGGCGCCGGCATAGGTGTTGTCCACCCAGTCGTCGCGGTGCTGGTAGAGGACCGAGGCGCGGAACGACAGGCCGTCGGCGATCGGGCCGCCGACGCCGCCGTCGAAGGTCGTCGTGCCGTAGCTGCCGTACGACGCGCTGAAGCGGCCCTTATAGGTGTCGCTCGGCCTGACGGTGTCGAACTTGACGATGCCGGCCGTGGTGTTGCGACCGAACAGCGAGCCTTGCGGGCCGCGCAGCACTTCCACCTGCTGGATGTCGAACAGCGGGTTCGACTTCAGCACCACGTGCTCCAGCACGACGTCGTCCTGGATGATCGACACCGGCTGCGAGGCGCCGAGGTAGAAGTCGATGTTGCCCAGGCCGCGGATGTAGAAGCGCGGGAAGATCCGGCCCGTGGTGGTCTCGGCGTAGAAGCTGGGCACCTTGCCCGACAGCGCCAGGATGTCGCCGCCGTCGGCGGTAACGGCGCGCAGCTGGTCGCCCGAGACGGCGGCCACCGACAGCGGGACTTTCTGCAGGTTTTCCGAGCGGCGCTCGGCGGTGACGACGATCGCGTCGAGGGCGGTGGCGCTGGCCGGATCGGCCGAGGCGACCTGCTGGGCGTGGGCGGCGCCGGCGAGGCTCAAGGTCGCGGCGAAGGCCGTACCCAGCAGCAGGGCGTGTTTCGAGGGGGCAGTTCGCATGGGGAGAGACACCTTGTTCGCGGCCTTGTGACCGTCTGGAGATGCGCCGGACCTAGCGGACAGGGCGCGATTCGTCCCACCCCGCGCCCAGGCGCGTACGCGCTATAGGCCGGTTCGATGTCGGTTCAGTGAAGGTTTTTCTTACTTGGGCTTGAGGGCGGTCGCTCGGATGCGACCGCCGACGCTCAGCTCGCCGCGCAAAGCGCCGACGGGGTCGGCCTGAGATAGACGGTCGAGGACAGGGCGCGAGTCCGCGACACGCGCTTGGGTCCGGCGACCGTAATGCTGACCAACGCCCAACCGCCGCGGACTTGCGCGCAATAGATGCTTCGCTCCAAGCGCCCGTTCTCGACCACGGCCACCGAACCGCGCTTGAAGCCTTCGGGGCGACCAAGAATCTCGCCCTCGGCCATGGCGCCGAGGGCTTCGCGGGAGCCTTTCTCGACAAGGGCCGTGCAGCTCCCGTCGCTCCAGGCCACCGCATAGGCGGGCTCGACCAACCCCAACCGCCAGGCCTTGTCGGCCTTTCCGCCGCCAACCTCGCGCGCCGAGGCGGGAAGCATGCCTTGGGCGATGGCCAGCGGTTCGATCGATTGCGCGCCAAGGATCGCGGGTAGGCAAACCTTGGCGAGCGCGACCCTCCCGGCTTGCACGCCGTCGATCGTCATCCTGTCGAGCGCGCGTTCTTGCGCCTGTCCCCCCGAAAGGGACACCAGCATCAAGGCGCTCGACATCAGGTTGGGCGCAAGGGCGTGTCGCATGGCCAGGCTCTTCGGTTACAACCCGGATTTCCTATAATCTCTAAGTTGCAGAGTCGAAAGCTTCCCCGGATCCGCGCCGCGCCCTAGTGCGGCCGCGCCTGGGCTAGCGCTTGCGCCAAGGTCTCCAGCGAGAACGGCTTGCTGATGAAGGGCCAGTCGCCCGCCCGGGCCCGGCCCTGGTCGCCGCCGGTATAGCCCGAGCACAGCACCACCGGCAGGCCGGGGCGGTCGGCGGCCAGCTGTTCGGCCAGGTCCACGCCGCTCCGGCCGCCGGGCATGATCACGTCGCTGAGGACCAGCTGGATGTCGCCGTCCTGGGCCAGGCGCGACAGGGCCTCCTCGACGCCGCTGGCGCGGACCACCGAGTGTCCCAGATCGTGCAGCATGGCGTCGATCAGCTCGGCCACCTGCGGGTCGTCCTCGACCAATAGGACGCGCGAGGGGACCTGGGCCTGGACGTGGTCCACCTTGGCGACCCTGCGGACGACGGTGTCGCCCTCGATGACCGGCAGCATCAGGGCCACGGTGGCGCCATGGCCGGGCTTGCTCTCGATGTCGACCGAGCCGCCGCTCTGCCGGGCGAAGCCGTAGACCTGGGAGAGGCCAAGGCCCGTGCCCTCGCCGGGCGCCTTGGTGGTAAAGAACGGCTCGACGGCGCGGGCGATGGTCGCCGCGTCCATGCCGGCGCCGGTGTCGCGGACGGCCACGCGCAGATAGCGGCCCGGCTCCAGCTCGCCCTGCTTGCGGGTGAGGGTGACGGGGCGGGACTCGATGGTCACCTCGCCGCCGGGCGGGGTGGCGTCGCGGGCGTTGACCACCAGATTCAGCAGGGCCGCCTCGAATTGGCCGGCGTCGATCCGGGCGCTGCGCAGCCCCACGCCCAGGCGCAGGTGGAAGGTGTAAGCGTCGCCCAGGGCCCGCCTCAGCAGGCCCTCGCACTCGGCGATCAGGCGGTCGACGCGGCAGATCTCGGGCTTCAGCGGCTGGCGGCGCGCGAAGGCCAGCAGGTGCTGGGTCAGCTTCTCGCCGCGCTTGGCGGCGGCCAGGGCGGCGGCGATCATGCGTTCGCGGCGGCGCTCGTCGTCGGGATGGCGCTCGACCACGTCCAGGGCGCCGATGATCACGGTCAGCAGGTTGTTGAAGTCGTGGGCCACCCCGCCGGTCAGCTGGCCGATGGCCTCCAGCTTCTGCGACTGCAGCAAGGCCGCCTGGGCCGCGTCGCGCTCGGCCACGGCGGCCGAGACCCGCTCCTCGAGCAGCTCGTTGAGCCCGGTCAGATTAGCCTCGGCCTGCTTGGCGTCGGTGGTGTCGAACGCGATGCCGATGAAGCCGATGAAGGCGCCGTCGGGGCCAAAGCGCGGCTGGGAGAACGACTTCAGCCACCGCCACTCGCCGTCCGCCCGGCGATAGCGGCCCTCCAGGCTGAACGGCTTGCGCGAGGCCTCGCCTTGGACCTGGGCCTTCAGGATGTTGGGCAGGTCGTCGGGGAACAGGCGCGTGCGCCAGTCCATGGTCAGGGCCCCGTCGTAGTCGAGCCCGGCGAACTCGACATAGGCGCGGTTGACGAACTCGCGGATGCCGCCCGGCCGCGAGACCCACATCAGGGCTGGAGCGCTATCGGCCAGGTTCCGGAACCGCGCCTCGCTCTCGCGCACCTGCTCCTCGGAGCGGCGGCGGTTGGTGACGTCGAAGTTCAGCCCGATCATGCGGACCGGCTTGCCGTCCTCGTCGCGGATCACCTCGCCGCGGCCGTGGACCCAGCGCTCGCCCCGGCTGGTGTCGGCCAGGCGGTACTCGACCTCGTAGTCCTGCTGGCCGGCGATCGCCCGCCGCACCCGCTGGCGCACCATTTCGCGGTCGTCCGGGTGGACGTATTTCGACAGGTCCTCGAGCTTCAGCTTGGCGTCGTCGGACACGCCTATGTTGCGCCGCGCGCCGGGCGACAGGAACAGCTCGTTGGCGACCATGTCGAAGTCCCAGGGACCGACGCCGGCGGCGGTCTGGGTGACGCGCAGGCGGGCCTCGGCGTCGGCGCGCTCCTCGCGGGCCCGGGCCAGGCCGCGCATGGCGCCGCGCAGGGCCTCGATGGCGACCAGGACCATTCCGGCGCACATCAGATAGATGACCATGGTGGCCAGCTCGTCCTCGGACAGCGCCTCGTGGTCGCGCCCGCCCCACAGCCACCAGCCGAAGACCGCGCCGGCGCCCAGCGGGACCAGACCCCAGCGCCAGCCGGCGTAGAGGGTGACCAGCATGATGGCGGGGAAGAAGGGCTGGGTGGCGCCGACGCCGCCGTGCAGGCCCAGCAGGGCCACGCGCATCAACACCGCCATCGACACCCCGATCAGCGAGGCGATCGCGCTGCGCCACGCCGGCGGCGGAACCGGAGGGATCAGCCAGGCGCTAATCAGGCCATGGATTCGTCCGGACTCGTCGGAGGCCAAGGGTTGGGCGTCTTTGTTCTGCACCTCCGCTCCCCGCAAAGATGTCTTGCCAAGAGCATGGACACGCTTACCTAGAGCACGCAACACGGGAGATCATGATGGCTGACGCCCTCAACACCGGACTGACCGCCAAACAGCGGGCCGACATCGCCGCGTCGCTGAACAAGGTTTTGGCGGACAGCTATGCGCTCTATCTCAAGACGCACGGTTATCACTGGAACGTTCGCGGTCCGAACTTCCAGTCGTTGCATGTTCTGCTCGAAGGTCAGTATCAGGAAGAGTGGGCGGCGCTGGACGACATCGCCGAACGCATTCGCGCTCTGGGTGAGCTGGCGCCGCAGGGCTACGCCGCGTTCGGCAACCTCTCGAGCATCAAGGACGGCAATCCTGAGAACGAATGGGAAGCCATGCTGAGCGAGCTGAAAGCCGACAATGAAACGGTTATCCGCACCTTGCGCGATGCCTTCCCGGTCGCCGACGACGCCGGTGACGAGGCCACCGCCGACCTTCTGACCCAGCGGCTCCAGGCGCACGAGAAACATGCCTGGATGATCCGCTCTACCCTCGGTAGCAAATAATCGCGCCCGGGGGCGGGGTGGGGACCCTGACCGAGACCCTGGCCTGGAAGGCCGCCGCGACCCTGCTGATCGCCGGCGGACTGTCCGCGTGCGCGACCTATTACGTGCCGGCCGGCGCGGGCCGCGAGGGCGGCCTGATGCGCATCACCTCCAGCTTCAGCGAGCGGGGCCTGCGGCACTATGTCGCCGACATGGATCCCGCGATGCTGGCCCTGGCCAAGCGTCACGATCCGCGTCCGCACAAGGACTACTGGGGCCGTGTCGAAGGCTGGGAGGTGATCAATCTCAAGGACATCCCGCGCATCGGCGACCGCGTGCCCGATTTCGATGAGGCCCGGATCATCAACGCGCTGCGGCCCCAGGCGCCCGACGAGCTGGAGGCCGCCCGCCCGTTCGTATTGACCGGCACGGCCGACGCTCGCGCCAAGGCGCTGAACTGCCTGACCCAGGCGGTATACTACGAGGCCGGCTTCGAGCCTGGCGAGGGGCAGCAGGCCGTGGCCCAGACGGTGATCAACCGCATGCGCCACCCCGGCTATCCGAAGTCGATCTGCGGGGTGATCTACGAGGGCGCGGCGCGCGCGACCGGCTGCCAGTTCAGCTTCGCCTGCGACGGCTCGCTGGCCCGCACGCCGGTGCCGGCCCTGTGGGCCAACGCCCAGGCGGTGGCCAAGCGCGCGCTCAGCGGCTTCGTGTTCAAGCCGGTGGGCACCGCCACCCACTATCACGCTGACTATGTCGCGCCGTACTGGGCCCCGACCCTGGTCAAGCTGCGTCAGTTCGGCCAGCACATCTTCTATCGCTGGACCGGACCGTCCGGGACCCTGAAGGCCTTCACCGGTCGCTATTCGGGCAACGAGACCGTCTCGGCCGAGATCCTGATGGCCGCCGATCCGCGCACCCTGGAGGCGGCGCCGCCCGAGGTGCTGGCCGCCCAGAACGCGCCGGCGGTCCCGACCGGGGCCATGGCCCAGATGCTGGGGGTCTCGAACCTCGTCCTGCCCGACGCCAAGATGGTGGTGGTGGCCGATCCCAACTCGCCGACCGGCGAGCGCTACACCATGCAGGGCACGGTCGCCGGCCGCCGCATCCCGACCCAGGACGAGATCGCCCGGATCAACAAGGCGCTGGAAGCGGTGAGCGAGCCGCCCCCGCCGGCCGTCGCGGCCCCGCCGGCGCCGGCCGCGCCGCCTCCGCCGCCGCCCAAGCCGAAACCCCGGCCGCCGAGTTTGCTGACTCCGCTGAACTGAGGTCGCGGAGCGCCCCCTCCGTCACGATGCGTATTCGCATCGCGCCACCTCCCCCGCTGCGCAGGGGAGGAGGATGCGCCTCATCCTCCCCCGTACAACGGGGGAGGTGGATCGACGCGAAGCGGCGAGACGGAGGGGGCGCTGGCGCTCACCAGACCCCGATCTTGCCCGCTTCCTCGTGGCTGATCGGATGATGGGCGGCCTTGTGGTCTTCCTCGGCCAGGAAGCGCACGGCCTCCAGCGCCGCCATGCAGCCCATGCCGGCCGCGGTGACGGCCTGGCGATAGACGTCGTCGGTCACGTCGCCGGCGGCGTAGACGCCCTGGATCGCGGTCGAGGCCGTGCCCGGCTTGACCTTCAGATAGCCGCCGGGGCCGGTTTCCAGCTGGCCGGCGAACAGCTCCGACGACGGGGCGTGGCCGATGGCGATGAAGACGCCGTCGGCGGAGAGCTCGGTGGTCGCGCCGGTCTTGACGTTCTTAAGGCGCACGCCCGTCACCCCCATCGGGTCGGTGTCGCCCTTGACCTCGTCGATGGCGCTGTCCCAGACCACCTGGATCTTCGGGTGGGCCAGCAGGCGCTCCTGCAGGATCTTCTCGGCCCGCAGCTCGTCCTTGCGGTGGACCAGGGTCACCTTGCTGGCGAAGCTGGTCAGGAACAGGGCTTCTTCCACGGCCGTGTTGCCGCCGCCGACCACGATGACTTCCTTGTTGCGATAGAAGAAGCCGTCGCAGGTGGCGCAGGCGCTGACGCCGAAGCCCTGGAACTTGCTCTCGCTTTCCAGGCCCAGCCACTTGGCCTGGGCGCCGGTGGCGATGATGATCGTCTCGGCGATCCAGTCCTGGCCGCTGTCGGTCTTGACCGCGAACGGGCGCTTGGAGAGGTCGACCGCGGTGACGATGTCGCCGACGAACTCCGTGCCGACGTGCTCGGCCTGGGCGCGCATCTGGTCCATCAGCCAAGGGCCCTGGATCACGTCGGCAAAGCCCGGATAGTTCTCGACATCGGTCGTGATGGTCAGCTGGCCGCCCGGCTGGATGCCGGCGATCAGCACGGGCTTCAGCAGCGCGCGGGCGGCATAGATGGCGGCGGTGTAGCCGGCGGGACCCGAACCGATGATCAGGCAGCGGGTGTGGCGGGGAGCGGTCGTGGACATGGCCGCAGATATAGTGTCGATTCCGGCTGGAGGCGATGGGCGCCGAGCGGGGGAAATCTGATGCGGCATCGAGTTCTGATCAGCCTGGCCGTACTGTTGCTCCTCGTGTCCGTGGTCAATATGGCGATCGGAAACGTCGCCGTCGGCGCGTCGACGATCGCCGTGGCGGTGTCGCTGATCGCGATCGCGGCCTCGAAGCGGCGGCGGGCGCGGGAGTCGGTCGAGGACGACACGCCCCGCGATTGACGCCTCGTCCACCTTTCGCGGGTTAAACTGTCGGCAACCACGTTTTCGGGTGATCCGTCATGTCCGCCCCCTCCATCGAGATCGCCGGCCGCAAGATCGGCGCCGATCATTCGCCGTATGTGATCTGCGAGCTGTCGGGCAATCACAATGGCAGCCTCGAGCGCTGCCTGACGATGGTCGACGCCGCCGCCGACACCGGCTGCGACGCGATCAAGATCCAGACCTACACCGCCGACACCATCACGCTGAACGTCGACCGGCCCGAGTTCAGGATCCACGGCGGGCTGTGGGACGGGCGCACCCTCTATGAACTCTACGAAGAGGCCCAAACCCCGTTCGAGTGGCACGCGGCCATCTTCGAGCGCGCCAAGCAGCGGGGGGTGACGATCTTCTCCAGCCCGTTCGACGAGACCGCCGTCGACCTGCTGGACAGCCTGGGCGCGCCGGCCTTCAAGATCGCCTCGTTCGAGGCCGTCGACCTGCCGCTGATCAAGTACGCCGCGTCCAAGGGCAAGCCGCTGATCATCTCGACCGGCATGGCCAATCTGCGTGAAATGCAGACGGCGCTGGACACCGCCCTTGAGGCCGGGGCGAAGGGCGTGCTGCTGCTGCACTGCGTGTCGAGCTATCCGGCGACGTTCGCCGACGCGAACGTCCGGACCGTGCCGGACATGGCCGCGCGCTTCGGCTGCCCGATCGGCCTGTCGGACCACACCCCGGGCACGGCCGCCTCGGTGGCGGCGGTGACCCTGGGCGCCTGCGCGGTCGAGAAGCACTTCACCCTGGCTCGCGCCGACGGCGGGCCGGACGCCGGCTTCAGCCTGGAGCCGGCCGAGTTCAAGGCTCTGGTCGACGACACCAAGAACGCCTGGGCTTCGCTGGGCGCGGCCCACTACGACGTGCTGGGCGCCGAGCAGGGCAGCCTGCTGTTCCGCCGCTCGCTCTACGTCACGACGGATATCAAGGCTGGCGAGACGCTGTCTCGCGCCAACATCCGCTCGGTCCGCCCCGGCAACGGCCTGCCGCCCGGCGAACTGGACAACGTCCTGGGCAAGCCCGCGACCCGCGACATCGCGCGCGGCGAGCCATTGGACTGGTCGATGGTGGGCTAGGCGACCCGCGTCACCGGCAACCGCAGGAAGACGTTCCCCGCCGCCGTGGGCTCGGGCAGGGCCCCGGCGCGGATGTTCACCTGCAGCGCGGGCAGGATGAGGGTGGGCGCGGCCAGGGTGGCGTCGCGCGCCTGCCGCAGGGCCACGAACGCGTCCTCCCCGACATCGCCGCCTACGTGGATGTTGCGGTCCCGCTCCTCGGCCACGGTGGTTTCCCAGCGATAGTCCGACCGGCCCTCCGGCAGGTAGTCGTGCCCCACGAAGATCCGGGTTTCCGCCGGAAGATCCAGCACCTTTCGGATCGAGCGATAGAGGGTGCGCGCGTCGCCGCCCGGGAAGTCGGCGCGGGCCGTGCCATAGTCGGGCATGAACACGGTGTCGCCGACGAAGGCGGCGTCGCCGATCAGATAGGTCAGACAGGCCGGCGTGTGCCCCGGCGTGTGCAGGGCGCCGATGGTCAGGTCGCCCAGCGGCAGGGTGTCGCCTTCGTTCATCAGCACGTCGAACACCGCGCCGTCGGCGGCGACCTCGGCCTCGAACATCGGGATGAAGGCCTTCTGCACTTCGACGATGCGGGCCCCGATGACGATCCTCGCGCCCGTCTCGCGGCGGATGTAGTCGGCGGCGGACAGGTGGTCGGCGTGGGCGTGAGTTTCCAGCACATAGGCCAGAGTCAGGCCCTGGGCCTTGACGGCCGCCAGCAGGGCGTCGGCCGATCGGGTCGAGAGCCGCGCGGCCTTGGGCTCGAAGTCCAGCACCGGGTCGACGATGGCCGCCGCTCCAGTGGCCGGGTCGCTGACCAGATAGCTGACCGTGAAGGTGGCCGGATCGAAAAACGCTTGAACCCCGGGTCGCATGGTTGGAGCCTCCGAATGAGCATGGCCTTCATATAAGGACTTGCTAATTTAGCACAAGCTAATATATGGCTCTCATGTTTGATCTCTCGCGTTTCGATGTCAGCCAGTTCGAGGTCAGCGCCGCCGAAGCCGCGAGGCTCCTACGCGCCCTGGCCAACGAACGGCGGCTGATGATCCTGTGCCAGCTCGCCGAAGGCGAACGGTCGGTGGGGCAGATTCAACCCCTCGTCGGCCTGTCGCAGTCCGCGCTCTCGCAACACCTGGCGGTGTTGCGCGACGAGGGGGTCGTGGCCGCGCGCCGCGAAGCCACCAGCGTCTGGTACCGGATCGCCGACCCGGCCGCCTTGAAGGTGGTCGGCGTCCTCGCGGAGATCTTTTGCCCCCCAGCAGAGAGCGCCGCCCATGACCTCCCCCACACTGACGCCGCTGAAACCTGAAGACGCCGCCCAGCGCCTATTCGAACGCCGCGCCGTCCTGGTTGATATCCGCGAGCCCGACGAATTCGCCCGCCGCCGCGCACGGGGCGCCCTGTCGCGGCCCCTGTCCACCCTGGACGCCAAGGGGCTGGGCCTGCCCGACGGACGCGAGGTGATCTTCACCTGTCGCTCTGGCATGCGCACCGGCGCCAATGGCCAGCGCCTGGCCTCGGCCTGCGGCGCGCGCGCCTATGTGCTGGACGGCGGGCTCGACGCCTGGGACGCCGCCGGCCTGCCGGTCGAGGTGGACCTGAGGGCCCCGCTGGAGATGATGCGCCAGGTGCAGATCGCCGCCGGCCTGCTGGTGCTGGCCAGCGTGGTCCTGGGGCTGACGGTCTCGCCCCTGCTGTTCGGCATCGCCGGCTTTGTCGGCGCCGGCCTGACCTTGGCGGGCGTGACCGGCTTCTGCGGCATGGCGCGCCTGCTCGCCCTGGCGCCCTGGAACCGTCCGGCGTCGGCGTGACGCCATGGATACGAGCGTGCTCGCGGCCCTGTTCAGCGGGGCGCTGGTCGCCCTGCTGCTGACCCTGTTCGGCGGCGGCGGCTCCGTGCTGGCCACGCCGCTGCTGCTGTACGTCGTCGGGGTTCGAGATCCCCATGTGGCGATCGGAACCTCGGCGGCGGCCGTGGCGGTCAGCGCGGCCGCCGGCCTGGTCGCCCAGGCCAGGGCCGGGCGGGTCAAATGGCCCTGCGCCCTGACGTTCGGCGCGCCGGGCCTCGTCGGCTCGCTGGTCGGCGCCCACCTGGCCAAGGCCGTCCCGGGCGGTCATCTGCTGGCCTGGTTCGCCCTGGCCATGGCGGCGGTGGGGCTGTCGATGTTCCGCGCGCCCGGCTCGCCCGGCGATCCCGACGTCCGCCTCGATCCGGCCGCGGCCGTCCGCCTCGCGCCGATCGGCGCGGTCACGGGACTGGCGGCCGGCTTCTTCGGCATCGGCGGCGGGTTCCTGATCGCGCCCGGATTGATGGCGGCCACCGGCATGACCCTGGCCAACGCGGCGGCCTCGTCCCTGGTCTCCGTCACCCTGTTCGGCGCGGCCACCAGCGTCAGCTACGCCGCCTCGGGCTTGGTCGACGGACGGCTGTTCCTGGCCCTCGTGGCGGGCGGTGTCGCGGGCGTGATGGCCGGGGCGAGGCTGGCGCCGCGCCTGGCGGCCAGGGCTCTGCTGGCCCGTCGGCTATTCGCGGCGATGATCGTGGCCACCGCCGCCTATGTCGCCTGGCGCGCCTTGGGTTAGCCCGGCAGCAGGCCCAGCCGCTTGCCCGTGATCCGATCCACCGTCCGCTTGGGCAGGATCTCGGTCATCAGCACCTGCATCGGGGAGGGCGAGACGACGTAGCGAACCTTGGGGCTGGGCGCGGTCAGGGCGGTGTGGATCGCCTCGCCGATCTTCTCGGGCGCCAGGCCAGCCTTGCCGATCTGCAGCATGTAGGCGCGCAGCCGGTCCAGGGCGGCGCCGTAGACGGTGTTGGCGTAGCGCGTGGTGTCGATCTGGTCGGCCTTGTCCCAGATCGGCGTCGCCACCGCGCCCGGCGCGACCACCACCACATCGACCCCGAACGGCAGCAGCTCGCGGCGCAGGGATTCCGATAGGCCCTCCAGCCCGAACTTGGTGGTGCAATAGGGGGCCATGAACGGATTGGCGTTGCGGCCGCCGACCGAGGAGATGTTGACGATCCGACCTGGATCCGCGACGCGGCCGCCCGCGCCCAGCAGCGGCGCGAAGGCCTGGGTGGCGATGACCACCCCGGTCAGATTGACCTCCAGCTGCTGGCGCCATTCGTCGATCGGCAGGTAGAGCAGAGGGCCGGCCACGGCGATCCCGGCGTTGTTGACAAGGCCCGCCAGGGTCGCGCCCTCCAGCGCCGCCTCGACGCGCCGGGCGCCCGCGCGAACGGCGGCCTCGTCGGTGACGTCGAACAGCAGGGGCGTGAAGGCCTCGCCGAACTCGGCTTGCAGGCGGTCGGCGTCGGCCTGTTTGCGCACGCTGCCGAACACGTGAAAGCCCTTGCCGACCAGCACCTTGGCCGCGCCCCAGCCGATGCCGGTCGACACGCCGGTGATCGCCACCGATTTCCGTTGCGCCATGTTCCGCCCTCCCGTGCGTTGGGGGAGAGGATGGGGTAAGTGAACGCTGTTCGCTAGAGGGGGCTAAAGGCTCATCCGGCTCGCGCCATCAGGGCGGAGGCGGGCTCGCGCGCCGCCGCCAGGGCCGCATTGACCTCGGCTAGCTTGGCGCTCCTGGCGTGGGGCTCCCAGGCGCCGGGGATGAAGCGGCCGCCGAAGCGTTCGGCGAGCCTGGCGCGGAGGGCTGAGAGTCCGTCGATCGCGGCGAGCGAGGGGTAGACCCCACGCGGTTGGGCGTCGGTGTGGACCAGCGGCCCGAGCTTCAACGCTCCGAAGCCCGACAGCAGGATCCGCAGCTCGGTCGGCAGGGTCTTGAGGTCGGCCTCGCGCACGCACTCGGCCGCCACCAAGGTCTTGCCGCCGCTCTCGTACAGATAGGCCCGGAACGCTGCGCCCTGGGCGGTGAAGTTCTGGACGTAGACGGGGCGGGGCCCGTCGAACGCTTCGACCTCGTAGACGTAGGTGAAGAAGCACTTCTTCACGAGCGGCGGGGCGGAGAGGCCCAGCGGCGCGAACAGCGGCGTCGGATCAGCGGCCCAGACGATGATCTCGTCGGAGTGCTGCTCCGCCATCAGCTGGCGCGGTGGAACCAGGCCGTTCAGCTCGATCTTCACGCCCAGTCTGGTCAGCGCCCGGTGCAGGTCGTCGAACAGCTTGGCGAAGCCGCCGACCGGCAGGCTGGCGACCAGGTCGGCGGCGCGGCCCGAGAGGCCAGGCGGAACGGCGTAGAGCTCGTCCGCCCACGGATCGGCGGCCTTGGCCTCGGCCAGGGCGACGAGGTCAGCGGCGGCGGGGAACACGCGGTCGATGGCCAGAGGGATGGCGGCGTCGCCGTGGACGAGGGCCGGATCGGCGTCCAGATGCCAGCGGACGTAGGTCTCCAGCGTCGCGGCGATCCGCGGCGGATAGGCCGAGAGCCGCGCGGCCAGGCTGGTGTCGGCGGGCCTGGCGACCTTGCCGGCCGGGCAGTCGATGGCCGGGCCGTCGAAGTCCCAGGTGAAGACGCGCTTGCCGTCCGCGCCGATGCTCATCGAGCCGAAGCGGTTGTGGAAGGTCTCGAACCGGGGGCCGTGGGCGCTTAGGGCGTCGACGACCGGATCGCCAGGACCACCGAAATAAAGGCGGCCGCCGCGCATCTCGGCGCCGTGCAGGACCTTGGGCCGTGCGCCGCCGCCTAGGGCCTCGAAGCGCTCGTGAATCGTGATGTCGCGCCAGCCCAGACGATGGGCCTCGAAGGCGGCCAGTATGCCGGTCAGCCCGCCGCCGACGATGCGGACGCGCCCAAGGGGTGTTCCGTGAGGCGGTAGGCCGCGAATGTCTGAGAGGGCGCGCATCGTGATCGGCAGAGTCCCGCCGAAGCAGCGAACAACGTGTTAACGATGATGGGACGCCAGCGGCCAAGTTGTCGCAGGCTAAAGCCGCGTCAGAAACGCCTCCGCTACGCGGTCCGCGCCCAGCCCGTCGCAGACCCTCGCGCTGGCCGCCGACAGCGCCGCGCGCCGCGCGCCGTCTGTCAGCAGCGCTTCGACCTCGCGCACGAACGCCGTGTCGAAGTCCGGGGCGGCGACCTCCAGACACGGCGTCACGCCGGCCGCTTCCAGGGCGCGGGCGGCGGCGATCTGGTTGTCGGCCAGGATCAGGGTCAGGGCCGGTAGAGCCAGGACGCAGCGCTCCCAGGTGGTCGAGCCGCCGGCCCCGATCGCCAGGTCGGCCTCGACGATCAGGCTAGGCATGTGCTGGGTGTCGACGTGCAGGACGAGGCGCGGATCCGCCGCCGCCAGCGCCCACAGGGCCGGCAGGCTGGGCGCCTCGCCGCCCAGGACCACGTCCAGCGCCACGTCGCCGATGATCGGGCGCAGCAGCGCCACCACCCGACCGGTGATCCCGCCGACATCGGTCAAGCCCAGCGAGACCAGGATCCGCCGCACCGGCCCGTCCTCGGCGCGGCGGGCGAGGGCGGCGTCGCGCAGGGCCGCGAAGGCGGGGCGCACGGGGGCGTGGTTCGGACCCAGCAGCAGACCGGTCCGCGGTCCGACGAGGCCGGCATAGTCCTCGGCCGTCCGGGCCGGTCCGGCGTCCAGCACGAGATCGGCGGCCAGGGGCCGATCGGCGAGATCGTCGATGACCAGAGTCGGGCGGCCCTTGGCGATGGCGCGGTGGTCGTCGGCGCCCAGGGCGTAGCTGTCGAAGACGACGGCGTCGAAGTCCGCCTCGGCGTCCGCCCGCGCCATGTTCGGCGCGAAGGCGTCGAGCACCCGCGCGACCTCCGGCGTCGCCTGGAACGCGCAGGCCGCGCCTTTTTGCGCGAGGGCCTTCGCCAGGGTCAGGGACCGCATCACATGGCCGCCGCCAACGCTAGGACCCGCCGCGCAGACAAACAGGACCTTCCGCCTAGCCTTGCCGGCGGGGGTCATACGCGCCGGTCGCCGCCGTAGTCGGCCAGGTCGGGCCGACTTCTCACGAACGCCCGGACGTCGTCCGAGGTGAAGGCGGGGTTCTTGGGGTAGAGAGCGTCGTAGACCGCCGCCACGAAGGCGTAGTCGTCGGGCCGGTCGACGGTCCAGCGCACCGCGCCCTGGTCGGGGAAGCAGGGCAGCGAGACGCCGGTCCAGCGGTCGGGGTGGTTCCAAAGGTCCCAGGTGACGTGCTCGCGCGCTTCCGGCGTGGTCGCCTCGGCCGCCGCGCGGCGCAGGGCGGCGGCGGTCATCACTTCGACGTCCGTGCCCTTGGGATGGGCGTGACCCTTGGGCGTGTTGTTGGCGTAGTCGGCGCCCTTGGACAGGCAGAGGGTGATGGTGGCGTCGATCAGGTCCGGATCGGCCAGCGGACAGTCGGCGGTCAGGCGCACGACGTGGTCGGCGGGATGGGCGTCCAAGGCGCCGATGAACCGCTGCTGGACGTTGTCGAGCGAGCCCCGGAACACGGCGATCCCCTCACGGCGGACGGCGGTTTCGATGGCGTCGTCCTCGGGACGGTCGGAGGTGGCGACCACCAGCTTGTCGACTCGCTTGGCGCGGGCCACGCGCTCGATCTGCCGCACGATCATCGGCTGGCGCACGATCGGCATCAGCACCTTGCCCGGCAGGCGGGTGGAGCTCATGCGGGCCTGGAGGATGGCGAGGATCAGCGGCGGTCGTTCCGCATCGAGAGCCAGAACACGCCGTACGCGGCGACGGCGAAGACCAGACCGACCAAGGTGGATTGGATGTACGGGTCCATTCAGTCCTCCACTTGTCCCAGAACATAGTGGAGGCCGCTTTGTAAGACAACGAAAGCGAGGAGCGCGCTGATCATGGCCACGAAATTGGGCCGGCCGGAGAGCAGAGGCTGAAGAAACGCGGAGATGAAGAACGCGACGGCCAAGGCGTTGCAGGTGGTCGCGAACGCCTTGCGCCGCTCGTTGCGGGCGGCCTTGCTCAAGGAAGCTCCGATGCGGCGCTCAATCATGGCGTGAACATAATGCGAACACTAGCGCGCCAGCAACCGGAAAAATCAGGCTTTCGGTTTGGCCGCGCGAGGCTTTCTCGGCTTCGGCGCGGGTGTCTCTGCAACGGTCTCGACGGCCTTCGCCCGAGATTTCCGCTTCGGTTTCGGAGGCTCCTCGGCCACCTCCGCCTCGACCGCCGCCGCCGGGATCTCCACCCCGATCCGCGCCAGCACTTCGCGCGCCGCGCGGTCGGTCTCGTCGATGGGGGTATAGGTCCAGCCGTGGAACGCGCCGCCATAGGGCCGCGCCGCGCCCTGGCGCTCCAGCTCCTCGTGGAACAGCCGGAACTTCAGGCTGGACCCGTCCATCTTCAGCACGAACACCGGCTTGCCGGTCGAGGCCGCCTCGGTGGCCATGTTGGTCGAGTCCTCGGTGACGAGGATGTAGTCGGCGCCGGCCAGGAAGGCGAAATAGGGGTTCGCGCCTTCGCCATTCCAGATCATCCCCGGCAGGTGGCGCAGGCGCGCGGCCATCAGGGCGCGGGCGGCGTCGGGCGTGCGGCGCGAGAAGGTCATCAGCAGGCTGCCGCCCTCCTGCTCCAGCGGGATCTGGATCGAGTGGGCGATCTGGGCCGCGCGCTCGCTGGACAGGTCGAACGCTTTGGACTTGCCGCCGACCAGCACCGCCACGCGCGGGCGGGGCAGGGGATCGATGACCTCGGCGAAGGCGGCGTACTCGGCGTCGAGCCGCTGCGGGGTCACCCGGTGCGGCGAGCCGGTGATGGCCAGGATGTTGTCGCCCGACATCCGGTCGTGCTTGGGCGGGATCACCAGATCGAACATGGTGGCCGGCACGCGGGGGTCCTGGATCTGGACCACATAGGTCCTGCCGCCGGACCAGCGCTTGGCGCGGATCGACAGCGGCAGGGTGGCGCGGCCGGCGGCGATCCACAGATCGGGCCACTCATCGTCACCCTTGTCCCGCGGGATGCCGCTTTCCGGGGTCAGCCAGCGCTTAGGCAGCAGGTTCAGCCACCAGGGCAGGCGGCCGGTGCGGCCCTTCCAGGCCACGCGCTTGATCGTCACCTCGCAGGGGACCAGGCGCGCGATCGCCTCCGACAGGCCCACGACCTGGGCCTCGATGCCGGCGCGGCCGTCGGAGACGGCCCAGACCTTCAGAGGCAGCTTGGGAGCTTCGGCCAAGTCGTCGATCCCGAACAACGCAAACGAAACAAGGCCGCTCGAAAAGCGGCCTCGCTCCATTGAACCGTATTTATGGCGCAGCTGGGGCGGCGGACCGCCTTACAGCCACTCCACCTTGAGGATCTCGTAGGCCTTGGTGCCGCCGGGCGTATTGACCTCGACCACCTCGCCGACTTCCTTGCCGATCATCGCGCGCGACAGCGGCGACGAGACCGAGATGCGGCCCGACTTCACATCGGCCTCATGCTCGCCGACGATCTGATAGCGAGCCTCGTCCTCGGTGTCCTCGTCGACCACCGAGACGGTGGCGCCGAACTTGATCTGCTTGCCCGACAGTTTCGACACGTCGATCACCTGGGCGCGCGCGATCTTGTCCTCGATCTCGGCGATCTGGCCCTCGATCCAGCCCTGACGCTCCTTGGCGGCGTGGTACTCGGCGTTTTCCGATAGGTCACCATGCGAGCGCGCCTCCGCGATCGCGGCGATCACGGCCGGTCGTTCGATGGTCTTCAAACGCTTCAGTTCTTCGTCGAGGGTCTGATACCCACCGACGGTCATCGGCACTTTTTCCATTGCGGATTTTAGCTCGGACGCCTTGGGAGGAAAGACTTCCGGTCGCGGGCGCACGCAACCGGGGGCTGGGAGGATAGGCGCCCAGTTCCCGATAAGCAAGAGGCGAGCTTAACCACGGAGGCGGGCGCCGGGCGATATCGGCGAAGCTAAACGTCGCCCGGCGGTCCCTGTTCCCCCGGTTATCGAAGAATGGTCGGGGGGCCACGCTCTAGATGTTTGAGATAGAGCCTGCTTATCCGTTTCTGATGTTTCCATCAGAAACGGACAGGCTCTAGCCCTGCTTCTGCGTGGTGTTGATCATCCACGGAATGCCGAACTTGTCGGTGAAGCTGCCATAGCCCGGCGACCAGAAGGTCTCGGCGAAGGCCATGACGACCTTGCCGCCCTCGGACAGGGCGTCGAACACGCGGCGAGCCTCGGCCGGATCGTCGGTGTGATAGGTGACGTCGAAGCCGTTCTTGGGCTTGTCGATGTTGGGGGCGAATTCGGGCGGCATGTCCGCGCCCATGATCGACTGGTCGCCGACGTCCAGCCAGGCGTGCATCAGCCAATCCTTGTACTTGGGATCGACGGGCGTGTCGGGCGGGCCTTCGCCGAACGGGAAGGCGGCGGTGACCTTGCCGCCCAGCACCTGGGCGTAGAAGTCGAAGGCTTGGCGGCATTCGCCCTGGAAGCTGAGGCTGGTGACGATCTTCATGGTTAGTCTCCCTGGTTTCCCCGACGCTAGCGCACGCTCGTGACGGTTTCTGGCAGCAACGACCTCAGGCGTAGGCGTAGGGTCCGCCGCGCTCGAGGGCGCGCTGATAGGCCGGGCGAGCGTGGATCCGCTCCAGGAACGCCTTGATGCGCGGTTTCGACGCCGCCCCGGCCCGGGCGGCGCCGGTCTCCAGCGGGAAGCTCATCATGATGTCGGCGCCGGTCATCTGGCTTCCGGCGAACCATTCCGACTTGGCGAGTTCGGACTCCCAATAGTCGATGTGGGTCGTCAACTGCGGATCGACGAAGCTGGCCTGGGCCTTGGCGGCGACCGCCTTGACCAGGCCCTTCAGCAGGGCGGGCGCGCGGTTGGGCAGGGTGGCGAACACCAACTTCAGGAGCAGCGGCGTCATGGCCGAGCCCTCCGCGTAGTGCAGCCAGTAGGTATAGCGCAGACGCTCGGGCGAGCCCGCCGCCGGGATCAGCCGGCCCTGGCCGTAGGTCTCCAGGATGTATTCGATGATCGCCCCGGTCTCGGCGACGACCGTGTCGCCGTCGGTGACGACCGGCGACTTGCCCAGCGGATGGACGGCGCGCAGCTCAGGCGGGGCCAGCATGGTCTGGGCGTCGCGCTGGTAGGGCTTGATCTCGTAGGGAAGGCCCAGCTCCTCCAGCAGCCACAGGACGCGTTGGCTGCGCGAGTTGTTGAGGTGATGGACGACGATCATCGGACGCTTCCCCGCTTTGACGCTCTTGTCGCGCGGACGATGGTCGCCGGATCGACGTTCGGCAAGGTTTGGCGTGGGAAGCGCTCGAATGAACCTACGCCGCCACCACCGCCTCGACGATGTGGGCGCGATACAGCACCGCGATCAGGTCCGTCTGGGTGATCACGCCGATCAGCCGGCGTTCGCCGTCCACGACCATGGCCTCGTGGGTGTGGCCGCTGGACAGGATCGGCAGCAAGGCCGCGATCGGAGTGCCTTCCATGACCTTGTGGACGAAGGGGTCCAGCGCCGCCTCCACGGTGCGGCGGCGGTTGGCCTGGAGCTCGGCGCGGCGGGCCAGGCCGATGACGCGGCCGTCGGCGTCGACCACGGGGGCCGCCCGCAGCTCGTGTTCGCGCATATAGGCCAGGGCGCTTTCGGCCGACTGGTCGTGGTGCAGGCTGATCACGTCCCTGGACATCACGTCGCCGCAGCGGATCTGGCTGTGCAGCCGCTGGGCGGCCGTCAGCTCGACCTCGCGGAACAGGGCGTCCAGGTCCTCGCGGCTGACGTCGAGCAGCTCGCCGTAGCGGGCCAGGGCGACGTCCAGGTCGGTGGTGCTGTAGCCGATGCGGGCGGTCGGAGCGGGGTCCTTGGTGCCGTGCGGACTGGCGGCGGGCGCGGGGACGCGGTGCGGATACGAGTGCCCGGTGATCCGACCCCAGATCATGCCGGCCCCGGTCAGCAGCAGCGAGTCGACGGCGACCGGATTGAGCGCGAACAGATAGCCGGCCTCGGCCACCTTGGGTCCGCCGATCACGCAGATCAGCGCCACGGCGCCGCCTGGCGGGTGCAGGCAGCCCAACAGCATCATCGTTCCGATCGCGGTCCCGACGGCCAGCGGCGCGGCGACCAGCGGCTGGTGCGGAAACAGCATGGCCACGGTGATCCCGACCAGGGCCGAGACGATGTTGCCGCCCAGCACCGAACGCGGCTGGGCCAGGGGACTGGCGGGCACGGCGAACACCAGCACCGCCGACGCCCCGATCGGCGCCACCAGCAGCGGATGCAGCCAGTCGTCCCCGCCGCCAGAAAAAGCAGAGACGGCGAAGCGCCCCAGGATCCCGGCGAACACGAGGCCCAGCAGCGCCCCGGCCCCGCCGCGCAGGGCGTCGATCGGACGGATGGGGCTCTTGCCGCGGAGCAGGGCGCGAAGGCGATCGGTCATGGGACCGCGCTCTTAGCCCGGCGGGGTACGCGGGTCATTTCGATTTTTGTACAGGCGGTTCAAGAAAACCCCTTAGGGACCTCAGGTCGTGGGCCGGCCAAGACAACGGTCTGTTCAGGCCTAGGGTTTAGCCCTGCTCGGGAACGGGAGGACGTCGTGAGCCTGGACACCGGAAGTTCGCCCAACACTTTTGAAGCGCGCGCGGTCGTCCCCTTGGCCGCCGCCTTCGTCATGGCGGCGGTGGTGCTGTTCGCGCCGCAGGTGCTGAACGACGGCGACACCTGGTGGCACCTGGCCACCGGCGAGTGGATCCTGAGCCATGGCCGCGTCCCCGACCGCGACGTCTTTTCCTATTCCATGGCCGGCCATCCCTGGGTGGCGCACGAGTGGCTGTCCGAGACGCTGATGGCCCTGGCCGCCCGCGCCGCGGGGTGGAGCGGGGTGGTCATCCTGTTCGCCGCCGTCGCTGGCGGCTCGGCCTGGCTGCTGGCGCAGCGGCTGGCGCGCGACCTGGGCGGCCTGACCCTGGCCGCGGTCACGGCCCTGTCCCTGGCCTGCATGGGCGATAGCCTGCTGGTCCGGCCGCACCTGTTCATGCTGCCGCTGCTGCTGGTCTGGACCCTGGAGATGCTGGCCGCGCGGGACGAGGGTCGCGCGCCACACCTGGTCTTCGCTTTCCTGATGACGCTGTGGGCCAATCTGCACGGCAGCTATGTGTTCGGCTTCGTGATCGCCGGCGCGTTCGGGCTGGAGGCCCTGACCGAACCGGGCGCCGACCGGATCAAGGCGCTGCGAGGTTGGGGCCTGTTCGGCCTGGCCAGCCTGGTCGGCGCGGTCGTCACACCCCACGGCTTGTACGGCCTGGTGTTCCCGTTCCAGCTGATGACCATGACCGTCCTGCCGCATATTCAGGAGTGGCGGGCTCAGGACTTCTCGCACGTCTCGACCTTCGTGATCGCGCTGCTGGCCACGCTGTTCGTCTGCCTGGGGCGCGGGGTGAAGGTCCCGCCGATCCGCCTGCTGCTGCTGCTGGCCGTGCTGTTCATGGCCCTTCAGCACGTGCGGCATCAGCTGGTGCTGGCGGCGATCGCGCCGTTGCTGCTGGCCCGGCCCCTGGCCGAGGCGCTGGGGCATGAGCGGCGGGATACGAGGATGGCCCGGGCGTGGCTGATCGGCTTCGGCGTGGCCGTCCTCACCCTGGCCGGCCTGCGCCTGACCCTGCCGCTGCACCGGATCGACGGCCTCAACAGCCCGGTGACCGCGCTAGAGCACGTGCCGGCCGACCTGCGAGCCCAGCCGGTCCTGAATGGCTACGGCCTGGGCGGCTACCTGATCCATCAGGGCGTGCGGCCGTTCATCGACGGCCGCGCCGACATGTACGGCGACGCGTTCAGCGCCGACTATTTCAAGGCCACCAGCCCCGACCCGGCGGCGCTGGAAAGCCTGGCTCGCCGCTATCGCGTGGCCTGGACGATCTTCGCGCCGGACGACCCGGCCGTCGCGGCCCTCGACGCCAACCCGGCCTGGCGACGGATCCACGCCGACCGCCAGGCGGTCGTGCATCGGCGGGTGAGGCCTTACCCCGCCGGCGAGTGATCCGGCGCCGGCCGTTTCCGCGAAGCGTGGATCATGGACATACCGCGCGTCCTTCGAGGCCCGCTGCGCGGGCGCCTCGGGATGAGGTGTTCAGCGCCAAGGCGCCGAATGAGAACCCAACTCTCGCCCTTTGCGCCCCAAGGCGTTTTCCGCGTTCGGCTATGGGTGGATTGCGGACATCTTCTGGGGCACCCTCGATACGCTTCTCGCGGGAAAAGGCGCGCCATGGCTGGAAGACTCTTAGGATCGCTGGCGGTTGCTATCGGCGCCTTGGCGCTGCTCGCCCTCGGCCCACGTTCGGCCCAGGCCCAGGCCACGTCTCGAACATGTCTCGGCGAGGCTGGCGAGACACCGGGCCCCGCCTGCCTTGTTGCTCACCAAGACCTCGGAGCCCTTCCTGAAGGCTCGCTCTACTGGAACATCTACACGTTCGCGGACGTGCAATCCGCCAACCGCGTCAAGCCGCCGCATGGCGCTGTTGTTCAGGCATTCGGCCGCGTCTGGCTCTTCGACGTTGGCGGCAAGGGCCACGACATGGAAGGGGGGCGGCATCTGGCCGATGTCGGCCCGCTCCCGATGGGAGCGCCGCAAGCCAATTTTAGCGCCGAATATCTCAAGTCGACATTCCTGCCGGGCGCGACCGCTCCGGTGCATGTGCATTCCGGGCCGGAAGCGTTCTACGCGATCAGCGGGGCGAGTTGCCTGGAAACGCCGGAGGGCGTCCAGGTCGCCCGAGGCGAGGGGCATTCGCTGATGGTCAGACAGGGCCCGCCCATGCTGCTCATGGCGATTGGCCAGGAAACGCGGCAAGGCTTCGCCCTGATCCTGCATGGCGAGGGGCGTCCGCCGACGACCCTTACCTCTGACTGGACTCCCAAGGGCCTGTGCCCGAAGGCCTAATTAGGCACTGAGGTCCCGAAGGGAGTCGCGAGCGACCGTTGGCGGAGCCCGCGTCCGAGGGGGAAATGCACCAGATAGAGAAGTTGACTGGCGTCCATCCGTCCTAGCCCTCACGCGCCGGGCGGATGGTCCAGCGGCTTGAGGTCCGGATCCACCCAGCCACGCCGGGCTCGCGGCGTGAACAGCCGCTCGCGCGACCAGTAGGTCAGCGGCCAGGCCTTGTCGCCCATCGGCGTGGCCAGCAGGCGGGCGGCGGCCTCGGCGTCGCTGGTCCGATGGGGCAGGCCGGCGACGAAGGCGCGGATGGCGGCCAGGTAGGCCTGGGTGATGGTCTCGTGATAGCCGTTGTGGTCGTCGTTCACCCCGCCGACGGCGACGTTGTAGGCGCGGATGATCCCCGGCAGGTCGCGCTCCAGCCCCGCGTCGCGGGTGCGGACCAGATGCAGGGTGGCCGTCAGGTGGGCCGCGTGGGTCCACTGGTCCTTGGGCAGGGTGCGATCCAGCAGGCGCGCGGCCAGGGCGGCGATCTCGGCGTCGGTGTACGGTGAAGGTTCGGCGGTCATGCCCGCCATTTAAGGACCGTCGTTCGTCGAGGCTAGGGTCGCCGCGGCGGGTTTCAGAACGCGTTGCTCCACCGCACCGCCTCGGGCAGGGGCAAGCTGGCCTCGAAGACCAGACCGTCGGGGCGGAAGTCGAACCGCGCCTGGCCCTTCTGCTCGCGGCGGATCGAGCTTTCGATCAGGCGGGTGCCGAAGCCGGGGGTCTTGGGCGGGTTGACCGGCGGGCCGCCGACGTCACGCCAGGTGAAGGCCAGGTTGTCGGTCACCGGATCGACGCGCCAGAACACCTCGACCCGGCCGGTCGGGACCGCCAGGGCGCCGTACTTGGCGCTGTTGGTGGCCAGTTCGTGGAACACCATGGAGAGGCCGACGGCCGTATGTGGGGCCAGGGCGACCTCTGGGCCGGCGCGGTCGACGCGGTCGACGTGGGCGCCCAGGCTGGCCTCGACCAAGGCGGCCATGTCGGCCTCGCGCCAACCGGTGCGGGTCAGGAGATCGTGGGCCCCGGACAGCGCGATCAGCCGGTCGGTGAACACCTCGACCGGCGCGCCCTTCACCTTGGCGAAGGTCTGGCGGGCCAGGGCCTGGACCGTGGCCAGGGTGTTCTTCACGCGATGGTTCAGCTCGTTGATCATCACCCCCTGGCGCTCCTCGCGGGCCTTCAGCTCGCGGGAGGCCGCGCGAAGGGCGGCGTGGACGGCGGCGATCTCTTCCAAGGCGTCGGGATTGGCCGGCGGCAGGGTCTCGCCGCGGCCGATGGCGTCGGCGTCCAGGACGAGCTGGCGCATCTCGTCGTTGATCCGCCGCGAATAGATCAGCGCCAACGCGATCCCTAGGATCAGCAGCAGCAGGAACACGCCCGAGCCCAGGGCCACCGAGCGGTTCACCGTGCTGGCCAGATCGCGACGCGGAATGGACACCACCAGCGTCCAGCCCGTCTGGGGCGAGCGCGTATAGGCGACCATGGTCGGCACGCCCTCGAGCGAGACGCTCTTGTTGACCCCTTCGGTCGAGTGGCGAAGGTTCTCGGCCATGTCGCCGGACGCTTCGGCGCCGGTGAATTTCTCGTTCAGGCGCGAGCGGGCGATGACCCGGCGGTTGTTGTCCAGCAGGGTGGCGACCCAGCGCTCGGGCACCCGCTGCTGGCGGAACACCGAGGTGAACGAGGACGATTCCACCGCATAGGACAGGACGTAGAACTTGCCCTTGACCATGATCGGCGTGCCGACCGTGATCACCGGCTTGCCGGCGACCGGACCGGCGATCAGGTCGGAGACCTTGCTGCGGCCCGCCGAATAGGCGCTCGCCTCGGCGCGGGTGCGATGGATGCGCGGCAGGGGCTGGCCGTAGGGCTTCAGCGTATTGACCACCTGCTGACCGTCGGCGTCGGCGACGACGACCCATCCGACGCGGTGCTCGGTCGCCCGCTTCGCGCGCGCGTGAAAGGCGGCCCAATCGCCGTTGATCAGCGCCTGGTCGGTGGCCAGGGTCTCGGCGATCGAGACGCCGGTGGCGGCCTGGCGGTCGACGGCGCCGGACAGGGCCCGGGCGGTGGTGACCAGCTGCTGATAGAGCTGCCCGCGCGACTCGCGATCGGCTCCGGCCAGCAGGAAGCCCATCGAGATCAGGGCGGGGGCCAGCAGGCTGACCGTGAGGAGGACGAGCCGGCCGCGCACCGAACCGACGCGGCGGCGTGCGCTAAAGTCCCCCCGATCCTGCCGTTCCATGCGTTCGCACGCCCGCCACGACGAGAGCGCCGTCCCGCTCTCACAGCTTGTATAGCGAAGCGAGTCGCGCGCCGCGTCCGAAAAATCGAGCCGCTCGGTTAACGCGCGTAGGCGGAAGTGTGAGCGGTTTCGCCGCTCGACGCGCGTTCGCTTTCTGGGGCGAGAGCCCTAAGGCTCTCGCGAGCGGAGCCGTAGCCGTCTCGCCGGTTTGTGCGTTATGAGACGACCATGAAGAACCTGCCCAACATCCTGACCGGCTCGCGCCTTGTGATGGCGCTGTTCATGTTCGTCGCCCTGGCGGCCGCGGCCGGCGCGGTGCCGTATCTCAGCGAGCAGCTGACGGCCGAGACCCAGCTGCGGCTGGAACGCTGGGCGTTCTACGCGTTCGTCGTCGCCTCGGTGACCGACTTCTTCGACGGCTGGCTGGCCCGCAAGCTGGACGCGGTCAGCGTCTGGGGCGCGATCCTCGACCCGATCGGCGACAAGATCCTGGTCTGCGGCGCCCTGCTGGGCCTGATGGCCCTGGGCCCCAACGCCATGGTCGTGCTGCCGGCCGGCCTGATCCTGTTCCGCGAATTCACGGTCAGCGCCCTACGCGAGGTCGGCGCGGGCAAGGGCGTCAAGCTGCCGGTGACCCTGCTGGCCAAGTGGAAGACCACCCTGCAGCTGGTCGCCATCGGCGCCGAACTGATCCTGGCCTCGTGGGGCGCCTTCAACCTGCCGCCGGAGCCCGGCGTCATGGGCGGCTTCACCGTCGTGGCCCACGGCCTGCTGTGGCTGGCCACCCTGGTGACTCTGATCACCGGCGCCCAGTACTGGGAAGCGGCGCGCAAGGCGCTGACCTAGAGGCGCGCCGGCGCCGCGGGGAGCATCTTTTCGGGCGCTCCCTCGTTCTCCTTCCCCGCACAACCTCGGGGGACGGCGTCAAGTGACTCTTCATCAAGGCCTCGCCTTCGGCCTGATCGGCGCGACGATCGTCGCCTTCATCTGGGGCCGGTGGCGCTATGACCTGATCGCGCTGGCCGCGCTGGCCGTGGGCATGGCCATGGGGCTGATCCCGGTAAAGGCCGCCTTCGACGGTTTCGCCAACGACATCGTCATCATCATCGCCAGCGCCCTGGTGCTGTCGGCCGCCGTGGCCCGGTCCGGCGTCGTCGATCTTTTGATGGCTCCGCTGCTGCCCAGGCTGAAGGACGAGCGCACCCAGGTGCCGGTGCTGGCCGGGACGACGGCGGTGCTGTCGATGGCCACCAAGAACGTGGGGGCCCTGGCCCTGATGATGCCTAGCGCCCTGCAGATCGCCCGCCGCACCGGCGTCTCGCCCGGCCGGCTGCTGATGCCGATGAGCTTCGGCTCGCTGGTCGGCGGCCTGGCGGTGCTGGTCGGCACCTCGCCCAACATCATCGTCTCGGAGGTGCGCCAGGAGACCTTGGGCCATCCGTTCAAGATGTTCGATTTCCTGCCGGTCGGCGGCATCCTGACCGTGCTGGCCATCGTCTACCTGACCTTCGCTTACCGCCTGCTGCCCAAGTCGCGCCAGGCGGCGATCGACGTCGACGCGGCCCTGGCCGCCAGCGCCTATGTCACCGAGGTCGAGGTCCCGGAAGGCTGGAGCTTCCAAGGGAACCGGGTCGCCGACCTGAAGAAGGCCGCCGACGGCGCGGTGACGGTGGTGGCCATCCTGCGCGGCCGCCGACGGCTGGCGACGCCGCACGCCAATCTGAAGATCCAGCCCGGCGACCTGCTGCTGCTGGAGGGCGAGCAGCAGGAGCTGAACCAACTGATCGTCGCGGCCAAGCTGCGGCTGCGCGACGCCGACCGTCCGGTGGTGATGAACGAGCCGACCGAGGAGATCCGGGTGGTCGAGGCGGTGATCGGCGGCGAGAGCGATCTGATCGGCCAGTCGGCCCGCAGCGTCACGCTCAGCCACACCCACGGCGTCAACCTGCTGGGTGTCAGCCGCAGCGGTCACCGGATGGCCGGGCGGCTGGCCACCATCCGCCTGCGCGCCGGCGATATCCTGGTCCTGCAGGGCGCCGAGCAGTCGCTGCCGGGCGCGTTGCAGGCCCTGGGGCTGCTGCCGCTGGCGGAACGCGAGGTGCGGCTGGGCGGCGTGCGCCACGCGGTGCTGCCCCTGGCGATCCTGGCGGCGGCCATGGCGCTGGTGGCGACCGGCGTCATCCCCGTGGCGGCCGGCTTCTTCGGCGCGGCGGTGCTGGTCGTGGCCAGCGGGGCCCTGCGGATGCGCGAGGCCTATGCCGCGCTCGAGGCGCCGGTGCTGGTGCTGGTCGCGGCGCTGATCCCGGTCAGCGACACGGTGCAGAAGACCGGCGGCGCGGATCTGATCGCCGGCTGGCTGTCGGGCGCGTTCCACGGCCTGCCGCCGATCGCCACCCTGACGGCGATGATGGCCGTGGCCATGGCCGCCACGCCGTTCCTGAACAACGCCGCCACGGTGCTGATCGCCGCGCCGATCGGCATGGGCGTGGCCCAGAGGCTAGGCCTGTCGCCCGATCCGTTCCTGATGGCGGTGGCGGTCGGGGCGGGCTGCGACTTCCTCACGCCCGTCGGCCACCAGTGCAACACCCTGGTGCTGGGACCGGGCGGCTATCGGTTCGGCGATTACGCCCGGCTGGGCGCGCCGCTCAGTGCGCTGATCCTGCTGGTCGCGCCCTGGCTGATCGCCTGGATCTGGCCGTTCGCGAGGTAGGACGCTGGAATCCTAGGAGCGTCCGCGCGTAGCCAGCCGCTCCAGGGCCTCGACCACCTCCGGCTCGGCCGAGGCGTCCAGCAACCAGGCCGGAGGCAAGGCTGGCCGATCGTCCTCCTCGCGCTCGGACCGCATCATCGTGGCCAGCCAACTGGCGCCCGTCATCCGCAGAACCATCGTCGTCTCCTTCGCGATGATGCTTGTGAGAATGAATTGCAATTACGACTCTCGCAAGGCCTATTGCGGTCGCCCGCGTCGGTCAGCGCCGCGCGGTCTTGGCCCGCCGGCGCGAGGCCTCGCGCTCTAGCGGCGTGATCACCTCGGCGACCTGGCGGCGCTGGTCCGGGGTGCCGGTGACGTCCAGCCGGCGGGCGTTGGAGAGCAGGGTCTTGAGCTCGGCGTCACTGAGCGTGGGGATCTTCTCGATCAGGGTCATGCCGAAACTCCCAAGCGTCGCGGGCAAAAATATTCGCCCTGACAGGAAACGCTCGAAGCAGAGCTTGGGGTCCGAAAATCCTCGAAAGACGCGTGACTCTATCTTTCTTGATTTCCGGAATGAAATCGCGATAATGCCCCCATCGAATTCGCTGCCGCTCGGCCTGCTATTCCTTGCTCCCCCAGTGGAGCGCCGGACGCGCCCTCCGAACTTCCAACGAAATTTGATCGTCGCCCGGAGCGTTTCCGGATGGCGAAGACACTTATCTAAAGGGATACCCCACAATGGCTACCGGCACCGTGAAGTGGTTCAACGGCACCAAGGGCTTCGGCTTCATCCAACCGGACAACGGCGGCGCGGACGTGTTCGTCCACATCTCGGCCGTTGAACGCGCTGGTCTCGGCTCGCTGAACGAAGGCCAAAAGGTCTCGTACGAGCTGGAACAAGACCGCCGCAGCGGCAAGACCTCGGCCGGCCAGCTGCAAGCGGTCTAATCGACCCTCGCATCTGGACCCAGGTCCAAAAGAATAGGCCAGCGCTCGCGCTGGCCTATTTTCGTTCGGGGGCCCTTTGGCTTCAGTTCCAGCCGGGCGGGGGCGAACCCGTGAAGTCGGCCATCTGGGCCGCCAGAGCCTTCTGGAAGGCCGGGCGCGCCATGCAGCGCTCGACATAGGCCGCCAGCTTGGGCTGCTCGGCGAGCAGCGCGGCGGGGGCGTTGCGCAGCACGTCGGTCATCAGCAGGTCGCCCGCCGTGAAGCGGTCGCCGTCCAGATAGTCATTGTCGCCCAGACGCAGGGCCAGTTCGGCCAGGCGCTTGCGGGCCCAGGCCTCGACGGCCGGACGACGCTCCTTGGTCCACGCGGCGCCGGCGTTGAAGATGTCGATGTCGGCCAGGCTGCCGATCGGAATCTCCATGGTGTTCAGGGCGCAGAACATCCAGGTCAGGACGCGGGCGCGGCCGGCGGCGTCGCGCGGCATCAGGGCTTCCGACCGCTCGGCGATGTGCAGCACGATCGCGCCGCTCTCGAACATCTCGACCTCGCCGTCGCGATAGGCCGGCACCTGGCCGAACGGCTGCTGGTCGCGATAGGCGCCGGCGTTCTCGCCGGGCGACAGCTTGGCGGTCCCGTAGGGCAGGCTGGCTTCCTCCAGCGCCCAGCGGACGCGGAGGTCGCGGACGTGGCCCTTGGCGAAGTCGGGCACCCAGGCGAAGGCCGAGACGGTGGCCGGGGTTTGAGTCATGGCATTCATTGCACGGTCTCCAGGTAGGTGTTGAGCTTGTCGAACAGGCTGGACCAGCCGCCGATGTGGGAGTCGCGGGCGGTGACGGTCTTGAAGGCGGCCTGGTGGAAGCGCAGCAGCGTCCGGCCGCTGGCCAGGGCCAGGAAGGTGACGGTGACCAGGTTGTCGACGTCCCAGGCGCCGTCGTCCCACTTGAAGGTCATGACGATGCGCTCGCCGGGGACGATCTCGCGGTAGACCCCCGATTTCCAGAAGGCCTTGCCGTCCTCGTCGATCATTCCGAAGCGATAGGCGCCGCCGACGCGGAAGTCCTGCTCGATGGCCAGGGGCTTGAAGGTCTTGGGACCCCACCAGTGCATCAGGTGTTCGGGCTGGGTCCAGACCGAGAAGACCAGGTCGCGCGGCGCGTCGAAGATCCGTTCGATCAGCAGCTCATCGTCCTGAACCACCGAGGTCGTGGGCGAGGGGGTAGGGGAGGCGACATCGGTCATGCCTTGGGCTCCTTGGGGCGGGATTTGATCTCGGAGGTCTTGGCGCTCTTGGCCTGCAGCTCGGCCAGGTAGTCGGCCATGCGATCGAAGCTGTCGTCCCAGAAGCGGCGATAGGTCTCCATCCATGAGAATGCCTGTCTCAAGGCTTCGGGCTCCAGCTTGCAGGGCCGCAGCTGGGCCTCGCGGGTGCGGCTGATCAGGCCCGCGCTCTCCAGCACCTTCAGGTGGCGGGAGACGGCGGGCAGGCTGATCTCGAACGGCTCGGCCAGTTCGTTGACCGAGGCCTCGCCGGTCGCCAGCCGCGCCAGGATGGCGCGGCGGGTCGGATCGGCTAGGGCGGCGAAGGTGGTGGAAAGGCGATCGGTCATTCATTTAACGTCTGTGTTAATTAACGAGCTTGTTAAATGATGGCGGGGAGGATGTCAACCGGGGGAACCGCGTTCGTCGAATGCCCGGTTAACCCCTTCCCGAGATGCGGGGTTGCGCCGAACCGACTCCGTCTCTAAACGGGCGGCTTAACCAGCAAGTTGGTCGACAGCGGGCGCGCGGATGTGCGCGACCGTGTCTTCGCGCGAGTTAGCCATGCCCAAGAGAACAGACCTTTCCTCGATCCTGATCATCGGCGCGGGTCCGATCGTCATCGGTCAGGCGTGCGAGTTCGACTATTCGGGCGTGCAGGCCTGCAAGGCGCTCCGCGCCGAGGGCTACAGGATCATCCTGGTCAATTCGAACCCGGCCACGATCATGACCGATCCGGACGTGGCCGACGCGACCTATATCGAGCCGATCACCCCGGAGATGGTCGCCAAGATCATCGAGAAGGAGCGCCCCGACGCGCTGCTCCCGACCATGGGCGGCCAGACCGCGCTGAACACCGCGCTCGCCCTCGAGGCCGACGGCACCCTGGCCAAGTACGGCGTCGAGATGATCGGCGCCAAGGCCGAGGTCATCGACAAGGCCGAGGACCGCCAGAAGTTCCGCGACGCCATGGACAAGCTGGGCCTGGAAAGCCCCAAGTCCAAGGCCGCCCACAACATGGACGAGGCCCGCGAGGGCCTGGCGTTCGTCGGCCTGCCGGCCATCATCCGCCCGTCCTTCACCCTGGCCGGCACCGGCGGCGGCATCGCCTACAACGTCGAGGAGTTCGAGGAGATCGTCGAACGCGGCCTCGACCTGTCGCCGACCACCGAGGTGCTGATCGAAGAGAGCGTCCTGGGCTGGAAGGAATACGAGATGGAGGTGGTCCGCGACACGGCGGACAACTGCATCATCGTCTGCTCGATCGAGAACATCGACCCGATGGGCGTCCACACCGGCGACTCGATCACCGTCGCCCCGGCCCTGACCCTGACGGACAAGGAATATCAGTGGATGCGCGCGGCCTCGATCGCCGTGCTGCGCGAGATCGGCGTCGAGACCGGCGGCTCGAACGTCCAGTTCGCCCTCAATCCGAAGGACGGCCGCATGGTCGTCATCGAGATGAACCCGCGCGTGTCGCGCAGCTCGGCGCTCGCGTCGAAGGCCACCGGCTTCCCGATCGCCAAGGTCGCCGCCCGCCTGGCCGTCGGCTACACGCTGGATGAACTGAAAAACGACATCACCGGCGGCGCGACCCCGGCCTCGTTCGAGCCCTCGATCGACTATGTCGTCACCAAGATCCCGCGCTTCGCGTTCGAGAAGTATCCGGGTTCGGAGCCGCTGCTGACCACGGCCATGAAGTCGGTCGGCGAGGTCATGGCCATCGGCCGCACCTTCAAGGAAAGCGTCCAGAAGGCCCTGCGCGGCCTGGAGACCGGCCTGGCCGGCTTCGACGAGGTCGAGATCCACGGCGCCGACGATCCCGACACCGGCAAGGCCGCGGTGATCCGCGCCCTGGGCACGCCCACGCCGGACCGCCTGCGCGTCATCGCCCAGGCCTTCCGCCACGGCCTGACCGTGGAAGAGGTCAACGCCGCCTGTTCCTATGAGCCCTGGTTCCTGCGTCAGATCGCCGAGCTGGTCCGCCAGGAAGGCTGGGTCCGCGCCGGCGGCCTGCCCAAGGACGCCGAGGGTTTCCGCGCCCTGAAGGCCCAGGGCTTCTCCGACGCCCGCCTGGCCAAGCTGACCGGCTCCAACGAGAGCGCCGTCCGCGCCCTGCGCCAGGCGCTGTCCGTTCGCCCGGTCTTCAAGCGCATCGACAGCTGCGCCGGCGAGTTCCTGGCCTCGACACCCTACATGTACTCGACCTACGAGACCGGGGCGCTGGGTCAGATCCCCGAGTGCGAGAGCGAGCCCTCGAACCGCAAGAAGGCCGTGATCCTGGGCGGCGGTCCCAACCGGATCGGCCAGGGCATCGAGTTCGACTACTGCTGCTGCCACGCGGCCTTCGCGCTGGACCAGATCGGCGTGGAGTCGATCATGGTCAACTGCAATCCCGAGACCGTCTCGACCGACTACGACACCTCCGACCGCCTGTACTTCGAGCCGCTGACGGCCGAGGACGTGCTGGAGCTGCTGCACGTCGAGATGAGCAAGGGCGAGCTGGCCGGCGTCATCGTCCAGTTCGGCGGCCAGACGCCGCTGAAGCTGGCTCACGCGCTGGAAGAGGCCGGGATCCCGATCCTGGGCACCAGCCCCGACGCCATCGACCTGGCCGAGGACCGCGAGCGCTTCCAGCAGCTGCTGAACGGCCTGAACATCGCCCAGCCCGAGAACGCCATCGCCCGCACCTGGGAAGAGGCCCGGGCCGAAGGCGACAAGATCGGCTTCCCGTTCGTGATGCGCCCGTCCTACGTGCTGGGCGGCCGCGGCATGGAGATCATCCGGGACCACGAGCACCTGGAACGCTACATCGCCAACACCGGCGAGATCTCGTTCGAGCACCCGATCCTGCTGGACCACTATCTGAGCCGCGCCACCGAGGTGGACGTCGACGCCCTGTGCGACGGCAAGGATGTGTTCGTGGCCGGCGTGCTGGAGCACATCGAGGAAGCCGGCGTCCACTCGGGCGACAGCGCCTGCTCGATGCCGCCCTTCTCGCTGAAGGCCGAGACCGTCGAGGAGCTGAAGCGACAGACGGTGCAGATGGCTCTGGCCTTGAACGTCCGTGGCCTGATGAACGTGCAGTTCGCCATCGAGGAGCCGCATTCGGCCAATCCGCGCATCTATGTGCTGGAAGTGAACCCGCGCGCCTCGCGCACGGTGCCGTTCGTGGCCAAGACCATCGGCCAGCCGGTCGCCGCCATCGCCGCCAAGGTCATGGCCGGCGAGAGCCTCGCCAGCTTCGGCCTGAAGGACGTCCCTTACGACCACATCGCGGTTAAGGAGGCGGTCTTCCCGTTCGCCCGCTTCGCCGGCGTCGACACGGTGCTGGGCCCGGAAATGCGCTCGACCGGCGAGGTCATGGGTCTGGACTGGATCCGCGAGGGCGAGAATGGCCTGGGCCCGGCCTTCGCCCGCGCCTTCGCCAAGAGCCAGCTGGGCGGCGGTGTGAAGCTGCCGCGGTCCGGCACGGCCTTCGTCTCGGTCAAGGAGAGCGACAAGCCCTGGATCGTCGAGCCGGTGAAGCTGTTGCAGGCGGCCGGCTTCACGGTGCTGTCGACCGAGGGCACCCAGGCCTATCTGGCCACGCAGGGCGTCAAGGTCGAGTACGTCAAGAAGGTCCTGGAAGGCCGTCCGCACATCGTCGACGTGATGAAGAACGGCGGCGTCCAGCTGGTGTTCAACACCACCGAGGGCAAGCAGGCCCTCGAGGACAGCTTCGAGATCCGCCGCACGGCCCTGATGATGAAGGTGCCGTACTACACGACCTCGGCCGGCGCTTTGGCGGCGGCGCAAGCCATCGCCCTGGCCCCCGACGCGGCCCTGGAAGTACGCCCGCTGCAGAGCTACGCCTGAGCCGGCTTCCCTCTCCCCTTCCCGGGGAGAGGGGGATAGCGTTAGTCCAGGATTCGTTCGGCCACGCGCAGGCTGAAGTCGTCGGCCGCGGCGCGGACGGTGAATCCCATTTCGTTCTCGAGGCGCAGGGCGCCGTCATTGTCGGCCGCTTCGATCGACTCGACGACCCTGACCCCCACCGCCTTCGCGTAGGCGAGGACGTGCTGGAGCATGCTCCAGCCCAGGCCCATGCCCTTGAGGTCCGAACGCACCGAGATGGCGACTTCGGCGCGGTCGGCCTGGGGGCCGCCGGCGAGCAGGGCGGTGGCCAGCATCGCCCCGGTTTCGGGATCGAGCGCCACGAACGAGATCGCCCGTCGGAAGTCCACCTGGGCGATCAGGGACAACCGCTCCTCGTCGACGGTCTTCAGGCTGGTCAGGAAGCGGTGACGAAGATCCTCGGGCGTGAGCGCGGCGAAGAACTCGGACAGAGCGCTCTGATCCTCGGGCCAGACCGGGCGCACGTGCGCGGTCAAGCCGCCCTGGGTCGTCAGGGTCACATCCCAGCCGGACGGCGGCGGGGCGATCACCAGCGGAGAGTCCAGGGCCTGCGCCGGCGTGATGACGATCCGGGCGTCCAGAGCCAGCACGCCGCTGGCGTCGGCGCGCAACGGATTGATGTCCAGTTCGAGGATGTCGGGCAGGTCCACCGCCATGGCCGAGATTGCATCCAGGACGAGGGCGATGGCCGTCAAATCGGTCGCCGGGTGGTCGCGATAACCGGCCAGCAGCCGCGAAATTCGTGTCTTGGCGATCATCCGCCGCGCCAGATCGTCGGTCAGGGGCGGCAAGCCCAGGGCCTTGTCGGCAAGGACCTCCACGGCCGTGCCGCCGGCCCCGAAGAGGATGACCGGGCCAAAGACCGGGTCGCGGGCCAGGCCGACGATCAGCTCGTGCCCGCCGGCGGGCGCCATGCTTTCGACGGCGAAGCCGGATAGGCGCGCATTCGGCAAGAGGGCGTGGAAGCGGTCGCGCAGGGTTCGCGCCGCGCTGATCGCGGCGCCGATGGTCGGCAGGTTCAGGACGACGCCGCCGATGTCGGACTTGTGGATCACGTCGGGCGAGATGATTTTCAAGGCGTAGGGCGGGGAAAGTCCGCTGCAGGCGTCGTCGACCTCGTCGATGGTGCGCGCCATCAAGGTGGGCGCGACCGGCACGCCGTAGGCGCTCAGCACGGCCTTGGCCTCGACCTCGTTCAGCCGGGTCCGGCCCTCGGCGCGGGCCAGGGCGAAGATCGCTCGCGCCGCGGCGGGGTCGGCGCGAAGGTCGGGCCGGGGCGAGGGCGCGGCCAGCAGGGCGGATCGCGCTCTGGCCGCCGCCAGGAGATGGCCAAACCCGCGAACGGCGGCGCTGGGCGTATCGAACATCGGCAGCCGGGCCGCGGCGAACGCCGCATTGGCCACGGCGCGATCGCGTACGCCCATCCAGCAGCCGATCACCGGCTTGACCGCGCCGCGCGCGCGCCGATCGGCCACGACCTTGGCGACGGTCTCGGCGATTTCGTCGGGAGAACACATGGCCGTGGCGCAGTGGATCACGAGCACGGCGTCGGCTTCGGGCGCGTCCAAGACGATCTCGAGGGCTTTGCGATAGCGTTCGGCGTCGGCGTCGCCCAGGATGTCGACCGGGTCACGATGCGACCAATCGGCGGGAAGAATCGCTTCGAGACGCGCCTGGGTGTCGGGCCGCCACTCCGCGGCGTGAACGCCGATCGCGGCCAGGCCGTCGACGGCGAGGACGCCCGCGCCGCCGCCGTTGGTGACGATCGCCAGCCGGTCGCCGGCTTGGGCGCGCATGACGCAGAGCAGGCTGGCGGCGTCGAACAGGTCCTCCAGCGTATCGACCAGGACGACGCCGGCCCGCTCGAAGGCGCAGGCGTAGACGTCGTAGTCGCCCGCCATGGCGCCGGTGTGGGATTGGGCGGCGGCGCGGGCGGCCGGATCGCGCCCGGCCTTGATCGCGATCACCGGCTTGATGCGCGCGGCGGCGCGGGCGGCGGACAGGAAAGCGGCCGCGTCGGTGACCCCTTCGACATAGAGCAGAATCGCGTCGGTATGGCTGTCGGCGGCGAACAGATCGATCAGGTCCGCCATGCCGACGTCGGCCATGTCGCCGACGGAGGCCACGCCGGAAAAGCCCAGGCCCCGCTCGCTCGCCCAGCTGAGCGCGCTGCTGACCAGCGCGCCGCTCTGGGAGATGAAGGCGAGGCGACCGGGCAGGGCGCCGCCGCGGGCGAAGGACGCGTTGAGCTGGGCGTGCGGCGCGAGCACCCCCAAGCCGTTGGGGCCAACGATCCGCAGGCCCGACGGCCTGGCGGCCTCCAGCATCGCGGCCCGATACCCGCTTTTCGCGGTGACGCCGCCGGACAGGACGATGGCGACCTGCACGCCGCGCGCGCCGAGGTCGGCGATGACGCCGGGGACGGTCGCGGCCGGCGTCGCGACGATGGCCAGGTCGACGTCGCTCGGCAGCTCCGACAAGTCGGCCGCCCAATGCACGCCGTCCATCGCCACGGGCTTGGGATTGATCGCATGGATCGTCCCGGTGAAGCCCTCGGCGAGAAGGTTTCGCAAGACCACCCGTCCGACCGTGCCGGGCCGATCCGACCCGCCCACCACCACGATCGCCCGCGGATTGAGCATCGACTTGAGGCGCTGGAGAGGCATGGGGCGGCCCTTGTTCTGAGCAAGTGGGAAGGCGCGGACAGTTCGCCTTTCCTGGCCGCCGCCGACCATTCGTAGTTTCCCTAATTGGCCGCCGCCCTCGCGCCGCCCTATGTCACACGCTCCCGTCGGTGCGCTTGGCCTTGATCGACAAGACCTCGCGCACGCATGATGGGG
Source organism: Caulobacter sp. 1776 (assembly GCF_040545685.1). Classification (NCBI taxonomy): domain Bacteria; kingdom Pseudomonadati; phylum Pseudomonadota; class Alphaproteobacteria; order Caulobacterales; family Caulobacteraceae; genus Caulobacter; species Caulobacter sp. 1776. Next base: position 431,926 of record NZ_JBEPMI010000003.1, read on the forward strand.
CCAGGGATCGGCGGACTAGGAACTTCATGCGTCTCGAACACGCGTCTCCGCGGGCGACGGCGCCGCCACCCACGCTGTGGATGAGCTACGGTTTGGCGGTGGCCTGCGTCGCGACCGCCGCAATCCTGCGTCTGGCGCTGGCGCCCTGGCTCGACTCGAAAGCGCCATATCTGCTGTTCACGGCCCCGGTCGTCGTGGCCGCCGCTTTCGGGGGCGCTGGTCCGGCCTTGCTGGCGATCGCCTTGGGGCTGGTCGGCGGTCTGGCCTCGCGCGGCGCCGGCGCGGGTTGGCTCGAGCCGACGCTGTTCGTGCTGGTCGGTTTGCTGGTGCTGTTCGCCGGTCGCGAAATGGCGCGGCTGCGCCGTCAGTCGCTGGCCAGCGAAACGCGCGCGCGGGAGCGGGCCGCCGACGCGGGCAGGATCGCTCACCAGCTCAACCTGCTGATCGACGGCGCGTCCGAATACGCGATCTACATGCTCGATCCCCGGGGCGACGTGCGGATCTGGAACGCCGGGGCCGAGCGATTGAAAGGCTGGACGGAGGCCGAGGTGATCGGCCGCCACACCACGATCTTCTATCCCGAGGACGCCAAGGAAACCGGAAAGCCGGAAGCGGATCTGGCGCGCGCGCGCGACCACGGCCGGTTCGAGGAGGAAGACTGGCGATTGCGCAAGGATGGCTCGGAGTTCCTCGCCCACGTCTCGATAACCGCCCTGCGCGACGCGGACGGGGAGCTGCAGGGGTACGGCGTCGTCGTGCGTGACGCCACGGACCAACGGGCCAGCGAGCGGGCGTTGCAGGCCAGCGCCAATCACCTGAAGTCGATCCTGTCGACCGTCCCGGACGCCATGGTCGTCATCGACGAGCATGGCGCCATCATCTCGTTCAGCGCGGCGGCCGAGCGGCTGTTCGGCTATGCCGAAAGCGACGTGGTCGGCAGTAACGTCAGCATGCTGATGCCGGCGCCGGATCGTGAGCGGCACGACGGCTACATGCAGCGCTATGTGAGCACCGGCGAGCGGCGCATCATCGGCATCGGCCGCACCGTCACCGGTCAGAGGCGGGACGGAACGACCTTTCCGATGGAGCTGTCCGTCGGCGAGGCGCGAGGCGAGAGCCAGCGCGTGTTCACCGGCTTCGTACGGGACTTGACCGAGCGCCATCGCACCCAGTCGCGGGTCGAAGAGCTGCAGGCCGAACTGATCCACGTGGCGCGCGTCAGCGGCATGGGCGCGATGGCCTCGACCTTGGCGCACGAGCTTAACCAGCCGATCACGGCGGTGGCCAACTATGTCGAGGCCGTGCGGGATCTTCTGGCCACGCCTGACCCCGATGAGTTGCCGATGATCCGCGACGCGCTCGGCGATGCGGCGAGCGAGGCCATGCGCGCGGGCCACATCGTGCGGCGCCTTCGCGATTTCGTCGCCCGCGGCGAGGTGGACAAGACCGTCGAGACCCTGCCGTCCCTGGTCGATGAGGCCATCGCCCTGGGCTTGATCGGCGGGCGTGAGAGCGGCGTGGAGGTCAAGATCGCCCTGGATCCGAGCGGCGCGCGCGTGCTCGTCGACAAGGTTCAGATCCAACAGGTCCTAATCAACCTGGCTCGCAACGCCGTCGAGGCGATGTCCGAGATGGACGTTCGCAAGCTGTGGGTGACCAGTCGCGTCGTGGACGCGGGTAGTGTTCAGGTCACCGTCGCCGACACCGGGCCGGGCGTCGCCCCGGCCGTCGTCGACCAACTCTTCACCGCCTTCGTCACGACCAAGTCGGACGGTATGGGCTTGGGGCTTTCGATCTGCCGCACGATCGTCGAGGCCAATGGCGGTCGGATCTGGTTTGAACCGCGCCCTGGGGGCGGATCGCAATTTCACTTCACCCTGGTTCGCGGCGATCCGGAGCAAGCCGATGTCTGAGAAGCGCGTCATCCACATCGTCGACGACGAAGACGCCATCCGTCGATCCGCCAGTTTCATGCTGAAGACCTCGGGCTTCGCGGTGACCACCCATGCGTCCGGCGTCGCGTTCCTCAAGGAGGCCAAGGGGCTGGAGCCCGGCTGCGTGCTGCTCGACGTGCGCATGCCCGAAATGGATGGCCTGGCGGTTCAGGCGGCCATGAGCGAGCGTGGACTGGCCTATCCCGTGATCGTGCTGACCGGGCATGGAGACGTCTCGGTGGCGGTGCGGGCCATGAAGAACGGGGCCGTGGATTTCATCGAGAAACCGTTCGAGAAGTCCGTCTTGCTGGAGGCCATCGAACGTGGATTCGAGCAGCTGGGCGCGAACGAAGGACGTGTCGCCCGCGCGGCCGACGCCTCCACGATCCTGGCTGGGCTCACCGCGCGCGAACTCGATGTGTTCAAGGGCATGGTGCAAGGCCTGCCCAACAAGTCGATCGCCTACGAGCTGGGGATCTCGCCCAGGACCGTGGAGGTCCATCGCGCCAATCTCATGGTGAAGCTGAAGGTGAAGAACCTGTCCGAAGCCCTGCGGATCGCCTTCGCGGCCGGCCTGGACGACACCGCTTCCTAGGGGGTCTACGTAACGACAGGGGCGCGAGCTTGAGGCATCGGTGAGCATGGCCGGAATTTGGGCCGCGCACGGATCGTTCGATGTATCGCCAATCTCCCGTTCACGATGGCCGGCGCGCTGTCCTTCTCATCGAGGATGATCCAGCCGTGCGGCGGTCGCTCCAGCTCCTGCTGCGCTCGCGCGGCCTCGAGGTCCGGGCTCATGGGTCTAGCCGCGCCGTGCTCGCCGACCCCGCGGCGATGGACGCGGCGCTGCTCGTCGCCGATTTTCGGCTCGGCGACGGCGACGGCGTCCAGATACTCGAGTCGCTGCGCCAGAAGGGCTGGGTCGGACCCGCGGTTCTCGTGACAGGCTTTGCGAGCGATCAGCTGGAGGCCCGGGCCAGGAACGCGGGCTTCTCCCTCATTCTGAAGAAGCCGCTGGTCGAGGGCGCCTTTGCCGACACGGTCGAACGCCTTCTACGGTAGGTCGACGCCGTCTCTCGCATAACGCGTCATCGAGAGCGATCTATAAAAACGAGGCGAGGGGTGGCGTTACTTAGGTATTTTTACCGATGTGGCAAATCGACATCCGCTATCTTGTAATCATCGATATTTAACTGTCGCGCGCGAAGACTGCATATGACTTCGCGAGGGTGGTTCATGATCGAGTTCGACAGCATCGAGGCTCAAAGGCGCACGGGCGGGAAACTGGTCTTGGCCTGCGTTGGCGCGATGGTGGCGCTGGTGCCCGCCGCCGGCGCCGTGACCGGCAATCGGGCCTTTCTCGCCACCGCGATCGCCGGCGGCCTGGCCGTCCTCGCGCTGATCGCCTACCGGCTGTGGTCCGATCGGTTCGCTCAGCGGCTGATCGCCGGCTCGGCTCTGATCGCCCAGGTCGGCCTCTTCGTCCTGACCTTTCGATCGAGCCCTCTCCAGGCCGAAGCCCGCCTGGCCTTCCTGGCGGCGATGGCGCTGCTGGTCGCCTATAGCGATTGGCGCATCATCGCTTTCGCCGCGGCGGAGGTCGCCGTGATCGACATCGCCGGCGCGGTCCTGGCGCCGCGAAGCCTGGTGTCCGGCGAGGGCCTCCTTCCCTTGGCCTTCGCGGTGGGCGTTACGATGGCCACCGCCTGGTCGCTGATCTGGATGACGGCCGGCGTCTCGCGCCTGTTCGTGACCGTATCGGCGCGGACGTCCAACGCCGAGCAAGCCGCGCGTCAGGCCGACGAGGCCCGAACCGCCGTGATCGCCGAGCGCGCCGCGCGCGAACAGTCCGAGGCGGAACGCGCGGCGATGAAAGCGACGATGGAGGCCGAGCAGGCTCTGGTCGTCAACGAACTCGACGCGGCCATCACCAAGCTGGCGGGCGGCGACCTGACGTGGCGACTGGTCCGAACGTTCGCGCCTCGATACGAGGGGCTGCGAGACAATTTCAACCAAGCGCTGACGCGGTTGCAGGCGGCGATGAGCGAGGTGGTCAGTCATGCGTCGAGCATGAGCGCGGGGGTCAACGAGATGAGCCGCGCGTCCGACGAACTGGCGCGGCGCACCGAGCACCAGGCCGCCAGCCTGGTTCAGACCGCGACTGCGCTCGGACAGGTCACCGTGGCGGTCAATGAGACCGCGCGGAACGCCCAGCGAGCGAACGCCGCCGCCGAGGGGGCCCGCCTGGAGGCCGAAGGCTCGGACGCCGTCGTGACCGAAGCCGTCCAGGCGATGAACGAGATCGAGACGTCATCGGGCCAGATCGGTCAGATCATCTCGGTGATCGACGAGATCGCCTTTCAGACCAACCTTCTGGCGCTCAACGCGGGGGTCGAGGCGGCGCGGGCCGGCGACTCCGGCAAGGGATTCGCGGTGGTGGCGCAGGAGGTTCGCGCCTTGGCGCAGCGCTCGGCGCAGGCGGCCAAGGAGATCAAGACGCTGGTCGAAGTTTCCGGCGTCCAGGTCGCGGCCGGGGTCGAGAGCGTGGCGCGCACCAGCGAGGCCTTGCAGCGGATCGTGGCGCGCGTCGCCGAGATCGACGGTCAAGTCGACGCCATCGCCCGTTCGGCTCAGGATCAGGCCCAGAGCCTTTTGGAGGTCAACGCGACCGTCGGCGAAATGGACAGGGTGGTCCAGCAGAATGCGGCGATGGTCGAGGAGTCCACCGCCGCGGCCCATGCCTTGCGCTCGGAAGCGAGCGATCTCGCCGACCGGATCGGCAAGTTCAGAATCGTCGGCGACGAAGCCGAATTGATTCAAAAGCGCGCCTGACCGTTTAGGCCGGACGCGCCGACGTCGTCGCTTATCGATCGCGAACGGCTGCCCGCGCCATTTGGCCGCGCGTCCTCAAAAGGCTTCCCAGAAAGGCCAGGCTAAAGGCCACGGCCAGGAAGCAGGCGGGGCAGTGGCCGGCCAGGGTCAAGGCGTCGTCCCGGGAGGAGCAGAGGGGGCCGGCCGCCAGGCGCGGCAAGGCCTGGGCGATGGCGACGGACCAGCTGGCGAGCGCGGCCGATCCGGTCACGACGGTGATGCGCCGCCAGGGCGCGAGAGGCTTTGCCGACATGGATCACTCCGAGATTGATCCCCAGGTTCGGGCCAAAGACCGAACTTGGCTTTGACAAGTATCAAGGTCCGTCCGTCGGCGGCGTGACACGAAAAGGACAAGGTTCGCCGATCGGAGTCCGCATGTCCGCCCCGCCTAAAATCAACACCAGTCCGCCCGCAGGATCAGGCGTTCTTCTCGCCTTCTGCGCCGTGGGAGCCTTTCTCGCGATCCTCGGGGCGGGCCTGTCGCTCGACCCGATCTTTCGCCTGCAGGCCGAGACCATCGCCCTGGCCGGCGTGATCGCCGCCTTCGTCCTGGGCGGCGGCCTGGCCGGCGGATCGCTGCGCGACCAGCCCGACCAGTATAGCGACAACGTCATCAAGGCCGGGGTCATCGCCACCCTGTTCTGGGGCGCGGTCGGCATGCTGGTGGGCGTGGTCATCGCCGCCCAGCTGTCCTGGCCGAGGATCTTCTATTTCCCCGAGTTCGGCTGGCTGAACTTCGGTCGCCTGCGCCCGCTGCACACCTCGGGGGTGATCTTCGCCTTCGGCGGCAACGCCCTGATCGCGACCTCGTTCTGGGTCGTCCAACGCACCTGCAAGGCGCGGCTGGCGGGCGGCATCGCGCCGTGGTTCGTGTTCTGGGGCTATCAGCTGTTCATCGTGCTGGCCGCGACCGGCTATCTGATGGGCGCGACCCAAGGCAAGGAATACGCCGAGCCCGAGTGGTACACCGACATCTGGCTGACCATCGTCTGGGTCGCCTACCTGCTGGTGTTCCTGGGCACGATCTGGAAGCGCAAGGAACCCCACATCTATGTGGCCAACTGGTTCTACCTGGCCTTCATCGTCACCATCGCGCTGCTGCACCTGGTCAACAACGCCGGCATCCCCGTCGGCCTGCTGAACCACAAGTCCTACGGCGTCTTCTCGGGTGTCCAGGACGCCCTGGTGCAGTGGTGGTACGGCCACAACGCGGTCGGCTTCTTCCTGACCGCCGGCTTCCTGGCCATGATGTACTACTTCGTGCCCAAGCGCGTGGAGCGGCCGGTCTACAGCTATCGCCTGTCGATCGTGCACTTCTGGGCGCTGATCTTCATCTACATCTGGGCCGGCCCGCACCACCTGCACTACACGGCCCTGCCGCAGTGGGCCCAGACCCTGGGCATGACCTTCTCGATCATGCTGTGGATGCCGTCCTGGGGCGGCATGATCAACGGCCTGATGACCCTGTCGGGGGCCTGGGACAAGCTGCGCACCGACCCCGTGGTCCGGATGATGGTCGTCTCGATCGCCTTCTACGGCATGAGCACCTTCGAAGGTCCGGTGATGTCGATCCGCGCGGTCAACGCGCTCAGCCACTACACCGACTGGACCATCGGCCACGTGCACTCTGGCGCGCTGGGCTGGGTCGGTTTCATCACCTTCGGCGCGATCTACTGCCTCGTCCCGTGGCTGTGGAAGAAGAAGGCCATGTACTCGAACACGCTGATCGAGTGGCACTTCTGGATCGCGACCACCGGCATCCTGCTCTACATCGCCGCGATGTGGGTGTCGGGCATCATGGAAGGCCTGATGTGGCGCGAATACACGCCGCAGGGCTTCCTGGCCTACAGCTTCATCGAGACCGTCTCGGCCAAGCACATCGAGAACGTGGTCCGCACCGTCGGCGGCCTGATGTTCCTGAGCGGCATCCTGATCATGATCGTCAACGTCTGGAAGACGATCGCGACTCCCAACCCAGAGCCGGCGAGGACCGAGCTGGCCGACGACACGTCCGCCACCCCCGCCGCCGCGATCGCCTGAGGTCCCCGATGTCTCTCTGGAAACAACACGCCAAGTTCGAGCGGCACTCGCTGTTGCTCATCATCGGCATCCTGGTCGTCGTCTCGATCGGCGGCCTGGTCGAGATCGCGCCGCTGTTCTGGCTGCAAGGCACCATCGAAAAGGTGCAGGGCGTCCGGCCCTACACCCCGCTGGAGCTGACCGGCCGCGACATCTATGTCCGCGAAGGCTGCTATCTCTGCCACTCGCAGATGATCCGCCCGCTGCGTGACGAGGTCGAGCGCTATGGCCACTACAGCCTGGCCGCCGAGAGCATGTACGACCGGCCCTTCCAATGGGGCTCCAAGCGTACGGGCCCGGACCTGGCCCGAGTGGGCGGCAAGTACTCCGACAGCTGGCATCGCGATCACCTGATCGATCCGCGCTCCGTCGTGCCGGAGTCGGTGATGCCACCCTACAAGTTCCTGGCCGAGAAGGACCTCGACTACCATGACATCGTCGATCGGATGCGGGTCCTGCGCACGGAGGGCGTGCCTTACACGGCCGACGCGCTGACCAACGCCAAGAAGGATCTCGAGGCCCAGGCCGATCCCTATTCGACCGACGCGGTCGGTCTGCGGGCGCGCTATGGCGCCAAGGCGGTCAATCGCGACTTCGACGGCGATCCCGACCGCATCACCGAGATGGACGCCCTGGTGGCCTATCTCCAGATGCTCGGCGCCCAGGTCGACTTCAAGTCCTACAAGGCCCAGGCCCCGGAGAACCAACGATGAGCGGTCTCTCCTACGAAACCGTGGCCCGCTTCGCGCAGCAGGGCGGGCTGATCTACTTCGGCCTGATCTTCCTGGCCGGAGTCTTCTACGCCCTGCGGCCTTCCAAGAAGGCCGAATTCCAACACGCCGCGCGCATGCCGCTGGATGACGAGGAGCTCTCCTGATGGCTTCCGAACGCAAGACCGACGACGTCACCGGCGTCGAGACCACCGGCCACGAGTGGGACGGCATCCGCGAACTGGACAATCCGCTGCCGCGCTGGTGGCTGTGGGTGTGGTACGCCTCGATCGCCTTCGCGATCGGCTACTGGGTGCTGATGCCGGCCTGGCCGGGCCTGCATGGCTATACCAAGGGCCTGCTGCACCAGTCCGACCGGGTCGCGGTGACCAAGGAGCTGAAGGCGCTCGACGTCCAGCGCGGCGCGGGGGCGGCTCAGCTGCGCACCGCCAGCCTGGAGCAGATCGAGAAGGATCCGAAGCTGCAGGCCTACGCCCAGCAGGTCGGCCAGTCGGTGTTCGGCGACAACTGCGCCACCTGCCACGGCATCGGCGGCACCGGCGGCAAGGGCTACGCCAATCTGCGCGACGACGTCTGGCTGTGGGGCGGCAAGCTGGAGGACATCCAGTACACCGTCACCCACGGCGTGCGCACCGGCGCCGACGGGGCGCGCATGTCGCAGATGCCCGCCTTCGGCCGCGACGAGATGCTCAAGCCCGAGCAGATCGACGACCTGACCGAATACGTCGTCCGCCTGTCGGGCCGTCCGGCCGACGCCGGCGCCATCGCCCGCGCCGCGCCGATCTTCGAAGCCCAATGCTCGGCCTGTCACGGCGCCGAGGGCAAGGGCAATCAGGAGGTGGGCGCGCCCAATCTGACGGACGCCGACTGGCTCTACGGCGCCGACCGCGCGGCCATCCGCGGCCAGATCTTCGCTGGTAACGGCGGGGTGATGCCGACCTGGGGCGGCCGCCTGAGCCCGGAGACCATCAAGGCCATCACCGTCTACATCCATGCCAATGCGGGCGGGCAATAGGGCCCATGCCCACGCTGATCGACAACACCAAGCCCAAGCCCCAGGCGCGGTCGGCGGTCTCCGCCGCCGCCCGCGCCAACGGCAAGGGCGCGGCGGCGGGGCGGCTCTACCAGCCTCGCCAGCCGATCTATCCCAAGCTCGTCCACGGCACGTGGCGCGCGGTGAAATGGGCGCTGCTGATCGTCACCCTGACGATCTACTACGTCACGCCTTGGATCCGCTGGAAGCGCCCCGAAGGTTTTCCGCAGCAGGCGGCGCTGGTCGATTTCGCCGGCGGTCGCTTCTACTTCTTCGACATCCAGCTGTGGCCGCAGGACGTCCACATCATCACCGGCTTGATGATCGCCGGAGCCCTGACTCTGTTCCTGGTGACGGCGCTGTTCGGCCGGCTGTGGTGCGGCTATGCCTGCCCGCAGACCGTCTGGACCGACCTCTACATCGTCGTCGAGCGCCTGTTCGAGGGCGACCGCAACGCCCGCATGCGCCTGGACGCCGCGCCGCTGTCCTTCAACAAGCTCTGGCGCAAGACCGGCAAGCATCTGGTCTGGCTGGGCATCGCGTTCGGCACGGGCGGGGCGTGGATCTTCTACTTCCACGACGCCCCGACCCTGATCCGCACCTTCTGGACCGGCCAGGCGCCGATCACCGCCTACGTGTCTTGCGCCCTGTTGACCGCGACCACCTACATCTTCGCCGGCTGGATGCGCGAGCAGGTCTGCACCTACATGTGCCCGTGGCCCCGCATCCAAGGCGCCATGCTGGACGAGCATTCGTTGCAGGTGACCTATCTGCGCGACCGCGGCGAGCCGCGCGGGGCCCACAAGAAGGGCCAGGACTGGACCGGGCGCGGCGACTGTGTCGACTGCCGTCAGTGCGTGGTGGTCTGCCCGATGGGCATCGACATCCGCGACGGCAGCCAGTTGGAGTGCATCAACTGCGGCCTCTGCGTCGACGCCTGCGACGAGATCATGAGCAAGCTGGGTCGGCCCACCGGCCTGATCGCCTATGACACCGACGCGGCGGTCGCCAATCGGGCCTGCGGCCAGAAGGCGACCTACAAGCCCGTGCGCTCGCGGACGGTCTACTACGCCGCCGCGCTGAGCCTCGTCGGCGGCCTGACCCTGTGGTCGCTCGCCACCCGGCCCAAGGCCGATCTCCACGTCATCCGCGATCGCAATCCGATGTTCGTGCGCATGCACGACGGCGCGGTGCGCGATGGCTACACGCTGAAGATCACCAACCGCACCTTCTTCACGCGCCGGTTCGAGGTCGCGTTCGACGGCGTCCCCGGCGCGCGGCTCAGCCAGCCCGGCGGCGAGGGCGGCCGCGTCACCGTCACCGCGCCGGCCGACCAGGTGGTCTCGCTGCGCATCTTCGTCACGGCCCCGGCCGACGCGTCGCTGGAGCCCAGCACGCCCGGTCGGTTCGTCGTGCGCGCCGGCGACGTCCAAGCCGACGCCAAGACCGTCTTCCTTTCAGGAGCCGCGAACCCGCAATGACCGCCACCGCGCCTCTCTCGGCCAAGCTCCCCGCGCCAAAAGGGGTGATCACCGGCTGGCACGTCCTGATCGGCGTGGTCGCGTTCTTCGCGATCGTGATCGGCGTCGACACCCTGTTCATGGTCCAGGCCTACCGAACCTTCTCCGGCGAGGTCGCCTCCAATCCCTATGAGGCCGGCCTGGCCTTCAACAAGACGCTTTCGCTGCGTCAGCGCGAAGCCGCCCTGGGCTGGTCGGCCAGCGTGACCACGCCCGCGGTCGACCAGGTCGAGGTCCGGCTGGTCGACCGAACCGGCGCGCCGCTGGATCGTCTGTCCCTGACCGGCGTGCTGGAGCGGCCGGCCACCGAGACCGGGCGGCAGATCCTGAACTTCAAGCCGCTCGGAAATGGGCGCTACGCGGCGAGCGCGAAGCTGGATGGCGCGTGGGATCTGCGGGCCACCGCCCGTAACGGGCGCGACCAGTTCGAGCTCGAAACGCGGCTGGTGGCGGCGCGATGACCCAGAGCCTGACCCTCGGCCACGACCTGGAGGCCTTTGTTCGCCGCGACGCGTCCGGACGGGGCCGCGTGGAGCTTCTGGTCAGCGGAGCGCGATGCGCCGGGTGCATCCGGAAGATCGAGACGGCGGTGGACGCCCTGCCGGAGGTGACGAGCGCTCGCCTCAACCTGACGACCGGAAAACTGGCTGTGGAGCTGGCCGGTCGCGCGGACGGACCGGGGCGGATCGTCGAGACGGTCGAGGCTCTGGGCTATCGCGCCTGCCTTTTCGATCCCAGCGAGGCGCTGGCCGCGCAGGATCGCGAAGGGCGCGAACTGGCCCTGGCGCTCGGCGTGGCCGGTTTCGGGGCCGGCAATGTCATGATGTTCACGGTGCCAGCGTGGGCGGGACTGTTTGGCCAGGAGCTGAACGGCTCGACCCTGACGCTGATGTACTGGATGGCGGCGATCGTCGCGACGCCGTGCGCGCTGTTCGCGGGTCGGCCGTTCTTCCGCTCGGCCTGGGCCTCGCTCAAGCGCGGCAAGGCCAACATGGACGTGCCGATTTCGATTGGCGTGATCCTGACCCTGATCGTCAGCTTCTCGGAGACCATCCTTAGGGGCAAGCACGCCTATTTCGACGCGGCGGTGACGCTGCTGTTCCTGTTGCTGATCGGCCGCTATCTGGACCACCGTCTACGGGCCACCGCCCGCTCGGCCGCCCGCGACCTGCTGGCCTTGCAGACGCCGGTGGCGATGCGGCTGAGCGGCGGGCTCGAGCACGGCGTGCCCGTGGCCGAGGTGAAGGTCGGCGACCGCTTGGTCGTCGCGCCGGGCCAACGCATCCCTGTTGACGGGACGGTCGAGGCCGGCCAGTCCGACATCGACAACGCCCTGATCACCGGCGAGACGGCCACCGCCCCGATCGGTCCCGGAGCGCGGCTTCACGCGGGCGCGCTGAACCTGTCCGGGCGCCTGGTGATGATCGCCACCGCCCGCAGCGAAGACTCCACCGTCGCGGCCATCGCCCGGCTCATGGAGGCCGGCGCCCAATCCCGGTCGGCCTATGTCCGTCTGGCCGACAAGGCCGCGGCGCTGTACGTGCCCGTGGTCCACACCGCCGCCGCCTTGACCTTCGTCGGCGGCTGGGCGTTGGGCCTCGGCCCGCGCGAGGCGCTGTTGCGGGCCGCGGCCGTCCTGATCGTCACCTGTCCTTGCGCCTTGGGCCTCGCCGTCCCAGCCGTGCAGATCGCCGCATCCAGCCGCCTCTTTCGGAGGGGCGTGCTGGTCAAGTCGGGCGCGGCGCTCGAGCGGCTGGCCAAGGTCGACCACGTGGTCTTCGACAAGACCGGCGTTCTGACCCTGGGGCGTCCGCGCCTGATCGACGCGCCGGCGCACCTGGTCGCCCTCGCCGCGCCCCTGGCGCGCGCCTCGCGGCACCCCCTGGCCAAGGCGATGGCCGACGAGGCGGGGCCTGGTCCCGTGGCGAGCGATTGCGTCGAGACACCAGGTCAGGGCGTGGAAGGCCGGATCGACGGCCGCCGCGCTCGATTGGGCCGCGCGGCCTTCGTCGGGGTCCAAGGCGCCAGCGCCCGCGAGACCGAGCTCTGGTTCGGCTTCGAGGATGAGTTGAAGATCCGCTTCGCGTTCGAGGACCGACCGCGCGACGACGCGGCGCGGACCGTCGCGGCGCTGCGCCAAATGGGACTGAGCGTCGAGATCCTGTCCGGCGACCTGGCCGGGCCGGTGGGCGACGTGGCGCGGGACGTCGGGATCACCGACTGGCGCGCGGGCCTGACGCCCTTCGAGAAGGCCGCGATCGTCGACGCCTTGAAGGACCAAGGGCGCAAGGTGCTGATGGTCGGCGACGGCCTCAACGACGCCGCGGCCCTGGCCAGGGCCCAGGCTTCCATGGCCCCGGGCGCGGCCGTCGACGCCGCCCAGAACGCCGCCGACCTGGTCTTCACCGGGCAAGACCTCGGCGTTGTCGTCGACGCCATCGAGACCGCGCGGGAAGCGCGCCGGCGCGCCTTGGAGAATTTCGGATTTTCAGCGCTCTACAATCTTATCGCGGCCCCGGCGGCGATGGCGGGCCTGATCAATCCTTTCATCGCGGCCTTGGCGATGTCCGGCTCCTCGATGGTGGTGTTGCTCAACGCCGCGCGGCCAAGACTGTCGCTCGGCGGCCGAGGAGTTTCGCGCCGATGAACATCGTGCTGTTCCTGGCCCCCGCCTCGATCGGGCTGGGCGCCTTGGGCCTGTTGGCCTTCTTCTGGACGATGCGCTCGGGACAATATGACGATCCCAAGGGCGACGCCGAGCGCATCCTCAACGACCACCTCGACGACCGACCGCCGGCCGACCCGTCCTGAGAAGGCGGTGGCACGACCAGGCTACTTAAATATAGAAAATCAAGACGCGATAAGATTTGGCGAACATGATCCAAGTCAAGGTGCGCTGAGCTCATTCCCTGCAAGGTGAATATGCGACGAACAACAGAAACGTCGCCACATCTGGGGATAGATTATGAAAACCGCTATTCTTTCGCTCGTCGCGTTTGGCGCCCTAGGCGCGAGCGCGGCCAACGCGCAGGATTTCACGAGCAACGCCAAGGGCGACCTGATCGTCTATGCGCGCCTGACGCAGGTGGCGCCCGCCAAGGACGCGGCCATCCTGACCGCCGCCGGCGCCAATTCGGGGCTGAAGGCCCATGTCACCAACGACATCAAGCCCACCCTGGGCTTCACGTACTTCCTGAGCGACAAGGTCGCCGTCGAGGCCATCCTGGGCACCACCCAGCATGACATCCGCGCTCAAGGGGGCAGCACCGACGTGCTCGTCCACAAGACCTGGGTGCTGCCGCCGGTGGTGACCCTGCAATATCATCCGCTGCCGAAGGCGCGCGTCAGTCCCTATGTCGGGGCGGGCCTGAACTACATGCTGTTCTACGGCGACAAGAACAAGAACGGTTTCACCGTGAAGGTCGATGACGGCGTCGGCTACGCGCTGCAGGCGGGCGTCAACGTCAAGCTCAAGAACAGCTGGCTGATCAACGCCGACATCAAGAAGGTCTATTTCAACACCGACGCCAAGATCAACGGCGGCGCGCTGAAGGCCAAGGTCGACCTCGACCCGCTGGTGACCTCGATCGGTCTGGCCCACCAGTTCTGAACTCGAGCGGACGTCCCCTGAACGTCCGCGAGAGACCTTCCCGTCGGCTGGCCCTGCCGGCGGGAAGGACCCCAGCCCGGCCGGAAGACAAGCGTTGATCAGCGCCTCAGCCGGCCCGAGCTCCGAAGGAGGCCATCGTGCGCGCGCGCAAGATACTGCTGATCGACGGCCATCCGGACGCCTCGGCCGATCGCCTCGTGCACGGCCTGGCCCGATCCTACGCCGCCGCGGCCCGGGAGGCCGGGCACACCGTGCGCGTCATCGACTTGGCCGCCCTGGACTGGCCGCTCCTGAAGACGAGAGCCGAGTGGGAAGCGCCCGCCAGTGAAGCGGTGGCCGAGCATCAGGCCCAGATGGCCTGGTGCGATCATCTCGTGCTGCTGTTTCCGCTCTGGATGGGCGACATGCCCGCCGTGGTGAAGGGCTATCTGGAAATGGTCCTGCGACCGGGCTTCGCGGTCAAGCCGGGGCCGACCTTGGGCGGCCGATCGGCCCGGGTGATCGTCACCATGGGCATGCCGCCGCTGGTCTATCGGCTCTGGTTCGCGGGCCACGCCATGGCGAGCCTGCGGCGCAATATCCTGGAACTCTGCGGCGTCCGGCCCGTGCGTCTGACCTATGTGGGCCCCACGGATGCGGCCAGCCAGACCCAGCGCCTGGGCTGGGTCGAAAAGGTCGCGCGCCTCGGCGCTCGGGCGGCCTGAGGCGCCGGCTCGGACTCAGGCGGCCAGGTTGCCGGCCGTCTCGCGGCGAGGGGACATCCTGAACCGGCGCGAACCGTCCAGCGCGACGACGCCGTCATGCTGCAGCTGGGTGAGCATGCGCGACACCGTCTCGATCGTCAGGCCCAGATAGTCGGCGATGTCCTGACGGCTCATGGCCAAATTCGCCCACGGTCCTTCGCCGCGGCGCGCGATCTCCATCAGGAAGCAGGCGACCTTCTCATAGGCGTTGTGCCGCGCCAGAAGCAGCATGCGCTCGTGGGCGCCCTCCAACTGCTGGCTGGTCACCTGCCAGACCAGACGCTCGATGCGAGGCCCGTCCGGCGCGGCGGCCAGGGCAGCGCGCTTGACGATCTGCACTTCACAGTCGCTCAGCGCTTCCACGGCGTTGAGGTGGATCGCGCCGATCTCCAGGCCGAACATGTCGCCCGGAAAATAGAAGGCGCTCACTTGCCGGCGGCCATCGACCAGAAGGCGTGTTCCGCGCGCCACGCCCTTGACCAGGCGATAATAGCCGGTGGCCTGGGCCTCCTGGGCGAAGATGTCCTCGCCGGCGCCGAAGCGCGACAGGCGGGCGAGGCGGCCGAAGGCTTCCAGCGCGGCAGGCTCGGGCGCAAGGCGCGAGCGCGGATTTGATAGAAGTTGGAACGGCATGAGGTCCCCCAGAGCTTGACGTGGAGGGTAGGGAATCCAGGCGGTCCGGTTCCATTGGGGATGATACCTAATCGGGCCCCATTCCGGGCTCCCCGTATGCGACGAAACCACGCACTTGCGCCTTTTGGCCCCGGCGCCTCTAGCGGCGAGGTCCCCAAAGCATGGGTCCATAGGCCGCCACGAAGCCGCCGTAGGCCAGCGACCAGAACAGCGCGGCCAGAATGAGCAGCATCGGCTGGGCCGCCTGGGTGAAGGGAGCCACGACCCTCAGGACCGCGGCGACATTGATGGCGACGAACACGCCCACCGTCGCCAGATCCGCGGTCAGCGCCCGCCCGGTATGGCCACGGGTGGCCCGCGACATGACCGCCAGGCACGTGACGCCGATCGCGCCGGCCGACACGGCGTGGACGCCGGCCGCCGCTGGCGCGAGCTGGGTCGCGACACTGAGGCCCAGGAGGCCAAGGCCGAGGCCCAACCAGGCGTAGCTGACGTGCAGAATGGCGATCAGGGGTTCGGCCAGGGTCCGCAGGCCTCTCCAGCGCGCGACGCGGACCAGGTTCAGCAGGCCGGCCGCCATCAACGCGATCCCGGCCGCGGGATGGGTGGGCGCGAGCGCCCAGGCCAGCCCGGCCGCCGGCGTCATCACGACGGCGGCCTTGTCGATCCCCGCGAAGGTCGCCGGCAACTGGGTCTCTCCGCGTTGGCGAAGCCAGTTCGTCGTGAAGCTGGGCGTGATGCGGCCGCCGATCAGGGCGAGCATCGCCGCCGCCGTCGCCAAGGCCAGGCGCGCGCCCAGGCCTTGCAGATTCAGGGCGGCGTCGAGGTGGAAGGCGATGTTGGCCGCGGCCAGCAGGCTGGTCATCAGGCAGACGGGCAGGTTGCGCCAATTCTTGCCCGCCATGACCTCGCGCCAGATGACGGCGGCGAAGACGACGGGAAACGCCGCATCGACGATCGTCGCGACCGGTCCGAGGAAGACCTGCAGAAGCATCGCCACGCGGCCAGCGAGCCATAGGAGCCAGAGGCCCGCGAGGCCCCGGCCGATAACCGGCATCCGGCCCGTCCAGTTGGGCACGGCCGTGGTCAGAAAGCCCGCGACGATGGCCGGCAGAAAGCCGAACAGCATCTCGTGGACGTGCCAGTCCCGGTGGCCGGCGACGGCGGGACCGCCCAGCAGGGACCAGATCCACAGCGGCACCGCCAGCGCCGCCCAGGCCGCGCCCGAGAGAAAGAACGGGCGAAAGCCGTAGCTGAACAGCGCCGGCCCGCCATAGGCGCGCCGTTGGGAGGCGGTGGACATCGAACTTGGTCTCCGGCGCGCGTGCCTGGAGGGCGACGCGACCACGACCCTGCGCCGCGCCTCATGGGTCGTCGTTGCGCGCGAACAAGTTGGATCAGCCGCCCAGCGCGGTCTTGAGCGCCTCGACCAGGCCGTCGCCCAGCAAGGGTTTCTCGATCACCACCATGCGGTTCTGGCGAGCCTGGCGGCGAAGGGCTTGCGTGGGATTGGTCGCCGTCAGCAGCACGGGCGTCTTGGGCGCGCGGCGGCGTAGCGGCTCGAGCAGCGCGAACGCGTCGATGCTCGGCGAGGCCTGGCCAACGATCACCGCATCGAACGGCGCGCCGGCCAGGCGCTCGAGGAAGATAGAAGACGTATCGAACGTCTCGACCCGATAGCCTTCCAGCGCCAGCGAAAAGCGCAGGGCCAAGCCCAGCGCCCGGTCCTGCTCGAGGACCAGAACGGAAGGCGCGGCGGGGGAAGGCGATGGGGGCACGGCGGAGCATCCAATGCGGCGGCGCCTTCAGCGCCGCCGGTGGAGAAGAGGGTTCAGGCGGCCGCTTTCCAATGCGGCTCGAGTTCGACATGCGGCGGGCAGGGCGCCACGTCGCCGGTCGGCCGGCCGCAGAGTTCGTTGGCGAACCCGTGGTTGACGTCGCGATGGTGCGCTTCGTCGGCCCGCACGACCTCGACCACGTCCCGCAGGGTCGCGCCCGTGGGCAGGCCCCAATAGTCCAAGGCCAGCTGCGGGGCGGGGACGTTGGCGCTGCGACCTTCGTCGATCTCGGCCAGATAGTGGGTGTAGCTGATCACCGCCTCTTCCTCGAAATACCCGACCACGCGGTGGGCGGTCTTGGAGGAGACGAGGTAGAGGCCGAAGAAGAACAGGTAGAAGACCCACTGGGCGGCGACGACCACGAAACGTTCGAACAGGGTCGGCTTGGCCACCTCGATGAAGGTCATCAGGTGCATGCGCTCGTTTTCGGCCTCGTCCATCAAGGTCTTGATCCAGCCGCGATCGCTTTCCATGCGGCGCAGGCACTTCAGGTGGTTGAGGGTCGCGCCGACCATGCCCGGAACAGCCGCGACCGTCTCCAGAACCACGGCCCGATGGCCGTAGCGCTTGGCGAAGAAGGTGTCGGCGCAGAAGCGCAGGGCTTTCACGAAACCGTAGGCGACGACGTCCGAAACGCCCTTCGGTTGGTAGTGGATATCGAGACGAACCTGAGGACCGGTCATGGTCGCTGCCTTTCAGATGAACGGCCCCCTGGCCGCGCTTTCAACGAGGCCTTGATACGACCTGCCGCACGGGCGCAAAATTCTGGTCTGTCCCTAAGGGGAATCCCTGGGTGGCCTGTTGGGGCCGCTGGCCCTAGCGCGGAGCGATGACCATCGACGAGCTCATTCAGGCGCGCCGAGACCCCAAGCGTGAGGCGGCCATAGCGACCGGCGTCGCCATCGGTCTCGTCGCGATGGGCGTGGCCACACGGCTCCTGTTCGAGCCGCTCCTGGGCGAGCGCGGCCTCTATCTGTTTTTCTTTCCGGCGGTCATCGCCGCGGCCGCCTATCGAGGGGCGATAGGCGGTTTTCTGGCCTGCGGGGTCGGCGCCGCCTGCATCCTGGCGCTCAGCGCGCGAGGCGATGGCCTGGACCTGGGCGACGCGGTCGGCGTCGGCCTCTTCGTCGCCGTCGGCACCGCCATCAGCGTCGGCGGCGAACGCTTCCGGATCGCCCGACAGAGAACCGAGGCGGTCACCGAAGACCTTCTGATGCGCGAGGCGCACCTGGCCTCGATCCTCGCCACCGTGCCCGACGCCATGGTTCTGATCGACGAGGCGGGTCTGGTCCGGTCGTTCAGTTCCGCGGCCGAACGGCTTTTTGGCTGGTCGCCGTCCGAGATCTTCGGCGAGAACGTCAATCGTCTGATGCCCGAGCCGTACCGCTCCGCCCACGACGGCTATCTGCAACGCTACTATGCCACCGGCGAGCGGCGGATCATCGGCCTTGGCCGCGTGGTTATCGGCCAGCGCAAGGATGGTTCGACCTTTCCGATGGAACTGTCGGTGGGGGAGATCCGCAGCGGGCAGGGCCGGTTCTTCACCGGCTTCGTGCGCGACCTTACCGAAACCCAGCGCACCCAGGCGCGCTTGCAGGAGTTGCAGGGTGAACTGGTTCACATCGCGCGACTGACCTCGATGGGCGAAATGGCCTCGGCGCTGGCTCACGAAATCAACCAGCCGCTGTCGGCCCTGGCCAATTATCTGAAAGGCGGACGCCGTCTGCTCGACGAGCCGGAAATCGATCGATCCTTGTTGGGGGACGCGCTCGAAAAAGCCGGCGACCAAGCGCTGCGGGCCGGTGCGATCATTCGTCGCCTGCGCGATTTCGTGGCCCGCGGCGAGACCGAGATGCAGGTGGAGAGCCTGAACCGGATGATCGAGGAAGCCGCCGCCCTGGCTCTGATCGGCGCGCGCGAATTGGGCGTGGACGTGCGCTTCGACTACGACCGCGCCATCGACGAGGTTCTGGCCGACCGCGTCCAGATCCAGCAGGTGATCGTCAATCTGATCCGCAACGCGGTGGACGCCATGGCCGGCGCGCCGCGTCGTGAACTGACCATCAGCGTGGGACGGGCGGACGACCACGCCCTGGTCACGTTCAGCGACACCGGGCCGGGGATCGCGCCGGAAATCGCCGACAATCTGTTCGCGCCCTTCATGACCACCAAGCGCGACGGCATGGGCGTTGGCCTCTCGATTTCGCGGACGATCATCGAAGCGCATGGCGGGCGTCTGTGGGTCGAGCCCACGGAGGGCGGCGGCGCCACGTTCAAGTTCACCCTGAAGCTCGTGGAAGGAGACCTGGATCTTGAGTGAGGGAGTCGTTCACATCATCGATGACGACGCGGCCATGCGGGATTCACTCGGCTTTCTGCTGCAGGTCAATCGCATCCCCTATCGCCTCTTCGACTCGGCGATCGCGTTTCTCGACGCCCTTCCGTCGGACGACGGCGGCTGCGTGCTCACCGACGTGCGCATGCCCGAGATGAACGGGCTGGAGATGGTCCGCAAGCTGAAGGAGCGCGACTATCGCGCGCCGATCATCGTCATGACCGGCCACGCCGATGTGCCGCTGGCGATCGAGGCCATGAAGGCCGGCGTGGCCGATTTCATCGAAAAACCCTTCGACGAGGAACAGCTGCTGACCGCGATCCGCTCGGCCCTGGAGCGCGGCAAGATCCAGCGAGACCAGGACGCGGCCCTGGCGGAGACCCGACGACGCCTGGCGGCGCTGTCGCCGCGCGAGCGCGACGTCCTCAAGGGCCTGGTCGACGGCCGCGCCAACAAGGTGATCGCCTACGACCTGGGCATCAGTCCGCGCACCGTCGAGATCCACCGCGCCAACTTGATGAGCAAGATGCAGGCTCGCAGCCTTTCGGAGCTGGTGCGCATGGCCCTTTCGGTTCAGGACGAGGCGGGCTGATCCTAGCCGAAGCGCCTGAAGAGGACGTTGTTCTCCAGGTGCATGTGGTCACGGAGATCCGCGTCGATCTCGGCGCAGAGCGCATAGAGCGCTCGCCAGGTCGTGCAGGCCCTGGCCGGCGGCGTGAAGTCCCGCGTCAGGCGCGCGAGGCCGTTCAGTTGCTCGACCACGTCCTCGTGCTCGGCGACCATGCAGGCGATCGGGGCGCCGACCGAGGGGCCGGTCCTGTTCCGCATCATCGGGAACAGCATCAGCTCCTCCTTCTGCTGATGGATCTCCAGGTCGTCCAGCATGAAGGCCAAATGCTGCGACAGGCCGATCGGGCGGTCAGGATTGTCGCCATGCACGGCCTCGACCCGACGGGCCAATCGCATCGCCTCGGCGAACTGGCGACGATGGGTCTGGTGGTAGCGCTCGAGCAGGTGGTCGATCAGGGCCGGCGTGTCGTCTGGCGCGGCCTGCGTTTCCGGTTCCAGCGAAAGGATCGCCTCGGCCACGAGTCGCGGATCAACCCCGCGGGTTCGCGCCGCCTCGGCCAAGACCTGTCGTCCGTCTCCGCAGTAGTCGATCTTGAACCGTCGAAACACGGCCGTGGCGCCGGGACGGCTGACGGCCAGATCGCTCACGGGCAGTTGGGTGATGTCCATGGGGAACTCCTCTTTCGAGGCGAGACTAGGAAGCCAGAGCGGTCTCCACGTTGTCGGCCGCCAAGTTCGAGGCGCGCGGCATGTAGAAGACCAGCATCCGGCCGCGCCGGCCCGCAGAGGCCAACAGGCCCTCGCGCACCAACTGGCCGCACAGCAGCCGCAGGGCCCCGCAGTTGGGCGTCTGGCTGACGAAGAACACGCCGCGCGCCCGCGTCTGCTTCAGCACGTCGTCCTTTGACCAATTGCTCATGACCGAGCTCCTCCTGGCTGTCGCTCGGCGCTTAGCCCAACGCGCCGGGACCCACTTTGCGCGTGCTCAAGGAACGCGAGACTAGCCCTTGACCGCGATCATGTCGGGCCTTGAACGGCGTCATTGCCGCCCGCTTGGCGCCGCTTAGGGTCGCGCCCTGATTTGGAGGCGACATGGGCGGATTTCGACGCGGCGGCGAAGGTTCGCCACAAAACTTGGCCGCGATCGCGGCCAAGTCCCTTCTGCTGGGACCAAGCTACATCCTGACCCTGGCCTTGCGCAGGCTGGTCAGGATCCATCCCGACGCCTTCGCTCGTCTGGCCGCTTACCGTGAGAGCCTCTTCCTGATCGAATTCACCGACGCGCCGCTGGCATTCAGCCTGCGCCCCTCGGGAACCTCCGGCCAGGTCCGGGTGCTGTCGACGGCGGCCGCCAAGACCGTGCGCGCCGATGTCCGCATCGCGGGCCAGATGGTCGACCTTCTGCGGGTCTTCGACGGCACGTTCGATGCCGACGCCGCCTTCTTCTCGCGCCGCATTCGCGTCGCGGGCGACACCAGTGCGCTTATGGCTCTGCACAATGCGCTGGAGGCCGCCGACCTCACCCTGGCCGATCTGATCGGCGCGCCGGCCTCGGCGCGCGGCCTGGTCAATCGGGGTCTGGACTGGACGCTCCATCACTGGCGGAGCGCGTAGGATGGGTTCTATCGAACTGGTCTGTCCGGCGGGCGCGCCCCCAATGTTGCACGCGGCCATCGAGGCGGGCGCCGACAGCGTCTATTGCGGCCTGCGCGACGAAACCAATGCCCGCAACTTCCCGGGCTTGAACTTCTCTCCCGCCGAATTGGCGCAAGGGGTGGCCTTCGCGCACGAACGCCAGGTCAAGGTGCTCGTGGCGATCAACACCTTCGCTCGGGCCGGCGGCGATGAGACGTGGCGGCGGTCAATCGACGCCGCGGTGGTCGCCGGCGCGGACGCCGTCATCGTCGCCGACATCGGGGTCTTGGCCTACGCCAAGCAGGCCTATCCGGATTTGCGCCTGCACCTCTCTGTGCAAGCCGCGGCCAATTCGCTCGATGCGATCCGGTTCTACGCCGAAAGCTTCGGGGTTCGACGCGTCGTCCTGCCTCGGGTGATGAGCGCCCCTGAGATCGCCGTCTTGGCCCAACAGACGTCGGTGGAGCTGGAGGCTTTCGTGTTTGGCGGCCTGTGCGTGATGGCCGAGGGACGCTGCGCCCTGTCATCCTACGCCACGGGCCGCTCGCCCAACCTTTCCGGCGTCTGTTCGCCGCCCGAGGCCGTCAGTTTCGAGACCAACGCGCTTGGCTTGACGCCGCGGCTGGCGGGCGTGGCCATCGACCGGCTCGCGGCCGGTGAAAACGCGGGCTATCCGACCCTGTGCAAGGGACGCTTCGAGGCGATGGGCGAAGCGAGCTATCTCTTCGAGGATCCTGTCAGCCTCAACGCCATGTCCGTCCTGAAGGACCTGCGGGCGGCGGGGGTGAAGGCGATCAAGGTCGAAGGTCGTCAACGCGGCAAGACCTATGTTCGTCGTGTCGCCGCCGCGTTCCGAGGCGCGATCGATGCGCTCGATACTGGCCAGGATTGCGATCCGTTCGCGCGCCTGCTGTCGGACTTGGCCGAGGGCGGGCGCGAAACCGAGGGCGCCTATCGGCGCAAATGGCGATGACCGGCGCCGCTCTGGACCTGACCGTTGGACCGCTGATGTTCCTGTGGTCAGCCACGCGCATCGCCGACTACTACGCCGCGGTCGCCGAATGTCCGGAGGTCTCCCGCGTCTATTTGGGCGAGGTGGTCTGCGGCAAGCGCGCGCCCCTGACGTTGGAAGCCCTGATCGCGGCCGAGGAGACGTTGGTCGCCGCCGGCAAGTCGGTGGTCTGGGCCAGCCAGGCCCTGCCGTCCACGCCGCGCGAGCAAAAATCGCTGCGGGAGCTGGCCGCCGCCCAGCCGCTGCTCGAAGTCAATGACGTCGCCGCCTTGATGTCGCTGCCGACGGGAACGCCCTTCGTCGCCGGCCCCATGCTCAATCTTTACAACGCCAGCGCCGTGGCGACCTTGGCGGCTCGCGGGTGCGTTCGCCTTTGCGCGAATGTCGAGCTCTCGCTCGAAGCGATCGCGACCATCGCGCACGCCTGCCCGGAGGTCGAAATCGAGCTCTTTGCCTATGGACGCCTTCCGCTGGCGCTGTCGGCGCGCTGCTATCACGCTCGGCTTCGCAAGGCGCACAAGGACAGCTGCCTGTTCGCCTGCGAGATCGATCCCGACGGCCTGAGCGTGCGCACCGTCGAAGGAGCGCCGTTCCTGGCGGTCAATGGAATCCAGACGCTCTCGGACGGTTGCCATCTGGCCGACGTGGAGCCGGAGCGTCTTGTCGACGCGGGGATAAGGTCGCTGAGGATCTCGCCTCACAGCGGCGATGTGAAAGCGCTTCTGGCCGCCTTCGGCGCCTTCGTGCGCGGCGCTTTGAAGCCGGGCGATCTGCGCGCGGCCGTGATCGCCCAGGGCCCGCCTGGACCCGTGGTCGATGGCTATCTTCATGGTCAGGCTGGAATGCTGTCGGTGGGCGCGCCTTAGGATGGACGCCGACGTGGCCATTCTGGGCGCGGGTATCGCCGGCATGGCGCTCGCCGCTCAGTTGGCGCCCTCCGGCGCGTCGTCGTCGTCGAGAGGTGGGTCTGGCTTGATCGCGAGGGATCGGGGGATTGATGATCGTCAAGGTCAGAGGGCCCAAACCCTGGCTATTGGAGAGTCGGCGTTCCTGTCGAAAGCTCCACATGACCCTCAAGCCCGCCGATCTCCTGCGCGTTCGCCAGCTGCCTTTGCTGGAGGCGGCCCAGGCCGACACCTTCGCCAGGCTGTGCCGAAGCGCTTTTCTTCAGCGTTTTCCACGCGGCGCGCAGCTCACCGCCGAGGGGGAGAGCAACGACTTTCTGTACGTTCTGCTCGAAGGCGCGGTGGAACTGGAGGGCACCTGGAACGATCGCGATTCGACGCTCGCCCTGCTCAAGCCTCTGTCCACCTTCGTGCTGGCCTCGGTCATTCTCGACGCGCCGGCCTTGATGACGGCGCGCACGATCATGCGAAGCCAGGTCCTGATGATCCCGGGCGAGACCTTCCGCCAGGCCGTGCGCGAAGACAGCGGGCTCTCGTTCGCCGTCGCCGAAGAGCTGTCGGGTTGCTATAGCGGCGTGGTCCGGGCGCTGAAGAACTACAAGTTGCGCGGAGCGCTCGAGCGCCTGGCCAATTACTTGCTGGCCCAACAAACTCGTCAGGGCGGCGGGGCGACCCTCAAGCTGCCATGTCAGAAGCGCGTCCTGGCCTCGCTGCTGGGCATGACGCCCGAGAACCTGTCACGCGCGTTCGCCAGCCTCGGACCCTACGGCGTCAAGGTGGACGGCGCTCTGGTGACCCTGACTCGCCCGGCCATCCTGGCGCGGCTGGCCAAGCCTGACGCGCTGATCGACAACCACGCCACGCTAGACTCCGAGCCGGCGGGCCAGGCGACCCGTGAGCGGCGACGTTGCGAGCGCATCGCGGCCCATCTCGTCTGAAGGCGCGCGAAAGGCTTCCAGCCCGCCCGCATCCAGCGCGGCCAGGAACGCCTCGGTGGCGAGCCCGGTGAGGGCGGGCAGGGCGCAGGTTTCGGCCAGGGGGCAAGGATGGCAGTCCTGGCGCGGCACGCAGGATTCCAGGGCCAGGACGATGGCCGAAGGGCGCGCCGCCGCGCCGGGCCGGGCGCTGACGCCGCCACGGCGACCCCGCGTGGTGGCGACCAGGCCGGCGCAGGCCAGCCCATGCACGACCTTGCTGGTGTGATCGCGATCGGCGTGGGTCAGCCGCGCGAGATTGTCGACGGTCAGGCTGGTCCCGGCGGCGTCGACCGCGGCCACGATTCTCAGGCCAAGCAGGGTCCGTTCCGTCAGACGCAAATGCGCGCTCCTCCTAGGCTCGGCCGCGGCGTTGTTCCGTCGACGATGGACGATCCATCGGCGCCGGCCATGCGCCAGATCAATCTCGCGAAACGTCACCGCGCCTTTGGGGAGGTTGCGCACGCACAACGAACGCCGCGCGGGCAGGCGTACCAATCCTCCCATCGGCGCCGCTCCGACGCCTGAGGATAGGATCATGAAAGCCCTCGCTCTTTTCGCCACCGTCGCGACGCTCGCCTTGGCCGGCGCGGCCCACGCCGCCCCAGACGCGACCGCAGGGGCGGCTTCGCCGGCGATCGCCGACACCGTGCGTCTGGCGTCCGATCTGCCGCCGCCCATCACGCGGCGCGCCCCCGCGACCGTCAAGGTCGATCTGGTGACCCAGGAAGTTGTCGGCAAGCTCGCCGACGGCGCCAGCTTCAAGTTCTGGACCTTCAACGGCAAGGTGCCCGGACCGATGGTGCGCGTGCGCGTTGGGGACACGGTCGAGGTTCGCCTGACCAATGCGCCCGACAGCGAGCATATGCACAATGTCGATTTTCACGCCGTAACGGGCCCAGGGGGCGGCGCGGTCGCCACCATGGCCGCTCCGGGTGAAACCCAGACCTTCACCTTCAAGGCCATGGCGCCGGGTCTCTATGTCTACCACTGCGCCACGCCCATGGTGGCCGAGCACATCGCCAACGGCATGTACGGCGCCATTCTGGTCGAGCCCGAGGAAGGCCTGGCAAAGGTCGACCGCGAATTCTACGTGATGCAGGGCGAGGTCTATACGGACGAGGCGATGGGGTCGAAGGGCCTGCTCAACGAAAGCGTCGAGAAGCTGCTGAACGAACAGCCGGAGTACTACGTCTTCAACGGCGGCTTCAAAGCCCTGACCGGCGACCGCGCCCTGCAGGCCAAGGTCGGCGAAACGGTGCGGATCTTCTTCGGCGTCGGCGGGCCCAACAAGACCTCGAGCTTCCACGTGATCGGCGAGATCTTCGACCACGTCTATCCCTACGGCTCGCTGACCTCGGGAACGATCAAGGACGTCCAGACCGTCACGGTCGCGCCGGGCGGCGCCACGGTGGTCGACTTCAAGCTCGACGTCCCCGGCAACTACATCATGGTCGACCACGCCCTGAGCCGGCTGGAACGCGGCGGCGCCGGCATCCTGCACGTCGAAGGCGCGGACGCCCCGTCGGTGTTCACCGCCCCGCCGAACCCCCACAAGGGCAGCGGTCACTGATCCGCGAACGGGGCGGCGAAGATCGCCGCCCCGTCCTTTCTCCCATCGCTGGTATGGTCATGAGACATCTTCACCTGCTCGCCGCGGCGAGCCTGGGCGCGCTGGTTCTTGGCGCGCCGATCGTCGCGCAGGCCGCGCCGATCCCCGGAAAACTGCTCCTCGAAGCGCGCTTGCGCTACGAGTCCTACGACCCTGACGGCCCCGACGCCCAGGCGGCGACCGGACGCCTGCGCCTGGGCTGGCGCGCGCCCTTGAGCAGGACCTTTTCGGGCCTGGTCGAGCTGGAGGCCGTCGGCGCCTTCAATGACGGCTACGCCGACGGCGTGCGCGCCGCGCCTGGCAAGGCGGTCATTCCGGATCCCAAGACCGTGGAGCTCAACCGCGCCGCCATGGAGTGGCGTCCCTCCGACCGTTTTGGTCTCGACATCGGTCGCCAGCGGCTGGTGATGGGCAACGCGCGTTTCGTGGGCAACAGCGGTTGGCGGCAGAACGAACAGACCTTCGACGCGGTCAAGCTCGTCGCCAAGCCGGCGCGGACGGTGACCCTGACCTACGCCTATGCCGACCGAGTGCGCCGCCCGCTGGGGCGCAAATCGGCTCAAGGCGTCTGGCGCGGCGACGTTCATATCGCTCATGCCGAAGGCGACCTGGGCGCCGCGGGCAAGGCCAGCGCCTACGCCGTTCTCGTCGACCTCGACAACGCCGCCGCCCAGTCGTCCAGAACGATGGGCGCGCGGTGGTCCGGGTCTCGCGTTCTCAAGCCAGGCCTCAGCGGAACCTGGGAGCTCGAATACGCCCGGCAGAAAGACTACGGGGCCAACCCGCAGACCTTCGCCTTGGACTACGGCATGGCCTCGGCCGGCCTGAAGACGGCGAGGTCGAGCCTGTCGGTGAATCTCGAGCGTCTCGAGGGCGACGGGGTCCATGCTTTCCAGACCCCGCTGGCTTCCCTGCACGGCTTCCAGGGCTGGTCGGACGTGATCGGCGCCACCCCCGCCAAGGGCGTGCGCGACGTCTTCCTGCGTGGCGCGACGAGCCTGGGCGTCAAGCGCCCCGTGAAACTGACGGGCGAAGCTCACAGCTTCGACACCAGCCTGGGCCATCAGGCGCTCGGCCGGGAACTCGACGCGGCCGTCTCCGCGCCCTTGACCAAGGGGTGGACGATGGAGCTGGGCGTGGCGCGGTTCGAGACCAAGGGACCGACCTATCCCGACGCGACCCGGGCCTGGGCCAGCCTGGAGTTCAAACTGTAGCGCTTCGTCCAAGCAAGATCGCACGGCAGAGGGGCCCGCCAATTGGCGGGCCCTTTTTCGTGGCTCAGCCACACTTGGAGTAGCCGCAGTCGCCGCAGGTGTCGCAGCCTTCCTTGCGGACCAGGGCCGCGCTGGCGCAACGCGGGCAGATCGCCGGCCGCGCCGCCATGGCGACGTACGACGGCGCTTGGGCGTCCGTGGGTTCGACGCCGACCGGAGCGCGCGCCTCGTGGCGCAGGTGGCGTTCGACGACGCCGCCGATCGCGGCGGGCAAGGAGGCGACATACCGGCCGCCCAACCACGCCCCGCCTTGCGGATCGAACACGGCCTTCAGCTCCTCGGCGACGAAGCCGACGTCGCCGCCCCGCCGGAAGACCGCCGAGATCATGCGCGTCAGGGCCAGGGTCCAGGCGTAGTGCTCCATGTTCTTGGAGTTGACGAAGATCTCGAACGGGCGCCGGCGACCTTCGATCATCGCGTCGTTGACGGTCACATAGACGGCGTGGGCGCTGTGGGGCCATTTGATCTTGTAGGTCACCCCCTCCAGCGCCTCCTCGCGCGCGGCCAGCGGCGTCTCGCTGGCCGAGGTCGGGTCCGCCGCCGGCGGCGAGGCGCTGCTCACCGACAGGACCGAGCCGGTGACGGCGTTGGGCCGATAGGTCGTCAGGCCCTTGCAGCCGGACTTCCAGCCTTCGAGATAGATGCCGCAGAAGGCTTCGAAGTCGATGTCCTCGGGGCAGTTGACGGTCTTGGAGATCGAGCTGTCGATCACCTCCTGGGCGGCGGCCTGCATGACCAGATGGTCTCGCGGCGAAAGGGTCTGGGCCGATACGAACACCGCCTCGGGCGGCTCCTCGTCGCCGCGCAGACGCTTCCAGACCGTCAGCGCGTAGTCCTGCACGGACTCTTGACGCGTCGAGCCGTCCGGCTGGCGGATCTTGCGTTCATAGGCGTAGGCGAAGACCGGCTCGATCCCGGACGAGACATTGCCGGCCACCAGCGAGGTCGTGCCGGTCGGGGCGATCGAGGTCAGGCAGCCGTTGCGCAGCCCATGCTGGGCGATCAGCGCCCGGGTCTCGGCGTCCAGCGACAACAGGTTGGGCCGTTCGAGGACCTCGGCGTCGTAGAGCGGATAGGGGCCCTTTTCGGCGGCGAGCTGCGCCGAGCAGCGATAGGCCTCGCGCTTGATGATCCCGAGCCAATGGCGCGTCATGGCGGCGGCCTCCTCGGTCCCGTAGCGCAAGCCGCAGAAGATCAAGGCGTCGGCCAGGCCGGTCACCCCCAGGCCCAGGCGGCGCTTGTCGCGCGCCTCGCGCTCCTGGGCGGCCAGAGGAAAGCGCGAGATGTCGATGACGTTGTCCAGGAACCGAACGGCCACGCGGGTGAGGTCGGCCAGGCGCTCTTCGTCGAGGCTGGCGCCTTCCGAAAAGGGCGCGGCCACCAGGCGGGCCAGGTTGATCGACCCCAGGAGGCAGGCCCCGTAGGGCGGCAGCATCTGCTCGCCGCAGGGGTTGGAGGCGCTGATGGTCTCGCAAGCCGCCAAGTTGTTGCGGGCGTTGACCTGGTCGATGAAGATGACGCCCGGTTCGGCATAGGCGTAGGTCGCGCTCATCAGCCGGGTCCACAGGTCGGCCGCGCGCACGGTCCGAAACACCTGGCCTTCGAACACCAACGGCCATTCCTCGTCGGCGGCCAACGCCGCCAGGAAGGCGTCGGTGACCAGGACCGAGAGGTTGAAGTTGCGCAGTCGCGACGGATCGCGCTTGGCGTCGATGAACGCCTCGATGTCGGGGTGGTCGATCCGGAGACAGCCCATCATCGCGCCGCGCCGCTGGCCGGCAGACAGGATGGTGCGGCACATGGCGTCCCACACGTCCATGAAGCTCAACGGGCCCGAGGCGTCGGCCCCGACGCCGCGCACGGGCGCGCCGGCCGGCCGCAGCGTGGAGAAGTCCATGCCCACGCCGCCGCCCTGCTGAAGGGTGACGGCCGCCTCGCGCAGGTGCTCGAAAATGCCCGGAAGGTCGTCGGGCAGCGAGCCCATGACGAAGCAGTTGAACAGTGTGACGGCGCGCGCCGTGCCGGCGCCGGCCAGGATACGTCCCGCCGGCAGGAACTGGAACTCCTCGAGCGCGGCCAGGAACCGCTCGTTCCAGATCTCGCGGCGGTCGGCCGGCTCGGCCTGGGCCACCGCGTGCGCCACGCGGCGCCAGCTATCCTCGACACTGAGGTCGCCGCCGCCGCCCTCGGGCGCGAAACGATACTTGCCGGCCCAAATCTCGGCGGCCAGGGGGATGTCGAAGGCCATGTTCGGGCTCCATTGGGGGAAAATCGAAGCCTGCCGGATTCGGCGTCGGGCAAACTTGTCGAAGAACAAGGAGCGGATCGGCGATCGGGCGGAGAGTGGCGACCGGGAGGATTTCGCCATGACGACTCCAGGCCTGTGGACCGGACCGTATCCTGATCTCGAATGGGATGACGCCGAGCTGATCGAGGATGTGTTCGATCATCATCGCCAACATATCTGTGACCTGGCCCTAGCCCTGGCCTTGGCGCGGGGCCTGGCGACGCGCGACCGCCGCGTGGCCAAGCCCTTGGCCGATGGCCTGGCCGAACTGATGGCCGAGCTTTGGCGCCATCAGATCGCCGAGGCCCGGCTGCTTTCGAGGCGGCCGCGCGATCGCGAGGCGCTGCAAGGCAGCCTGATGCAGCTCAGCGCCGAACACGACCTGGTGCGCGAGCGCCTGTCGGCGCTGACCGCCCTGGCCGGCGATCTGGCCAATAACGAGGAAGCCGCCAGCCTGCGGGCGCTTCTGGAGCGCTACGACGGTGAATTTCGCGATGACCTTCGCCTTGAGGAGGGGGTGGTCTTCACGCAGCTGACGACCGCTTGCGCTGGCGCAACGTCGGACGGTTCGCGCGCGCCTATCCATTTGGGAGAGCGGGCGGCTGCGTCCGTGCGCAATGAAAGGTGAGAGACGATGTTGAAGTCGGTATTGGTCGGCGCGGCCGCCCTGGCCCTGGCCTGCGCCGGTTCGGCCAGCGCGACCGAGCTGCAGGTCAAGATGCAGAACCAGGGAACCCAAGGCATGATGGTGTTCGAGCCGTCCACGGCCAAGCTGAAGGTCGGCGACACCGTACGGTTCATCCCGACCGACCCGGGCCACAATGTGGAGTCGATCAAGGAAATGCTGCCGCCGGGCGCCGAACTGGTCAAAGGCGCGATCGGCAAGGAAGTGCTGGTCAAGCTGACCAAGCCGGGACTCTACGGCTTCAAGTGCATGCCCCACTGGGGCTTTGGCATGACCTTCGTGGCCAAGGTGGGCGATGGCAAGTCGAACGCCGCGGCGGCCGAAGCGGCCGCGGCCGCGGCGCCGGGCGCGGCCAAGAAGCGCCTGACCGCCGAACTGGCCGCTCTGAAATAGATCACCGCCGCGCCGTCGCCCGATCTTGGGCGCCGGCGCGATCGGCCTTAGGCCGGCTCGGCCAGGTCGACGAGCGCGCTGAGCTTTCGCACGACGATGCGTCGGCGCGCGCTGCCGGTGACGCCGCGTTCGTCCCAGGCCGCCAGGGTGCGGCTGACCGTATGGAGGGTCGAGCCGGCCATCTCGGCCAATTCCTGGCGCGTGATCGGAAAGTCGATCTCCACACCCTCGCTGGTGCGGCGGCCGGCCTGCTGAACGAGGCGCAGCAAGGTGCGGGCGATGCGTTGTTCGACCTTCTCGCCGGCCATTTCGCCGACCCGGTCCTGCAGCTCGAAGAGGCGGGTCCCGGCCGAGGCGGCCGAGCGCATGGCGATCTCGGGATAGCGGGCCATCAGTTGTCGCATGGTCCCCACGCTCCAATAGACCTCGAGGCTATCGACCACGGCGACCGCGTCGGCGGGGAAGGGCTTGTCCATCAAGGCCGCCACCGTTCCATACATCTCGCCGGGGCCGATGAAACGGATCACCGACTGGCTGCCGTCTGGCCGCGCCTGGACGATCTTGACGCGGCCTTGCAGCAAGGTGTGACAGGTGATCCCGGGATCGCCTTGACTGAAGACCACGCGCCCGGGCGACAGGCTTCGCACCGAGCCGGCCGCGAGCACGCTGGCTCGGGCTACGTCGTCGAGATGGTCGAACATGTCCGCGCCGCGGAGAATTTCGGAGTCGATCGCAGCGGCCATGACGGTTGGTCCGGGTTCTTGGGAATCGGACAATCACCTGTAGGGGGTGAGGCCCGAGGACTGAATTTCGGAATAGTACCTAGGCGGATTTCCCGAATATCGGGCGGTCGCCGCGTGTTGCTATTGCCAAGGTCGCCGACAGCCCCTGGACCCTCGCCGACCATGACCCTCACCGTCGCTCAGTTCCCTACGCTCCGGCCGCCCGCGCCCGCGCCGCCGATCGACCAGACCATCGTACCCATCGGGATCTCCGTGCGGCGGGCCGCCGGCGAGGAGATCTTCGCCGAAGGGGAGGGGGCGCACACGGTCTACCAAGTGCTGTCGGGGACGGTGCGGACCTATCGCCTGCTCGGCGACGGTCGCCGCCATGTCTGCGATTTCCATGTTCCAGGCGACGTCCTGGGCCTGGACGCGACCAACGCCTATCGCTGCTCGGCGGAAGGCATGACCGATGTGGTGCTGCACGCCATTCCGCTGCGGACCCTGCGCAGCCTTTGCGCCGACGACGCCGCCCTGGGACAGCGCCTGCTGAGCCTGGCGGCGGGCGGCCTTCAGCGCAGCCAGGACCATGCCTCGATGCTGGCCCGCCTCGGCGCGACCGAGCGGGTCGCCGCCTTTCTGTGCGACTTCGCGCGGCGGTTCGACGCGATCGACGAGCTGACCCTGCCGATGACCCGCCAGGACATCGCCGACTATCTGGGCCTGACCATCCACACCGTTTCGCGAACCCTGTCCCAGCTTCAGGACCAGGGCCTCATCGACGCGCGCGCTTCGCGCCGCGTGCGCCTGCGTCGCCAGGCTGATCTCCTAGGACTTTGCGCATGACGCCAACGACCCTTTCCGCGGAACAGCGGGCCCACGCGCAGCGCAATCTGCCGCGCTACACCAGCTATCCGACCGCCCTGGCTTTCGACGACACCCAGTCGGACCTGGCGCGAGGCTGGTTCTCGTCCACGCGCCCGCAGGATCGTCTGTCGGTCTACACGCACGTGCCGTTCTGTCGCCGGCTTTGCTGGTACTGCGGCTGCCACACCACGATCGCCCCGACCTATGATCGCGTCGGCGCCTATGTCGATGTCCTGACCCGGGAAGTGGATCTGGTGGCCGAGGCGCTCGGCGAACACGACGGCCTGGCGCATCTGCACTTTGGCGGCGGCAGCCCGAACGCCTTGCGGCCCGCCGATTTCATCGCCCTCGTCGATCGGATCAAGCGGGCCTTCAACGTCCGTCCCGGCGCCGAGATCGCCGCCGAACTCGACCCTGGCCTGTTGTCGGAGGCGTTCGTCGATGCGGCGGGGGCGGCCGGCGTCACCCGCGCCAGCCTGGGCGTGCAGACCTTCGATCCGGACGTGCAGGCCAAGGTCAACCGCATCCAGCCGCTGGAACAGGTGGCGCGCGCCGTCGAGCGTCTGCGCGGGGTCGGGGTGGACGCGATCAATTTCGACCTGATGTACGGCTTGCCGGGGCAAACGCCGGAGAACGTCTACGCCTCGGCGCGCCTCGCCGCCCAGCTGGCCCCCGACCGCGTGGCCGTGTTCGGCTACGCTCACGTGCCCTGGATGAAGAAGCACCAGGTGATGATCCGCCAAGCCGACCTGGCCGACATCGACGGACGCTGGGCCCAGGCCGAGGCCGCCGACGCGGCGCTGACCGAGTTCGGCTATGTCCGCATCGGACTCGACCACTACGCCCTGCCCAGCGACTCGCTGAGCCAGGCGGCCGCCGAGGGGCGCCTGCGCCGCAACTTCCAGGGCTATACCGACGATCCCGCGCCCGTCCTGGTTCCGATCGGCCCCTCGTCGATCGGCCAGTTCCGCGAGGGGTTCGTGCAGAACTTCGTGCCGACGGACCAATGGGCCGCCAGGGTCTCGCAAGGCGAACTGCCGCTGAACCGAGGCCTGGCGATCGACGACGAGGACCGCCTGCGCGCCGCCGTCATCGAACGCCTGATGTGCGACCTGCGCGTCGACGTCGCGAGCGTGTGCCGCGCGCACGGCTTCGCCGAGGACCATCTGGCCGCCAGCCTTGACGCGGCCGAGGCTCTAGCGCCGTCGGGTCTTTGCCAGCGCGATGGAGCGGTGGTCTCGATCCCGGAATCCGCGCGTCGCCTGATGCGCGTGGCGGCCGCCGCGTTCGACGCGCGGCTGCCCCAGACCGCTTCCCGTCACGCCAAGGCGGTCTGACCCCGGGATGACCCGCGCGCGAGATTGCGCCTGAACAACGTCGGCGGCCCCGCGATCGCCCAGAGTCGCGGGGAACGCCGATTGGGGCAGTCCCGCGGCGAGGGGTAAGCGAGATGAACACGCGAAGACTATGGTTCGTCCTCGCCCTGGTCATGGCGGTGTCGTTCACCGTTCTGGGGCTGATGGGACGTGAAATCCACCGACAGGCCGCGCCGATACCGGCCCAGGTGGTCGATGCGCGCGGCCGGGTGCTGGTCACCCGGAATGATATCGAGACCGGCCAGTTGGCCTGGCAATCGATGGGCGGCCAGCAGGTCGGCTCGATCTGGGGCCACGGCGGCTACGTCGCGCCCGACTGGTCGGCCGACCAGGTCCACCGCGAGGCGACGGCGCTGCTCGAGCTCTGGGCCCAGCGTGATTTCAAGGCGCCCTACGCAACCCTGTCGTCCGAGGCCCAAGCGGGGCTGCGCGAGCGCCTGAAGCGCGAGATCCGCGCCAACACCTATGATCCGAAGACCGGCGTCATCACCGTCAGCGCGGACCGCGCGGCGGCCATGGCTCAGGTGCGGACCCACTACGAGGCCCTGCTGGGCTCGGATCCGTCGCAGGAAAAGCTGCGCGAGCAGTACGCGATCGCCAACGGCGCCGTGAAGGACCCAGCGCGACGCTCGGCCATCGCCGCCTTCTACTGGTGGACCGGCTGGGCCGCCAGCACCGACCGCCCGGGTTCGGACATCACCTACACCGCCAACTGGCCGCACGAGGCGCTGATCGGCAACGGGCCGACCACCGCCACCATCGTCTGGTCGATCGCCAGCGTGATCCTGCTGATCGCCGCGGTCGGGGCGCTGGCCTTCTGGCACGCCAAGACCAAGACCGAAGAGCACCTGGCTCCGCCGGCCAAGGATCCGCTAGCGGCCATGAAGCCCACGGCCTCGATGAAGGCCACGGGCAAGTACTTCCTGACGGTGATCGGCCTCTTCCTGCTGCAGGTCGCGCTGGGCGCCGTCACGGCCCACTATTCCGTCGAAGGCCACACCTTCTATGGCGTGCGCATCTCCGACCTCATTCCGTACGCGGTGACCCGCACCTGGCACACCCAGCTGGCCGTGTTCTGGATCGCCACCGCCTGGTTGGCCACCGGGCTCTATGTCGCGCCGATGATCTCGGGCCACGAGCCCCGCTTCCAGACGCTCGGCGTCAATATCCTCTGGGGCGCCTTGGTGTTCGTGGTGCTGGGCTCGATGGCCGGGGAATGGCTGGGCGTGCAGCAGGTCTTCACGCTGGACGCCAACTGGTGGTTCGGTCACCAGGGCTGGGAGTATGTCGACCTGGGACGCTTCTGGCAGATCCTGCTGTTCGTGGGCCTGATGCTGTGGCTCGTGCTGGTCGGCCGCGCGCTCTGGCCCGCCCTGCGCGCGCCTTCGGAAAGCAAGCCGGTCCTGCTGATCCTCTTCCTGTCGACGGTCGCGATCGGCCTGTTCTATGGCGCGGGCTTCATGTGGGGCAAGCACACCCACATCAGCATGGTGGAGTACTGGCGCTGGTGGGTGGTCCACCTGTGGGTCGAAGGCTTCTTCGAGGTGTTCGCCACGGCCGTCATCAGCCTGCTGATGGTCAAGCTGGGCCTGGTGCGCGCCAAGTCGGCCAACGGCGCGGTGCTGTTCGGGACCATCGTGTTCCTGTTCGGCGGCGTTCTGGGGACGGCGCACCACTGGTACTTCGCCGGCACGCCCGTGTCGGTGATCGCCATCGGCTCGGTGTTCTCGGCCCTGGAGGTCGTGCCGCTGGCCTTGATCGGCGCCGAGGCCTACGAGACGTGGAGCCACACCAAGGCCGCGCCCTGGGTCGCGACCTATCGCTGGCCGATCCTGTTCTTCGTGGCGGTGTCGTTCTGGAACCTGCTGGGAGCCGGCGTCTTCGGCTTCATGATCAACCCGCCGGTCAGCCTCTATTACATCCAGGGGCTCAACACGACGGCCACCCATGCCCACGCGGCGCTGTTCGGCGTCTATGGCATGCTGGGCGTCGGGCTGATGCTGTTCTGCTTCCGAGGCCTGGCGCGTCGCGAAGCCTGGGACGACCGGCTGCTGGCCCTGACCTTCTGGCTTCTCAATGGCGGCCTCGCGGCGATGATCTTCCTGTCGCTGCTGCCGGTCGGGGTGATCCAGGCCGTGGCCAGCATCGAGCACGGCCTCTGGTTCGCTCGCTCGCCGGCGGTGATCCACTCGCCGCTCGTCCAGACCCTGGTCTGGATGCGCGTGCCGGGGGACATCGTCTTCGCCTGCGGCGCCCTGACCCTCGCGGTCTTCGCCGGCAAGCTGGTGATCGGCGGCCGCCGCGCCGCGGCGGCCCACAAGGCCGGCGCGCCGGTCGCGGCCGAATAGATATACGGCAGACCCGGCGCGTCATCGGCGCGTCGGGTTTACCAGGCCGGACGCTTTCGGGCGTCCGGCCTTTTTCGTGTCGCCAAGGAGATGGGCGAGTGTCGGACACACCGCCGACGCTCGTGGTCTGAACCCTGCTCAGAACTCGACGGTGACGCCGCCGAAAACGGAGCGCTTGTCGCCAGGCCAGTAGACGGCGCTCGACTCGGTCCAGACGGTGGCGGCCTGGACGTTGGACACGTAGGTCTTGTCCAGCAGGTTGCGCGCGTCGACGAACATCGAGGCGCGGTCGGTCAGCTTCCAGCCGAGGTTCAGGTTGACGATCGCATAGGACGGCGCCGTGCGGGTATTGCGATAGTCGATCCACTGACGCGTGGCGGACCACTCCACCGAGGGCGCCACGAACCAGCCGGCAGGCGCGGTGTAGCGCAGCTCGCCGCGATAGAACGAGCGAGGCGTGATCGGCAGCCGGTTGTCGCCGTATTGACTGTCGTCGACGAAGTGGAAGTCCGACAGCGTCCAGCTCTGGCGCAACCGCCAGCCTCGCGCCGGCTTCCAGTCGATGGCGGCCTCGAGGCCCTGGTGGGTGGTGGCGCCGGCGTTGAAGGTCGTCGCCGGGTGCAGGCTATCGACCGCGTACTGAAGCATTTCCCCTCGCAGACGCGCCCGATAGGCGGTCAGGTCGTAGGTGAACGCGCCATGACGGCCGCGCAGGCCGGCCTCCCAGGTCCAGGCGGTTTGCGCCCGGATGGCCGCGAAGCCCGCGCCCGACGGGGAGAGCGATCCGAAGTTCGGCGGTTCCACCGAACGGGTGACGTTGGCGAAGACCTGGGCGCCGGCCTCGTCTTCCCAGAGGAGGCCGACCCGCGGCGAGATCCAGTCATAGGACGTTCGCGCGTCGAGGTCGAAGCTGGCCGCCGCGCCCGGCACGTGGAACGACCGATAGTGGCGCTTGGCGACTCCCGCGGTCAGGCCGCCAACGAGGGCTAGCCGCGGAACGACGAAATAGCGGGCTTCGCCGAAGACGTCGGCCGCCGTGGCGTTCTGTTGCGACAGGGCCTGCGGCGCGCCGCGGGC
Organism: Caulobacter sp. 1776; assembly: GCF_040545685.1. Taxonomy (NCBI): domain Bacteria; kingdom Pseudomonadati; phylum Pseudomonadota; class Alphaproteobacteria; order Caulobacterales; family Caulobacteraceae; genus Caulobacter; species Caulobacter sp. 1776. The sequence goes on from NZ_JBEPMI010000003.1 coordinate 468,990, forward strand.
TCCGTGGTTGTTGACGTAGTTGGTTCCGTCGAGATCGCCTTCTCGGTACCAGGCTCCCAGATAGGCGTCGGCGGGCTTGCCGCCGATTTTGCCTTGCCAGTCCAGCCGGGCGAAGGCGCCGTAGTTGCGGCTCTGCTGGTCCAGGACCTGGAAGATCGGGTGATCGAGATCCTTCCAGGTCGCATAGACGGCGGCCTCGAGGTTGATCTCTCGGTTGATCTGGCTGTTGGCGCGCAGCGAGGCCCGAAGGCTGCGCTGGTTGCGTCCCTGGTTGTTGAGCAGGGCGCTCGGCGCGGCCTGACGGCGATCGGCGACGAACTGCGCCCAGGTCAGCGCGCCGGGGATCTCCTGATTGATATTGGCGCCGTTGACGATCAGGCGCAGCTCGCCGGTCTCGCCCAGCTTGCGGCCGATATTGAGCGTGGCGAACTGGATGTTCTGCTGGCTCTGGGGGCGAAAGCCGTCGGCGGTCTGGTTGGTGATGGCGGCGAAGACGTCGCCGCCATCGAAGCGATGGGCGATCGAGACGTGCTCGCGCGCCAGGCCGAACGCCCCGCCATCCGCCCGCAGACGCAGTCCGTAACCGGCGTTCGCGCCGGTCGGGCTCGTCATGTTGATCGCGCCGCCGAGGAGGGCGCCGCCGAACCGCAAGGCATTGCCGCCACGATAGACCTCGACATAGCGCGTCAGCAGAGGATCGACCGCCTGACTGTCCCCGTATCCGTCGGCCTCGTTGAAGGGGACGCCGTCGAGAGCCAGGATCAGGCCGCGATTGTGGCTGGCGTTGCCGAGGCCCGAGCCGCGGATGGAGATGCGCACGTCGCCGCCCCATTTGCGCTGGGCGTAGACCCCGGGACAGTCATGCAGCATGTCGTCCAGCGCCAAGGCCTGGCGCTTCACGTAGGATTCCTGCGCGACGACCGAGACGGCCCCCGGCGTGCGGGAAAGAGTCCTGCGCGCTCCGGCGACGGCCGGCGGGTCCTCCGGGTCCCGTTGAGCGGTGACGATCACGGAACTGACTTCGACCGCGTCTGTGGGAACGGTTTCCGTGGGATCGGCGCGGGCCAGGGACGGCGCGACCGCGAGCAGTGAAGCGGTGGCGAGCAGAAGGGCTTTCATCGACGCTATTCCCAGGGCCGCCGAACGCGGCCATCGCCGATTGCACCGCCAAACCCGGCGCGCCTCTTTGCGCCGGAGCAAGCAGGGCGGCGGAAGCGAGGGTTTGGAGCCTCCGTACGAACCCGGATGGCCCCGGCGCGGCGCGCCAAGGCGACCGGCCGACCGTCGCCGCGGCGGATATCGACGCCCGCCGAGCTGGGCTTGTCGCTATGAGAGCCGGTTGCGGGTCCGACGTGAGCGACGGCGGCTTCTCGAGAGAGGAGAGGGGCGGCGGCTCATGGCTCCCGCACCCCGTTGCGCACGTGGTAGCAGCGCCGCTTGCCCAACGCCGTTCCACAGAAGCCCGGCTCTTCCGTGCCGGCATGCAGCATCACGTACTGGTCGCGCCGGCACTCGAACCAGTTGCGCTGGAACAGCACGTGCTCGGCGTCCTGGTGGAACACCGGCCGCTGGTCGACCGTGTAGAAGCGGGTCATGGCGGTCAGGCCGCCGAAGCTGCCGCGGCCGTTCACCAAGCCGCAGATCTGGCCGGTGCGAGTGGACCATACCGCGCCCAGCTCCAGCGGATTGGTCTGGCGCAGTCGCGCCTCCAGATTGGCCCGCACGATCCGCCACTCGGCCCGGGCCAGGGGCTGGTAGCGCGCGTGCTGTTCGGCGGACGGCGAGGGCATCAGGCCCTGGGCGCGCTCGAACCGCGCCAGGTCGACCCCGGTGAACAGCAAGCCGGCCAGGATGCCGACCACGGCGACGCCCGAGATGATCAGCGGGACCAGCAGCCGCCGTGTCCGTCGCGTCGCGAAATCCCGCACCGCCATGGCGTTTCCCCTCCCGTCGTGTCGGCAGGAGTTTGGCGCGGTCAGCTGGAATTACAAGTCTAAACTGGAGGGGCCTTGATTTGGAGATGTGCTATGCAGGCCCCGTGGTTGGGGGAAGCGATGCGTCAGTTCGAGTCGATGGCCAAGGGGGGGATGACCCTGGGGCGGATCGCCTTCGCCCTGGCCGCCACGGCGATCCCGATCCTGCTGTGCGGCTTCATGTTCGGCTTCGACATCCCGCTGGCCTCGGCGAAGTTCTGGACCCTGCCCAAGGGCGACATGGCGGCGATGACCGCGGCCTGGGAAGCCTTCGCCAGACAGCCGTGGTGCTGGCCGCTGACCACGGTGACGGGGCTGACGGACAAGCCGGTCTCGCTGGTCTTCACCGATAGCATCCCGTGGCTGGCCCTGTTGCTGAAGGCGACCGGACTGTCGGGTGTCTTCACGCCCGTGGGCCTGTTCCTGTTCCTGTCCTATCCGCTGCAGGTCTGGGGCATGGTCGGCCTGCTGCGAGCGCTAGGCGTCGCGGACCGCTGGATCCTGCTGCTGGGCGGCCTGCTGGCCCTGGTGTTTCCGGCCTGGATCGCGCGCCAGTTCGGCCACATCGCCTTGTCGGGCCACTGGATCCTGCTGCTGGCCGTGACCCTGTCGGTGCGCGCGGCGCGCGAGGGCCTGACCTGGGCGCGGGCCGGCGGCTTCGCGGGCCTGCTGGCGCTGGCGGCCGGCGTCCACGCGTACCACCTGGTCCCGATCGTTGCCTGTTTCGGCGCGGCCGCCCTGTCGGAGCTGGTCCAGCGCCGGTCCGGCGCGTGGCTGAGGGTCCCAGCCGCCCTGGCCCTGGCGAGCGCGGCCCTGGGGATCGCCGTCTGGCTGCTGGACTACAAGGACGGCCTGGGCATGACCGGCGGGGCGGCGGCCCTGGGCTTCTATTCGATGAACCTGGTTGGGCCGGTCTGGCCGCAGGCCTCGGCCCTGGCCGGCCAGGCGTGGACCGGCGACTGGTTCCCGGATGTGGTCGACGCCACCGGCGGCCAGTCCTTCGAGGGCTTCCAATATCTGGGGGCCGGCGTCCTGGCCCTGGTGCTGGGCATGGCCGGTTTCGAGACGACCCTGGCCGTGCGCCGGCGCGGCGTCTCGGCGGCGTTCTGGATCCGCTGGACGCCGATGCTGCTGGCCATGGCCGTCCTGACCCTGTGGGCCCTGGGCTGGAGCGTCTATGCGTTCAAGACCCACCTCTACGACCTGCCCAAGCCCAGCGGCGACCTGGCCGAAAAGGTCGGCGGCCTGCGCGCCCACGGCCGGTTCTTCTGGACGGTCGGCTATCTGCTGCTGGCCCTGGGCGTGACCTGGACCAGCCGCCTGCCGCGCCGGACCGGCCTGGCGGTGCTGACCGCCGCCCTGGCCCTGCAGGCGGTCGACACCAGCCCGCTGCGCACCGGCGTGCGCCACGTGTTCGCCGAGCCGGACTGGATCGCCTATCCGCGCGCCTTGACCGACAGCCCGGCGACGGCGGGCCGCCCGTGGGTTTTCGCGCCGGCCTATTTCTGCAGCCCCTCGCAGCGCGACCTGCGGGCGATCAAGCAGATGACCCTGGCCATCGTCCGCAATGGCGGGACCAGCAACACCTTCGCCACCGCCCGCAACAACGACCCGCCGTGCGATCCGCCCAACCCGATGATCCTGAACGACGCCGCGCCGGGTGACCGCCGCATCACCGTGGTCATGCGCAACGAGCAGCCGCGCGGCGGCTTCATGACGCCGATCGCCCAGCGGTCGGACTGCTTCTGGTTCGGGCGCGGGATCGCCTGCGGCCGCGACCTGCGGGGGCTGAAGGGGCTGCGACCGCTGCGGCCCGGCGAGTTGGCCCAGAGGCCCTGACCCGTTCCTGAAGACGCGACGCGCTTCCACACCCCGGCTTTGCTGCTAGTAATCACCCTGCGGTGGCGTGACGGGAATCGGACTGGGGCGAAGATGTCGGGGACGAAGAAGATGTGGATCTGGGGCGCCGGCGTGGCGCTCTGGTGCTTCCTGCTGGCGGCCTGGCTGTCGGCCAACCGCATGCTGTCGCTGTCGGTGGACAGCTCCTATCACCTGCAGGTGATGGAGGTGGTCCGCCACGCCTTCCTGATCCCGGCCGACAGCGAGTCGTGGATGGCCGAGATGGCCTACTATCCCAAGCTCAGCCACCGGTTCGCGGGCCTGTTCGCCACCCTGGGCTGGAAGCACCTGAACGCCCTCTTGATGGCCGGGGTGCTGTCGGCGGCCGTGGTCTGGGCCTGCCTGTTCGAGCAGGCGCGGCGGATCTCGTTCACCTATCTGGGCCTGGCTCTGGGCCTGACCGTGGTCAACATCTTCGTCACGCGCGGCGCGTTCGGCGGCGAGTTGATCGACAACTTCTTCTTCCCGCAGATCGTCGGCGAGGGGGTCAATCTGCTGGCCCTGGTCGCCGCCGTGGCCATCCTGCCGCGCTCGCGCCTGGGCTATGTGGTGTTCGCCACCGCCGCCGTCGGCTTCTGCGGCTGCTTCCACCTGGTGCCGACCCTGCAGCTGGCCGGCGCGCTGATGGCCATGCTGGGCGTGGTCTGGCTGCGCGACATCATTCGTGAGCGCCGGTTCGAGCCGTTCGGCCTGATCGGGCTGATCACCATCCCCGCCGCCATCGTGCTGAACCCGTTCTTCGCCAAGATGCGCTTCATCGCCGGCAACAATGGCAGCCTGAACCTGGCCGCCGACGTCTCGATGGAGGCCCTGGCCGCCGTCTCGGCCCTGCTGGTGGCGCTGTCGGCCTGGGTGCTGCTGACCGAGCTGCTGCGCCCGGTCGACGATCCCGACGCCGCCGAGAGCGACCGTGCGGCCCTGATGTTCGCCGCCCTAGGCGCGGCCTGCGGCGCGGCCATGCTGGCCCAGTACGCGGTGTTCAAGCTGACGGGCGACGGGTCGCACTACGCGGTGATGAAGCACGGGTTCGGGGTCTTCGCCATGCTGGCCTTCGTCGTTCCGCTGTGGGGCCTGACGGTGCTGGGCGTGCGCGCCCGCGCCCCGGAACACGAGATGGGGGGCGAGGCCCCGGACGCGCGCCGTTGGCCGTTGGGCGTGGGCGCGGCCTTCGCCGCCCAGACCCTGGTGATGCTGTGCCTGTTTCTGCGCCCCACCGTGTTCGACGTGCCGCGCGTCAACGACGTGATGGAGGACATCCGCCAGGTGCGCGTCACCCGCGGCCTGCACGGCGGTCAGGCGCTGTTCTCGGCCGCCGACATGCCGCCGATCACCACCTATATGGGCACGATCGCCATGCTGCAGTCGGCCCACGGCGCCAATGTGCTGAGCCTGATGGCCGACGGGCGGCCCGACCGAGCCGGCGATGTCCCCTACATCGTCACCCTGGCCGGCGACGCCTATGACAAGCCCGGCTGCCGGTCGGGCGCGCCGATCGGCCTGGTGGTCGTGATCGCCGGCCCCTGCCTGGAGCCGCCCTCGCTGCGCTTCAAGGCCGGCGGCACGGGCGGGCCCTATCTGCGCGAAGGCTGGTCGACCCCCGAGGCCGGCGGCGTCTGGGCCGACGGCAAGCACTCGGTGGTCGAGATCCCGATCGCCGACTGGCAACGCAACCTGAAGGTCCCGACCCTGGAAGTGGCGGCCTTCGCCTTCCTGCCGCCGGAGTCGCCCAAGCGGACCGTCATCGTCTCGACGCCCGGCGGCCCGTCCGAACGGTTCGAGTTCGGCCTGAAGAGCGCCCTGTCGCACAACTACACGCTGCCGCTGACGCCCGAGCTGCTGAAGGGGCCGACCCTGACGGTGGTGTTCGACACGCCCGACGCCCAGCGGCCCAAGGACATCGGTCTCAGCACCGACACGCGCCTGCTGGGCGCGGGGCTGGAGGCGATGCGGATCACCGAGGCGCCGACGCTGCGCTAGGCCGTCGCCTCAGGCCTCTTCGGCGTGGGCGAACACCCAGAAGTGGCTGAGCAGGAACAGGGCGGCGGTGTAGCTCACCGCCGCCGAGCCCTGCGCGGCCACGCTCCACAGCGCCCCGTGCGGCAGGACCAGCTTGGCCAGGGTCAGCACGCCCTGGTTCAGGGCGAAGGCCGCGGCCACGGCCACGACGTAGCGCGCCGGCGCCGAGCGGGTGGTCCGCCGGGCCTTGAACACGAACAGCTTGCTCAGCGCGAAGCTGACGCAGACCCCGACCGCGTAGCCGATGGCGTTGGCCAGGTGGGCCGGCAGATGCAGCCCCACGTCCAGGGCCACGATGATCGAGAAGCCGACCAGGGTGTTGGCCACCCCGGCCACGCCGTAGCGCAGGGCCGAGACCAGGAATTCGCGCCGCGCCGGCGTCAGCAAACCGTTCAAGCTCACTGGCCGTCGAACCCGTAGCGGTCCATGACCACGTACAGCGGCCGGCCCTTCACCTCCTGATAGATCCGGGCCACGTATTCGCCCAGCGAGCCGATGGCCAGCATCTGCAGGCCAAAGCTCATCAGGATCACCACCATCAGCGACGGATAGCCCGGCACGTCGCGGCCGAACAGCAGGGTGCGCACCACGATCATCCCGGCCACGCCGACGGCCAGCACCCCGGCGATCAGGCCGACATAGCTCCACACCCGGATCGGCGCGGTGCTGAACGAGGTGATGCCGTCCAGGGCGAAGTTCCAGAGCTTCCAGTAGCGGAACGAGCTCTGGCCCGCCGCCCGCTCGGGCCGGGCGTAGGGCACGGCCACCTGGCGGAAGCCGACCCAGGCGAACAGGCCCTTCATGAACCGGTTGCGCTCGGGCAGCTGGCGGATCACCTCGACCACCCGCCGGTCCATCAGCCGGTAGTCGCCGGCGTTGTAGGGCAGATCCACGTCCGACATCCGGTTGAAGGCCTTGTAGAAGCCCTGGGCCGTCAGCCGCTTGAGGAACGAGTCGGCGCTGCGGTCGACCCGCACGCCATAGGCCACGTCCGCCCCGGCCTCCCAGGCCTCGACGAACTGGCCAATCAGCTCCGGCGGGTCCTGCAGATCGACGTCGATCGGCACCACCATGTCGCCGGTCGCCGCGTCCAGCCCCGCCGACAGGGCGGTCTCCTTGCCGAAGTTGCGGGCCAGGTTGATGACCTTGATGCGCCCGTCGCGCTGATGGCGCCTCAGCAGCACGGCGAGCGTGTGATCGCGGCTGCCGTCGTTGACGCAGATGATCTCGTACTCGACCCCTAGCTTGACCAACTCCGCGTCGATCCGGTCGAAGAACAGGTCCAGCACCTCCTGCTCGTTGTAGCAGGGCGCGACGATCGACAGCCGCTTGCCCGCCCGGTGGCGGGTGGGGACGGCGGGAGCGGTGGGGAAGACGGACGAAACCATAGGCGCAGGTTTAGCGAGGTTGCGCGCCCAGGGGGAGAGGCCGCCGTCACGCGCGAAAGTTATCCACAGGGGCGCTTCTTCCTCCCCCGCCCGCGGGGGAGGCGGCCCAGCGGGCCGGAGGGGGCGTCAATCCCCGTACTTTTCCAAGTCGACTCCAGCGAATTCAAGGCCTTACAGGAAAACGCGCGTTTCTTATCCCCGGTGTTCCAACCGGGCGCAAGCTTGCGTCATGACCCAGCCCGCCCATGCCGCCCCCCATGCCGATCGTGTCGCCCGCTGGCGCGACGCCGTCCAACAGAAGCTGATGGCCGCCCTCGACCGGGCCTGGGCCGTCATCGACACCGACCCGGACCCCGCCAAGGTCCGCGCCGCCCGCGACAAGGCCAAGGCCTGTGGCGAACTGGCGGCGTGCGTGCGGAAGGTGGCGAGCCTGTCGCTGGCCCGGCCGACGGGCGCGCGCAAGGCGGCTTTGTCGGTAGGCGAGGACGAGGTCATGGCCGCCGAGATCGAGGCCGCGGCGATGGTGGCCGAGGTGGTGGGCGCGCTGCCGGTGGAGGGGCCGAGGGTGCGGAAGTTGCGGCGGGGCGGGGGGAGGGGGCGGGGGCGGTTGTGAGGGGGGAAGGCGCCCTTGAGTGACTCAGCTATAAGTGTAACTCTGATGGCAGTGCTACGATAGCTTGGTACCTGATCGCGCGTCAGCTCTTATTCATACACTGGAGCCCGGGGGGGCAAATATGTCTGACACATTCGATATTTCCAGGTTCACCTCCGGGGATCAGCCTAGCAATCAGTATCAGCGGCAGTTGCAACGTTTGCGCGACGTCGGTAATTCCACCGAGTGTATCGAGCTCGCCGTCCAAGGTGCGCTGAAAAATCTCTCCGGCTCAAGTCAGAAGTCCTTCGTCATCTACGGTGAGCCGCAAAGCGGCAAGACTGAGATGATGATTTGCTTGACTGCAAAACTTCTGGACGAAGGATATCGTTTCATTGTTCATCTATTGAACGATAGCGTCGATCTATTAGGCCAAAATCTCGGCCGTTTCCATAGCTCTGGACTGGCGCCATCCGCGCAGAATTTTATGGAAATAGTGGATCCCGCGATAGATGTTAAAGCTGGAACGTTTGTTGTATTCTGCAAAAAAAATGGAAATAATCTTCGCGATCTTATCAATAAAATTGGAAAGATGCCCAGGGTTATAGTGATTGACGATGAGGCTGATTACGCAACTCCAAATTCTCTAATTAATAAGAATGACAAAACGCCAATTAATGAACTCATTGAAAAAGTTATTGGAGATACAGGTCATTACATAGGTGTAACAGCTACGCCGGCGCGACTCAACCTAAACAACACTTTTAACAACGATTCTAAGCTGTGGGTTAAATTCCCGCCCCATCGCATGTATACAGGGCAGGATGATTTCTTTCCTATGAACATAGACGAAATTGGACTTAGCGGTCTAAAATATAAACTCTTCTTAATGCCGGATAAGAATGACGATTTTCGTCACGAGAGGTCCGCCTTATTCCGATTTATGATAAATGCGGCACACTTGAATCTTACAAAAAATGAGGAAAGTAATTATTCTATTCTGGTCCATACCAGTGGAAAAAAGATTGATCATAAGGCTGATTTAGAAAATATACGAAAAGTGTTTTCCGTATTGTCGGACCAGAAGAGTGCAAAATTTGCAGCCTATCTCAAAGAGATATGGGAGTTAGCGAAAGCTACGTATGTAGATGTTTCAGCAGACGATATCACGCGATATGTTTTGTTAAACATTAGTAGGCGAGCAATCATAGTTCTGAATAGTGAAGCTGCTTTTAAAAATTTCGGAGGTAGCGCGACAAATCCGTCTGCATTGTTCACGGTTGTCATAGGCGGAAATATTGTTTCGCGCGGAGTTACATTTAATAATCTTCTTAGTATGTTTTTTACCAGAGATGTAAAGAGTAAGCTTCAGCAAGATACCTATATACAGCGGGCAAGAATGTTTGGTAGTCGGGGTTCGTACCTGGCTCATTTTGAGTTGACTATACCGATTGCCCTGTATCTCGATTGGCATCGATGCTTTGTCTATCATAGGCTTGCACTTGCATCTATTGATAGCGGCTTAGGTGCTCCAGTATGGATCGCGGATCCGCGAATCGCCGCTGTGGCAAGCGCGAGCGTCGACAACTCGACCGTCGATCTTGATCGGGGAGAGATGAGCTTTGCCATTTTCGACTTCTCATCGGAGTTGGATGACATCGCGTCCGCAGGACTTTCATCCGCCGATAAGGTTAACCTCATCGCGGACAAGCTGGGCGATGCAGCCTTTCCGCGTTACCTCCGCGAATTCATCCTGCACTCACTCTCTCGAGGAAAGACGGGGTTAAAGGTCTTCCAGAGTGCTGGCATGTTCCCCAGCATGACAGATCAAGAGAAGGCGGACATTCAGAGGCGGCAAGGCTTCCTCACAATCCGCGATGCTGACAGGCTTGGCAACGCGGTACACTTCCTTCGCGTATTCCGGAATGACGCAGGAAAGGCCAGGCTGTTCTATAAGTTCGACGGCTCCGTTCAGTTCATAAAGAATTTGAAATGATCGGCGAATTTGAAAGATATCACGGGGCGGCGATAAGGGAATTGATAGTTAAGGCAAATCGCCCGCTCAAAATTGAAACTTGCGATGACGTAGGTCGTGTAAATTCGTATAGAATTAATGACGTCCTCGGTATTCATATAAAACATAGCTCAAAGCGATTGCCGCCTTGGCAATTTACGTATCTCGATGAAAACCTGGTAGAAATTGAGCGTCTAGCAACGCGCTGTAGCGGAGTCTGGCTTATTCATGTGTGCGGTCAGGACGGCGCGGTTGCGTTGTCACTGAGCGAATTCTGGTCCGTGAATCCACGCGACGCTGAAACGACCAGCTTTGTCAGGGTGGATAGAGATCGAAATACGATGTACCGGGTCAACGGTACGGGGGGCAAGCTTTCGCATCCGAAGCCGCGTGGCCTGCACTACATTTTAGACGCATTGCAGAGCCCAGAATGACACCTCCAATCCATCCATTTCCGGCGCGAATGGCGCCCGAGCTTGCCCTCAAGACCATAGGATCGCTCCCCGAGAACGCCGTGATCTTGGACCCAATGTCGGGTTCTGGGACTGTGCTGCGCGCTGGCGTCGAGAACGGCAACTCGTGTTTGGGCTTTGACCTCGACCCACTCGCCGTGTTGATGGCGCGAGTTTGGACATCTCCGCTTATCGACGGGCTTGTCCAGGAGGCTCGGAAAGTCGCGGAAGCTGCGAAGCTGATCCGTAATCCGACGCCGCCATGGGGCGACTCCGCCAAGACACAAGCTTTTGCGGAGTTCTGGTTCGAAGAGCGGCAGCGCGCTGATTTGTCAGCGCTTGCTCAGGTTGTTATCGGCTACGAAGGCGCCCACCGAGACGCATTAATGCTGGCGCTAAGCCGTCTCATCATCACCAAGGAAAAAGGCGCGTCCATTGCGCGCGACACATCCCATAGCCGTCCCCACCGAGTGTTTTTCAACAACGATTTCGATGTTTTCCGTGCATTACCCATCGCAGCGAAACGGATCGAAGATCGGCTCAACGCCCAAAACATTCGTGGGAGTGCGCAGGTGGAGCTTGCGGATGCCCGGAAGCTTCCATTGGCGGACGGGAGCGTCGACGCTGTAATCACTTCGCCGCCGTACCTCAACGCGATCGACTACATGCGTGGTCATAGGCTGGCGCTAATCTGGCTCGGCTATAAGTTGGATGAGCTTGCCTCTGTCCGGGCAGTTTCAATCGGAGCAGAAGCCGCGCTCAAGGCTGGACCCGAATTGGTGTTGCCCCCGTTCGAGATCGCGGCGGCGCTACCGCCTTCCAAAGCGCGCATTGTCGAGCGTTATAGGGCGGACATTTATCGGTTGATGATTGAGCTTCGGCGGGTTTTGAAGCCCGGCGGACAGGTGCTCGTAGTGGTGGGAAATTCAAACATTGCCGGCGTTCAAGTTTCGAACGCTGATATCAACCACGTAAGCGCGACCAAGGTTGGCTTTACGCTGACTAACCGCTTCGACCGTGCGTTGCCGTCTCAGAGCCGATACCTGCCAACGCCCAAGGGCGAGAGCAACGCTCTCGGCCGACGAATGCGAACTGAGACCGTACTTACGTTCGTCGCGTAGCACCGAGCCTGCTTCTGGATCTTCCCAAAGTCATCTTTGAGCCAAAGCCGCCCTCACCCCCATCACCCTTCCTCCTTGATCGCCTTCATGCACACCGTCGTCGTGCACCGCCGCACGCCCGCCAGCTGGCTCAGCTCCTTGCGCAGCAGGTGGTCGAGGTCGGCGACATCGGCGGCCACGATGCGCAGCAGGTAGTCGCCGGCGCCGGCCATCGAGCGGCAGTCGGTGATGGCCGGCGCCGCACGACGACGGCTTCGGCCTGGCCTTGCCGCCCGACACCCTACAAACGGCGATGAGGCCAATCCCTCCCGCCCGTACCTTTCCCTCGCCGCGCGGGTCACCCCGCGGCGCCAGGACGGGCGAGGGAGTGGAAAATGGCCGACTATCATGGCTCCAGCGGGGCGGACACCATCGATCAGGTCGGCCAGGGCCTCGCCGACGGCAGCAACATCTTTGGCGAGGGCGGCGACGACACGATCATCGTCAAGTCGGGCGTGGCGGTGGGCGGCGCGGGCAACGACGTCCTGAAGGGAACGAGTACGGCGGCCGGCGTCGCCTATTGGACCTCGACCGCCGGCGTGGTGGTGGACCTGGCCAAGGGCGTGGCGCAGGACGGCCTGGGTGGGACCGATACGCTGAGCGGCTTCTTCAGCGTCCAAGATTCCAACTACAGCGACAGGATCACCGGCTCGGCGGCCGACGAAAGCTTCTGGCTGAACGGCGGCGCCGACGTGGTCGACGGCGGGGCCGGCTACGACACGGCGGTGTTCTACAATCGCAAGTCCACGGACGCGACGATCACCTTCGACGCCGCGACCCGGACCTTCACGGTCCAGAAGCGCTTTCCGGGCGGCGACAACAGCACGACCGTGCTGACCAATGTCGAGCGCATCCAGTTCACGGGCGCCGAGTCCGATCTCGTCACGATCAACGCGGCGAACTACCTGCCCAACGGCAAGGCCGTGCTGGGGACGGCGCTGACCTCGCTCAGCCTGCCCAACAACGCGATGCAGCAGCTGCTGGTCGGCGACTTCACCGGCGACGGCAGGGCCGACCTGATCACGCCGACGATCGACTACGCCTCGAACTTCAACAGCGCCTCGCCCTTCTGGCTGTTTGGCGGCGACGGCCAGGGCGGTTTCGTGAACGCTTCGGCGAGCCTGCCCGCCGCGGCCGGCGGCTTCTATGTCGCGCGGTCCCTGGTCGGCGATTTCAACGAGGACGGGCGGCCCGACGTCTTCATCCTGGAATCGGGGCCGGACCGCGAGCCGTTCCCGGGCGGACAGAACGCGGTGATGCTGTCCGGAAGCGGCGGACGCTACACCGTGTCGTCGGCGGGCCTGCCGCAGATCAAGATCTTCACCCACGGCGGCGCGGTGGGCGACGTCAACGGCGACGGACATCTGGACGTCGTGGCCTTCGCCATCCATGCCTATTCTTCCCATACGCCGGGTCAGGGGCCGGCGCTGCAGATCCTGCTGGGCGATGGCAAGGGCGGCTTCACGCTCGATACGGCCGACATGCCGGCCTACTACCAGGGGACCAATTACAACCCCGGCAACACGATGGGCGCTCTGATCGACGTCAACAACGACGGCAAGGTCGACCTGATCGCCGGCCGCTGGAACGAGTCGACGCGCCCCAGCGAGGTCTATCTGAACGACGGCAAGGGCTATGCGACGATCGCGCCCGTGGCGCTGCCGGCCAGCGGCGTCAGCCACGAGGCGGTGATGGCCGTGACGCCCATGGATCTGAACGGCGACAACCTGGTCGACCTGGCGGTCTCGGTGACGAACGGCGGTCCTGTGGGCACGCCGGACTTCTATACGGTGGCCTACATCCAGCTGCTGATCAACGACGGCGACGGCAAGTTCCACGACGAGACCCAGGCCCGCCTGCCGCAGACCGCCGCCAGCCCGACGGCCAGCGTTCCGCTCTACTGGTACAAGACGCTGCAGGCGGTCGACGTCAACGGCGACGGCTTCAAGGACATGGTCGTCGGCGTCGACACCGGCGGCGCGGGCCAGGGCTCGCGCATCTTCATCAACGATGGGGCGGGGAAGTTCACCCGGCTGTCGGTGGAGCTGCCCTATCTGGCGACCGCCCTGACCGACGCGGCGGGCAAGACCTACGCGTTCGCCGCTTCCGAGAACAACGCGCTGAAGGTCTTCGCCAACGATCTGCCCTCGACCGCGCCGGTGACGGCGGCCTTCGCCAACATCCTGCGCGAGGCGACGCCGATCCCCGGCCATGCCGACCTTCGGAGCCAGCTGATCACCGGCGTGGGCGTCGGGACGCTGGACGGGGCCCAGGCCACCGGTCAGCTGGTCAAGGCGGCCGTGGCGACGACGTCGGTGGCGACGCTGAACTACCAGTTCTTCACCGGGAAGATCCCCAGCCTGGGCGGCATCGACTACCTGATCGCGCCGACCGGCCCGAACGCCAGCAACCTGAACAGCGCCTACTACGCCCAGTTCAACACCGTGAACCGCTACATCAACTTCGCGGTGAACCTGGGCAAGTACGGCGACGGCAAGGACAGCTTCGCGGCCACGTACGGCCAGCTGTCGCTGTTCGACGCCACGCGCGAGGCCTACAAGACGATCTTCGGCGTCACCCCCGACGACGCCAAGGTCCACGCCCTGATCGACCCCCGCATCGACTATCTGGCCAGCTATGGCGGCGACGGCGCGACGGGGATCGGGACCAAGGCGGCGATGGTCGGCTGGCTGCTGGCGGCGGCGGCCACCGAGGACGTCGGGATGTACGCCAAGTCGAACGACGCCTTCCTGACCGACCTGGCCGACGGCGCGACCTTCGCGGTCAACATCGTCGGGACGTACGGCAAGCCCGAATACGCGGTGTTCTGACCGCCTCACCAGCGGACCGACGGGCCATCCGCGCTGGCCTAGGATGGATCGACGTTCAACTTTGATCGCCTTTCAAATCCGCTCGTCCCCGCGAAAGCGGGGATCCAAGCCGAGTCAGCGGATGGATTCAGGGCCTCGCCACACACTGAGAGTCCGCTTGGGTCCCCGCTTTCGCGGGGATGAGCGGTGTTTGGGGCTGAATGTCGATAGGCTTCTGACGCCTCACCCCATCAACCCGCCGCCCTCCTTGATCGCCTTCATGCACACCGTCGTGGTGTAGCGCTGCACGCCCGGGAGCTGGCTCAGCTCCTTGCGCAGCAGGTGGTCCAGGTCGGCGACGTCGGCCGCCACGATCCGCAGCAGGTAGTCGCCGGCGCCGGCCGTCGAGTGGCAGTCGGTGATGGCCGGGTGGCGCAGGACGGCGGCTTCGAAGGCTTCGGCGCGGGCGAAGTCGACGGTGGCCAGGGCGAAGACGGTCAGGCCCTTGCCGACCGCCGCGGCGTCGATGCGGGCGTGGTAGCCGAGGATGACGCCCTGCTTCTCCAGCGCCTGGACGCGCGACCAGCAGGGCGACTTGGACAACCCGATCCGCTCGGCTAGGGCGGCGAACGAGATGCGGGCGTCGGCTTCGAGAATCCGGAGGATCGACAGGTCGATCCGGTTCAGAGCGGCCATTCGTTCTGTCTTTCATGGATGTGGCGCGACATCGTTCTATCCCCGCAGACAGCGGCCGCGCAAACGAGGACAATGTGCCGACGGGCAGCGGCTAGGGTCGATCCATGGCGCAAGACATGACTTACGCGCGGTACCTCGCGCTGGACCTGCTGCTGGCGGCGCAACAGCCGCTGAGCGACCGTCACGACGAACTGCTGTTCATCGTCATCCACCAGACCAAGGAGCTGTGGCTCAAGGAGATCATCCACGAGGTCGAGCTGGCCCGGCGGCTGGTGGCCGCGCACGACCTGGAGCCGGCCTACAAGGCGCTGGCGCGGGTGTCGCGGATCCAGACGGTGATGACCCTGTCGTGGGACGTGCTGGCGACCATGACGCCGGCCGACTATCTCAGCTTCCGGGTCGAGCTGGGCTCGAGCTCGGGCTTCCAGTCGCACCAGTTCCGCACCCTGGAATATCTGCTGGGCCTGAAGGACAACAGCTTCCTGAAGTTCCAGGAGGAGGGCTCGGACGCCCTGGCCCAGCTGCGCGCGGCGCTGGAGACGCCCAGCCTGTACGACGTGGCCATCGCCCAGCTGGCCAAGGCTGGGCTGGCGGTGCCCGAGGCGGTGCTGGCCCGCGACTTCAGCCAGGCCTACGCGCCCTCGCCCGAGGTGGAGGCCGCCTGGCTGGAGGTCTATCGCGACACCAAGCGCTATTGGGAGCTGTACCAGCTGGCCGAGAAGCTGGTCGATCTGGACGACGCCCTGGTCACCTGGCGCCACAAGCACGTGCTGACCGTCGAGCGGATCATCGGCGGCCGGCCGGGCACGGGCGGCACCGACGGGGTGGGCTACCTGACCAGCACCTTGCGCCGGCGGGCGTTTCCTGAGCTGTGGTCCCTAAGAACGAAGCTGTGATGGGGACGATTCTGTGAGCACCGCGCGCAAGGACCTGTTCTCGCGGACGCTGGGCGTGCCCGGCCGTCTGCACATGGCGGCGCACAGCCACCACCTGTGGCCTGACTGCACGTTGGACGCCCAGGTCGACGCCTGGCGCGACGCCGCCGTCCTGGCCGACCACAAGTGGGACAAGGCGCTGGGCGAGGTCTATCCGGCCGCGCAAGGGCTGGTCGCCCGCGAGCTGGGCCTGCCGTCGCCGGACACCGTGGTCTTCGCGCCCAATACCCACACCTTGCTGGCGACGCTGCTATCGGCGGTCGGCAAGCGGCCCGTCCGCGTGCTGTCGACCGACGGCGAGTTCCATTCGTTCCGCCGCCAGGCCCAGCGCTGGGTCGAGGCGGGCGAGATCGAGCTGACCCTGGTCGAGACCGACCGTCCCGATTTCGACGAGCGGTTCCTGGGCGCGGCGCGCACGGGGACCTACGACCTGATCTTCGTCAGCCACGTGTTCTTCAAGAGCGGCTACGTGTTCGACCGCGTCTGGGCGCTGGCCGAGCTGGCGCGGCCGGAGGGCCCGTGGGTGGCGGTCGACGGCTATCACGGCTTCCGGGCCGTGCCGACCGACCTGTCGGCGGTGGCGGACCGGGTCTTCTACCTGGCCGGCGGCTACAAGTACGCCATGGCCGGCGAAGGCGCGGCGTTCCTGCACGCCCCGCCGGGCTTTGGCCCGCGTCCGGTGCTGACCGGCTGGTACGCCGAGTTCGGTGATCTGGAGGGGCCGCCGGGCGGGGTCGGCTATACCGTCGACGCCGGCCGTTTCCTGGGCGCGACCTTCGATCCGTCGGGCCTGTACCGCTTCGTGGCGGCGGGCCGGATGCTGGAGGCCGAGGGCCTCTCCACCCCGTCGGTGGCGCGGCACGTGGCGCGGCTGCGCTCGGTTCTGCTGGCCAGGATCGCACTGGGCGAGGCCGGGCCGCTGAAGGACGCGGTAGTGGTGAACCCGCCAGGTCGGGGACCCTCGGCCCGGTTCCTGGCCCTGCGCCACCCGGCGGCCCAGGCCTGGAAGACGGCGCTGGCCGAACGGGGCGTGGTCGTCGACGTCCGCGACGACGTGCTGCGGGTGGGGCTGTCCATCTATCACGACGAGGCGGATATCGTGGCGTTCTGCGCGGCGTGCGCGGGGCTGGTTTAGACTCTCAAGCCCGCTCTTCCCGGCGAAAGCCGGGACCCAGATCTCATGGCGTTTGAGATGATTGGAAGGACGCGGCGCTTTTAGAAACCGCCCCAGCGCTCTTCCATCTGGGCCCCGGCTTTCGCCGGGGAGAGCGGCATTTGAGTTAGGCCGCCAGTCGCTCCAGCGCCGCCAGCATCGAGCCCATGGCCTCGTGCACCGGCAGGCCGTCGCGTTCGTAGCGGCCGCTTTCGAAGATCTGGACCAGGTCGGAACGGGCGCGGCTGACACGGCTCTTCACCGTGCCGACGGCGACGCCGATGATCTCGGCCGCCTCTTCGTACGAGAAGCCGCCGGCCCCGATCAGGATCAGGGCCTCGCGCTGGTTCTCGGGCAGCATCCGCATGGCCTGGCGCAGGTCGTCCAGGGCGATGGCGCTGTCGAAATTGGTGTTGGCCACCAGGGTCCGCTCGGCGGTCTCCTGGTCCAGCCCGACCGAGCGCCAGCTGCGGCGCTTGTCCGAATAGAACTGGTTGCGCAGGATCATGAAGGTCCAGGCTTTCATGTTGGTGCCCATCGTGAAGCTGGCCCGGCTGGACCACGCCTTGGCGACGGCGTCCTGCGCCAGGTCGTCGGCCGCGGTGGCGTCGCCGCACAGCGACCGCGCGAAGGCCCGCAGGTGCGGGATCAAGGCGACCAGGTCGCGCTCGAAGGTCTTCTGGTCTTGCTGGTCCATGGCTGGCCCCCGTTTCCAAATGCTCAAGCTAAGAACGGGCGGCGAAGGGGTTTGGTTGCAACGGCGGTTAACGAATGCCGTCAGTACTCATCCTCGGGGATGGCCGGGATGGCGTAGACGATCGGCATGACGCAGCCGCGATAGCCGCTGGCCGGCGCCTTGGGCCGCACGCCCTGCATCAGCTCGACGGCGGCGACGCCGAAGGCGGGGGTGGGCTGGGAGGCCAAAACCTCGACTGGGCCGATCTGGCCCCACGGGGCGACGTCGAAGCGCACGATCGCCCAGCCGCCGACCCGGCGGGCCGCATAGGCCGGCGGGTAGGGCTTGGACTCGGGCAGGACCAGCTCTTTCTCGTTTAGCGCACAGGCGTCGCCCGGCCGCTCGAAGGCCGAGTCCTTGGGATGGGCGGTGGCCGGCGAGGCCTTGGGCCGGGCCCGGAACACCGCGTGGCAGCCTCGGCGCGGCGAGCCCGACTGGAAGCGGCTCTCGGCGACCGACGCGGCGGCGGTGTCGGCGAAGGCCGGCTCGCCATGCCGGGTGACGATCGCGACATTGCGCACCGCGCCCTCGGCGTCGACGTCGTAGGTCACGCCCGCCCAGGCCGGATCGACGGTGCGATCGCCGAAGGCGCGCAGGTCGGGATACGAGACCGTCTGGGGCCGCCGGCGCGGCATGCGGGTGCAGTCGCCCAGCGCGTCCAGCGCCTTGCGCAGCTCCGGCGGCGCGGCGCGGCCCTCGGCGATCATCGCCTGCATCAGCTGGGCTGGCGAGGCCGCCTCCAGCGGCGTCACCGTGGCGACCAGCGGCAGCTTGCAGTCCTGGGCTGGCGCGCCGGGCGCGAAGCGCCAGCTGGCCAGGACGGCGGCCTGGGAGTCCGGCGTCCAGGCCCCTTCGCGCTTCAGGTCGACTACCCGGCCGTCGGCGTCGACCCCGAAGGCGTAGCGCTCGGGTACGGGCGAGGCCGCCGCGGCCTGAACCGGCGCCCAGCTCTGCTGAACCCGGGGCGGCAGGGGCGCGCCCTCGATCAGGCGGGCCTGGCCCTTGCCGCAGGCGAAAGTGGTCGGGATCGGCGCGATGGTCAGCAGTTGCGCCTGCCGGGCCTTGGCGGCCGGCGGTTGGGCGATGCGATCGGCCTGGGCCGCGACCGGCGTCAGGAAGGCGAGAGCCAGAAGCAGCAAGCCGCGCATGAGGCGCTCCGCGATCTAAGGTTGAGACGTTGTCCGTCGCGGCGCGGAGTTGGTCAAGGGGCAAGGCCTATTCGACGAAGGCCTCGACGATCTCCCGTGTCCCCACCAGGAAGGCGTCCGCCACCAAGGTCAGCGGCCGGACATCCACTTCGGATTCGCCGCGTTCCACCAGCGTCGCGAACCGGTCGTAGAGCCCCGGATATTCCCGGTTCTCGCCGACCTCCACGGGGATCCCGTCGATCGTCATCTCGGCCCCGCCCAGCGACAGCTTCAGCACGCCGTCATCGGTCCAGGCGGTGATGTCCCAGGTCTGGGGGCCGGTCTGCAGGAAGTCGAGGTCGGCGGTGATCGCCGCGCCGGAGAGGGTGGTCATCGCCACATGTCCGGCGACCGGCGACTGGACGTTCTCGGGAACCTGAAGCCTGGCGTCGGTGACGAACACCTCGTTGGGCAGGATCTCGGTCAGGATCGACAGGGCGTTGATGGCCGGGTCGAAGACGCCCAGGCCGCCGGCCTGCCAGATCCAGGTCTGGCCGGGGTGCCAGCGGCGAACGTCCTCGCGCCATTCGATGGCCAGCTTGCGAACCGGACGCTGGGCCAGCCAGGCCTTGGCGCGCGGCACGCCGGCGGCGAAGCGCGAGTGCCAGCTGGTGAACAGCACCACGCCATGATCCCGGGCCACGGCGGCCAGTTCGGCGACCTCGCTGACCGTGGCGCCGGGCGGCTTCTCCAGGAACACGTGCTTGCCGGCCCGCAAGGCGGCCAGCGCCGTCTCGCGGCGGGCCTGGGGCGGGGTGCAGAGGGCGACGGCGTCCAGAGCGGGTCCCCGCGCCAGCATCGCCTCGATGTCGTGGAAGACCGGGATCGCGCCGAGGTCGGGCTTGCTGCGGCTGGCCGCGGCGACCAGTTGGAAACGCGGGTCCGCGGCGAGGGCGGGGAGGTGCTGGTCATGGGCGATCTTGCCCACGCCGACGAGGCCGATCCGGATCACGCTGTGCTTCCTCCCGCCGTCGTTACGCGCGGCCTGGCTTAATTATAGTATAAATGACGCCATGCAAGCGCGCGGACGAAAAAAGGAGCGCCGCTGGGGGCGACGCTCCTGAAAGGGAAGAGACTTGCAGAGAGGCGGCGGGAAAGGGGTCTCCCGCCGACCCTTACTTGCCTGCCGGCGAAACCGGCAGGCTCCGGGCCGCCAGGGTGACCTGGGCGGTGGAGGAAAGGGTCCGGGACGAGGATCCCAGGGCGATGTCGTATTGGCCGGCGGCGATCGACCAGCCGTGGGCCTTGCCATCCCAGGTGGCCAACAGGCGCGGGTCGACCGTCAGGATCACGCGCTGGGTCGCGCCCGGCGCCAGCGCGACCTTCTTGAAGCCGGCCAGGCGCTTGGGGGCTTCCCAGCCGCCCGCCTTCGGGGCCACGTAGATTTGCGGCACGTCCTTGCCGGCGCGGGCCCCGACGTTCTTGACGTCGAAGCTGACCGTGACCCTGTCGCCGGCGACGCCGGTCGTCAGGTTCGAATAGGCGAATTGGCTGTACGACAGGCCGTGGCCGAACGGGAACAGCGGCTCGATCCGCTTGAGGTCGTACCACTTGTAGCCGACGGCGGCGCCTTCGACGTTGTAGTCGACGTCGAACATCTCGCCCTCGGCCTTGCCGACGCCGTCCAGCTTGGGACGGGGCAGGTCGGCGACGCTCTTGGGGAAGCTGACGGGCAGGCGGCCCGAGGCGTCGACCTCGCCGGTCAGCACGCGGGCGATGGCCTCGCCGCCGGCCGTGCCCGGGTACCAGGCCTCGACCACGGCGCCGACCTTGTCGAGCCAGGGCATGACCACCGGACCTCCGGTCAGCAGCACGACCACGGTCTTCTTGCTGGCCGAGGCCACGGCGTCGATCGTGGCGTCCTGGTTGTTGGGCAGGTTCAGGCTCTCGGCGTCGCGGGACTCGGTGGTCCACTGGTCGGCGAAGATCAGGGCCAGGTCGCTGTCGGCCGCCAATTTCGCCGCGCGCGCGGGATCGGTCCCGTCGTCATAGACGAGCTTGGCGCCAGGATAGCGGGCGGCCAGCGCCTTCATCGGCGAGGAGGGATAGTAGATCACCGGGCCTGGCCAGGTGGCGGGCTCGAGGCCTTTCACCGCGCGGCCGCCGGCCGGATAGACCTGGGACGAACCGCCGCCCGACAGCACACCGACGTCGGCGTGGGCGCCGATCACGGCGATGGTCTTGGCGGTCTTGGCCAGGGGCAGCAGGCCGCCGTCGTTCTTCAGCAGGACGATGGCCTCCTCGGCGTCGGCCTGGGTGATCTTGGCGTGGGCGGCCAGTTCGGCGGCGGGCAGCGAGTCCGGGCCACCCTTCAGCGGATGGTCGACCAGGCCGCTGGCGAACATGGCGCGCAGCACGCGGCGGGCCATGTCGTCGATCCGGGCCTGGCTGACCTTGCCGCTGGCCAGGTCGGTCTTCAGCGGCGCGCCGAAGAACGGCGCCTTGTCGAAGGCGTCGCCGGCCGATTCCTGATCGAGGCCGGCATTGGCGGCCTTGGCCGACGAGTGGTCGGCGCCCCAGTCCGACATGACGTAGCCCTTGTACCCCCAGTCCTTCTTCAGGACGGTGTTCAGCAGCCAGTCGTTCTCGCAGGCATAGGTTCCGTTGACGCGGTTATAGGAACACATCACCGAGTGGGGGTCCGACTGCTCGATGGCGAACTGGAAGGCCAGCAGGTCCGAGGTGCGGGCCGCGGCGTCGTCGATGTTGCTGCTGACCACGAAGCGGCCGGTCTCCTGGCCGTTCAGGGCGTAGTGCTTGATCGTCGAGATGATGTTGTTGGACTGGATGCCCTTGATCTGGGCCGCGACCATGGCGCCGGCCAGCCAGGGATCCTCGCCGCCGTATTCGAAGTTCCGGCCGTTGCGCGGCTCGCGCATCAGGTTGATCCCGCCGGCCAGCTGGACGTTGAAGCCCGAGTCGCGGGCCTCCTTGCCGATCATCGCCCCGCCCTTGAAGGCCAGTTCGGGGTTCCAGGTGGCGGTGGTGGCCATGCCGGAGGGCAGGGCGGTGCGCTCGCGCAGGCCCTGGTGGCTGCCCTGGGTGGCGACGCCGACGCCGGCGTCGGTCTGCCATTGGCCCGGGATGCCCAGGCGCGGCACGCCGGCGACATAGCCGGCCGAGGCGTCCAGCGAGTCCGGATGGCGCGTGTACTTCGGCTTCATGTCCGAGCCGAAGTAGCCGAAGATGATCGTGAACTTCTCGTCGTTGGTCATCGCCTTCAGGGCGAGGTCGGCGCGCTGGTCGGCGCTCAGCTTGGCGTTCAGCCACGGATGGGCCGGCGCCGCGGCCGCCTTCTTGGCGGCTTGGGCCAGCGCCGGGGCGACGGTCAGCGCCGAGGCCGAGGCGCCGATCAGCAGAGCGAGCGTCAGGCCCCGCCAGGTCGTCGAAGTCATGTTTCCTCCGTGGTCTTGTTCTAGAAGCCCCGCGCGGCGTCGGACCGCGGCGGGGGAGGGTTTTTAAGTCTTCCGACGGGGCGGCGGGCCGCTCCGCGCGGGACCGGTGGACTCGCGCGCCACCAGGGTGTGCTGCGCGAGGAAGGGGGTGTTGGTCTTGCCGGCGCCCTCGTTGGCGTTCCAGGCGGCGAAGGCCTGCATGGCGCGCAAGGCCATCTGCTCGAACGGCTGGCGGATCGTGGTCAGGGTCGGCCAGATCACCCCGGCGATCGGGGCGTCGTCGAAGCCGACCACCGACACGTCGTCCGGGATCCGCAGGCCGCGGCGCTGGACTTCCATGCAGGTGGCGGCGGCCATGTCGTCATTGGCGGCGAAGATCGCGGTCGGCGGTTCGTCGATGTCCAGCAGCCGCCTGGCGGCGTCGATGCCGGTCTTGAAGGTGAACTCGCCCTGGACGATCAGCTCGGGCGCGGGTCTCGGAAGGCCTCGGGCCGCGTAGGCTTCGAAGAAGCCGTTGCGCCGGTGGGTGCTGGCCGCGTGGTCCGGATGGCCGGCGATGTGGCCGATGCGGGTGTGGCCCAGCGAGAACAGGTGCTCGACCACCTCGCGGGCGGCGGCGCGGTCGTCCATGCCGATGGCGGGGAAGTACGGGTCCGGCGTGGTCGGGGTGATCAGCACGCAGCGCACGTCCAGCTCGCGCATCAGCTCCTTCATCGGGCCGAAGTCGCACTCGGGCGGCAGCAGGATCATCTCGCGGATGCCGCCGTCGCGCACGAAGGCGCGGACGCGATCGGCCCAGCCGGGGATCGGACCTTCGGACAGGTCGACCGACAGGTGGCGGCCGGTCTCGACGCAGGCCAGCAGCAGGGCGTGGTGGACGCGGGTGTGGTAGCCGCCGGACGGGTCGCCCATCAGCACGCCGACCGAACCCGAACCCTGGGAGCGCAGGCTGCGGGCCACGGCGCTGGGCTGATAGCCCAGGTCGCTCATGGCCGCGCGGACCCGATCGCGCGTCTTGGCGCTGACGCTGTCGTGATCGTTGAGAACGCGGGAGACGGTCTTTGGCGAAACGCCCGCCCGTTCAGCCACGTCGGTGATCGTCGTCATGAGGTCCCCGTACTCGCCCTACCGCCAAGCTTGTCACGCCACCCCATCAGCGAAAGGCGGCGTCCGCAAGGCGGCGAACGACCAAAGCCATAGTCCATCTTGTCCGGCCTGTCATGGCGTCAGGACAAAATGGGTCAAATATCGTCGCATGACAGGACATTTACAGGACATTCATGGCGCCTGCCTCAGCGCTGGGCGAGCGGTCTGGAGGCGAGGGGCAGCGGCCCGCGCGCGTTGTGGTAGCGGTACAATTCCCCGACGCTCCCTTCAGAGATCTGTTCAAAAAGCATAAATAAAACAACGGATCTGTCGCCGGATCGCCGGAATTTGGCACCGGCGGCCCCGCCGCGCGGGCGGTGATCGGCTCTCGGCGAGACGCCCCGAGCCCTTGTCGGGCAAGAATGACAACGTTGACATTATTGTTGACTTGGCTGGGACATTTGGGGAAGGTGACGGCGTTCGACGAAGGCGCGGGGCTGGAATCGAACGTCCGGCCTTCGGGCCTTCGAGGGACCTGGACAGTCGCGGGACAAGCGATCGACCGGAGCCGGCGAAGGCCCAGCGCTTCTCGACAGTCGCCACAAGAGCGGCGGCGCGAGCGGCGGGCGGCCAACAAGAACGATATAAATTGGGGAGCGAGGAATTGTCACAGGAAGCAAGGAAAGCCGTGCTCGGGCGCGGCCTGACGCTGGCGCTGGTCGCCGGCGCGTCGCAGCTGGCCCTGGCCAGCGGGGCCTTCGCCCAAACCGCCGCCGCCAGCGACACGACGGTCGAGGAAGTCGTCGTCACCGGCGTTCGCGGGTCCCAGATCAAGTCGGTCGACGTCAAGCGCCGGGAGGCCTCGATCGTCGACGCCATCTCGTCGGAAGACATCGGCAAGCTGCCGGACGTCACCATCGCCGACTCGCTGCAACGCATCTCGGGGATCCAGATCCAGCGCGACGCCGGCGAAGGCAAGACCGTCAACATCCGCGGCCTGCGGCAGGTGATCACCCTGCTGAACGGCGAGCAATATCTCAGCGCCGGCAACATGGGCGAAGCCCAGCCGAACCTGCTGGACGTGCCATCGCAGCTGATGAACCAGGTGCTGGTCTACAAGTCGACCGATCCCAAGAACGCGCTCTCGGGCATCTCGGGCACCATCGACCTGCGCACGCGCCGGCCGTTCCAGTTCGGCGAGGGCTTCACCTTGACGGGCGCGGCGGAGGCCCAGCGCGGCGATCGCACCAAGAAGGACGACTATCTGCTGAACGGCGTCGCCAATTGGCGCAACGACCGGGTCGGCCTGATGGTCGGCGCGGCGGCCAGCCGGGCCAACCTGGGCAACAACTATTCGGGCACCGTCGGCCTGTCGGGCAACAACGACTGGGGCGGCGGCTTCGCCACCAGCTACATCTCGCCCCACGGCTACGAGAGCTTCAACCGCGTGGTGGAGCGCAAGCGGATCGGCGTCAACGCCGCCTTCGAGGCCGACCTGGGCGAAGGCTTCACCCTGATCGCCGAGGGCTTCTACGCCAAGCTCGACGAATATAATCGCGCCGTCGGCATCAACATCTCCAACCGCTGGGACGGCGGCGCCTTTGGCGTCTGGAACCAGCCGACGGTGTCCTCGCCGGTCGGCATCGGCAACTGGCTGGCCGTCGACGAGTACGACATCAATGCGTGGTGGGTGAACTCCTTCACCGTCAACCGCACGACCAAGTCGAAGACCAAGAACTACAGCCTCGAGCTCAACTACGACAACGGCGGCCCGTTCACCTTCGAGGCCCGAGCCATCCGCGCCGACGGCGATCGCCTCAGCATGAACGGCCAGGCCCAGGGCGACCTGTCCAACTGGCGCTACGCCGACGGCCGTTTCAACCTGTTCCGGGATCCCGCCGACCGCACGCGCGGCACCTTCTATCCCAAGGCGATCTGCGACAAGTTCGGCGCGGCGCGCCGCACGAACGCCGTCACCGGCAGCGCAGGCGGCTGCTATCTGGATCCGAACCCGCTGGGCTACGGCGCCAATCCGCAGCTGCACTACAACATCAGCGGCGATCACCCGGTGTGGAGCGGCTTCGACCGTCCGCTGGCCGGCGGCCTGGGCGCAGGCAAGTCCCTCAAGGACTACATGGCCAACAAGGACAGCTACGCGATCGGGGCCTTCTCGTCGGAAGGCAACAACGAGATCGAGTCGGACATGAACGTGTTCCGCGCCGACGGCCACTACAAGTTCGACGACAAGCTGCTGGGCTTCATCACCAAGATCGACGCCGGCGTCCGCCAGAGCAAGCGCACCGTCGAGGTCGAGCAGTTCCACCTGTTCTCGGGCTTCTACGGCGGCACGCCGGGCGCGGTGCAGGCCAACGGCCTGCCGGTTCCGGCCGGCGGCTGCGAGGCCCAGTGGAAGGCCATCGACGTCGTCATGAACCAGAACCAGTGCCAGGCCGGCGAATTCGTGCCGGATCCGGTCACCGGCAAGCCGGTGTTCCAAGGCTACACGGTCAACGCGCCGACGGGCCTGTCCACCTACAACAACGTGGTCTGGGTCGACGACCTGGGCGGCGTGACCAGCGGCATCCCGGGCTTCTGGGCCATCGATCCGCGCGACTTCGACGACGCGGAAGCCTTCCACAAGAAGGTGTTCGGCGGCGCCATCCGCGTGCAGGTGCCGGGCCAGACCTACGACGTCCGCCTGAACGAGCAGAGCGCCTATGGCGCGATGAACTTCGAGGCCGGCGGCTTGTCGGGCAACTTTGGCCTGCGCGTGATCGAGACCGAGCTGACGGTGAAGCAGAACCTCACCGGCGACACCCGCAACTACGGCGACACCAACGCCGACGCGGGCGACAACGTCACCCAGCGCAAGTACACCGACTGGCTGCCGTCGCTGAACGTCTCGTACGATCTGAACGAGCACCTGAAGTTCCGCTTCGCCTACAGCAAGACGATGCAGCCGCTCGACCTGGGCAGCTATGGCGGCGGTCTGAAGATCAACACCGCCGACTGCGGCGCGGCCTTGCCGAACGTCCGTTGCGTCACCAGCGCCAACGCCGACGGCAACCCGAACCTGAACCCCTGGCGGTCGCAGAACTTCGACGGCGCCATCGAGTACTATTTCGGCCGCGCCTCGATGCTGAACATCTCGGCCTTCAAGCTGAAGATCGACAGCTTCGTGACCAGCGGCGTCACGACGGGTCGCTTCCCCGACCAGGACGGCGTCATCCGCCGCACGGTCAACGTCACCCTGCCCATCCAGGGCGACGGCGGCGAGGTCAAGGGTCTGGAAGTCGGCGCCAAGCTGGCGGTCAGCGACTTCATGCCCGACGCCGGCTTCTTCTCGAACTTCGGCGTGGACACCAACTACACCTACTCGCCGAGCAAGGAGTCGCGGACCGGTCTGGACGGCGAGAAGCTGCCCTTCCAGGACAACTCCAAGCACCAGTTCAACCTGGTCGGCTGGTACCAGAACGACAAGCTGCAGGCGCGCGTCGCCTACAACTATCGCACCGACCGTCTAGCCGAGGTGATGAGCAACAACATCCCGATCTACCAGGACAGCGCGGGCTATGTGGACGTGAACGTCAGCTACAACGTTCGCGACAACGTCACCGTCTACTTCAACGGGTCGAACGTGACTGGCGAGATCGAGGATTACTACGCGCGCTTCGCCAAGGGTAAGACCCAGTACATCCGCCAGAACGAGTTCGAACCCCGCTACACGCTGGGCGTCCGGGCGCGCTGGTGAGCCTATCCCTCTGACCTCCTGCGGCCGCCGTGGTTTTCCACGGCGGCCATCTTTTCTGGAGGCGGGATCTGTCGGGCGCGGCGATCAGTCGTTAGCCTGACCCCAACCGGACGTCAGATCCGGATGTTCGAGCGTGCTCATTGGGGAGCGGTCCGATGCAGGACAACAGGATCCGCAAGCTCGTGATCGTCGGCGGGGGGACGGCCGGCTGGATGGCGGCGGCGGCGCTGCGCCGGCATTTCCAGGGCGGTCCGCTCGAGATCACCGTCGTCGAAAGCTCCGAGATCGGGACGATCGGGGTGGGCGAGGCGACCATCCCCACCATTCGTGGCTTCTACCAGCTACTAGGCCTGACCGACATCGAGGTGATGCGGGCTACCCAGGCAACCTGCAAGCTGGGCATCCGCTTCAACGGCTGGAGCGGCGAGGGCCAGTCGTTCATCCACCCGTTCGGCCTGTTCGGTCAGGATCTGCGCGGGATCGCGTTCCATCACTATTGGCGCAAGCTGGCGCAAGCGGGCGAACCGACCGACATCGCCGACTACTCGCTGGGCGCCGCGCTGGCGCGGGCGGGCAAGTTCATGGCCCCGTCGCGCAATCCGCCCTCCACCCTGTCGATCTTCGACTGGGCGCTGCATTTCGACGCCGGCCTGTTCGCGCAGCTGATGCGCCGGGTGGCCGAGGACAACGGCGTGCGCCGCATCGACGCCAGGATCACCAAGGTCAATCTGAGGCCCGAGGACGGCTTCGTCGCCTCGCTGGACCTGCATACGGGCGAGACGGTCGAGGGCGACCTGTTCATCGACTGTTCGGGCTTCCGCGGGCTGCTGATCGAGGAGGCGCTCCAAACCGGCTACGAGTCCTGGAGCGACCTGCTGTTTTGCGATCGGGCCTACGCCGTCCAGAGCGAAGGTGTCGGCGATCCGATGCCCTATACCGACGTCACCGCCCACACGGCCGGCTGGCGCTGGCGCATCCCGCTGCAGCACCGCTACGGCAACGGCTACGTCTATTCCTCGCGCCATATCGGCGACGAGGACGCCCTGGCCGAGCTGAAGGCGGCCGTGCCCGATCCGCTGCTGCACGAGCCCCGCCAGATCCGCTTCAACCCCGGCCGCCGCAAGCAGGCGTGGAACAAGAACGTCATTGCCCTGGGCCTGGCGTCGGGCTTCCTGGAGCCGCTGGAAAGCACCTCGATCGCCCTGATCGAGACGGGCATCGACAAGATCAAGGCGCTGTTCCCGGACAAGGATTTCGCGCCCGAACTGGTCGACGAGTTCAACGATTGGTCCAGGCGCGAGATGGAACGGGTGCGCGACTTCATCATCCTGCACTATTGGGCCAATAAGCGCGGCGACACGGCCTTCTGGCGCGACTGCAACGCCATAACCCTGCCCGACACCCTCCAGCGCAAGGTCGACCTGTTCCGCCAGCGCGGCCACTTCGTCCGCTATCGCTGGGAGATGTTCCAGCCGGCCAGCTGGATGGCGATCTATGCCGGCTTCGACCTGCTGCCGGAGATGATCGACCCCGCCCTGGATGGCATCGACCCGAAGACGCTCAGCGCGCCGCTGGCCGAGATGCGCAAGGCTATCCGCGAGGTGGTGGCCTCGGCCCCGCCGCATGGCGCCTTCCTGGAAGAATACTGCCGCCCCACGCAGATCGCCGCGCAGTAGGAGACGCCTGATGACCAACACCCATCCCAACGCCATCAGGAAGATCGTCATCGTCGGCGGCGGCTCGGCCGGCTGGATTTCGGCGGCCATGCTCAGCCACTATTTCCAGAACGGGGGCTGCGAGGTCGAGCTGATCGAGTCCGAGGAGATCGGCACGATCGGGGTCGGCGAGTCGACCATCCCGCCGTTCCTACAGCTGATCTCCAACCTGGGGATCGACGAGCGCGAATTCATCCAGGCCACCCAGGCCAGCTTCAAGCTGGGCATCCGCTTCGAGGACTGGCGGGTCAAGGACGAGACCTACTATCACCCGTTCGGCGCCATCGGCGGCCCGATCGGCCCGCACGAGTTCTATCAGTGCTGGCTGCGCGCCAAGGCCAACGGCCATCCCTCGAACCTGCAGGACTTCGCGCCCGCCACGCGGATGGCCGATCGGGGCAAGTTCATGCTGCCGTTCAAGGCGCAACGCAGCCTGATCGCTGGGGCCAGCTACGCCCTGCACGTCGACGCCAGATTGGTGGCCAGGTTCCTGCGTGACTTCGCCGAGGCGCGCGGCGTCAGGCGCATCGAGGGCATCGTCACCGACGTCGTCACCCATCCGGACGGCTCGGTCGCCAAGGTGATCATGAAGAACGGCCGCGAGGTGGCCGGCGACCTGTTCATCGACTGCTCGGGCTTCCGCGCCCTGCTGATCGGCAAGACCCTGGAGACGCCGTTCGTCGACTGGTCGGATGTGCTGCTCTGCGACCGCGCCGTGGTGGTGCAGACCCAGAACGTCGGCCCGCCGCATCCCTATACGCTGGTGGCCGCCCAGGACGCCGGCTGGCGCTGGCGCATCCCGCTGCAGCACCGCGCCGGCAATGGCTATGTGTTCAGCTCCAAGCACATCAGCGACGACGAGGCGCGCGCCACCCTGGTGCGCCAGGTCGAGGGCGAGATGCTGATGGAGCCCATGTTCATCCCGTTCAAGACCGGCATGCGCCAGCGCCCGTGGGAGAAGAACGTGGTCGCGGTGGGCCTCTCGGGCGGCTTCATCGAGCCGCTGGAGTCGACGGCCCTGCACCTGATCTATCGCGGCATGGACTTCCTGCTGCGGTTCTTCCCCGACCGCGACTGCGACCCGGCGCTGGCGGCCGAGTACAACCGCCGTATGACGGCCGACTACGAGGAGATCCGCGACTTCATCGTGCTGCACTACTGCACGACCCAGCGCGAGGACACGTCGTTCTGGCGAGCCTGCCGCGCGGCGCCGATCCCCGACAGCCTGAAAGCGCGCATCGAACTCTTCAAAGCCCACGGCGTCCTGCGCGAGGGCGTCGACGAGATGTTCCGCAATCCGTCGTGGCAGTCGGTCATGGAGGGCATGGGCGTCCGGCCCCGGCGCTATCAGCAGCTGGTCGACACCGTGCCGTACGAGGTGATCCAGCAGACCCTGGACCAGTCGGCGCCGATGCTGGCGGCTCAGGTCGCGGGCCTGCCGAGCCTGGGCGAGTTCCTGGAGAAGAACTGCCCGGCGCCGCCGCCGGAAACCGTGACGGCGCCGTTCAAGACGGTCGCCTGAACCTCCTCACCCGCGAAGCGGGGGAGGTGGCGCGATGCGGAGCATCGTGACGGAGGGGGCGCTCACATCCGCCTGACGCCCCCTCCGTCTCGTCGCGTATCCGCGCCGATCCACCTCCCCCGTTGCACGGGTGAGGAGATCAGCCGCCCAACACCTCCGCCACCTCATCCAGCCCGCGTTTGCGCGCGGCGTCGGCGGCGGTGTCGCCCTTGTCGTTGCGGCGTTTCGGATCCGCGCCGCGAGACAGCAGCAGCCGGGCGACGGCCAGGGCGTCGTCCTCGTCGTCAGGCAGGCAGAACAGCAGCGTCGGATCATCGCCCGGCGCTTGCTGGTTGATCAGGCTCGGCTCGGCGTCGAGCACGGCGGCCAGGCGCTCCAGCCGGGCCTGGCTGGCCAGGGCGCGGGCGTCGCGGCTGACCGGCGCGAGACGCTCGGCCAGATGCGGCTGGTTCAGCACGACCGCCCAGCTCAGCGGCGTGCCGCTCCAGCGGCGCTCCCGGACATCGACATCCGCGCCGGCCGCCAGCAGGTGCTCGACCGCCTCCAGCGAACCCGACTGCACGGCGCGGTGCAGGGGCGTAATGCCCTCGTGGCCCGCGGCCATGGGATCCGCGCCCAGCGCCAGCAGCAGGGCCACGGCCGGGGCGTTGCCGTGCTCGGCGGCCGACAGCAGCGGCTTGGGCGAGCGCACGACCTCGGGCCGAGCGGCGACCAGGGCGCGGGCGCCGGTCTCGTCGCCGACGGCGGCCAAGGCCTGCAGGGCGTCGGCGCCGTCCAAGGCGACCGGCGTCGCGCCGTGGGCCTCCAGCAGCGCGGCCATCGCCGAGAAGCCCGACAGCCGGGCGACGGCCAGGACCGGGCGCTTCTCATAGGCATGCGGCGTGTCGGCGTCGGCGCCGCGCTCCAGCAGCCATCGGGCGCGGTCCAGGTGGTTCTGTCCGACCGCGTTGCCGAGCAGATAGTTCAGGGTTGAGCAGCCCAGGTGCTCGCCCAGCCGGCCGGGGCCCTTGACGCGCCAGTCGTCGAGCTTTCCCGCCGCCTCGGCCTGGCGCCACAGGATGTCGTACCAGTGGGTGTCGTGGCCGACGATCGAGACGTTGTAGAGCGACTGGGAGTCGTAGGCGTCCGCGCCCGCCGCCACCAGCATCGCCACCAGCGCCTCGGCCCGCGGATGGCTGGGCTTGGCGCCTTCGCCCAGGCCGATGGCGCCGGTGATCACCTTGAACGGGGTCTGCCAGTCGTCGGTGAAGCCGAAGTTCGGATCCGACCCGGCGTCCAGCAGCAGGCGCGCCATGGCCAGGCCGTTGACGTCGTCTAGGCGGCCGTAGGTCACGTGGGTCAGGGCGGTCCAGCCGCGCGAGGGATCGACGCGTCGGACGGCTTCGGGATTGCGGGCCAGGTGGCGCGCGACGGTCTCCAGATCGCCGGCCGCCGCCGCCGTGAACAGGCTGTCGCGCGCCAGGTCCGGATGACGCGCCAGGATGCGGCGGGCGATGGCCGGCTGGCCGTCCCAGCCGTGGCGGAGGATCTGCTCGATCCGCTGGCTCCGGCTCTGGCGTTCGATGGCCAGGTCATCCAGCGCGGCCTTCAGGGCGATCCAGCTCTCCTGGCCATATTCCAGGGCCAGGGCGTGCTGGACATCGCGCAGCGTCGGTTCGGCGGGCGCGGCGGACCAGGCTTCGGCGAGGCGTGACCGAGCGGCCGGATCACCGGCGCGCAAGGCCTTCAGCCAGCGCTTGGCGTCCTTGCGCAGAGTTTCGAGTCGAGTCTTCGCAGTGAGCTCGCGGCTCATGGCAAACCTTCCTTCCCATGGCCGAACGTCCGCTTACGAAGGGCCGGAAGAAGGCTCGTAAGGATCTGGAAGATCAGGCTGGATGGGAGGATCTCCCTTGCCGCGGACAGGCGGCGCTCCAGAAGCGCGCTGAGTTCATGAAAGCCTCAGCGCGTCCGATCCGTCAACCGACCCGCTTCATCGAGATGATCTTCACCGGCGGGTTCAGGATCTGGCCCTTCATCGACGGGACATTGGTCACGCCGTCGGTGCGGCCGGCCAGGATCTTCTTCACCACGTCCATGCCCTGCACGACATAGCCGAACACCGCGTAGCCCTGGGCGGCGTCGGACTTGCCGGGCTTGGCGTCCAGGTAGGGCTGGGCGCTGGCGCAGATGAAGAAGTCGGCGGTCGCCGAACCCGGCGCGTCGCGGCCCATCGAGATCGCCCCCGCCTTATGCTTCAGGCCGGTCTTCAGCGTGCTCTCGTGGGCGATCGGCGGGGCGCGGCGGGAATAGGGCTTGGGCTGGCCCTGGATCGAGCCGGCGCCCGGCGCGCCCTTGGCGCGATTGGCGCGGAAGAACTGGCCGTTGTCGAAGCGATGGCGGTCGACATAGGCCAGGAAGTTGGCCGCCGTGATCGGGGCCTTCTTGTCCTCCAGCTCGACGACGATCACGCCCTTGTCGGTCTCGATGGCGACGCGAGGCTTGCCGGTGGCCAGGGCCGGCGAGGCGGCGAGGGCGGCCATGGCGCCGATCAGCGCGCGGCGGGCGATCTTCGAAACGGTCATGGCGGCTCCTGTGTCCGGCCCGGTTATGGCGCAACATTCCGGCCTCGTCAGCCCGGTCGGCGGCTTGGCGAACGGCGTTTTCCGTGTCACCTCCGCGGCGACAACACCTCCGAGGACGCCGCCGCATGCTCTACGCCATCCTGGCCTATCACGAGGAAGGGACGGTCCAGTCCTGGACGCCCGAGGAAGACGCCGCGCTGATGACCGAGCTGAATCAGGTGCATGACCGCCTGACCGCCAAGGGCCAGCTGGGGCCGGCGGCGCGGCTGGGCGCCACGGGCGGCGGTGTCACCCTGCGCGGCCCCGGCGCGGGCTTCATCACCGATGGCCCCTTCGCCGAGACCAAGGAGCAGTTGCTGGGCCTCTATGTGGTGGACGCCGCGACGCAGGACGAGGCGGTCGGGATGGCCCGCGACCTGCGCAAGGCCAATCCGACGGCGGTCTACGAGATCCGCCCGATCCTGCTGTACCTGCCCGGCGCGCCCTTCCCGGTGACCGAGGCGCCCGCCGCCTAGGGCGGATCGACATTCAGCCCCAAGCGCCGCTCATCCCCGCGAAAGCGGGGACCCAAGCCGAGTCGGCGGATGGGTCCAGGGCCGAGCCACACGCTGAGAGTCCGCTTGGGTCCCCGCTTTCGCGGGGATGAGCGGATTAAAAAGGGCGATCAATGTTGAATGTCGATCAGCCCTAGGCCGAAACGTTTGTCTGACAAAAGTGACCGTTACTAGATTTCCTCGGTCGCAAGAGTCGCGTTCGTCGAGTTAGGGTCTCCCCGCATTGGGGCGACCGCGGGGGACACGCGGCGCGATCGAGGGAAAGGGACTACGCGTATGGGGGCTGACAGCCAAGCCGCGCCCACTAAAGGGCGCGACGCGCTGGTGATCGGGGCGTCTTCGCTCGGCACCGTGTTCGAGTGGTACGACTTCTATCTCTACGGCTCGCTGGCGGTGATCATCACCGGCCACTTCTTCTCGGGCGTCAACGAGACCACCGGCTTCATCCTGGCCCTGCTGGCCTTCGCCGCCGGCTTCGCGATCCGGCCCTTGGGCGCGGTGATCTTCGGGCGCCTGGGCGACATCTGGGGCCGCAAGAACACCTTCCTGATCACCATGCTGCTGATGGGCCTGTCGACCTTCGTGGTCGGCCTGCTGCCCTCGTACGAGCAGATCGGCGTCGCCGCGCCGATCGCCTTGATCGTCATGCGCCTGGTTCAGGGCCTGGCCCTGGGCGGCGAGTACGGCGGCGCGGCCACCTATGTCGCCGAGCACGCGCCGGAAGGTAAGCGCGGCTTCTACACCAGCTGGATCCAGACCACGGCGACCGTGGGCCTGTTCCTGTCGCTGCTGGTCATTCTGGTCACCCGCACCCAGCTGGGCGAGGACGCCTTCAAGACCTGGGGCTGGCGCATCCCGTTCCTGGTCTCGCTGCTGCTGCTGGGCGTGTCGCTGTGGATCCGCCTGAAGCTGCACGAGAGCCCGACCTTCCAGCGCATGATCGCCGAGGGGAAGGGGACCAAGAAGCCGCTGGCCGAGGCCTTCGGCGATTGGAAGAACCTCAAGGTCGTGCTGCTGGCGCTGTTCGGCCTGACCATGGGCCAGGCGGTGGTCTGGTACACCGGCCAGTTCTACGCCCAGTTCTTCCTGGAAAAGACGCTGAAGCTGGACGGCGCCCACGCCAACATGCTGATCGCCACCAGCCTGCTGATCGGCACGCCGTTCTTCGTGTTCTTCGGCTGGCTGTCTGACAAGATCGGCCGCAAGTGGATCATCATCCTGGGCTGCGTGCTGGCGGCGGCGACCTATTTCCCGATCTTCAAGGCCATTACCGTGGCCGCCAATCCGGTGCTGGCGCGGGCCGAGGCCTCGGCCCCGGTCGTGGTGTCCAGCGACCCGGCCACCTGCGCCTTCCAGTTCGATCCGGTCGGCAAGGCCAAGTTCAACACGCCCTGCGACGTGGCCAAGGGCTATCTGGCCAAGGCGGGGGTCAGCTACAGCGCCCACGCCGCCCCGGCCGGCGCGGCGACCACCGTCCAAGTGGGCGGCGTGACGCTGGAGGGCTTCGACGCGAAAGGGACCACCGGCAAGGCCTTCGCCGCCGCCCGCAAGGCCTGGGAAGCCGACCTCGGCGACCAGCTGAAGGCCGCCGGCTATCCGGCCAAGGCCGACCCGGCCCTGGTCGACAAGCCCAAGGTCATCGGTCTGCTGGCCCTGCTGGTGATCTATGTGACCATGGTCTACGGCCCGATCGCGGCGATGCTGGTCGAGCTGTTCCCGACCAGGATCCGCTACACGGCCATGTCGCTGCCCTACCACATCGGCAACGGCTGGTTCGGCGGCTTCCTGCCGACCACGGCCTTCGCGATCGTGGCGGCCACCGGCGATATCTATTCGGGCCTCTGGTACCCGGTGATCATCGCGGCGGTGACCGCCGTTATCGGTGGCCTGTTCCTGAAGGATACGCGGCGCAATCCGATCGAGGACTAGGCAGCGGAAACTGTCATCCCGGCCCTCCGCTACGCCGCGGCCGGGATGACAGGTCAGGTATGACCGCGCGATAGGCGCCCGGCCCTGTTCGGGACCTGGATCAGGGCCGCCGGGTTGCCAACCTCTCGCGAATGGGCTTGGCTGCGCTCCGAGGGGAGCGTTTATGGCTCAGGACGACGAAGACAGGCGCGCCTGGTTCCGGCGGGAAATCCTGCCGCTGGAGCCGGACCTTCTGGCCTATGGGCGGCAGTTCTGCCGCGACGGCCAGACCGATCCGGAAGATCTGGTCCACGAGACCTTCGCCCGCGCCATCGCCTGCAAGACCTGGCGCGAGGTGAGCAATCCCGGCGCCTTCGCCACCCGCATCCTGCGCAACTGCGCCCTGGACGCCTTGCGCCGCCGCAAGGTGCTGACCATCACCGCCGTCGCCGACTTCGAGCGCATCGAACCGATGGACGAGGCGCCCGGCGCCCAGATGGTGCTCGAATCGCGTGAGGAGCTGCGGGCCCTGGCCGACGCGATCGCCGAGCTGCCCACCCAATGCCGACGCGTCTTCACGTTGAGAAAAGTTTACAGTCTCTCGCCAGAGGAGATAGCGGTTCGGATGGGCCTGTCCGTCTCTACTGTTGAGAAGCATCTGGTAAAAGGCCTTCGGTACTGTTCCGAGAAGCTCGGACGGCGTATCGGACGCAAGAACAGAGTGGACGAAGGACGCTCATGGAGCGCGAAACGGGATCACGACGCGAAACGGTGAGGCAGGCGGCCGCCCTTTGGGTGGTCCAGCTTGACGACCCTTCGTGCTCGGACGCCGATCGCGCCGCCTTCGAGGCCTGGCGTGACGAAAGCCATGAGCACGAGGCCGCCTTCGAACGCGAGGCCGCCGCCTGGGCGCGGCTGGACCGCCTGCGCGCCTTGCGGCCCGCCGACGGCGCGCCCGAACGCGATCTCCTGGAGCCGGCGCGGCGTCCCGCTCTGCCCGGCCTGAGCCGCTCGCCGTGGGCGCGGGGCATGGCGGTCGCGGCGGTCATGGCCGTGGTCGTGACCGGCGCGCTGTCGTTCGGGACCTCGACCGCCTACGCCACCGCGATCGGCGAGCGCCGGGTCGTGGTGCTCAGCGACAACAGCCGCATCGAGCTGAACACCGACAGCAAGGTCCTGGTCCGCTACCGCAACGGCGTGCGCGAGGTGAAGCTGGTGCGCGGCGAGGCGGTGTTCGAGGCGGCCAAGGACTCGCGGCCGTTCGTGATCAAGGCCGCCGACGCGGTGATGCAGGCCGACGGCTCTACCGAGATGGCCGTGCGCCTGCGCTCGGACGGCGCGATCGTCACGGTCCGCAAGGGCGCCGTCGCGCTCGATCCGGAGCCCGCCGAGCGCAAGGACGAGCTACGCCTGACCGCCGGGGTGGCGGCGATCTACAGCTCGGCCGGCAGCCGCTCGCGCGCGGTGTCCGAGAGCGAGATCGACCGGGCCCTGGCCTGGCGCCAGGGCGCCATCGCCCTGAACGGCCAGTCGCTGGAGCAGGCGGTGGCCGAGTTCAACCGCTACAATCGCCAGCAGGTCAGCATCGCCGATCCGTCGATCTCGGGCCTGCGCCTGGCCGGCTATTTCCAGACCACCGAGCCCAAGGGTTTCGTCGCCGCCGTGACCAGCGCCTTCCCCGTCCGGGCCACGGAAGCCGCCGACGGCACGATCCGCCTGTCGCGGCGGGGCTAGGCAAAAGCTGTCATCCCGGCCAAGCGCGCAGCGCGCCGAGCAGGGACCGCCGAAAGCTCCGCGCCCGGTGCGGTCCCGGGTCTCCGCTGCGCTACGCCCGGGATGACAACAGGGGGTGTTGAAAAAACACCGTTCAGAATAGCGGAAACCCGACTCCACGGCGTCGGTCTTTTCGAAGGCGTCGTCCCGTCGGGGATGGAGGGCGCCGAGAGGGGTTACGAGAAGCATGTCGATCGACACCCGGCGCCGCACGGTTCGCGGTTTCCTGATGGCGTCCGCCGCGGTTCTGGCGCTGGCCGGTCCGGCCTTGGCCCAGGATCGCCACAGCTTCAACATTCCGGCCGGCGACGCGGTGACCGCGCTGCAGGCTTTCGCCAAGCAGTCGGGCAAGCAGGTGCTGTTCCCGTTCGAGGCGGCCTCGGGCAAGCGCACGCCGGCGGTGACCGGCGACGTGGTCGACGCCGACGCCCTGGCGCGCCTGGCCAGGGCCGCCGGCCTGGCGGTCGCGGCCGACGACGGCAAGACCATCACGCTGCGTCCGGCCCCGGCCGACCTCCCCCAGTCCCAGAGCGTGGGGGCCCGCGCGACTGAAGAAGAGGCCCAGGTCGTCGAAACCGTCGTGGTCGTCGGCTCGCAGATCGAAGGCGCGCGCAGCACCGAGGCCCTGCCGGTGACGGTGGTCGGCGAGCGCGAGATCATCGCCACCGGCGCGGTGTCGGGCGACGAGCTGTTCCGCTCGATCCCGCAGGCCGGCGACGTGCAGTTCCAGGAAGCCCGCACCACCGGCAACCTGAACGACGCGCGCGGCGACGTGGCGTCGCTGAACCTGCGCAGCCTGGGCACAGGCAACACCCTGGCCCTGCTGAACGGCCGCCGCGCCGTGCTGGCGCCGGGCAGCCAGACCGAGAACCTGGTGCCGGTCCAGACGGTCAACACCAATTCCTTCCCGGTCGCCGGCATCAAGCGGGTGGAAGTCCTGCGCGACGGCGCGGCGGCGATCTACGGCACGGACGCGGTGGCCGGCGTGGTCAACACCGTGCTCGACACCCGCTTCCGCGGCCTGAAGATGGAAGCCCAGTACGGCGGCTCGGAAGGCACGAGCTATCGCGAAGGCTCGTTCAACCTGAAGGCCGGGACGCGGCTGGAGGACGGCACCCGCCTGACCTTCTTCGGCAATTACACCAGCCGCAGCCGCCTGATGGCGACCGAGCGCGACTACGCCGCCAGCGAGGATCACCGCGCCCAGATCGCCGACACCCCGTGGGTCGACAACACCACCTTCGACAGCCGCTCGACCGCCAGCCCCTGGGGCTCGTTCACGGTCATTCCGTCGACCACCGCCGTGCGGCAGGGGACGACGGCCCTGACCACCTCGGGAGTCTTCCACATCGAGCCGGTCGCCAACACCGCCGCCGGCTGCTCCAGCACCGTCCTCAGCGGCAATCTCTGTCTGAAGTCGGGCGTGATCACCGGCGCGGCCGACCGCGTGCTGCGCTATGACGAGAACCCCGACCGCACGCTCAAGGGCGGCGTCGAGCGCACCAACCTGTTCTCGACCGTCGAGCACGACTTCGGCGAGCTGACGGCCTATGGCGAAGGCGGCTACTACCACGCCCTGTTCACCGGCAGCCGCGAGCAGTCGGCCCCGCTCAGCACCGCGCCGATCAGCATCGCCGCCAACGCCTATTGGAACCCGTTCGGCCCGACCACCAGCCCCAATCGCCTGGCGGGCCTGACCGGCGTGCCGACCACGGGCCTGGCGATGAACATCACCACCTATCGGCCCGTCGACACCGGCCCGCGCACCTACACGGTCACCGACGACAGCTTCCGCCTGCTGGGCGGGCTGAAGGGCAAGTGGAATGGCTGGAAGTGGGACTCGGCCCTGCTGTACTCGGCCGCCCGCACCAAGGACATGACGCACGACGCGATCAGCAACACGCTGTTCCAGCAGGCGGTGAACCGCACGGACGCCACCGCCTACAACCCGTTCAACGGCGGCTCGCTGGACAACTATTCGGTGGGCGACGCGACCCGCAACGACCGCGCGACGATCAATTCGTTCCTGATCAACGTCTATCGGATCAGCAAGACCTCGCTGGCCCTGGCCGACTTCAAGATCTCCAAGAAGGACCTGTTCACCCTGCCGGGCGGCGACGTCGGCTTCGCGGGCGGCGTCGAGTGGCGCCGCGAGACCTACAAGGACGACCGCGACGACCGCCTGGACGGCAAGATCAAATATACCAACAGCGTCACCGGCGTGACCTACGGCACCGATGTGATGGGGGCCTCTGGCTCGCCGGACGTCTCGGGCCGGCGCTCGATCGCCTCGGCCTTCTTCGAGCTGGCCGTGCCGATCATCTCGCCCGAGATGAACATCCCGTTCGTCGAGGAAGTCAGCCTGCAGATCGCCGCGCGCGACGAGCGCTATTCCGACTTCGGCAATGTGCTGAAGCCCAAGGGCGCGATCTATTGGAAGGTCGGCCAGGGCCTGGCCA
The DNA here is from genome assembly GCF_040545685.1 of Caulobacter sp. 1776. Lineage (NCBI taxonomy): Bacteria > Pseudomonadati > Pseudomonadota > Alphaproteobacteria > Caulobacterales > Caulobacteraceae > Caulobacter > Caulobacter sp. 1776. The sequence goes on from NZ_JBEPMI010000003.1 coordinate 508,725, forward strand.
TTCGCGGCTCGGTTTCGCAGAGCTTCCGCGCGCCGAACCTGCCGCAGTTCTACAGCGACGGCGCGACCGTCTCGAACAACCGCACCGACTACGCCGCCTGCCGCCTCAACGCGACCACCTGCTCGAGCGTCAGCACGATCGAGGTGCGCAGCGGCAACAAGAACCTGAAGCCGGAAGAGGCCGACAACGCCACGGTCGGCTTCGTCTATCAGCCGACCTTCATCCCGCGCGCGCTCGGGGCCCTGACCCTGACCACCGACTTCTGGTCGATCCGCGAGAAGAACATCATCGGCATTCTGGGCGGTTTCAATCAGATCGCCTACGACTGGCTACTGCGCCAGAGCGGCTCGTCCAATCCGAACGTCGTCCGCGACGCGCCGGTGGGGACGGCCACGGTCGGCGCCATCGCCTATATTGAGGACACCTATCAGAACCTGCAGCCGCGTATGGTGCAGGGCGTGGACTTCACGCTGGACTACGATCTGGACGATACGCCTTGGGGCGATTTCGGCCTGACGGTCAACGTCGCCAAGCTCCTGAAGTACGACCAGTCGCCGGGCCCCGTCGAGTCCGTGCTGATCAACGCGGTGGCGGCGGGACAATTGCCCGGGCTGGCGATCGTAAGCACCGGCAATCAGATCAAGCTCGACGGCTTCCCGGAGTTCCGCGGCACCGCCAGTCTGACCTGGCGCAAGGGCGGCTGGGGCGCGGGCGCGTTCATCAGCTACGTGGGTGAGGTCTACGACACCGGACCCGCCCTGGTGAACGGCCAGCTATTCCCGGTGAAGGATTGGACCACGGTCAGCCTCTACGGCCAGTACGCGTTCAAGGACGGCCTGTTCGACGGCTCCACCGTCCGCGTCGGCGTCCGCAACGTGGCCGACAAGGATCCGCCGATCGCCTCGTCCAACTTCGGCTATCTGGGCGCCCTGCACAACGCCACCGGCCGCTACTGGTACCTGAACCTGAGCAAGCGGTTCTAGCCCACTCGCGCCCCGATCCGGGGCCGAGGCGATCGCGCGGCGGGGACAATCCTCCCACCGAACGTCCCCGAGATGCGCGATCAATCGCCGCCGGAGCTGCCCCTCCGGCGGCGATATTCGTTTTGGGGAGTGCAAAAAGTTCCGCTCTCCCCGGCGAAAGCCGGGGCCCAGATTCAGCCTGAGCGTCAGATGTGAAGACGCCCTCCGCCGAGAGACGACGAAGGGCGTTCGTGGGTTCGATCTGGACCCCGGCTTTCGCCGGGGAGAGCGGTTATTTTTGCGACACCGCCGGCCCGTACAGCATCCCGTTGAACAGGAACTTGAACGTGCCCCACGACTGGGCCCGCTGGGTGATCTCCGGGCCGAAGGCGAAGACCTTGCCCTTGCCGATGTCGATGTCGAGCACGGCGGTCGAGCCCTTCAGCTTCTCCTGGCCGACGGCCCAGCCGCTGCGCAGGGGCCTGTCGGCGTCGAACCAGGCGACCCGCGACACGCCCTTGGCGTCCGACTTCAGGGTGAAGGTCGGGCTGCGGTCGAAGAACATGTCGACCTGGTCCGAAGCGCCATAGGCCAGCGGCTGCTTGGGATCGACCTTGGCGCGCAGCACCGAGCCGGGGATGTAGAGCTCGCGGGTGGTCAAGGCCTTCAGCTGGCCGCCTTCCATCTTGGCGGTGGCGACGTCGACCGGCGCGCCGAGAGCGGTGGCCAGGCGGGTCGAGGCGCCGATGGCCACGACCGTGCCGCCGCCCTTCACGAACTCGGCGATCCGGGGCAGCGTCTTCTCGTCGGAGACCCGGCCCAGCCAGGCGCGATACTCGGCGGGGATCTCCTCGGGTTTCGGCTGGGTCGAGGGGCGACCGGCCTTGAACGGACCGTCGGCGGGAGCGGGGACCACGCCGTCGGGGAACACCAGCACGTCGAAGTCCTTGGCGATGTCGCCGGCGTCCAGGCGCTGGGGATAGACCACCTGGAAGGGGGCCTCGAACTTCTCGAACATCCAGCGGTTCCAGCCCGAGGGCATCGAGCCGCCATAGACGTCCACCAGGCCGATGCGCACCGGCTTCAGGGCGATGGTCGCGCCCGAGGGCTTGCCGCCGACGGCGTAGGCGTCGATCCCGAGGTCCTTGACGCCCTTGTCGATCACCGCCTTGGCGGCGGGCGAGGCGGGGACCCAGATCGCGCCGGCGCCAAAGGCGGTCTTGCCGGCCTTGGCGCCGTCCTTGACCCAATAGACCTTGGCCCCGGCCTTCAGCAGGCGATTGGTCAGGGTGAAGCTGCCGTTCGTCTCGTGGCTGATCAGCCAGCCCGCGCCGCCCGAGCCTTTCACCGCACCCGGCGTCACCGCGATCAGGTCCGGGACGCGGGTCGTTGGGGCGTCGAAGCCGTCCAGGATCCGGTCGAACTTGATCCCCATCTGATAGGCCAGGGTGTAGCCGGTGACGTCGTAAGGCGCCTTGGGCGGGCCGCCCGGATATTCGAGGTCGTGCGGGTGGTCCTGCGGCTCGAACATGTCCAGCACGTGCGGGCGATAGGCCTGGGCCGTGCGCACGACGTACGAACCGGCCGGATAGGTCTTGCCGCCGATCGCGAAGGGCTTGGCAGCCTTGTCGACGTCGACGCCGGTCTTGATCAGGGCGTTGAGGAAGGCCGTCACGGTCGGCATGTCGGCCTGGTCGGACGGGATCACATAGCCGCGCGCGTCGCGCTCTTCGGGCGTCTGCAGCACCGACTTGTAGAGGCTGGGATCGACCGCGTCGCGGCCGGGACCGGGCTTGCCCTTGCCGGCGGCGGCCAGTTCCTCGACGCGGGTCGGGGTGATCGTCCAGCTGTCGCGCGAGCCGCGCTTGATGCCGTTGTCGCCCATCTTCCAGATGTTGAACAGCAGGCGCTCCCTGTTGCGCGAAGCGTAGTCCAGCACCGCCCGATTCATGGTCCACTGGTAGTCAAGCGAGTCCTGCAGATGCCATTCGCGCGGCGCGATCGGGGCGGGGCGGTCGTTGCCCGGCAGCTGCAGCTCCGGCACCAGATTGACCGTCGTCGGCGTCGGCCCGCCGATGATCTCGGTCAACAGGCCGATCGCGTTGTGAAAATAGGCGACCGACCGCTCCATGCCGTTGTGCCAGGTGGAGTAGGGGGCGGCGCTGCGGGCGCCCGAGCCCGGCTTGTCCTCGGCGACCAGGCGGCTGTGCATGGCCATGCCGACTTCTTGCAGCTCGGTCATGACCAGCGGGTCGTAGTTGAAGTTGAACGGGTCGCGGAACGGCGGGACGAACACCACCATGCCGTTGGGGCCGGTCTGGTGCTGGTTGTAGACGATCTGCGGATACCACTCGCGGAACAGCTGCTTGTTGACGTTGGTCGTCTCGGCCATGGCCGACATGAAGCTGTCGCGGTTGTTATCGTGGCCGATATACTTGTGGTACAGGCGCGGCAGCGAGTTGAACTCGCGCTTCTTCGGGTCCTGGTCGCGCATGTACCAGTCCGAGATCATCTCCATCCCGTCCGGATTGTCCTGGCCGAACAGGATCACGCAGTCGTCCAGCAGGCGCAGCGTCTCGGGATCGTTCTGGGTCAGCATCCGGTACAGCACCTGGATCTGGCCCTGCGAGGTGATCGTCTCGCTGGCGTGCAGGCCGGCGTCGATCCAGACCACGGCCTTGCCCTCGGCGGCCAGCTTGCGAGCCTCGTCCTCCTTGACGCCCTCGGCCTTGGCTAGCTTGCGGGCGATGGCCTTGTACTGGTCCAGCTTGGCCAGGTTGGCGGGCGAGGAGACGATGGCCACCCACATGGTGCGGCCTTCCTCGGTCTTGCCGATGTCGACCAGCTTCATGCGGTCGGACTGGCCTGCCAGGGTCTTCAGATAGGCCTCGTAGGCGGTGTAGTCGGCCAGGAAGTAGTCGCTGCCGACCGGCTGGGCGAAGGCCTTGTCTGGCGGGGTGATGTCGGCGGCGATCGCGCCGCCCCCAAATGCCATCTGGCCGAAAGCCAGCACCACGCCGAGGGCCGCCCCGGCCATTGCTCCGCCACGCGTCATGTACAACCCCGTAAGCCCTTGGCGGACGCATTGGCGCACCGCCCCTCCCTAGACTGACGTAAGTGGAGAGCGTTTCCGCAGGCCGGCGCAGCCCATTTTTTCGGCCCCATTCCTTCGAGCAACGAAAAGGGGCCGCCCTCGCGGGCGGCCCCTTCCATCTCATCGGACCCAATACGCGGTCCGTACGCGAGATAGCGCGTGACCTAGTACTTCAGGCGCACGCCGACGCGGAAGTAGCGGCCGACGATGCCCGACTGCGAGTAGGTCGGGTTCCAGTTCACGCCGGCGTAGTTGGCCGGGTTGAACATTGGGCCGGTGTCGAACAGGTTCATGACGTCGGCATAGACGGTGGCCTTGTCGGTCACGTCATAGGCGCCGGTCAGGTCGACGGTGGTGAACGACTTGACGCGGCAGTTGAAGCCCTCGTCGCCGTAGAGGCAGGCGCTGTCGTAGCTGTCGTCGACTTCGCGCATGCCGCTGACGTAGCTCATGACACCCGTCACGTGGATCGGGCCACGCTCGAAGGTGTTGGTCCACGACAGGCGGTTCTTCGGCGTGCCGGCGCCCGACGACAGCACGTACGGCGCTTCCTTGCCGACGTAGTTATACGTCGTGCCGTCCTGCGTGTACTTGAAGTCGAACAGCGTGGTGGCGTCCAGGTTGCTGGTCCACTTCACGTCGGCCGGCAGGTAGAACGTGGCCTGGACGTTCAGGTCCAGGCCGCTGGTCACCAGCGAGTCGGCGTTGATGTAGGGCGAGGCCACCGACAGCACCCGCGCCAGGGCGGTCGGATGTTCCGGGTCGGCCGCGTCGGCGGTGACGACGTAACCGGCCGGGATCGGCTGGCCGGCGTAGTAGGCGGCCAAGGCCGTACCCGCGCTGGCCTGGGCGATCACGTCGGTCTTCTTGATGTGGTAGTAGTCCAGCGAGACGCTGAAGTTGCGGGTCGGGGCCCAGACCGCGCCGACCGTGTAGCTGGTCGACTTTTCCGGATCCAGATCCGGATTGGCCGTGGTGATCGACGAGAGCGAATAGGCCTTGGTGTACTCGTTGTTGCCGTGGGCGGCGCGGAAGGCGGCGTACTTGTCGGCGTCGAACGAGAACGTCGTGAAGCCCTGGCTGGCCGAGTTGCCGGCTTCCGAGAAGCTGGGCGCGCGGAAGCCCTTCGAGATCGTGCCGCGCAGGGCCACCGTCTTGATCGGGGTGAACTTCACGCCGATCTTCGGCGAGAAGTTGCCGCCGAAGTCCGAATAGTGGTCGTAGCGGCCCGAGACGTTGACCTCGATCTTGTCGGTGATCGGCAGGCCCAGTTCGGCGAAGGCCGAGGCGACCGTGCGGTTGCCCTCGGTGCGGGCGTTGCCCAGGCCCTGGGCGTCGTTGACCGGGTTCAAGGCCGGATCGTTGGTGGCCTCGTAGCGGAACTCGCCGCCCAGACCCAGCTGGGCGTCGCCGCCCGGCAGGCTGAAGATCGAACGCGAGGCCTGGAAGTTCACCGAGTCCAGGTCGGTGGTCGAGGTCTTGGCCAGGTCCGGCGACAGGGCCTTGCGGACGGCCGCGCTGTTCTTCGACGGATCGATGAAGTTGTAGGCCCCCGTCTGGATGTCGGCCATCAGCTGCTTGTAGCTGAGGAAGCCGGTCTGCACGCTTTCCAGCGAGTCGTGGGCGATCACCAGATTGGCCTGGTAGTTCCAGTCCGCCACGTCGCCCTTAACGCCGCCCACCAGCCGCATCATGCGGTTGTTGTAGCGGGCCGAGGCCGGCAAATCGCTGAAGCGGTACTTGATCAGGGCGTAGTCGCCGGTGGCCGCGAACGGGTTGTTCGGGTTCAGGCGACGGTTCACCGCCGTGGTGTCGGTGGCGCAGTTGACGCCCGAGTCGCAGATCCAGACCGGCAGGACCAGGTTGCTCAGGTTGTTCGGGGTGCTCGACGAGATGGTCACCGGCGTGCCGCGGACCGAGGTCTTGCTCTGGACGAAGCTGCCGCTCAGATAGGCTTCCAGGCTGTCGGACGGCTTGATCGTGAAGCGGCCATAGACCGCCGCGCGCGACTGCTTGGGCTGGATGTCGCCAAAGTTGGCGACGTTCTGGGCGCAGTAGGTTCCGAGCGACTGGTTGAAGTCGTCGTCGGTGCGGACGTCGGTGGTCAGCGGGGCGTCGGCGCCGCAGGCGCGCAGCGGCTGCCACTGGTTCGGATGGTCGGCGTAGCTCAGGGCCACGCCGGTGGCCAGGTTGCCGGGCGTGCCCAAGGTGGCGCGCTTGACGTTGCCGTAGAAGGTGCTGCCGCCGGCCTGCGGGTTGTTGTTCTGGCCGCCCGGGATCGAGGTCAGGTCGTTGGTGTTGTACGGGAAGCCGCGCTGGTCGCCGCGGATGGCCTTGTCCAGCTGGTATTCGACGTCGAGGTACAGGTTGTACTTGTCGGTATCCAGGTCGCCATAGCCGATGTCGCCGGTGAAGCGGTACTGGTCGCCGCCGCCATGCTCGCTCGTGCCATACGACGCGTCGGCGCTCATGCCCTGGTAGTTGGACTTCATGATGATGTTGACGACGCCGCCGATGGCGTCGGCGCCGTACAGCGACGAGGCGCCGTCCTTCAGGGTCTCGACGCGCTCGACCGCGTTGAACGGGATCGAGTTGAGGTCGACGAACGCCTTCTGGCCATCGTCGGCCAGCGGATAGTTGGCGTTGCGCAGGCCGTCGATCATCACCAGGGTCGAGTTGACCGACAGGCCGCGCAGCGACACGCCCGTCGAGCCGGCGGCGAAGCCGTTGCCGAAGGCGGCGGGGATCGAGCCGGAGTTGTCGGCCGACAGGCTGCGGATGGCGTCGGCGATCGTGGTGATGCCCTGGGCCTTCAGCTGTTCGGTGGTCTGAACCGTGACCGGCGAGGGGGTGGCGGTGTCGGTGCGGCGCAGCAGCGAGCCGGTGACGACGACGGCCTCGACCTCGTTGTCCTGGGCGGCCGGTTTGGCCGGAGTGGCGGTGGGGGCGGTTTGAGCGTTCGCGGCGAAGCCGGCCAGCGCGGCCACGCCAACGATCATCGTGGTCGTGAGCAGACGACCCCGGGTGACTTTGTACTTCATTGTCGATCCTTCCGGGCCGCCCTCGTCGGCGCGAACGCCGGCGTCCTTACAGCCCGATGCAAGATGAGGTTTCCCGTCGCGATCCGGCGGTTATCGGCGGCTTAGGACTCGCGGATCGAACCGGTCAATCGCACGCTTCGAAATGTAATCGAATTGTCGTGAAGCTGTCTCTTTAAGGCAACGCCTCGAGCGAATTGAGGCGCGATTAAGTCATGGCCTTATCGCCGACGTAACATTACGGAAATTTATAGAACCTCTAGCGGAACGAAACCGAAATCTCACCGTTCGCGGAACGCCAAGAGCTCTGCTTGGCGGTCAATCGCGATTTGAATAGTTGGTTTTACTGAATAACGATGTTCGCGTTGGCGAATGTCGGAACCTTGCCAAGCGCGCGGATGCTGGCCCGCGCGACGGGTTTTCGTGTGCCGCGGCAATCGAAATGTCGGTTCGAAACAGCTAGAAGCGCGAGACTTCCGACGCGGCCAGCAGGAACGCGCCCGAGCCGTAGAGCTGGGTGTCGTCCGCCTCGACATGGTCGGGGGCGTAGCCGACCTGCTGCACCCAGCCCACCTTGCCGTCGGGCTGGACGGCCTTGGCCAGGGCCGACCAGCCCAGGCGGGCCGAACGGACGTATCTGGGATCCTTCAGCAGCCCCTGGTTCACGCCCCAGGCCAGGCCGTAGACGAAGAAACCCGTGCCGCTGGTCTCCGGCGGGCTGTGCTCGGGCGCCAGCAGCGACACCGACCAGTAGCCGTCGGGCTTTTGCAGCGAAACCAGCTTGGCCGACATCCGCTTGAACAGGGCGACATAGCGCGGGCGGTCGGGATGGTCGGCCGGCAGGGTCTTCAGAATGTTGACGACGCCCGCATAGACCCAGCCGTTGCCGCGGCTCCAGAAGATCTTGCGGCCCTGGTCGTCGCGACGGTCGAAGAAGCGGCTGTCGCGGAAATAGAGGCCGTGCTCCTTGTCGAGCAGATAGTCGGTGGTCGCCCAGAACTCCTTGTCGCCATAGGCCGCGTAGCGCGGATCGCCGGTGACGGCCGACAGGCCCGTCCAGGTCGGCGGGGCCATGAACAGCGCGTCGCTCCAGCACCAGCGCGCCTGGCAAGGCTGTTCTTCCGTGCCATCGACGAAGGCCAGGTCCGCGCGCGGCGGATCGGCCAGGATGGCGTCGAAGCGGGTCTTCACGGCGGCGATCTGGGCCGGGTCGTGGTCGCGGGCGTTCAGCCAGATCCAGGTCTGGGCGACGACATGGTCGTCGGCGTGCAGGGGGCGCTTGCCCAGGCCCCAGCCTTCGGCGACGCCGTGCGCGCGCAGCGCCTGGACGTAGGTCGGATCATTCGTCCGCTCGGCGAAAGCGGCCAGACCAACATAGAAGGCGCCTTGGATCCAGCCGCGCGGGTCCCGCGTGCCGGGGCGATGGGTCTGGACGTACTCGAACTGGCCGTCCATGCGCCGCAACTGCCAATCGGCGACGGCGCGACCCAAGGTCAGGGCGGAAGAGGGGGCGTCGATCACGGCGGCGACGGGCGGCGGTGAAGCCTGGGCCAGCACGGGTTGGGCGCTGAAAGCCAGACAGGCCAAGGCGGTCGCGATCGTCACGCGCATCGTGTTCTTCCCCTTCAGTTCGTCCCTAGTGGCTCGTTTGCGGCGCCTCTGCGGGGCGCTTGGCCATGCCGGCGCGTCGCGACGCCGTCATCGAAGGTTGTCTTACCGATCTTGCCCGTTCCAGGCAAATCCGTCGCAAATCGAGCTGACCAATTTGGTCATACCAATCTTGCGCGTCTAGCCGGGCGCGGTAAGGTGCCGCCATAAGTTCCCAGGGAGGGGTCATGATTTCCGCTTCGTTCCGCGGCCTGGCGCTGTGCGCCGGCCTGACCGTCGCCGCCAGCGCACTGGCCGCCGCCCCCGCCGCCCCCGCGGTCGCCGCCGCGCCGGTCTGCAAGGCCAGCGACGGCTACGCCGCCGATTTCGATGGCCGCCGCACCTTCCGCTGGAAGCCGCAATGGCTGCGGGCGGCCAAGGCTAATGTGAAAGACGCCGAGCTGTCGCCAGCCTATCAGGCGCTGATGGCGCGGGCCGACAAGGCGCTGAACGGGCCCGTCTACAGCGTGGTCGACAAGACCCGCACCCCGCCCAGCGGCGACAAGCACGACTACATCTCGATGGGCCCCTACTGGTGGCCCGACCCCGCCCAGCCGAACGGCGAGCCCTATATCCGCAAGGACGGCGAGGTGAATCCCGAGCGCAACACCAACGCCTTCGACGCCGGACGCATGGACGCGATGGGCGGCGCCGTCGAGGCGCTTTCGCTGGCCTACTACTTCACCGACGACCCGAAGTACGCGACCAAGGCCGCCCAGATCCTGCGCGTCTGGTTCCTGGACCCGGCCACGCGGATGAACCCCAGCATGACCTACGCGCAGGGCGTGCCCGGCCGCACGCCGGGCCGCGCCGAGGGGGTGCTCGACACCTCCCGCCTGCTGCGGGTCGTGGAGTCGATCGGCGTCCTGGCGCCGTCCAACGCGCTGACCCCCGCCGAGCGGAAGGGGTTGGAGGCCTGGTTCGGCGACTACGTCCAGTGGATGCAGACCGCCCCGACCGGCAAGGACGAGCGCGCGGCCAAGAACAACCACGGCATCTGGTTCGACTACCAGCTGGCCACCTTCGCCCTGTTCGCCCGCCAGCCGGACCTGGCCAAGACGGTGATCGCGGCGGCCGGCAAGGATCGGATCGACCGACAAATCGAGCCCGACGGCAAGATGCCGGAGGAACTGGCTCGCACGAAGGCCCTGCACTACAGCTACTTCGCGCTCGAGCCGCTGGTCGGCATGGCCGAGCTGGGGCCCTGCGTCGGCGTCGACCTGTGGCGCTACAGGGGGCCGAAGGGGCAGGGGATCCGGGCCGCCTACGACTACCTGGCCCAGTTCGTCGGCAACGAGAAAGCCTTCCCCTACAAGGACCTGAAGCTCGAGGACGCGACGCGCGACGCCCTGGATCTCTATGACCTGGCCGCCTGGGCCTATGACGACGCGGGCTATGCGGCCAAGGCGGCGTTCATCGCCGGCCCGCAACCGGCGGCCCAGAGCCGGCTGACGATCCCGCCTTACAGGAAGTAGTTTCTGCACCCGCTCTCCCCGGCGAAAGCCGGGGCCCAGATCGAACCCAGGGCTTCGCCAAGCTTGCTAGGGCCGAAAGGCGCGATCACCCAAACCACTCAGGATGAATCTGGGTCCCGGCTTTCGCCGGGAAGAGCGGAGTTTGGGTAGCGCTGCAAAATTTCGTCGCGCCCATGTCGGAAACCCCGACGGTCGCCCGTTCCTTGGAGCAACAGCCAAGGAGCCCCGACATGAGAAAGTTGATCGTCGCCGCGTTCGTCAGCCTCGACGGCGTGATGCAGGCCCCGGGTGGTCCGACCGAGGATCCGACGGGCGGCTTCAAGTTCGGCGGCTGGTTGCCGCCGCACTTCGATGACGCCGTGGGGCAGGCCGTCGGGGGCCTGTTCGAGCGGCCGTTCGACCTGGTGCTCGGCCGCAAGACCTACGAGATCTTCGCCGCCCACTGGCCGTTCGTCGCGCCGGACGACCCGATCGGTCCCGTGTTCGACCGCGCGACCAAGTTCGTCGCCACCCGCGATCCGAACTTCAAGCTGGAGTGGCAAAACAGCCGCTGGCTGGGCGTCGATCCCGTCGCCGAGATCAAGCGCCTGAAGGGCGAGGAGGGGCCCGACCTCTTGACCCAGGGCTCGGCCAACTTCCTGCAGACCCTGTTCGCCGCCGACCTGGTCGACGAGCTGCAGACGCTGACCTTCCCGGTCGTGCTAGGCAAGGGCAAGCGGCTGTTCCAGGGCGAGGCCGCGCCACGGACCTTCTCCCTGACCAGCTCGACGGCCACCGGCACGGGGGTCGTGGTCAGCCGCTACGCCAGGGCGGGCGCGGTCGAGATCGGCTCGTTCCAGATGGCCGAGCCGACGCCACGGGAACAAGAGCGTCAGCGCAAGCTGGTCGAGGAGGCCTAGATCGCCGAGCGGCGAGCCAGTTCGGTCCGCCGGGCGGCCACCTCGTTGCGGGCGCGTTCCAGCGCGTCGATCTCGGTGGCGGTCAGCAGGTTGTCGATGACCCGGCCCAGGTGTTCGCGCATGGCGTTGCGGGCGTTGGTCGGGTCGCGCTCGCGCAGGGCCATCAGCACTTCCTGGTGGTCGTCGATGCGAGGACGGACGCCGACCTGGCGGGCGCGCTCCAGCATGGCGCGGCACAGGGGCGACTTGTAGCGCAGGTCCCAGAGGTTCTCGACGACGGTGACCAGGGCGCTGTTGCGGCTGGCGCGGGCGATGGCGACGTGGAAGCGGCGGTCGGCCCGCTCGCCCTTCACGTTGCTGTCGTTCTCGGTGACCATGTCGTCCATGATCGCCGCCAGCTCGGCCAGCTCCTCGTCGGTGATGGTGGCGGCGGCCAGGGCGGCGACCTCGCCCTCGATCAGGCGGCGGGCCTCGGTCAGCTCGAACGCGCCGATATCCAGGTCCGGAACCGGCGCCTCGGGGCGAGGGGCCTCGGTGACATAGACGCCCGAGCCATGGCGCGCCTCGACCAGGCCGCGGATCTCCAGCGCGATCATTGCCTCGCGCACGGTGGGGCGGCTGACCTTGTAGTCCTCGGCCAGGTCGCGCTCGGAGGGCAGGCGCTGGCCCGGACGGTGCGCGCCGTCGCGAATCGCGTCGGCGATCGAGTTGGCCACCTGTTGGTAGAGCTTGCGGGTTTCGGCCGTGGACGTGGTCATCTGCTCGCTATCCATCCGGCGACGCGCCGGGCTCGCCGCAGCCTATTGCATGGGCTCCAGCCCCGCTACACCGCACGCATTCGCGCAAAGTGGCAAGACCACTAGCATCTTGCCAGATATGTCTATAAAAGTGGTCAGGCCACTTTCCGATCATATAGCCCATTAGGTCCATGCTGAAGATCATCGACGCCAAGGTCATTGTCACCTGCCCCGGCCGCAATTTCGTGACCCTGAAAATCACGACCGAGGACGGGACCACCGGCGTCGGCGACGCCACGCTGAACGGCCGCGAGCTGGCGGTGGTCAGTTATCTGAAAGATCATATGATTCCCTGCCTGATCGGTCGCGACGCGCACCAGATCGAGGACACCTGGCAGTTCTTCTATCGCGGCTCGTATTGGCGCGGAGGCCCGGTGGGCATGAGCGCCCTGGCCGCCGTCGACATGGCGCTGTGGGACATCAAGGCCAAGGTCGCCGGCCTGCCGCTGTATCAGCTGCTGGGCGGCGCCAGCCGCACCGGCGTCACGGTCTACGGCCACGCCAACGGCGAGACGATCGAGGACACGATCGCCGAGGCCGTGAAGTACAAGGCCATGGGCTACAAGGCCATCCGCCTGCAGACCGGCGTGCCGGGGCTCTCCAGCACCTACGGCGTCTCGGGCGACAAGATGTTCTACGAACCGGCCGACGGGAACCTGCCGACCGAGAACCTCTGGTCGACGTCCGCCTATCTGAACCACGCGCCCAAGCTGTTCGCCAAGGCGCGCGAGGTGTTGGGCTGGGACGTGCACCTGCTGCATGACGTCCACCACCGCCTGACGCCGATCGAGGCGGCGCGCCTGGGCAAGGACCTGGAGCCCTACCGCCTGTTCTGGATGGAGGACTCGGTCCCCGCCGAGAACCAGGCCGGCTTCCGCCTGATCCGCCAGCACACCACCACGCCGCTGGCCGTCGGCGAGATCTTCTCCAACGTCTGGGACTGCAAGCAGCTGATCGAGGAGCAGCTGATCGACTATCTGCGCGCCACGGTCCTGCACGCCGGCGGCATCACCAACCTGAAGAAGATCGCCGCCTTCGCCGACCTGCACCACGTGAAGACCGGTTGCCACGGCGCCACCGACCTGTCGCCGGTGACCATGGCCGCCGCCCTGCATCTGGGCCTGGCGATCCCGAACTTCGGCCTGCAGGAATACATGCGCCATACGCCGGAGACCGACGCGGTCTTCCCGCACGCCTACACGTTCAACGACGGCATGCTGCACCCCGGCGAGCAGCCGGGCCTGGGGGTCGACATCGACGAGGCCTTGGCCGAAAAATACACCTATAAACGCGCCTATCTACCAGTGAATCGTCTGCAAGACGGAACGATGTTCAATTGGTAAAGCCAAATTGGCTTGACATCTGACGGTCGGCGGCAAGATTGGTCATGCCAACCTTGCCGCCCTCGACGCCATCCGGCAACGTCGCGCGGCTTCTCAGACCTTCCGCTCGCGCTCGCGGGCGTTGCGAGCAAGCGATGCGACATCAGACTTCTCTCCTCCTGACGGCGACGGCTTTCCTGGCCGCCGCGACTCCCGTCCTGGCGGCTTCGCCCGCCGACCAGGGGCCGCGCGGCCCGATCTATGCCGGCGCCGTCGCGCCGATGAACAAGACGATCGAGACCCGTCTGATGCCTCAGATGGCGGTGCTGCTGGACAAGCTGCTGGCCGAGAAGCGCGACATGACCCTGGACGGGGTCAAGGTGTTCGAGGCCGACGACAAGTTCCTGCCCGGCAAGATCGGCATTGGCTTGGCCTATCTGATCGTCGACACGCCGCGTACGGATCCGAAGTTCGCCCAGTACTTGGCCGCCTATCGCCAGATCGCCGACCTGACCGTCGACGACACCAACGACACCTGGGGCATCTACTACTATTGCCAGGCCCTCTGGATGCTGAAGGAGGCCGGGCTGCTGGACCAGGCGGTCTCGCCCGAAACCCTGGCCAAGCTGAAGACCAAGCTGGACTGGCGCCGGTTCGTCCGCACCGACGACCTGACCCTGATCAACCTGCCCAACAACTATTACGGCGTCGCCTTCAGCGTCGCGCGCCTGCGCTATCGCCTGGGCTGGGAGGACGCCTCGGCCAGCGAGGCCCTGCTGGGCCGCACGCTGGACCACTATCGCAAGTATTCCGGCGAGTACGGCTTCGCCGACGAGACCGACGGGGAAGGGCGTTTCGATCGCTACAGCGTGCTCCTGATCGGCGAGATCAGCCACCGCCTGATAGAGGCCGGCATGCCCGCCACGCCGGAGGTCCGCCAGTGGCTGCGCCGCTCGGTCGACCTGATGCTGCCTCGCCTGAACTTGCGCGGCGAGGGTTTCGAGTACGGCCGCAGCATCGGGACCTATGGCGAGACCGCGTTCCTGGAGGTGCTGACCGCCGCGGCCAAGCTGGACGTGCTGACGCCCGGGGAAAAGACCATGGCCTACGCATTCAGCGCGCGCGTCGCCGCCCGCTACATGGACTTCTGGTTCGATCCCAAGATGGGCTCGGTGAACATGTGGGAGCATGGCCGCCGCACCGACAGCTATCGGGGCAAGCATCGGATCCTGGGCGAGAACCTCAGCCTGGGCCGGCAGTACATCTACACCAGCGCCATCTGGGACGAGCTGGGCTTCAAGGACAAGGCGCCCGACCCCGGCTACGCGGCCTGGCTGAACACCCTGCCCAAGCGCACGGTGACCTGGTTCGCGCGCGGCAAGAACGATCGCCTGGTCGTCACCTTGCGCGACGCCACGGGCGGGAAGGGCGGCCGCGTCATTGGCCTGCCGATCATCAATGGCGGCGAAAGCCAGCACATGCACACGCCGTACTATCCGATCCCGTTCTCGCCGGGCATGCTGCAGGGCGTGGCGGACGCGGTGTTCCCGCAGCTGCTGCCGCGCATCACCCTGGCCGACGGCGCCCAATTGGCGCCCCTGGCCTATGCGGCGCACGTGAAGATCGCCGAGCAGGGCGCGCGGACGACCGTGACCTATGACCAGGACCAGCTGGATCGCCTGGGCCAGAAGGCCCCGGTCGCCGACCACCGTTTCAGCGTCAAGACGACCTATGTGCTCGAACCCGGCCGCATCCGTCGCACCGACGTGTTCACGCCCAAGGCTGGGGTTCCGGTGAAGGCCGTCGACCTGGCCTTCGCCAGCTTCTCGGGCCAGGCTGTGACCAAGGGCGGCGCCACGACCTTCGGAACGGGCGACGTCACCGGGTTCAAGGTCGAGGGGCTGAGCTGTTCGACGAAGGTCCTGGCCGACGACAAGGCGTATGGCGCGCCGACCGGAGCGATGACGTCCTTGACCAACTGCACGGGCTCGGCCGCCGAGGGCAAGCCGATCACGGTGAGCTGGACCCTGATCTACAAATAGTTCTGTCGCCGCCCGGGCTGAAATGAGGAAGAGCGCTGAGCAAACCCGCTCGGCGCTCTTTCGCATTCGAGGCTTCTGTCGGGTAGGACACCAATCGCCACAGCGTCGCGCGACCGCTAGAGCTTATATTTAGAATATCAAAGAAATAATGCGGCGCTGACTGCCATGCGAATTCTTCGCGTTAATCATGTATTTCGATGGTTTATGGGGTTCGAGCGCCCGTGAATGTCGGGTTTATGACCATCATTTATTTGAGCGGCGGAAATTTCCTGTTCGCATTCCCCAAATCGGGGTGATAACGTAAGCACATCATCGGCACGGGACTTTCGAGCGTCGGTGACTGAGAACGAAGCTTCGGCTCCGCTCCCGCTCGAAAGGCAGGAGCTCGCGTCATGCCAACCTATCTTTTCTACCCCAGACGCGCGGACGGCGTGTCCCTGACCTTCATCGCGGAAGTCGCCCAGGACGACCGCGACGCGCTGGAACTGGCTGGCGAGATCGCCGCGGCGCATGCCTGCGTCGGCGTGTTCGTCTGGCAGCCCGCCGCCGACGAGGGCAAGGATCGCTTCGTCGGCGAGGTCGTGCGCCCTGACGCCGCGCCCGCCCGCGAAACAGCGCCGAGGCCGGGAGCCTCCGCGACCGTTTGAGCGTTACTGGGCGACCCAAGGGAGGGCCGTCCGTGGACAAGCTGTTCGCCAAATTCGCCAACGCCACCGCCAAGGTCACGGGCAGTCCGCCCGCGTTCCTGATCTGTGTCGCCATGGTGCTGCTGTGGGCGCTTTCGGGGCCGATCTTCAAGTTCTCCGAGACCTGGCAGCTGGTGATCAACACCGGCACCACGATCGTCACCTTCCTGATGGTCTTCCTGATCCAGAACACCCAGAACCGCGACGGCGTCGCGTTACAGACCAAGCTGGACGAACTGATCCGCGCCACCACCGACGCCGAGAACGAGTTCATCGGCATCGAGAGGCTGACCGACAAGGAGCTCGAGGCGATGCATGCGCATTGCAAGGCGCGGGCGGATCGCCATATGCGCGGCGTTCAGCGGCTGGCCGCCGAAAAGGACGCCCGGGCCGCCAGGCGCAAGACTGCCAAGCCGTCCGGCAAGACGGAGGCTTCGGCCCGGCCCCGCGCCGCCAGCCGCGGCAAGGCGCTGAAGGCGGGGTCGACAAGCTAAAATCGCGCCAGACGACATCAGACCTTGGTAGGGTGGACGTCTGATCTTATCGGCGATAGCGGTAACATCGAAACGGGCCGAGCGCGCCGCCCGAGCGCGCGGCCGGTCGGGGAGAACCGCCTTGCCCAAACTGCGCGCTCTGCGCTGGTGGATCATCGGCCTGGTCATGCTGGGCGCGATCGTCAACTACATGACGCGCTCGACCATGGGCGTGGCCGCCCCGACGATCCTGAAGGATCTCGGCATCTCGGTGCGGGAATATTCCTGGATCACCAGCGCCTTCCAGATCGGCATCATGCTGCAGCCCGTCTGCGGCTATGTGCTCGACACCCTGGGCCTGCGCACCGGCTTCGCGGTGTTCGCGGCGGCCTGGTCGCTGATCGCCATGGCCCATGGCTTGGCCGGCAACTGGCAGGGCTTCGCGGTCCTGCGCGGCTTGCTGGGGCTGGCCGAGGGTTCGGCCCAGCCGGCCGGCATGAAGACCGTGGCCACCTGGTTTCCGGCCAAGGAGCGCGGCTTCGCGGGCGGGGTGTTCAACATCGGCGCCTCGTTCGGCTCGGTGCTGGCGCCGCCGCTGGTGGTGTGGGCCGCGCTGACCTGGAACTGGCGCGCGGCCTTCGTGCTGACCGGGGCGCTCGGCCTGGCCTGGGTGGCCCTGTGGCTGCTGCTCTACCGCTCGCCCGACCAGCATCCGCTGATGACGCCGGAAGAGCGCGTCCGCATCGCCGCCGGTCAGGAGGCGCATCTGACCGACGCCGGGACCCGGCCGTCGATCGTCTCGATCCTGAAGCAGCGCCGGTTCTGGGGCATCGCCCTGCCGCGCTTCCTGGCCGACCCGACCTGGGGGACGCTGTCGTTCTGGGTGCCGCTCTATCTGTCGCAGACGCGCGGCTTTGACCTGAAGCATATCGCCATGTTCGCCTGGCTGCCGTTCGTGGCGGCGGATCTGGGCTGCCTGTTCGGACCCAGCGTCGCGGGCCTGCTGCAGGCGCGCGGCGTCTCGCTGATCAACGCCCGGCGCTGGGCCTTCACCCTGGGTGCGGCGATGATGACCGGCATGATCTTCGTCGGCCGGGTCGAAAGTCCCTACGCCGCCATCGCCCTGCTGTGCCTGGGCGGCTTCGCCCACCAGACCCTGTCGGTCACCGTCATCACCATGGCCTCGGACCTGTTCCGCCGCGACGAGGTCGCCACGGTGGCGGGCCTGGCCGGGATGATGGGCAATCTGGGCGTGCTGATCTTCTCGCTGCTGATCGGCGGCCTGGTGGCCCGGATCGGCTACGACCCGTTCTTCGTCGCCCTGGGCGTGCTGGACATCGCCGGCGCCGTTCTTCTCTGGACGCTGGTCAAGGACCGCGTTCCCGCCACGGCTGAACCCGTCAGCCAGATCCCCAATCCGTGAGCGTTCCCGTGATCCGCAATCCGATCCTGCGCGGCTTCAACCCCGACCCGTCCATCGTCCGGGTGGGCGAGGACTACTACATCGCCGTGTCGACCTTCGAGTGGTTCCCGGGCGTTCAGATCCATCACTCCAGGGATCTCAAGAACTGGCGCCTGCTGACCCGGCCGCTGCGCCGCGCCAGCCAGCTGAACATGCTGGGCGATCCCGACAGCTGCGGCGTCTGGGCGCCGTGCCTGACCCACGCCGACGGCAGGTTCTGGCTGATCTTCACTGACGTGAAGCGCTATGGCCGCACCACGGTCGGCGGGGCGTCGGGCGCGTCCCTGCGCGACTTCCACAACTACCTGGTCACCGCCGAGACGATCGACGGCGAGTGGTCGGATCCGATCTATCTGAACAGCTCCGGCTTCGACCCGTCGCTGTTCCATGACGACGATGGCCGCAAGTGGCTGGTCAACCAGCTGTGGGACCATCGGCCCGGCAAGAACCGCTTCGCCGGCATCGTGCTGCAGGAATATTCGGTCGCCGAAGGCCGTCTTGTCGGCGAGCGCAAGGTGATCTTCGAGGGCACGCCGATCGGCCTGACCGAGGCGCCGCACCTCTACAAGCGCGACGGCTGGTATTATCTGGTCACCGCCGAGGGCGGCACCGGCTGGGGCCACACGATGACCATGGCCCGCTCGCGCGCCATCGACGGGCCGTACGCGCTGCATCCCGACACCTACGTCCTGACCTCTCGCGATCGGCCGCACGTGGCGCTGCAGCGGGCCGGTCACGCCGACCTCGTCGAGACCGCCGAGGGCGAGACCTACGCGGTCTATCTGGTCGGCCGGCCGCTGCCCAACCGCGGCCGCTGCACCCTGGGCCGCGAGACGGCGATCCAGAAGCTGGCCTGGGGCGAGGACGGCTGGCCGCGCACCCTGGACGGCTCCGGCGATCCGACCCTGGAGACGCCCGCGCCGAACCTGCCCGAGCATCCCTGGCCGGTCGCGCCCGTGCGCGAGGACTTCGACGGTCCCGACCTGCCGATCGATTTCCAGTGGCTGCGCACGCCGTTCCCGGAGACGATCTTCAGCCTGACCGCCAAGCCGGGCTCTCTTCGGCTGTTCGGGCGCGAGAGCGTGGGCAGCCTGTTCACCCAGGCCCTGGTCGCCCGCCGCCAGCAGGCGCAATGCTATTCGGCCGCCACGGTGCTGGACTTCGAGCCCGAGCACTTCCAGCAGGCCGCGGGCCTGATCTGCTACTACAACGGCTCCAAGCTGCACTATCTGCACGTCACCCACGACGAGGCGATCGGCAAGCACCTGTGGGTCATGACCTGCACGCCCGACAGCCCGCAGGCCGACAGCTTCACCGATCCGATCCCGCTGGCCGCCGGCCCGGTCGAGCTGCGCGTCGAGGTCGATCTCGAGCGCCTGCGCTTCGGCTTCCGGCAAGGTCAGGATCAGTGGACCTGGCTGCCGGAGGTGTTCGACGCCTCGATCCTGTCCGACGAGGCCACCGCCCCCGGCGCGCCCAACTTCACCGGCGCCTTCGTCGGCATGGCCTGTCAGGACACCTCGGGGCAGGGGGCTCCGGCCGACTTCGACTGGTTCGACTACGAGGAGCGAGCGTACCGGACCTAAGATTATCTGGATTGAGTGAACGGCGTTCAGTCGTAGAGTTCGTCCAGCAGGCCGCTTCAGACGGCCCAGGGAGAACGCCATGAACGCCCCTGTTTCCATCACTGAGTCCGACGCCGCCCTCTATGCCGGCCTGACCGTCAAGCCCGCCGGCACGGTGCTGGGGGCCGAGATCTCCGGCCTCGACCTGCGCGAAGACCTGAAGCCCGAGATCGTCGCGGCGATCCGCGCGGCCCTGCTGCGCTACAAGGTGGTGTTTTTCCGCGACCAGGACATCAGCTACGAGGACCACGTCCGCTTCGGCCGTTATTTCGGCGAGCTGGAGGGGCATCCGGTCACCGCCCACGTGCCAGGCTTCCCCGAGATCCTGCACATCGAGGCGGCCGACGGCATGAAGCTGCGCGAGGAGATCGTCCCGATCGTCCGCGCCGCCAACAAGTGGCACACCGACGTGACCTTCCGCGAGGCGCCGTCGATGGGCGGGGTGCTGCGCATGCGCCATATGCCGCCGCTGGGCGGCGACACCCTGTTCGCCGACACCGCCGCCATCTATCGCGACCTGCCCCAGGCGCTGAAGGATCGGATCGCCGACCTGACGGCCGAGCACGACATCATCCAGAGCTACGGCTACCGGGTCGACGAGGCCAAGCGCCAGGAACTGCGGGCAGCCTATCCGGTCATGGTCCATCCCGTGGTCCGCACCCATCCGGAGACCGGCGAGAAGCATCTGTTCGTCAACAAGGTCTTCACGACCCGGATCCTGGGCTTGCCCGAGGACGAGGCCAAGGCGCTGCTGCACGAGCTGCTGGATCGCGTGAAGACGCCCGAATACCAGGTCCGCTTCCGCTGGACGCCGAACGCCATCGTGTTCTGGGACAACCGCGCGACCCAGCACTACGCCACCCTGGACTATTGGCCCCAGGAGCGGATCGTCGAGCGCGTGACGATCAAGGGCGACAGGCCGTTCTAGGGGGGCTGGATTGCAGACTGCCCGGCGTACGCGTCAATCCGTTCCACCACACCGCTCATCCCCGCGAAAGCGGGGACCCAAGCCGAGTCCGACGATCAATCCCGAACAGCGCTACAAACCGGAAGTCCGATTGGGTCCCCGCTTTCGCGGGGATGAGCGGATAGGGGGATGGTCAACGGCGAATGGCGATCCGGCTTAGAGCGCGGCGGCCAGCAGGCGCGCGCTGTCGATCAGCGCGCTCCACAGGACCAGGGTCGCGGTCAGCGGCAGCAGGCGGCGGACCAGGATGGCGCGCGGATCGAAACTAAGGGCGACGCTTTTGGGCGACATGGCGGGGTCTCGACAGGCAATCGGTTCAAGCCGCGCGACAAGATCGCGCCCACTGTTTTGAATGGGTTTCCATTCCGATTGGGCCACATCCCGAGAAAGACCGCGTGGCCGGAAATAAAACCGGCTGGTCCTGCCCTTGGGGCCTGGCCAGCCGGCTACTACAAAAAAAGGTGTCGGACGCGGTGGGGTGCGCCGAGTGCAAGAGACATCGACGAGTCTGGTGGTCGTGGCAACACTCCCGGTTGTCGCACCTCTGCGACAAACCGGCGCAGATCCCTTGTCCTGCCTAGGTTTTAGGCGATTTCGCGGGGCGGGCCGCCGACCTTGAGCACCCTGAACGCGACGAAGACCAGGCAGCCGGTCAAGGTCAGGCAGGCCGCCAGGAACAGCATCGGCGTCAGGTTGCTGCCGGTGGCGTCGCGGATCATCGGCACGACGTTCTGGGCGATGAAGCCGCCTAGATTGCCGACCGCGTTGATCGCCGCGATGCCGGCCGCCGCGCGGGCCCCGGACAGGAAGGTCGGCGGCAGGCTCCAGAAGCCGGGTTGGCCGGCGAAGATGGCCGGGGCGGCGACGCACAGCAGGGCGAATTTGGCCCAAGTCCCGGGCACGACGACGCTCAGCACCAGGGCGACGGCGGCGATCAGCGGCGGGCCGGCCACGTGCCAGACGGTGAAGCCGCGCCGGGCGGCGTGGCGCGGCACGAACCACAGGGCGGCCCCGACCAGGATCCACGGGATGATGTTGATCAGGCCGTTCAGGGTGTTGCTCACCCCGAACGCCTTGACGATGGTCGGCAGCCAGTAGCTCAGGCCATAGGCCCCTAGCGGCATGCCGATATAGAGGACCGCCAGCATCAGCACGCGCGGGTCCAGGATGGCCTTCCAGGCTCCGGCGTGGCTGATCTCGGCCCCGCCATGCTCCGCGGCTAGGGTCTGGGCCAGCCATGCCTTCTGGTCGGGCTCGAGCCAGGGCGCGTGCTCCGGGCCGTTGGGCAGCTTCCAGAGGACGTAGGGCGTCATCAGCACGGCCGGAACGCCGGTGGCCAGGAACACCCACTGCCAGCCGGCCAGGCCGAGCAGGCCGTGCAGGTCCAGCAGCGCGCCTCCGACCATGGCGCCGACGGCGTTGGCGAGCGCGGAGGCGACCATGAACAGGCCGACCATCCGGGCCCGGTGGCCTTGCGGGAACCACAGGGTCAGCACGTACAGCACGCCGGGGAAGAACCCCGCCTCGGTCACGCCCAGCAGGAAGCGCAGGATGTAGAACATCGTGGCGTTCTGGGTGAAGCCCAGCGCCAAGGTGACCAGGCCCCAGGTGAACATGATCCGCGCGAACCACACGCGCGCGCCGACCTTGGCCAGGATCAGGTTCGACGGCGCCTCGAACAGGAAGTAGCCGATGAAGAACAGGCTGGCGCCCAGGCCGTAGGCCGCCTCGCTGAGGCCCAGGGCCTGGACCATCTCCAGCTTGGCGTAGGAGACGTTCTGCCGATCGATATAGGCGATCAGGTACATCAGGCAGAACAGCGGCATCAGCCGCGCCGTCACCCGGCGAACGGTGGAGACTTCCAGGCTCATGCGACGCTCACGGGGGTCAGGAGGGCGGCGGCGGGCGTATCGCTCCAGCCGTCGGCGGTGATGGCGAAGGCGGCGCGGGCGCGGATGTCGTCGGACGAGGCGCCGACCATCAGCTCGATCTTGCCCTTCTGGATCCGCCAGCGGCCGGCGTCCCAGAACGCGCACTGGCGGGCGGACAGCTTGAAGGTGACGCGCCGGGTCTCGCCGGGCTTCAGGGTCAGGCGCTGGAAGCCGCGCAGTTCCCTGACCGGCCGGGCGACGGCGGCGACGGGATCGCGCATGTAGAGCTGCACGACCTCGTCGGCCGTGACCTTGCCGGCGTTGGTGATGGCGACCGTGGCCGAGACCGCGCCGTCCGGGCCGATCGCGGCCTTGTCCAGGGTCAGGTCCGAATAGGCGAAGGCCGCGTAGGAGAGGCCGTGGCCGAACGGGTAGACCGCGCCAATGTCCAGGTCGTGATAGCGGGCGGTGTCCTGAGCCAGGTCCGGGTTGGCCGGGCGGCCGGTCGGATAGTGGGCGTAGGTCTCGGGCAGGCCGCCGGCGGCGCGAGGAAGCCCCATCGGCAGGCGGCCGGCGGGCGAGACCTCGCCCAGCAGGATGTCGGCCAGGGCCGGGCCGCTCTCGACGCCCAGCAGCCAGGTCATCAGCGAAGCCGGGGCCTTGGCCAGCAGGTCGGGAATGGCCAGGGGGCGGCCGCCCGTCACGATCAGCACCACCGGCTTGCCGGTCGCCAGCACGGCGTCGGCGAGGGCCTTCTGGCCGCCGGGCAAGGAGAGGTCGGCGCGGCTGCGCGACTCGGCGCTGTGGTCGAAATCCTCGCCGACCACCAGCAGGACCACATCCGCCGCCTTGGCCGCCTCGACCGCCGCCGAGACGCCCGACAGGTCGTCGCTCCGCGTCGTCGCGCCCGGGGCGTAGGCCACGCCCGGCAGGCGGGCCTTCAGGGCGGCCAGCAGGGTGACCGCGTCGGTCTCCTCGCCGCGCGCCTTCCACGAGCCGATGGCGCTGCGGGCGTCGTCGGCCAGGGCCCCGACCACGGCGACCTTGGCGGATCTGGCCAGCGGCAGCAGCGCGCCGTCGTTCTTCAGCAGCACGACCGCCTTGCGGGCCGCGTCGCGGGCGATGGCGCGATGCGGGGCGCTGACCATCACGGTCTTCTCGCGCGCCACGTCGCCGAAGCGGTAGGGATCGTCGAACAGGCCCAGCCGCGCCTTGGTCAGCAGGATGTGCCCCACGGCCTGGTCGATCAGCGGCAGCAGGGACGGATCCTCGGCCACGGCCGCCTTCAGGTGCGTCGCGTAGACGCCGCCGGCCATGTCCATGTCGACGCCGGCCTTCAGGGCGAGCGCGGCGGCCTGGGCGGGAGTCTCGGCGACGCCGTGCGACACCAGCTCGGCGATGGCGTTCCAGTCGCTGACGACGATGCCGTCGAAACCCCACTTTTCGCGCAGCTGGCCGCGCACCAGGGCGGCGTTGGCGGTGGTCGGCACGCCGCCGATGTCGTTGAAGGCGGTCATGAACGAACCCGCGCCGGCCGCCTTGCCGGCCTGGAACGGCGGCATGACCACCTCGTTCAGGGTCCGCTCCGAGAGGTCGGCGCTGTCATAATCGCGCCCGCCGGCCACCGCGCCATAGGCCCCGAAGTGCTTGACGCAGGCCAGCACCGTGTCCCGCCCGGCGAGATCCTTGGTCTGGAAGCCTTCCGTCTGGGCCACGGCCATGGCCGAGCCCAGATAGGGATCCTCGCCCGCGCCCTCGACCACCCGGCCCCAGCGCGGGTCACGGGCGACGTCGACCATCGGGGCGAAGGTCCAGTGCAGGCCGCTGACGCTGGTCTCGACCGCCGCCATGCGGGCGCAGGCGCGGTAGGCCTCGGGATCGAAGGTCGCCGCCATGGCCAGCGGCACGGGATAGAGGGTGCGGAAGCCGTGCACCACGTCGATGGCGAACAGCAGCGGAATCTTCAGCCGCGACTCCTCGACGGCCACCTTCTGCAGGTCGCGCAGGAACTGGGCCCCGGCCACGTGCAAGTAGCTGCCGACGCCGCCCTTGCGGACCAGATCGAGAGCGGCCGCGTCGATCTTGGAGTTCAGCGCCTTCTGCCGGCCGCCGGCCGGCTGGTGCATCTGGCCGATCTTCTCGTCCAGGGTCATGCGGGCCAGCAGGGCCTTGACCCGCTGGGTATGGCTGGCGGTCGGCGGCGCGGCGTGTCCGGGACGGGGCGTCAGCAGGGTGGCCGCCAGGGCGAAGCCGCCCGCCATCACGTCCCGCCGCGTCGTCATGCCGTCCCCGCCTGTTGGTTTCTTTCGGCGAATGCCGGCCTTCGGGATAACGCCCCCCCGATGGGAGCGCTATCCGAAAGCCGCGCCCGCCCCCCGCGACTTTGGTCGTAGAGAGCGGCCCGGGAAGGCGGCGCTACTTGCCGGCTTCCTTGTCCTTGTAGAAGCCCTGCAGCACCCAGAACGCCGGCTTGCGGCGGCCGGTCGGCGAGACCAGGCCCTTGCGGTTCCAGCCTTGCTGATAGATCGGGTGCTGGCGGCGGGGGCTGCGGAAGTCCTTGAGGATCCAGGGCGACATGCCGCGCAAGGTCGGGATCTTGCGGGCCATGGCCAGGGTCTTCTCGTAGTAGGCCTTCTGATAGTCCTCGGAGAACTTGCGCATCAGCACAGGGTCGCTGAAACCGGAGAGGGCGTCGGCGCCGAACTCGGAGAACACCATCGGCTTGTCGGTGGTCTTCCAGGCGATGTCGGGCAGGGCGTCCAGAGCGTCGTCGCTGTACCAGCCGTTGTAGGTGTTGGCCGACAGCACATCCAGCTTGTCGGCCAGCGGGTCGTTCAGGCCCATGACGGGCTTGCCGTCCACGGTCTTGCGGTCGGTCAGCAGGGCGGCGGTGACCAGGCGGCTGTCGTCCAACGCCCTGACGTCGTCGACCAGCCGGTAGAGGAAGGTGTTGCGGGCGTCGGTGATCGGCGTCTCGTTGGCCACGCTCCACATGATGATCGAGGCGCGGTTGCGGTCGCGGCGGATGTTGTCGGCCAGCATGTCGCGCGCCAGCTTCATCGTGCGTGGATTGGCGAAGTCGACCAGCCAGTAGACGGGGATCTCGCTCCAGACCAGCAGGCCCATCTCGTCGGCGACGCGGGTGGTGATCTCGCTGTGCGGATAGTGGGCCAGGCGCACGAAGTTGCCGTGCAGGCCGTCCTTGACCTCGGACAGCAGGGCGCGGGCCCCGGCCTCGGTGATGGTGCGGGCGGGGGTCTCGCCGAACTCCTCCTCGTGGATCGAGATGCCGCGCAGGAAGATCGGCTTGCCGTTCAGCAGGATTTCGCTGCCCTTGGTCTCGATGGTGCGGAAGCCGACCCGGTCGGTCAGCCTGTCCTCGCCCGTCTGCACGACGACGTCGTACAGCTTCGGCTTCTCGGGCGACCAGCGAACCAGGCCCTTGGGCGCGGGCGCCGAAGCGGTCAGTATCCCTTGCGCATCGGTCTTGCCGGTGACGTCGAGCCCCAACTCGGCGACGCGGACGTGGACCTCCTGGTTGGCGGCCTGGGCGCCGTCCAGCTTCACGGTCGCGGCGATCCTGCCGTCCTTGGAGAGGCGCACCCAGGCCTCGTCGATGAAGGTGCCGGGCGTGATCACCAGGCGCATCGGGCGGGTGATCCCGCCATAGTTCTCCCAGTCGGTGACCGGCGGCGGCACGCCATCGGCCTGAGGCGTGGAGTCGACGCCAACCGTGACCTGGTTGTTGCTGGCGCGTAAGGTCTCGGTGACCTCCATCGAGAACGGCGTGAAGCCGCCCTCGTGCTCGCCCACCGCCTTGCCGTTCAGATAGACCTTGGCGGTGTAGTTGACCGCCTCGAAGCGCAGGAAGGCGCGCTGGCCGGGCTTCAGGGCCGGGGCGTCGAAGCGGCGCTCGTACCACATCAGGCCTTGGTAGTAGCGCAGGCTGGGATCATGGCCGATCCAGCCGGCGGGCAGGGTCGCCGTGGGGCTGCGGTCCATGTCGTATTCGTAGAGGATGGTCGGCTTGGCCTTGGCCAGGGCGTCGACATCGACATCGTCATAGCGGCGATGACCCGCGCCCGGCGCGCCGCGGTGGAAGCCGGCCAGACCGTCGCGATAAGGGTCGACCGAATAATGCCAGGTCCCGGATAGGTCCTGGCCGTCGCGGTTGTCGGCCCGGGTCAGGGTCGGCGAGGTGGCGTGCGCCGCCGGCGCCATCAGGGTCAGGGCGCCGAGCGCCCCCAGCAGAGCCTTCAATCCCGTTCCCATCGCGTCCTCCAGCAGCCATTCGGCCTTGTGCGCAGAGGTTGAAGCACGGCGGGTGGTCAGGGTGCAACCAAATTGGTCATACCACTTGGTCTTAAGGATAGGAGGCAAAGAAAAGGCGGCCCGACCGCTGGGATCGGGCCGCCGTAGGTGGGGTCTTGTCGAGAGCCTTAGAAGCTCTTGCGGACCGTCACGCCATACGTGCGCGGGGCGTTCGGATAGCCGCTGTAGCTGCCGTCCTGGGCGACCGTCGGGAAGGCCGAGATCAGGCTCTCGTCCTTGGTCAAGTTGCGCGCCCACAGCGACACCTCGATCTGGTGGGCCGTGTTGGTCACGCCGAGGCTGGCGTTGACGACGTTCTGGTCATAGCTGGCCAAGGCCGGGGACACTGTCTCGGTCAGCTGGACCTTGCTGACGTGGTCGTATTCCACCCGGGCGTAGCCCTGATAGTCGCCGCCCAGGTCGTGGTTGATCGTCGCCGAGGTCGAGAACGACCACTTCGGGATGCCGGCCGGCGTATCGCCGGTCAGGTCGCGGAAGTTCGGACGCAGGCCCGTGGCCGGGTTCACCGGGCAGCGGGTGGTGTCGTAGTTCACGCAGGCCGCGCCGGTGAAGCTGTCGTACTTGGGATCGAGATAGGTGACGGCGGCCGTCAGGTTCAGCCAGGCGACCGGACGCCAGGCGCTGTCGACTTCGAAGCCCTTCACCGACTCCTCGCCGGCGTTGACCAGGCTGTAGCCGAGGCCCGTATAGGCGTTCGACTGGAAGCCCTTGATCGACTGCTTGAACACCGCGACGTTGGCGTAGCCGCCCGGGAAGGCGGCCTTCAGGCCGGCTTCGTAGACGCTGACGTCTTCCGGATTGGCGGTGCGGCCCACGCCGTTGGCGTTCGGCGGACGGCTGTCCGACGACAGGTTGTAGGCGCCGGCCTTCCAGCCCGTGGAGTAGCTGACATAGGCGTTGATCGCGCCGAAGTCGTAGGCCGCGCGGACGGCGTAGGTGACCTTGTTCCCCTTCAGCTGGCCCGACTCCGTGGCGTTCGGGAAGTTGACCGGGCCGTGGGTCGGGGCGTTGCCGTAGAAGAACTGCAGGCCGCCCAGCGCCTGATAGAGGTTGCCCGGCAGGCCCAGGGCCGGGAACTGCGGCACGGCCGCCAGGTTCAGCGACGAGAACGGGTCGGTCAGGACAACGTTCGAGCGGGCCTTCTTGTCGTCATTCAGGTAGGCGAGGCCGCCGGTCAGGGTCAGCTTGTCGGTGACCTTGTAGTCGACCTGGCCGAACAGCGAATACGACGTCTGCTTCATCTTGTAGTAGTCGTCGATGCCCTGGCCGGCCTGGAAGTAGGTCGAGCCGGGTTTCACCAAGGTCGGCGTCGCCAGGCTCTGCAGGAACTCGAGCGCGTACAGGTTCGACTTGCCGGTCAGGGCCGGACGCAGCGTGGCGGGCAGGGCGCCCAGCAGCGTGGCGGGGACGGGGCCCGACAGGGTCTCGGCGAAGGCGCGGATGTCCGGCCCGTACTTGATGGTCCGGCCGGTATCGAGCTTTTCGTTCTGATAGAAGGCGCCGGCCAGCCAGCTGA
The DNA here is from genome assembly GCF_040545685.1 of Caulobacter sp. 1776. NCBI lineage: Bacteria > Pseudomonadati > Pseudomonadota > Alphaproteobacteria > Caulobacterales > Caulobacteraceae > Caulobacter > Caulobacter sp. 1776. The sequence continues at coordinate 536,933 of NZ_JBEPMI010000003.1, forward strand.
CCGGACCGTCGCCGCTCGACGCCAGGCGGATTTCCTGGGTGAAGGTCTTGATGTTGTTGGACGTCGCGTTGTTGGCGATGTCGGCGCCGGTGAAGTCCACGTCCTGGAACGAGGCGTTCTTCTGGTTCCGATAGGCCGTGATCGCGGTCAGCTTGGCGAAGCCCAGGTCATGATCGATCTGGCCCGAAACGCCCTTGCCCGACAGGTCGTTCGACGGGTCGGTGTTGAAGATGACGTTGCGGTCGAAGATCTTGGTCGGGTCGCTGATCGGCTTCTTCAGCACGCCGCCGATGGCCAGGGTGGCCGGGCCGTTGAAGATCGAGGAGACGGCGCAGCAGGTCTCGGAAATCTTGTTGTAGTCGGCGATGATCCGGATCGAGGTCTTGTCGGTCGGCTCCCACAGCACGTCGCCGCGCACCGACCAGCGATCGCGGTCGTTGACGTCGTTGCCGGTGGTCAGGTTGGTGAAGAAGCCGTCGCGCTTGTTCAGGCTGCCCGACAGGCGCACCGCCACGGTGTCGCTGAGCGGACCGGTGAAGGTGCCCTTGACCTGACGGGTGTTGTAGTTGCCGACCGTGGCTTCCAGTTTGCCGCCGGCTTCGAACTGCGGACGCTTGGTGACGATGCTGATCGCGCCGGCCGACACGTTCTTGCCGAACAGGGTCGATTGCGGACCACGCAGCACTTCGATGCGTTCGACTTCCGGAAGGTCGTCCAGCGCCGCGGCGGAGCGGCTGCGATAGACGCCGTCGATGAACACGCCGACCGAGCTTTCGATGCCGTCGTTGCCGTTGCCGTTGCCGAAGCCGCGGATGACGAAGTTGGTCTGGCCGGTGGCGTTGAACTGCGAAACCTTCAGCGACGGCACGACCGACTGCAGGTCGATCAGGTCGCGGACCTGGGCGCGCTCGATCGTCTGCTGACCCGTGACGGCGACCGAGATCGGCACGTCCTGCAGGGTCTGTTCGCGCTTGGTGGCGGTGACGACGATTTCTTCGAGGGCGGTGTTATCGGGGGCGGATTGTTGGGCGAAGGCCGGTGAGGCCAGGACGAGCGCTAGGGCCGACACCCCCAGCATGTGGACGTTTCTCATAACTAACTCCCTGTTTTTCTTTATTATCGTCCGCGTTTCTTCCCATCCCGCCTCGAGCAATCGCGGGTTTCTTTTGGGGAAGAGCGGACGTGTTGACGTTGGGGAAGGGCGATCCGGGCCGGCCGGCCGAACCGCGCGAGGCGGTCGGGAGGGCCGAGCCGTGGATGAGGACGCTTTGCGTCATGTTTTCGCCCCAGCGCGCTCGGTCTTGCATCCCGAGCGCGACTGGTGGGATTTTAATATGATCTCGATATTCTAGCGCAAGTTAGAATTTTTCAGATTGAACCAGCCGCCGTTCGGGACGAGCCTGGAAAATCGGTGTTTGCTCGGCGACAGAAACGAGCGCGCCCGGAGGAGAGAGCGGTTGTCCAAGGGGGAATCCCTGGTCCTGGCGCCCATGGCCTTGGCGGATGACGCCAGGCCGATGGCGCAGAGCCAGAAGTCGGTGAAGAAGCGCGAGGCGATCCTGCGCGCGGCCATCAAGACCATCAACGCCAAGGGGTTCGCGGCCGCGACCATGACCGACATCGCCGCGGCGATCGATCTGCGCGATGCGGCGCTCTACTACTATTTTCCCAACAAGCAGGCCCTGGCCTTCGCCGGCCATCAGCGCTCGCTGGAGCGGTTCGAGGTCATCCTGACCCTGGTCGAGATCGACGGCGGCACGGGCCTCTGCAAGCTGCGGCGCTTCCTGAAAGCGTTGCTCGACGACGCGGTGACCAACGGGCCGCAGCTCTATTTCGGCGACCGCTCCTATCTCGACGACACCCAGCGCAAGGCGATCGAGGACTGGACCGCGCGCCTCAGCAAGCGCCTGGAGCGGTTCCTGGAAGAGGGCATGGCCGACGGCACGATCGCGACCTGCGAACCATCCCTGGTCGTGCAGCTGTTGGTCGGCATGCTGATCTGGCTGACCAAATGGACCCCGACCACCCCGGGCCTGACCAACGAGCGGCTGCTGGAGGCGATCGAGACCACGGCCTTGCGGGGGCTAGCGAAGGGCTAAGATCTGGACGCCATATTTCACCGTGTCATCCCGGACGTAGCGAAGCGGAGAGCCGGGACCGCCACGGGCGCGGCGCTTCCGGCGGTCCCGGCTCGGCGCGCTGCGCGCTTGGCCGGGATGACAGTGTCTATAGTCCCAGCTCGGCCCGGGCCTTCTTGGTCAGCTTGGCGGCGATCAGGCCGTGGGCGCTCTTCAGCCAGCCTGTGACCTCGGCCGCGTCCAGCGCGGCGAGGTCGTCGAAGCGCACCCACTTGGCGCGGGCGAGGTAGGGGGCCGGTATGGCCCGGCCGCTCTCGGTCAGGACCTCGAACGCGACATCCGAGGCCTTGAACGAGACCCCACCCTTGGGGACGGCGTTGCCCCGAACGGCGAACATCTTGCCGCCGACCTTGAACACGTGGTCGTCGCCCCACTGGATGGAGAGGGTCGCGCCCGGCAAGGCCAGGCACGCCTTGTCGAAAGCCTCCGGCGTCATCAGGCCTCGGCGCCCGCGCCGACGCCCAGGCCGATCGGGCAGACGACGCCGGTGCCGCCGATGCCGCAATAGCCGTTCGGGTTCTTGGCCAGGTACTGCTGGTGATAATCCTCGGCGAAATAGAACGGGCCGGCGGCGGCGATTTCAGTGGTGATGTCGCCCAGGCCCTTGGCCGAGAGGGCCTGCTGATAGGCTTCCTTCGACTCCACGGCCGCGGCGGCCTGGGCGTCGTTGGTGACATAGATCCCCGAGCGGTACTGGGTGCCGATGTCGCCGCCCTGGCGCATGCCCTGGGTCGGATCGTGGTTCTCCCAGAAGGTCTTCAGCAGGGTCTCGTAGGTCACGACCTTCGGGTCGAACACCACCAGCACCACTTCGGTGTGGCCCGTGCGGCCGCTGCAGACCTCCTCGTAGGTCGGGTTGGGCGTGATCCCGGCCGCATAGCCGGCGGCGGTCACGTACACGCCCGGGACCTGCCAGAAGATGCGCTCGACGCCCCAGAAGCAGCCCATGGCGAACACCGCCGTCTCCAGGCCGTCCGGATACGGACCCTTCAGCGCATGGCCATTGACGAAGTGGGTGGTCGCGGTCGGGATCGCCTGCGCCCGGCCGGGCAGGGCCGTGTCGGCGGTGGGCATCTCGAGGGACTTCTTGAACGACAGCATGGCGGGCCTTTCGGACGCGGGAATTTCGTGATCACCGATATAAGCGCTGACGCTGTCGGTTTCATCCCGTAACGCGCTTGCTACCGGCCGGTCCCTGAGTATATTGCGCGCCTTCCCGCGCCGGGGGTCTCAACCACCCCCGACTCGAGTGCGCTGGTGAGGTGGCCGAGTGGTTGAAGGCGCACGCCTGGAACGCGTGTATAGGGGAAACTCTATCGAGGGTTCGAATCCCTCTCTCACCGCCACCGCCCCAATCCAGACCTGTCCATAGGCGTCCGCGTGGCGGGCCGCGAACGTCAGGTGGCCCTTGGTCCGCTGACGCCCGTCTCGCTGGCGCAGGCGCGCGAGAAGGCCCGGGCCGCGCGCCCGCAGCGTTACAATGGCGAGGATCCGCTCCTCTCTCGAGGCGGAGAGCTTGGTCCCGGGCCACCGAACCGCCCCTCATTTGCGCATCCAGCCTTTTCTTGCCAGCCAGGCCGCGAAGACCGGGAGGGCCAGCAGCGTCAGCGACGTGGACGTCAGCAGGCCTCCGATGACGACGGTGGCCAGCGGCTTCTGCACCTCCGCGCCAGAACCGATGGCGACCGCCATCGGCAGGAAGCCGAGCATGGCGACGAGAGCGGTGGTCAGGACGGCTCGAAGGCGGCTGGCGGCGCCGGTGACCACCGCCTCGACGGGTTCAAGCCCTGCGGTCAGGTGCTGCTTGATACTCTGCATCAGCACCAGGCCGTTCAACGTCGCCACACCCGACACGGCGATGAAGCCGACGGCGGCCGAGATCGAGAACGGTATGCCGCGCAGCGCCAGGGCCACCGTCCCACCGACCAAGGCCAGGGGCACGCAGGCGAAGACCAGGGCCGCCTCCGCCGCCGAGCCGAGGGCGAAATAGAGCAGGATGGCGATCAGCAGGAAGACGACCGGCACGATGACCGCCAGGCGCGCCGAGGCCCTCTCCAAGTTCTCGAACTGGCCGCCCCAGTCCAGCCACGAGCCGGCGGGAAGCGGGACATCCTGGCGCACGGCGGCCCTGGCGTCGGCGACAAAGCTTCCCAGGTCACGGCCTCGAACATTGGCTTGGATGACAATCCTGCGCTTGCCGTTCTCGCGACTGATCTGGTTGGGGCCTTCCGTCGCGTCAAAGCGCGCCAGGGTCGAGAGCGGGATCGCGGCCGTGCCCGGCGGGGCGCCCTCGGGCATAACGGGAAGCTGACCCATCACGGCCGGATCGTTCCGTCGCTGCTCGTCCAGGCGGACAACCACGTCGAACCGACGGTCACCCTCAAGGATGTGCCCGGCCTCACGCCCGCCAAGGCCGATGGCCAGGGCGTCGGCGGCGTCACTGGCGTGAACGCCTAACGCGGCGGCAGCCGTGCGGTCCACCGTGGCCGTGATGGTCGGCTGGCCCGAGACCTGTTCGACCTTGACGTCGGCCGCGCCCCGCACCCCGCGCAGGGCCTTGGCGATCTTCTGGGCGGTCTGGTCCATGACCGCGAAGTCGTCGCCATAGACGCTGACGGCGACGTCCGAGCGCACGCCCGCGATCAGCTCGTTAAACCGCATCTGGATCGGCTGGGTGAACTCGTAAGCGTTGCCCAGATGCTTGCCCAGCGCGCGCTCCATACGCTCGACCAGTTCGGCCTTGGGCAGGCGCGGATTGGGCCAGTCCTTGCGCGACTTGAGGATGACAAAGGTGTCCGAGGCGCTCGGCGGCATCGGGTCCGAGGCGATCTCGGCGGTGCCGGTGCGGGTGAACACCAAGGCGACCTCGGGCATGGCCGCCAGGGTCTTCTCGACCCGGAACTGCATGGCCTGGCTCTGCTCCAACGAGATCGACGGCACGCGCGCGGCCTGAACCAGCAGGTCGCCCTCATCGAGCGTCGGGATGAACTCGCGGCCCAGGCTCAGGAAGGCGGCAGCGCCAATCAGCAACGCCAATCCCGCGCCAGCCGCCACGGCGACGGGTCGCGCGACTAGGCGGCGCAACATCGGCTCGAACCGCGCTCGGGCGGCGGTCATGATACGGGTCTCGCCGTGCCCTTTGGGCTCGCCGATCAGCAGGGCGGCCATTGCGGGCACGAAGGTCAGGGACAGCAGGAACGCCCCGGCCAGAGCGAACATCACCGTCGCCGCCATGGGACCGAACATCTTGCCCTCGACGCCTTCAAACGCCAGGAGAGGCGCATAGACCATCAGGATGATGGCCTGGCCGAAAGCGGCGGGCCTCGCCATCTCGCGAGCCGAGGACGCAGCGATCTCGATACGCTCACGGGCGTTCAAAGACCGCCCCAGTTCGCCCCGGCGAAGCGCCAGGCGGCCCAGGGTGTTCTCGATCACCACCACCGCGCCATCGACGATCAGGCCGAAGTCGAGCGCGCCCAGGCTCATCAGGTTGCCGCTGATCCCGAACCGCCGCATGGCGATGGCGGCGAACAGGAACGACAGGGGGATGACCAGGGCGGTGATGATCGCCGCCCGGATGTTGCCCAGGGCCACGAACAGCACGGCGATGACCAGCAGCGCGCCGAAGGCCAGATTATGCTCGACCGTGCGGATGGTGGCGTCGACGAGGTTGGTGCGGTCGAGGACCGGCTTGACCACTACCCCGGCCGGGAGGCTGGCCTGGATGTCCTTCAGGCGCTCGCCCACTCGCGCGGCGACGGTGCGGCTGTTCTCGCCGGCCAGCATCAGGGCGGTGCCGATGACGACCTCGCGGCCGTTCTCGCTGGCCGAGCCGAGGCGCGGGGCCTGACCGACGACGACGGTAGCAACGTCCGAGACTCTAACGACCGCCGAGCCCCGCCGGCCCACGGGGGTCTCGGCCAGTTCCCCAAGGGTCTTCACGCGAGCGTCGGCGCGAACGATGTAGGCCTCGCCGCCACGCTGGACATAGCCCGCGCCCTCGACACGGTTGGCGTGCTCCAGGGCGTTGATAAGCTGCGGCAAGCTGATCCCGAAGGCCGCCAGTTTGGCCGGGTCGGGCTGGACCACATACTGCTTCACGTAGCCGCCGAGCACATCGACTCCGGCGACACCCTTCAGCGTCTTCAGTTGCGGTGCGACGATCCAGTCCTGCACTGTGCGGAGGTAGGTCGCCTTTTCGATGTCAGTGGTCAGACGGTCGCCCTCTGGGGTGACATAGACCGCGCCAGGGCGCGCCGCCGGCCCCGAAAGCTCGACGGTCCAGATGTAGACCTCGCCTAGACCTGTGACCGGCGGCCCCATGCTGGGCTCCAGGCCGTCAGGCAGGGTGGCGCGGGCCGCCTGTAGCCGTTCGTTGATCAGATTGCGGGCGAAATAGAGATCGGTGGCGTCGGTGAAGACGGCGGTGATCTGCGAGAAGCCATGCCGCGAGAGCGACCGGGTCTCTACAAGTCCAGGGATGCCCGCCAGGGCGGTCTCGACCGGGAAGGTGACCTGACGTTCGACCTCCTCGGGCCCAAGGGCCGGAGCGATGGTGTTGATCTGCACTTGGCGGTTGGTGATGTCAGGGACGGCGTCGATGGGCAGGCCGGCCAACTGAGCGCCGCCATAGGCGAGCAGGGCCACGGCCAGCAGGGCGACGATCCAGCGGAAGCGGACGGAGAGGTCGATCAGGCGAGCCAGCATGGTCAGTCCTCGTGCCCCGCTTCGCCCTTGCCCAGTTCGGCCTTGAGCAGGAAGGCGCCCTTTCCGGCGATGCGTTCGGCTCCCATCAGGCCGCGCAAGATCTCGGTAGAGCCGGCGGCGACCCGCCCAGGGGTCACCGGCTTGGCGCGGAAGCCTGCCGTCTCGACCACGAACACCACCGGGCGGCCCTCGACGGTCTGGACGGCCTCGCTGGGCACGATGACTACGCCGCTTCCGCGGGTCCCCGTCATCACGCGCGCCGAGACGACAGACCCGACCGGCGCGGTCTTGCCCGTTGGCGTCGCCCGCACGGTGGCGGTGTTTCCGCCGGACGCGCCCGGAGCCACGGCGTTGATGGTGGCCGGCGCTTCCTGGCCGTCCGGGGTCTGCACATGGATCACCTGGCCAAGCCGGATGGAGACAGCGGCGACGGCGGGGGCGTCAAAAACGTATTCGGCGCGGCTTTGGTCGGCGATTTCGGCGACGAGCGCGCCCTGGGTCACGAAGCTGCCCACCTGGGTCTCGATCCGCGTCACGACCCCGGCGATGGGACTGCGTAGAACCGTGACGCCGTTGACCCCCGGCCCGCCCATGGCGCGAACCTGGGCCTGGGCGGCGCGGTAGTCGGCCTGCGCCTTTTCAGCGACGGCCTGGCTAGCTTCCCAGTCCTGACGGGCAACGACGCCGGCTTCGAAAAGACGGCGGTCGCGGTTGGCGGCGGCTTGGGCAGCTTTTACCCCGGCTCCAGCCGCGTCGAGGTTAGCGCGGCCGGAGGCGGCGTCGGCGCTCCGCAAGGTGGCGATAGGCGATCCGGCGGCGATGTTCGCGCCAACCGAGACGTGAACGCGTTCCACCGTGCCCGACACCGGCGCGCCGAGGGCGGCCAGGGCGTTGGCGGCCAGGGTCACCCGTCCGGGCAACAGGATGTCCGCGCCGCCGCCGCGTCCTGGCGTGACAACGGAGACGCCGGCCGCCGCCGCGTCGGCCAGCCTCAAGGGCACGAGGTCGGCCGCGCCGTGTTCCTCATGCTCGCCGCCTTCCTCCTCATGGGCCGGAGCGGCCGAGCGATTTGCGACGAACTGGGCGGCCTCGTAGCCGAGACCAGCGGCGGCGATGAGGGCGACCACCGAGGCGATGATGGAACGACGAGCGATCACGGCTGATCTCCGAAGGGAATGGCGCCCTGGGCGCGGGCGAGGTCGGCGACAGCCTTGACGCGCGCCAGCTTGGTTTCGACGGCGCGGCTTCGCGCGGCGATGAGGTCGCGGCGGGCGGCCAGCAGTTCGGACAGCGGCAGGCGGCCGGCGTCGTAGCCGATCCGGGCGAGGCGATAGGCCTCGGACGCGGCGCTTTCCGCCTGCCGGGAGGCCTCCAAGGTCTGGCCCGCGGCGGCGACCTGTGCGGTCGCGGCGCGGCGGTCGCCATCCTGTTCAGTCTGCGCCATGGCCAACCGGGCCTGGGCCACCTGGGCGTTGGCCGTGGCGGCGGCGACCGAGCCTCGGTTGCGGTCGAACAGCGGCAAGGGAACCGAGACGCCAAAGACGGCCGCCGTGGAGTTGTCGCTCTGGAACTGGCGGACACCGAAGCTGACGGCGAGGTCGGGTGTACGCCGGGCGCGCTCCACGGCGATACGACGCTCGGCCGCGTCACGCTCGGCGCGGGCGGCCGCGATGGCGGGACTGAAAGTCGGCCCTGGCGGGGGCAGCGCGGGGGCGGCGTCGAGGAGGCCGCCGGCGACGGCGACGTAGGTCTCGGACGAACCTGCCAGCGCGCTCAGACGGGCCAACCCCGCCTCGGCCTCGGCCTGAACGGCGGCCAGGTCCGCGCGGGCCGTGGCCAATCCAGCCTCGGCCTGAACGGCCCGCACCTGGGCCTCCTTGCCGTTGTCCACGAGCAGGCGGGCGGCCTTGGCGTCGGCCTGGGCCAGGTCGACGCCGTCCTTTGCGATGGCGAGGCGCTGCTGGGCGGCCTCGGCGTTGGCGTAGGCCAGCGCCAGGTCACGGGCGAAATCGACCTGCCCCAAGGCGGCGCGCGCCTGGGCGGCGGCGAGATCCGCCTGGGCCGCCGAAGTCCGCGCCGCGCGCTTGCCGCCCAACTCCAGCGGCTGCTCGATCGTCAGCGTGGTCTCGGCGCTGTCGAAGTCCTTGTAGGAACCGTGCCCGGCGGCGTTCTCGACCATCAGGCCAAGGGTCGGGTTGGGCCGAGTGGCGGCCTGCGCGGCCTGGCCCTCGGCCACGCGCGTCTCGGCGGCCCCCAGCGCCAGGCGCGGCGCGGAGACCTGGGCCTGTCTTAGCAGGGTCTGAAAGCTCGGGGCGGTCTGGGCCGTAACCTGCGTGCAGAGCACTCCGGAAACGACGCAGGCCAAGGCCGCGCGCGGCGGCCATCGGTTCGATGACATGAAGATTCCTCGCGATGGATGAGCGACGGCGCGCGAAAGGCGCGCGGATCGGTCAGGCGCGAGGCGGGCGGTCCAGGCCCGAGAGGGTGCGCGAGGCGAGGAACTGAACGGACGCCAGCGCATGCTCGGGGGCGACGGGGGCCAGGGCTGGAACCTCCGGGACGGCCGTATCGAGCATGGCTCCGCCGTGATGACAGTGGCCGTTCACGCAGCACGCGGCCTCGCAGGGCGCGCGGTGGCCCCGCTGGTCACTGTGGATCGTTTGGACGGCGGCGACGCCCGTCTCGACGCTGACGACAGATGCATCCGCTTCGCAGAGACAGGTCGCCATGCTGACCGCGGGTGCGACGACAAGCAGCGCCAGAACGCAGGCGGCCATCAGGCCGCCCAGGTTCCGCCACCATGTCATCGCTCGACGCATGGCCGCTCTATAGCTTCGGGAGGTGAACTTGAGAACGCGTTACAAAATCACAGCGCCTCAAATGGCCAGCGGCCACTCGTAGTTCTCCGCGGCATCCGTATCTGCGCAACGTCTCCCACCCGCCCTTGCGGACATTGAGCCTCAGCGCGGCATTAGCCCCAGTTTCCCGCGCAAACGCTGTTCCGTGACCGCAAAGCCTCGGTTCGGGTCGAGGTGAAAGAATGATGTTAGAGGTATATCGTATAAGATATTTGACATAAATTGTATAATCGTGCCTCCTGCCGCTGGTCGCTGTCATTGGTGGACAGCGCCTTGGGAGGGGCCATCGATGGGCAACAGGCAGGTGCGATTAGATCTCTTGGCGGGAGCGGCGTCCGTCGCCGTCCTGTCCTTCATGGCCGGAGCCCCGGCCGCTTTCGCGCAGGACGCGGTCAAGGCCGACGAGCCGGCGACCCTGGACGCGGTGGTGGTGACGGGCTCGCGCATCAAGCGGCCGAACCTGGTCTCGGCCAGCCCGATGACCGTCGTGGGCAGCGACGAAGTGAAATTCCAGGGCGCGACGTCGATCGACAGCGTGCTGAACCGCCTGCCGCAGTTCACCGCCGACTCGAACGAGAACGGCTCGAACGGCTCGGACGGCACGGCGCGGGTGAACCTGCGCAACATGGGCTCCAGCCGCGTGCTGGTGCTGGTCGATGGTCAGCGCATGCTGCCGACCGAGACGGCCGACGTGAACTTCATTCCCAGCGCGCTGGTCGACCGGGTCGACGTGGTCACCGGCGGCGCTTCGGCGGTCTACGGCTCGGACGCCGTGTCGGGCGTGGTCAACTTCATCCTGAAGAAGAACCTGAACGGCCTGCGCTTCGATGCGCAGTACAGCACCGCCCAGCACACCAACGACAACGCCTATCCACGGTCGCTGATCTCGCAGGCCAATTACAAGCTGCCCGACAAGCACGTGCGCGACGGCGAGAAGATCGACGTCAACCTGGCCATCGGCATGAACGCGCCGAACGACAAGGGCAACGTCACCTTCTATGTCGGCTATCGCGAGATGAAGCCGGTCACCCAGGACAGCCGCGACTACTCGGCCTGCGGCCTGAACCTGGCGGGGACGAACAACAACGCCCTGGTCTGCGGCGGCTCCAGCAACAACGAGTACGGCCTGTTCACCCTGCTCAGCGGCCCGAACGCGGGGCAGACGCTGAACAACACCAAGGATGGGGCCAAGACCTGGGTCCCGTACACCAGCGCGTTCCTCTACAACTACGCGCCCACCAACTATATCCAGCGCTCGGACGCCCGCTACACGGCCGGCGCCTTCGCGCACTACGAGGTGAGCAAGGCCGCCGAGATCTACGGCAGCGTCATGTTCATGGACGATCACACCTTCTCGCAGGCGGCGCCGTCGGCTCTGTTCCAGGGCACGACGTTCAAGATCAACTGCGACAACCCGCTGATGTCGGCCTCGCAACGCGCGACCCTGTGCGGCCCGGCGGCCGGGACCAGCGTCAACCAGGACGTCTTCATCGGCTACCGCCTGACCGGTCCGGGCAGTAGCCCGCGGCGCGACGACCTGCGCCACACCGACTATCGCGTGAACCTGGGCTCGCGCGGCGAGATCGCGCCGGGCTGGACCTATGACGCCAGCTTCCTGTTCTCCACCGTTATCCTGGACGAGAGCTACAAGAACAACGTCGACAACGCCAAGGCGATGAAGGCGCTGCAGGTGGTCAACGTGGGCGGCGTGGCGACCTGTAAGTCGGTGGTCGACGGGACCGATCCCAACTGCGTGCCGATCGACGTCTTCAAGTACCAGGGCCTCAGCGCGGCCGCGTACAAATACCTCTACGCGCCGACGTACACCCACGGCGTTCAGCGCGAGAAGGTGCTGAGCGCCAACGTCAATGGCGACCTCGGCCAGTACGGGATCAAGAGCCCATGGGCGGCCGACGGCGCGGCCCTGGCCTTCGGCGTCGAGCATCGCCGCGAGGAGCTGAAGTTCGAGGCCGACGCCCTGGCCCAGGCCGGCGGGACCAAGGAGAACAACGGCGCCTTCAGCGTCAACGAGGCCTATGGCGAGCTCGACCTGCCGCTGGTGCAGGACGCCCCGTTCATCAAGACGTTGTCGGTGAACGCCGGCTACCGGACCTCGGACTATAACTACCTCGACAAGCGGGTCTCGACCTACAAGGTCGAGCTGCAGTACGCGCCGACCTCGGACGTACGCTTCCGCGCCAGCTACAACCGCGCGGTGCGGGCGGCCAACATCAGCGAGCTGTTCGCGCCCCAGGGCCTGGGCAACGTCTCGGCCGTCGACCCCTGCTCGGGCCCGACGCCCAAGGCCAGCGCCGCGGCCTGCGCCCTGACCGGCGTCACCGCCGCCCAGTACGGCAAGATCCCGGACTGCCCGGCCGAGACCTGCGTCACCCAGGGCGGCGGCAATCCGAAACTGAATCCGGAAGTGGCCGACACCCGCACCGCCGGGTTCGTGCTGACGCCGCGCTTCCTGCCGGGCTTTTCGATGTCGGTCGACTATTTCGACATCTATGTCGACAAGTACATCGGCGCGGTCGACGCCCCGACCGTGATCAACCAGTGCGTCCAGACCAGCAATCCGTACTTCTGCGGCCTGTTCCACCGCGACCCGACCTCGGGCGTGCTGTTCGGCGATCGCGGCTACATCGTCGCGACCAATCAGAACACGGGCTACCTGCAGACCTCGGGCATCGACGTGACCGGCAACTATCGCTGGGATCTGTCTTCGCTAGGCGATCTCGGCGAGGTCGACTTCAGCTTCGTCGGCACCTACCTCAACAGCCGCAAGATCGAGCAGCTGCCGGGCCTGGGCTCGTACAACTGCAAGGGCCTGTTCGGCCCGACCTGCGGCCAGCCCAACCCGGCCTGGCGTCACCAGATGCGCGTGACCTGGAACCTGCCCTGGGTCAACGCCTCGCTATCGGCCAACTGGCGCTATTTCGGCGCGACCGACCTGTCCAGTAATGACAGCAATCCGTTCCTGCAGGGCGACTACGTCGAGATCAACCGCAAGATCAAGGCGTACAACTACATCGACCTGGCGGCGAACTGGAAGGTGCGCGAGCAACTGACCCTGCGCGCGGGCATGAACAACCTGTTCGACAAGGATCCGCCGGTGATCGCCGCCGGGCTGCTCAGCTCGTTCGGCAACGGCAACACCTACCCCGGCGTCTACGACCCCATGGGTCGGACGATGTTCGTGGGCCTGACCATGGACTTCTAGTCCGAGGTCACGGGGGGATCGCCAGCCGCGGTCCCCGTTCTTCCCCGAAACTGTAAAGCCGCCCGCGTCCCCCGCGGGCGGCTTCTTTTTTGGGGCTGGGAATCCCTCTCTCTTAGAGAGAGGGAGGGGCCCGCGCCGGAGGCGTGGGAGGGTGAGTGGTTTCACCTCTGGCCGTGAGCACTCGATCGTTTCGCCACGGAAGCCGGGATGGTTTCCATCGCCCAATCTTCATCAGAGCTCTGATCTGGGAGAGCGTACCCACTCACCCTCCCATGCTTCGCATGGCCCCTCCCTCTCTCTATGAGAGAGGGGGCGCGCTACCCCGCGTTCGCCGCGTCCTCGGCGTTCAGGGTTTCGTCCGAGCCATGCGACCAGCGCTTGAGGACGGGGGACAGGGCCAGGAAGAGCAGGCCCAGCCCCATCGCGACGCCGCCGATCCAGTTGAAGACGGTCAGCGATCGGGCCAGGGCCGCGGCGGGATCCAGCACCTGGCCGCCGACGGTTTCGGTGGCCGTCAGGCCGGCGACGAAGCCGCCGACGGTGTTGGCGATCGACACGGCCATGAACCAGACGGCCATGACGAACGAGACCAGCGAGGCGGGCGACAGCTTGGTCATCTGCGACAGGCCGACCGGCGACAGGCAGAGCTCGCCGGTGGTGTGCAGCAGGTACATCAAGAGCAGGAAGATCAGCGGCGTGCGGAAGGCGCCGTCGGCCAGGGGCGCCCCCAGTTGCAGCACGAAGAAGCCCGCCCCGACTTGCAGCAGGGCCAGGCCGAACTTGACCACCGGGTTCAGGTCCTTGCCGCGCGCGCCCAGCCAGGTCCACAGCCAGGCGAAGACCGGCGCGAAGATCAGCAGCCAGCCCGAGGCCAGGCCTTGGGTCTGGGCGGCGTTGAAGGTGGTGTCGATCCAGAAGGTGGCGTGTCGGTCGAGGCCCGCGGCGGCCAGCTGCTCGGGCGTGGCCAGGGTCACCGCGCCGCCCAGCAGCCGCACGGGCTGGGCGACGAGATCCAGCTGGACGTTGGTGGCCGCGTAGAGGTTCAGCGACGAGCCGGCCTGGTCGAACAGGGTCCAGAAGATCACCGCGCCGAAGATCAGGAACAGGGCCAGGGCCAGGCGCTCGCGCTCGACCTTGCCGCAGCGGGCGAACATGAACCACAGCACGTAGCCCAGCGAGCCGACCATGCCGGCGACCAGGATGCCGCTGACCGCCGCCGTGCGCCGCACCAGGAAGAACGTCGCGGTCACGCCCAGCAGCGACAGGCCGTAGATCAGGGTCTCGCGGCTGACCACGCCCAGCACCGGTTGGCGCAGGTGTTCGGGATCGGGCGGCTCGGCCTTGCCCTGCAGCAGCGGCTTGCCCAGCATGAACACCACGAAGCCGGCCAGCATGCCCAGGCCCGCCAGGCCAAAGCCCGCCCACCAGCCCACGGTCACGCCCAGCAGGCCGCACAGCAGCGAGGCCCAGAACGAGCCGAGGTTGATGCCGTAGTAGTAGAGGGTGAAGCCCGGGTCGCGGCGCGGATCGCCCCGCGGATAGAGCTGCCCGACGATGGTCGAGATGTTGGGCTTCAGATAGCCGACGCCAACGATGATCAGCGACAGGGCCAGCCACAGGACGTTCAGATAAACCGGGTCGCGCCCGGCGACGTCCAGCGCGTATTGGCCCTTGGGCAGCACCGCCGGGATCGCCGCGCCGGCCGGGAGGCCCTCGACCACGAAGTCGCCGGACTTGGCCGCCGAGACGGCGTAGGGCTTGTCGCCGACCACCAGCTTGGAGACCCGGCCCTCGCCGCGCCCTTCGGTGACGAAGGCGTAGGTGTGGCCGCCATAGGTCAGGGTCTGGGTCGCCGGCTTGCCCTCGATGGCCATGGTCATGTGGCCGGCGATCAGCAGCAGAGCGCCGAAGACCACGGCCTTGCGCGTGCCCAGGTAGCGGTCGGCCACGAAGCCGCCGATCAGCGGCAGCAGATAGACCAGCGAGATGTAGGCGCCGTAGTGGGCCGCCGCCGTCTTCGGATCGAACAGGAAGTGCTGGGTCAGGTAGAAGATCAGGATGCTGCGCATGCCGTAATAGGAGAAGCGCTCCCACATCTCGGCGAAGAACAGGATCAGGAGCCCCCGAGGGTGGTCGCGCAGCAGCTGCAGGAGAACCGGAACGCCTGTCGCCAGGGTGACCAGGACGCCCAGGGCGATGACGATGTTCATGGACCAGCCTTAAAGGTTCGCGGGACGACGGCGGCGCGGGAAAACCCGCTCAGTTCAGCTTCAGGACGACGGTGGTCGGCGTGTCGGCCAGGGGCAGGGCGTAGGCTCCGCGCTCCAGGGCCGCGCCGGCGGGACGGTAGGGGCGCTTGCCCGGCGTGGCGGCCTCGACGATCAGCCGCGCGGTCGCCGTCGTCGCGTCCTTCGCGGCCAGGGTCAGGGTCAGCTCACCCGTGGACGCCCGATACTCGGCGGCGTCGATCTTGCCCGCCTCCAGGGTCAGCCAGGCGCCGGTCGGGGCCACGAACAGGCGCGAACGGGCGCCGTCCTTGGGTTCGATCCGCACGACGCCGGCCTTCTGGGTGACGTCGCCGCCAAAGCCCAGCCAACCGAAGGTCGGATGGTCCACGAGATAGGTCGCCGCCGCATAGGCGTGGCCGAAGAAGCCCATGCCGTAGTCGCCGCTGTAGGCGTCCCAGGCCATCATGTCCGGGGCCGAGTGGAAGGCGGCCGACGAGAAGCCCTCCTGGTCGATATTGGTGATCCCGCCCATCAGCCCGCCATAGGCCACGCGCAGCAGGTGGAAGTCGGCCGGGTTGGCGCGATAGGCGTCGAACAGGGGCACGGCGTTCAGGGTCGAGCCATAGTGGTGGATCTGCCGCTCGATGCGCGGAACCTTGCCGCCGTACAGGAAATCCCAGTACCGGCGGGCGTTGCCGTTGTAGCCCCAGCTGGGGATCGTCGGATCATAGGCCAGGATCACCTCGCGGGTCTCGTCGGCCTGGGGCTGGTGGCCGAAGAAGCGCATCCAGGCATAGACCTCGGCCTGGCCCGTGGAGTCCCAGGCCATCTCGCTGCCGAACGGATAGGGCAGGGTCTTCCAGTGGTCGGCGCGCTTCTTCATCAGCGCCTCGACCTCGTTCGCCTGGGCGGTCATGCCCTCGCGGCGCAGGTCCTTGAGGATATCGACGAAGACGTCGCCCTCCATCTGGCCGAATTCGGCGTAGTAGGGGGCGTCGCGCATCATCGCGACGATGGTCATTTGTGCGTGGTCGAGGTGCCAGCGCCAGTCGTGGCTCCTGACCAGGCCCTCGTGGTTGCGGGCCAGGCGGTAGAGCACCCAGTGGGCGATGGCCACGTGAGGGTAGTTGTAGGACCGCCCCAGGTCCTCGGAGTCCTTCTTCGGCCACGAAGCCCAGGTTTTCCAGTCCAGCTTGGGGTCGTAGTAGGACGGCAGGGCGGCGGGGTCGTAGTAGAACAGGCTCTTGCGCACCGCGCCGGCGTGTTCTCCATCGGCGACCTGCAGGCGCCCGACGATGGTCTCGTCGACCATGCGCTCCAGTTTGGCCACCTCGACGGCGTCGGGATTGTCCAGCTGCTTGCTGAAGGCCGCCACCCAGCTCCCCGCGCCGCCCTCGTCGCTGAGGCCGGCGATCCAGACCCGGTTGTCCTGGGTGACGATCCGGTCGGCCTGGCGGTCGTAGGTCATGATGCTGGGCCCGCGCTTGAACGGGTCGGCCGGGTCGTCGAACCACTGCCTGGTTGTCGAGAACCGGCCAAGGTCGGCCATCACCTGGTCCAGCGGCTTGGTGATGAAGTACGGGATCGCCTGAACCTGGCCATCGGCATAGGTGATCGACAGCGTCGCCCGGCCCCAGCCCGACGCGCGGATGGCATAGCGGGCCCAGCCCGCCGCGGTCTTGACCGGCGTGGCGGTCAGGGCGCCGGCTGGCAGGCTTTCGATCCTGGCCACCGGCTTGGGCGACTTCAGGAACAGCGACAGTGTCTGGTCGGTCGGCGCGACATAGCCCGGGACGCCGATGGCGACCGGACGGCCTTGGGCGGCCAGCGTGTCCTCGATCGCCCGGATCGAGGGCGAGGTGGCCAGGCGCACGCCGATCACGCGGCTGGCGCCGGGCGCCAGGGTGAAGCTCGTCGGTGGGTTCCAGGGCTGGCCCGCGTCCTTCCAGTCCTGCTCGGCGAAGGCCTTGGACGCGATCGTCCAGTCGTAGAAACCCTCGGACGTCTGGGCGCGCTTGCCACGGTCGGTGAAGATGTCGCCGGGCTTGGCGCCGGCGCTCCCCGCTTGCTGGATGGGGCGATAGGCCTCGAGCGGCGTGGCTTTCTCGGGCAGGACCAGCAGGGCGGGGCCCTTGCCGTTCAGGCGGGTCACCTGCAGGTAGCCGGCGTCGCGGCCGATATAGGGGTCGACGAAGCTGGCCTGGGCGTGGGCCTCCTCCAGCGAGCGGTCGGTGATGATGTTGTCGAACACCATCGGCAGGCCCAGGCCGCCGACCTCGACGGGCGCCTTCGAGGTGTTGGTCAGTACGAAACGCAGCGCGAGGCTCCCGCGCTCCGACACCCAGCGCCGCTCGACCCGCAGTGGTGAGTCCGGACCCAGCGAGCCAGTGATGTCGGCCGCCGCCAGCACCGCGCCGCCGGCGGGCAGGGGACGGATCGGCCGGCGCTGGCGCGCCGAACTGAAGTCCCGCCACGCCCCGCCGGGCGCGCGGACCCGCAGGTGGATGTCGCCGACATGGACGTAGCCGTCGCCGGCCCGCTCGGCCTCGCGTCCGCCCGGCGTGAAGTCGAAGGCTGGCTCGCCGATCGGCGACAGCCGCGCCAGGGTCTGGGTGTCGGTCCGCAGGTCCAGCTGGAACTGGGCGGTGCGATAGGCGGTCTTGGCGATCGGCGGGTAGGCGGGCTTAGCGGGCGCGGCGGCCGGCGTTTCGGCCCGCGCGGGCGTGGCCAGGTTCAGGGCCAACGGCGTCGTGGCCAGCAGCAGGGCCGTCAGGGCCAGCGGGCGAAGCTTCGTCATCTGGTCCTCGTCGGAGCGCGGCGTCGAAAAAGTGTCACGACAGCACAGCCGTTAGGCTTCGTGGCGTCAAGGAAATTATACGATATAAGATTATGGAGTTTCCGCTCGCGCTCGAGGCAGGTGGGGTCCCGTCACGGTTGAGATTGACGCCTCAAGACCGCCACCCTAAGATCGTATACAATATCAAGTAGGGGTAATGCCATGGCGACTCGTCGGGACCTGATGCTCACCGCCGCGGCCTTCGCCGCCGGTCCCATGGCGGCCTTGGCGGCCCCGCGCGGCGGTCTGCCGACCAAGGCCAAGCCCCTGCCGCTGTCGTCGGTGCGCCTCCTGCCGTCGCCCTACGCGACCGCCGTCGAGGCCAACCGGACCTATCTGCTGCAGCTCAGTCCCGACCGCCTGCTGCACAATTTCATGGTCTTCGCCGGCCTACCGGCCAAGGGCGAGATCTATGGCGGCTGGGAAGGCGACACCATCGCCGGCCACACCTTGGGCCACTACCTGTCGGCGCTCGTGGTGATGTACGAACAGACCGGCGACGTCGAATGCCGCCGTCGCGCCGACTACATCGTCTCGGAGCTGGCTCGCGCCCAGGCCAAGCGCGGCACGGGCTATGTCGGCGCGCTGCAGCGCAAGCGCAAGGACGGCAAGGTCGTCGACGGCGAGGAGATTTTCGCCGAGGTGATGAAGGGCGACATCCGCTCGGGCGGCTTCGACCTCAATGGCGCGTGGTCGCCGCTCTATACGGTGCACAAGGTCTTCGCGGGCCTGTTGGACGTCCATCAGGCGTGGGGCAACCCGCAGGCGCTGCAGGTCGCCATCGGCTTGGCCGGCTATTTCGAGCGCGTGTTCGCCGCCCTGGACGACGCCCAGATGCAGACCCTGCTGGGCTGCGAGTACGGTGGGCTGAACGAGAGCTACGCCGAGCTCTACGCCCGCACCGGCGACAAGCGCTGGCTGGCGGTGGCCGAGCGGATCTACGACCGCAAGGTGCTGGATCCCCTGGTCGCCCAGCGCGACGAGCTGGCCAATATCCACGCCAACACCCAGGTGCCCAAGCTGATTGGTCTGGCGCGCCTCCACGAGCTTACCGGCAAGCCGCAGGACGCCGACGCCGCGCGGTTCTTCTGGCGCACGGTCACCCAGCGCCACAGCTATGTCATCGGCGGCAACGCCGACCGCGAGTACTTCTCGGGCCCCGACACCATCGCCGCCCACATCAGCGAGCAGACCTGCGAGCACTGCAACACCTACAACATGCTCAAGCTGACCCGGCGGCTGTATGGCTGGAAACCGGATGGCGCGCTGTTCGACTACTACGAGCGCGCTCACCTGAATCACGTGATGGCGGCGCAGAACCCGAAGACCGGCGGCTTCACCTATATGACGCCGCTGCTGACCGGCGCGCCGCGCGAGTTCTCCAACCCCGCCGACGATCCGTTCTGGTGCTGTGTCGGCACCGGAATGGAGGTTCACGCCAAGCACGGCGAGTCGATCTTCTGGGAAGGCGAGGGGGCCTTGCTGGTCAACCTCTACATCCCAGCCCAGGCGCGGTGGAAAGCGCGGGGCGCGGGCCTGAAGCTGGAGACCCGCTATCCGTACGAGCCGGAGTCGCGCCTGACCCTGACCAGCCTGACCAAGCCCGGACGGTTCGTCGTGGCCCTGCGGGTTCCGACCTGGGCCGGCCAGGGCGTCAAGGTCAGCGTCAACGGCCAGGCCTTCGCGCCCACGCTCACCGGCGGCTACGCCCTGGTCGAGCGCGCCTGGAAGGCCGGCGACGTCGTCGCGATCAGCCTGCCGCTGGACCTGCGCCTGGAGTCCGCGCCGGGCGACGAGAGCACCGTCGCGGTGCTGCGCGGCCCGATGGTGCTGGCCGCCGACCTGGGGCCGGTCAGCGCGCCGTGGCAGGGCGTCGACCCGGCCATGGTCGGCGAGAGCTTGCTGGACCGCTTCCAGCGCGTGGCCGCGGAGAAGGCGACCTATGTCGCGCGCGGGGTCATGCGCCCGACGGACCTGACCTTCGTCCCGTTCTACAGCCAGTATGAGCGCCGCAGCGCCGTCTATTTCCGCCGGTTCACCGAGGACGCCTGGAAGACCGAGGAGGCCGCGTTCCTGGCCGAGCAGGCGCGACTGAAGGACATCAGCGCGCGGTCGGTCGACGTCATGCACCTGGGCGAGATGCAGCCCGAGCGCGACCACAACCTGACCTCCGAGATCTCGTATCCGGTGGCCTATCGCAACCGCAACGGCCGCGACGCCCGCTCGGGCGGCTTCTTCGAATTCGACATGAAGGTCCGCCCCGGGCCGCTGATCCTGCAGGCCACCTATTGGGGCGAGGAGCGCAAGCGGCGGTTCGACATCCTGGTGGACGGGGTGAAGGTCGCCACCCAGCAGCTCGAGGCCGACCATCCGGGCAAGTTCTTCGACGTCGAATATCCGGTGCCGGAGGTCCTGACCCAGGGCAAGACCAAGGTCCGGGTGCGGTTCGCCCCGCCCGAGCGCAACACGGCCGGGCCGGTGTTCGGCGTGCGGCTGTTCACGGCGCAACCCGCGACCAAGCCGGTCGCGTGAGCGCCGCGCCGGATGCGGAGGCCGTCCGGCTTTCGCGCGACGAGGCGGCCCCGCGCCGCGACATCCTCAAGCCGCTCGAACGGAAGGACTAGCCATGCGTCGCAACGGACTCTTCGACACGGCCGTGGTCTGCGTGGCGGCGACGTTGTCGGCGACGCCGGTGCTGGCCGCGGTTTCGGCCGACCAGCGCTTCACCGTCCTCGCCGACGGCGAATACGCCTGGCGCAAGGCGCAGATGGGACCCAGCGAGGACGGCCCCAAGTCCGAACGCTTCAAGCTTCCCGACGTCGGGCCCAAGGTCCAGGCCGAGCGCCTGGCCCGTTGGACCCAGGTGTCGAAGCAACTGGCCGAGATCCCGGTCGCCAAGCTGTCGAAGGTCAACCAGGTCAACTACGCCGTCTACAAGGGCCAGATCGACGCCCTGCTGGCCGAGCAGCGCTACCGCGAATACGAAAAGCCGCTGAACGCCGACAGCAGCTTCTGGGGTGACGTCGCGGAGTCGGCCCGCGACAGCCTGCTGACTGAGCAGGACTACCGCG
The DNA here is from genome assembly GCF_040545685.1 of Caulobacter sp. 1776. NCBI lineage: Bacteria > Pseudomonadati > Pseudomonadota > Alphaproteobacteria > Caulobacterales > Caulobacteraceae > Caulobacter > Caulobacter sp. 1776. The sequence goes on from NZ_JBEPMI010000003.1 coordinate 557,994, forward strand.
CCTACATCGCCATGCTGCGCGACATGCCGCGCTACTATGACCAGCAGATCGACAACATGCGGGCCGGCCTGAAGCGCGGCTTTACCCCGCCCCAGATCACCCTACAGGGCCGTGACGCCGGCGTGGCCCTGGTCGCCGAGGCGCCGACGCCGCAGGCCTCGCCGTTCTACGCGCCGTTCAAGACCATGCCGACCGTGATCCCCGTCGAGACCCAGGCCGCCCTGCGCCGCGAGGCCGCCGAGGCGATCACCCAGGCGGTGGTCCCGGCCCACGCCCGCCTGCGGACCTTCCTGCGCGACGAATACATCCCCGGCGCCCGGCGCGAACTGTCGGCCTACGCCATGCCCGACGGCCAGGCCTACTACCGCTCCAAGGTCCGCGAATTCACCACCACCGACCTAACGCCCGAGCAGATCCACGAGATCGGCCTCTCGGAAGTGGCCAAGATCCGTGCGCGGATGCTGGAGGTGATGAAGGCGGTCAAGTTCGAGGGCGACCTGCCGGCCTTCCTGACCTATCTGCGCACCGATCCGCGCTTCTACGCCAAGACCCCGCAGGACCTGCTGGACCGGGCGGCGTGGAACGCCAAGCGCTTCGACGGCGTGGCCTCGCAGTGGTTCGGCCGCCTGCCGCGCAGCCGCTTCGCCATCCGCCCGGTGCCCGACGAGATCGCGCCGTTCTACACCGGCGGGCGCGGCGGGCCGGGGATCTACCTGGTCAACACTTACAACCTGCCGTCCCGCCCGCTGTATTCGCAGATGGCCCTGACCCTGCACGAGAGCGCGCCCGGCCACGCCTTCCAGATGCCGCTGGCGGCCGAGAACAAGGGCCTGCCGGCCTATCGCCGCGACACCTACCTGTCGGCCTATGGCGAGGGCTGGGCGCTGTACAGCGAGGCGCTGGGCGAGGACATGGGCCTGTACGACACGCCCTACGACCGGTTCGGCATGCTCAGCTACCAGATGTGGCGGGCCGCGCGCCTCGTCGTCGACACCGGCCTCCACACCCAGGGCTGGACCCGCGAGCAGGCCCAGAAATACCTGCACGACAACACCGCCATGGCCGACCACGAGATCCAGACCGAGGTCGATCGCTACATCGCCTGGCCGGGCCAAGCCCTCTCCTACTACATGGGCATGCTGGCCTTCGTGGACGCCCGCCATCGGGCCGAGAAGGCGCTGGGCGCGAAGTTCAACGTCCGCGCCTTTCACGACGCGGTGCTGGAGCTGGGCTCGGTGCCGTTGCCGGTGATCGACGCCCGCGTCGACCAGCTGATCGCCGACGGCGGCAAGGGTCCCTATCCCGATGTGGAGTGAGGCCCCGCCCGTCGCCGTCCACGCGCCGGGCAATCCGATCCTGGCGGACGGCCGTTCTTACTCGACCGACCCCGCGCCGGTGGTCGTGGGCGACACCCTGTGGATCCTGGCCGGCCGCGACGAGGCCGCGCCGGACATCGACGACTTCGTGATGAACGAATGGCAGGCGCTGTCGACCAAGGATCCCGCGTCCGGCGACTGGACGCACTATCCGAGCATCGCCCGGCCCGAGGCGGTCTTCGCCTGGGCCGAGCCCGGACGCGCCTATGCCGGCCAGATCGTCATGGGACGCGACGGGCGGTTCTATCTGTACGCGCCCGTCCTGCAGAAGGCCGACCAGAGCAAGGATCGGTTCGCCATCGGCGTGGCGGTGGCCGATGCGCCGACAGGGCCCTGGATCGACGCCCATCCCGCCGGACCCATCATCTCGCAGACCGCGCCGGAGCCCAACACGATCCAGAACATCGATCCGACCGTGCTGATCGACGACGACGGCCGGGTCTACATCTACTGGGGCACCTTCGGGCGGCTGCGCGGCATGGAATTGGCCGCCGACATGGTCACGCCCAAGGGATCGGAACAGACCATCACCGGCCTGGACGGCTTCTTCGAGGCCCCTTGGCTGATGAAGCGCAAGGGCGTCTACTACCTGCTCTACGCCGGCAACACGGTCGGACCGGACTGCACGCCGACGCTCTATCACGCCTGCATCGCCTATGGCGCGGCGACCTCGCCGCTGGGGCCCTGGACCTATCGCGGCGTGATCCTGGGGCCCGTGTCCTCGACCACCTCCCATCCGGGCGCGGTCGCGTTCAAGGGGCGGTGGTGGCTGGCCTATCACACCGCCGACGCGGTCGGAGGCGGCCACTTCCGGCGCAGCGTGGCGATCGACCGGATGGCCTTTGACGACCGCGTCAGCCCGCCGGCCATCCTGCCGGTGAAGCCGACCCGCCGGCCCACGCCGCCGCCCGCGCCCAGCCGCAATATCGCTGGCCGGGCGACCGCCACGGCCTCGAACGTTCCGATCCCGGTCCGCTATTGGATCAAGGCGCTGAACGACGGGATCGTCCGGCCCGCGCCCTTGCCGCCGGACATGTGGGCCGCCGAGCCCGGCTCGGCCAGTCCGTGGCTGGAGTACCGTTTCGACACGCCGGTGACCCTGGACGGCGCGCGCATTCGGTTCTGGGCCGACCAGCCGGCCGGGGCGACCGCGGGCGTCGCCCCGCCTAGAGCCTGGCGCATGGAATACTGGAGCGGCGGCTGGAGGCGGGTGCGCGATCCCGAGGGCTTCGGCACGGGTCTCGACGCCTTCCAGTCCGCCAGCTTCGCGCCGGTGACGACCCGCTGCGTCCGCGTGGTGCTGGAGACCGCCGGCGCCGGCGTGGCCGTGCAGGAGTGGGAGGTTTTGGCCCCGACGGCCCAGCCCTTCCGCGCCGCGGGCCCCGCCGCGCCGCCCTGCGACGCCAAACCCTGACACCCGAACGGAGACACGCCATGCTGCGCGGCCTGATGATGCTTTGCCTGGGGACCATGGTCATGGCGGCTGGCCAGGTCCAGGCCGCGACGCCGCTGGACGGCGTCTGGCTGTTCGACAAGGCCCCGTCCTATCCGGGCGTCACCATGGTCCAGCTCACCGGCCAGGGCGGCAAGTCCAGGGGCGTGGTGACCACGGCCTGGTACGGGGCGATGGAGATGCGCAATCTCGTCGTGAAGGACGGCAAGGCGACCTTCGAGCTGCGCAATCTGAACGACAAGGCCCACGCCACCCGCCAATGGACGGCGGCGCTGGACGGCAAGGACCTGAAGCTGGTCGGCGACATCTGGTACGCGCACGCCGAGCAGACCGGCCGGCGCGGAACGGCCAGGGACGCCAAGGCCCGGACCTTCAAGCCCGCGAGCCTGCCGCCGCTGGGGACCCTGGCCCCCGACGGCCAGGCGCGGACACCGCCGATGGGCTGGAGCAGCTGGAACAAGTTCGCCGAGACTATCGACGACAAGACCGTCCGAGCCATGGCCGATGCCCTGGTCGCCACCGGTTTGCGGGACGCCGGCTATGTCTACGTCAATATCGACGACGGCTGGCAGGGCGCGCGCGGGCCCGACGGCGCATTGCGTCCGAACGCCAAGTTCCCGGACATGAAGGCCCTGGCCGACTATGTCCACGCGCGCGGCCTGAAGCTGGGCGTCTACAGCGCGCCGGGCCCCAGGACCTGCGCCGGCTACGAGGGCAGCTATGGACACGTCCGACAGGACGCCAGGACCTTCGCCGCCTGGGGCGTCGACTATCTGAAGTACGACCTTTGCTCGGGCGAGTGGTTTTACGACGACGCCGACAAGGTCCAGCGCGCCTATTACGAAATGGGCGCGGCGCTGCGGGCGACCGGGCGACCGATCGTCTATTCGCTGTGCGAATACGGCCGCTTCGAGGTCGGCGCCTGGGGGCGCGAGGTCGGCGGCCATCTGTGGCGCACGACCGGCGACATCACCGACGACTATCCGACCATGGCCAGGATCGGCTTCGACAAGAACGGCAAGCCCGAGCACGCCGGGCCCGGCGGCTGGAACGACCCGGACATGCTGGAGATCGGCAATGGCGGCATGAGCCACGACGCCTATGTCACCCACATGACCCTGTGGGCCATGTCGGCCGCGCCGCTGATGATGGGTCACGACCTGCGCCAGACCCGTCCCGAGGTGCTGAAGCTGCTGACCAACCGCGAGGTGATCGCCGTCGACCAGGACGCCCTGGGCGTCCAGGGCCGGGCGGCGCGGCGCGAGGGCGCGACCGAGGTGTGGAAGAAGCCGCTGGCCGACGGGTCCGTGGCCCTGGCCTTGTTCAACCGCGGCGACGCCCCCGCGACGATCGCCGTGTCGGCGGCCGACGCGGGCCTTGCCTCGCTGGAGGGCGTGCGGGACGTATGGGCCGGCGCTGATCTGTCGGCGTCGACGACGAGCTTCGTCGTGCCGCCGCAGGGCGCGGTGTTGCTGAAGGCGCGGGGGCGGTAGGGCCTGGGCCTAGAATCCCAAAACCCAGCTCATCCCCGCGAAAGCGGGGACCCAAGCCGAGCTAAAAACACATCTCGTCATTCCCGCCCTTGTGGCGGGAACCCCTTTATCGGCCGCAAGTGCGGGTGGGGCGGATCGCTGGCGATCCGCTTGCGTCTCACGTGTCAGCTGGACCAGGGGTTCCCGCCACAAGGGCGGGAATGACGGTGAGAATGGGAAATGCCGCTTGGGTCCCCGCTTTCGCGGGGGTGAACGGATTTGGGTAGCTAGACGCTGTCAGAAGCGGATTAGCCCGCCAGCTGCTGCTTCAGGTCCGCCAGGGTGCCGCGGATGTGGTTGGCGGTCAGCGCCTCCACCACCTTGGCCTTGCCCTGGATCCAGGCGTCCAGGATCTCGCGATGCTCGCGGCTGGCGCGCTCGTCGCGACCGTTGGGCTCCAGATGCACCCGCACATAGCGCTCGGCCAGGATCTGCAGTCGTTCCATGAGCTGGAAGGTGATGTGCCCGCCGGGACGCACCAGGGCCATGTGGAAGGCGCGGTTGAAGCTGACATGGTCGCCGTCGGGCTTGGCGAGCTCGGCCTCCAGCGCTTCCAGCGCGGCCGTGGCGGCGGCGTGGTCCTTGGCGGTCGCCCGTCGGCAAGCCTCGGCCACCGCGCTGGGTTCGAGCTTGAGGCGCAGGGCGAAGACCTCGCTGGCCTCGTCGGTGGAGAGGTCGCGGACGACGTAGCCGCGATTGGGGTAGGACTGCAGCAGGCCGTCCTGCTCAAGCCGGCCGAGCGCTTCGCGCAGGGGAATCTTGCTGACGCCCAGCTCGGCCGCGATGATGTCTTGCCGTACGGCCGTTCCAGGCTGCATCGCGCCGACCAGGATGCGGCGGCGGACAACCTCATAGGTCTGGTCGGACAGAGAGCGGACAACGATATTCATGGGCGCGGGATAGGTCTCTTTGGCGGGCGTCCCGGGGCGTCGACGGGCGAGTGGGCCGCGTGGCGATCTGGGAAGGCGTTATCGTATACCGTCACCCACCGGGCGTCGGGAGTCTAGATCACCTGGAAGCCCGCCCAGAATGTATCCGCGCGGTCGATCCAGAGGATGTTGTGGCCCGTGGCGATCGCCGAACCTTCGATCGAAGGGATGATCGCCTCTTGCCCGGCCAGTTCGGTCTTGGCCTCGACGCGGCCGATGAAGCGGCTTCCGATGATGCTCTCGTGGACGAAGGCGTCGCCGACCTGGAGCTTGCCCTTGGCCGCGAGGTGGGCCAGTCGGGCCGAGGTGCCGGTGCCGCAAGGGCTTCGGTCGATGGCGCGGTCGCCGTAGAACACCGCGTTGCGCCCGTCCGCGTCCGGAGCCCGGGGCGCATCGGCCCACAGCACGTGGCTCACGCCTCGGATGGTCGGATCCAGCGGGTGGACCGGCTCGTACGCTTCGCGCACCAGGGCGCGGATGATCGGGCTGAGGCGCAGGATCTCGGCCGCGCCGAGGGCGTCGATGCCGGCATAGGCGCCTTGCGGCTCGATGATGGCGTAGAAGTTGCCGCCATACGAGACGTCGACGTTCAGCGGCCCGAAGCCCGGCACGTCGATCGCGATCCCTTCCTTGGCCAGATAGGCCGGAACGTTGCGGATCTTCACGGCGGTGACCCGGTCGCCCGAGGTCTGGTAGGCGATGTCGATGACGCCGGCCGGCACTTCCAGCCGCAGCTTGCCCGGCTCGCGTGGGGTGACCAGCCCGTTCTCCAGGGCGAAGGTGACGATGCCGATCGTGCCGTGGCCGCACATCGGCAGGCAGCCGCTGGTCTCGATGAACAGGATGCCGGCGTCGCAGTCGGCTTGTGTCGGCGGATAGAGGAAGCCGCCCGACATCATGTCGTGGCCGCGCGGCTCGAACATCAGGCCGGTGCGGATCCAGTCGAAGCGGGCGAGGAAGTCCTGGCGTCGCGCGCTCATCGTGTCGCCACGGAGAAGCGGCGCGCCGCCGGCCACCAGGCGCACGGGATTACCGGCGGTGTGGCCATCGACGCAGAAGAACGTGTGACGCATGGACTTCCTCTGATGCTCTTTACGCCGCGGCCGCCGAGGTCGGCAGCGGCCGGGTGGCGGCGGCTTCCTCGACCATGGCGACGACCTCGGCGCGGCGAGCGCCGGCCAGAGGCAGGCGCGGCAGGCGCACATATTCGGTTCCGCGACCCATGATCGTCTCGGCCAGCTTGATCGACTGGACCAGGTCGTGCTCGGCGTCCAGATGCAGAAGCGGCATGAACCAGCGATAGATGCGACGCGCCTCTTCCAGGTCGCCGCGATCGACGGCCGCGACCAGGGCCACCGATTCCTGCGGGAAGGCGCTGGTCAGGCCCGAGACCCAGCCCCGGGCGCCCAGCAGCAGACCTTCCAGCGCGACATCGTCGAGGCCGGCCATCAGGATGAAGCGCTCACCGAACGCGCGGGTCAGGTCCGTGAAGCGCCGCGTGTCGGGCGCGCTTTCCTTGACCGCCACGATGGTCGGTTCGTCGGCCAGGCGGGCCAGCACCTCGAGGGTGATGGCCGCGCGATAGGCCGGCGGGTTGTTGTAGAGCATGATCGGCAGGCGGGACGCCCGGGCGATCGTGCGGAAGTGGGTTTCCAGCTCGGCCTCGGTCGGGACGTAGACCATGGCCGGCAGGGCCATCAGGGCGTCGGCGCCCAGGGCCTCGGCGTCCTTGGCGAAGGCCGCGGCGCGGGTGGTGGTCAGCTCCGAGACACCGACGATGATCGGCACGCGGCCGGCCACTACCTCGACGGCCGCCTTGAGCAGCTTGCGCTTCTCGTCGGCCTCCAGGGAGTTGTTCTCGCCGCAGGTGCCCAGCACCACGAGGCCGTGCACGCCATCCCGGATCAAAGCGTCCAGCACCTGTTGGCTGGCGTCGAAATCGATGGACAGATCTGGGTTGAACTGGGTCGTGGCGGCCGGGAAAACACCCGACCAATTCATGGAACTCATACGGCTTGCACCTCCGACTGTTTCGTCTACTGTATACGAAATGCGATGCGGAGGTAAAGCCTGGGTGGACAGAATGGCGGGGACCTTGGTGGTCGGGGGCGGTGTGGTCGGCAAGGCCAGCGCTCTGTCCCTGCAGCGCGCCGGAGAGTCCGTGACGCTGGTCGACCCGCGGGGCGCGCCGCGCCCGGCCTCGTACGGAAACGCCGGCCACATCGCCACCGAGCAGGTCGCGCCGCTGGCCTCGCCGGCTGTCCTGGCCTCGGCGTTTCGGCGTCTGTTCGCCCTGGGAGGGGCCCTGGATTTTCGGCTCTCCGACATCGGCGCCTTCGGGCCTTGGGCGGCGCGCTTCGTCGCCGCGTCGACGCCTGACGGCGCGGCGCGAGGGCGGACGGCGCTGGGCGGATTGCTGCGGGACGCCTTGCCGGGCTGGCGGCGCCTGGCAAAGACCCTGGGCCGCCCCGACCTCCTGATCGAGCAGGGTCACCTCGTGGTCTGGGAGAGCGCCGCCAGCGCCCGCGCGGGGCGCGCCGCCTGGGAGGCCGCTGACATCGGCCAGGCTCGGCTGGCGCCGCTGGCCGAGCCCATCAAGGCCCGACTGGAGCAACTGGTTCGCCCGGCGATCGCGGGCGGCCTGGCCTTTCAGAACACCGGCCAGATCAGCGATCCGGCCCTGATGCTGCGGCTGCTGGACGAGGCCTTCGAGGCGGCCGGCGGCCAGCGGCGGGTCGGCCAGGTCCGGCGACTGTCGAACGTCGACGGGCATGTCGTGGCCGAGCTGAGCGACGGCCAGCGTCTGGCGCCCGAGCGGGTGCTGGTCACCGGCGGGGTCGGCTCCGGCGCCTTGATGCGAGACCTGGGTCACGTCGCCCCGGTGATCGCCGAGCGCGGTTATCATCTCGAGGGCGGCGCCGACCATTGGGGCGACCTGCCGCCGGTGGTGTTCGAGGACCGGTCGCTGATCCTGACCCGCTTCGGCGCCCGCCTGCGGGCCGCCAGCTTCGTCGAGTTCGGCCGCGAGGACGCGCCGCCCGATCCGCGCAAGTGGGCCCGCCTGCGGCGACACCTTTCCGAGCTGGGCGTGCGCCTGGAGGGCCCCGTCGCCGAATGGATGGGCGCCCGGCCCACCTTGCCCGACTATCTTCCGGCCATCGGCGTCAGCCGGCGGGTCAACAATCTTTACTACGCCTTCGGGCACCAGCATCTGGGCCTGACCCTGGCGGCGACGACCGGCGAGCTGGTCGCGGCCCTGGTGGGCGGTGGTCCGCCGGCGGTCGATCTGGCGCCGTTCGACCTGGCCCGGTTCGAGCGTCGGCCGAAGACGAGGAGCGACGCATGACCCTGGGTGTCGGTGGTTCGACGGCGGAGCTGCAATTGGCGGGACTATCGCCCCGACCCGGGCGTCCGCCGGCCATTACAGGCGCCGAATATGAGGCGAGGCTGGAGCGCGCGCGGACGCTGACCGCGGTCCAGGGAGCCGAGGCGCTGCTGGTCGGCGCGGGCGCCAGCCTGCGTTACTTCACCGGCGTGCCGTGGGGCGCGACCGAGCGCCTGGTGGCCCTGCTGCTGCCCCGCAAGGGGCGGCCGATCATGATCTGCCCGGGCTTCGAGCTGGGCTCGCTGCGGGCCGACCTTAAGATCGAGGCCGACATCCGCCTGTGGCAGGAGCACGAGGACCCCGCCGCCCTGGTGGGGCGCGCCCTGTCCGAGACCGGCGCGGCGACGCTGGCCTTGGATCCGGCCGCGCCGTTCTCGCTGTTCAGCGCTCTGGGCAAGGCCGCGCCCGCCCTGAGGGCGGTGGACGCGATGCCGGTGATCGACGGGTGCCGGGGCGTGAAGTCGGAGGCCGAGCTGGCCTTGATGCGCTACGCCAAGGCCATCACCCTGGACGTCCACCGCCGGGCCGCCGCGATGCTGACGCCCGGGATCACCGCCAGCGCGGTCAAGCGGTTCATCGACACAGCCCATCGCGCGGCGGGCGCCGACGGCGGCTCGACCTTCTGCGCGGTGCAGTTCGGCCTGGCCACGGCCTATCCGCACGGCCTGCCCGGAGACCAGACCCTGGAGGAGGGCGACCTGGTGCTGATCGACACCGGCTGCCAAGTCGAGGGCTACAACGCCGACATCACCCGCACCTATGTGTTCGGCGAGCCGGACGACGAGCATCGCCGGATCTGGGATATCGAGCACGAGGCCCAGGCGGCCGCCTTCGCCGCCGTGCGGCCCGGCGTGCCGTGCGAGGTCATCGATCAGACCGCCCGTCAGGTGCTGGAACGCCATGGCCTCGGTCCCGACTACGCCTTGCCGGGCCTGCCGCATCGGACGGGTCACGGCATCGGCCTGTCGATCCACGAGGGGCCCTATCTGGTGCGCGGCGATCGCACGCCCCTGGCGTCTGGCATGTGTTTTTCCAACGAGCCGATGATCGTGCTGCCCGACCGCTTCGGCGTTCGGCTCGAGGATCATTTCCATGTCACCGACGACGGCGCGGCCTGGTTTACAGAGCCTTCGCCCTCGATCGACGCGCCGTTCGGCAAGGCCTGACCGCTGGCCGCCACATCCGTTCTGGGGGAAATCACATGAGTTTCTGGACTCGCCGCAAGGCGCTCGACGCGATCGTGGCGGTGGAGGCCGACCGCCGGCTGAAACCGACCCTGTCCTGGCCGCACCTGCTGGCCCTGGGCATCGGGGCGATCATCGGCACGGGGATCTACACCCTGACCGGCATCGGCGCCGAGCGCGCGGGCCCGGCGGTGATCCTGGCCTTCGCCGCCTGCGGGGTCCTGTGTGTCTTCGCGGCCCTGGCCTATGCCGAGGTGGCGACCCTGATCCCGGCGGCCGGCAGCGCCTACACCTACGCCTATTCGGTGCTGGGCGAGGGGCTAGCCTGGATCGTCGGCTGGAGCCTCGTGCTCGAATACGCCGTGACCTGCGCGGCCGTGGCGGTCGGGTGGTCGGGCTACATGGTGGGCCTGCTCAGGAGCGTCGGGATCAATCTGCCGCCTGAAATCCTGGCGGGACCGCATGCGGGCGGGATCATCAACCTGCCCGCCGTGCTGATCACCGTGGCGGTCACGGCCTTGCTGGCCAAGGGCGCGCGTGAGAGCGCCACGCTGAACATCTTCCTGGTGGTGATCAAGATCGTCGCTCTGGCGGTCTTCGTCGGTCTGACCTTCACGGCGATCAAGGGCCAGAACTTCACGCCGTTCATGCCCTACGGCTTCGCGGCCCATACCGAGGGCGGCCATCCGCGCGGCGTGATGGCGGCCGCCGCCATCGTGTTCTTCGCCTTTTTCGGCTTCGACGCGGTGTCGACCTCGGCCGAGGAGGTCAAGAATCCCAAGCGCGACCTGACCATCGGCATCATCGGTTCAATGGTGATCTGCACCCTCATCTACATGGTGGTGGCCGCCTGCGCGGTCGGAGCCTGGCCCTATGCCGAGTTCTCCCGCTCGGGCGAGCCCCTGGCCTTCATCCTGCGGGGCCTTGGCCATCCGGCCGCCGCCTTCGGCATCGCCGCCGCCGCGATCGTCGCCCTGCCCAGCGTCATTCTCGTGATGATGTTCGGCCAGACCCGGGTGTTCTTCGTCATGGCGCGCGACGGCCTGCTGCCGCGCGGCCTGGGACGGCTGCACGCCAAGAGCGGAGGCCCGCTCACCCTGACCCTGATCACCGGGGCGGTGGTGGCGGTGGTGGGCGGCTTTCTGCCGCTTGACCAGATCGCCGAGCTGTCCAACGCCGGCACCTTGCTGGCCTTCATCTGCGTGGCGGTCTGCCTGATGGTGCTGCGCGTCCGCCGGCCCGACCTGCCGCGCCTCTTCCGTTGCCCGGCCGCCTGGATCGTCGCGCCGCTGGCGGTGATCGGCTGCCTCTACTTCATGGCCAGCCTGCCCATGGGGACGCTGCTGCGCTTCCTGGGGTGGAATGCGGTCGGCCTGGTCGTCTATCTGACCTACGGCCGGCGCGCGAGTTTGCTGGCCTGACGTTGACCTTGCGCAAGCGCGCTCGGGCGTCGCCTTGGACGGCCTTTTCATCGGGGGGGCGCGCTCGGGTTGGCGATGATCATGCTCGCGATCATGCCCCCGGAACGGCGATCAGGCGCGGGGTCTTCTGACGACCCTTAGGCGATGCTCGAGTTCCTGCTTGATTATCTAAAGCGAAGAAAACGCCGCACGCGAGAAGCGAAGGCGCGGTCAATCAGTAGCCGCTGCCTGGTTTCCATCCGTTCGCGCAGCTGTGTTGCCATGTTTCGGTATCCGGGTCTTGGTGAATACCGTGGTCGAGAGAGAAGATGTATTTTTCTGAATGTTGCCCCAAAGAAAACTGGCCGCAGACACGCTTTTCGCCGCTGGCGTCACTGATCAGCTCGTCGCTGAACACGGCGTTTGCCGGTAATTTTTTGTGCGCGGTGCCTAGCAACGCCATTTCGCCCGGGTTGCCATATGGCGCCGCAATCGCGTCCGGAGAGTTCGATCCCGTTTGCTCAGAGTCCGTATTCGGCGAACAGCTTGCTGCGCCTGCTAGGACCAACAGAAGAGCGACGCGGCAAAGCACGCGGCGCTCATAGCGAGTATGGAGCACGACGACCAACCCTATTGCGTCGCTTACCCTTGCATGAGCTGACCGGGGCGGCAAACGCCCGCCGATCTACCCACGTCTCGCCTGAGGCTTGAGTTTCCTCGCTCCGATTGGCGATCGCCGCTATCAGCGATGCTTTCGATCTAGAGGTCGTGTGCAAATTCAGCTTTGGACGCTGACGAAGGGCTGCGAAGCCGCTAGCTACTAGCGGAGAGCAATTCGTCGTGTTTTGTTCAATTGGGCGGGCTACCGACGCGTAGCGTAAATGGGGTATTTGGATCTAATGACGGAAGAGCCCGTGCGTCGGCGACGGTTGCGGCAGAAAAGAAGTTCTACCCGCGCCAAACTTCGCCAGCAGGCCAAGATTCAGAAGATTATTTGGATCTCCATTGCCGCTGCATTGAGCGTCGCGATTATAGTGATATTCGTTCGCTATGCGATCTTAGCCATGAATTAGATTTGGGTGAGGCGAACCGTCGTGCGAGACATCTCAGTTCGCCCGCCTTTTATCCATCGGGGCGCATGAAAAAAGTCTATCGACGATTGTCTGTGACCGGCGTTGAGCGGTGCGTGAAGAACGATCTCGCCATTTGACCTCCCACTGATATGCGTTCTTCACGGCTAAGCGGTGTGAGAGGTCTATCTGCGGCCGACATCGAAGGCGCATGATCTGCATGCAAATGCCTGCGGGTACGGCGAACCCTATCCTTAGATTGCCCAAGAATCGCTACGCTGCGAAAAAAGGTTGGTTAACAAACGCGGCGAGCGGTTGTTCGGGAAGCGCTGATTTAGTAAAGGCTTTCTAAATTTCGGGCAAAAGACCCGAGCGCTTAGACTGGTGGGGACCACGTGCTGATCGTATCTAATCCGTCAGCGGAACAGCGAACCTGCGCCGTTAAAGCGTCGCCTGTCGCTCAAGATCCGCTGAAGCGAGCGATGGATATTCTGGTGGCGGGCGGCGCTTTGCTGTTCTTCGCGCCGCTCCTTGCTCTCGTGGCCGTTCTGATCAAATTGGAATCGCCGGGACCGGTGCTCTTCCGGCAGTCTCGCGGTGGGTTGAATGGGCAATCGTTTACGATCTTCAAGTTCCGCTCGATGCGGTGCCAGGAGAACGGAGCGAAGGTTGTCCAGGCTAAACGCGACGACGACCGCATCACCTCCATCGGCCGTATCATCCGCAAGACCAGCATCGATGAGCTGCCGCAGCTCTTGAACGTGTTGAAGGGTGACATGTCGATCGTCGGACCGCGGCCGCACGCCCTGGCGCACGACGAGCAGTATGGCGCCGCGATCGCGAACTACCACCTGCGTTTCCGCGCGCGCCCAGGTCTAACGGGTCTGGCTCAGATTAAGGGACTGCGCGGCGGTACTGGTGCCATCGAGGCTATGGCGGCCCGTATTGATGCCGATAACGAGTATATCGAGCGCTGGACGCTAAGCGGCGACATTAAGATCCTTCTCATGACCGTGCCGCACCTGCTGTTGGCTGAGAACGCTTACTAGGGCGCTGAGGCCGATGACGAGGTTTCGTCACGGTCGGGAGTTCGTCCATTCCCTTCAGCGGCTGTGGATGCGTCGCGCCGGTGAAGGTTTGGTTCGAGCAGCAGCGCGGTAGCGTGCCCGGCAGCTCGACTGGATCTGGACACCGAATATTTTGTGACAAGCGTGTCGGACTGGTTTCTGAACACCGGGTCTTGGCTATCGCGGCGGCTGCTTCTGAAGGACCTTATAGCCCTGGGTGGGATCGCCCAAGGCTACGGCGCGCCGTAGCCCGTTGATCGAGCCACGGTCGGGGTCAGCGGCGCCTGCGAGGAGGCCCTGCTCGCAACTAGGCGCTCCTTTTACCTTTGGATATGAGGCGATCCAGCGCGCTCAGGAAGATGTTGACGTCTCCCGCTTGAGAGCTTTTCTCAGCTTCCTTACTCAGTCGATTCCAGGCCGCCTCATCGCAATCGATAAACGCAAAGGCTCGGGCAATGTCCTCGAGGCTCTTTGGGTTTATCACGACGCCGTTCACCCAAGGCGCCACGATTTCCGCCGCTCCACAGTTTGAGGAGACGATTGCGGGGATGCCGGCGGAAAGAGCCTCGGTCACGACGATCCCGAATTGATCCGTCGTGCTGGGAAGCACGAGTCCAATAGCCCCACCGATCAGGTTTGGTAGTTCGGAGGCTGGCACGTAGTCGCGTATTGTGACGCGCGAAGCCAGGTTGGGGTCGGCTCCGACCTGTTGGACAATTTCGTCGCGCAAATCGCCATAGCCCACCAGCTCAAGACGGCGCGGTGTCTCAGACTGGGCGGCATACAGCGCATAGGCGCGAAGCATAAAGGCCAGATTTTTCTTCTCGACGAACCTAGAAACGCAAAGAAAATATCGATCTGAAAAGTCGGTATTGTCGCGTGAATGCTGAGAAATCTGCCTGATGCGCTGTGTATCAATTGCGCAGCGGTAGACTTCAATTCGTTTCAGGCCGAGGTAGTGAGCATATTCTGCAGCCTGTTCGGACGCTGCAAGGCATGCCGAGTAGGGTAAGAACATATACCTTTTAAGGAAATCTTTTGTTAGAGATCTCGCGTAGTCAGAAAAGCGAGAATCATACATCGTAATAACGGTCTTCCCGATTGCTCTAAGATAAATGGAGAGAAAAAAGAACGCTATATTGTGGAATCCGTATACAATAGCAGTTTCAAATTCAAAGGAGTTAGCAATTGTAAATAGGTTGATCAGTGAGGTGGTTCTTGAAATGAGGGAATTGCTGGTGACCTCAATTTCCCTGTAGCCAAAAGTTTTTTCCGTCTTCTCCCAGATGTAACCGGTGTCATCGCGCGACCAGTCTATGGCCAGCACGCGCCCGCCGTTACGAGCAATCGCGGTGCACCGATCGTGATCCGGTTGCCCGAAGGTGTTGCAGACGTACAGGATGCTCTTCGTGGCAAGCACTGAGTTGCTCTGCGGGATAGCCGTCGCCTGCTGTCCTTTCGCGGATGCGAAAAGAGGCGGTGCGTCAAGGCGCGCTTGTTCCAATTGAGTTGCGGTCATATTGCGGCGGCGATGGCTCGGCGAGTTTGATTGACCGCTGTTCTATTGCAGACAGAACAGCGCAGGTAGTGCGTTAAAGTGCCGCGAGAAATAAAGGAAAAAGACGACGCGCTGAGGTGGTGGGACAGGGGGGGCGGTGACGTCTTTAAAGTTTCGGCTTGGGTGAGTGCTGCAGGTATGCCACCTGAGGTAGCTTTGGGCGTGTATGCTGTCCTTGCAGTTTCATTCCGCTAAGGCGGTTGTCTGGTTTAACAGCGTTGCCGATAGGGCGCTGGGAGCATGCTACTAAATCCTTTGAAGTGCGGGCTGGCATGATAAAGGACTTCAGCGTATTGGCGGTTTCGAAGGGCGAGAGTTGGCAAAGCGGTCGAATGGTATTCTCGTCCTGGGCATCAACTATGCGCCCGACCTGATTGGGATTTCAAAATATACGACGGAGCTCTGTGAGGAACTTGTGCGACGAGGATATTCTGTCAGCGTCGTGACAGCTCCTCCCTACTATCCTGCCTGGCAGGTTCCTGCCGAGTATAGGAAAGGATGGTGGACGAGCGATCTCAATGGCGTGGAGGTCCATAGGGTTCCGATATTTGTGCCTCCTAATCCAACGGGTTTAACCCGGCTGCTCCATTTGCTGTCGTTCTCACTGGCGTCCTTCCTACCGTGCGTTTCGCTGGCTGTTCGCTCCCGCCCGCAGCACGTCATTTCTGTAGCGCCATCGTTGCTATCGGCTCCGGTCGCGCTACTTGCAGCCAAAATCTGTGGAGCGAGGACATGGCTGCACATCCAGGATTTCGAGGTCGACGCCGCCTTTGAGCTCGGCATGCTACAGGGGGCTGCGCCTCGGCGATTGGCGCTTGGGCTCGAGCGCGCAATCCTGCGTTCGTTTGACAGGGTGTCGACCATTTCCGGTAACATGCTCAAGCTGCTATCGCGAAAGGGTGTGGAGCCGGGCGCGGCTATCGAGCTTCGAAATTGGGTCGATATCGACACCATCGTCCCTCTGCCTTCGAGCAATACCGCGTTCCGCAAGGAGTTGGGCCTAGCAGAGAGCGATATCGTGGCGCTCTATTCGGGAAACATGGCGGCGAAGCAGGGTCTGGAGGTTCTGGCCGAGGTTGCGACGCTTCTCGAAAAGGAAACGCGCTCCGTTAAGCTCATACTCTGTGGCCGCGGGCCCCTTCGCAATGAACTATTCGTGCGTTGCAAAGGGCTATCGAACGTCCACTTCCTCGATCTGCAACCGCTAGAGCGGCTGTCGGAGCTTCTTTCGACCGCGGATATTCATCTCTTGCCGCAGCGGCCCGAGGCTGCCGACTTGGTGCTACCTTCAAAGCTAACGGGAATGTTGGCTTCTGGCCGGCCCATCGTTGCGATGGCGAATGAAGGCACCGCGCTTGCAGACGAGGTTGACGGCTGCGGTGTCGTGGTTCGGCCGAGCGACGCCGCCGACATGGTTTCCGCCATCAAGGCTTTGTCGGTTGACGCCGCGCTCCGATCAAATCTGGGTAAGGAAGCGCGCAAGAGGGCGGAAAGCCGGTGGCAGAAGCGGAATATCATAGACCGCTTCGTTCAAGACATGTCGTCCTCTACCGCTCTGTGAGGCGAAGGCCGCTGAGGCGCTCAAGTTCGCGGAGAGCATCGGCACCGTCGAGATCCGCGAGAGCTCGCTCGAACTCCAGCGTCTTCGCGCCGACCAGGTAGCGGTACCAGAAGCCCTGCAGAACGTGGTAGATCGACCCTTCCACGCCGTCTAGAAAGCCGAGCTGCGGAAAATACCGAATAGCGAAGTATAGTGCTGAGCTTATCTGGAAAGGGATCTTGTTATAGATCTTTTCCTTTATGGCGCGGGTCATCGCCACCTTCAATGATACCCGATCGCGGCTGACATGGACTTCGCTCGTGATAAGCGACATTTTCCGGCAGATTACGTCCACGGCTTCTCGGGTGGCGTACTGATTATGCTTGGAGACGAAATAGCTCAAATCCCCCAAGTTGATGTCAGCAAAGTCCTTTTTGAATGTGACCAGCCGTCCGTGCTCGAGCAAGACATGCTCATCCATCCAGCGCTGTTCGACGCGTGCGGCGCCTTTTCGCCAAATCCTCAAGAGCGTGATGGGGTAGCGCCCGCCGTGACGGACCCAGCGGCCCAGAAACACGTGCTTTCGCTTCAGGTTCACGCCAGAGACGTCCGGCGGCAAACGGTGAAGTTCTTCCGAAATTTCAGCTGCGAGATCTTCTTCGATAACCTCGTCGGCGTCGAGGCGCATCACCCATTCAGTGGTGATCGGTAGGCTGTCCAGCGCCCACTGGAATTGCTGCGCCTGATTCTCGAAAGGGTGCTGGACGGTTTCGGCGCCGAGGGATTGTGCGATGTCCAGCGTCTTATCTTTGGAAAATGAGTCAACTACCAAGATCTTCTCGGCGAAGCTCTGGCAGGAGGTTATGGCTCGAGCGATATGTTTTTCTTCATCGTAGGTCAGAATTATTACAGTAACGCTCGCCATATAGATCTTCTCACTTCCTTCTGTATCTAACGAAGTCGTACAGTCCTGGAGCTAGGGATCGAATTTTGTTGGTCTGGGTCTTCAGGAGCCAAAATGTCGCCGCGATAGGTATCGAGAGGCCGCCGACTTCTCTGTAGGTCCGCCAATGCTCCCGATTGATGCGGGCGCGATGTCGATCAGTTTGCGACACGCCTCCACGCTCAAAAATACAGATCGCTTCCGGCACGTAAAAGCTACTCGTATCGGCCAGGCGAAGGATCTTGGTTGTGAAAGCCCAGTCTCCTCCGAACCTATAGGTCTCGTCGTAGGGGTGTGCCTTTGCCACGTCCGTTCGGTAAAAAATCGCCTGGTGGTGCGTGAACATTACATAACGATTGGCGGTCGGTTTTCTCGCGGTCTTGTAATACTGATTTTCACCATCAGCCTCTATAGCGTCGCCATAGATGACGGTCGGGCGATCATCCTTCAGGGCGGCAGTCACGCTGGCGAGTGTGTCTTTGCTTGAGAAGCTGTCTCCAGAATTCAGAAACGTTACGTAGTCTCCGAGTGAGCGGGACAGCCCCTTGTTCATGGCATTATAAATGCCGGTGTCAGGCTCTGAAATGAATCGAAAGTCCTCTATCTTCACTTCAGATTGAAGGAATTCGACCGTGCCGTCCGATGAGCCGCCGTCGATAACGATCCACTCAAAGTCCGTATAGGACTGAGCGAGGACACTCGCATAAGTGTGGCGTAGTCCGGCCAAATTATTGAACGCGATTGTAACGATCGAATATTTCACTGACCGAGCTCCGGCTCATTCACCCGCCAACGACGCTCGCGAATTGGGCGGGCCGGATTTCCGGCATAGATTGTCCAAGGCGCAAGCCTGGACGACGTTACGGCTCTCGCGCCGAGAACGGCGCCGCGCCCCACAATTCCGCCGGGTCCAACGAATGCGTCCGCGGCGATCCATGCATCATCTTCGATGACGATCGGCTTTGTGATCAGCGTGAACATGGGATCGTCCACGTCGTGGGTGCCGCCGCAAAGGAAAGCGCCTTGGGAAATAATGCAATTACGCCCGATGGTAATCGGGGCCATGTTGTAGATTTCAGCTCCCGGACCCACGAGGGAGTTTTCGCCCATCGTAAGGTTTGGTGGAAACCAAACTTTCGCTCCCTTTCGCACATCTGAGCGGGAGCCAATCTTGGCGCCGAAAAAGCGAAGGAGAAATATTCTCCAAAACCTCAGTTGTACAGGCGTCCACGAGCCGAAGATCAGCCATGTGATACGCCAGGTGAACCTCAGCAGCTTATGCTTGAGTGGAAATGAGGCCGCGCCTTCGCGCAACCTGGAGGTCTCAGCGGTCACTGCCAGCTCCTTCGTCGTTATCGAGGAAGCGGCGACCAAACAGTGCAAGGTCGTGCTTCTTTTGGTCATCCGGCGCGAAACGCTTTCTGACCGGGCGCGCCGGCGTTCCGGCGACAATCGTGTACGGCTCAACGGATTTTGTAACGACAGAGGAAGACGCGACGACCGCGCCCCGACCTATCGTAACACCCTCGAGAATAGTCGCTCTTTGGCCGATCCAGCAGTCGGCTTCGACAATGGTCACGGGCCGTTCCGCAGAGGCAAACTCTAAGCGAGTCGGTCCGCCCACGACGTCGATGCGATGATCATTCCCGACGACACATACGCCGGCGGCCAGCATCGAAAAGTCGCCTATCACGATGGGGCTGATGATCGAACCGCCCCCGCCGATGTAGACGTAGCGTCCTATCCTGGCCTTTCCCAGTATCGGAAGGCTCAGTGGGCGTCCCCATTGGAAACCTTCTCCGATATCCGCGATGCGCTTATTGCGCCGGATGATCTGGATCGCCAGCCGGCGAAGCACCTTTTTCCAAGGGGGATCAATCTCCTGCCTCGCGCGCTGAAGCATGCTGTCAGCGACGCTCATGGGGGCGGGGAGGTCAGCTGGCTTAACCATGTAGGACGCTTTCGATCGCTTGCTCGATGCGCCTACGTTGACTTTCAGGTGTATAGCGATCGATCATTACCTTGCGGCAGTTCTGACGCAGATCTTCCCGATTTCTTGGCGTTTGAATCCAGATTTTGATCTTGCGGGCCAAGTCCGTAACATCATCGGCTTGGAAAAAGTCGCCGGTCACGCCTGGAACGATAGCTTCCACTTCGGGCATCTGCTGGTCGAGATCGCCATGGGTAATGACGGGTGTGCCATAGCTCAAGCTATGCATCGCCGTTAGCCCCACCTTTCCAGGCGATACCGTGATATCCGCATCGTAAATGATGCCGGCGATCACGCCTTCATCGTAGATGGCGCCGAGACATTTTAGGTCGACATCGAGAGTTTTGGCCAGGTCTTCCAGTGGAGATCTCTCGGGGCCATCTCCCACAAGAGTAATTTTGGTCTGAACACCTTCTTTGCGCAGCAAGTTCGCGGCCTGAATCAACAGGTCAAAGCGACAATGCTTGGTTATTCTCGCGGTGCAGACAATTTCGGTCGGCGTGGATGAAGCTTCTTCGCGCGGAGGCTGTTGCTCCAATCGATGGAAATTTCGATCTGCAGCTTCCCAATCCAGGGAATTGTAGATCGGTACTACTTTGTCCGCGTCGAAGCCGGATTTTCTCGCGAGGCTGACCGCCCGATCGCCATATACCAGCACCTTGTCGGCAAGCGAAAAGTAGAGGTTTCGCAGTTTCGCCTTGAGGCGAGATTCAGGCTTTAGCCAACCATGGGTCCAGAAAAGAACCTTGGCGCCCATCAGGCGGGCGAGCACGGCCGCGCACCATGTCGTGATCAGATTGGGATTGCCGATTAAGATCACAGTCGAAGGACGCAGCGCGATCAGCGGCTTCCAGAAGTTTAGCAGCTCAAGCGAGCTGCCTCGGCGAAGTGTTCTAAGCGGATTTATAGAAACAGTGTCGTTGCCACGAAATACTTTGATGCCTTCAATGTCATCGATACCCGCCCAAAACGAGAAATCGAAAAGCGTGCTCTGAGATAGAGCCGATAGGACGGGCGCGCGATAGTGTGGAAACATATGATACATGACGGCAACTGTGGGGCGCTGGCCGAGCGGAGATACTTGAGTGGAAGCCAACGCGCTAATCCCCAGTTAATCAATCGTAGCCCTGACTGAGCGACAATGTATCAGCCCATCAGCCTGTGATCTATAATCGCATACACTTGCAATCAAGATTATATGCTTAATCTGGCTTGCGAGATCAGATGCCGTGGTGAGCGCGGGTCCGTGCTCATCCAGGGGCTACTGCTTCTATTGTCTGCTCGCGTATTTTTGGCCGTTGTGGTGGCGCAGAGCGGTGTTCTGTTGTGCTCTGGGTATGTTTCGCTAGTTTCCAGCTACAAGCTGAGGGTCGGTGTCGTCGGAAGGTGGCTCAATCCGATTTTTGAGACGAGGCCGGCCTTGATCGCGCTGTAGGTTTGATCGTCACCTTCTTGCGCTGAGGCGACGAACCTCCAATCGATCGCCTTCGTGATCGCCCTAATTCTGTTCGGATCGTTGGAAGAAATCAAAAACGTCGAATTGGGTGCATCGCGCAATGCGAACGTCAACAGTAGGCCAGCCAGGTTCCGATCATCGCTGGCGTCGAAAGCGAAGCGGTCGAAGACTTGTTTGTTATCTCGACGAAGTTCTGAAATGACTTCGCCGAAGGTCGGCAACCACCAGCGCAGGGCCCCGTGCAGGATATCGCGTTTCCCGCGCAACGGATTGACCGGGGACCAGCGGTGCTGAACGACATCGCCGATCGCGGGCGACGATTTCAACTCAAGTCCGGTTCCGATGCCGTAGAGGCCGATGCCCCCCTGTTGCTGCATGGACGCGAGATATTCGATCAGCGCCTCTTCCGGTCGCGACGAGGGTTCGTGCAACAAGAGTACGTCCAGCCGATCGCGGCCCAGCGTCAGCATGGATTGCTCGATGGAGCTTCGAACGAAATTCAGGTCGAAATGGTCGTGCGTGTCCGTCTTGGGCGGAGCAAGCGATCTTCCAATTCGGGCCCTCAAACCGGGCAGCTGCGCGACCAGTGGGCGAAGGAGCATCCGGGCCGCGGACATGAGGTTGCCGTTTCCGCGCGCCCTTATTCCAACCTTGGTGGCGATCGTCGTGTTTCGGGAGCCTTGCAGGATCCTTCCCAACGCCGCTTCGGACGTGCCGAACCCGTAGGATGGGGCGGTGTCGAAATGAGTTACGCCAGCGTCGAGAGCTGCTTCAATTACCGAGGCGGATTGCTTGAGTCCCATTCCGCCAGTGAGCCTGGCGCAGCCAAGGCCAATTCTAGAAACAGGATGCGGAAGCTCCGGCCAGGTATTGCTGAGCATTGGCTGTCACCTCTTATGCTGACTTTCGCGGACGGCTTGAGCGGCTTCTTGTGCTTCCGGTGGCGATACGGGCGCGATTCATATCGAAACAGAGCGTCCGATAAGGACCGTCCCTATTGCGCCTGCTGAAGCGTAGAGCTCTTGGATTCAGAACGCGGCGCCGATGAGCGTCTGTGCGACGTCTGCGCAAGCGCAGAGGCAATAATGAAAAGGATGGTTAGGGATAGATTGTTCCCGATCGCAATTAGGTAGCGATTAAACATGGATTGAATTAGAGCATACGCAATAATCCAAACCGCAAAGCCATTTATAAGTGTATCTTTTCCTGAGCGATTTCGGCTGAACGCAGTCAGCGTCGCGCCGATTATCAGGAGTGACACCGCCAGGCCCAGAAGCCCATTTTCGATGGCGATGTTCAGGTAAGAATTCTCGGTTGAAGCGAAGCCTACGCTGTCGACGCCGACGGTGCGCAATCCACTGCCGATAAAGACGTTGCCGCGGGTCCAATATTCGATCGAGGTCATCCAGCGGTCGATGCGCCCTGACCCGCCAGAATTTAGACCGCGCGTCGTCGAGTCGAGTTCGAACACGATGTTGGCGTACGAAAGAGCGCTGGGAGCGAGCGCGAGCGCGGCCAGAACGCCGCCGCCGATAGTCGCCAGAAAGGCGCGCGGATTGGCTCGAAAAAGCTGCTTGGAATAGAGCAGGCCGACGACGACCGCGCTCGCGAAGAAAGCAAGCAGCCCCGCGCGGGCGGAGGCCGCGACGGCGACGGCGAGCGAGACCACGGCCAGCACGCCGTAGAGGATCTTCTTAAGCCGCGACTTGCTGACAGTTGCGGCGTAGATCTCAAGAATCGCGCCGCCGCTGAACATGAAGCCCACCAAATTCGGGTGGAGGTTGAATGGGCGCACCCGCAAGCTCCAGCGCATCGCGGATGCTGGGTTCAGGCTAGTCAGGATATCGCTAGGATAGACGGCCAGTGCGGTAGCCGTCATTGCGCCGTGCGCGACGGCCAAGGCCAGGAGAGTGTTCCGTAGGGGGATCGTCTTGGCGATCAGCGAGACCGCCGCGCAGGCCAGCGCGAAGATAAGCGTGAAGTATGCTGAATTCTCGTTCTGCTCGCTGAAGAACGCTGTCGCGGAAAGCAAGGTGATAAGAATGGCCCAGACGTCGAAGAGATCGAACTCCAGGCGTTTTCCATGCCGCTGCGCTGCGGACAGGAGGGCCACGATGAAAAGGATCGCGATGGCGACGAACGAGAGGACTTGCCCGATACCGGCTATGGATTGGAATAGCGTCAGGTAAATCCCGAAGGAGATGCCGTAGGAGGACAGTTTCCAGTCAGCGGCGCCTTGGGCGCGCCGACTAGCGACTGTTTTCGTTCTTTGCGCTCGAGTATGCATCGGGGTTTTCTGAAGCTTGTCGTTAGCCAAGGTTCGGTTTCAGGCGACGTTGAATCACATAGAAAATAGCGACATTGCAAAGCTCGCCGATGGCGATTGAAACCGCGACGCCATTGATGCCGTAAGCATGACCGCCGACGTAAGCAAGGCCGACGGTCAGGATCGATGCAAACAAGAGGCCAACGGCCATCCGTCCATGGGCATTGGTAGCCGAAAGCATGTTGGTGCCAAAGAACCATATGCAGTGAAGGGCCATTGCGACCCCAAGAGCGGCCACGGTCGGGAAGGGGGGGACGATCCTGCCGGAGGTCCACAGTGAGACGAGCGGTCCCCCGATGGCGATAAAGGCGATAGCCGCCGGAAGGGCAACGGCGATTAGAACCAGCCGGTTGAGGCGCAGAATCTTTGCGCGGGCGCCATGATCGCCGCGCGCGCTGGCGGCCGAGAGTTCGGGTATGAGCGCCCGATTTAGTGCGCTGATGATCTGAACGGCGACCCGGCTGACGGTGCGGGTGGTGGACAAAGCCGCGGTCGCGGTCGGAGAGACGATTGCGCCGAGCACGACCGCCACGCCTTGCATGTTGAGAGCTAGAGCGATGGGAATGGACATCGACGCAAAGGCTGGGGCGAGCAATTCTTTGAGTTGAGCAATGCTCGCCTTAGACACCCCGAGAGAAAGATGTGGGATCGTCTTGCGAAGCACGAAATAGGAAATCAGCGTGCTGCCGGCGCGCGCCGCGAGAAGGGTGATCGCCACGCCCAGGAACTTGAGGCCAAAAACCGCTGCTAGCAAGCTGACTAAGCCTTCGCAGAACTGCAATCCATCGTAGAGGAGGGTGCCCGTTGCGTACCGGCCGCCACCGCGAAAGGCGCCCAAAACGACGCGAGACAGCAAGCACGCCGCGGAGAAGGACGCCAAAAGAGGAACTACCGCAGCGAATTCGCGATGGAAATTGATGGCGTACATGATGGCGCCGGCCACGCTCGATGCGAGAACAATAATGGCGCAGGCGACGAGGTTGAGCGCCCAGACGGAGTGAAGGGTTGACGTTGCTCGGACCAGATCGCCACGAGCGGTGCTCATGGCGATTTCGTTGGTCGCCGCTGTAGCGAACCCAAAGTCGGACAGCGATAGATAGGTTGGGATCGCCGTTAGCATGAGCCATGTCCCATATTCGGGCACGCCCCACGCATGAATCAGCACAGGAACCGTCAGACCTGTGATGGCGGTGACATAAAACAGGTTCAGCACGTTGGCAGCCGCGCCGCTCGATACTCGTCTCATGAATGACATATGTGCGGCCTGGAGTTCGTGCAGCTTAATGATTGCGACTATTCGCGACTAGGCGGCTGACTTTGCATTTAGATGTTCTGCCAATCGGAGAGCCAGCGCCATCGCCGTAAAAGTTGGGTTGGCGAAGCTGGAGCTTGGGAACACTGCGGCTCCGGCGATATAGAGATTCTCGCAGCCATGAATCTTCGAGTTCGTGTCTGTAACGCCGTCATCCGGTAAGACGGCCATTCGAAGACCACCGCACTGATGATTGGTGTCTTGGCAGGCTTCGAGGAAATCCGCGTCGCCTTTCTCGAGCCGGGGATCGACTTCGAGCGTCGCGATTCCTTGGGATTCCAGAACCGCTCCGAGACCCTTGACGAAGTGGCGAACGCCCTCGACCTCCCTCCCATCGACCTGCCAGTGGAGATCAACGAGAGGAACACCGAACGCGTCGCGTTCAGTGGTGGAAAGCAGGATCTTACTTTCCGCGATCGGGATCTGCTCGCAGTGCGTCACTAGGTACAAACCACGATCCGACACCTGCATGACGCGGTTGTCGCGCAGATATCTCAGCACCAAGGGGATCCACACGCTCGAGGCGCCTTTGATGCTCTTGAAGAGCTCGCCGAGATTGTTCGGCTTAGCACCTCTCATGATCGAACGGATGGCGATCTTCAGCTTACTGATGTGCTCGGCAATATCGGAATCCGCCACGAACGACGCGGCTATGTTCGTGGTCGAATTATCTCTCTGAAAAGCGCCGCTCGAGCGAATCTTGGGCTGATATTTGAAGCCGCGCACGACGATGTTGTCGAACTTATCGTGGAAGGCGCGCTTGTCCTTGATGTGCACCTTGGCGCTGCGAGCATCCAGGTGATCTTGGAAGCACCGCCCCACCCAAGGGTTGTCTCGCCAAGGCACCTGGTGTTGCGCCGTGGCCAACATTAGTCGCGAAGCTTCGATCGTGCCGGTTGCGACAATGACGTTGTCGGCCTTCACCTCGGCCGTTCGCCCTCCGGGGGAGGCTATCGACACGGCGGAAATGGTGGCCCCGTCCTCCTTGAACTGGAAGCCGGTACACTGAGCATGAAGTAGGACGGTTAGATTTGCAGCGGTTTCAAGATCTTGCGAGAAATAGCGGGCGATATTGGGCTCTTTCAGCCACCGTGTCAGAATGACGGTAAAATCAGGATCGAGATTAGGGCTTTCGAGTTTTATTTCTTGCCAGACCGACGCATCGTCAGCGCTGGTACTATCCAAGCCGAGAACTTGTGCGACCTTCGAGTAATAGGGAGAAAGTTCTTCTCGACTGATCGGCCAGCCCGATAGGCCCAGCCACGGGCGAGGCTCCATGTCAATCTTGTCGAATGCAATCAGCTGCCCCCCCCAAAGGGTGCTCGTGCCGCCCAGGATGCGCGCGCGACCGCTGGTCACGCCTTCATGCGGGCGACCGCTGATGATGCTTGTGTTGAGCGATTGGGCGGACGCATTGTAACTGCGCCCCCCAGTCTCCAGGACGAGAACCTCTTTGCCTTGGCGCGAAAGATATGTCGCGAAGAGAAGGCCAACGGCTCCCGCGCCGACAACAACGTAAGGCGCGTGGTCGGGGGCCTCCGAGGTTTCGAAGTCGGCGATCATGACGCTTGGGAAGCAGCCGTCGCGAGCGTGGCCAGGAAAGCCTTGTAGGCTGACCCAATCCCGTCCTGAAGTTCAATCGACGGCGCCCACCCCATCCCCCGCAGCTTATCCGCGCTCATCAGCTTGCGCGGCGTGCCGTCTGGTTTGGTGGTGTCAGTGACGATCTCGCCCTTGAAGCCCACGACCTCGCAGACCAGCTGAGCCAGCTCCAGGATCGTGACATCCTCGCCCGAGCCGACATTGACGTGCTCGAAGTCCGAATAGGTCTTCATCAGGAACACGCAGGCGTCGGCGCAGTCGTCGGCGTTCAGGAACTCGCGGCGCGGCGTGCCCGTGCCCCAGATGGTGATGCTGTCGGCGCCGGCCAGCTTGGCCTCGTGGGCCTTGCGGATCAGGGCGGGCATCACGTGGCTGCTGTTCAGGTCGAAATTGTCGCCGATGCCGTAGAGATTGGTCGGCATGGCGCTGATGAAGTCGCAGCCGTGCTGCCGGCGATAGGCCTGGGCCAGCTTGATGCCGGCGATCTTGGCGATCGCGTACCACTCGTTGGTCGGCTCCAGAGGACCGGTCAGAAGGCTGTCCTCCATGATCGGCTGCGGGGCGAACTTCGGATAGATGCACGACGACCCGAGGAACAGCACCTTGCCGACGCCGCTACGCCAGGCCGCGTCGACGATGTTCGTCTCGATGACCAGGTTGTTATAGAGGAAGTCGGCCGGATAGGTGTCGTTGGCCAGGATCCCGCCGACCTTGGCCGCGGCCATGAAGATGGCGTCCGGCTTTTCCTTGGCGATCCAGGTCTCGACGGCGCTCTGGCGCTCGAGGTCCAGGACGTCCCGGCCGGCGGTCAGGATCTCGCAGCCTTCCGAGGCCAGGCGCCGCACGATGGCGGAACCGACCATCCCGCGATGGCCGGCCACCCAGACGCGCTTGCCTTCTAGAGGAAAGAGCACCTCATTCGGCATTGCGACGCTGCTCCTTGGCGACGCCGATCATGTCGGCGGCGACCATTTCGGCGCACAGCTGCTCCCACTTGGTTTCGTGGACCCAGCCGAGCTTTTCCTTGGCCTTGGTCGGGTCGCCGATCAGCAGCTCGACCTCGGTCGGACGGAAGTAGCGCGGGTCGACCTCGACCAGCACCTTGCCGGTCTCGGCGCACGTGCCTTTTTCGTCGACGCCGGTCCCCGACCAGTTGATCGTGATGCCGACTTCCGAAAAGGCCTTGTTGACGAAGTCACGGATCAGCGTGGTTTCGCCGGTGGCCAGGACGTAGTCGTCGGCCTGTTCCTGCTGCAGCATCAGCCACATGCCGCGGACGTATTCGCGGGCGTGGCCCCAGTCGCGCTTGGCGTCGAGGTTGCCCAGATAGAGCTTGTCCTGGAAGCCCTGCTTGATGGCGGCGACGGCGCGGGTGATCTTGCGGGTGACGAAGGTCTCGCCGCGCAGCGGGCTCTCGTGGTTGAACAGGATGCCGTTGCTGGCGTGGATGCCATAGGCCTCGCGGTAGTTGACCACGATCCAGTAGCTGTAGAGCTTCGCGGCGGCGTACGGGCTGCGCGGATAGAAGGGCGTCTTCTCGCTCTGCGGCACTTCCTGAACCAGGCCGTACAGCTCCGAGGTCGAGGCCTGGTAGAACTTGGTCTTCTTTTCCAGACCCAGGATGCGGATCGCTTCCAGCAGGCGCAGGGTGCCCGTGCCGTCGGCGTTGCTGGTGTATTCCGGCGTTTCGAAGCTGACCTGGACGTGGCTCTGGGCCGCGAGGTTGTAGATCTCGTCCGGCTGGGTCTGCTGCACGATCCGGATCAGGTTCGTGCTGTCGGTCATGTCGCCGTAGTGCAGCACGAAGCGCGGGTTGGCTTCATGCGGGTCCTGATAGATGTGCTCGATGCGGCCCGTGTTGAACGACGACGAACGCCGCTTGAGACCGTGAACCGTGTACCCCTTCGAGAGCAGCAGCTCCGAGAGATACGCGCCGTCCTGCCCGGTCACGCCCGTGATGAGCGCAACCTTACCATTGCTTTCAACCGTCATAAGAACCCCACCTTCGAGAACGCAGCTATTCCGCTTTGCGTAGTGGCCTCATAGCGTAAGCTTTTCGTTGACGCGACCTTGTTATTGCGCTGCAGCGTCAAAAGTTGTGATTGAACGTCAAACGGGCGCCGTTAACGATGTTCCATAGATGATCGTAGTCACAGCGTGTGACATCAGAGTGTCGCGATTGTCTGCAGCTCTTGGGCGAGCAAAAAATTGCTCAACGCGATAACGTTACCGGGCAGAGCCAGCGTTTCGCCTGTCCGAATTGTTTCTTGTGTCGCGGCCTGGGCGAACGGCAATCGCGCGAGCGCCTATGGCCGATCTAGAGATTCGTCGGCGCTATCGCAAATGGCGTTCAGCGTGTAAGCTCTGCGCGAGTTGTGCGGAGGGGAAGATGTCGCTATCCCAAGTCGTTCAGCGTACCCCTTGGCTCATGGCCGGCCTTTCGCTTCCTTTGCAGCTGTATAGGAAGCACCGAATATATCAGGAACGGATGTTTTTCGAGACGATGGACCGCCTTAGTGTGGCCATTGATCAGGATGTGAGCGTTTCTCTACCAGAATACGGCGGTTCATTTTTCTTATCGCCGCAATCGCATCTCTTTCGCCGCATAGGTCGGACCGGAACGTACGAGCCTGAGGTGCTCGACCATTTTGTGCAGCACATCCGGCCGGACGCCGATGTGGTCGATGTCGGTGCCAACATTGGATTTTTCACCGTTGGCGCGGCCTCCCGCCTTACCTCGGGACGGGTGTTGGCGATCGAACCAACGTCAGGCGCCTATAAGCGGCTATGTAGCAATATCGAGCGCAACGGCTTTAAGGAGAGAGTGATTGCGTTTAGGGGCGTGGCTTCCTCCGCGCCCGGTGAGATTGAAATCAAGACGGTCCCCGGCCGGGAGGAATACTCCTCCGTGGGGGATCTCGCGCACCCGGCTATTCGGGGACGTGCGGAGGCCGTTCTGGAAATCGTACCGGCGGAAACCATCGATAATCTGGTCTCCAAGCATGCCCTTCATCCGTCAGTCATAAAAATCGATGTGGAGGGCGCTGAGACAATGGTGTTTCGCGGCGCCGAACGGACCATGCGTGAACACAAGCCGGTCATCATTTCGGAAATCTGCGAAGAGATGCTGGTCGAACTTGGATCTAGCCGAAGGGAATTGGTCGACCTCATCGAAAGCCGAGGCTACGAGGTGCGCAGCATGTCGGACCATCGGGCGAACGGCGCGAAGCGAGATGGGGAAATCATCTGTTTCCCAAGATCGGGCTGAGCCAGACTAAGCCTGATAAGAAATTTCAAGTGAGGACGGGCTTGTCCATCCTTGATCCCGGAACGATCAGTTCGATCTTCGATTCCTCGATGCCATACATTGATTTGACTAGCTCGTGTATCAGGTTTCGATAGTCCGTCGTCACGGGCAGATCGCGGCCTTGGTTCAAATGGTCCGCCGTGAGGTGCACCTGCGTTCCGGCGATCCTGCCCCCTTTTACTGACCCGCCCAGCACCCAGTAGACACTTCCATGTCCGTGATCTGTGCCCCGGTCACCATTTTCCTTGAACGTGCGGCCGAACTCCGAAACCACGAGCACGGTAGTCTTCGCCCAAGTCTCCGATCCTATTTCCTCGACCAGTCCGGCTAGGCCCCGACCCAACTGGCTGATCCGATCGGCTAGGACACCCGTCACCCCGCCTTGGTTCACATGTGTGTCCCAGCCTCCCACATCGAGGAAGGCGAGATTGTAGTCGGTTTTCATCAACCGGCCGACCCGGCGGGCCGCGACCTCGAAGCCGCTGGGGGAGACGGCGTTGCGGTTGGCCGCGGCCATCTCGCCCGCCAAGGTGGAATAGGCCTTGTCACGCACTGAAAAGCCCTCGGCAATAGCGGCCTGCAGATCGTGACCTTGATACATGTCTTGGATCAGCTTGGCCTGCCGAGCATCGACGCTCGGTTTGCTTACCGAGGTGACCGCAAGGTTTGGCACAGCTGTCGAACCTTGAAAGGCAAGGGGAGGCTGGGTCGTGAAGGCGATGGGCCGTGAACCCGACAACTCTAGCGCCATTCGCGCCATGAAGCCGGATCGATAGTTCCGCGGTTTGCCGACTGGCTGGCCCAATTCGATGGTGTCTTGGGTTTCGAAGTGACTCCGGGTCAGATCATCGGTCCCGGCGAACGGGATGAATGCGATCTGTTTCCTTTGCCAGAGGGGGTAGATGCTGTCCTTGAGCGCCGGATGCAGGCTCCATTGACCATCGAGAGGCAAGGCGGCGTTGGGATTTGCGGGATCCGGTCTTGCGATTGCGATAGTCGGGCGGCTTGCGTAGTAAAGGTCGCTGTAGGTTGGTATTACAACGTTGATGGCGTCGTAGCCTCCACGCAGGAAGATCATCAGGAAGCGCTGGTCGGTGGCCGGGGCGCTCCAGGCGCGACCGTTGATCGCTGTCGCCGAGGCGGCGAGGCTTGCAGCTAGGAAATCGCGTCGACGCATGGTGGCGACCTCATCGATGCAGGAACTCGGGCGAGGAGAGAAAGAGCGTGTTCCATTCCGCCGGCGATCGCGCCTGGGCGAGAGCGGATTTGGTGGGAGCGCCCAGTTGGGCTTGGGTGCTCGAATAGAAGAGCCCGTTTTGCAGTTGCGGAAACGCCGGTTGGTCGGTTGAGCTCGCGCCATCTAGCTTGAAGAGGCCAGCGGAATTTGACCCGACCTGGCGGGCGACTTCGAACATCGCAGTCAACTGACCTGGTCCGGACCAGGCCACGTCCTCCAGCGGATAGCCGTCCGGCGTGTCGCGACTATAGAGGCCCTGACCCAGCCGGTTGATCCAGCCTTGCAGCGGCGCGGTGTTGGCTATCGCGCGCCCATCATAGGCTAGGCGCACGGCCGAGACCGCGTAGTGGATCGGATCCTTGACCTTCTTGCCGAGCGAAGCTCTGAATTCGGCGGACTTGAACAGCACCTCCAGCACCTGGGCGATATCGCCGTCGCTGCGCAGAAAGGTCGTCGTAATACGGTCGACGAGCTTTGGCGTAGCGTCGTCCATGAAGTAGAGCGCGAGTTTGCTCGAAATGTGCTTGGCCGTGGCGGGCTGGCGGGCCAGGGCGTCGAGAGTTTCTTCGAACTCGGAGAGACCCTTCCCACTGATCTTTCGGCCCAGAACGGTCTTTTCGCCGAAGTCGTGGCGGGCGGGGTTGAACTCCATCAAGCCGCGCCGGACGTAGAGCGCCTGCTGTTCGGGCTTCAACTTGGGTGTGTCGGGCGAAAAGCCGATGCCGACGCCGGTCAGCACCCGCGCCATTTCCTCGACGTCTTTCTGGGTGTAGCCGGAGCCCACCCCCATGGTGTGCAACTCTAAGATCTCGCGGGCATAGTTCTCGTTGATGTGGCCTACCGCGTTCTGGTCGTTGTCGAGATAGCGTAGCATCGCCGGGTGCAGGTCGGCCGCTTTCAAAAGGTCGCGAAACTTGCCTAGAGCGCGTGGCCGGATCGCCTGGTCTTCGTAATCGCCGATCATGGCCCGGATGTCGCGTTTGTCGGCCTGAACGTTGAAATGATTGAACCAGAACCAAGTCATCTGCTCCTGCAGTTGGTTCGGGGAATACAGGTCGCGGAGCAGGGAGCGGGCGGTCGCCTGTTGCTTCAGGTCGGTTAGGGTTTTTTGATAGCCAAATAGCGCATTTTGGCGCTCGGTTGGGTCCTGTAATTTGCCGGCCGCCTTGTTCTGAGCTTCCATGGCGACGGCGATCTGCGCCATCGTTTCACGCGAGATGCGCAAGGCGTCGATCTGGGCCTGAACGGCTTCCGGAAGGGGGGCGTTTGCGACGGGATGCAGTTGTTCCTTGAGCCATCGGTCCGTGCCGAGACGTTCGGCTTGAGCGATGTCGCCGGAAGTACGTCCCCACGTGACGCGGTCAACAAGCGCGAGCAGATCCGCGCGCCGCGCTTCGAGAGCGGAAGCGGGCGACGAAATTGCGATCGCCGCCACCACGGCCAAGCTTGTGAAGAAAGGCGCGGTCATCAATCGCTCCGGCGCTATTCACTCGCTTCACCTTCGTTGCAAGCGATGGCGAAACCAAGGCCGGTCTGCTTCGCGACTGAAGCGCAAACCCTTACTGAGATTGGCTTTGTGGATTCAGATCACCGCCGCTCCGAGCGGAGTGTATCGCCTACCCGAACAGCGGCACGGGCCCTCTGCCGCCGCCGTTCCAGTTGGCCCAGTTGGGGAAGACGTAGGGCAGGTCGGCGGGGCTGACGCCGTACC